>CAZVLB010000005.1:0-218410 GCA_964627935.1 uncultured Ignavibacteria bacterium
ACCAGGCAGGAAATGATGGCTATCAGAAGCGCTTTGTTGAAATTCATCAATCCCCTTCCTCAAAGTTTTGGCCCGATTACGACCTGATAGGAGAAATGTCTCAGGTCGGGCCAGATCAGTTTTTTGATTTCACGGATACGCGTGTCAATCACAATCATAGAACCATAGCCCATCACCTGATCCCCTGTGCCGACATAGGCTTTGTTGCCATCCGGGGTAAAAGCAATTGACCAGATTGGAATCGGCCATGTAGGATAGCTGCGCAGCCCGAAAAATGAAATACCATGAAGATAGCTGCCTGTCATCGCATCGAGGATAAACACCGTATTTGATTCCCACAGGCCCCGGCCCCGGCCCTGCTGAGCCAGATACACTTCCCGACCGTCAGGAGAGAGCCTGATTGCGCCACCTCCCCTTTCGGTCTTTCCGAATGAGAAAATCTCTGTGCGATTTTGCAGGTCGATACATGCGGCATGATAGTACTCGTACTTATAATCCCGATGCGGCTTCACGATAGCATAGAGTTTGTCGCCCGACGGTGTGACATCAATATCCATAAACGTATGGGTCTTGTGCCAATCGCGAAAACGCCAGGTATCGCTGATCTGCCTGCTTCGGTAATCATAGGCGATCACGAATGTGGAATCCCAGACAGACGGGTCTTCATCACTAAGGCCAAATATCAGGCCCTGTTCACCGGCGATTACCCCGTTGCGGAAGTAGCCGATTGAATCTGATGAGGTGAGCGTGAAATCCGGCAGGCTGTAAAAATAAAAATGATGATCATAATAGCCGATCATCAGGTTCTCTTCAGCCACAAAATGGCACTTTACCGAAATGTCCAGCTGACGCAGTTGATCCAGTGTCTGGGCATCATAGATGACCGTAAACGGGCTGGAGGTCGATTCGGCATAGGTCACGGCCAGAAACTGACCATCCCCGGAAACATCCATATACCCCGGCTCGGCCGGGCAGGCAATGCTGTCGACCAGCGAATCTGTCTCCGTGTCAACCTGATAGATAAACATATTGACATAATCCGACATATAGGCGTAGCCCGCATACGGCTCGACAGGTTCGGGCCCGGGACATGAGGGGCAATCCTCGCTGCAGGATAGCATGAACAGAACCACGCAGGCCAGGATGATCAGGATCGGAAACGATGTGCAGAGTTTTTTGAATGGCTTCAAAAAAGACCTCCTTTCGATTAAAGGTATGATTGTCCACAAAACGGCGGGCATACGGCAAACGCGGCATGCCTGCACGGACAGATAAATCCCCTGTTGATGCCAGAAATTTCTAAAGATGCTTTGTGATGATTGTGCCGGGTGCTTTTGCTATCCGCAAATTAACATATCCAACATATTAACGCAATAACTTATTATTCGTTTAATGGCAAATTGAAATAAATGATCGCGATATAATAAACTGAATCACAAAAAATCGCCTAAGCTAACCACCTTTTTAATCCGATTTTAAAAATTGAGGCACTTATCTCGGTTAACTCTGTTATACGTGCATATAAGATCAGAAACGTCCTGATTATGGGCAGATTTTCGGATTCTAAAGCGATCTTTAATGTGAGGTAAATTATATATGAAAACCACCACCGATCCGCTTCAGCTTATCGGGCAGACACCTGTAATCAAGCTGAAAAATATGACCAATGGCAGCCGGGCCAATATCTGGGCCAAGCTGGAATATATGAACCTGACCGGCTCGGTTAAGGATCGTATGGCCCAGTTTATCATCCAGGATGCCGAGGAACGCGGCCTGCTCAAACCGGGCGGCACGATTATCGAAAACTCCTCCGGCAATACCGGTACCGCGCTGGCGCTGATCGCCGCAGTCAAGGGCTACAAGTGTATCATCACGATTCCCGATAAAATGAGCACGGAAAAGATCAACCTGATGAAAGCCTATGGCGCGGAGGTGATCGTTACGCCCACCGATGTTCCGGCCGATTCTCCCGAAAGCTATTACAGTGTGGCTCGCAGGCTGGCCGAGGAAACGCCCAATTCATTTTATCCCGATCAGTACAACAATCCCAAAAATATTGAAGCGCACTACAAAACCACCGGCCCGGAGATCTGGGATCAGATGGAGGGCAAGATCGATTACCTGATAGCGGGTATCGGCACAGGCGGAACCTTAAGCGGTACTGCCAAGTACCTGAAAGAGAAAAATCCCGGGGTGAAGGTAATCGCGGTCGATCCCGAGGGCTCGGTTTTCTATAACTATTTCAAGACCGGCGAAACAGGCGAACCGCATGTCTACAAGGTCGAGGGTATCGGCGAGGATTACCTGGTCAAGGCGGTTGATTTTGACCTGATCGATGATATCATCAAGGTCAATGACAAGGATTCATTTATTACCACCCGCCGCCTGGCTCGTGAGGAGGGCCTTTTCGCGGGCGGATCATCGGGCAGCGCAATCTGGGCCGCGCTTAAAATCGCCCCGGATGTGCCCGAGGGCAAAAATATCGTAGTCATTTTGCCCGACGCCGGAATGCGATATCTGAGCAAGATTTATAATGACGATTGGATGAGAGAACATGGATTTCTGAATGGAGATTTGTGGTGAAATTTGAGACTATAGCGATTCATGCCGGAGAGGAACCGAACCTGAAAGAAGGCGGGTCGGGCGATGTTGTCAGCCCGATTCATCTGACCTCAACTTTTGCACGAGACCGTATCGACAACCCGCCCATGGGCTATGAATATTCACGCTCCGGCAATCCCACCCGTGACGCATTGGAAAAACGAATTGCGGCATTGGAGCATGCAAATTACGGTATCGCCTGCGCCTCCGGCCTGGGAGCCACCACGACTGTGATCCTGAGCTTTCTGGAGGCGGGCGATCACATGATCGCATTCGATGACCTCTATGGCGGCACACGCCGGCTGTTCACGCAGGTATTCAACAGCCACTTTAAGATCGATGTGAGTTATGTCGATGCGCGCCGGACCGGCAATGTCGAAAATGCTATCAAAGATAATACAAAATTGATCTGGCTGGAAACACCCACCAATCCGCTTCTAAAGATTTGTGATATCGAGGCGATTTCAAAAATTGCCCGTCAGAAGGGCATACCATTGGCGGTGGATAACACCTTCATGACGCCTTATTTTCAGAAGCCATTGGAGCTTGGCGCCGATCTGGTGATTCACAGCACCACCAAATATCTGAACGGCCATTCCGATTCTGTCGGCGGCGCGGTTTTGACCTCCGATAATGATCTTCATGAAAAGATACGTTTCAACCAGAATGCCGCCGGTGCGATATTGTCGCCCTTTGACAGCTATATGATATTGCGCGGCACGAAGACGCTGGCCCTGCGTATGGATCGTCATCAGGAAAACGCCGGCCGGATCGCAAAATTTCTCGAGGATCATGAAAAGGTCGAACGGGTATTCTATCCCGGCCTGATCAGCCATCCCCAGCATGAGCTGGCCCGCAGACAGATGAGCGGGTTCGGCGGCATGGTATCATTCGAGCTGGCGGCCGATATAAAAAAGGCCTCGGCATTCGTGGAGGGGCTCAAGCTGTTTACGCTGGCGGAATCATTGGGATGTGTGGAATCGCTGGTGGAACTTCCGGCCCTGATGACCCATTCCTCGATACCGCCCGAGGAACGCGAAAAGACCGGCATCAAAGATGGCCTGGTACGGATTTCGGTCGGACTGGAAAACATCGACGATCTATTGGAAGACATAAAAACGCAACTGGACATGATATAGATTTTATTTCAGAATAGGCTCTGAAAACGAAAAGGCGCGGTATAGATACTGCGCCTTTTGCTATCAGTCTGTGCTCAGTCATCGGGTGGGGGTTCAAAACCTGTCTTGTGCTTTCTGGCAGTCTTGTCGGGTGGCCCATCCATTTATGGATGGGTTTCTCATTTGTGTTTTCTCTCTTCTTATCATACTGTTGGGGTTTATTTAACACATTACTGTCAATTCTTTCCAGGAATTGACCTAAGTTACTTTGTTGAAAACAAACCTGTAGGGCATGACCCCTGTGGTCATGCCAATTCCAATTGCATATATATCACATATGGCAGGTTCGCAGGGAACCTGCCCTACAGTCATATTTTAAAAGAATACTACAACTACTCATTTCCCATATTGCTCATTGATTCAAAGAGGATCTTTAGCTCCTTTATATCTTTCTTCATCTGGAATGGGATAGTATCCAAGCTGTTGCCTAATCTCGTTAAATTTGCGAAAAATCCTTTGCATTTGCCTCTCTGTCAAAGAGTCGGAATTCAATGTAGATAACTTGTAATCAAATGTAATATCAGCATAAACTGCGCTGAGCACTACCTCTTTAATCCGGGTATGGTCTTCTCCTCCCACTCTGATTAAAGTCCCGCTTTTGGTGTCAATGACGCCATATTTATTCTTTATATTGGGATGAACATAGAACTGGAAGCGTCCGACATCATTATCCATTGGGCCAGGATCTTCGAAGGCAATTAAGGAGCTGTTACTTATAAAAAGGTAAAGCAGAAATGCTGAGATAATACCCAGAAAATAGATTTTTGCAGCTTCATATTTTTTCATTATTCCTCCAATCCGACCCTAAGACTATATAGCAGATTTGTAGGTCAAGCCCGTAGGGGCTTGACAGATTTCTTTAAAACACATGATTCGTCAATTCCCCGTCAGTTGCCAGCATTCTGCCATCAGGAATGGGATTGCCCCATTTTAGTGGACAGTTTTATAAGCATAAACAGCTCACAAAGCGCTTAGAAAATATACCATACGCAGATCAGATAAACCAATAATATCCTTATGATAATAGTTATAGAGATGATTCCAAAATATGCATATTTCTGCTTCCTCAATGGTCTAGTATATACATCCCCCACTTCCTCAACGCCATATCTGCTATAAGGGTGAAAAGCCGATCTCATTGTATGTGGAATGTTTTTAAAAACATCTGTAAAAAATGATATTAGTAACCAAATACCAATCAATATTGATGAGATTTTTGAAAATGTAAACGCCCAATCGCCAATTAGAGAAAATAGCCTTAATAGTACTATTACTGCGATTACAAGAATTGCAAGCGACATTAATATGCCTTCTTTCAACAAAAGGCCGGGTGGGGCACCCTGGCTAATACAGATTCCTTAAAAACATATTGTCTGTCAATTCTTTCCAAGAATTAACCTACATTTTTGATCCCACCGCTAAAGCAGTTGCCCACCCCCGGCTGTTTATTTAGCAAATTCTATTAAAATGCAAAAAGGCACAGATATAATCCCATCTGTGCCTTTTATATTCTCATACTATATTCGAACGTTGTCCTGCCCCTGCTATTTGCCCTCGCGGTCCTTGTATTCCTCCAGCTTGCAATGCATGCCGTCACAATAGGGCGGGTTGCCGGTATGTTTGCACATGCACAGCCAGACCTCCCCCTTCTTCTCGACATTGAAATTCAACGGAGTACATCCGCATTCCTTCTCTTTGTTGTGCGAACCGTCGCAGAACGGCTGGGCGGCGGAATAGCCGCATGAGCACCACCAGTAGCCCTTGTCTTTCGGTTCCAGTTCAATATGGATCGGTTCCAGGCTGGCAATTCTTGGATTTGGCATCTCACCTCCATAAGCTTTAAGCATCCATCCTGCATATAATAATCAAAACGGGCCCATACTCAAACCGATTTTTGCGCAGAATGCACAAACTCCGCGGTCCGGGGAGACAAAAATTTCCGTAAAATCTGGAAACATTTATCCATTTATTTTGCTTTGTAATAATATATGAGGTAATCTTTTAGAGCTTGATTTCGGGCTCTTTTTGTGATATATTTCACGTTCCATTTCAGAGATGGATAGCATGGAAAGTAAGTTTTAAATCGAAAATAGGAAGCTCAGGAGGAAAACTGATGTCTACCAAGGAAATCCAGGAACAGATAGTAGAGAATATGAAACGCTGGCAGGCAATCGAGGATTCCGCCATATCATCAACCGGCCAGATAATCGAAAAGACCGATAACCCGTTGATCCGCATGGTCATGGAAATCATCCAGAATGATTCCCAGACCCATCACCGCGTGCAGGAATTTATCGTGCATGTACTCGCGGAAAAGCCGGTTACAATCACGCCCGAGGACCTGGAAAAGGTCTGGGATCAGATTGATAATCATATCCGTATCGAGGAAAAGACAATCGAAATGGCCGAAAAGGCCCTGGAGGCGCTTAAGGGACGCAAGATGGTTGTGACCGAATACCTGATCAACTATCTCCTGCGCGATGAAAACAAGCATAATGCGCTCCTGGCCGATCTGGAGATTATCAAGAAAAACATGTACCCCTACGGCTCATAATCGGAGCCCGCTTGAGGCCTTTCCGTTTTTCCAAAAAGCGGTAATAAACGCAGCAAATGCGAAACATCCGGGCGCAGCTTTTGTTCTGAATCTGATAAAATAAAACAGGGCAAAAGCCATTACGAGAAAGGAAACGAGAATGTTAAAAGAAAAGGTTCTGGATGCATTGAATGATCAGCTCAACTACGAGCTGTATTCCGCTTATATCTACCTGGCGATGGGCGCTTACCTGGAGGATATGAATCTCCCCGGTATGTCCAACTGGATGAAAGCCCAGGCCCAGGAAGAAGTCATGCATGCCATGAAATTCTATGATTATATCAACAATCGTCACGCCCGTGTCAAACTGGCCCAGATCGATGATCCCGGTTTTGAATGGGATTCACCGCTGGATGCTTTCGAGACCGCATTTAAGCATGAGCAGAAGGTTTCGGACAGGATTCACAAATTATTGGACCTGGCCCGTGACGAAAGCGATCATCCCACACAGTCATTTTTGCAGTGGTTCGTGGATGAGCAGGTTGAAGAGGAATCCTCGGTTGATGATATAGTTCAGAAATTGAAGCTGGCCGGTACCCAGGGTCCGGGTCTATTGATTGTAGACCAGGAACTGGCGGGCCGTCAGCCCGGAGCCGATGGCTCGGAATAATTTACGACAACTATGACGGGCATTCATCCGGCGATGGATGCCCGATCTGTTTAGAGAGTATTTTTTATACCTGGAGGAATTAATGACTCTCGAGGAAGCCATTAAAACAGCGCTGGAATATGAACACAAGGTGCGCGATGCCTACCTGGAAGCGGCTGAAAAATCCAATGACGAAACCGGTAAACGAATCTACAAGGTCCTGGGTGATGAGGAGCAGGGGCATGTCGATTACCTGCAAAGCAAACTGGATGAATGGAAGAATACCGGCAAGATAACCACCGATAAACTGGACACGGTAGTGCCACCCAAGAAGGCCCTCGATGAAGGCGTCAAAAAGCTCGACCGCCATATCTCGAAAGAGGATTACGGTTCTGAGATGGAAATGCTGCGCAAAGCCCTGGAACTGGAAACCGAAACCTCCAATTTTTATAACAGGATGGTCGAGGAGATGGGCGAGGAAGGCAAGATGTTCGAGCATTTCCTGAAAATCGAAGAGGGTCACAAGGCAATCGTCCAGGCTGAAATCGATTACCTGGGAAATACCGGCTATTATTTCGATTTCCAGGAATTTTCAATGGAATCGCCGATAGACTGATATTCCCATCCGGCAAAATCTGAAGGTTAGTATTATGGATGACAAGAAGAAGGAACTCCTTGAGGGCCTGACCGAAGCTATCAGGGCCGAACGTGACGGCAATAGCTTCTACCGTATGGCCGCCAAGGGTACCGAGGACGAAAAAGGTAAAGAGATTTTCGAGACGCTGGCCAATGAGGAACTGGATCATATGCATTTCCTGAGACGGCAGTATGATTCGATCATGGAAACCGGCGTTCCCGATATGACAATCAAGCTGGGTCCCAAAGCCGACCTTTCCGGGCTGTCACCGATCTTTTCCGATAAACTTAAATCGCGTATCAAGGATGCTCATATCGAGATGAGCGCGCTTTCAATCGGTGTGCAACTGGAACTGGATGCGATAAAGTTCTATCAGGAGCAGTCGAAAAAAGCGGATGATCCCGAGATCAAGCGTTTCTATGATGAGCTGGCTGAATGGGAGCAGGGGCACTACAACGCCCTCCTGGCCCAGCAGAAAGAACTGCGCAAAGACTACTGGTCAGACAGCGGATTCGCACCGTTTTAGGCGCAGGATAGAGATAACCTTAGAATATATTGAGGTCAAATATGGAGTTTAAATCGGTAGAAGAGATTCTGGATTTCGCAATCGGCAAAGAGGAAGAGGCCCATGAATTCTACATGGACCTGGCGGAACGTATTAACAAGCCGCATGTTCAGGAGATGTTCAAGAAGTTTGCCCAGGAGGAACTGGGTCACAAGGCCAAACTCCTGGCGGCCAAAGAGGGCAAAACCCTGAAACGTTCCGAATCAAAGATTCTCGACCTGAAAATCGGCGACAATCTCGAAGATATTGAGCTTACTCCCAATATGGAATTCCAGGATGCCCTGATTGTGGCCATGAAAGCCGAGAAAAATGCATATAAACTCTATACTCAACTGGCCTCGCAGACAGATGACAACGCGGCCAAACAGACACTGGAATTACTTGCCCAGGAAGAGGCCAAGCACAAGCTTCGTTTCGAAACCGAATACGATGACCTTGTTTATACCGAAAACTGATAGCGGCAATTATCCTGCATGAAACGTTACGCTTGCGAATACTGCGATTATATCTATGATCCGGAGAAAGGCGACCCGGAACATGGCGTCCCTCCCGGCACATCTTTCGAGGACCTTCCCGAAGATTGGATCTGTCCCGACTGCAATGTCGGCAAAGAGGATTTCGTGCCGATCGAGGAGTAAATTACCGGCTATGATATGCAATGGAGGTGGCAATGAAACCGCTCGAAATAAAAGATAACATATACTGGGTCGGCGCGGTCGACTGGGGCCTGCGCGATTTTCATGGCTATTCCACTGAAAAAGGCTCAAGCTATAATGCCTACCTGGTAAAAGATAAAAAGACCGTACTTTTCGACACTGTCAAGGCCGACCTGACCGATGACCTGATCGACAATATCCGCGCCTTCTCAGATCCGGCCGATATCGACTACATAGTGGTCAATCATGCCGAGATGGATCATACCGGCGCATTGCCGCGCATGATCGAAATTGCCAAACCGGAAAAGATATTCTGCACGGCCAAATGCGAAAAGGCGCTCAAGGCTCATTTTCATTTCGATTCATGGCCATTGGAAATAGTCAAGGAAGGTGATACCGTAAATATTGGTGAACGGACTATCACTTTCTATGATTCCAAGATGCTGCATTGGCCGGAAAGCATGGTTTCCTATATCGAGCAGGATAAGCTTTTAATTTCCAACGATATTTTCGGCCAGCACTGGGCCACCAGCGAGCGTTTCGATGATGAGGTTGACCGGGGTGAACTTTTCTGGCAGAGCGCCAAGTATTTCGCCAATATCTTCATGCCCTTCACAACCCCGGCGCGAAAATTTGTCGAGAAACTAAGGGAAAACAACCTGGAAATCGATATGATAGCACCGGATCATGGCCTGATCTGGCGTTCCGAGATCGATGCTATTCTGGATAAGTATATGTTCTGGAGCAGTGAAAAGAGCCTTGAGAAGGTCATAATTGTCTTCGGCACAATGTGGGGCTCGACTGCCAAAATGGCCGAGGAAATCGGCAAGGGCGTGGCGGCCGAGGATGTCTCGGTGCAGATTCATGACCTGCGCAAAACTCATCGCAGCGATGTTATGACCGAGGCCCTGGAAGCGCGGGCAATCGTGCTTGGCTCATCGATCATGAACAATAATATCCTGCCCATGGTCGGCGATCTTCTGACTTACATGAAGGGCCTTAAGCCGGGTAAAAAGCTGGGCGCATCATTCGGCTCCTACGGCTGGGCCGATCGAATTACCAAAATGCTCAATGAAGAGCTGGAAGAAATGAAATTCGAACTTATCGGTGATGGGATCAGTTCCAATTATGTGCCCTCCGGCGATGATCTGCATGATTGCTACGAATTCGGCAGGGAAATCGGCAGGGCGGTTAAAGCTCAAACCGAAAGTTAGTATTCATGAATATAGACAGATATCTGAAAAGAATCGGCATTGAAAAAAAATCTGATGCCGATCTTTCTTTTCTGGCCCGATTGCAGAATCATCATTTGCTCAATGTCCCCTTCGAGAATCTGGATATCGCCCGGGGAATCGAAATATTCCTCGATTATGACAGATTTTATACAAAAATCGTGGAAAATATGCGCGGCGGTTTTTGCTACGAGTTAAACGGCTTGTTTTCGCAACTTCTCAAAAAGCTGGGCTATGAGCTGAATATATGCTCGGCCCGAGTCTTCAACAAGGAAGGCAAAGCGGGCGAAGAATTCGATCATATGGTTATCCTGGTCGAACTGGATCAGACCTATCTGGTCGATGTCGGTTTCGGGGACAGCTTCAGGAAACCGATTTCCCTTCCCGAGGACTCAGTCGAAGATGTCAGTGGCAGGTATCGCCTGCAGGAAAATCCCGATGAGAAAAATGGCTACAGATTGCAGAAATTCGTGGATGATGCCTGGAAGACACAATATCGCTTCACATCCATCCCGAGACAGTTAAGTGAATTTGAGGAAATGTGCGAGTACCATCAGACTTCACCCGCTTCGCATTTTACTCAGAACAACCTGATCACAATCGCCACGCCCACCGGCAGGATCAGCTTAACCGATGACAGCCTTACGGTTACATCGGCTGATGAAAGGGACAAAAGGCCGATTAACACTCCCGAAGAATTCACGCAGATGCTCAAAGACTATTTCGGCATAATCTTCGAAAATCAGCCCGCCTGAACCTGAAAATAGTCCATCATCAATCCAATTCTCTTGGAAAATATGGATAAATTTGTATTATTAACCTCCTGATACGTATAATAATGATATGGCTTCAAAAAATCTGAAAGATCCGCATTTTTTCAAGGTGATACTGGAATCGGTCGCCGATGGTGTGTTCACGGTCGATAATGAGCGACGTATTACCAGTTTCAACAAGGCCGCCGAGAAGATTACCGGCATGTCGGAAAAAGAGGCCCTGGGCAAAAAATGCTATGAGGTTTTTCATTCCGATATCTGCGAATCCGGATGCCTGCTTGAGAAAACCATGCGTACCGGCGATGTCTCTATCGATCATCCGGTCAATATCACCAATCGTGATGGCGCCAAGGTGCCGATCAGCATATCTACTGCGGTGCTGCGCGATGATCAGGGCAATATTCTCGGTGCCGTGGAAACATTCCGAGACCTTTCGGCCATCGAGGATCTGCGCAAGGAGCTCGAAAAATCATATATTCTCGAGGATATTATTTCCAAAAGCCCCAAGATGCACAAGATCTTCTCGATTCTTCCCGATGTTGCCGAATCTGAAAGCACTGTCTTGTTCCAGGGCCCCTCGGGTTCCGGCAAGGAGCTGTTTGCCCGCGCGGTGCATAATTTAAGCCCGCGAAGCGACAAACCCTATGTGGTCATCAACTGCGGTACTCTTCCTCCCCAGCTTTTCGAGTCGGAGCTTTTCGGCTATGTTCAGGGTGCGTTTACCGATGCCAAAAAAGATAAACCGGGCAAGCTGGCGACGGCCGAAGGTGGTACGGTTTTGTTCGATGAAATCGGTGAGCTGCCACAGTCGACACAGGTCAAGTTGCTGAGGATGTTACAGGAACGTGAATATGAGCCGGTCGGATCGACTTCGCCGGTCAAGGCGGATATCCGGGTGGTCGCCGCCACCAATCAGGATTTACGTCAAATGGTTGCCGAGGGAAAATTCCGCGATGATCTGTATTTCCGGCTGGCTGTGGTAAAATTCAATCTGCCCGGACTGGAAGAGCGCCGTGAGGATATCCCATACCTGGTCGACCATTTCATCTCCCGTTTCAATGCCCGCCGCGGAAAAAATATCATCGGCGTATCGCCCGGGGTGATGGAAATACTGCTGAATTATGATTATACCGGGCATGTGCGCGAACTGGAAAATATAATCGAATACTGCTTCGCGGTCTGCCGTGAAAGAATAATCAAAACCGATAATCTGCCGGCCGAGGTATTGAAGGCCGCCGGAAAATCGGTCGAAAACGAACCCTCCACAGCTGTCAGCCGTCCGGCTATTCAAAACCAGAATGAAGAGGACCTGATTCGTCAGGCTCTGAAGGAATCGGGCGGGAACAAGACCAGGGCGGCAAAGATCATAGGTATTGACCGCACCACCCTCTGGCGCAAGATGAAAAAGTACAATATCAATTAAATTTGACATATCCCCGGCCGATGTGGGCATCGGCCAGGCACATAAACGAAATTAAAAGCCGGCGCATTTTGTACCGGCTTTTTTGCTTGCACCAGAGTATCTTAAAGCAGCAGCCCGCTTGATCATAACCGGCTGTAAACTGCACCTCAAAAGTCTGGCCCGGGCTGTTCATAGTACCCGAAGCCCAAGCCCTGGGGGAGTCACCTGCCGAGGTGGTTGTATGCACCCCTTCTGCAAGTATCCATCTCACTCTATCACCGGGATTAACCATGGTACCCTGTGGTGAGAAAAAGAAGTTGCCCACCTGTATTTCATGTACTGTTGCATGCAGGTTCGAAGCACCCGAAACAACCAGTACAATTGCCATTAAAACGGCTATGATAAGCCCTTGCACGTTCATCATCTTTCACGCTCCCTTTCCGGACACATCCGGCCCTGAGAAAATAGGATTAAGCTGTTGATTTACCTCACCATAAAGTGGAGACAACAAGTCCATACAGTTTACATCCCCATTTATCAATGGGAAATTGAGCAGACGATTAAAGCAACATAAAGCTGAGTTTGTTGCGCCATACAACGGTTTTCCTGCAACAATATCGTTGCACAACACAGTGCATGCAACATAAGCAATTTTGAAGCTCGATGTAAGCCCTTGTAATACAATATAATAGCTATTTTTTCGATTGTGGCATAGAATTCGCAACACTTATCTCTCTTGATGAAGGTGGTGATTGCTATATACGGTGATGAAATCGCGCCCTGTTTCGAGGCGGCCAAAAGGTTCAGGCTGTTCGAAAGCGGGGATGCGAATCCGGAAAATTCACGGCTTATGGAATGCAGGCAGAGCGGACCGATTGCCAGAATGCGTCTTGTATCAGACTGCGGCGCGGAGACATTGATATGCAATGGTATTCGCAATTTCTATAAAAACGCACTGGAGGCCCGCGGATGCCGGGTTTACAATAAAATCACCGGTGACTATTTGACAGCGCTGGACAGATTATTTGACGGCAAGCTGAAATCCGATGATCCGCGCAGGTTGGAAAATACTGAGCCCTGCCTGTTTGAATTGGCGGAGCTGATGGAAATGACACGTGAATACCTGACCGGCAACGGCTATAATCTCGATACAGGCGAGGGCAAATTCCCTGTTGATTTCAAGGCCTATTATAACTGCCCGGAATGTGGCCGCAAAATTCGAGTAGCGGTTTGCTGTGGCGGTCACCTGTTCAACTGGGAAAAAGAGGTGCGCGAGTTACATGCGGTTTCCGAGGGCTATGACGCGGCCATGTATGTGCATGCGCCCAATAAGCCGGTGGAAAAGTGTTGCCGCGATTTCAGGATAAATCTGCTCGATCCGCTGGTGCTGGAAAATCCCGGAACTGAAGTCAAAAAGGCGCCGATACCGGGGCTGATGCATCCGGTGCGGGGCCATAAGAAAATATACAAGAACCTTAAACCGAAAAAAAAGTGAAATTAAAACATAAACCGAGGTGACAATGATCAATCCTATCTCCGAAGAAGAACGACAACGCGCCTTTAAGTCCCAGCGCAAGCCGGAGGTAATCGAGAAGCAGAAACTCGATGTGCGCTATCATATCGAGGATCCGGTTGTTGAGGGACGGGCAGAGAAGTTCCTGGAGGCTTTTGCGGCTATTCTCAAGAATACCAACTATGGCCTGGTTCTGGATCAGTATGTTCGCAGCAGCGCCAAATGTTCTCGCTGTGCCACGGAATGCCAGGTCTATCAGGCCACCCGGGATCCGCATGATATCCCCTGTTACCGTTCGGAACTGCTCCTGAGCGTCTACCGCCGTCATTTTACGGTGGGCGGTATGATCAAGGGCCGTCTGACCGGGCGCGGATACCTGACCGATGAGAAGGTCAATGAGATGGCCGAGTCATTCTGGAACTGCACAGCCTGTCGCCGCTGTACCTTGCAGTGCCCGATAGGCATAGATCACGGCCTGATAACACATCTGGGCCGCTATATCCTGGCCGAAATCGGTATCGCCCCGCGTGCACTGGTGGTCAGCGTGCGTGAGCAGCTGGATGGCAAGACCGGCAACACATCGGCCATTCCCGTTCCGGCTCTTCTGGATACGCTGGAGTTCCTGGAAGAGGATATGGAGGAGGAAAAGGGTGTCGAGATAAAATTTCCCATGGATAAGGAAAATGCCGAGTTTGTATTTTTCCCGGCAGTTTCCGATTTCCTGATGGAAGCCGATACGCTCATGGGCAACGCCGCCGTGTTTACCGCTACGGGCGATTCATGGACAATCGGCACGGGCTATTTTGACGGCATCAACTACGGCCTGTTTTACAGCGACAGGATGCTGGACAGGATTGTCAAGAAGGTGGTCGAGGAAACCCGTCGCCTGAAGGGCAAGAAAATCATGATCGGCGAATGCGGCCATGCTTCCCGTTCGGCCAAATTCTTCGCGGCCACATTCGGCGGCGGCAAAGATGCCCCGCAGGTGGTCAACTGCATGGAATACCTGTATGAACAGCTCAAAAAGGGCAGGATCAAGCTGGATCCCAATGTGATCACCGAGAAGGTGACCTATCACGATCCCTGCAATATCGCCCGCACGAGCTGGATAGTAGATCAGCCGCGCGAGATTCTAAAGTCATTCTGCAAGAATTATGTCGAGATGACCCCGGGCGGCAAACATAATATCTGCTGCGGCGGTGGCGGCGGTACGGTCTCGATCGATGAGATTCGTCCCTACCGCACAACCATCGGCGGCAAGGCCAAGGCGGAACAGATCAAAGAAACCGGCGCCAAGATCGTGGTCGCGCCCTGCGCCAACTGCAAAAAGCAGCTACGTGAACTTATGGAAGATCAGGAAATGGATGTCGAGATTGTCGGCCTGCATGACCTGGTTTATAAGGCGATTATATTTGATGATGATAAAAAGAAAGCCAAACAGCCGGAAGAAGAACAGGAAGAGAGTGAGGTGAGGCAGGATGGGTAGTTTTTATGACTTCGTGGCCGGACCTCTTTTCCGGCTGACGTTTTTGATAATGATCCTCGGGCTTTTGAGGATTTTCGTGCTCACGATCTGGGGTGCAATCCAGGCCCACAGCCAGGCCGGCGACAAGACCCTGCCCTGGAAGCAGATCGTCGAGAATACGGCCGGGTGGCTTTTTCCCATATTCAGGCTCTGGAAAAAACGTCCGCTCTACAGCATAACATCATTCGTTTTCCATGTCGGCCTGATCCTTGTGCCGATCTTTCTGTTCGAGCATATCCGCCTGTTGAACAATTCCATCGGCGTAAGCTGGTTCTCGATTTCTGATAACCTGGCGGATATCTTGACAATCGTCACAATCATTACTGCGGTGGCTTTATTCATCGGCAGAGTGGCCATAAAGGAATCACGATTCCTGAGCCGTCCGCAGGATTATATCTGGCCACTTCTACTGGCGGTTCCATTTGTGACCGGTTATGCCGCCAATAACATGGTCCTGAGTGCCGGTGTGTATCATGTCACCATGCTGGTTCATATGCTTTCGGCCGAGGTGATTTTCGTGGCAATACCGTTCACCAAGGTGGCCCATTGCGTGCTGGTACCGCTTTCGCAACTGGTAACCAACCAGGGCTGGCGCTTCCCGGCTGAATCCGGAGAACGAGTGGCCAAAACATTAGGCAAGGAGGAGATGCCGGTATGATGGGAATACTGACTGATACGACTAAATGCATCGGCTGCTTTGAATGTGTCAAGGCCTGCAAAAGGACCTACGATCTGCCGGGTGATTATCCACGCGAATGGACCCAGTATGACGGCCTCTCAGCCTTGAACTGGACCTCGGTGCTGATGAAATCCGAGAATCATTATGTCCGCAAGCAGTGCCGTCACTGTCTCGAACCGGCCTGTGAATCGGTCTGCCCGGTGGGCGCCTTGAAGAAGACCAAGGAAGGACCGGTAATTTATGACAATTCCAAGTGCATGGGCTGCCGTTATTGCATGATGGCCTGCCCCTACGGCATCCCGCGTTATGACTGGGATCAGCCGGTGCCTTATATAAGAAAATGCATCATGTGCTATGAGCGCGTTAAAAAAGGCCGGCAGCCGGC
Organism: uncultured Ignavibacteria bacterium; assembly: GCA_964627935.1. Lineage (GTDB taxonomy): Bacteria > Zixibacteria > MSB-5A5 > JAABVY01 > JAABVY01 > JAABVY01. The sequence continues at coordinate 16,329 of CAZVLB010000005.1, forward strand.
CTGTACCGAGGCATGCCCGACGCAGGCGACGATATTCGGCGAGCGCGATGAACTTCTGGAAATCGCACGCAAACGTATCGCCGACAATCCCGGCAAATACTATGCTGACCGTATCTGGGGCGAGCATGAAGTGGGCGGAACCGCGGTGCTGTATCTTTCCGACATAGACCTGAGCTTCCTCTCCTACGGCAAGCGTTACACCGATGAACCACTTCCGCATACGACCAAGCATGCCATGAACGGTGTCGTCCCGGCCTTTCTGGGTATGGGCGCGACCATGGTCGGCCTGCACTGGGTTATCGGACGACGTATGAAACGTGACAAAGAACGCAACGGGGAAGGAGGATCGGAATAATGGAACGTATCAAAATAGCAAAACTGATCCTCTGGATCATCACCGGGCTGGGTGTCTCGGCGGCAATCGCGAGATTCGGATTCGGCCTTGGTGTAACGACTAATCTTTCCGATGCCACCCCCTGGGGATTCTGGATCGGTTTTGATGTGGTCTCGGGCGTTGCATTGGCCGCAGGCGGATTTGTAATCACCGCCGCCGTCTATGTTATGCGGCGCGAGGATCTGCATCCCATCGTCCGTCCGGCGGTATTGACCGCATTCCTGGGCTATATCGCCGTTATTGTCGGACTCCTGTTCGACCTGGGTCTGCCCTGGAATATCTGGCACCCGGTGGTCGACTGGCAGCATCACTCGGCCCTGTTTGAGGTGGCCTGGTGTGTCATGCTTTACACCACTGTGCTGGCATTGGAATTTTCGCCGGTACCATTGGAATCGACCAGCAGATATGCCAAAATCCGCAGTTTCCTGATGAAATACAGGCTGGTGTTCGTGATCCTGGGTATTATGCTCTCGACCCTGCATCAATCATCGCTGGGTTCATTATTCCTGATTATGCCCTATAAGCTGCATCCGCTCTGGTATACACCGATTCTGCCGATACTGTTTTTTGCCTCGGCCATCTGCCTGGGCCTGATGATGGTTACGCTGGAGTCACTGGTGACATCGTTCCTCTACAAGCGCAAAGCCGAAGTGGATCTTCTGGCCAAGCTGGGCAAAGCGGCGATTTACACCATAGCAATTTACGGCCTGATCCGTTTCATCGATCTGGGCGCGCGCGGTAAGTTCGCTTTCATCTTTGAGGACTCGCGTGAGTCGATCACATTTATTATCGAAGTCTGCATGATAATCATCCTGCCGCTGATAATACTCAGCATCCCAAAGATGCGCAGATCGCTGGCGGGTTTATGGCCGGTATCGCTGATGGTGGTAATCGGCATAGTCTTCAACCGTATCAATGTGGCCGGTTTGATGATGACCGATGCGGTCAGTTCCGCTTATGTACCATCGCTGTCTGAGATACTGATTTCTGCCAGCGTGGTATCAGCCGCGGCCCTGGCATTCTTCTTTGCTGTTGAACATTTCAACATCTGGGAGAGAAGGCCGGAGGATCCGGAAGCCAAAGTGGAAACCCGTCCGCAATTCGACAAGGTTTCGATGGCCTGGCTGGGAACGCCGAAGGTGTCATCACGGCTGAAATATTCCCTGGCGTTCGTCCTGGCAATCGCTCTTGGTGTGGCCTTTTGGCCCTTCGACAATCTGGAAAGCCGCGGTATTACTCCGATGCCGGTTGAAAATGCCCTGGGCGGTGATACATTGATTATAAACGGCAACCGCAACGCCGACCTTGTCATGTTCAAGCATGAATTCCATATTGATACATTGGGCGGCCAGCAGGCCTGCGCCACATGTCATCATATGAATATGCCGGGCGATAAAGAAAGCGGATGCTGGCATTGCCATGCCGATATGAACCGGCCCGTGGATGCTTTCCGTCATGACTGGCATGCTTCCCCATTCGGGGCCAGGCTGTCCTGCGCGGAATGTCATACTGCCGGTGAAAGAAAGACGGCGGCCAATGCAAGTGACTGCAATACATGTCATAAAAACCTGGTGCCGGCCAATGCTACGATTAAAGTCGATGATTATATGGCCCCGGGTTATGTCGATGCTTTACATGAAAGCTGTATCGGATGCCATGAAAACAAAATGGCACAACTCGAGAGACCCGAACTTACTCAGTGCACAACGTGCCATAATGAGGCGGTGTCCGACAGTATCATCCAGACAATTGCAACCAAGCACCATATGCGGGAATCCAAATGGGTCAATATTCCCGGTTTAGAGGATGAGGATAATGAAAAGGAAGATTCTGGTAATTGATGATGAACCGGATGTGGTAAGGTACCTGGTATCCGTGCTCGAGGACAACGGCTATGATGTTCATTCAGCCACCTCGGGTGAAGAGGGTCTCAAGCTGGCCGGAGAATGGCAGCCGGATCTGATCTGCCTGGATATTATGATGCCCAGGCAGTCGGGGATTTCGGTTTACAGCGAGATCAGGAAAAACCGGGCAACAAAAAAGATCCCGGTCATCATCCTGACTGGAATAGAAAAAGGTGACGATTTCGATTTTCACGAATGGGTGGGGGACGACAGCCTTCCCCCGCCGGAGATCTTTATGGAAAAGCCCATCAAGGTGGGCGGGTTCCTGGAGGCTGTTGAGGATATCTTATCCTCGAGAAAGGTGAAATCATGAAAACCAAGGCACATAGTGATCTTATAACGGCCGGGACGCTTCTGGAGGGCATTCCCTTCAATGCGGCCCTGCTCGACCGCGACTACAACCTGGTGGCTGCAAATTCGCGTTTCAAGGAATATTTCGGTCCCTGGGAGGGGCGCAAATGTTTCTCGACCTACAAGAAACTGGATCAGCCCTGCAGTAATTGTCCCACCATGGAAACATTCCGGGACGGCAAAAAGAAGGTGATCGATACCACCGGAGTTGATGTCAACGGGCGTCCGGCCCATTATGTGATCCATATCTCACCGGTTTACAATGAACACGGCGAGATAATCTATGTGCTGGAAATGTCGCATGATATCACCGAAAGCAAAAACTGGCTGACAGAATACAACATCCTGTTCGAACGGGTACCATGTTATATCACTGTAATCGATAAGGATTTTAAGATCATCCGGGCCAATGAAAGATTCCGGCACACTTTTGGCGATACAATGCATGAGCATTGTTATAAGGTGTATAAGAACCGTACCCGCAAATGTGCCCATTGCCCGGCCGCGAAATCATTCGCCGACGGCCAGATTCATTCGGCCGAACAGGTCGGTATCACCAAGACCGGCGAACGGGCGCATTATGTCGTCACCACCGCGCCATTGGGACGCAGTGATGAAGATATCGCGCATGTTATCGAAATCTCCACCGATATCACCAAGACCAAAAAACTGGAGGAGGAGCTTCAACGCATTCATGTTTTCCAGAAAGCTCTAATCAACAATTCCACTGATGGCATCCTGGCAATCGATACGGACGAGAATACAACTATCTTCAATCCGGCCGCGCGCAATCTTCTGGATTTCACCGATAAAGGCAAACCCACAGCCAAACAGATTCATCGCATGCTTCCGGGCGAATTCGTGGAGATGATGGACAGCAAGGATAATCGCCTGGTGCTGGAGGAATCGCAGGTTATCTCAAAGAAAGGTGATGAGCTTCCGGTCAGGTTTTCGGCGGCTACCTTAAAGGATCGGCGTAAAACGCTGGGTTACGCCGCCTTTATGCAGGACCTGCGCAAAATCAAGAAGCTGGAGAAAGAGAAACTGGATGCCGAAAGGCTCTCGGCCGTGGGGCAGACTGTCGCCGGCCTGGCCCATACGATCAAAAATATCCTGATGGGCCTGGAGGGCGGTATGTATATGGTTCACTCCGGTATCAATCGCGACGACAAGGAACGTACCACCGAGGGCTGGGGTATCCTGGAAAAGAATTTCGACAAGATCACAACCCTGGTTAAGGATTTCCTGTCATTCGCCAAAGGACGTGAACCGCAGGTGCAGATAATCGATCCCAACAACCTGGTCAAGGATGTTATCAATCTCTATCGCGATTCCGCCATGCAGGCCGGCATAAAACTGGTCTCAAGACTGGACAGTGAAATCAAGCCCGCGCCTCTCGATCCGGATGGCATCCACAACTGCATGACCAACCTGGTCTCAAATGCCATCGATGCCTGCATGATGAGCGAAAAGAAAAATCTGCAGATTGTGCTTGCAGTTAAAGAAGAAGATGATACCTTGATTTTTGAGGTCTCGGATAACGGCCTGGGTATGGACTATAATATCAAACAGAAACTTTTCACGACTTTCTTCACCACCAAGGGTGGAGAGGGTACAGGGCTCGGACTCTTGACCACACGCAAGATCGTGCAGGAACATGGCGGACAGATTACACTCGAGTCGGAGGAAGGCAAAGGCTCGGTGTTTCAGCTCCGCTTCCCGCGCAACAGGCTCCCCGAGCTGAAAGATCAGAAGAAAAGTAAAAGCAAGGGAGAAAAATAAAAATGGCAGATAAGCTGGACAAAACAGTTCTGATTGTTGATGATGAACCGGATGTGGTTCGGTTTTTATCGATGGCTCTGGAAGATGCCGGGTTTAAGGTTGTCACGGCCAGTGACGGGATGGAAGGCATCGAGAAGGCAAAGAAATTCGAGCCGGACCTGATTTCCATGGACCTGGTGATGCCCAAGCATTCCGGGGCCAAGATGTATCGCGAATTGCAGAAAGACCCCGAGTTGAAAAAGATTCCTGTTTTGATAGTCACAGGCCACGCCCATGACGAGCTCGGCAAGGCCGACCTTGAGGAATTGACCATGTCGGGCCCGGGTATTTACCTGGAAAAGCCGGTCAAGCCGGCCAGCTATGTGGCCAATGTCAAAAAGCTTCTGGGTATGCCCGATGAAACCGAATCGGCACCAACTAAAACCGATGAGGAGATGCTTCGCAGCGAACTTGAAAACCTGGCCAAAGATGCCGACCCGCAAAAACTGAAAGAGATAATCGAAGAGCTCAAAAAGAAAAAATAGGTCCTTACTTAATCTGACAAAAGGGCGATGATCCTATTGCGGTCAGCGCCTTTTTTAATGCCATCTTTAAACTGAAATTTTGATTGAACATCGATTCTGCCTGTCTGTTCTGAATATCAACCACATCAACTTTTAAAAAAGGTCGCATAGCAGTTATGAAGAATGGATTTGTTCTATTTTTTTTCATTGCAGGGGCTTTAATTTTTATGTTCGCCTGTGAAGCAGATCAACAGGCCTCCATTACCATTCCCGAGGGCACGCAAATGACAATAGCCGTTTCCGAGAAGCTCAGCACAGAGACCGATGAAAGCGGTGAGGAGTTTATGGCAACTATGTCTGAGGATATTATCATCAATGACACCCTTGCCATACCCAGTGGAGCTCGTGTTTCAGGCCAGTTGACTGAAATACAAGCGCCCGGAAATGTTTCCAAAAAAGCCCGTATGACCCTGGAGTTTCAGGAAGTTATGGGGCCAAATGGCAATTACTATAATCTCAATTGCCCGCCGGTCAAACTGGAGGCAGGTTCCGGCACCAGAAGTGACCTTGAGACACTGGCGGCCGGTACTGTCATCGGTGCGGTCATCGGTGGTCTCGCCAAGGGCGGTGAAGGTGCTGCAGTGGGTGCAGCGGTAGGTGCCGGGGCAGGCGGCGCGATCATCATCGCCACCAAAGGGGATCATCTGAAGATTCCCGAAGGACAAAAGTTCAAGGTACAGACAACCGCTCCATCAAAGATTCCGATTGCATCGGAAAGGCAGTAAACAAATCTATAAGCAATCAAAATAATTAAAAGAGGAGAGCATTATGAAAAAACTAATCTTTATAATATTATCCATTATGCTGTTGAGCGGTTTCGCAACTGCACAGGATGATCCCATGGAACGAGTGGGCTTCAGAGGATGGGGGCCGCGTTTGGGTGCGACAATTGACCCGGATCAGGTTCATTTCGGCGCGCATATCGACTTCGGCAATTTCGCCAGGCATATTCGACTGCAGCCCAATTTCGAGCTGGGCATAGGTGATGATGTTATCCTGGCTGCCGCAAACCTGGAGGGCCATTATCGATTCAGCGCCAACTGGGATGTCTGGACACCGTATCTGGGCGGCGGACTCGGCATAAACATCTATAATTTTGATTCTGATAATAACGGTGTGGGTAATGGCAATGATGAAATCGATGACACACAGACAGAACTTGGACTAAATGCAGTCGGCGGTATCGAAAAGGGCCTTTCCAATGGTGACAGATTCTTTCTGGAGCTAAAGATCGGATTTGCCGATTCACCTGATTTTAAAATCACTGCAGGATGGACATTCTTCCATTAGTCACCCGGCATTGATTTCAGTTATGAATGAAATACGTTGACAGGGTGGTCCCTAAAAACCATGCTGTCAGACGATAATCCAACTTTGCATTCAGGCTATCAGACAACTATTGACTATCATAGCATTTTTCGCTACATATTTAAGAGAATGTATATAACCGAAAAAAGCCCCCTCAAGGAGATGATTATAATGATGGAAAATCCAACCGTGCGCAAAAGCATAGAACTGGCAGTTGAAACAGAAAAAGCAGGCGCTGAATTCTATGAAAACCTGAGCAAAAAATTCGAGAACGAAAAGGAAATACACGAAGTCTTTAAGAAACTGGCCCGGGATGAAAAAGTACACCAGGAGCAGTTCAGCATGCTTTTGAAAACGCTGGCGGATGATGAGGGCGAGATGGAAGAAATCGATCGGGATGCCCTGCGGGCAACATCGAATTCGCAGTTCTTCAAGACCGAAAATATGCAGGCTATGAAAAATGTAGATTCGGCCGAGGAAGCCTTGAACCGGGCCTACAAATTCGAAAAATCGAGCCTGCTGTATTATAATACAATCCGCGACGCCATGAAAAATGAAAGCAAGGAACTTGATTCCATCATCGATGCCGAGAAAAGGCACATGACAAATATCATGAAGGTGATCCTAAATGATGCCCGTTTCCGTGGATTGCAGGATGATTTTTAAGTGAATGATTTCAAAAAGTTAAGCCGGCTTGAAAGATTTCAGGCCGGCTTTTATTTTCTCTTCAGTTCGTAAGCTTATGACATGGCTGTCTGAAGCCTTGCGGCAACCTGTTTCCAGTTGACCACATTCCACCAGGCCTTGATATAATCCCCGCGCCTGTTCTGATACTTCAGATAATAGGCATGTTCCCAGACATCGATGCACATAAGCGGAAGATCCTGCCACTGAGTAAGTTTCTGATGATTCTCGGCCTGCATGATTACCAGGCGATCATCCAGTGGACGGTATGTCAGGATGCCCCATCCGGAACCCTCGACCGTTTTGGCGGCATTGAAAAACTGCTCCTTGAAGGCGGCAATTGATCCGAAATCCCGTTTGATCCGGTCAGCCAGCATTCCCTCCGGCTCACCACCGCCGCCATTGCCATTGGGAGCCATTACGCTCCAGAAGATTGAATGCAGCACATGCCCGGCTCCATGGAAGGCCGCCTTTTTGGTCCAGTGCTGTACCATGGAATAATCCCCCGCCGCACGGGCTTTGGCAAGCTGTTCCTCGGCATTATTGAGCCCGTCGACATAGCCCTGATGATGTTTGTCGTGATGTAGTCTCATGGTCTGTTCGTCGATGTAGGGTTCGAGTGCATTATAAGCATAGGGAAGAGGCGGCAAGGTATGCTTACCGTACGTACCCAGCGTATTTTCTGTTCCGCCCTGGGCCATGGCACCCTGTGAGATAAACGGGGCTCCCACCAGGCCGGCTGTCATCAACGCACCTCCGGCGCCCTTTAGAAAATTTCTGCGACCATTATTCATGTTTTTCCCTTCCTTTTTATATTCATTTTTTTGCGATGCAGTTAAATTATTTAACAGGAATAAAATCTGATTTGTTCAGATATAAAAAGCCCCTGACCATGTGGCCAGGGGCTGAAACCAACACAACCTTGCAAGAGGCAGCTAAGACTCTTTTATGATAAATCTGGCATCCACGGCTTTGGTGGTTTCCGGAGATGCCGAGATTATAAACGGATTGACATCCAGCTCGATTATTTCCGCAAAATCAGTCACAAGCTGGCTGACCCGCAGAATCGAATCCTGCAGGACATCCATATTGACCGGTTCCGATCCACGGAAGCCTTTGAGCAGTTTCACGCCTTTCAATGATTCGATCATCTCCTTGGCATCCAGGTCGGAGAGTGGATTGAGCTTGAAGGAAACATCCTTCATGATTTCTACATAGATACCGCCCAGCCCGAACATGATAATCGGGCCGAAAGCGGGGTCGGTTGACATTCCGATAACTGTTTCCACACCCTCCGAAACCATCTCCTGAATAACGACCGAGAACTTTTCGCTTTTCTTAAGGTCGACCGCAACCGCTTTTTTTAACTCGCTGAAAGCTTTCTCGACTTCCTCCGGCGTACGCAGGTCGAGTTTGACCGCACCCCGGTCGGTCTTATGAAGCAACTTGGGCGTATTGACTTTCATGGCCACGGGATATCCCAGCTTCTTTGATTTTTTCTTGGCCTCATCAATGCTGTGCGCATAAACATAGGGCGCAATCGGGAAACCGTAGGCCTCGAGAATATCAAGAGCCTGTTCTCCGATAATCTCGGTGCCCTTGCTCTGTTTTATAACCTGAGCAACTTTCTTGCTGTTTACTCTGAATTTCTTGAACTCGCCCTCGGGACGTTGCAGCCATTGGCGATATTTATCTACGGTAGCCAATGCGCGCGCGCCGGATTCGGGAAATATAAACGAAGGCACATCATTTTTGCGAAGAATCTCCAGGCCCTCGCCCTCCAGGCCGACCCCCATGAAGCATGCCACCAATGGCTTGTCATGGCTCTTGGCAGTGTCGACCGTGGCATGCGCAACCGATCTCTGATCGACTGTGATCGGCGGCACGAAAATGGCAAAAACCGAATCGATATTTTTATCGTGGAAGACCGCATGCAGGGCATGGGCAAATTCCTTTTCACCCGCACCCGCGATCAGGTCGAGGGGATTACCGACCGGAGTATCAGGCGGCAGTATGGGCTTTATTTTTCTCTGCGTTGTGGCCGAATAATCGGGCAGTTCCATCTGCAGGTTTACCAACGAGTCAGTGGCAATAATGCCCGGACCGCCGGCATTTGTGACCACACCCACACGGTTGCCTTTGGGCACCGGCATACGCGCCAGGCAGGAGGCCACATCAAACATCTGCTCTATCGACCCGACCCGCAGAATACCGGTCTGCTCGAACAGCGCATCATAGGAGACATCCGAACCTGCCAGGGCACCCGTATGTGATGATGCCGCGGCCATACCTTTGGCGGTCGTTCCGGATTTTACCGCAACCACAGGTTTCCTGCGGGTAATTTCTCGGGCAAGTGTGCTGAATTCACGCGGATTGCCGAAATCCTCCAGGTATAGAAGTATGATTTCAGTTTCCGGATCCTGCGCCAGGTATTCGAGCACATCAATGGAATGTACATCCGCCTTGTTGCCGATCGAGACAAATTTGGAGAAGCCCAGTTTCAGTTCGGTGGCCAGGGCCATAACTGCCTCGCCCATTGCCCCGGACTGTGAGATAAATCCAATTTTTCCGTAATGCGGCTTGATCTTGGAGAAAGTCGCATCCATACTGACCTTCGGGCTGGCATTGATCACGCCGAAACAGTTTGGCCCGATCATCCGCATGTCATACTTGTGGACTTTCTCGAGCACCTTTTTCTCGAGGGCCGCACCGGTCGCGCCCAGTTCACGGAACCCGGCGGTGATCACGATCAGGCCCTTGACACCTTTTTCGCCGCATTGATCCACAACCTCGGGCACAGAATCACGGGGCACAATTATAACCGCGCAGTCAACCGAATCAGGCACATCGCGAACTGTGGAATAGGCCTTGATGGAATGAATCACCGAATGCTTGGGATTGACCGGAAAGACTTTGCCGTTGAATTCGTAGCCGATCAGATTATGCAAAAGCTCATGGCCGATTTTACCTTTTTCAGGAGTGGCGCCGATAACAGCTATCGATCGCGGCTCAAAAATATACTGAAGATTTTTCATCAAGTATCCTCTATCCGGATTTGCATGATTACAAGATATAACAAAATATTATGGTCATCTTTCGAGACCAGATAAAAAAGCCCCCTTAAAAATAAGGGGGCCTGATTTATTTATGCTGTGGTATAGCCTTTTTTCTTGCCTGCCTTTTGCTCTTCTTTTTCCTCGATCACAGCCTGTGCTGCCGCCAGTCGGGCAATGGGGACACGATAAGGCGAGCAGGAAACATAGTTGAGTCCAATCTCATAACAGAATTTAATACTGGCCGGATCGCCGCCATGCTCACCGCAGATTCCGACCTTTAAATCAGGATTGGTCTTTCGGCCCCTTTCGAATCCCATCTTGACCAGCTGGCCGACACCGCTCTGATCCAGAGTAACAAAAGGATCCCTTTCGAAAATGCCTTTTTCGATATAGTATTTCAGGAATTTACCGGCATCATCGCGCGAGAATCCCATAGTCATCTGGGTCAGGTCATTGGTACCGAAGCTGAAGAATTCGGCCTCTTTGGCAACCTCATCGGCGGTCAATGCCGCACGGGGGACCTCGATCATTGTGCCAACCTTGTAGCTCACTTTGGCCTTGGTCTTGCGCAGGACTTCCTCGGCCACACGCACAACAACTTCCTTCTGATTGGACAGCTCATTGACATTACCGATCAGCGGGATCATTATCTCGGGGAATACTTTCTTGCCTTTCTTGGCCAGCTCACAGGCGGCTTTCATGATTGCGCGCACCTGCATCTCGGTCACCTCGGGGAATGTTATTCCCAGACGGCATCCGCGATGACCCAGCATCGGATTCTGTTCTTCCAGATCCTCTATGCGTGAAAGCACCTTTTCCTGATCATTGATCTCCTCTTTAGGAGCGCCGGCTTCCTTGAGCTTGGCAATCTTCTGCTTAATATCCTCCGGATCGGGCAGGAACTCATGCAGGGGCGGATCCAGCGTTCGGATGGTTACCGGCAGTCCCTCCATAGCCTTAAAGATACCAACGAAATCCGATTTCTGGAAAGGCAGAAGCTTATCCAGGGCGGCCTGACGTTCGGCGGCAGTATCCGCCAGGATCATCTTCTGCACGATCGGCAGACGAGCCTCATCAAAGAACATATGCTCGGTACGGCAAAGGCCGATACCCTCTGCACCGAACTTGATTGCCTGCTCGGCATCATGCGGAGTGTCGGCATTGGTCCTGACACCAAGCGTACGGTATTCATCGGCCCATTTCATGAAGGTACCGAATTCTCCGGTAAGCTCAGGATCGATAGTGGGGATTTCACCCTTCATGACTTCACCGGTATTACCATTGATGGTAACCAGATCACCTTCCTTGATTATCAGGGTACCGATCGAGAACTGTCTCTGGGCCTCATAAACCCTGATATCCTCACATCCGGCCACACATGGTTTACCCATTCCGCGGGCCACAACAGCGGCATGAGAGGTCATACCACCGCGTGAGGTTAGAATACCCTGGGCGGCATGCATACCATGGATATCATCCGGGTTGGTCTCGGTCCTGACCAGGATTACCTTTTCGCCCTTTTCGGCCGCTTCAACAGCCTGGTCAGCGGTAAATATCACTTTGCCGCAGGCAGCGCCGGGTGAGGCCGCCAGACCCTTGGCCACCGCTTCATACTTGGCATCGGGATCTATGCGCGGATGCAGGAGCTGATCCAGGTCGACAGGCCTGACTCTCATCAGGGCCTCTTCCTTCTTGATCAAACGCTCTCTGACCATATCCACGGCAATCTTGACCGCAGCCGGTGTGGTTCGTTTGCCGGCACGGGTCTGGAGCATATACAGCTTGCCTTCCTGGATGGTAAACTCGAAATCCTGCACATCACGGTAGAATTTCTCCAGCTTGTCGGTGATTTTGACCAGCTCATTATATACCTTGGGCATATCATCTTTGAGCTCGACAATCGGCTTGGGGGTGCGAATACCGGCCACAACATCCTCACCCTGGGCATTAATCAGGTATTCGCCATAGAATTCTTTATTGCCATTGGATGGGTTACGGGTAAAGCCGACACCTGTAGCCGAGGTATTGCCCATGTTTCCGAACACCATAGTCTGTATATTGACCGCGGTACCGAGATCATTGGGCAGCTCGTTTAATCTTCTGTAAGTTATGGCACGCGGATTGTTCCATGAACGGAAGACCGCATCACGGGACATTTCCAGCTGTTTCCAGGGATCGGAAGGAAATTCCTCGCCCGACTTTTCAACAATTATTTCCTTGAATTTTTTTATTATCTGCTTGATGTCATCGACTGATAGGGAGGTGTCCTGACGAACCTTGCGCTGTTTTTTCTTCTTGGTGATTACCTCTTCGAAGATATCCTTGTCGATTCCCAGAACGACATTACCGAACATGGCAATGAATCGACGGAAATTATCGTATGCAAAGCGCTCATTTTCGGTTTTACGAATCAGTCCCTGCAGAGATTCTTCGTTCAGACCCAGGTTCAATACCGTGTCCATCATACCGGGCATGGAAAACGCGGCACCGGAACGTACTGAAACCAGAAGCGGATTTTCAGGATCGCCGAACTTCAGTCCGGTTTCCTTTTCCAGCTTGGTCATATTTTCGCGCATCTCCTCGTCCAGTCCGGGAGGAGCGCTCATATTGTTTTCATAATATGCACGACAGACATCGGCCGTGATTGTAAATCCGGGCGGGACCGGGATCTTGGCATGAGTCATGTCTGCAAGCCCGGCGCCTTTGCCACCCAGGATATATTTACCCAGACCATAGCCCTCGGCCTTACCACCGCCAAAGAAATAAACCATTTTCTGCTTTGATGATTTTTTGGCAGCTTTGGTTTTGGCTTTAGATGCGGCTTTTTCGACCTTGGCTTTCCTGGCTTTTTTGGCCTCCTTGGTGGCTTTGGCGGCTTTTGTGACCCTGGTGGCCTTTTTGGCCTTAGTGGCCCTTTTTATGGAAGTCTTTTTTGCTTTTTTGGTTGTGGCCTTATTGGCCTTTTTCGCTTTCTTTGCCTTTTTTACCATATCCTCTCCATTTTATTAATAAATTATATATCTCTGCCCGGTAATGTTTTAGCTATTAAAAGAAATAATAGCCAAAAGGCAAGCAAAAATTGAAATGGGCATACGAATCCATATGCTTATAGAACTATAAAGAGGATTTTTGGTTCAGAATTTCGGAAGAAAAAACCCGGTTGTAACTACATCGTAAAAAAGCGCTCGCCTTTTATGATGCCTTCCAGCATCTTGAGAGTCTTTTCCACAGGTGAATGCATCAGATCCTGCGTATTGACTGTGGATTTAACCTTCTCGCGGACAAAATCCACACCATTTGCACCCTTCACACCAGCCTTCTGTTTCTTCTTGTGCGTCAGATTGTACAGTCTCTGATACTCTTTGGCCTTTTCTTTGTGGGCTAAGTAATACCGTCTTTGATATTCGCGACGGGCCTCACGTGCCTCTTCGGGAGTCTTATACTTTCTCCTGCGCCGTGGTTTGGAAATGTTAATCTTAGCCATACCACCTTCCTTGGTTATTTAGACATAGTCCACTCTGAAGATGTGAGCCAAAAAGACTGCTATGTAACCAATTTAACGCGAATGAGTTGTCATGTCAACAGATTTTTAACATTTTTGTACAAAATCTGTAAAAAATTCCACAAATCTTAAACTGCCTATTAGTCAGCAGCTTATCAATCAAAGTGTGTAAATCGTAGTGGTTATTCGCGAAAATTCGTGCCCCTCTGGCCCTCCATACTTCAACCTTCTCTTATCAACCTCTTCAATATCTTTAACTTACTAAATTCCAAGCGTCGCCGCAAGTATCTCGCGCCATTTATCGAAATAAATTATGCGGTTTACAAACAGCGAGATACGCGCCATGACGGTAAATCCAAAACTGGCCCCGAAGCCGATCATCAGAACCCAGATGCCAACCTTGGCCAAACCGCCAAACAGGCCCTTGTGCTCTTTGCTGAAGAAGAAATAGATCACTCCGCAAATCACACCGATAACGATAAAGATGTTCCAGAAATGGGCCCATGAGTCGATACCGACCGGTATCATTGTAGCCGAAAGCTGACGGTTGACGAAGTTCTGCATATTGAGTGGAATCGCCAGTCCGCTGCCGATACCAATATACACCGCAATCGGATACCGCGATACCCAAGACAATTTACGAGAGAAACGGAACAGCATCATGATACCCAGAATACCGGGTATCATATAGAACCATTCCTGCGAGAAATTGCCGAATACGGTATCGATCAATTTCGGCCGCAGTGCCGTAAAATACAAAAGTACCACAAAGTACCCGGCCGAGACTCCCACCACCAGATGCTCCGCGAATTTGTAAAGCGGATTATCCTTATAAAGGAAGGAGAAGGTGAAGAATGTCAATGCCACTCCCAATGTTGTCCAGAGAAAGGGCGCTAAAAATGATTCCTGCATTTTATCTCCCTCCTTCCTTACTCAGTGGTTGAGAGTTTGGGTTTACCTTTGCGGGACAGGAAAAATCCCAGATTACCTAACACTATAAAAAGAATGATAGTCAGATGCGCCACCACCTGGGCCGGCATACCCTCCTGGGCGTCGCCGCCCTCCATGCCAACCAGGGTTTCGTATTCGGCCGCACCTTTCCATCCGCCGATCAGACCGAAGATCTGTTTGGACTGCAGGTACTGATAATAGTCCGCGCCCATAACCCCGGTCAGGCCCAGCGCCAGCGGCACGCCGTATCGCCCGTTGCCGTAGATCAGCCAGAAATCGGCGGTATTGCCGGCGGTGATATCGATAGCCAGCTTGATATCATCATAGTTGCGCACGCCCTGCATGATATTGAGCTCCTCCAGTGGAGTATTGTAATAATCCTGCGGGAAATAGAGCCGGAAATTCTGGCCCATACCCAGGATCACCAGGGCTGGATAGGGCTTATAACCCAGGAAGCAGTAATCGATACCATATTCCCAGTCTTTCTTGTATTCCTTGGTGCGGTACCGTTTATCCTGGGTCCTGTCAAACATGCCCTGATTGTAGTCCCGGAATTTATCTATTTTATCATGATATGTCGCCGCCGCCGTACGCAGAATATTTTCTGCCATACCGGCGCCATACTGCGACAATGTCACGCCGATAACCTTGACCCCGCGTCTCTGGCAATGTTCCAGGATGGCGTAGGACATGGGATGCAACTCGGCCAGGGCGTTGGGATCGTAATCAAATGCGATCAAAATCTTGTCACCCTCGTGCAGGCTTTCGATTCTGTCATAAATCGATTTTACCTCCGAGGTGACCGTGACAGGAACTGAGAAGCGGACATAGAATGCTATTACCACTACTGTTGCCAGAAAGAGATAAACCCAGCGCCTGTCAAGCTGTGAAATTTTTTCAAAAAAGTTCATCAGGCACCTCCTAATCTCTTCCCAGGTATCCGCGTTCAACACCCAGAAGGACCTTGATCGCGGTGGCTACCATACCCAGGCCAACGCCGATAAAGATCGCCCGCTTGGCAGCCATGTTAGGAATTTTCAAAAGCCAGCTCGAAAGCTCCGAGACCCAGACAGAAATCGGGCCCATGGGTACGAACCTGATCATAATGATCAGGGCCGCAACGAGCAGGATGGTTGACAGAAGCGTTCTGGCCCTGAAAGCCCGGTATGCCGCCGATGCGATATAGAAGGCCAGGAGCGAGAACATGGTAGCCTGGATCGGAATCATGATATTGTCAAAGAATGCGACATAGAAATAGTTATTCAGGCCCCCACCCAGAAAGAGGATATCACCGGACTGAATATTGGCGCCCGGCTCGAAATCCATATCCCCACGATTGGTAAAAGTGGAGACATTATTGGAAAGCATATTGGCTGAAATCAGTCCCGGACGCCCGGTTTCAGTCAGCATAGCTGTAGCAACCGCTTCGGGCTCACGTCCGGCAAAGTAACGGGCCCGCTGGAAGAATCCGGCATCACCGTCATTTCTGTGAATCCAGATCATATTATCACCGGCGCCGACCACAACCAGATCTCGAATGCCATCCAGGTCGATATCCTCGCCGGTAATGTCCACGGGATTATTGGCCGTGGCAAAAACCTGGTCGGTTACAAAGAGCCCGGTGGTATCGCTTAAGAGCACATGAATGTTGCCGGAATTGTCCTCCGGGTCGGTGGCGACGACAGCCAGATCAAGAAACCCGTTCTGGTCGAAATCACCAGGAGTGAGGGCATTGACTTTGCCGCCCTCGACCGCAAAGGTCTGTGGCGATGCAAAACTGCCGTTACCTGTTCCGGCCAGGAAACTGATATTCGCGGATTCCTGGTTGGCAACCACGATATCGTTTGTGAGATCGCCATCGAAATCAGCGATATAAACATCAACCGGGGCTGTGCCAACCGAGATATTGTTGGCCTCACGGAACCCGCCCTGACCGTCACTTATCAGCACCGAAATGCTGTTGCCGGCCTTGTTGGCGACAGCAATGTCGTTTGCCATACCGTCGCCATTCAAATCGCCGCGCGCAAGGCTGACCGGCATTTCACCGACATCGTATTCAACAGGTTTGGCGAATTTGGGCTTGCCGACATTATAGGCCTTATCGATGCGCCTGTCGGGCGTAATCTGCAGACGGCTGTTTTCAAAATCATCCGCGCTGGCCTCATTGATCAGAACCGAGACGGTATTGCCTTCGCTGTTGGCCACAGCCAAATCCTGGTCGTTATCATCATCTATATCCAGCACGACAACATCCGAGGGAGCCTTTCCGGCCGGATAGGTATAGGCGGAGACGAACAGGCCGTCACCTTTATTCTTGAAAATGGAAATATTATTGGTCTGCATATTGGAGACAATAATATCATTGTCCTGGTCGAAATCGACATCCCCCACAGCTATTCCCGAGGGGCCGTCGCCGACATTACCGACACGGGCCGGCCACCATCCGAAAAACAGCATGGCCACCAAACCCAAAATAATTATCAGGGAGTATCCCCAGTTCTGGGCTTTCCTGCGTACCTTGTCCCACGAGACCCTGACCAGCGATACAATACCGAGGATCAGGGCGAAGATACCGATGATGATTGTAAAGTCAATCATGTATTCGTAGAAGAATTCGGCTTCTTCACGCGGGATGAAGTACTGGATCAGCATAAATACGCCTGTCACCAGAACTATTTTCAACGGAATCCACTGCTTCATAGCTTCACCTCACTTACAGATTGACGGTCATCCACTGGATGTACTGCTGCCATCCCACAGTTGCTGCGATCACGCCGACGACCGCTAATACAATGAAGACCGCTTTGCCCCAGTCCTCCGCCTTCAGTGAGCCCAGAAGCAGTGGCTCCTGCGAGAGGTAGGCGCTGGCGGCATACAGTTCTTCGCCGATCAGTGTGTAGTCGCAGGCGACAATAAAGAATGGCAGCTGAGCCACCTGGTCGGTACCGGCGATCTGGATCGACCCTGCCAGAGATCCGGTTTCCGCAAGAAGCAGTGATTCAGCATAAAATATTCCCAGGTAGAAGTTCGATGCCGGAAGTTCCCGCAGCATCAAACCATTGACAGCCGCAACATAGGCGAACTGGCTCTGGGTCACGAAGAAAACATTGTCCTCCTCGTAGGTATCCGGACGGCCCGCCTCGGTGTAGGCGTTTTTGACCACCTCCTGTGCGACTGTCATCACAATCGGATCGTAGCAGGGCACCATCAGTGAACTCTGATGTTCGGCGACCTTTTTGGCCACGCGTCCCAGGATTGTAAATGAACAGATCGTGGCGATATCGGATGCGGTTCCGAGACCGAGCACATACAGAATCGGTTTGCCCATCTCGGTAGCGCGTCCGATCGCCTCGTCCACAGCATCGATACCGGACAGAGGACGGACATAAAGCTTTTTGCCCGTTCGGGCCACAAAAATAAAATAGACCGTGAAAATGAAAAATAAAAGCACGGCTCCGGCTACCGGCGCCTTACCGGTGTGGAACCATTCACCCGCAGCGGTTACCGGCCCGACAGATTCCGAATCGGAAAATGCGGCACCATCCTGCGCCACTGTGCGGATCCTGTACCAGTATTGCTTGCCGTTGGGCATCGGGTCAGCGCCGCCTTTCTTATCTCCCCGGTCAGTAAATTGAAAGACACCATAGGGCACTGAACGGCGCATTGACCAATCGATTTCGCCGCCTTCAGTCTTCTCACCGCGCCAGATCTGATATGATGTCACATAATTCCCGCTACCGTCATCATCCGGCGATAGCTCCCATTCCAGATCAATGGAATGCCCATGATCATTGGGAGAATCCTCAACACTTGTCAGAGTTGCCGGTGCGGGGGGCTCGACCTCCGGTTCCTGTTCAGCTTCCAGAGTATCGCCCTGTGTGGTCATCTGATCGGGCGCCTGAGCGGAAAGCGGAACTGCCATAAAGAGACCCAATGCCATAAGCATTACAAGCAGTCTCATATGTAGCAGGTTAACTTTCATAAGCACCTCTATATTATTTTATCTGATTAATCCGAGCCAGTCGCCGAACAGGTATGTCATCCTTCCGGCCAGAAGAGAGATACGCGCCATGACCGTATAACCGAATCCCGCGCCGAATGTCAGCATCAGGACCAGGATACCGATTCTGGCCGCACCTCCAAAGAATCCCTTATGCTCTTTGGAAAAGAAAAAATATATCAGTCCGCAGATTACACCCACGAAAATAAATATATTCGAGAAACTGGAAATAAATGTATCCATGCCGCTGGTTCCCTCGACATACAGCGGAACCATGGTATTATTAACCTGCTGAATGAAGTCTGAACGAAGATACCTGATCAGATTCAGTCCGGCGGTAGTGCCGACAATAAAGGCCAGCGCCCAGCGCGATATCCATCCACCCTTGGGAGAGAGACGCATCAAGAGCAGTACACCCAGAGCCAGCGGGATCAGGAAAAAGTAGTCCGGTTCCTTTTCGGCCAGTGCCGGAAGAGAGCTTTTTACAAGTGGCGGTGCAAGCTTGGCCACCAGGTTGGGCATCATCGTGCCCCAGAAACCCATTATCATCCAGTACGCCGCTGAAACTCCCACAAACAGATGTTCGGCAAATTTATAGTAGGGATTGTCCTTGTACAGGAAGGACATGATAAACAGCGTCAAAAATGCACCGACGGTTACGAAAAATCCATCCCGCAGAGTTTCACCGGCAATGAAAACACTGATCATGAATGTGCCCACCACGAGCGCGAAGACTATCCATTTTATAACATTCTTATTCATAACGCATTATCAGACATTCTGCTTTGGATCACCGTATCTTGACCTGTACAGGAAATACATGACATTACCAAAGACAATGAAAAACATGATCACAATATGGGCCACCATCTGGGCCACCATCATATTCATACCGGCTGTGGGCCGATCCTTGAATTCTTCATTATACTGATCGAGCACATGGCTCTCATATTCGGCCGCGCCCCTGATACCACCCAGGAGACCAACCAGCTGATTGGGATAATAGGGATAAAGCTGTGGCGCGCTGACAGCCGTACAGGCCCCGCCGATGGGGATATTGCCCGGATCACCGGCGAACAGCACCCATTCCTTGATTCCGGGGAAACCGCCGCCAAAGGATACAATCAGATCCATGTCCTTGAGACTGACAATCGGCTGCATCATCGGAATCGAATCAATATCCGTACCCTCGGCATCGGTGCTGTACATACGCTTGAGATCATCCACGATCACACGGATCAGGCCCTGGTTACCGGCTTTGTATCCCAGGTTGACATAATCAATCCCGTACCGGAAATTGGGAAACTCCGGTTTGAGCACACTCTCCACCGTTTCCACTGTAAGACTATGACCAGTGGCCCAGACCGCCATAAGATAAATTTTATGCTCCTTTTCGGCACAATGCCTGAGCATAACATCGACCATGGGCTGGATTTCCGGAGCCGTGGTCGGGCCATAATCGAATGAGAACATTACCTTTGATCCGGGCGGAAGATCCTCGACATAATCGTACAGGTCGAGCACTATCTGCGAGGGCTTCTCTTCGAAACGCAAGCCCAGAAGAAGCGGGATAATCACAGCCAGGGCGATGAAGATAAAGATATATCTCCTGTCGATAAACTGCAGTTTCTCAATTAAAGATCTTTTATTTTCACCGTTCATAATATTCTTACTTGCTGTCCGATCCGAGATAAGTTCTCTCCACGCCCAGGATCAGCCTCAGCGCCATTGAAATAACACCCAGCGCGATACCGATAATAATCGCTCTCTGACCGGCCAGGTTAGGCACATTCATGATCCAGTCGGTCAGGTCGGGAACGAAGCGGAAAATACCGGCCATCCAATGCATGAAGCCCGGCCATGAACCCTCAATACCATCGGCGATCAAAGTCGGGGCCGGTGTTCGTCCCAGGAGAATCACAAAGGCGGCCGATAACAGGATCGTGGCATCAATGTTCTTGGCACGAAATGCGCGATAGGATGCCGAGGCCACGAAAAATGCCAGCAGAGCGTACATGGTGCCTTGCAGGGGCGTAAAGATCGAATCATACAGGTTCGTGAACAATGCACCCGGGGCACTGACATCACCCTGCAAACCCTGGGGATTGCCGATCTTAAATAAGCCGGCTATGAGCATGACGAAAAAGCCGACCAGGGTAACGATCGAAAACGGCCAGTCTTTTTTCTTTCCGTATACTTTGATAAAATGCACACGGCAGAGATTGCCTCCACCCAGAAGAAACGCGAAGACTGCGATAATATCAAAATAGAGCGAGAAGTCCTCGCCCAGGCTTCCGAAGGGCCGATGCGGTATAAACTCGGCGATAATCAGAATCGAGCCGACAAAGAATGTAATCAGTATAGGTATAGTTCTACGCAGCATATTTTATCCCGCAACAAACCACGATCTTACCGTTTCCGCCCAGTTAAGCGCGGTCGGGTCGCCGGTAATGGCGGCCACGGTAAACAGAATCGTTCCCAGTGATATAAATATCATAGCAATGACTTTTCCAACATCCTGCCCCTTGAGTGATCCGAGCTGTTTCGGTTCACCCGAGAGATAGGCCGAGGCGGCAAAGAGTTCCTCGCCGATCAATGTGTAATCGCAGGCGGCCACAAAGAAGGGCAGCTGGGCCGGCATGGCTGTACCGGCGATCTGAATCGCGCCGATTGAATTTCCGGTCTCGGCCATAATCAGCGACTCGGCGAAAAAAGCCCCCAGGTAAAAACAGGTGGCCGGTTTTTCACGAACCATGATACCGTCAACAGCAGCCACATAACCGAACTGTTCATCGGTCAGGTAATAAACCATTTCATCAGAATAAGCATCCGGACGGCCCGCGGAAAGGTAGGCCTCCTTGATTGTCTCGCGCGCCGTGGTCATGACGATCGAACGCGAAACCGGCATATTTATCTTGGTATCGTATTCGGCGATTGTCTTGGCGATCCTGCCCAGAATTGTAATACCGGCCACAGTCTGGACATCATCCATATCCTGAATGCCGGGAATAAACAGAATCGACTTGCCCATTTCCGTAGCACGGCCAATGGCCTCATCAATAGCCTGCAAACCGCCGATGCGACGTAAAAACAGCTGACGGCCGCTGCGGGCCATGGTGATAAATACCACTACCGACAGGCAGATGATCAGCCCGATAACCAGGGTATCGAGGTCCCTGGAATTGAACCATTGCTCCTTAGACCTGACCGGCCCGGCAACCTCCGACACCGGCAGGGCATCATCGCGAAATGCGGTCAATATACTTTCGCTGTCATAGGAATAAAGCATGGCCACATTATCGGGACCAAGCTCACCCACGATCGGGTGTTGCGATGAGATTGAATCGATTACCTGATTGGAGAGGGCCACAACCGTATCAGGGAAGGGCACGGTAAAGACCTTGTAATAGTAATCGATCTTGTCATCAGTATTGATATTGATAAAATTATTGTCGCGATGATTGACAACCCCAACCGGTATGAATCCGCTATTGGGATTGGTGGAGCGCATAATCAGGTACTTGGAAACGGCATTGGCTTCCTCGGTATCGTCAGCGGACAGATCCCAGCTGATATGAATCTCGCCACCGGCATCATCGGGATTGTCCTCGGCAATGACATTCGTGGCGGGAGCGACATCGGGAATCCAGTCAACACTATCCTGAACCATCAATGTGTCTTCAGGTTGAATCTCCTCGGGAGTCTGCGCATAAACCGCAGCGCAGAGAAAGAGCGTAAGAAGCAGAACTATGAGGGGTGCTGGTCTTGTATTCATCTTCAAAAAATGAAGAGCCTCGCAACCGTCAGTTGCGGGCCCCAACTATTTCTATTTTGCTGCTCTCTTCTGATTCATATTTACTTATCAAGCTGACTGTCAAAAATCAAATTTCATTATAACAGTTTGCATTGGCGCAAGTCAAGTAATTTATGGCTTTTCCTGTACCCGGAACAGATGTAATAAACCAGGCATGAGCCATTGAAAAACGATCAAAATTCGGATTTGTGCAGATTAGAGTGAGAAAAGTTGATGATTACTTTATGAGTTTGAGCCAGTCAACCAGAAGAAAATCGATTCTTCCGATTAGAAGCGACATACGGCTCATAACCGTATAGCCGAATGAAGCGCCAAAGGTTACCATCAGAAACCATATTCCCACGGTGGCCGCTCCACCGAAAAATCCGGTATGCTCCTTGGAGAAGAAGAAATAAATCAAACCGCAGAAAACACCCATGAAGATAATTAAACCGGTCAAATTGAAGGGCATGGTCAGGCTGAAATACGTTCCCACCCCGCAGGCCACCAGCGCGATCAGGAAGAAAAACAGCTTGGTTGTCAGGGGCAGTTCTATCTGTGAACCACGGCTGAACAGCATTACTCCGATAGTCAGTATCAGCACAGTAAAGACAAGTACATTACCGATTATTACTCCCCCTGTGGCCACCCATGATATCGAATCCGGGAAACTCACCAGGGGCTGAATCGTGGAGCCGATCTGACGAACCGCATTGGAAACAAGATAATTGATCAGGTACAATCCAGCTGTACCGCCCACAACCACTGCCAGCGGCCAGCGTGAAATCCATCCGATAGCCGGGATCAAACGCAGGAGCATCATCAATCCCAGAATACCCGCGCCGACATAAAGCAGGTTATACTGGAACTGCCCCTGTGTGAAAAGCGCCTCCACAGCGGGACTGAAATTCTCCCAGAACTTGGCGTGCAGATTCTGCCAGAACAGCGAAGCAAACCAGTAACCGGCCGAGAGACCAACAAAAATCGCCTCGGAGAATTTGTACCAGGGATTGTCCTTGTATAGAAAGGACATTATGCCCAGGGTTAAAAACGCGGCTATCCAAACACCAAATGTACCGGATTCCATAAATTATCAGACCTTAATTTTCTTTTCTCTGCCAATTACGAAATATGCGATATTTCCAATGATAATAAAGAACATGACCACTGCATGAGCGATTGTCTGCGAAAACATATACCTTGTGCCTTTGTCCTTGTAGTCGACACCATCCTGCTCATAACGGGAAATCACACCCTCGATCTCGGCCGCCCCGCGCATACCGCCAGCCAGCCCGACGACCTGTCCGGAATTATAGTAGGGATACACCTGCGGTGCCTGGACAGCCGTATTGCCGGCGCCCAGACGCACATGATAGCGGTCAACCGCCACCTGCACCCATTCCACCGTGCCCGGATATCCGGCCGAAAAGTTGATCGAAAAATCTATATCATTGAAATTTTTGATTCCGCGCATCAACGGTAAATCGATATAGCGATTACCGGCATAATCCTTTTTGAACATATCCTGGAATGATGACCCCATACGCTGGATAACGAATTCATTACCGGCCTGAAAACCGAGATTGACATAGTCAATACCGTAAACATAGGACTCAGCATCGATATCATCATCCTCAAATGCACTCTGCAACGCGATATTGGCCTGAATCGGTCCCTGCGGCCAGAGTCCCATGATAATTATTTTGAGCCGTTTTTTCAGACAGAACTTCATCAGGGCGTCCGCCATTGGCTGCAATTCCGGAGCTGAAGGGGGATCATAATCGAAAGACATCAACACCTTGGAACCGGGCTGAAGCTCATCCAGGGCGGTATAAAGCGACTGCACCTCGCGTGAGATTGACAGCTCGAAATCAACCTCAAGAAACATCGGCACAGTCAACGCCAGAAACACAAACAGGAAAATCCAGCGCCGATCCAATGCCAGCAATGTTCTCCAGAAATTCATCAATCACTCCCCAGATATGAACGTTCGATTCCCAGGATGATTCTGAGCGATGTCGATACCGTACCGAGTGCGATACCAATCAGGATGGCACGCTGTCCGGCTGTATTTAAAACCTGCATAATAAAGTCGGATATAGTTGAAAGCACTTTCCAGTCGGCGGGCAGGAATCCGAGAATCAACTCATCGAAAAGCACACGCCCGGAAAGCACCAGAAAAGCCGCTCCCAGAAGCAATGTGGCCTGGAAATTCCTGGCACGGAACGCCCGATATGAAGCCGAGGCCACATAAAAGGCCAGCATCGCGAACATGGTCGCCGAAAGCGGGGTGTATATATTATTGTAGAGCCAGTCAAACCTGGTGCCCGGTTCCTGGAACCCGGGACCCTCGTAGATACCGGTCAAGGCCATGGTCAGCCATGAGATGATAATCACCAGCGAGAAAAACCAGTCTTTCTTGCGCTTGGCGACATTGAGCATCGACAGTTTCAAAAGATTCAGGGCGCCCAGCCAGATCGCACAGGCGGCAATAATCGAAAGCCAGTCGGTGAACAGATGCTCGACTTTGTCAAAAGGTGTATGCGGTACGAAATACTGCACGATAAATGCAATGCCAACGACCGCTGTGATAATTAAGGGTATCTCTCGTCTCATATCCTAAACTCTAAAGAACTGGGTAAAATCGAACCAGCCGAATGTCTGCACGATAGCTCCGATTGCCAGCAAAATTAAAAGCAATGCCTTGCCGACATCCTGGCCCTTGAGCGATCCCAGGAGTTTCGGCTCGCGCGACAGATAGGCCGAAGCCGCGAACAGTTCCTCGCCGATCAGGGTGTAATCGCAGGCGGCCACAAAGAACGGCAGCTGGGCCGGCATAGCCGTACCGGCGATCTGAATCGCGCCGATCGAATTACCGGTCTCGGCCAGGATCAATGATTCAGCGTAAAACGCACCCATATAAAATATTGTTGCCGGCCTCTGACGGACCATCTTGCCGTCAATAGCGGCGGCATAACCGAACTGATCATCGGTCAGGTAATGCACCATATCTTCATGGAATGCCTCCGGACGGCCGGCATTCATATATGCTTCCTTGACAATTTCACGGGCCGTAACCATCACCAGCGAACGGGACACCGGCACCTCCAGCTTGGTTTCCAGCTCTGCTGTCAGACGGGCAACTCGTCCCAAAATAGTGACCCCGGCGATAGTCTGGATATTCTCCATATCCTGTGTGCCGGGCACATAAAAAATCTCTTTGCCCATCTCGGTCGCACGGCCGACTGCCTCCTCGACAGCATCCAGGCCGGCGATCTTGCGAATATAAAGCTCCTTGCCCTTGCGGGCCTGGCGAATGAAATACAGAATAAATGAACTGATCAGAACCGCCAGAATGAAGACATAACCACGGTTCATGTTAAACCAGCTCTTTTGGGCCTTAACCGGTCCGGCCACCTCCGACATGGCCATCATATCCCGACCCAGGAACTGGCCCATTGAAACCAGCTGATATGGATCGGAGTTGACCATGCTCTCGGCCGCAAATCTCAGGATCGGAGCCAGAGGTGAAATCATCTGGGTAACTGTCCACGAGGGCGCCAAACCTGCCGGACCGCTTATGTCGGAATAGGGACTGAAATTTGCCCAGATCGATTTTCTGGCCAGGTCGGACTCGAATCCATCCAGATAATCATAATAACGGTAATTATCTTCGATCAATGAAAGTCCCAGCCTGATCGGACTGATAGTCAACCAGGGATGGACTTTTTTCAGACGGTCCATCTGGCTGGATGTGATCTCGACATCCCATTGAATCGGCTCAAAAATGCTCTTGAATGGATAGGCGGCCAGAACATATTCATAGGTAGCTTTATTATTTACTGAATTATCAAAGCCCGAAATGCTGTGATAAGTGGCGGTGGTGATAAAACTGAATTCCTGATCCGGCGAGGTCCTGCGCCCGATCATGTATTTTTCGACACGACCGCGTTTGCCCCACAGGTTGTCATCAGGAGATAGCTCCCAGCGCAATCTCAGCGATCCGCCATTATCATTGGGCGTATCCTTGACTGTGAATTCGGGGGGGGGTTCGAGTTTAAACCTGTTCAGGAAATCGAAATTGTACTTTTCACGGGAAAGATCCTGGGCGATAAGGGAGCTGCTCAGCAGTAAAATAACCAATAATAATGTTACCGTTTTTCCAGATCGCATAAAAATCCAGGTTGGAGCTTGTCAATCAATGGCTGTCCGGGGTATTACCCGAACAGCCGTCAAATAACTTCTCAAATCATTTATAGTCAAGCAAAAAAGGCCTCAGCCTTCGATTAATTCCACATTGGCGCGCGGGATAACCGCCTTCTTACCATCAGGAAATTTTACCTCGAGCACCCTGGCCCGGGATTCCGAATCGAGCTGTTGCAGGGCAGGGGGAAGATCGGATACCGTACCGATTGCACCGAAATAAGGTGCGCGTATTACACGAATCGGGGAACCGACCTGCAAGCCGGTTGTTTCCTCTTCGGCCCTTTCCTCACCCTCATCAAGAGATTCATCAAAGGGCACCACCAGTTCGGGGCGAATAACGCCGGCGCGAATCTGCGTAGCGCCATTAATGCAGGCCATTGTGCCTTCCTTGGATTTCAGCAGATTGAATGTCTTCTGGGCCATATTGATCTCGCCGAAGCCCTCGGTGATAACGAGCGTGATGCCAAGTTCCTCATTGCCGGTAATGGCCACACCGATATCATAGCCGAGGAAGTCCTTCAGATCCCTATCTGAGATACCGCCGGCAACTATGCCCTTGGCTCCGACCTTGATGGCCTTCTTGATCGCATCGGCGGTTGCCATGGCACCACCTACAATCACACAATCCTTGCAGGATTCATCGACATGCTCTTCTTTCAGGGTGGTGTGATTATCCGGCACGACAATCTTGATTATGCCGTGGGTTTCACCGCCCACGCCAAAAATACCCTGTACAAATGAACCCCAGGTGGAAATCGCACAGCCTTCCTTTTCGAAAACCTCGACCACTCTGCCCTTCAAATAGGCTGTAACTTCCACCGGAATCGGCGTGCCGCGCAAAAGCACCTGGCCAGTAACGGTCGAGATACTCTCGATCGAACCCGTAATCTTGGCCTTGGCCTCGGTTTTAAAAAGCCCGAAAAAGCTCTTGTTTATGGCAATTGTTTCGCCTTCTTTGATCTCATCGCCTTCTTTTTTGACCATGCAGTCCATCACATCCTCGGGTGGAACGCCGAGAATATTGGCGACATTTAATGGCTCCACCGTTCCGGGAAGATTAGTGTAGGCCACAACAGCATCAGGATCAACCTGGTCACCAACCTTTACGACCACATCACCCTTCAGAGGCAGAATCCTCTTTTTGGTGATCTTCATCTTCTCGGTAACCTTAAGTCCTGGTGTATATGAATGTGCCACTTATGACTCCTTTATATCATAGCAGTTTTTTCATCACTAACGCTTCAGCGCCTCGACCGGATAAACATCAAGCGCATCCATCCAGCGGATCAGCTTGGCGACTCTTTCCTTCTCATTTTCAGGCGGAGTGAAGGGACGACCGCGCCCATCCAGTATCAAACCGCTGACACCGCCGGAAACCGTGGTTTCCATCTCGTTACCCTTGCCGGCGCCAACATCGAAACCGCGCTCAGGATGAAGAATAGCCTTGGCCTTGAGAGGCAGATCCGTTTCGGAATCAAATCCCAGTTCGATCTTGACCATCTCGCCGCCGGAAAGCGTGCCTTCCTCGGTTTTACCACCGGGAAGCTCGAATTTATATTTAAGCATCAGCTTGCCGTCTTTGGCCTCGCCCACAGGAGCGATACATGTGCCCAGATGAATCAGGCAGTCCTTATCGAAGACCTCCTTGGCGGCCCTGGCATGTACCTGCGAAAGCACACCCAGCTGGGGCATCATGAAGATCGAGTCAACCGCCAGACGGGTCAGGCCTTCCGGCTGGAAGGCATCAATCATCATCAGGGCCGACTGCTGGCGACGGGGAGCATGCGAAAGCACACCGCCTGAGCCGATCAGCATATCCAGAGTCATCATGTTTACAAGAGTCTCACCCGAGGCTTTCTGGTCGAAAGCGTCGGCGATAGTACGCTGCTGCTGTACGCCCTTGAGCACTGTGGCAAAATTCTTGTGCTGTATAAATGCCAGGCGCAGGGCCTCTTTGGCGATGGCCTGTTCGAAAATCAATTCCTGCATGCTCTGCGGAATCGTGGTGGGACGGATCATCTTGTTTTTGACACGGTTACGCAAGTCGCGCTCATCCATATCAAACGGCACCCACCTCATAACCATCGGCAATGTCGCCTCGGCAAAAACATTCGAAACCGAGTAGCTCATACCCAGGTTGGCCGATACTGTGCGGTTAAACACCCCCTGGAACACGCTGAACACGTCCGTGGTGGCACCGCCGATATCGACACCCAGCACCTCGATATCCTCGAGATCGGCAATGGTCTTCATGATCAGGCCGACAGCTCCGGGAGTGGGCATGATCGGCACATCGGTCCATTTCATCAGCTTGCTGTAACCCGGTGCCTGGGCCATAACATGTTCCATGAACAGGTCATGGATCTTCTCACGCGCCGGCAGGAGGTTTTCGCGCTCCAGCACGGGACGGATATTATCAACAATACCCAGGTCGACCTTATCTTCCAGAGTCTCCTTGATAGCATCGCGGGCATCCTTGTTACCGGCATAGATAACCGGCAGGTTATACCCCGAACCCAGCCTGGGCCTGGGGTCGGCACCAGAGATCAATTCAGCGATCTCGACCACATGGGTAATAGTGCCGCCATCGATACCACCTGAAAGCAGGATCATATCGGGACGAAGCCTGCGAATTCTTTCGATCTGCTCATGCGGCAAACGCTTATCATTGGAGGCGATAACATCCATGACGATAGCGCCCGCGCCCAATGCCGCGCGTTCGGCCGATTCAGCAGTCATGGAACGCACCACACCCGCAACCATCATCTGCAGACCGCCGCCTGCCGATGATGTGGAAACATAAATATCTGTGCCCTCTTTCTTGTCGCCCTGGTCATTGGCGGGGCTGATGATCCTGTGATTTTCATCCAGGAGCCTGCGGCCGGAAAGCTCCTCCACCTCAGCCACCGCATTGAGCACGCCCATTGTCACGTCCTCAAACGGTGCCTCAACCGTGGTGGGAGCCTCGCCGCGCACGATCAGCCTGTAATCGTCACCGACTTTTTCGATCAGGATCGCCTTGGTAGTCGTCGATCCGCAGTCGGTGGCCAGAATTACATTGATATCATCCGGCTTTATCTCTTTCATAAATACCTCTATATTATATCGTTGTTTTCAAAACAGGGCACATTGCTCCCAAATACAAAGAGCTAAAATATAATTTTGGCAGGCGATTTGTCAAGTAATCCCAATCCATTATTTGATAATATCCATAAGGCCATGGCCGGCCGATTTTTGCAAAAGATATTTGACATTTTTAATATCCTTTTTAATTTATCCCAAATCTGTTGTATACTATAGTTTTATACTGTATCTGAAAAGGAGATAATATGCCCGAAGAAAGAACCGGAAAAGTCACCATGAAGGGCAATCCCATGACCCTTCTGGGCCCGGAACTGAAAAAAGGAGACAAAGCACCCGATTTCGTGCTTCTGGATAATTCATTGCAGCCGGTCAAGCTCGAGGACTCCAAGGGCCGCATACGGCTCATATCGGTTGTGCCGTCGCTGGATACAGAGGTTTGCGCCCTGCAGACCGAGAGATTCAATAAGGAGGCCCAGAAACTCAGCGATGATATCGCCATATATACCGTTTCCATGGATCTGCCCTTCGCTCAGAAAAGATGGGTGGAGGATAATGATATCCGCGATGTTACCACTTTATCAGACTTCAACAATGCCGATTTTGGCCTCAAATACGGTATGCTCCTGAAAGAGCTGAGGCTTCTGACACGCGGTGTGCTGGTGGTCGACAAGGATGATAAGATCGTCGATATCCAGATTGTGCCGGAAATAACCGATGAGCCGGATTATGTCCAATCGCTCGAGGCAATAAAAAGCATAAGCTAAAAACAGAGACAATGGCGATTTAAGAGCGCGGCTTTCAAGCTGCGCTTTTTCTTTTCCCTTTAACATTAATCAAATCATAATGATATGATAATTACACCAAATCATCATCATTTTCTAAAAAATATTTACAATTATAAGTCCGATTAATGTAACAGAGGGAAGTAGTATGAAAAAATTCTACCTGTCATTATTTGCGAGTTTCCTGGTTCTGGCCCTGATTATGGCCATACAGGCCAGGTAAATTCGGTCGGGCATATCATAATCTTCTCAGCTCCATACGGTAATCTGTGCGGAGATTTCTTTATTTATCACTCGCGATCAATATCCACTTGATTCATAGATCTCTTATGAGTCATCGATAGTATGGCATAAAAACATACGGGCATGATGCACATTATCATGCCCGTACTTCTTCTCTCTTTGGCGAGCAAGAGTGTTGCTGCAACCTTGCCCACGCATAATATAACGCAAAGCATGCAATTTTAATTTGCCGATCGTTAAAAGAAAATTATGATTTGCTAACATTGTCGTCATCAGTGAAACCGGTTTTGCCGGCCTGTTTGGCCTTGTGCTCCTCTTCACGCGCCTTTTCCTCGGCTTTGCGCTTTTCTTCCAGTTCATTTGCGAATGCTTTCAATTCGTCCACAGGAACCCGATAACCCAGAAACATGATCTTGAGACGGTACCAGAATGATTTGCCCTTGAGATGATTCTTCTTCATGATCTTATAGGCTTTTTCGATCCTGACCGCCCGCGCATCATGCTTCTCGATCTTCTGCATCAAAATTTCCACATTCTCTCGTTCCTCGATAATCTCACGAAAGATATTGTAGCTTTTGAAATCAAATAATGCCTGCACGATCGGCTCGAAGAAAACCATGACCTGTGAGCCGATAAAATTCAATGGCTTGACCGACTCGATAAACATCAAAGCCGGCACGGTCATGCGCTTTTCGACCACCTTTTTTGCTACTTTTTCCAGGACCTCATCCTGCTCGGGAGTCAGACCGCCTTCATTGCGGTCGTCCTCCGGAGGAAGAGGAAACATCTTCTCTTTCTGAGTCATCTTCTACGCTCTTGATTTTCTTCGAAATTATATCGAGTATTTTCTCGCGATCCGCCGGGCCGTATTTCAAAAACAGGCCTCTGAAATTCTCCATACGTGAAGGCCGCGTGAATGTGGAAAGAAAAATACCATTCTTTTCGGCATAATACGACCTGAAATAGCTCCAGGGCTTTTCGGCCTTTGAAATCGTATATTCGGCCACCACCCTGTCATCATACAGTTTATACACAGTGGGAAAGTAAAAGGATCGCATCGATCCGATCAGCACCACCGCGCCGATAATCGTGAACAGACGCGACTGGGTCAGCCAGTATACTATCACCAGCAGCAGGAACAGAAACACGGTTAAAAGCGTGGTAACCAGCAGACTTCCTCGCGCCGGATGAAAGGTCCACTGATACAGCGGCTCCTGTTGCGGCAAATCTTTCTTATTATTCTTATTGTCAGTCACGGCTTCAAAGATATATCATAGCATAAAGGCAGTCAACCCATGATTGTCCGCGAGCTGATTCAAATTAATTGTTAGCCGCCCGAAAGATAAGGTAAAGGTTCGATTGCACGACTGAAAAAAATTGACTTTGGGCCCCTGAGCCCTTTTTTGATGTATAAATGAATGCGATGGTATGGTTTAGGCTTATAGCCCTGCTTATAGTGCTTGGCGCTTCCAATCTGTTCGGCCAGCGTTCGGATGAACGGATCAGGCTCTCTATATTTGAAATATTTCAGCCTGATGGACGATTCGGTACCGGCTTCGTGGTCGAGGACAGCCTGCTGGGACAGATCCTGATAACCTGTCGCCATGCGGTGCAGGATGACGATGGCAACTATTTCGATAAAATACTGGTTCGCCGCAACAGACTTCTGCAAACACGCCAAACGGTCTCCGATACCATCGGTTTTTATCTCTACCTTAAAAATCCTGATGACAAAAAGGATGAGCGCCTTTTTTTCTATCCTCATCCGGATAAAAATATCGATATTGCCATAATCCCGTTCAACTTTCCCGGCGAGACAATCATCAAAAGACGGCCGGTATATGCCCTCGATGTGGAACGGATACTGAGCCGTGGGGGCCTCGATTCTCTGCGCATCAATGAGGGCACCGATGTCGAGGTGATCGGTTTTTCATTAACCGGGTCATTGATGATCGACAAAATCCATTACCATTTCTCGCGATTCGGTAAAATAGGCCTGTTTACCACCGAAGAATTCGAGCTGGAGATTGATGGTATCATCAGACGGGCCAATTATATGCTACTTTCAATGCCTATCAAGGCTGGTGATTCCGGGTCACCGATTCTTACATATGTTGGTGATGAAATGTATATCATCGGCATAGTTACAGCTGTAGTGCCGGATATAGCCTATGGGGTCGGTTATCCATCATATTATATCCATGATTTCCTGCAGGATATTCATGAGGAACTAAAGAGCCTGGGGATAAACGCCAAATCGAGCCGCTACGGCAAGCTCGAACTCAGCAAACCGGAAGTACATGAATAATTTACACGCCATCCGTAATCAGCATAGCGCCGTTTTCACTTGATAATCGCGATTGAATTTCCTACAATAAGATAAGATTCAATTGATATAGATTACACGGATAAATACTGCATGGATAAAAGATCTAAAGAAAAACCCGGCCGGGCTCTTATACGCCTGATGATGACAATCCTGGCACTGGCGGTAATCGCATTGATTGTGTACCGAATTGCCACCCGGGAATCGCTGGAAGAACAGCTGAAATTCCGTCAGCCTGTTCAAGTTGAAGAACCTGAATTTGTTCTTCCCGATTCGGTATATATCGATCAACTGCTCTACGTACCGGTTTATTCACATATCTACGGAATAGGGGGTAAGCCGTATCTACTGGAAACCACTCTCAGTATCCGCAATACAGACATGGCCAATCCTATAGTGGTATCATCAGTAAGTTACTACAATACAGGTGGTAAGCTGGTCAAAAGGCATCTGGCGAACCCACGCAGGCTGGAACCATTGGCAACCATGGAATTCCTTGTCGAGGACAAGGATACCACAGGCGGTTCGGGTGCCAATTTTATCGTGGAATGGTATGCCGAGCAGGAGGTCAGTTTGCCGATGATCGAGGCGGTCATGGTCAGCATCGGTGACGGCCACAGTTTCGCCTTCGCCCGCCCGGCAATGATTCTGCGCGAGACAAGAAGGTAAATTGCCTATTCACTTCTGCGGCAATACCAGATATCGGCGTCGTATGTGCCCGAGCCATCGGATAAAACATGCACGAAATACAAAAGCCGACTATCAGCGGTTAACGATGGCTCACCGACAATGCCGCGGATGACCAGTTGCGGGCCGCTCCATGAATCCCCGGTGCGATGCGAACGATAGATAGCCATGCCGATCG
Source organism: uncultured Ignavibacteria bacterium (assembly GCA_964627935.1). GTDB lineage: Bacteria > Zixibacteria > MSB-5A5 > JAABVY01 > JAABVY01 > JAABVY01. The sequence goes on from CAZVLB010000005.1 coordinate 50,123, forward strand.
GGGCATTACGATCCGATGCGAAATACATGGTATCGCCATCTGATGTAAAAGCCGGCTGAAGATCATCACGAACGGAGTTTATCACATCCCCCAGGTTAACCGGCTCCTGCCAGGCGTTGCCATCGAAATGCGAAACATATATATCCGATCCGCCCTGTCCACCCGGACGCAATGATGTGAAATAAAGGTCGTTGCCATTGGGATGAATGGCATGCTCACCATCTGGACAAATCGAATTGACCGGCGGGCCGAGATTACGTGCCATCCCGGGCATACCATCCTGATCCAGATCGGCCACATAGATATCGAGGAAATCGTCATGAAATGGATCATGATTGTAGCCGAGATTGGAGGCGCGATTGGAATGAAAATAGACCTTTGAGCCATCCGGAGAAAAACTCAGTTCTCCATCCAGCGAACCACCGGTGCCTTTGCCCAGATCAAAAAACACAGCCGTTTCGAATTCAACCGGACCGTTAATTCTGCAGGCCTGGTATGTATTGTTACTTTTCTTTAAAATCTGTCCCGGGGACATATTTTCCAGTAAATCCTCAATAAACATATAATACAGGTACTGGCCGTCTGCGGAAATTTCGATCGCGTCCTCGGGACATAATGTATTGATCGGATCGCCCAGCCTGACCGGATCTCCCCAGTCAGCGATCATTGACTGAGGCGTATGAGCATCTGTCCTGCCGGGATCATCCTTTTCGCATACAGGATGAAGCACCTCCTCCGGGCTTTCAGTGTTGGAACATGAAGTCAGGAAAAAGACGGAAAAAGCCCAGAGCAGAATATTGATTAATTTTGCATTCATTAAATTAAAATAAGGGAATTCCCCAAAATATGTCAACCAATGAAAAAACCGGCGGAAGTTTAATTCCGCCGGCTGATTTTTTATCTACAGCCCAAAAATGCGCGTTTGATTAGTAGCCGTAGCCGCCCTCTTCTTCGGCCATCTGTTCAGTCGGCTCAATCAGCTCGAATTTACCGCAGCCAATCGGCAGGCTAACACGCGCGGGCACATCCGGCAATGACTGCACAGATTCCGGAAGATTTGCTTCGGCCCTTACTCCATGAATATAGAATACCCTGTTTTCAAACATGGGTTCGGCTATACCATGAACGTTGGCAAGACCTTTCCTGAGACTGTCCAGCGCCACTGTTTTTTCATAAGTCAATGTTCCGGTTGAATCGGCCATCGGATATGTTTCCACTTTGATATTCATGCTGGCCGGATTGTCATGGAACGGTACCAAGGTGATACCGGATACGGCCTGGGTTTCGATCAGATCGACCACACCATCGCCATTGGTATCATCCTCGATCGTGGCACAGGTGGCATCATCGCCATTCACAAAGCCATGATAATGCATCAGGTGCATCATGCTGCGGGGCAGATTTTCAACCCTGACCCTGATTGTCAATGAATCCTCGCCAACCAGAAGAACAGCGGTTCCGGTTGTCTGCATATCGGACCAATCGGAATTCAGCGACGTTATCGCCGCCCTGTATTTGGTTATCTCCTCCTGGGGCATTGCCTCGGCCTGTTCCTCTTCTTCGGCAGCCGGCTCACAAGCCAGCGCCAGAACAAAGGCTAAGGCCGTCAGACTCAATAATGTGCCCCTGAAAAATTTTGAAAGCACGCCATTACGACTACTATTTTTGATTGCCATTATACTCCTCCTTCATCTAACCCGCACTTTTTAGTTATATGGTGTTCATTAAAGGCAACATGCTGTCAGATGGCATGTTCCGAAAAGGATTAATTAGATTTGGAGTAAGATCAGTGCCAGATATCCGGACAGGAGAGAGTTTTGCCGCTTTTCAGCTTATAATCTTCTGGCAGACGGGCCTTTTCCAGATGTTCGACTGTTATCGGCACAGCCTCATAACCGGCCACAAAGGGATATTTCTGCACATCATGACCATAGGCCGGGATATGGAAGATCACATCACGGTAACTTGTGCTGGCCAGTTGATTGGCAACCTGTGTATATCGCGGATTGGAGGAGAATAAAAAGGCCGTATCGAATTTATCCAGGGCGGCATATTCGAATATGAACGATCCGATGTTGAGATCACTGCGTTTGCGACGATCCAGGGTTTTGAGCGCCAGCACATCCCTGACCTGTCCGCCGATTTCGCCGAAAATCAGGTCGATGCCCATATCCTTGTAAATCGAGGCTATCAATCTCTGATGATCAACGCTTTCATCATCGCCCACGAATAACGATGTGAAATAGAGAATCTCCCGCATCTCGTATTTTTCGGGCAGAAACTGCCCGACCAGCTTTTTAATATCGAGCCATTTGTATTTGCGCAGTTCCGGAAGCTCGTCCAGTACAGCAAACAGCTCGACACCATCGATAAAAAATACCGCTCGTTCCATATATTCAGATCAGCTTCATGGATTTATTCCGGCTGGGTCGGATCCTTGTAATGGGATTTCTGCATCTCCTGCATCGACTCCATGAATTCCTCGCCGGTGATGATGCCTTTTTTGATCAGCAAACGTACCAGCGCCTGCGATGCCAGGTTGGTTGACAGGGCCAGCTCCTGATATGACACTTCCTTGGTCTGACCGTCGGGAAGCTGGATCGTCATAGCGACATCTTTCTTCTTCTCAAACATCTTTATCACTCTCCTTTAAAGCCTCGTTCATGCTTCCGGAACGGAACCCGGCCAGGTCGAGAGTGACCCAGACAAATCCCAGCTCGCGAAATCGTTCGGTAATCTTATCTATATAAACATTCTCGTATATTTTCGCTATATCTTCACGGGGAAGTTCTATACGCGCCAGTTTGTCGTGATGACGAACACGCATCTGGGGAAATCCCAGCGAGCGCATAAATTCCTCAGCCTGTTCAACCTGCCGAAGCTTCTCCTTCGTTACCGGCGAGCCATAAGGAATCCGTGATGACAGGCAGGCCATCTGCGGCTTGTTCCAGATCGAGAGCCCGAAATAACGGGCCAGGTCACGAAGCTCCTGCTTGTGCAGGCCGGCCTCGTAGAGCGGCGAGCGGATGCTGAATTTATCGGCGGCCATCCGTCCGGGACGAAAATCACCGACATCATCGGCATTGAAACCATCCAGCACAGCATCGCAATCATCGAACACGGCCATTTCAGTCAGGCGCTTGTATAATTCCGCCTTGCAGTAAAAACAGCGGTTGACCGGGTTCTCCGAATAGTTGGGATCATCGATCTCGCATGTTTCCACGATCCTGTGCCGGCCTTCAAGACCCAGGCCCGCGGCGAATTCGCGCGCATGTTCCAGTTCGCTGAGCGGATAGCTGGGCGAATCGGCAGTAATGGCGGTAACATGATCATTGCCCAATCTATCCACTGCGGCATAAAGCAAAAAGGCGGAGTCGAGCCCGCCCGAATACGCCACAATTACATCATTAAATGTGCCGATTATGCCTTTAAGCTTCTCGTATTTTTGCAGAAGATCCCTGTTCATTCCAGCCTGACAATTTCTCCTTCATCCAGGAAATATACGGGCACGAAAATATTTTCTCTTTGCGGCCCGAAACGAATCATGCCGGCGGCACCCTCATATTTCTCGGTTTCCCGCAAACAGCGCCAGATTTCATCGGAGGTATACAGCCCCTTCCTGACACAATCGAGTATCATATTGGCGGCATCGTAGGTTATCGCCGCCACTCGTTCCGGGGGCTCATCATATTTTTTCTGATATTGATAGTTGAATTTAAGCCAGAGTGTGTCCTCGGGCAGAATCATTGACTTCGACACAAATAATGTCGGGTTATCGGCCGCCTCACGCATCTCTATGATTTCATCTTCCCCGTAAGCATCCGAACCCAGCAAAAGCGTTTTGATCTTATAGAAGCGCAACTGCGGCAAAAGCAACTTCAGCTCCGATGAATAGGAGGGCATAAACAGCGCCGGTACATTGAGCGGCACCTCCTCGACCTCGAGCGTATCACCGAATTCATTTATAAATATCTCAGCCACAAATGTATCCGGCAGAAGCTCCTCTTTCAGGTCGAGCATAAAACGCCTGAAATCACGTGTGCCGCGCGGATAGAATTTCTGATAAAACACGGTGGCGCCGTTGTTTATCATTGTATGCACAAAACCATCGGTAATCTGCTTGCCATAGCTGTCCAATGGCGCCAGAACCGCCACAGAATCGAGCCCGAATTCAAATGTCACAAATTCCGCAATCGCCTCACCCATACGCTCCGGCGTGGGGGAGAGCTGGAAGAGCATATCGGTGATTGAGGTCAAACCCTTTTCCGATGCTGTCGGACAGATAACCGGGATATCGGCAATATCCGCAAATGCCGCCAGTCCGACGGCCTCATTGGAAGCCAGTGGCCCGATTACGGCTGAAACCGGTTGTTGCGATAATTTCTTGGCGTCCAATGCTGTGGCTATGGAATTGCCGAATGTATCGAATACGCGCCGTTCAATCTCGAGCGTATTGGCAACCTGAAACTGCTCAAGTGCCAGATCCAGGGCATTCGACATCATCCGTCCAAAGCGCGCCCATTCACCCGAAAGCGGTGCAAACAAAGCCACAACCGCCCGTTGCGAGGCAAACTGCTCGATCTTGGGGCCCAATGTGGCCGCTTTTTCATGATTGACCGCACGTGGGAAGCGTGCCGTGATCTCATTCAAGGCATCCCGGGCATCCTCAAAACGGCGTTCGGCGATAAACCGCTCCACAGCCTTGAGCCCGATATCCGCCGCAGCGGAATTATCATCGATTCGATCCACCAGATCATAGATAAAATCGGCCGCAAGATGATAATCGGCCAGAGCCAGCAGATTTTGCAGGTATACCTGCCGACGAATGCGGTCGCGTTCAAGATTAATCGCTCTTTGAAATGCCAATGCGGAACTGTCGTATTCCTGTCGCTGGAAGAATATGCGCCCCAGAAAATAATGAGATACAGGTATGAAACCGGAACGGGGATACTTATCTATCAGGCGTTCGAACGCTATTTTACTCTCTGTATAACGCTCAGCGTAGTAGAGGGATTTGCCATGCATCAGGTGGAAAATCGTAATACGCGCGTCCCAGGGATAATCCGCTTTCAATTCGGCAAATGAATCCGCGGCCTGATTAAATTGCTCCTGGCGGTAAACATCCAGGGCATTGCGAAGCCTGAATGCGGCATTGGGATCGAATGTATAATCCAATGCCTCGGCCACGCCTGCGCCGAAGAAAACAAACAGCAGCACCAGGGCCGATATGCCCCTCAATGCCACCCTCTGAGAACTTCCCTGCTTACCCATAATTCGATTTACAGCGAGTAACGACCGAAATCCTCTGGATTAATCTTCTTCAAACGTTCTTTTAAGGCTTCCGCATCGGGATAATCCTCGGGTGCACCCTCGCCTTTCTTGATATGGAAAAGCGATTCATTGGCATAAATCGGCGCATCACATTTGAGTGCAATGGCGATTGAATCCGAGGGACGGGCATCGATTTGAAGCTGCTTGCCGTTATTCTCGATGTAGATCACAGCATAGAAGGTCTGTTCCTTCAGTTCCGTTATCGCGATCTTCTCGATACTACCGTCGAACCCGGTGATGATCAGCTTGATCAGGTCATGGGTCATGGGACGGCGCTGGGTCATATCGGAAAGCGACATGGCAATTGCCATAGCCTCGAAATGCCCGATCCAGATTGGCAGAACCCGATCGTCATCATCGATTTTGTCGGTATCCGGCTTGAGGACTATTACCGGAGAATTGGTGGTAACATCCAGAGCCAGACCATCGATTTTAACCTTAATTAATTCACCCATTATGAACTCTTTTTAACTACCCACAGTTTAAGACTGGCCGTAACATCGCCGGCCACCTTAATAGGTACGGTGAAAACGCCCAGTGATTTGATGGGATCTTCAATTTGTATATTGCGGCGATCGACCGTGATACCCTCTTTATCGAGCAGTTCCGCAATCATACCGGCGGTTACCGAACCGAAAACCCGGTCCTCCTCGCCGACATTGACCTCGGCCATGATGGAGGCTTTTTCGATTCTGTTTTTGATCCGCTCTGCTTCTTTAAGGTTCTTGCGGTCGCGAAGTTCCTTCTGTTTCTTGATTTCATCGATGGCTTTCAGGTTGCCGCGCGTGGCGGGTACAGCCATATTCCGGGCGATCAGGAAATTACGGCCATAACCGTCCTTAACCTCGACAACCTCGCCGCATTCGCCCAGATTCTCGATATCCTCACGCAAAATGACTTTCATAGTAACCTCACAAAATAGTATAAGAAGTTCTTTTTTTCAAACCAAGTACAAAACTCAGCCTATCTGTGCCGCACGCAGGCGGCGGAAATCGAAATGGCTGTCCAGAAGGCCGGCCGCTGCCATAATCAGCGCTCCGTAAAAATGTAACAGCACCAGGCAGACATAGACAATGATTTTGGGCAGCACTCCCACCTTCTTTTTTTGCAGGAACGATTCCATCAATGATAAACCTGCAAATGAAAAAAGTACCATTATATACAGGGCCGCATTCTCTCCTATATCCTCGACCAAACCATTGGCCAGGATCACAGCCAGCAGGGCAACACCGAATGCAATCAGCATGCGCTCATTGATTTTCCAGGCGGTGAATTTGGGAAATCTGCGAATATATCGTCCTTCCTTCTCGATAAAATACGAAGCCAGCATATATCCCAGGGCGGCTATCAGAGTAAAACTGATCATCAGAAGCGCCGGTCCGAATCTGAACAGGAGCTTGATGAATGCCAGCGACGAGTCCTCGATTTCCCTGTATTCCTCCTCGCTTACCTCAAAGCGCTCAAGCAGGCCGAAATCCTCGTTCGTATCGCGAAAGGACTGCCTTAATGATTCCTCCTGCCTCTGAAACAACTCCTCTGTCGGTCCCAAGCCGATCAGAAAAATCAGGCTGATAATCAAGGCCGGCGAAACCGCATAAAGCACGGTCACATCCGGCGCCTTCCCGGCCCTGACACAGACAGCAATAATTATCGCCGGCAATACCGCCAGAAAAAACACCTCCAGAAGCAGCAACTGTCCGGCCAGCATATAGGCGAAAATCATCGCTATAGCCGCGGCCGCAATACCAAAATTGACCTGCTTGCCGGTGAAGAGATAAACCAGGGAGGCCACAGCCATGACAGCCAGGGGAATATTGAACACCTGCATGATGCTGAATATGCCGAAGCCGATTACGATTGCAACGGCAGCTATGGTTATGTGCCTGTTCACACCCCCGTCCCGGGCCGTCCTTTATTTAAAGGTCTCTTCCACAAAGGGAATGATGGCCATGATACGGGCGCGCTTGATCGCACGGCAGATGCGCCTCTGGGTTTTAGCCGATACGCCGGTTACGCGACGCGGGATGATTTTGCCGCGCTCGGTCGTAAACTTGCGCAACAGGCGTTCATCCTTATAGTCGATTTTATCTAGCTTGATATCTGCAAAGCGCCCTGATTTACGGGCCCTTTTATCAAACATTGACCTTGACATTTTCTTATCCCGTCTGATGACTTATTCCTTTTCCTCTTCCTGCTCTGATTCAGCAGTGGTTTCGGTTTCAGTAGATTCTGGAGCCTCCTGCGGTTCCTCCTCTACCGGTCTCTCCTCTTCCACCGGCTCAGGCGCCGGCTGCGGACGTGCCTCTTCTCTAGGCTGAGCTGGTTCACCTGTAGCCACACCGCGCGCCTGCGGACGAGGCTTTTCCTCTTTTTCCTCAGGACGGAAATCGGGCACGATGGTCATGAAGCGCATGCAGTTCTCATTGATGCGCAGCATTGTCTCGATCTGGCGTGGAACCTCGGGCGGAGCTTCGTAATACACGAACGCATAATGGCCCTGGTTTTTCTTCTTGATCTCGTAAGCCAGACGGCGCAGGCCCCAGCGATCTACTTTGTCTACTTTTCCGGAATTGTTTTCGATCAGGTCGGTGACTTTTCTGACTTCTTCGTCAAACCCGGCCTCATCAAGCTGTGGATTAAAGATAAGTCCTGTTTCGTAGAACTTCACTCAATCCTCCCTTCGGTCTACCGGCCCTTCCCCATAGTGGAGAAGAACAGGGCGGTTAAAGTTACTAATTATATTTGTTCTGGGCGGCCGCGATACCATCCCTGTGGATTGTCTCAACAGCATCCGCCGCCAATTTTACCATTTCCTCAACGATCCTGAGTTCTTCATCGTCAAAACGATTAAGAACATAAACTTCCGAGGGCATAGTGCCCGGCGGAAGGTCGATACCCAGGCGAACCCTCGCGAAAGCATCGGTACCGAGCGTTTCGATAATATCCCCCAGGCCGTTATGCCCGCCTGCCGAACCGGAATCGCGAATCCGCAATCTTCCCAGCGGCAGGTTGATATCATCACAAACAACTATGATTTGCTCCGGTTCGATCTTAAAGTAATCGGCAAATGACCGTACCGCCTGACCGGAGCGGTTCATATAGGTCAACGGTTTGATGACCCACAGGTCCTGCCCGTTTATATCCACACGGGCCTCATCCCATTTGCCACGGCCGGATTTGAATCCGGAACCTTTACGATCCACCAGGTAATCGGCGGCCATAAAGCCGAGATTATGACGGGTCCGGGAATATTTTGACCCCGGATTGCCGAGTCCGACCAAAAGCTTAAAGTGCGCCATCAAAGCCAGTAAATTTAATCCAAATTCCCCGTCTGTCAAGCCCCAAAGCGGGTTAGATCAATAAAAAAGCCCCGAAAAAGGTTCCGGGGCCATGATTTGGTTAATTTTTTTTATTCAAACTCAAGCGGGCAATTGGCACATGGTACGCCGCCCGACTTGAAGACATAGTTGATTATATATACAACATCGGGCAAACTGATCTTGCCGTCGCAATTGACATCGCCGACAATTTCCGGATCAGGTATATCACCCCCCAGATAAATATAGTTGATCAGGAAAACCGCGTCACTCAGGGTAACATCCTGGTCGCCATTGGTATCGCCGCAAATCGGCAGGGGCGGATCGATATTGACCTTGAATGTAAAACTCGATGACTGCGGGGGAGTTGAACTGTCTTCAACCTTCAGGGTGAAGGTATAATTTGATGCGAATGTGGGAATTCCGTCAAGTATGGCAACTTCACCGCTCAAATCAAGGTCGAGACCATAGGGAATCTGCCCGAATGTCTTCGACCAGCTGTATGGCGGAACTCCACCAATTGCCTCGATTTCCTCGTGATAAGGCGTACCGACATTGCCTCGGGGCATCACCTGGCCGATCACATGAACACCGAATCCCGGCTCGAACTGCTTTTCACACAATATCTTATCATCTGGATCGAGCCATACTGAATCAAGAGGGGCAGGTAACTGCAACTGGTATAACTGGCCACAAAGATTATTGAATACGGTAAATGAGGTATCATAGCCGCCGGCAAATGCCACAATATCGATCGGCATAATGAAGGTCTCATAGGGTTGTACCTGGTCAATAAACAGATTGCCGATATAACCGTCCTTGGTCTTATTAGGCTCATTCATGAAGGAATAGCTGTAGAACGGGTTGCCTTCCTGGTAAACCCAGCTATTAAAAAACCAGCTCATATCTTCGCCGTAAACCTGTGAACATATTCGGTTGAGATCCGCTGTCACAGCCGAGGCGAATTCAAGGTCCGGATCATGGAAATACAGATCCATCGCTTCTCGGAATTTATCGTCCCCCAGGATCATATGCAGCATATAGAACAGCCAGCTTCCTTTATCGTAAACAGTTGTGCCATCAAAGACATTGTCCAGTTCCAGGTTTTCCACATAAGGTGTGCCGGCATCCAGATGGCGCTGGCCGAAAAGCCACTGTTTCCAGAATGTCCCACCGTAATGATAGCGGAAATAGAGCACCTCGGAATATGATGCAAAGCCCTCATTGAGCCACATATGATGGAAATTGCGGCAGGTTACAAGGTCTCCGCCCCAGTGATGCGCGGCCTCATGAGCAATTACATATTCGGTGTTGAAATAGGGCGAAATCGAGGTAAGGGTCTGATGTTCCATCGCACCGCCCCACCCATAATGATTATGGCCGTATTTTTCCTCAATAAACGGATACAATGTAAACCAGTAGGAGAGAGCCTCCAGGCTGGGAATGGTGTAGTTCTGGAAGTAATAAGCCGAGGACCATTGCTGCGAGGGACCTGCACCGGGGAAATAGTATTGCTCAATCGGCAATGTATCGCCGGGCGCATATTCCCAGAACTGATCGAATTTATTATAATCCGTGACACCTATTGTAACAAGATATGTTGCAATCGGATAACTCTCATGCCAGTGAGTCGTGGAGGTACCGTTGCCGTTGTCGGTGATGCTTTGCAGGAGGCCGTTTGAGGCCACAGTGTAATTCGTGGGATGAGTTATGATTATATCAACCGAATCCGGCTTATCGAACGGGAAATCCTTGCAGGCCCACCAGAACCGTGCGCCGAACGGCTCCACGCTGGTGTAGCAGATTTCGAGCCCCATATCCTGATAAAAGCGCATATACTGGGCATCATTGGGATAGCCGGAATAATAAACCGTGATACTGGCCTGCTCCCCTGAATCGAGCTGTTCGGGAAGGAAGTTGCGGATATAGAACCAGTCCGCCCAGTTATATGTAATATTGATGCTGTCATTGTACACAACCTGCGAAACCGCAAATATCGACCCCAGGTTGATATCGATAAAATCGAGACCGTCCTTAAGCGATGAGAAGGTCATCTTTGAATATCCGCTGATGAACTCATTGGTAAAATCCAGTTCGATATTAATCTCGTAGTGAATGGCATCATAATCGTATTGATTGGGCGTCGGTTCTGTGTAGGATTGCAGCAGGTTGTATTTATAGCTGCCCATCGCCTCGCTGGCTTTTTTCATGCAGGCATGTTTTTCGGTACGCTCTTCCAGCATCTGCTGGAATTCCTCCTGCGATAACGGAGCCAGGGTTGTTTTCTTTTTGGGATTATAAAGTTCGGCGTTAAGACTGATTGCGGCAAAGAGAATGACAAAGACAAAAACCCCCGCTTTGAACATCCAATGATCTCGGCTATGCATAAAATTCTCCTGTATCAAGCAAGTAATTTAGTGAGACAATACCAATTTAATTTTTACTCCTGTTTTGTCAATCGGGAATGGTATAAGCGGTCAAAATGTTCCACATTTAGTAATCCATACGGATAGAACCATTTGAGGTTCAATTTTGATGAGAATAATTGCGAAAAATAATTAATAGAATCTCAGATGCAGTAATTGATTTTCTTTTCCGCTCTATCGGCATCGGGACGGACGACCTTTTCCGAGGGCAGGATAAATATTATCAGAAGGGGCAGAAGAACAACAGAGTAGAGCCATTTGAACACGATAATTTGCATCGGCGCAACAACGAAGCTGGCATAATGGCCCAGCCAGTATTGTCCGGCCAGCGCAAAATCCTCGAAACGGGTCAGGGCAAAGATAGTCAGCATTTCCACCAATGGCAGTATAACGAGCGAAATGCTTAAGCCCAGAATAGCGCCATTGATCCATTTAATGCCCCTGAAATGACGATCCAATCCACGCGCCTTATAGAGCTTTATAAATGTGAAGGAGATATAGGATGCCAGTGCGAATGATATCGGGCTGATATTCAGCACCGGCGTGTGGCAGAACCCGGCCACATAGCTTCCCGGGCTGAGGTTGTTCAATGTACTAAAATAGCCCTGCCAATGATCCAGCTTATATAATGACTGCGCATGGCCCGCGGCCCAGTCATACAGTGCATAGCCGACCAAAACAGCGGCATACACAAATGTTGTTTTCCAGGGCACACCACGCTTGAGCTTGCGTTCCGGCTTGTCCTGGGCCCGTTTTTCCGGCAGTATCTTTTGCATATAAATGCCGAACCAGATGACCATCACAAGGACTGCCAGGCTGGGCCAGATCAGTTCTGAATAATATCCGCCGAATATCCGTAACTGGCTGACACTTCCTGTTTTACCGATCAGGAACACCTCAATAAGGTTCTTGAATTCATAAGGCAGGAAACAGATATCGATAATCAGGTAGGCGGACACGAATGACATCAGCACAATCACGAAATAGTCATAAATCATGACCGCGATGAATCCGGCGATTATGAAAACCGTGGCCGCCGCAATCAGCCCAGATTCCGGTTCACCCCCGCGTGACATGACCATGGCAAAAACCAGAAACGCCACCATAACCCCCACGCCGGAAAAGACAAACAATTTCTGAAGCGGCCAGGCCAAGAGCGCAAAAATAACTGCACCGCCAACACCCCACCAGATCAGGCTGGATGAGCTTTCGGCCAGAAAATCGCCGACAAATATTCCCGTACCGAATCCCAGCCAGAGACCCAGTACAACCAGGAAGATTTTGAATATGCGCAGGCCCCACAGGATACATGCAAAAGCAAACAGCAGTACCAGTGACGCAAACAGGGCGTTGTATATATCCAAACTACTTAACCTTTAAAAATTCCAGGCCGTGAGATCAAATATTCAGTAAAATATATTCATTATCCCCTGTCAAGCCTGAATAGGGTCGCTTTTTGACACAAAAAGTTTTTATCTTGTAAACATTTATAACTTGAAACATGTTTTGTAGATTTGGTATAATATATTTCTAGGCTGTCGACATATAAATTAGGAATTAATAATGGCTAAGAAAGCAGTAGAATTTAAAGTCGGTATCGTCGTAATCTTGGGCGTAATTCTTTTCCTGGCGACAATCCTGTGGCTGCAGGGCTACCAGTTTCGTCAGTCAAACACCAATTACAAGATTGTCTTCGATCGTGTCGGCGGTTTGAAAAAGGGTGATTTCGTAACTGTCTCGGGCGTAAACATGGGCAAAGTCGCCGATGTCGAGCTGACAAAATCGGGAGGCGTGATTACCACACTGACAATTTCCGATAAAGCCTACCTGCAAAAGGATGCGGTTTTTACCGTAAAGAATTACGGCCTGATGGGTGAAAGGTATGTCAGTGTCGATCCGGGTACCGCCGAGGAACCACTGGACCCTGACAAGGTCATTGAGGGCCAAACCGACGCCGGGACCTCCGAGCTGATCGGTCTTTTCGGCGAAACCATGCGTGATATCCAGAAAATCCTCGATGATATAAAAAACACCGTGGCCTCGGAAGAAAACCTGGAAAACCTGACCGAACTGGCCTCAACCATGAATCAGCTGGCTATCAGCATGGATGAATTCTTTGGCAACAACGCGGCCACTATCCGCAAGACATTCGACAATGTTGCGCATATCTCCACCCGCCTGAGTCAGTTCGTTGATTCAACCGCTCCCAAAATCGATACCACTTTGAGCAACTTTGCCGAAGCTTCGGTGGCCTTGAAATCGCTCACCGATTCACTGGAAGCGATCTCGTCCAAGTTTCATGGGTTTTTGGATGATATCGAGAGGGGCGAGGGAACATTGGGACTGCTGAGCGAGGATGAGACCCTGTATCAGGATGTCAAACGCATGGTTCGTGCGGTCGACATGATCATCGAGGATATCCGCCGCGATCCCAAGAAATACATCCAGATCAAGCTGGAGATTTTTTAGTGACCTGGCTGTTTGACGGCGAATCAGAATAGATCATCCACATCAACAAACAAATCCACCACATACGGCGCCAGTTTGTCCGCATCAAGGCCCAGTGTTTGGTGCACATCGGCAATCACCTGATACCACTGATCGGCCGATCCCGGACCATCCATCTCAGAATCATTTACAAAATAGATAAAAATCATCCAGGCCGGAAGCGAATTCAATTTGCGAAGCAGGTACAGATGAGCCAGGCGGTTGGCATATTGGTAGCAGTTCTGCATCCAGTCGGCCGAGGGCTTGGCCTCGAAATATTCAGCCGCCAGTGCCAGGGCCCGTTGAATCTGCCCCTTTGCCTCTTCAGACACTGCTTTACATGGGCCCGAGATAAATTCACCCTTATGAGATTTGGCCTCGATCAGGAAAATATCACCCGATTCGGATTTGCCAAGGCCATCCCAAACCGGGCCGCCGGATGGCCAGAATTTGTCCAGAGCATGATCTTTTAATTCGATCTCCAGACGTTTAAGGAAAAATTCATCCTGGTACTCGGCATAGAAATCCTCTTTCAACGGGGAGAGCCAGCAGACAGAAACGTCATCACCGATAACATCTTTCGTCCGCAGCATTGACAGCAGCAGATCGGGTTGATTGTTGATCAGTTCCTGGAGCCATTTCTGGCTGCCCCTCTCCGCCTTCTTCTGAAATATCCGCGGCATATATTATCCCCCTTCAGCTTATTCCGGATGGGACCCCATGATTAAAATATTGAAAACATGGCCCTGAATAAAGGCCGACACTGCCAATTATAAGAACGGTGCCAATAATCGTCAAGAAAGAACTTATTTAGCTGTTATTTTACGAGAGTCGAATACCCCGTTCTTTACAGCCCCGATTGCTGACTCAAGGGTTTGAGGCCGCTAAATCACGATCGGCATAACCCCGCAGATATTGAAACATCTGTCCCCGAAGCACATATAAGCCCGCGGAGGATAGCATTCGGGCGGGCTTAAATAGATTTGACAATCTGCCGATAAGCGATTAAATTATCGGTCTCGCATTCAAGCCGGAGGAGTGGCTGAGTGGTCGAAAGCGGCGGTCTTGAAAACCGTTGTACCGCAAGGTACCGTGGGTTCGAATCCTACCTCCTCCGCTTTTGAGGGTATATTCCGGGCAGATCCTTTACATATTGGCATATAATTACAAGGCAATATAAGGCATGTATATAAAAAGCGTAAAGCATGTCTCGAGAAGTACATATCGAATTACTCCACAACAAGATACGCTACACGGGCGGAGAACTTTTTCCCCACCCGGCGATAAGAGCAATGCAGACAAGATCCAAACACATTTTTATAGAGATTGGGAAGCAATTCTATTTCTTCAACTAAATCTGTTCTGCCGAGGAACCTCAGGCAAATAAGCTGATTAGCTAAAAGGCGGCAATAATCAGGCGGGATTAATTTCCAAATTTACATACTTGACCGTTTCAAGGACGGAAAGGGCATTCTCAATATCTGCCTTCCCGTCCTGAAGTTCATCGGCCGGAATCCTGCCGCTTATTATGACTTTTCCGATAGATGAATCCACATCTACATCAAGATCCTGCACCTTGATCTTTTCTGATCTCAGGTGATATAGATGAGTCTTTACAAGGCTTGATAGATGCAGGTCCTTCAAAACTTTAAGTGTATCCTCGGTCGATTGAAAAGGCTCTTTTTTTGATTCACTGATAACCATTTCAATTGCATCTCCTATACTGACCCGGTCGAGATTGAAAACGAGGTCAAAAAATATTGGATCAAAGAGCTCGGCATCATAGAGAAACTGCGTCCATAGCCTTCTGTTTTGATCCATCTCCTTAATATTTTTTATCGCCTCTTCCTTCGAAATGCCCTCATCTTCCATAAGCTGGCTGACACGGTTTTCGAGAGGTGCATTTATTCTGATTCTCAGTACACAGGGGACCTCATTCAGAAGGACATGCGCCATATTGCCATGATATATAATCGAATCCTTCACGGCAAAATCCAGCAGTGCCGCTTTGAAGCAGGTCAGATAATGTAACCGTTGATCGGAACGTTCATGCCAGTAACCGGGCGGATGCGATTTCGTGATGTCCTTTTCACCCAGACCGGTCTCCTGGATACCATAACTGGCAGCGGCATCAATCACTTCCTCGCGGGTTATTAGCCTGTATCCCAGCCGCTCTCTGAGTCCTTCTGCCAGCTTTTTAGCGGCATAAAGAGATCCTCATGATATTGCAATAACAGACATTATAAGCTCCTTTATTATAAATGAGATTTTATCATTTTATTCCGCCTTAATAGGTCATAACCTGTGTTGCATCCAGTATCTCCATAACAGCTCGAGCGGCTTTTACCGGCTGTGCTATTTTCACCAGCATATCCGGAGTTATGTTTCTTTCCTGAATACAGGGGGTGCAAATCAGAAGTGTGCCGCCCTGCTCAATAAATGACTGAATCAGGCTTTTAAGAGGAGGTAACCCGGCGGCAAAAACATGTTCATAACAGCCTTCTTTGGCAATATAAACTGCCGATCCCTGAAGCATAATGGTAACATCGACCTCCAACACGAGAGCAGCGTTTCCGATAACAAACGGTAAGCATGCACGTTCGGGATCTTCCGGGCCATGGGTTCCAAATATTACTATTTTTTCCGGCTTCTCTTCACTCATGGTTTAACTCCTAAGTCATGATTTCAGGTCTGAGACCTGCATGCAATAAATTGGAAAGGTGCCCACTTATTCAATCTACTGTTTTACAGTCTTTGGGGGTTTTTCGTGCTTCGATCCCGGCTGCTGCAAGAAAATCGGCGATATCTCCTATCGCGATATCGTTTTTAGCAGCCTGCCTGAGATTTACAAGGCATATCGGACACATAACCACAATCGGGCATCGGGAATCTGAAAGCTGTTCCATCCTTTTAAGTGCAATCTGGTGAGCCTGAGAGGGAAAAAGCGATTCAATCGGTCCACCGCAGCAATGGGTGAGTGTGCCTGAAAGCTCCGGACTGTTTATACTATAGCCCGCCCTTGTGAGCAGATCTCGCGGCTGTTTGATAACTCCTTCATAGCGGGCGTATACACATGAATCATGTATCATCACATGGCCATTATCACCTGCCATGATTTCTGAATCCAATTCCCCCAGAACCTCAAGATAGCTTTGAACCCGCAGCCCATAATCGTCAAGGATTTCGGGATAAACATGGCGCAACATATTTGTGGTGTGAGGATCAACCGTAATAACCTTCCTGACGGAATGATCCTCAAACATTTGCCTCACGCGCCGGGCGTGATTTATAAATGCTTCATCTATCCCCTGATCATAGATCAGGGCGCCGGAATACAATTCATCTTCATAGAGATATCCAAAGCTGACATCAGCTTCTTTCAAAAGCCCGGCAATCGAACGGAGAATATTATTGTAGGCGCTCTTTTCACTTTTACCGGGAAAAGCCATGAAGCGAGAGACATTGATAAATTTATTGAAGACTCTCCCAAGCCACATCAATCTGGTAATCCATGAATTTTCCAACGTTTTTATTCGATTGGCCATAGCGGCGAGATAGGGCATTATTTGATACATATGCCCGGTATAGAGCACGGTTTCACCGCCTCTCGGGATGTTCAGCCCCTCAGACCAGCGGGTAACGGTCTTTTTTGAAAGCGGCAATACGCTTCGACGTTGAGTGAGATTATCGGTCAGAATACCGAGAATCTCCTTTTTAGGTAATGACATCTGCTCACCTCCCCAGACCATATTTGGTGGAGCTTATGAAGTTTCTCAGCAGACGAATGTTCTCTGCGATGGGTACTCCGGCAGGGCAGTTGGCTTCACACATTTTGCACAGCAGGCAGGAAAAGATGACATCTTCGTTCTCCATGATTCTATCTTTCAGTCCCAGTATTACCTGGCGAAAAAGCAGACGTGGAAGAGGCACAATTTCCAGTGGGCACAGCGCGGTGCACACACCGCAATTCATGCAGGCTGATGCATCAAAATGCAGATTTATTGAATCGACTAATTCGAGATTGGCTGTGATCATTCCGGCTCCTTTGGTAAAATGGTATACTGGAAATAATCATCCACTCTGCTCTTGGGCAATTCCGTAATCAGGTTGTAGCGGCGCATGGACATAACCCATGCTGTCGTCTCCCATGCAGGTTTGCCAAGGGCTTCGGCCAGCTGAGGGATTGTCATTGGATTATCCTTCAGCAGGCCCAGGATGCGCGCATGCATTACCATTTCATCCCGCAATACTTCTGAAAGGTTTCTCATTGCCTTTTTTTCCATCATACCACCTCTCTGGCAAAAGCGTCTATCATCGCGGTTATCTGTTTATGGGTGTATCCCTCAACGCTGATCGCCATCTTTGCGCATACCGCAACACATGCCCCGCACCCCTTGCATATGGCAGTGTTAATCTGCGCGATTGCCTTCTGGCCTTCCCCGCTCCTGCTAATGGCATTATAAGGACAGGCGCTACTGCAGGCATCGCACCACTCGCACAGGTCAGGATCAATAACCGCCACAAACGGGTCCAGATCAACATAACCCCTCATCAGTAATCCCGCGCCTTTGGCAACCGCAGCCATGGAAGATATCGTACTCTCATGAACATTCTTCGGTCCTTGGGCAGAACCAGCGATCAAAATTCCGTCCATTACAGTCTCCACGGGACGCAATTTGCAATGGACCTCATTGAAAAAACCGTCCTTCCCGACAGGAAGCTTGAGCACATCAATCAATTCGCTGTTTGGGCGCGCCTCCATGCCGGTTACCAATACCACCAGATCCGGGTTAAGGCTTATTTCTTCTCCCAGGGTAAGCTGGTCCTTAAGCGTAACCTGCAAACGGCCATGTGCTTTACTTACGGAAGGTGGTTCATTATCAGGATATTTCAAGAAGATTGACCCGTTCTGTAATGCACTATCATAAAGCAGTTCCTGCTTTCCGTATGTGCGCATATCACGAAAGAGATGATATTGATGCAAGGAATTTTGCTTTTCTCCTGCAAGAAGAGCTGTATGCACGGCGGCGGTGCAGCAATATCGTGAGCAGTAAGAATGGGCACCCGCCACATCTGGCCCCTGCCTGCTCCCCACACAATATATGTAACTGATATCATTTACCGGTTGACGATTATATTCAATCGAGCCATTTGCGGAATTATCCAGAATATCCCTGAATTCATCCAATGTGACAACTCCGGGCAGCCCGTACCCAAATTCACCCACAGGCGGTTTATATCGCTGAAAGCCTGTGGCAACAATTATCGCTCCAACCCGAATATGGGTGATATTGCCCTCGGAGTTTTGAATTTTGACATCAAACTGGCCGACATTGCCGACCTTTTCCATTACCTGAGAGGAGGTATGTATGTTTATATTATTATCTTTTTCAACTTGATCAGCCAGAATTTGAACCAGTTCTTTGCCGTTTCGATTGTTGGGAAAAAGCGGCCCCCAGGCGGCCACCTGCCCGCCTATATCGGGAGCACTTTCCACAAGATTTACCTGTATATCAAGGTTTGACAAAAAGCGTGCAGCCTGCAGACCGGTTATTCCCGCCCCGATTATCAAGACGCGTGGGACGGTTTTCACCCGGATCATTTCAAGTGGGCCTCCTTCCCGGGTCCGGGCGATGCCCGCTCTTATGAGACTGATAGCCTTATCCGTAGCATTTGGCATATCATGCGTATGTGTCCAGGAACATTGTTCCCTGATATTAACCTGGTTATAAACGAATTGATTAATCCCCGCCCTGCGCGCCATGCTGCGGAAGGTATTTAAATGGAGCTTGGGAGAACAGGAAGCGACTATAATCCCATCCAAATCCATTTCCTTAATGATCTCGATAATTTCATTTTGAGTTGCATCACTGCAGGTGAACATGGCGGTTCTGGCAACAGCAACTCCCGGCTCCCGCTCTATCACATCCCGAACTTTCTCAATATCCACATAATCTGAAATGTTACCTCCACATCCGCAGATAAAGGCGCCTGTTCTATTCAATGTCATTTCTACACCCTTTCTCTATTCAGGTATGACGCCGTCTGAGCTGCGGCAGCACCGGCATGCATGATGCTGTCGGGTATATCCCGGGAGGCGGAGGCAGCACCGGCCACAAAAACGCCTTCGATGCTGGTTTTACATGGGTCGAGATAGCTGTCTATTTCATGAATAAAAGGAATTTGTTCACTTTCAAGGTGCTGATTTTTGAATAGATTAAGGGGGTCTTTATTGGGCAGCAGACCAATTGAAAGAACCACCAGATCATGTACCGCCTTCTTAATTCCACCTTCATTGAGCATGTCTTCATAGTACAAAGCAAGATCCTGGTTGGAGATCTCCTCTATCCGTCCAATTCTGCCCTTCACAAAATAGATTCCCATGCCTTTTGCCTGTTCATAGAATTCATCATAACCCTTGGCGAAGGCCCTGATATCTATATAATAAATCGTTATGTCTGCAAGAGGCAGAGCTCCCATAGCAAGCTGGGCCTGTTTGAGGGAATACATACAGCATATCTGTGAACAAAGCCTGTTTCCCACACTTTCATCCCTGGAACCGGTACACAGTACAAAGGCTATATTTGATGGAGTTTTGCCGTCCGATGGCCGCAAAACGCTGTTGTATGGCCGTGTCGGTGCCAGTATTCGATCCATCTGCATGGCATCAATGACATTGGGAAAACGTCCATAGCCATAAGGGACCTTTTTCTTCGGGTCGAAAAGTTCAAATCCGGTCGCCAGAACTACGGCTACTGCCTTAATCTCCCTGTCCTCCTGCCGCATTTCAAAATGAATTGCATCAGCCGGACATGCAGAGATGCATTCATGGCATTCGGAGCATCCTCCACAGTCCAGGCATCGGCCGGCGCAGTAACGGACGTCCTCCTCGCTCATGGTCCCTTCTACCTCAAGTCCAATGCCATTACCCATACGCTCATTAATTGAAATCTGCGGTAAGGATATCAGATCGCGCCGGCTTATATCAGCGCCGGATCTCCGAAAAACTTCCCCGGGCCGAACCGCAGGCAGCCGTTGATCGAAGGTAAGTCCCTCCAGTTTTTTTTCTGCCAGGAAACGATCCATATAAAAAGCGGCCCGCTTACCCTGGGCAACAGCCCGGATAATCATGGAAGGACCTGTGACCACATCGCCTCCTGCAAAAACTCCGGGTTCGGATGTAGCCAGCGTTTCCGGGTTGGCAATGATCCTTTCACTTGGCGCCCGATCGATGCATTTGGCGAAATCGGAGGTTTCCGGTCTGAGACCAATCGCCAGGATTACCATGTCTACCCTATCTGTTTTTTCGCTGCCTTTGATCGGGATAGGACGGCGGCGTCCGCTTTCGTCGGGAAGGCCCAGCTCCATATCAAGACATTCCATAGCATGCAGGCGTCCATTATCGCTTATAAAACGCACAGGCATTTTAAGCTGGTGTAATTTCACTCCCTCATCAAGTGCGGCCTGGACCTCCCAGTCATGAGCGGGCATTTCTGCCCGACTACGACGGTAGTAGATACTCACCTTTTCAGCTCTGAGCCGCAAAGCAGTGCGGGCGGGATCAATGGCAGAGTTGCCTCCTCCAATGATTGCAATTCTTTTGCCACTCAAATCATTAATATAACCGCTCACAGTAGCCTTCAGAAAGGT
Source organism: uncultured Ignavibacteria bacterium (assembly GCA_964627935.1). Classification (GTDB taxonomy): domain Bacteria; phylum Zixibacteria; class MSB-5A5; order JAABVY01; family JAABVY01; genus JAABVY01. The sequence goes on from CAZVLB010000005.1 coordinate 71,334, forward strand.
CATACAATCAAGCACCCCTTCCAGATTTTCGCCCGGCAGATTCATGCAATAGCCTTTCAGCGTGCCCATACCAAGGAAGACTGCATCAAATCCCTGCTCCTTGAGCTCAATAATTGAAGAGACACGCGAGTCGCTATGAATTTTAACTCCCAGAGCAGTGATATTTTTGATGTCCCGGTCAACTACCGATTTGGGCAGGCGATAAGGTGGAATGCCATATCTAAGCATGCCTCCCGCTTGCGACGCCGCCTCAAAGATTTCCACTTGATGACCCCTTTGCGCCAGAAAATAGGCCGCAGTAAGACCAGCGGGGCCGGAACCGACCACGGCGACTCTTTTGCCGGTGGATATCTCCGCAGGACCGTATTCGGGCTCGGAATGTTTTGCATAATACCTATCTACCATAAAGCGCTTTATGCCTCGAATCGGCACAGCCCCTTCAATTTCGGCGCGAGTACACTCCTCCTCGCACGGGGCATAGCAGGCACGGCTCAGGCTGCCCGGCAGAGGAGCATCCTCCATATGCAAATTAAAGGCTTCATCATACTTTCCGGCCCGCACAAGAGAGACATAGCCATGAGCTTTGACTCCGGCCGGGCAAGCGGATGAACAGGGCGATAATCCTACATGGTCTATTATTGCTTTTTTGGGGACGGCCTGCGGAAATACAATGTGAGCAGCCCGTCTTGCAATCAGATCCTTGTTAAATTGATCCGCTATGGAGACTGTGCAGGCCAGCTCACATTGGCCACATCCGGTGCATGCAGCCGCGTCGATAAACGTGGGTTTGCGATGTAAATGAACACGAAAGCGCCCATCGTCCTTACGCTCAATTTCATCTACCTCGGAATATGGTAGAATGGTGATGTTTTCGTGATTGGCCACTGCGGCCATTTTGGGCGTGGCAATACAACTGGCGCAGTCAAGGGTGGGAAAGACCTTGCTCAGCAGTACCATTTTGCCGCCAATGCTCGCTTCTTTCTCAACCAATAGGATCTTGTAGCCCATGTCACCCAGGCTCAGGCTGGTTTCCATCCCGGCAATTCCGCCCCCTATTACAACTGTGTCATAGCTCATAAAGATTACCCCTGCAGTTCGCGCAATACCTTTTGAAAAGAATTAATGTTGGACACAAATGACTCTGCACATACCGAGCAAATTGCCGCCATTTTAAGCCGTCGGGGATCATATCCTTCCTTTATAAGCAACTCCTGAGCATGCTCGGCTATTTCTCCGGTACGTTTGGTGCAGTCGGGTACGTAAGCACAGTCGGTTCCATCAGCGGCAATGAAAACACCGTCAAAACCTGTCTGCAATGCATGCAATACCCAGCGGGGATCTATGCCCGAGGAACATGGCACAGCAATAACTCTTACCGAGGTCGAGTATCCCATGTGCGAACTTCCAGCAAGATCTATACCCGGATCGGATATGTTATTGGTAGAAAAAACCAGAACGGCGGGATCCGCTTTATTATCGCTATCCTTCGAAGGCATCATTTATTTCTCTTAACAAATATGCGCCAGTAACCGGCTTCCGAAACATTCCCCAGGTATTCGTGGCCAACCTTATTGGCCCAAAGCGGAATGTCATCATTGGTGCCTTCATCTGAAGACAGTACCTCCATTATTCCGCCCATCGGCACTGATGCCATAGCCCGTTTAGCCTCCAGAAGCGGTCCCGGGCAGGCCGTGCCTCTGGCATCAACAAGCTTGTCGACTTTCAATTCTTTTAATTGGGTACTCATTTTTTTCTCCTTTTGCTCCTGCTGATCTTGTTTGTTTAATCAAAAAATATTTTCTCAATATTATTAACTACTTCATTCAACCGCAGTCCAAAAGCCAGATTGACGCTAACGGTGGCCTTGCCCACCCCGCCCTTACCGCTGAAGACCATAATCCTGTGCCTGATGTTTCCAATGCTGTTTGAAATCGATTTATTCTCGATTTCAATCTGATGCTTTTGCTGCTCTGTTAGCATAATTAATCCTTGCAGACAGCTGCCGGTATTTGGAACCAAAATAAATTGTTGTATCAGTTGTTAAATCTTACCGGAATTCACCAAACAAGGCTCGCCAAGATCAATTGAAGAGACCTTCAGAATAGATAAAGTTCTTTTATCCGCAATATTATAGGGCACTATGACAATGATGAAGAAGATCAACTCAACTTCATCCACTTTAATCATTCCGGGTAAAGGCCAAATCGCGGCACCGCCAGCAGCCCTGCGCCTCAAATCCTTTTGTGGGATCGATACCCTTGTCACACAGCCACAGACAGCCTTCCTCATCGCGGAATACTTTCATCGGACGTGCGCCGGGATGATAAATACCATTGCCCAGAACCGGTTTTTTGCTTTCATTTTCTTGCATCTCATTCACCTCCTATTCGGTTGATGGAGTGAAAACGATCAATGCTTTAAGTCCGCGGATGATGAATCTCCATCTATTTCCTTTATCAAGCAAGAGCTGTGCCAGCTATTGGCGCCCACTCAGCCGACGCACTATCTCTTTGTAAATTAACCGGTTAGTCTAACTGCCTCTTTTGCGCCAATCGGAAATGACACATTGTTGTAATCAGATCATGCAATATTGCACGACTTTGCCCTCCAATAACCATGCAACAATGCATGTCCTTTGGCAAAGCTTCATAATCCGAACATACGAATCTTGATTTTGCTTACTCCCTGGCTGGCCGAACGTGGTTTTCGCGCCATTGCCGCCAAATACAGCTCAATAAAAACTGTAATTGAGCTATGGATTTGCGGTACACGCATTGTCCAAGGTATCTGGCATTGCAAATTCGCAATATTTATCGGAATAGCAACCCTTCGTCATTTATCATCCTGTAAAAATATATTTAATATAAGTGCCCCGAATACAGATACTTATGCCATACAAAACGGGTCATGCTCACTTTTGGCATGCAGTCTGCGTCTTTGGTATTCAGGAAAGGCAATAATACAGGGAAGGAGGCTAAGAATGATAGGTCTTGACAGATTAATGAAAATCAAGGGAATTGTTGCTGCCGGGCAATTTTCTGAAGATGGAAAAATAATCCGGCAGGTTGGCGAAATGCCCGAAGATCTCAGGGAAAGCGCCGAACTCTGCATAAAACAGAATCATGCATGCCTTGATTTTCTGGGAGATCTAAATGATCACTCATCAAGGCAGTATGGTTCATTGGTCGGCTGGACAGTATGGGGCAGTAAATATTCGGTAGTAACGGTGGGAAACACACGGGTCTTTGTTGAAACGAACCGTGCTGATTTCAACCAGCTAATGGTGGACCTGCTTGGTTCTGGGGCTTCCGGACCAAGGCTCGCAAACTATTAGCGTTTGCATTGTGCCCGACGACAGACGGAATTAAACCCCGGATATGATGAGCCCAGGACATATCTTAGAAACAGCCATAATGAGAAATGCCGTATGTATTCTGCCCGCGATAACCCACGAATGCGGCATAGTGAGTTGTTAAGAGGAATACAGTCCTTGAAAAAGGTTATGGGTTGAAAGTGGAGACCATTCAATATAATCCGATCGGAATCATTCATTCTCCGTTTAAAACGCCGAATGAAACTCCTTTGCAAACGAGAGTTTCAAATGGAGCAAAGGGGAGAATCGAATTATTTACTGAGTATATGGAGGGACTGGCTGATCTTGATAGATTCTCGCACATAACCCTGATTTACCATTTTCATCTTGCCGAACATCCGGGATTGTTAGTGAAACCAACACACAGTGACTCATGTCATGGTGTGTTTGCAACAAGATCTCCAAATCGTCCTAATTCGATCGGCATATCTGTGGTGCGCCTTATAGAAATATCCGGGAACGTTCTACTTGTCGAAAATCTGGATATTACCGATGGCACCCCTCTACTGGATATCAAGCCATACATTCCGATTCTAAACCGGCAGTACGCAACTACTCTGGGTTGGTTGGCAGACGAGTTTGGCGGCGGTTAATAACAGGTATTCTGCGGAGGATTGACTGATGATTTTCCTTAATATATTGGAAGAAACATTAATGATTACAGGTTTTGTCGGCCTGATGATGCTGATAATCGAATATTTTAATGTGCTGACAAGAGGATCCTGGCAGAAGGGGTTAAAAAAGCATAAATGGATTCAATACATGGTGGCCGCTCTTCTTGGCGCTACGCCCGGATGTTTTGGTGCCTTTGCGGTGGTTACCATGTTCTCGCATCGAACGGTGACCTTTGGAGCGCTGGTGGCAACAATGATAGCCACCAGCGGTGATGAAGCTTTTGTGATGTTTGCGATGTTCCCGGTAAAGGCATTCGTATTGACCGGCTTACTAATAGCCGTCGCGCTGGCAGCCGGCTGGCTCACAGATCTCTTATGCTCCCGGAGAAACATATTCGGATTGGATAAATTCTGCCAATTTGAACTGCATGATGCGAGGTATTGCGATGGTATTTCCGAGGATAGCTTTATCAAACAATGGATCAGGCTGAATATTTTCAGGGCGTTGTCCTGTGCGGTCTTACTGATATTTATTGTAAGCATACTGGCGGGAATAATTGGTCCCGATGAATGGAACTGGCAACGGATTGCGGTTCTTGTTTTTGGAGTAATCGGTTTCTTTATTGCCGCTTATGCTCCGGATCATTTCCTGAGGGTACATCTGTGGAGACATGTGGTTCGCAGACATATTCCGAGCATATTCCTCTGGACCCTTGGGGCGCTTGTGGCGTCATATTTCATAGTCAATAATCTTCATCTGGAAGAAACCATACAGGAAAATACCCTGATTGTAATTGTATTCGCGTCGCTCCTGGGAATTATCCCCGAATCCGGTCCTCATCTTTTGTTTGTTACCCTGTATGCTCAGGGCACCATACCATTTGCCGTGCTTCTGGCCAGTTCAATCGTCCAGGATGGGCATGGTATGCTCCCGCTTCTGGCCCATTCCAGGAGAGGCTTTGCGCTGGTTAAGGCTATAAACCTGGTGATTGGCATGGCAATTGGCTTAGCTGTATATTTCGGCGGCCGAATATAATGTTGCGGAATCTATTATGAACCTAATTAAGATCGAGGAGGTCTGATTATGTATGTCTATGGGCCGATACCGTCTCGCAGACTTGGTAGCTCGCTGGGAGTTAGCCCAATTCCCTCCAAGACCTGTTCCTATACATGCGTTTATTGCCAGCTGGGGAGGACCACGCATCTGCAAACAAAAAGGGAAAGTTTCTTTCCCAAAGAAGATGTTCTTGGCGAAATCCTGGAAGCTGGCAAAAATGCCGCTCCTGATTACGTGACTTTTGTCGGCGACGGCGAGCCGACTCTTTGCCGTGATCTGGGCTGGCTGATAGATAAAACCGGCGAGAGGCTTCAAATTCCGACCGCTGTAATCACCAACGGCTCCCTATTGTTTCGTGAAGATGTCAGGTCGGATCTAATAAATGCCAGCGTGGTTATGCCGACTTTGGATGCGGGCAATGAGAAGACATTCAGAGCCATAAACAGACCTTATCGCGACATCTCATATGACAAAATGCTGAACGGGTTAGTGCGCTTTCGCAGTGAATACCAGCGACAATTATGGCTGGAGGTTATGCTTGTTAAGGGGATCAACGACCGCGAAAAGGAATTGCATTGTATAAAAAAAGCGATTGAGATGATTAAACCTGACAGGATTTATTTACTGACCCCGATCCGCCCCCCGGCGGAATCCTGGGTGGAACAGCCTGATTATGAGAGTATAGTCCGGGCTCAGGAGATTATTGGAAATAGCGTTCCAATCTCTGAGCTGGAAACGGGCCGGTTTGGCACGGAAGAATTTTCAGACGCCCAACAGGCCATTCTTGAAATCGGTTCCCGTCATCCCTTGCGCCGAAGTCAGGCCCTTGAGATAGAAGCAAGGTTTTCACGGCCAGGTATTATAGCGCAAATGCTGGCCGAAAAAAAACTGATCAGCATTAATTATAAGGACCAGGAATACCTGCTTCCCGGACATTTTAAAATGGGAAGACGAGTATCATAAGAAGGTAGGTGCAGATATGAATGCAATAAGCCTAAATCAAAATGATTTAGAATGGCAGCCAGCCACAGGATATAACCACGGTGTAGAGGAAAAAGTACTCAGTATCGGCGGCAGTATTGCTCCCAGAGTAATCCTGTTAAAGATTTCCCCCGGATGGCATATGGAACGTCATTCTCATCGGTTTACTGAGCTCCACTATGTGCTGGAGGGACAGGTTGAAAGTGAAGGTAAAAAATATCCTGCCGGAACATTTCGGATCATTCCAAAGGTGACTGAACATGGGCCATTCAGTTCGGAAACAGGCGCGGTTGTCCTGGTCATCTGGTGTTCATTGGCGAAAGCGGATAATAAAATGAAATAAACTGACATCCGATAAATTCTCATTTGGGCAAGCGGCAGATTACCAAACAAACAATTGCAGTATGAAACTCATATCAGATGTCTTAGAGCATAATCTATCTGTGCAGCCCTTTCGGTCATCAAGCGGATTAACCTGTCTCATAAACGCAGCATTTTGTTTATATATTGCAATCGTAAACCAAAGACCAGGAGACAGGCTATTAAAATTGCCTTAAGAACATTTTGAGAATAAAATCTTCAAAACCAAAGCTTTCGGCACAAACTTTCGGTTATTCTCTTGATAGTTTTCGAAGCTTCAAGAATTACACATCAAGTATAGCCGTTAGATTTTTGATAATGGCCCGCAATGCCTTGGATATCTCAGCGTCCTCATTCTCCAAAATAATCGGTCGACCAATATCAGCCATTTCACGAGCTTTAATATCGATAGGCAATTTACCCAAAAAAGTCACGCCCATCTTTTCAGCCTGCTTCTGACCGCCATCGCTGCCAAACAGTTCAACCTGTTTGCCGCAATGAGGGCAGGTCCAGCCCGACATGTTTTCAATGACAGCGATTTTTGCCACTTTCATCTCTCTGGCCATGTTTATCGCACGTGCTGAATCGATCAGGGATAGCTCCTGCGGCGTGGTAACTATTACAGCCAGATCCGGTTCCATTTTCTGGGTCAATGTAATAATCTCATCCCCGGTACCGGGAGGGAGATCTGCCACAAGATAATCCAGATTTCCCCACTCAACCTGACCGAGAAACTGGTTCAGCACTTTCGAACGCATCGGTCCCCGCCAGATCACCGGTTGATCCTGTTCTAAAAAGCTTGCTACAGATATGACTTTTAAATCATGATGCTTAATTGGAATAATTCGTTTATTCTCTGCCCGCAATTGCCCACTCAAGCCCAGCATCTTGGGAACATCCGGACCGGTAACATCGGCATCCAGCAATCCAACTGAATGACCGATTTTCTGAAGCCCGTAAGCCAGATTAACACTGACTGTTGTTTTGCCCACTCCTCCTTTGCCGCTGAAGACCAGAATCCTGTATCTGATGTTGTGAATGTTTTCTGAAATCGCTCGGTTTTCAACGTCTAAGGCGCGTTTCTGTTCTGCATTTAGCATTTATTAATCCTTTTGATTTTTTGCTGGTAATAAATCCCCGGGTTTTAAATCAGATATTAATTGTCACTTCGAAGCCCTCTTTGATTGCACTGTCTATCTGTCGCGGTTTTTTTGCATCTCCAACCACTTCATATGCGATTTCTTTTTCTTTCAGCAGCGGCTCAAGCTCAGATTGTGGACTTGTTCCCACCGCCAGAACCACGGAATTGAATTCGCCCAGATACTTTTCGCTGTCATCATTTGTGATGAATGCTCGAGTTCCGTTAAAGCGGGAGATTTGCTTGCCGGTTATTATCTCAACACCGGCCCGGTTGAGCGCTTTCAGCGTTAATTTTTTGGTGAGCGGGAGCATATCACCGGCTAGATCATTCAAAATCTCGACAATTGTCACCTGATGATTATTGGCCGCCAGATATTCTGCCACCTCCAGGCCCACCATTCCACCGCCCAGAACCAGTACATTCTTTCCGGTATCAGTTTTCTGCATAAGAACATCTGCAGCTGTCAAAGGATTCTCTAATCCCGGTATCGAGATTTCTTTTGGCCGGGCACCACTGGCCAGAATAACCAAATCCGGATTTTCTGAGAGAATATCCTCAATTGATGCTTTGTGGGAGAGAACAAGTTTTATCGAGCTCTGCTCGATTTTATGAATAAGAGATTGAAGCGGACGATTCAACATTTGTTTCCCCGGCGGCATGCAGGCCAGTCTGAATTGCCCCCCTAAACGCTCACTATCGAATAGAACGACATTATGACCTCTCGAGTCAGCTGTCAGAGCAGCCATTATACCGGCCGGTCCTCCACCCACCACGACAATTTTCTTTAAATCGGCAGGATTAGGAAATTGCTCCGATTCATGTCCGACCTGCGGATTGATAATGCAATCCAGACCCTCTCCAGATTTTACCTTGCCAAGACAGCCCTGAAGGCAGGCTCCACACTGTAAAATTTCATCATCACGATTCAGTCTCATTTTCTCGGGCAGATCGGGATCGGCAATCAATGGTCTCCCTAAAGCGACCGCATCAACCATTTCGGCCTCAAGAGCCCTGCGGATATCTTCAGGATCACCCATCCGTCCTGCAACCACAACTGGTATATTCACATTTTGTTTAATAACAGCGGCCCATTGAAGATTTTTGCCCAGCGGCAAACGCATATGTTGGAAATACCAGGGAGGCGAATCACATACTGAACCGCTGGCCACATGAATCGCGTTTATACCCCGCTTTTGAAGCTTTTTTGCCAGATCAACAGCATCCTCGATATCTAAACCGCCGGCCACCTGATCAGAGGCCGATATACGCGCAATAAGCGGAAAATCATGGCTGATTTCACTCCCTATAGCATTCAGGACCTCAAAACCAAACCTCTGCCGGTTTTCACAGCTGCCACCATATTCATCTTGGCGCAGATTTGTTTTTGGAGACAAAAACTGTGAGATCAAATACCCAAGACCAAATTGAATCTCTATCAAATCAAAACCAGCCTCAACTGCTCTGCGGGCAGCACCTGCAAAGCTGAGGATGATCTTTTCTATTCTGCTTTTAGTTAATTCAACAGGGGCAATACCGGTCAGGGGACAAGTCACCGGGGAGGGTGCCTCCGGTGTCATTTTGGAAGCTTTCGGATTGGCGGCTCGGCCGGCGTGATTTAAATGTGCGACAGCCAATGCTCCGCCCTCATGGATCGAGGATACCAGATTTCTCAACCCTTTAACATGGTCTAAATCTGAAATGCCCAGTTGTTTAGGATGTTCTTTGCCAGCCTGCTCGATATATAAAGGCTCGATGATTATAGCACCCACTCCTCCTTCCGCCCTACGGCGATAATAAGCCTGATGAAGATAGGATACCTGGCCGTTAAGGGAACCATAGGCGGTTTTAACCGGAGCCATAATTAGACGGTTCGGTATTTCAATCAAGCCAACTTGCAGGGTACTGAAAATATCCAATGTTCTCCTCGTTAGTTATAAAACTCTGTAAAATTAAACAAGCTAAAGACCTGCCATGCTCAGCTTGAGCATATCTGCCTGATTTTATAATGCAAGAGCAGTGCCGAAAGCATTACAGACATGGCCGGAAGTTGTAATGTATTGCGTTTATATCGGTTATGAAATCAATATTGCCGGCAGACTCAAAAACGGCAGCCCTTTTGGCAGCTTAGTATGCAAAATTGCATTAGCCACAGTTGCCTCATGATGCAAAATTGCAATTCGCTACAGATGAATTTCAGCTGTTCGAATGCGGGATCTTCAACTTCAGCTTTTTTATTTTGCGATAGAGAGTGGAAGTATGTATCCCCAATTCCCGGGCAGTAGTTTTACGGCTCCAGTTGTTCTTTTTGAGAGCACTCATAATAAACAATGATTCCATCTCATCCATCGAGGCCGCTATTTCGATTGCCGGAATGGCCTTTTGCCCGTGAAGGTAGTCGGGAAGATGATCGGGCCTGATAACCCCGCCGGGGCTGATCACAAATGCATGTTCGATAATATTTTCAAGCTCGCGCACATTGCCTGGAAAGCTATGTTTCATGAGCAGATTCAGGGCGGGAGGGGTAATTCCGGAGATGTCCTTTTTACGAAGTCGATTGAAATATGCAACAAAATGATCTGTTAAAAGAGGAATATCTCCTTTTCTTTCGCGCAGTGGCGGAATTACCAGTTTAACGACATTTATTCGGTAGTACAGATCCCTGCGGAATTTACCTTCCTCCACAAGTTTTTCCAGCTTTTGATTTGATGCGGCTATGATGCGGGCATCTGTTTCCCGTATTTTGGTGGCTCCCAGAGGAATATAGGTTTTTTCCTGGAGCACACGCAGCAGCCTGACTTGCATAGCAGATGAGATATCAGCTATTTCATCCAGAAAAAGAGTTCCATTTTCCGCCAAGGCAAAGCGTCCTTTTTTTGACTTTTTCGCATCGGTGAAAGCTCCCGCAACATAACCGAAAAGCTCTGACTCAAGCAGGCTGTCAGGCAATGCGCCGCAGTTTATGTCCACAAACGCCGCCCGGTTTCTGCTACTCAGGCTGTGAAGAGCCCGGGCAAACAGCTCCTTGCCGGTACCGGTTTCACCTTCTATCAACACCGTGGAATCGCTTTTGGCTATGGTGGGAAGAATTTCAAACATCTCCAGCACCTTTTTGTCCTGGCTGACTATGTTTTCCATCCTGTATCTGGCTTCGTAATCTTTCCGCAGTTTTTCAACCAGATCGAGGTCACGAAAAGTTTCGACACCTCCTATCACCCGGCCATTGAGATCCTTCAAAAGTGCCGAGGAGATACTGATTGGCACCCGGTGCCCGGCTTTATTTATCATGCAAACAGGACGATTGACAACAGGTCTTTTGGTGGCCATAGTTTCTTTGAGCACACAATGATCTTCGCAAATGTTGGAACGAAAAACATCTTTGCAGGGTTTACCGAGCACTTCTCTGGCTCTGTATCCGGTAATTCTCTCGGCAGCTTTATTGAGAAAGGTTATTTTCAGATCGGTATCTACAGCAAATACACCGTCGGAAATAGAGTCTATGATGATCATCAGATCTTCACAAGTCAAATCTTTCTGATACTGTCCTCTCATATTAATCCCATCAATGTGTGTCAAGCAATCTTGTTATCATAGCCGCTATAAATTATACGGTTGTCTATACAACATAATCTATGACAGATTATTTTTCAACAATAATGCCCGATTGATATGAATCGAACAATTACCGAAAAAGACTCCCTTTCGACTTAATTCAGCTGTTTACGAATTGATATTCAAGCCGACCCCATAATGATAAGCTAATTCTGTTAATCACCGCCTGCATTGCATGTTTGCATGATCAGTTCGCCAATAATCCAACTCCGGAAGATTATTCAGGAACCCGGCCATGACATATAACGCTATGTATACAAACGTGTTTGAGTCCAGTCATGAGTTTTTTCAGTTGGTCCGGCACAAAAACTGCATATGCTTTTAGGTGACAAACAAAACAAATGTCGCAATGATCGGACTCAACAGGTTGATGCAAGTTATGGGAGCAATCGTTGCCGGGCAATTTGCTGAGAATGGCAGCGTGGTTCGAAAAGTGGGCAAGATACCTGAGGATTTGAAGGAAAGCGTGCAGCTTTGTGTTCAGCATAATCATGCTTCGGACGAGTTCTTCAAATCATTTAACGACCAGATACCACGTCAATCTGGTTCCCTGATCGCTTGGAATGGCCGGGGCAGCAGGAATTCGGTGGTGGTGATTGGTAACAGGCCTGTTTTCGCAGAAACCAATCAAATCGATTATAATCAGCTTATGGCTGGTCTGGCCGGTTCCCGGCGACAGGTTCATGGCCCATGAGTTATTGAGTATCCGGCAAACCATTGAGACTATATCACTAAAAACCATTTTTGAAGGAGCAGTCAACATGGCAAATGAAAAGAATGAAAAGGCCAAACTGGGTGAAGGCATCTATCATCCCGGCGCGCGTCCGATGAAAGTCTTCCTCGATGAGGATGGTTGCATGTGGCTCTGTGACAAAGATGTCGATGCAAGTAAGGGATTTGATCAGCAGGGTTGCTGGCGATGTAAAGATCTGGCTTTCACCAGAAACGATTAGACCGTCTTCAAAGGCCAATACAGCCGGGAGATGTATAAGAATAATGAAAAATGCTTATCAGCCGTCCCATAAAGCGTGACGGCTGATAATTATTCCCCCGGACAAGCCTTTGTATTGAGGCTCAAAAACAAATTGAGATTAAGATCCTTTTTATATGCTGAACAAAGGAGCGAAATAAATTCCGATCCCATTTTTTATGAGCATTTAGAATTTATCAACCCTAAAACCGGGACCCGCAAAATGAAAGCGAAAATCAAACAGATCAGCGGAATCAGCATGGCCGCTATCAGTGATTCAAATCACTGGATTACATTGGATGGTCCGCTTGAATTCGGTGGAGCTTCAGCGGGCTGCAGGCCTATGGAACTGATACTGATGGGATTGGCTGGATGCACCGCTATGGATGTGGTGTCCATCCTGATGAAAAAACGAGTTAAACTGACAGATTTCTCCCTTGAGGTTGAGGCCAACCGGGCCAAGGATCACCCAAAAGTATTTACGGAAGTGAAACTGCATTTTATATTTACCAGTCAAGAACTCAAACCCGCAGATATCGAACGAGCAATCTCCCTCAGTCAGGAAAAATACTGTGCCGCCACCGCTATGCTCAAAAAAAGCATAAACATCACTCATGACTATGAAATAATTGAGTCATCTGATACTTCTGTGTAAGTTGGAGACATACTGCATATCATTCTAGAGAGAAAAGCAGTGCCCGGGACAGAACCCTTCAGGTATTCATCTGAATATTATGACGGGTTTGAAGAACGTGCTGAAGGCCCTCAAGAGCCAGCTGCCGATAACGGGAAAGGGCTGTGGAAATCGCTGTGGGCAACAGTCGCTTTTCGTTCGGCGCAATTGATAATACAATCGGGACTGTAACCCTCGGTTAAAATGAGAATATTCGCCCAATCAAAAGAGATTGAGGTAGTCCAGGGTGTAGATGAAAAACTGCCCTTTGCGGAAAAAGAATTTGACCTCGCCTTAATTCTCACGACTATTGTATTTTGGATGCCATATCCCAGACGATGATAGTAATCCTTTATGAGCATAAAGGATTATATGTTTCCTGGATTGCTTTGATGAACTCAGTATTTCAGTCATTTCGTCGCACTAATAACGAACATACAACCAGGGTGTGCGTTATTTCCAATAACGCTCAAATCTCGCAAAAGTATCACATATATCTCATAAATTCGTCGAATCGCCTTCCCGGCCCGCAGGATTGGAAACTGAAGAGCCGGATTGCTGTTCTAATATTAGAAAGTAGTTTCAGCCCGGTCTTTGAGGCCGCTGAATTCAATAGAAAGGCTTTACCATGCTGCTGAAAAAAACGATGCCGATCGCAATCATGTTGACCCTGACTGCGGCAATCATGGTTGTAGCATCACTGGCAAATTCCATAAACGCAGGAGAGAATAAAATGTCGCTTCGTGAACTGACACCGGAAGAGAAAGCGGTGATAATAGACAAAGGCACCGAACGGCCGTTTACGGGCAAGTTCTACAATCATAAAGAGGCCGGGACATATATCTGCAAACATTGTGGCGCAGAACTGTATAAATCCGGGGATAAATTCGATTCGGGCTGTGGATGGCCCAGTTTCGATGATGAAATCCACGGTGCTGTTAAGAGAACTACGGATGCTGACGGTGTGCGCACTGAAATTACCTGTGCACAATGTGGCGGGCATCTCGGGCATGTGTTCGAGGGCGAGGGCTTTACATCGAAAAACGTCCGGCATTGCATGAATTCGATCTCGCTCGATTTCATCCCGGCATCGCAAACCCAAACATCTTCAGAGCCCGCTGTAGATACCGCCTATTTCGCCGGCGGATGTTTCTGGGGCGTGGAATATTACCTGGAAAAAGCCGATGGAGTTATCGATGTCCGCTCCGGCTATATGGGTGGAAGCAAGAAAGATCCCTCATATCAGGAAGTCAGCTACGAAAACACAGGTCATGCGGAAACTGTCGAGGTTGTATTCGATCCAAACAAGACCGATTTCGAAACTTTAGCCAGGCTGTTTTTCGAGATCCACGATCCCACTCAGGTCAACAGGCAGGGTCCCGATATAGGCGACCAGTACCGTTCGGAGATATTCTACACCAACGATAAACAGAAGATGATAGTGGAAAAGCTGATCAGGATACTCGAAGATAAGGGCTATAAAATCGCCACCAAATTAACAATGGCAGATACCTTCTGGCCCGCCGAGGATTATCACCAGGACTACTATGGCAAGAGCAAAAAGACGCCTTACTGCCATGGATATACAAAGCGCTTCTAATCTGCTCCCGGGTGTAGATCTGCATAATAGAATTGATTGACTGAATATGTATGGATTCTGATGACATTCCTGGTTTTTCATTCTTACTAAAGATAAGGCCATGAAAAGGGCCAATAAAATGCACAAGGAAGAAATTAACGAAAACAAGGGACCATCAACCCTGGATGATCTGCTGGATCTCATCGAAAAGAGCGCCAAAGACAGAGAACGTATAAAAATGGAAATGATACTTGAAACCATTGGGCGGCGATCCTACGGTCCGATACTGCTTATGCTGGGGCTGATTACCCTGGCACCGGTCGTGGGCGATATACCCGGGGTTCCGACAATCATGGGCATCACGGTAATTCTGATATCGGTCCAACTGATAGCAGGAAGGGAATACTTCTGGCTGCCCACATGGATCCTCAATAAATCAATCGAAGAAAAGAAGTTATGCAAGGCCGTAAATTTCTTGCGTAAGCCGGCCCGATTTATGGATCGCTGGCTTAAAGCACGAATGCCGGCATTAACGGGCAAAAACAGCACTTTTATCGTTGCCATAATATGCACAGCAATCGGTATGCTGATGCCTGTCATGGAGGTAATCCCTTTTTCAGCCAATGGCGCAGGCATCGCTCTTTCGGCATTCGGATTCTCTCTGATTGGCCGGGATGGGCTCTGGGCCCTGATAGCATATATATTTACCCTGGCTACTTATGGCGTTGTAATATACGGGCTCTTTAACTGGATATAGCGCTATTGCTATATCCAGCAGGTATTACTGTTTCTTTCGCACAAACGTGGAAATCTCCACCATGTTAAAGGCATTTACCAGACCATCATCATCGCGCAGAAAAACCACTCCCAGATTTGTATTGTCGGTAACCTTTGCAATCCACATACTATCCATATCCGGCTCGGCCAGCCGCAGTCTATTCAAATCAGGAGTTATCAATTCCAGACGGCCGGCCCGGAAGGAAACTTCTATTGTTTTATTCTGCATCGGTATGGTGAATTCTCCCAGGAAATCATGATATTTCTCCGGGATAGAACCATCATCGGTGCCGGACTCGGAACCAATCTTGCGCGGAATTCTCGTCGAAGACCTGACGGTCATGCTCTCAACCCTTCCATGATCATCCTCTGCAAATGATACAGAGGCTTTATCCGTGATCTTAAACAGGCATAAGCCGTTTTCATCCGGGTCCCTGAGCTCGAACAACGGCCTGCCGGGGATTTGCAATGCCAGCGAATTATTTTTCATCTGGATAGTGAGTTTATCCTTTTCACCCTCGTATGCACCCACATATTTTTGCAGTGCCGCATTTACAGCCTGCGTACCTTCGCCCATATCTGCTGTCTTGTACTCCAAAATTTCCATCTCCTGAGCATTGAAGAAAATCGTTACGGATTTTGCCTCGGCGATTCGTATATGACCGCAGTCCACGAAATCGATTTCCTCAGCGGTAGCATCAACCGGAATCCAGCCAGCCTCGCCCATATAGACTTCATTCCAGGCGTGCTGGCCAAACATGCCGCCTCTTTCAGGAATGTACATACCACCCCAGACCATCCTGCAGGGGATACCGACAGAACGGCTGAAGGCTGTCAGGAGACGTGAATGTGAACCGCATTCTCCCAGCCTGGATTTAAACGTATTTTTGGCAGTTGTACCGCCCGGAATATCATAACTGATTTCATCCGATACCCATTTGCTCAAACGGGTGAAAGCCTCCCATGAATCTTTGGAACCATGACAAACTTCCAGAGCCTTGGCCTTTATATCGGGATCATCGGACTCTACCAACTCCTGCGGCTTTAAGTATACGGCCAAAACACTGTCATCACTAAAATTCGGAGGGTAGGGAGGAGCATTCGAACCATCATAACGTTCATGGCTGATTTCGAATATACCATCGATATGATTATCCACCACGGTTCCCTCGAATTTCTGCCCCGGCACATTGAGATCCTCCTCTGTCAGCCAGCATCCGGCAGGCTCGATAACCGCACGGACTTTCATATATTTTATCGATTTGATATCGCCGATTTGAACATTGGCCCTGGTTAAAATAAGATCATCTATATTGGAATCCCTGACCTTTTTCTTGATAGAGCGGTCCGCCAGATAAACCACACGAGTGGGAAGATCGGATTTCAGCAAATATTTGCTTTCGGTATCGATCCAGATTTCACCTCTTAATCCCAGCGTCTTATCAATAAGATCAAGTTTTAGGGCACGGTACTCCCTTCCCGCAAACTTCTCTGAATCGATTCTTGGATTAAAATAAATTAACTTATGAATACTGTTATCAATCTCGCTGAACAAATCATAGTGGATTGAATCCGCATCAGCATCGGCAAAATCCCTGATCAGGTGTGCAAAGTACAGAGTATTCTGAAGAATCAGGTCAGGGGCAATTTCGATTGTATCCGATATGCTGCTGGAATTGTCGGTCGCTACCAGGTAATCACCAAATACCTCGATTTTTCCACCGAGATGCAGCATACGCTGCTTTATATCGCTCTCATGGTAAAAGTACATTCCGGTCGTTGTATCCACATGGTATTTGAATGCAAATGTGGCGGTCATAACCGCGTCGAAAAGCGAAGTCTTCACTTCCGTGATTTCATCGATAGTGATGGCTGTTTTACCGTCGATTTCCATGGTATCGATTTGAGCTTCGGTATAGCCCGACACAATACCCTGTTGCTCGACGGCATAATATATTCTGCCGTCATCACTCGAACAGCCAATAAAAACCGCAATACCGACCAGGACGGCCAAACATTTAAATAAATCCCCTTTTTTCATCTCCCGCTCCTTTGTTTCGGCCTGAGGAAAATCATTCAGTATATTTTTAAATATAAGCTTCTGCCTCAAGAATATACATCTCTTTTACGCGTTTATTCAATACATCATAAAGATAGCGCTTAGCTATGTTTCGTTCGGATCGCATTGAAAGTTGCATTAAAACCACTCATATTTTTTCCCCAACCCGCATTTATTCGTATATTGCTTTTTATGAAAATCTACCTGCTGCAAAATTTTGACCGGGAGTTTGTTGAGGAGCTTAAAAGCGAACTCGATTCATCGATTGAACTCTATACCGGCGACCAGATCCCCGATCCGGCCGATTATGAAATCCTGATCTCCGGCACTCCGCCCCGCGAATACCTGGAAGCCGGCGACAAACTGCATACCGTGATTATCCCATGGGCCGGGCTTTCCAGCAAATCGCGCGAGGTGCTCATGGATTTCCCGCATCTTAATGTGCACAACCTGCATTACAATGACACCCCGGTGGCCGAAACTGCAATTGCCCTGATGATGGCCTGCGCCAAATGGCTGATCCCGGTCGACCGCAGGTTTCGCCGGAATGACTGGCGCCCGCGCTATAATATCTACCGCTCAGTTCTGATCGATGGCAAAAATGCGCTGATTTTCGGCTATGGCGCGATCGGCAAGGAGATCGCCAGATTATGTCATGGCCTGGGAATGAAGATCAGGGCCCTCAGGCGAACGGATGAAATCTATTCCGATGATTACGCCGAGGTTCATCCCAATCACGATTTGCATGACCTGCTCAAAACCGCAGATATATTATTCATCAGCGCGCCGTTGACCCCGGACACTCGCGGGATAATCGGCAAGGATGAACTGGCGCTTCTGCCGGAACGTGCCATCCTGGTCAATATTGCGCGCGGGCCGATTGTCGATGAATCCGCTTTGTTTGAGGAGCTCAGGAGCGGACGGATCAGCGCCGGGCTGGATGTCTGGTATGATTATCCCAAAAGCGAGCAGGAACGTGAGGACCATCGTCCCTCGCAGTATGATTTCGGACAGCTCGATAATGTGGTCATGACCCCGCACATGGCCGAGAGATCGGATCATTCCGACCGCATGAATATCTCCGACCTGACCCGCCTCTTAAACCTCGCCGCCCGTGGAGAACAGTTGCCGAATAAAGTTGATGTAGAGAAGGGGTATTAGTCCTGTAGGGCAGGATCCCCGTGATCCTGCCGAGTTCAAGTTTAGGAAAGACCTTGGCGGGTTCGCAGGGAACCCGCCCTACGTTGCTTAACGCAAAGCCATAACATACATCTGTCAATTCTTTCCAAGAATTTACCTACCCTCTACACACTGCCAAAGCAGGCTCCACCCAAATTACAAGCGACCCCTACACCGGCCAGGTTTCATTGGTCTGGGCCATGGTCCAGAACATGAATTCATAGCGTCCCGTCAACAGGTACTGCTCCTCCATCGCCTGCAAACGCGCTTCCGGCATTCCCTCTGCCAGCTTGTCGAGTTCGGTCTCCAGCCATTTAACATAGGCCGCGAATTCATCGGAGGACCAGTACTCGATAAAGGTCTGCCATTTGCTCTCGCTCTCCAGATTGTCGCGCACCGTCTTCCATGAATCATAATAGGCCTTCTCGGCCGCATACAGGACAGTGAACGATTCCTCCAGCGAACACATATGCGCGGTCGCATACAGGTACTGCAAATATGCGTGGCAGGCCGGCGCAGGTTTGATATTCTCGAGCGTTATCCCATGTTTCCCGGCCATCTCCTCGAACATCCCCAGCTCCTTGACCAGCATGCCCACGATATTGGCAAGCTGGGCCCGCAGAACCACCGGCGCCTTGGCGCTTACGATCGAGATAAACGGTATCGCGTCACGCACGAATATATAATCCTGACGAACCCATTGCGCAAAACGTTCATCGCTGATCTCCTGCCTGTAGGTCTCCTCCAAAAATGGATGCCCCAGGAGATTCTCCCACAGCTTCGCGCCTTTCTGATGCAATCTATCAGTAAACTGAGCCATGATCCGGTCCTTTCGTTTAAAATAATGCAGCTTGAATGAATATACTAATGTACTATGAATTTCGCAAATCAGATCGCCATTACAGCGCTTTTGAGGCTTATACGCCCCGCTCGGAACATCCGAAGTTACCACATGTTTAATGGCATTGACAACTGGTATGAAGCATTTTAAGAATGGGATTTAGTAGTATGGAAAAGGCATATTTTGGTGCTGGATGTTTCTGGGGTGTTGAGGCGGCTTTCAAGCAGATCGAGGGCGTGACCGATACGGCTGTCGGCTATGCCGGCGGGCATGTCGATAAACCGTCCTATTCCGATGTTTGCAGCGGCGCAACCGGTCATGCCGAGACGGTCGAGGTGGAATACGATCCCAATATCGTATCCTATGATGATCTGCTGGAGCTGTTTTTCAGGATTCATGATCCCACCACACCCAACCGCCAGGGCGCGGATATCGGCACGCAGTATCGCTCGGTGATTTTCTTTCGCACAAAAGAGGAAAAGGAAACGGCCGAGAAGATGATTAAGAAGCTCGAGGAGAACGATGATTTCAATCGGCAGATCGTGACCAGTGTCGATCCGTTTAAAAATTTTTATCGTGCCGAAGAGTATCATCAGGATTATTATAGCAAAAAGGGCATACAGGCCCATAAGATATAATTTCGTTTCCAGGGAGGTATGAATCGCAATGGTCAATATCAATACAGATAGTGATGTTTTCACTGTTATGGTCTTTTTGAAATCTGAACCGGATCTTCAGGATGACCTGGTCAAGTTATCAGAAAAAACCGCACCCAAATTCGCAGATCAGCCCGGATTCATTTCACAGACAATGCACAAGAGCCATGACGGCACCAGCCTGGTGAGTTATCTGCAATGGCGCTGTAAAGATGATCACGAGAAATGCATGGAAAATCCCGATCTGAAGGAAGCCGGGGCGGAGCTAATGGAACTGATCGAATCCGGCAAGGTCGAGATGCAGGTGCAGACATTCGATATCGCATTCCAGTACGAAAATAAATAGTTCTCGCTCATTACATTTACAGGGAGGTGGGGTATGGCAGGCGGGAATGATCATCACAGCAAGGCCAAACCCAGGAACTATATCATCACCGGCATAATGACCGCTATTCCGCTCTGGGTCACCTGGCTGATAATCAAATTTCTGTTCGGAATCTTAAGCGAAATCGGCGGCCCGGCAATCCAAGGGATAGCCCGTGGCCTTCATCCACACTGGCCCCAGGGGGCGGATATACTCCTGACGCCGATTGTGCAGGGGCTACTGGCGATTATCGTCATCGTGGCATTCCTGTATTTCCTGGGATGGATGACCACCCGGGTGCTGGGCAAGAAGCTGATCGAATGGTTCGATGCCATCATGGAACGGATTCCGATGATCAAAACCATCTACGGCTCGGTCAAGAAACTTATCACCACATTCCAGCAGGAGCCCGACAAGACCCAGCGCGTAGTTTTGATCAACTACCCCTCATCGGACATGAAAACAATCGGGCTGGTTACACGAGAGATGGTCGATTCCGACACCGGCCGGCATCTGGCGGCCGTGTATGTGCCCACAACACCCAATCCGACATCAGGTTATCTGGAAATTGTGCCGATAGAGAATATAACCGCCACGCAGATGACTGTGGATGAGGCGATGTCGTTTATCGTCTCGGGCGGGACGGTCGGGCCAGATAAAATCAATTATTTCAAAAGCAGCGTTGTGCCGCCGACCGCATCTGATTAAATTAGGGCCGAAGCACAAGGAGACAGGCAATGCTCGACAGCCCGGATGGCAGAATCCGAACGCTCAAATCACCGATCTCACATACACAGCTCGAAATCCTTCCGGAGCAATGCCAGATTGTGCAGTTCGAGCCGATTCTCTCCGAGGAGGAGCTCGAGCTTGTATCCGAATACCTGCGCGGCTATCCCGATATTGAACTGCGTCTCTTCGCCGGCTCCAATTATGTCATCCCCAATTTAACACTGCTGGAATATTTTCCATTCATACAGAAGCTGTCAATCGATATAAAGCATCTCAAATCCTATGAGGGCATTGCGGTACCGCAATACAGCATAAAAATTTTGCACCTAGGAGATACTCGACCGGAAAAACTTTCTATAGAATTTCTGGGTTCATTCAAACGTCTCAGGGAGCTTTCGATTACGGGATACAAGCACCATATTGATGTGATAGATAAACTGCAGAATCTCGAAAAGCTGGCCCTGCGCTCACTGGTGATTTCTGACCTGAATATGCTCGCCGGCCTGGATAATCTGTGGTGGCTGTCTGTTACCCATGGCTCATTGATGGATATCTCGCAACTCAGGGAGTTGCCCAATCTGAAATACCTGAAACTCAGGGGAGTACGCAGCCTGACTGATCTGAGCCCGATTTCCGACCTGCAATCATTACAGTATCTTCATCTGCAATCACTCAAAGCGGCCGTTAAGCTGCCCGATTTCAGCAGATTGCAAAACCTGCGCCGTCTGCACCTGGAACGAATCCGCGCCATCCGTGACCTGACCCCGATTCTGAAATGCCCCAACCTGAAAGAGCTTGTGATTCAGAATTCGGGCCACCTGACACCTGTCAATCTGCAACCCCTGGCGGAACATCAATCATTGAAAAGGCTTTCGGCCGATTTGAAAAACGAGCGCAAGAATATGGCCGTGCGCAAGCTTTTGCCCTTCGACCCGGTGCAAACACCGCCCTCGGAATTCATCTTTACACGTTAACCTTATATTTTGTGTAAGTGCGGAAAATCTGCCCGATGATCCACGGTATCAGGCTCATGCCCAAAATTATCAGCCACCCTGTCAGACCGGGTGATACAGTCTTGAGCGCATGAGAGAGTCCCGGAAGGTAAACAGCCGCAAGCACGAGGCCAATGCTTATAATCACAGCCTGCCAGATGTACTTGTTTTTGGTAACGTCATTGACAAGGAAATCCGACCCCGTATCGCGCATATTGAAAACATGCCATATTCGCGCAAAAGCCATGGTCAGGAATGATATCGTTATGGCATGATTGGTTTCGAAATCGAGCCAGAAATAAGCAATAGAAAACGCACCTATCACTACAACCGCAATAATTGCCCCGAAAGCCGCGATAAAGTACCATTGCGGAAAATCCAGTATCGGCTCATCCGGTTCACGTGCGGGACGTTTCATAATATCTGGATCGCCCTCACCCAGGCCCAGCGCAAGCGCCGGGAAAACATCCGTAACCAGGTTCAGAAAGAGTATCTGCAATGGAAGCATCGGCAGGGGCAGATTGGCCAGAGCGGCCGAGGCAATTGCCAGGATACCGCTGACATTACATGAAAACAGGTAGAGCACGAATTCACGAATATTGTTGAAAATCACGCGCCCATGCTCCACTGCGGCAACTATCGATGAAAATGCATCATCCTTGAGCACCATATCAGCCGCCTCTTTGGCCACCTGGGTACCCCGTTCACCCATAGCGATACCGATATCCGCCTTCTTGAGCGCGGGAGCATCATTGACCCCATCGCCGGTCATGGCCACCACAGAGCCGTGTTCCTGATGGATGCTGATTATATCCAGTTTCTGCCGCGGGCTCACTCTTGCAAAGATAGGCGCTTTGCGTAGACGTTCCTTTTCCCCTTCATCAAGTTCCTCGGCGGGGCCAAGATCCCGGCTGCCGATCACCTCGACATCGAGCGAATCTGTCAAACCCACGCTCATCGCTATTTTGCGAGCGGTTACCGGCTGATCGCCGGTTACCATTATAACCTTGATACCGGCCGCCTGACAGGTATCGATCGAATCACGCACTCCCTCACGGGGCGGATCGAGCATACCGATCAAACCGGCAAGTACCAGATTCTCATAGGGTTCTTCCTTTGTATCTGATGCACGCTTGTATGCTAAGGCCAGCACCCGCAAGCCATCAGCGGCCATCTCCTGATTATATTCTTTCCATTCCTCGCGCCCGCTGCCGTCCAGATCTTTTTCGCCATCATTTGACAGGTAGCGTCCGCAGGCCTCAAAGACTGCCTCGGGAGCGCCCTTGACCGCCACAAACAAGCCGTCCTCATCGCGGTTATATGTGGCCATCATCTTCACATCTGAATCAAATGCTTCCTCGCGTTCCTCGGGCATCTTTTTGATCAACTCGCGGCGATTGAATCCGGCTTTGGCGGCGCCCTGCAAAAGCGCCACTTCGAGAGGATCGCCCACCGGACGGGACTTCTTATCATCACCTTCCGGAAGCGAGGCGTTATTGCAAAGCACCGATATCAGCAATGCTTTATGTACAGCCTCATTTTCCTGCGGATCGATTTTTTCATCATCGAGCCGGAAATCTTCATCCGATTCAGAAGGCACCTCGAGCATCCCGGCATGCAGCCTGATATTAGTCACAGTCATTCGGTTTTCGGTCAATGTGCCGGTTTTGTCAGTGCAGATTATATTTGTGGCGCCCAATGTTTCCACCGAGGCCAGGCGATTAATCAATGCATTCCGTTTGGCCATACGCATCATACCGCGAGCCAGCGCGATAGTGGCCACAATCGGCAGGCCCTCAGGGATGGCGGCCACTGCCAGGGCTATGGCGGTTTCGATCATCAGCAAAACTTCTTTGCCGCGTAAAATACCCAGCAATGCAATTACCACTGTTAGTATAATCACCGCCCAGACCAGTTTGCGGGCCAGCTTATCGAGACGCTTCTCCAGGGGGGTGGTACCCTTCTCGGCCTCTTCCACCAGGGTCGAAATCTCTCCCAGTTCGGTTTTCATGCCGGTATTGACTGCAACACCCATCCCCGAACCTCTTGTAACCGCAGTGCCCTTATATAACATATTTGATCTATCAGCCAGCGGAGCATCTTCATCGACAGCTTCTATATTTTTTCCAACCGGTAATGATTCCCCGGTCAAGGCCGATTCATCAGCCTGCATTTTGGAGGCCTCGATCAACCGCATATCGGCTGTAACCATATCCCCGCCTTCAATCAGGACTATATCGCCGGGCACCAGCTCGGAAGCATCAATCTCACTCGCCTGTCCATCACGCTTGACCACCGCGGAAATACTCGACATCTGGCGCAGGGACTCCATTGATCGAACCGCCTTTATCTCTGTAATGAAACCGATCAGCCCATTTACCAACATCGCGGCAACTATGGCAACTCCCTCGATCCAGTCCCCGAAAACGAAAGAGAGTATACCTGCGGCGGCCAAGAGCCCCATAACCAGGCTGCGGAATTGGTCGATTATAATTTCGATAATGCCCTTTTTGCCCGTTTCACGCAGAACATTCCGGCCATATTGTGACAATCTGGAACCGGCCTCATTCTGGCTCAGCCCCTGTTCCGGATCAACATCCATTTTTTCGACAACTTCATCTGCGGAGAGTTGCCAGGGTTTATCCGGTATTGAATCTCTTTCAGAATTATTCATGTTATTATATCTTGTATTTATTTCATTTTATAGAATGAAACATGATACACAAAAACCGATCAAACTACAAGCCGTTAAAAAGGAGTCATGAAATTGCCAAACATTGAATGGGATGATTTTAAAAAAGTCGAATTGAGAGTCGGGACGATTATAAAGGTCGAGGATTTTCCGGAAGCAAAAAAACCGGCTTATAAACTGCAAATCGATTTTGGCGAATCAATCGGCATAAAAAAATCCAGCGCGCAAATCACCGATCTGTACACCAAAGAAGACCTGGTCAACAGGCAGGTAGTCTGCGTAACAAACTTCCCGCCCCGCCAGATAGGGCCATATATATCGGAGGTGCTGACAACCGGATTCTATCGTGACGGGGGCGAGGTCGTGCTGGCAATACCGGAACGGGAGGTCCCCAACGGCTGCAAGCTGGGCTGATGCCGATGATAAACCTTGCCAGTTATGCAATAAAAGATTACTATAATCATAAATTATTGACTCTGCAATCATTTGAATCAAAAACGCCCGATTTATGAAGCACAAACTCAACAGCCCGGAAAAATGGGTCAATTTGCACGGCGATTATCTTTTTCGGTATGCCATCTCCCGCCTAAAGGATAAAACACTGGCCGAAGATGTGGTCCAGGAGACATTTCTGGCGGCCCTTAAAGCCCGGAACAGTTTCAAGGGAGACTCAAGCGAAAGAACCTGGCTGACCGGCATACTGAAAAACAAGATAATCGATAATATCCGCCAGCTGGCACGCGAGGTAAGTCATACGGACATCGATGATCTGACGCGTACCCGGGATAAGGATTTTATTGAGCGCGGACAGAGAGAAGGCTACTGGAAAGCCGGCAAACGTCCCAAGGATTGGATGGTTGATGAATCGGACCTGGCCGAAAAAGAGGAATTCTGGAATATTTTAATGAAATGCGTATCGTTTCTTCCCCGCAAAATGGCTCAGATTTTTATACTGCGCGAGATGGAAGAACTGGAATCATCGGAAATCAGTAACGTTTTGGACCTGAGCTCGACCAATCTAAGAGTAATGCTGTATCGTGCCCGAAAAAGATTACGAGAATGCCTTGAGGTCAACTGGATTAAAACCAAAACCAATAAGGTAAAATCATGAATAAAAGACTACCCATAAAAGCCCGCATAGTTGCAATGATGATGAAGATAATGGGTATCGTAACGCCCTCCTGCGATGAGGTCAGTTGCCTGTCATCGCTCAGCCTGGATGAAAAACTGCCGTTTACAAAACGCATCGGTATGAAGGTACATATCTCATTCTGTAACTGGTGTCGCAATTTCCGGAAGCAAATCGAAACCATCAGCCGCATCAGTAAGGAAGATCATAGCGAAAATATCGACACAAAGCTCAGCGATCAAACCCGCTCACGTCTGCAAAAAACAATTGAAGAAAACCTCTAAAGGGTTGATTTTTCCGATTTTTAGCGCTGTCTCTAAATCTGCAGAAAATCTCATTATTTTGTAACATCCGCCAGCCTCCCCCGACCAAGAGATGCAATCATCAAAAAGGTAAGAATTATGAGCAAGCGAATTATCCGAAGATTGACTCTCCTCCTGATCTGTATACCTGCTGTTGCAGCAGGGCAGGCATGCAGTTGCGGTGGGGCGCCGATTGTGGGCTCCCTGGAACTGCCCCAGACACAAGCGGGAGGATGGCAGTTTGGATTAACCTATGAGCATAATTCAATCGCCGATGTATATTCCGAGAACCAGAAACTTAAAAATGATTCGCGTGAAAGATATGTCAATTCGGCTATTTTCGAAGCCGGTTACGGCCTGACAGACAGATTTTCAATCGCGGCCCTGTTCGCCCTGGTGAGGCAGGAACGGATTTCCGGGCTTTCTACAGGAAATGGTGAGAATCTGACGACCAGCGGTATCAGCGATGCCGTCATTTGCTTAAATACAACCTATTGCCATACTCGGTCCTTACCGACCGGGAGCTTGCTATCGGAAGCGGTATTAAGCTACCGCTGGGCCAGTCAGATCTCAAAAATCAGGGCAGCCTGATTGCAGCCGATATGCAGCCCGGAAGCGGCTCCTGGGACCTTATCTTCTGGAGCAATGCCTATCAGGGCTTTTACCGCCCTCTATCGGCGGGAATATTTGCCAACGCGTCCTATCGGCTGGCCGGCAAAAATGACCGTTTCGGCGAAAACAATGAGGCTTACAAGTTTGGTGATGAGTTCATCCTCTCCACGGGACTGAAGGCGGCCCTGGTCCCCTTTATGGAAAACACCATTGCAATCAGATACCGTTCTGTGGAGGCGGATGAATTCGATCAATCTCAGCTACCGAATTCGGGCGGCAAATGGTTCGAGCTTGAGCCGGGCGCAAATTTCAGGTTGTATGATCAATTGAATCTGAGGACGTCTGCGCGCATACCGGTTCATCGCGAACTCAATGGAACACAACTGACCACCAGTTTCACATTTGCGATTTCAATATTTTACACAATCTCGACCGGGGACAAGGATTTCGAAATATAGACAGGAGCTAAATCATGGTATATAAAATCTTTATCGGCGGGCTGGCAATGTTAGCGCTCTTCATGATTGCCGGATGCGGAGAAAATGTCAGCTCAAGCGCAACAGGAGCCTCCGGTGACTGGCTCGTTGAGGAGAGCCGCATTTTTGACGGAGGACCGGGCAAGGATGGCATCCCCGCGTTGACGACGCCCGAGATGATTTCAATTGCCGAGGTCGATTATCTTTCCGATAATGATCTGATAATCGGCGCCAAAATAGACGACGATATCCGAGCTTATCCGCATGCTATTCTGGACTGGCACGAAATTATCAATGATCATATCGGTGGCAGCAGCGTAGCAGTTACCTATTGCCCCCTGACCGGATCAGGTATCGGCTGGGACCGCAATATCGGCGGCCGCATCACGACATTCGGTGTTTCCGGGCTGCTTTTCAATACAAACTTGATTCCCTATGATCGCGCTACCGGCTCCAACTGGTCGCAGATGGGCCTGCAGTGCATAAATGGCGAACTAATCGGCTCCGAACCGGAAATCATTCACCTTGTGGAAACACGCTGGGGAACATGGAAAGAGATGTATCCCGAATCAAAAGTCGTTTCTCGAAATACGGGACACTCACGCACATATGGAAATTATCCATATGGCGATTACAAGACCAACAACGCCCGCCTGTTGTTTCCGATCGGCAATGATGATCGCAGACTGCCGCGCAAGGATCGTGTGCTGGGAATTATAGTAGATGAAAAGACCAAAGCCTATCCGATTGATTCATTCGATTCAGGTATCGAGATTATCGAAGAAAATTTCAATGGCGCTGATATTGTAATAGCCGGGAGCAGCGATCTCGATTTCGCGGTAGCATTCGAAAGCAGGGCCACAGATGGCACCCTTCTTGATTTCCGCGCTCTGGAATCCGACGATCTTCCGGCAGTGGTTATATCTACTGATGCCACCCGCTGGGATATATTCGGCCACGGCTTGCAGGGCCCCCGTAAAGGTGAGAGGCTTAAACCCGTTAAATCCTGCATTTCCTTCTGGTTTGCCTGGGGCACATTTTACCCGGGCGCTGAAATTCATAATTAAATTGCAATTTCTCCTCCGTATCTTTGGTCAGGTGTCGGGAAACAAACCCGGCACCTTTTTATTGCGGACGGCGCAGGAGAAAGATCATGAAGGGCGGGATCATGGAACAGGTTCTGTAAAATTTGGGATCGCGCTTCTTCATTTCCTCTAAGGGCTGAGGTTCCATGAAGGAAACTATTTGAAAGCCGCTTTTTATAATCGCGTTGATTATGCTGTCAAACGGCCTGTGGTAAAAGCTAACATCGAAATCCCCGAACCAGGTTTCATCCACCTGAAATACAGAAAAATAGCTGCGCCTTGTATCGTCATCAGCCTCTTCATTGCGTTTGATCTGGAATATCGGATGATGTGTGGAAAACAGAAAATGTCCACCCGGCCGGATGACATTGAATATTGATTTCAACGTTTTACCCGGATGTTCAACATAATGCAGGGCCAGGCTGGAATAGACGAAATCAAAACTTTCGTATTCGAAATCTACCTCCTCCATATCCATGGCATAAAATTCAATCTCCGGATAACCCTTCTGTGCCAGAGCGATCATCTTCTCGGCCGCATCTATGCCCACCACACGTTTTGCGCCGTTTGCATGCAGATATGAGCATTCCTCGCCGGTACCGCATCCCACACATAATACCGACTTGCCATGCAAATCGGGCAGAAGACTGCGCATGGCCGGCTTTTCCAGATATTCATGGGCCTCATTGAGGTTGGCGCGCATCCTCTCGGCCCATTTGCAGGCATAGCTGTTGTATGATTTGATTGTGCGCTTCAGCGGTGACATGAGATCCAAAATACAATCTGCGCGATATCCGGCAACACTTATCTGCTTAAATTCGCCTCGCCACTTGCAAAATTCGCGAATTTGAGTATATATAGCGTACTATACTGAGGATTCGCCTGATGAAACTCCTGATGATATACTGCACTAAATTCGGCTACCATACCAGCATGAAAACGCTCGATGATATTCCTGACCTCGATGAAGAGAGGTCATTTGAAAATGTGCTCACGGCGTTTATTCAAATAGAAGCCGGGGATGAAGAAAATGCATCCTATGTGGAAACCAAGCTGATCAAGAACATCAAATGGGCGGCGCGCAAAAACGAGACTGAAAACGTTATCCTGCATTCATTTGCGCATTTGTCCGATTCCAAGGCATCGCCTGAGACCACAAAAAAAATCTTTGATGGCGCCGAAGAGCGTCTAAAAAATTCAGGTTACAAGACCGCCCAGACTCCATTTGGCTATTTTCTGGATTTGAAAATCGAGGCCCCGGGACATCCGCTGGCCCGATTATTTAAAGAAATTTGAAATAATCTCCTGTTTATGCGTATAAAGCTGAGATGGTTACGAAAAACATGATAACGGAACTTTTACCAAAATGTCTTGTTTTTCTGAAACGAAAATGTAAATTGCCGATCTATGTTAATATAGAGGAAAGTGGTGTTACAAAATGCTGACTATTACCGAACAAGCATCAACTGAACTTTCAAAGGTCCTGGAAAATCCCGAGACCGACGGAAAGCATCTTATTCTCTACTTCATGGGCGCTGGTTGAAGCGGCCCCCAGTTGGGAATGGCTCTGGATGAGTCAGTCGAAGGTTTAGAGAAATTAGAGTCCAACGGTATTACCGCCTACATCGATCCCCGTCTCAAGGAGCATCTGGTAAAGTACGGTGAAATCTGCGTGGATTATATCACCAACCAGATGGGCCAGAGCGGTTACACGATAAAAATTGGCCAGGGTGACTGTTCCAGCGGCGGATGTGAAGGCTGCGGACCCGGCGGCCATTAGTCGATTTCGATCTAATCATTGGATTTTGCGGGGCTGAAAAAATATGCGCGGCCTGTTAAAAACGGGCCGCCTTATGACGTAAAGTATTCAATTCTCAGGGTATCTGCGACTCGATAAACTGCCGATCGATGGACTTCGGCAAACCGCTGTATATTGATATGGCGTTCTCGGTCAGCCCTTCCAGCTGACGTTCCGAAGCTGAAGCGCTGTTGATTACAATATATGAAATATCATTGAGGGCACAATACTCCGCCAGTCGATGAAGCTCTCCCTGGGCCGGATATTCGGCATCGAATACAAACAGCACATTCTGCACGGGTTCCTGCGCCAAATCATCCAGGGATGACAGCACGCGCAGTTCCAATTCCTGTTCACCACATAAATTCCTGTAAAATACAATCGTCTCTTCATCGGCCGAAAACAAGGCCATGGCATTGACAGGCCCTTTCGATTTATGTTCGCGCCTGATCTGTTCGGCAGGCACCGGAAGCTGGATTGTAACCACGGTACCTTTTCCGACCAGCGAGTCGACAGTAATTTGGCCGCCATGCTCGATCGCAATATTGCGGCTGATAGATAGCCCCAAACCGGCGCCATGATACTTGTCTTTTCCCCAAACACCCTTGGTCGAGAAGAACGGGTCGAATATTCTCTCCAGCACCTCCGGCGACATACCGCTGCCGTCATCGCCGATCTGCACCGAAACATGCCCGCCCAGATCGCGTGACCGAATACTGATCGTGCCTTCCTTGCCAATGGCTTGCTTGGCATTCAATACGACATTCAAAATCATCTGCTGAATCTTTCCGGATGAAATATACAACTCGGGAAGTTCCTGGAAATCGGTTTCGATGCGGATATTGCAGGCCCTGACCTCCTTATTGATCAGCTTGAGCACATTCATAATCAGCGAGTTGACATTTTCCGAGGATTTCTTATCCGGTTTCATTTGTGAATAAGTCAAGAGCGACAGGGCAATACGATTGGCATTTTCGCCGATATCGACAACCTGCTGGAGAAGCTCACGCGTGAGGGCATTATCATCGTTTTCTACAAGATTATCTATTGCAAAACTGGCATTTCCGATTATTCCGGCCAGGTAATTTTTGAATTCATGGGCCACTCCGGCGGCCAATGTACCGATCGCCGAATACTTATCAATTTCCATCAGCTTCCTCATCCGCTCACGTTCATCGGTCAGGTCATGGATAATCACCGTATAAAGACTGCGCCCATCGAGTATCATCTTCTTGACCGCCGCCCGCAATGAGAACCCGGAACCATCCCCACGGACACCCTCGGTCTCGAATTCGAGCTGTGACCTGTTATCCGGTTCATGCTCCGAATATTCTCCCAGGCGTTCCATAAAAACGGGCATCAGGCGTGAGATATTCTTGCTTTCCAGGTCGGCCTGCTGGCATCCAAATATCTTTCCTGCGGCCGGATTGACCGAATCGATGATGCCCTCCTGGTCAATCACGAAAATACCATCAGCTGCACTGTTTAAGATCGCACTCAGGCGATGTTCCTTGTCGAGCAGGATCTGCTCATAATGCTTGCGCTCGGTGATTTCATGGAAATAAACCGAGATACCATCCTCACCCGGATATATGCGCACATCATACCAGTCCTGATAGGGCTTCAGGTCAAGGCGGACCTCGAACGAACTGGCGGTCTTTTCTTTCAGCACCCGCTCATATTCGCTGGCCAGGATAGTGCGCTTAAACTGCGGGAATACCTCGTATATATTTTTCCTGAGAACCTCACTGCTGCGACGGTTCAGGATTATTTCCGCCGCCTTGTTGAAATATGTGATCGTCAGATCCTTATCCAGCGTATAGAAGCCGTCGCTGATACTTTCGAGTATATTGGCCACGCCCCGGCTGCTCTTGCGGAGCATGTTAAATGCGCTCTTTTCCTTCGTGATATCGGCCGCCACACCTTCCATATAGCCTTTATCCTTGTAAATGCGAGCCGAATACCTGACCCATCTCACCGCCCCATCGGCACCGCGAATACGCGCTTCATAATTCTTGATCTCACCCAATGCCATCAGTTCGGCAATCATTCGTTCGCGATCGGCTATATCGACATAGTGCTCGCTGGTAACGAAATCGGTCATACATTCATCGGCCGAACCATAACCGAAAATCTGCGCAAATCTATCGTTGCATTCCAGAACCACACCGTCATCCAGGGTGGAACGGAATAATCCGATCTGGGCATTGTTGAATATATTGCGGTACTTGATTTCGTTATTGCGCTGGGCTTCTTCGGCCTTCAAACGTGCGATCGCGCTTCCGATCTGGGCCGCTATCGCCTCCAGCCCGTCACGGGCGGTCTGCCCGATTTCATTCAATAAATGCGACGCTGCATTAAGACAGGCAATAACTCGCCCCTCATTTTTAACCGGCAGAATCGCAATGGCCTTCAGCTTTTCATTGCTTTCGGCAAATGACTGGTCGGTCCTCAATTCATCAAAGGTGGTGAATATGGCATCACCTTTCATCACCACATTCCATCGGGATGAATCCCTGGGGACGTAGTAAACTTCTGCCTCAAATCTACTGCTCAACCCATAAGAAACTGCCAGCTCCATGTCTTCCGTGTCCTCATTCAAAAGATATACCCCGCCGCAGTCCATTCCGGCAACCTGAATGGCGGCTTCCATACAGGCCTCGAGGGCGGAATCGAGTGATGATGCGGCACTTAGCTTAATCGCCAGTTCTTTTTGCAAAAGGGCTGATCGCTCCGCCACTTTTCTTTCGGTTATATCTCGGGCAATACCGAACAGGCCGACAATCCGGCCGCCATCATACATCGGCGTGGGCATAAATTCTAACGTTTTGTATTCGCGCAGTTTCGAAAGTATACGCATCTCAAATGGGTCGATATCGCAGCCATTCAGGCAATCCGCCAGTCTGGCCGAAACCCGTTCGCGATCCTCGGGATGAATCAAATGCTTCAGCTCACGGCCCAGCCAATCATTTATGGGCCACCCGGTGATTCGTTCAAAAGCGGCATTGATCGATAGAATACGGCCGTCCGACGAACCGGTATAAACCATATCGCGAACATTATCAAATATGGCCCGGTATTTCTCTTCACTCTCCCTGAGCGCATGCTCAGCGGCAATCCTTTCAGTAATATCTTCATAGATTATAGCCAGCTCGCCATCAGGAAGACGGCAGACATGGCCCTCGCGCCAGCCCTCTTTCAGGTTGCTGCGGAAATAACGCGGGCCGAAAGAGCGAGCCTGCCCATCTTTCCAGACCTCGTACAGGATTTCAAATATCCCCAGGTCTCGAAAAGCCGGCAGAACCTCGAGGATATTGCGATCCAATGCCTCATCGCGACTTATACCCTCGATTCGCTCGCAGGCATGATTTAGGTCCTTGAATATGAATCTGCGCCCGAAATCCCTGACTGTAAAAATGGCCGCGCCGCTGTTCATATTCGAGAACAGCTCACGGAACTTGGCCTCACTTTCGCTCAATGCTTCGCTGGTGAGTTTTTTGCCGCTGATATCCGGGGCAATACGATGTAAAAGCCCGCGATAACTCAATGCATGACGGATTATCCTGGCCAGAAGTTCGCTGTCTATCTTTTCTCGTTCAATAAAATCACAGGCGTCGACATTTGCCGCCTCCGGTTCATACAATGAATCTGCAGATGTAATCAACACTGCCGGTGTAAAATCAGGATGCGCTCCGGTCTTGCACAAAGCCCCAATACCATCGGCAGGCACTACCGCATCATGGATGAAAAATAGATGATAATCTTCATCGGCCAGCCTTTGCTGGGCCCCTTCGAATGAATGCTCACATTCCATTTTGAACAGTTCATCGCCAAAATCAGAGAGAATATCATATATCTGAAGAAAGGCGGAGTCATCCTCATGATCGAGGAATAAAATTCTGATCGGCAGATTTCCATCTGCCAGTGCACTCCAGTACTCGCGGGATTTCCTTATGTTCTTAAATTCACTATTCAAAACAGATATTCCTTCCGGAGCAATATCCGCTTAAGCTTATCTGTATTTGGGGCATTATTTAAGCCCCCCAAATCTATGAAGACGGTAGTGATCATTTACTATTCAACCTGCACGGGCACTTTACCAAGTTGCTAAATCAATGTGCGAGTATGATTAGCCTGCATATTCGAGTTTATCGGCAATTATTCAGCTCAATTTAGTAGTCTCAGGATGCGATACCGGCAATAAAAAAAACCGGCCCCGAAAATGAGGCCGGCAATACTGCTATTATGCTTTTAAGTCGTTAAGCTATAGTAACTTCGTCGCAGAGATAGACATCCTGAATAGCGTTCAGAAGTTCGACACCTTTCTCACGCGGCTTCTGGAACGATTTACGTCCCGAGATCATTCCCATACCGCCCGCACGCTTATTGATAACGGCGGTGCGAATCGCCTGGGCCAGGTCGTTGTCGCCCGAGGCTCCACCGGAGTTGATCATGCCGATCCGTCCCATATAGCAATTGGCTACCTGATAACGAACAAGGTCGATCGGATTGTCGCTGGTCAGCTTCTCGTATACCAGCGGATGAGTCTTGCCGAAATTGATCGCATTGTAGCCGCCATTGTTTGTGGCCTGCTTCTGCTTGATGATATCGGCTTCGATAGTCACGCCGATATGATTGGCCTGACCGGTTAAATCTGCCGAAGTATGGTAATCCTTATCGGCCTTGAATTCGGAATTACGCAGGTATGCCCACAGGACAGTGAACATGCCCAGGTCATGGGCCCGTTCAAATAACTGCGATACTTCCTGAATCTGGCGATTCGATTCCGGTGCGCCGAAATAGATAGTGGCGCCGATTCCCACCACGCCCATATCGAACGCGCGGTCAACCGAGGTAAACGGTATCTGATCATATTCGTTGGGATATGTCAAAAGCTCGTTGTGGTTGATTTTCAGTATAAACGGTATCTTGTGCGCATACTTGCGCGCCACAGTACCCAGGATACCGTAAGTCGAAGCCACGGCATTGCATCCGCCCTCGATGGCCAGCTTGATAATATTCTCGGGATCGAAATAATCGATATTGGGTGCGAATGATGCGCCGCCGGAATGCTCGATACCCTGGTCCACCGGCAGGATCGAAAGATAGCCTGTCCTGGCCAGACGGCCATTGCCATACAGCCAGGCCAGATTTTTGAGCGTATTGATCGAACGGTCGGAATTTATCCAGTTACGATCCACAAAGTCGGGGCCGGGAATATGAAGCCTGTTCTTCGGTATACCGGAACATTTATAATCCAGGAGGCCGACATCATCCCCCAGCAGTTCTTTTATGCGGTCAAAAGTGCCCACAACTGACTCCTTTCAGCTTTTAATTTTAGATGTTACATTTCCAATTAACTGATTCACTATCTAAAATCAAATGAAAAAGCAAATCAACCTGTTCCCCTATGCGAAGATATATGCCCCGATTCGTTTATCCCGGACAGAATGCACTGTATTATGGATATCTTGTGATTGTATTTCCCGCCTGATTGGACTATATTCCGCACATGTTTATCTCCAGGCTGAAATTAACAAACTTTCGCAATATTAAGCAGGCCGATCTGGAATTCTCGCCCGAAAAGAACCTGATCACCGGGCCCAATGGTTCCGGAAAGACCAATATCCTCGAAGCGCTTCATTATGTCGGCACAGCACGGTCGTTCCGAACCCATTTCGATGACCATCTCATGAATTCCGAGTCGGATTTCTTCCGCATCGAGGCCGAGGGTCATATCGAACCGCATGATATCACAGTTGAAATCGGTGTCGAACCGGGCAACCGCAAGGTTATCAAGGTCAATTCCGCGCCGGTCAAAAAGATCGGCCAGCTCTTCGAATATTTCCGGCTGGTAGAATTTTCGCCCTATGATATCTCGATCATCAATGGCCCGCCCTCGGGACGTCGGCGCTTTTTGTCAATGACTATCTCGCAGTCTGATCCCTATCATATCGCCATCCTGACCGACTATCATAAAACCCTGGCCCAACGAAACGCGCTGCTGAAATCTTTTGAGGGCAGAACCCGCCTGTCACCCGATCAGGAGGCCAGCCTGTCGGTCTGGGATGAGAAACTTGCCGATGCCGGCGTGGCAATTCACAAAATACGGCAAGCTTTCGTGGAAAAGATCTCCGGCCTGGCCCAAAAATACTATAAAATCATATCTGATTCCTCCGAAAGCCTGCTTATTGAATACGATCCCTCTCCCCGAATCGAGGATTACACGATCGAGGGCATGTGCCGCAAATGGCGCGAACGACGAGAACGGGAGCTTTCAATGCGCCAGACCCTCTATGGCCCGCATCGTGATGAGCTCAAATTTTTTGTCGATAATCTGGAGGCCAAAAGCGGCGCCTCGCAGGGACAGATCAAAACAGCTGTCCTGAGCTTAAAACTCGCTCAATACCAATACCTTAAGGAAATTGTCGGGCATCCCCCGATACTGCTTCTAGATGAGATCTTTTCGGATCTCGATGAGACCCGGTTGAAATTCATACTCGACATTCTTCCCGATCTGGGACAGACGTTTGTTACGACCTCTAAGCTATCTGAAATCAACAACTTAGAATTTTTTAATTTTAAATACAAAATCGAATCGGGAATCCCGACTATATTAAAATAGTATTTCTAATCAACTATATCACAACGAGTTATGGGGCGGAAAAAACTCAAAAAAGGCCAGAATTTGCTTGTAATTTTCTTTAAATTTTTTTATATTAATGAGTTATGACAAATAAGGACCCTCAAAATATAGGACCGATAATAGCGGACCTGATCAAAAAAATGGGCTTCGAGAAAAAGCTCTCTGAAGTCGATGCGGTCGGGCTCTGGGATGAGATCGTGGGCGAGAAAATCGCCCGGGTCACGCAAGCGGTCAAGATCACTAACGGCAGGCTGCATATACGCGTTTCCGATCCCGCCTGGCGCCAGCAACTGGTCTTCCTCAAAAGGGAATTTATTTCGTCCATCAATGCCCGTATGGGTAAAAATGTAGTTAAGGATATTTATTTAACTTAAGGCTGTGTATGGCAAAGAAGAAGGAAAATAAGAAAATGAAGAAAACTGAAGACAGGGTAGACGCGGTCGAGGTCTTAAACGAGATCAAGGACAGGGGCGGCTTGTATGATGCCAAAACTATCACTGTCCTCAAGGGCCTCGAGGCTGTCCGCAAACGTCCCGCCATGTATATCGGCGATACCGGCACGCGCGGACTTCATCATCTGGTCAACGAGGTGGTCGATAACTCCATCGATGAGGCCCTGGCCGGATATTGCAATACCATCAAGGTAAATATAAACAAAAATGGCTCGGTGACAGTGCAGGACAACGGTCGTGGTATTCCCGTCGATGAACATCCGACCCAGAAGAGACCTGCCCTGGAAGTGGTCATGACCATGCTGCATGCCGGCGGCAAGTTCGATCATCAGTCCTACAAGGTCTCGGGCGGATTGCATGGCGTGGGTGTTTCGGTCGTCAATGCGCTCTCCGAATGGTGCGAGGTCGAGGTCTCCCGTGACGGTGATGTATACTACCAGAAATATGAACGCGGAACGCCGGTAACCGAATTGAAGAAAATCGGTAAGCGCAAAACCACCGGTACCAAGACAACCTTCATGCCCGATTCGGAGATTTTTCAGGCGACCGAATTCAAATTCGACCGGCTGGCCAATCGTATGCGGGAACTGGCCTTTCTCAACAAAGGCCTCAAGATCGAAATCAAGGATGATATAAGCGACCGTTCCGACTTCTATTTTTACCGGGGCGGCCTGGCGGCATTTGCCGAATATCTCAATGAAAACAAAAACCCGCTTTACAAGAAGCCGATCTATTTCGAGGACAGCAAAGAGGAAGTCGAAGTTGAAATAGCGATTCAGCACAATGATTCATTCCAGGAAAATGTTTTTACCTATGTCAACAACATCAACACGATCGAAGGCGGAACACACCTGGTCGGTTTCCGCACTGCGCTGACCCGAACGATCAACAACTATGCCACCAAGAACAAGCTGTTCAAGAATGGCGATAAGAGCCTCTCGGGCGATGATGTGCGCGAGGGCCTGACTGCGGTTGTATCGGTCAAGGTACGTGAACCGCAGTTCGAGGGCCAGACCAAGACCAAGCTGGGCAACTCCGAGGTCAAGGGCATAGTCGAACAGATAGTCGGTGAACATCTTAATTATTTCCTGGAGGAAAATCCGCCGGTATCCAAAAAGATTGTCGAAAAAGGCAGCAATGCCCTGCGTGCCCGTGAGGCGGCCCGTAAGGCCAAGGACCTGGCCCGTCGCAAAACCGCGCTCGACTCCAGCGCCCTGCCGGGCAAGCTGGCGGATTGTTCCATGAAGGATCCGGATGCCTGCGAGATCTTCCTGGTCGAGGGTGATTCGGCGGGAGGTAATGCCAAGATGGGCCGTGACAGACGTTTCCAGGCAATCCTGCCCCTGCGCGGTAAGATCATCAATGTCGAAAAGGCCCGTCTGGATAAAATCCTCTCCAATGAGGAAATCAAGACAATTATCACGGCGCTCGGCACAGGTGTGGGCGGAGATAGCTTCAATATCGATAAACTGCGTTACAACAAGATCATTATCATGACCGACGCGGATGTCGACGGCTCGCATATTCGCACGTTGATCCTGACATTCTTCTTCCGCTACATGAAAGAGCTGATCGAGGGCGGTCATATATATATCGCCAATCCCCCGCTTTATCGTATCAGCCAGGGCAAGAAGGAAACCTATGTTTATAATGATGATGAACGCGATCGTGTGCTGGAGCAGATGCGCGGCGGCAAGGGAATCAGTATACAGCGCTACAAGGGTCTCGGTGAAATGAACACCGAACAGCTCTGGACCACCACCATGGATCCGGAGAAACGAACGCTGTACCAGGTGACTATCGATGATGCCGCCGGTGCGGACCAGATTTTCACCATCTTGATGGGCGATGTGGTCGAACCGCGTCGCAAATTCATCCAGGAAAATGCCAAGTATGTGCGTAACCTTGATGCTTAAAATATCAAGGGCTGTGTGGTAGAGTAAATTCCAATAAAAAAAGAATAAGGATTCTATAGAAATGGCAATGGAACGAGAGAATATAATGGCACTGGCGCTGGTCGACGAGATGAAGAGCAGCTATCTGGATTATTCCATGTCGGTCATCACGGCACGTGCGCTTCCCAATGTGGCCGATGGTCTCAAGCCCTCCAACAGGCGTATCCTGATCGCCATGAACGACCTCAACCTGTATCCCGGGCGGGGTTTCAGGAAATGCGCCAAGATTGCGGGCGATACATCAGGTAACTATCACCCCCACGGTGAGCAGGTGGTTTATCCCACGCTGGTGCGTATGGCGCAGGATTTCAATATGCGCTATCCGCTGGTTGACGGCCAGGGTAATTTTGGTTCAATCGATGGCGACCCGGCGGCGGCCATGAGGTACACCGAGGCCCGGCTGACCGCGCTGGCGGTGGAAATGCTGAATGACCTCGAAAAGAATACGGTCGATTATGTGCCCAACTACGATGAAACCATCGAGGAACCGGTTGTACTGCCATCCAAATTTCCCAACCTGATCTGCAACGGTTCATCCGGTATTGCAGTTGGCATGGCAACCAATATCCCGCCGCATAACCTGAATGAGGTAGTGGATGCCTGTTGTGAGATTATCGACAATCCCGACCTGGACAATGAAGAGCTTCTGGGTATCATCACTGCGCCCGATTTCCCCACCGGCGGTATTATTTACGGCCGCAAGGGAATTCGCGACGCCTACCTGACCGGCCATGGCAGGGTTG
This sequence comes from uncultured Ignavibacteria bacterium, assembly GCA_964627935.1. Classification (GTDB taxonomy): domain Bacteria; phylum Zixibacteria; class MSB-5A5; order JAABVY01; family JAABVY01; genus JAABVY01. The sequence continues at coordinate 111,178 of CAZVLB010000005.1, forward strand.
TGGTACGCGCCAGAGCCAGTACCGAAAAACAGAAAAGCGGCAAGGAATCGATTGTCATCTCCGAAATCCCGTTCCAGGTCAATAAATCCAACCTGCTGGAAAAAATCGCCCACCTGGTAACCCATAAGGTTATCGATGGTATCAGCGACTTGCGCGATGAGTCCGACCGTGATGGCATGCGTATCGTGATTGAACTCAAGCGTGATGCCCAGGCTCCCGTGGTCCTCAATCAGCTTTACAAGCACACCATGATGCAGTCGACATTCGGCGTGAATATGCTGGCCCTGGTCGACGGCACTCCCAAGACACTGACGCTTCGTCAAATGCTGGATCAGTTTATAAATCATCGCCATACTGTCATCACCCGCCGTACCCAGTATGAGCTGGAACAGGCCGAGAAACGCGCCCACATACTGGAAGGCTTCAAGATCGCCCTGGATCATATCGATGCCATCATATCATTGATCCGCAGTTCGCAGACACCGGCCGAGGCCAAGGAACGCCTGATCAAGGAATTTGAGCTTTCCGATGTTCAGGCCCAGGCTATCCTGGATATGCGCCTGCAAAGGCTGACCGGCATGGAACGCGAGAAGATCGAGGGTGAGTACCTTGATCTGATCAAGAAAATCGAAGAACTGCGCGGGATTCTAAAATCAAAAACCAAGCGCATGGATATCATCAAAGACGAACTTATCGAATTGAAAAATAAATATGGTGACGATCGTCGCACAATGGTCACCGATGAGGAAGAGGAACTCAGCCTCGAGGATCTGATCGCCGAAGAGGATATGGTTATCACCATCACCCATGGAGGATATATCAAGCGTCTCTCGACCTCATCATACCGCCGCCAGAAACGTGGCGGACGGGGTGTGATCGGCATGGAAACCAAGGAGGAGGATGTCATCGAGCATCTCTTCGTGGCTTCCACGCATGATTATATCATGTTCTTCACCAATCTCGGCAAGTGCTACTGGATAAAAGTGCATGCTCTGCCGATTGGCGGAAGGCTCTCCAAGGGTCGGCCGATCGTGAATATGCTGCAGTTGCAGAAAAATGAAAAAATCTGCGCATTCCTGCCGGTACGTGAATTTACCGAGGATGAATACGTGGTCATGGCCACCCGCAAGGGTACGATCAAAAAGACCGACCTGAGCGCATTCTCAAATCCGCGCCGTGACGGTATCATTGCCATGAATATCCCCGAGAATAGTGATGATGAAATGATCGAGGTGGGTGTCTCCGACGGCAACTCGGAAATCGTGCTGGCCACGCGCAACGGCCAGGCAATCAAGTTCCATGAGGAGAATGTACGCGCCATGGGACGAACCGCCTTTGGCGTAAAAGGCATCAACCTCGACAAGGATGATTGTGTCATCAGTATGGTGGTTGTCAACCGCCAGACCACACTTCTGTCGGTAACCGAGAACGGTTACGGCAAACGTTCCGATATCAGCGACTACCGGCTGACAAATCGCGGAGGTAAGGGCGTAATCAATATCAAGGCTTCGGAGCGCAATGGCAAAGTTATAGCGGTTCGTGAGGTGGTTGATCAGGATGAGCTGATGATGATCACCAATCACGGTATCATCATCAGGACCTCGGTCGGCAATATCCGCACGATTGGCCGCAATACGCAGGGGGTTAAACTGATCAACCTTGACAAGGGTGATAAGGTCATCGATGTCACCATCGTGGTATCCGAGGAACGCGCCAACCCGTCAGCCGACATAGGCGATACAGGCAACGACAACGGCGACAACCCCAATAAGGAAGAAGAAGAATAGGTCATACATTGTGCCGGGTCCTTTGATCCGGCACTTGCCCACATCTGCCCGGAGAGAGGGTGGCAGGCTCAAGCTTTGCCCGGGCCTGAGTGGCGTAGATTCCCGGTAGGTCAAACCCCTGAAGGGGGCTTGACTATTCTACTGAATTGATTTCGTGTCATTGCGAAATCCAATTGGCCTCCGGTCAATTGGATTGTGGAAATTTAACTTTGATATTCAAAATGGCTGAGATTCCAACGTCCCAATAAATCGGGACTGGGAATGATTGGAATTAGACGCCATTGAAAAGCAGAATCACCTGTCTGCTTGCCTAATCTGTCAATGTAAACAATGCGTAGGTCGTGGTTCCGAATGAAGCCAAGCGCAATGAGAAACCCGACATAATCCTGCCATGTCACAATTCAAACTAAAGTTTGAATCAAGACATGGCAGAACATCCTGAGGCTAAAAGTTGCGGCAGTTCTTGAATCCCGATTTATCGGGATGGTTAACTGCCGTTTGCAATACCATAACATGTTTTCCCGCGGAACATTATTCTCGCCAAATCGATTTTACATTTTAAATTAGAGAGTCCCCGGAAATGGACCAAGGAGGTATTGATGAAATCCGCATTCAAAACAAGTATATATCTTTTGCTGGTGACAATAATTATAACCGGCATGATCGGCTGTTCCTCCATGAACAAGAAGGAGAAGGGCCTCCTGATCGGCGCCGCCGCAGGTGCCGCAGCCGGAGCCGCTGTCGGTAAGGCCGCAGGCAACACCGCCGCCGGAGCTATCCTGGGCGCCATGGTGGGAGGAGTGGCCGGTGGAATTATCGGCGACTACATGGACAAGCAGGCGGCCGAGATGAAACGTGACCTGGAAAACGCCGAAATCGAGCGAATCGGCGAAGGCATCAAAATCACATTCGATTCCGGCATACTATTTGAGATCAATAAGTCCGCCCTGCAGCCGGATGCGAAACAAAACCTTACTGACCTGGCCCGAATCCTGAATAAATACGAGGACACTGAAATCCTGATCGAGGGCCATACCGATTCCACCGGATCTGAAGAACACAATATGGATCTTTCGATTCGCAGGGGTAACTCGGTCGGCAGCTACCTGGCCCAGCAGAATGTAAGCCCGGCCAGGTTCAAAATCCTGGGCTATGGCGAAACCCAGCCGATTGCAAATAATGAAACCACCTATGGCCGCAAACTGAACCGCCGTGTGGAAATCGCGATTTTCGCCAATGATGAACTTAAAAAAGCGGCTAAAGAACAGGCCCGCGAGCAGGGCTCATAAAGATATAAACTCAGGGGCCTCGGATCCAGCCGGGGCCTCCTGCAGACAACAAGGTTAGACTGATGCAGGCTTATATCAGCTTCCCGATTATATCATTCATGTTGATCGGCTTGATCTACAAGCTCTTCAATCCCGCCAAAAATCCTGTCAAACAGAAGATATTCTGGATACTCTGGATAGTCATCACTCCGCCTGCCATGTTTGGCTTTCTGGCATTAATTGATTTGATGATCGCCACCCGTTGATTATAATACAATCAGGCATTTCCAAATCCATCCGGCATTCATTTCCGGCAGGGAGAAACAGTGTCAGCTACCAGGCTTTCCGACAAGCAGGAAATCTATAATTATCTCCGGAATGATCCGGGATTGCATATCTATGAAATCGGCGATCTGGATGACCATTTCCGGGATGATACAATCTGGTATGGCCTCATGAAAGATGATACGCTCAAAGCAATACTGCTGGTATACACCGGCCTCCTCGAGCCGACTGTACTGGCCCTGACCGATGATATCGATCCGATGCGCGAACTTATTTCCGAAATCAAAGACCGACTGCCAAATAAATTCTACCTGCATCTGGGCCCTGGCCTGATCGATCTCTTTGATCACGAATTCAACTATCGTCACCGCGGTGACAACTTCAAGATGATCCTCAAAGACAGTTTCGAGGTCTCGCAAACATATTATCCCGAGGTTATCAAATTCTGCATGGAGGAGCTCGATTCGCTGATAGATTTTTACGCCGAGAGCTACCCGGGCAACTGGTTCAATTTCCGCATGCTGGCCACCGGGCACTATTACGGCATCAAATTCGACACCCGCATCGCCGCGGCAGGCGGGGTGCATGTATATTCTCCCGAATACAAAGTGGCATCCCTCGGCAACATCGCGGTTCATCCGGATTTTCGCGGACAGGGGCTGGGCTATAAGGTAACTTCGGCCCTTTGCAAAAATCTTCTAAGCAGCGTTGACACAATCGGCCTTAACGTGCGCGTTAAAAACAAAACCGCCATTTCGATTTATCATAAACTCGGTTTCGAGGAAATCGCCAACTATGACGAATATGACCTGGAGCGCAGATGATAATCTACAAAGAAAATCCCGATGACCTCACGGCTGATATGCTGGAGGGCTTCTTTGTCGGATGGCCCAAGGCCCCCTCGCCCGAAAAACATCTGGAAATCCTGAATTCCAGCCACAAATTTATAATCGCTGTCGATGACCAGAATGGCCGCGTGATCGGATTTATCAATGCTGTCAGTGATGGTATTCTGGCGGCATATATTCCGCTTCTGGAAGTGTTGCCGGAATACCAGAAACAGGGGATAGGTTCGGAACTTGTCAGGCGGCTTTTAAAATCCTATGACGACCTGTATATGATCGACCTTGTATGTGATAATCATCTGGTAGAATTCTACAAGAGGCACGGTATGATCCGGCATAACGGCATGATGAAACGCAACTTTGATAAACAAGACGGGAAATAATCAAAAGGACAATCTTTGGAAAATCAGACATCTTTGGAAGCTTACAACAACGGGGCTGATTATTCGATTCTGTTGAAACTGACACTGCTCTTCGGTTCCAGCCTGACTGTCATGGCCGGTGCCATCGTGGCGCCCAGCTTGCCGCAAATGAACCTGGCTTTCCACTATATGGATCACTCGGAACTTCTGGTCAAAATGATCATGACTGTACCGGCGCTGTTCATTGCCATTTCCGCACCATTGAGCGGATGGCTTCTGGACAACTGGGGACGAAAACCGGTGCTGATCGTCGCATTTGTACTCTATGCCATTTCCGGGACAGCCGGATATTTTCTCGACTCCCTGTATGAGATCCTGATCAGCCGTGCATTTCTGGGCATTGCCGTAGGAGGCATCTTAAGCGGAATAGTGACACTGATCGGCGATTATTTCTCCGGTAAAAAACTGAACAGCTTCATGGGTCTGCAAGGCGCATTCGCCAGTTTCGGCGCCGCCTTTTTCCTGATTATCGGCGGATCCCTGGCCAATATCGGATGGCACTATCCTTTCCTGATGTATATCTTCAGCCTGATAATACTCCCCGGCGTTATCTTTGCCCTGCGCGAACCTGAAAAAAACAACGGCACCCCCATGGTCAAAGTAGCCGGTCGACGGAACCATCTGCCCTGGAAAAAGCTGAGCGGGATATATCTTATCGCATTTTTGAGTATGATCGTGTTCTACATGATACCTGTCCAGGTGCCGTTTTACCTCAGGACTATCGGCGTGACCGATAATGTCAAAATAGGCATCTCAATCGCGGCCATGGCCAGCATGGGCGGCATCGCCGGTACGCAGTTCAGAAGGGTGCGATCATGGTTATCATATATGCATGTCTTCGCGGTTATCTTTACCATGATCGGGATATCATATATACTCATCAACCTGATTGGACGATATGAGGCGGTTGTGGCGGCTATGGCTGTCGCCGGCCTGGGAGTCGGCATGCTTGTACCCAACCTCAATGTGCGCGCCGTATCCCTGGTTTCATTCGACGTCCGCGGACGGGCAGTGGCCGGGACCACTTCCGCGCTTCTGATGGGCCAGTTTGTTTCGCCGATTGCGGTAAAACCGCTGATCGAAACTCTGGACTACGCATATACATTCGGCATCATCGGAATAATCATGCTTGCCGCGGCAGCCGCCTTCGCCCTCAATAAAACCCCGGATATATAGCTATTTGATAAGCCGGGTATCGGTGAAGAAACTGAACCATGCAAACCAGTATGCGGTAATTACAGGCATTGGCTTAAGATCGGGCATATCATCACTTATACCTTCACCGGTAGAACTATTCCATGCAAAACGATTATCGCGATATACTATCTGATCCTGCCTGACTTTGAATTGAGCGGGATCCCAGGCAATATTTTCCGGCAGGGCATAGGCCGACACAGTTTCACCTTCACTGTCATAATACAGAAGTGTCTTTGGATTGAACATGTCGATCACTTCAATGCGGTTAACCTCCATATGATCCACAGTCAGCGCCACCTGGCCGTCATTGAATCGGAGCCCGAAGACCCTTGTCTTACCGGGAATCTGTTTGAATGTATCCTGGCGCCCGAAAATACCCAGCTTGGCCGAATCGCTGAAATAATCCTGATAGGCCGATCCCCGCGGGCCCTTAAACGGTTTTTTAAGCAACACGCCCTCGGGGAAGCGTTCCTTGAATTCTGCAAATGTCGTGTGCTGGGAAGGAAACAAGCTCAGGCTTTTGCCTTCAAGCTCACCCTGTATGCACTCGCCGGTAACCTGCGACCACAATGATTTGGTTTGCATATCCTGCATCACCAGGGCATCCTGCCACAATGACCCGGAGGCCCTGAATGTATATTTCTTATTTTCAACCTCTGCGGCATAAACTATGCCGGTAAAACAGAGCGGTCACCATGTGACCGTAATCGGGCGGCCCTCGATGACATCGTTGACCACTTCATGTTGATCCAGATGCCATGTGCTGTAGCCGCGTGCTGTGCCCTCGACAATCACAGCAATCAACGGCTCCTCCGGATAATACTGCTTCTCAGCCTGCTCGATTGCTGCAAACTCAGGCTCGAAAATCGCCGGTATATAGCCGGGCTCGAGTACTTTGTACATCGGATGCCCCTTAACCATTGTCTCCACAGGTTTATTCCTTTGTCCGTATCCAATTGCGGCAATCAGCAGGATTGCCGTCAGTAAAATGAAAGATATATAATATATCGTCTTTTTCATATTAGCTCCTCACCTTCAGCGTCTGCCAGTTTGTCGAAATAAATGTAAGCATGTTACATCAATCAGGCAAGAATTTCAGTTAATGACGTAAAAGCCTGAGGGAATTGGCTATAACCAGAAGCGAGGTGCCCATATCGGCAAACACGGCCATCCACAATGTCGCCAGGCCCAATCCGGCCAGTATTACAAAGATAAATTTTATGGCCAGCGAGAATACTATATTGAACTTGATGATATTCAAGGCGCGCTTGGAAAGTCTGACCGCACGCGGTACCATAGACAGGTTATCGCCGATAATGGCAACATCGGCCGCCTCGATAGCAATATCGGAACCACCCGTACCCATGGCCACACCCACATCGGCCTCGGCCAATGCCGGCGCATCATTGATACCGTCCCCGACCATCAGCACACTTTCCTTTTTGTGACGATATTTACCAACCAGCCGGCTTTTCTGGTCCGGCAAAAGCTCGCTTTCCACATTGGTTATGCCGACTTTTTCCGCGATAGATTCGGCCGTTTGACGATTGTCACCGGTCAACATCACAAGATCACCGATTCCGGCCCGGCGCAGGCTTTCGAGCGCATCGGCCGCCTCAGCTTTGGGGATATCGTTCAGGGCAATTGCGCCGATCGGCTTCTGATCCTCGGATAACAGCACCAGTGAAAGGCCCCGCTCCTCAATCTCGGATACTTTTTTATGCATGGTCTCATCGCAATCCTTCCCGCGATGGAAAAAGCGATGACTTCCAACTGTAAAATCCCGGCCTTCGACCCTGGCACGAGCACCCTCGCCCGGATAAGCGCGAAAATCTGAAGTCGGCCGCAACATTATCTCTCGCTTCGCGGCCCCGGCTACAATTGCCCGGGCAATCGGATGTTCGGAATGCTGTTCAATAGAGGCTGCAATCGAAAGGATATCATCCTCGCTGTATCCCGGCATGGTGATTATATCGCTGACCTCGAATCGTCCCTCGGTCAATGTGCCGGTTTTGTCAAGAAGAACTGTCCTGACTTTGGCCAGCTTTTCCAGAAAGATTCCGCCCTTGATCAGGATACCGTCTCGGGCCCCCCGTGTCAGCGCGCAAATCACCGCCACAGGTGTGGATATGACCAGTGCGCAGGGACATGCTATCACCAGAAATACCAGCGCACGGTAGAACCAGGTCGTGAAATCTGCTGCAAAGAATAGTGGTGGTATGACTGCGGCAAGTACCGCCAGGCCGACCACAATTGGTGTATAGACCGACGCAAATCTGTCGACAATATTGGCCAGACGGGCCTTGTGCGCCGAGGATTCCTCCACCAGCGTAATGATTTTGGACAGCGTGGAATCCTCATAGTGACGATTAACCTTCAATCGCAGGGAACCATCGGTATTGATTACACCACTCAGAAGCTCATCCCCCGGCCCCTTCGAAACCGGCTGAGATTCACCTGTCACTGTAGATTGATCGATATAGGCCCGTCCCTCGACAATCTCGCAGTCGGTAGGGCAGGTCATCCCGGGCTTGAGACGGATTATATCACCCGGATGAATATTTTCCAGGGGTACCAGGCTTACCAGGCCGTTTTCCTCTTTTTCTATTTCATGTGGAATCTTCTCGCTCAAAGACTGAAAAGCGGTATGAGCCTTACGGACAGATCGGCCTTCAAGGTAATTGGCCAGCGCGAAAAGGACAATCGTGACCGCGGCTTCGGTCCATTCACCTATTATCAGGGCCCCGATAACCGCAATCGACATCAGAAGATTCATATCCGCGGTCAAATTTTTGAGCGAATAAAAGGCCGCCCGGAAAACATAAACACCGCCGGATAAAACAGCCATAACTGAAAAGACAATCTTGAATTCGCGGCGAATATCCAGAAATGATGTAGCCAGAAGTGCCAGCGCAAAGACAATCGATACGAATAAGAGGATTTTCTTTATATCACGGCGACGGCCCGGTTTGGCGCGATCATATTCACGGATTTTGTCCTGGCTGACTGCCTTGTGCCCCAATGATCCGATTTTGTCGCGCAGTTCATCCGGCCCGATCCTGTCCTTGTCGATCGAAATCCGCGCGGTTTTTGAAGTAAAATCGAGTGCACAGTTTTGCACACCCTCGATCCGCGCAATATTCTTTTCCAATTTAGCGGCGCAGTCCGGGCAATCCAGATCAACTATTTTAAGGCTTACTTTTTCTGTCATAGCGGTGCTCTAATTATCGGCAATTCCAGGTAATATACGCTTCAATAGCTTAAACAAACCCTAAAAAGTATTGTTCGGGGCCTCAAAATACCGATTTTCTCCAAAGTTAGCTTCCCTGTTCGTATATAGTTAAATATATTGCTTCAAAACACACCTGCCACATAGATTCATGGGGTATGATCTATGGCACTCAAATTCAGATGCGAACACTGTAATATGATGCTTTTTGTCAATTATCTGGACAAAGGAGACAAGGTACATTGCAAATTCTGCGGCAAGGAGATGACGGTCCCGGAAAATGCGATATTTGTCAGTCAGGAAGAAGCACTGCAGGATGCTGAACGCAACAATAATGCCAAGCTTACCGGGGCTATCAAACAAGAAGGCAATATCCAAAAAGGATCAACTTCAGCAGTAGTATTGAAATTCCTGGCCTGGGCCACAATTGCCGGCAGCGCCTTGATCGCTTTAATTATGATGCTGGTCGCCGCGATCGGAGCATCGGACAGCCCGGAATTGTTCGGCGTATTTATCATATACATTTTCGTTCTTCTGGTGCCGGGCATCGCTATGGGTGTAATGTTTCTCGTGGCTTCTTACAGCATTGAACATTTAATCGAAATTCGCAAGACGCTCGAAAGGGTCCTGGAGGCCTGAGGCAAAGTTTGAATTGACAATTATATACGATTAAGCTAACATTAAAATGAGTGGCTTTTCTTTATGCACAATTTTTATGGAGGTAGCGGCAAATGCATAAACGCAATATCATGAACACAATTCTGGTTTTCATATTTCTGCTGACAGGATGCCTGTGGGCGGATGTCGGCGATGTGGTCAAGTCATTCCCCACACCCGGCAATCATCCGGCCGGGCTGGCATTCGATGGTCAATATCTGTGGAGCTCGGATGTGCGCAGCGACTCGATCTACAAGCTCGATCCCGAAAATGGCCAGGTATTGAGCGCCATACCCGCTCCGGGCTACAAAGTCAGCGATATAACCTATGACGGCAAGTATCTGTGGTGCCTGGATATCGAAGAAAACCTGATCTACAAGCTCGATCCGAAAACCGGTATTACCGAGAAAACTATCTGGGCCCCATGCGAACGCCCGCGCGGAATGGCATACGACGGCAAATATCTGTGGCTGTCCGACATTCGCGGCGATATGGTCATGCAGATTTCCACCGAGGACGGTACCACAATCAAGGAATTCAAGGCCCCGGCAGGCAATGTGCACGGGCTCGCATTTGATGGCACCTATCTCTGGGCGGCAGATCGAATCACAGATGAAATCTACCTGATCGAACCTGAACATGAGGTGGTAATCTTCTATTTCGATGCGCCCGGCAAATTTGCACGGGGTCTGGCATTTGACGGCGAGAATCTCTGGAACTGCGATTATCAGTCAGATATGATTTATTCTATCAGGGTTCGCGACGAAAAGCTCTTCTCCACATCTGATGAAAAGCACCTGAAACTGGATTACATCGAACAGGTACGCAACTACGGCCCGGGCCAGGTACTGGATCTGGAAATATATATGGCTGTCCCGAATGACCGCGACAACCAAAAGGTCATCGGCCAGGTCACATATTCTCCTCAGCCGGATGAGTTCCGTGAAGACAAATGGGGCCAGAAGGTCGCAGTCTGGCATTATGATACGCTTCAGCCAGGTGAGATAGTCGAGCCGATGATGCAGACCGAATGCAAGCTGTATGCGATAACGTATTTTGTCTATCCCGGCGATGTGGGCGGGCTGGACCGGATTCCCGATGATATCAGTAAAAAGTATCTTGTGGATGATACAAAATTCGGCATGAACGATGAATTCATCACCAAATCGCTCAAAAAGGCACTGGGTGACGAAGATAATCCCTACTGGATGGCACGCAACATCTATAACTATATCATGGACAACATGTATTACGAGCTGGCCGGCGGATGGAATATCGCTCCCACAGTGCTGGAACGCGGTTCCGGATCATGTTCGGAATACTCGTTCGTGTTCATATCCATGTGCCGTTCGGCCGGAATCCCGGCCCGTTATGTCGGTTCGGTGGCCGTGCGCGGTGATGATGCCTCCACGGATGATGTTTTTCACCGCTGGTGCGAGATATATTTGCCCAATGTCGGCTGGTTCCCGGTCGATCCATCCGGCGGAGACAAGGAATCCCCGGCCGGGCAGGCGGCCTCATTCGGATCATTGCAGAACCGTTTCCTGATTACCACCGAGGGCGGCGGGGGATCGGAATACCTGGAATGGAGCTACAACTCCAACCAGAGCTGGCGCTCCAAAGGCAAGGTGAAGATTCATACCGAGCATTTTGGCGAATGGACTCCTGTTTCGGAAGATGAAAGCGGTTCTGGCGCCACGGCAATGAAAGCCGGTGCCTGTGAACCCGAATAAAATCGCAAGCTAACTTGACCTGCATGGGAACTTTTATTTTGGTTTAGGCAATGCACACTAATAAAGCCGGCCCGCAGACCTTAACTTGCTGCGGGCATGGCCGATACTAAAATAAAAGGCAAGCAGTTCAAGGAGACTATAGATGAAATATTTGGTAACCGGTGCGGCCGGGTTTATCGGATCAAATCTGGTAGCAGAGCTTCTCAGCCAGGGCAAGGAAGTTCGCGCTATCGACAATTTTGCCACAGGAAGAAGACAGAATATCCGTCCATTCCTGGATAAAATCGAATTCATCGACGGCGATATTCGCGATTACTGGACAGTAGAGCAGGCTGTTAGGGAGGTGGACTATGTGCTTCATCAGGCCGCCCTGCCGTCGGTACCGCGCTCGGTTCAGAATCCGCTGACCTCAAACGAGGTCAATATCACCGGTACGCTGAATCTCCTCGAGGCCAGCCGTCACGCCGGAGTCAAAAAATTCGTCATGGCCTCATCATCATCGGTCTACGGCGATACACCCACATTGCCTAAAAAAGAGGATATGCTGCCGAATCCATTATCACCCTATGCCAACAACAAGCTGAGCGGTGAATACTATTGCAAAATATACAATAACCTGTATGATCTGCCGACTATCTGCCTGCGTTATTTTAATGTCTTCGGGCCCAATCAGGATCCAACCAGCCAGTATTCGGCGGTAATTCCCAAATTCATCTTCGCACTTCTTCAGGACAGCCGTCCGACAATCTTCGGCGATGGCGAGCAGTCGCGCGATTTCACCTATATCGCCAATACTGTCAGCGCCAATATCAAAGCGGCCGAAAATGACCAGGTACGCGGCGAGATCATGAATGTCGCCTGCGGTGAAAGGTATACGCTCCTGGATATGCTCAAATATCTGAATGATATCATCGGCACCAATATCGAGCCGATTCTGACCGATCCTCGTCCGGGCGATATCAAACATTCCATGGCCGACATAAGCAAATCGGAAACTCTTTTGGGCTATAAGACGTTAGTAGGTTTCAGGGAGGGCCTGGAAAAGACTGTCGAGCATTTCAGGCCGCAGGTTCAATCTGCACAGGTTGCAAGTAAAATCGGATAATTAATGGCCTCACAAGAAATTGCCCTGCCGGCGCGGGAACGGTTTGATTGGAAGATCTGGATCATTCTCGGGCTGGTTTTTATTGTCTACATTCCTGTGCTGGCCGACCTGGTGGTCGACTGGTACACAGATGAAAACTATTCCCATGGATTCCTGGTGCTGCCCATATCTGCCTGGCTGATCTGGCGCAAACGCAGGGAACTGGCAGATACACCCACAAAAAGAAATACCTTCGGGCTGATATTGGTCCTCGGTTCTCTGTTTCTGCTGATCGCCGGCACTGCCGGTGCCGAATATTTCACCGCCAGGGTGTCATTTGTAGGCCTTTTGTTCTCACTCTGCCTGTTTTTGTTCGGATGGCAGTTTACGCGCAAAATCTGGTTTGCATTCTTCTTTATGCTGTTCATGATACCGATTCCCTATGTGATCTACTACGCCATAACATTTCCTATGCAGTTGTTTGCATCAAAGGTATCGACCGAGGTTTTGCAGGGAATTGGCCTGCCGTTAATCCGTCAGGGGAATATCATCCATATTCCGGGCTATTCGCTGGAAGTGGCCGAGGCCTGCAGCGGGATCAGATCGCTGTTTTCACTATTAGCGCTGGGCGCTTTGTTCGCATATTTTACTCAGCCCAACCGAGTGAAGGCCGTGATCCTGTTCCTTTCAACGATTCCGATAGCGATTGCCGGCAATGTTTTCCGCGTAACCGTGACAGCTTTGTCGGCCCATACCATATCGATAAAATTTGCCGAGGGGATCCTGCATGAGATCTCGGGCATTATAGTATTTGTATTTTCATTAATCCTGCTGTTCATATTTGGAGCTATACTGAAATGGAAAAAGCCGGAATTCAAAAGTCAGCGTTTGCAGTCATCGTCGCGCTCCTGATCCTGACCGGATCGGCCGCCTATGCATTGCGCTATATGAATGTCGAGCCGGATGAGCTGGCGGATTTCGATAAGATACCACAAAATCTCAATGGCTGGGAAGCCGAAGAGGTCTTCTTCTCGGAGGCCACTTATGATATTCTAAAGGCAACCGAGACAACCACGCGCATCTACCATTCCGACCATGAGCTTTTGCCCGTGCTGTTTATCGGCTATTTCAAGGATCAAAAATACGGCTCGCAGATACATTCACCGCGCCATTGTCTGCCCGGCAGCGGATGGGGCATTCTGTCTCACACACAGAGGGAAATCGAGGTCAATGGACGCACAATTCCCATCAACTATGTGCTGATCGGGTCCCGCAATCAGTTGCAGCTGATGTACTACTGGTTCGAAACCAGATCAGGTACTATCACCAATGAATTCGGGTTGAAATTCAACCTGTTCATGAATGCGCTCTTCATGAAACCGACTGACGCCGCATTTTTACGCCTGACAGTCAATCTCCCCAACGAGAATTCGATCAGGCAGGGTGAGCAGATTCTGATGAGCTTTCTCGAGGATTTCCTGCCTGCGATTGAAAAGAGCTTGCCTTTTGAAGGCTGATCAAAGATATTCAATGCATGTCCATGGCTTATCTCAAGGCTCTGCGCCCCGAACAATGGTCCAAAAATCTGATAGTCTTCGCCGGGCTGATTTTCGCCCGTGCCTTCACGCAAACCGAACTTATAATCGAAGCAACCATAGCCTTCATAATCTTCTGTTTTGCATCATCTGCCATTTACATATTCAATGATCTGGTCGATATTGAGCGAGACCGCAGCCATCCCAAGAAGAAATTCCGCCCGATAGCATCCGGCAAAGTAAACAAACAGACCGCCTATATTATCTCCGCCATACTCATGATCGGGTCAGCCGCGGGATCATATTTACTGCTGAATGAGTATTTTTTCTGGGCCGTATTCAGCTATATCGTACTGAACATTCTCTATTCATTGAGTTTAAAGCAAATCGTCATTATTGATGTCATGTCTATCGCCGCCGGATTCGTGCTTCGTGCTGTCGGAGGAGCGGTCGCCATCGGTGTGGAGATATCGTCATGGCTGGTTATCTGCACAACCCTGCTGGCGCTGTTTCTTGGATTCGGGAAACGCAGGCATGAGCTCGTGCTTCTGAACAGCACCGCCGCGGAACATAGAACAATACTCGAAAAATACAGCATAAGCCTTCTGGATCAGCTGATTTCAATCGTTACCGCGGCTACGATAATCGCTTATGCGATTTACACCCTGTTCGGGCAGGCTCCTGAAAAGTACGGCGCAACTCACCTGGAACTGACTATACCATTCGTAATCTATGGTATCTTCAGATACCTGTACCTGATACATAAAAAAGAAGCCGGCGGATCGCCGGCCAAAATTCTGTATACCGATATTCCTATCCTTTTAACCGTTATTCTCTGGATAATATCGGTAATCCTGCTCTTATATGTAATCTGAGACTATTCCGCCAGCCTGAGAGGCATAATCAGGCAGAGATAATCCTCCTTCTTATCAGCAGCATAAATAATACCGGCCGCTACAGGAGTGGAAAGCTCAAACACAACCTCTTCCGAGTCGATCTGTTTGAGCACATCGGCCACATAACTGGCATTATAGCCCAGTTCCAGACGTTCTCCACCGTATTCACATGGAAGAACCTCCTTGGCTTCGCCGCCCAGGTCAACATTGGTGGCAGAAAGTTCGAGATTGTTCTTGTCCATGGCAAAACGTACCTGATGAGTCAGGGAATTCGACAGAATCGATACCCGGCGCACCGCGGCATGGAGCTCCTCGCGGTTGACTATCAAGCGTTTGTCATTGTCGTCCGGAATAACCTGTTCATAGTTGGGATACGGCCCCTCTATCAGGCGTGATGATATGACTGTTAATGCATCATTGTCACCGGGAATCGAGAATGTGATATTTTTATCTCCAAATACAACACCGATTTCAATATCCTCTTCCCCGATAATCCTGTTCAAATAGTTCATGGCTTTGGGCGGGATAATCAAATCATCGGCAACGCCACTCAATTTGGAATTGTCGATACGCATACGGGCCAGGCGATGACCATCGGTGGCCACCATAACCATCTTGTCGCCGGCAGTTTGCCACAGGATACCATTTAATGCCGGACGGGTTTCATCGGTGGATACCGCAAATTGTGTCTTGCGCACCATGCGGGAAACATCCTTGCCCGGAATCCTAATCTCCTTGGCCTTTTTATACTCGGGTAAACGGGGAAATTCGTCAGGGGATATGCTGGACAGCTTATATGATCCTCGTTCAGCTTTGATTTCCACACGGCTTCCGGATAACTCAACCTGTATTTCTGATTGCGGAAGTTCGCGGACTATTTCATTGATAGTCTTGGCCGGGACGGTAAAAGTGCCCTTTTTGGAGGGTTTCAGCTTCAAAGTCGTTGATACCGAAATATCCAGATCCGTAGCCGAAAATGTGATTTCATTATCTTCAGCACTTACCAGTATATTTCCAAGAATAGGAAGAGTTGTCTTGGATGGTATCGCATTCATTACGATCTGCAGGACCTCTTCGAACTGCGATTTTGATATCGTAAACTTCATTTACCGCTCCTTGAATTATCCGCTTTCGTTTTCATTTGCACACACAGTATCTTATTTTCTGTTTATATATCTCTTTTAAATAGTAATAATAATACTGTGTACAGTGTTGAAATTTACCTCAGATTTTCGGAAGTTCAAATAAATATTGTTCTTACGCTTTGTAAATATAAAAATTCTATGTGGAAAAGCTTTTGATTTTTTTGTGATAAAGCCTGCCTTTTGAACATGTTGATAAGTTTTAACATTTCAACCCCAGATTCCCACATGTTATAGACACCTGTCACACATACAAAGAATTGATGATAGAATCAATCTGTAATTTAAATTTTACATCCTTTTTCATCAGGTTCTTAATATGATTACAGGCGTGTATGACCGTGGAATGATCCCGTCCGCCAAACTTGGCCCCGACAACCTTCAATGACGATGAGGTCAGTGTACGGCAGAGATACATGGCAATCTGACGAGCCAGGACAACCTCCTGGGTTTTTTTCTTGGCCCGCAGAAGTTCCTCCGGGACACGCTGAATTTCGGCCACTTTTTTCTGTATCTTCTCAATAGTCAGTGGTTTACGATCTGTTTTAATCACATCTTTAAGGACATAATGGGCCAGGTCGACTGTGATTTCCTTGTTCTTCAACGATGCATAAGCGCACAGCCGGATAACACATCCCTCCAACTCACGAATATTTGATTTAACCGACTCGGCGATAAATGAAATCACCTCGATCGGCAGGCAGATATTCTCGGCCTCACATTTCTTTTTCAGAATAGCCATGCGGGTTTCCAGGTTGGGAGGCTGAATATCGACTACCAGGCCCCATGAAAAACGCGACAGGAGCCTTTCCTCCAGACCCATAATTTCATTCGGCGGCCGATCTGCCGTCAACACAATCTGCCTGCCGTTCTGGTAAAGAGCGTTAAATGTGTGAAAGAACTGCTCCTGAGTCGATTCCTTGCCTGTGAAAAATTGGATATCATCGATCAAGAGCACATCACAGCCACGATAAAGCGAAGCGAAATTGCCGATCGTATGATCCGTGATCGAACTGATGAAATCATTGGTGAATTTTTCCGAGGTGACATAGATCACTTTTGATCCGGGATCTGTCTCTATACAATAATTTCCGACAGCCTGGATCAGATGGGTTTTTCCAAGTCCCACCCCCCCGTAGATAAAAAGAGGATTATACTGGGTCCCTCCGGGAGCCTCGGCCACTGCCAGTGCCGCGGCATGTGCGAACTGATTTGAATCACCCACTACAAAACTGTCGAAACTGTACTTTTCGTTCAAAGGAAACTTACCGCTGTAAGTCGATCCACGGCCGGGCTTGTTTTTCGATTCGGCCCTGCTGCCAGTGCTGCTTTCGGATGGAAAGATATTGATCTGGTTGTTCCCCTTTGAGTTAATCGCGAATTCGCAGTTCAGCGGACGCTGGGCAACCTGGGCCAGCGCCTCATGAATGTGTGCCAGGTAATGTTCACGAATCCAATCCCCGACAAATCTGTTCGGTACCCCCACTTTTAAGGTCCCGTTGTCCTGAGAAAGAGCCTCGGTCGGCCTGAGCCAGGTGCAAAAACTCTGCTTGCTGATCCTTTTTGACAGGTAACCGAGCACCTCTGACCATAATGCTTGCGGTTCAGAAGACATTAGACCATCCTTTAGGTTTTCAACAATTGTGGAAAAGATATAAACTGAATAACGATAACTACATGCAAAGGATTCGAGCGAGTATTAACATCGAGTTACTAACATTTTTGCGTCTATCCCTCACTGTTTTGCCCTAAAAATCAGCCCAAAATAGAGTTGTCCACACTCTGTTAACATATTATCATTCAATAGCTTCCGGGGAATATGATACGCTTTTGCGGGGGGCTTGTCAAGCGATTTGAGGCTTATTTATAAAAAACCTTAATCTGCTGCTAACAATAAAATTAGGCTGTTTCCCATGATGATTTTTGGAAACAGCCCCTTGCACTAAATTCTGCATTTTGAATCAGATTGCCGTAAAACAACTTATGACGGCACTTTCATATCCAGGAGCTGAGCGATCCGTTTGGCGCAATCGTTGTAAATCCGGCTGATACCTGATTTATCGCCGTTCTCCCAGATTATTGGCGTGCCTTCATCGGAGGCCTCGCGGATCTTCTTGTCGAGCGGAATTTCTCCCAGGAGCTGTGAGCCCAGGGATTCCGCCAGACGATTTCCGCCGCCCTGCCCGAAAATATATTCCTTCTCACCATCGGGAAGCTGATAGTAAGACATGTTTTCAATAACACCGAGGACATCCAGGTTGACTTTCTCGGCCATCCGTCCCACCCTCAGGGCCACATTGGCGGCCGCTTTCTGAGGAGTGGTTATCACCAGCAGTTTCGATGCGGTGAACTTCTGGGCAATCGTGATAGTCACATCGCCGGTACCCGGAGGCAGATCAATCAGCAGAAAGTCGAGGTCGCCCCAGTGCACATCGCCCATAAACTGCTGAATCGCCTTGTGCAACATCGGCCCGCGCCAGACCACAGGAGTATCCTCATCCAGAAACAGACCCATAGATATGATTTTTATGCCATTTCTTTCCGGCGGGATTATCATGTTCTCTATTATAGTGGGATTGCCTTTTACTCCCAGCATGCGCGGAATCGAAAATCCGTAAACATCGGCATCCAGCACACCAACCGAGAATCCCATCTCCGACAATGATGCTGCCAGATTGGCAGTTACTGTCGATTTGCCGACACCGCCCTTGCCAGAGGAGATGCAGATAATATTTTTGGCGAAATCTGTAGAGGGGCCCTCTTCTTCGGCTCCACCCTGATATTTGGAAAGTATTCTCTGCGACAGATTCTGACGTTCCTCGTCACTCATCGCTCCGAAAACCACCTCGACATCCTTGACACCCTCAAGCTCGAGGACCTTGTTCGAAACCTCATCATTGATCCTGGCCTTGAGCGGACATCCGGGAATGGTCAGCTTGATCTGTACCCGTACCTTATCGCCATCGACCTCGATATTGTCGACCATGCCCAGATCCGTTATTGGTCGTCCGATTTCGGGATCATCGACCTGTTTCAGTATTTCAAATACCTGATCTTTGTTAACCATTATGCCATCCTTTATAGCAATTGAGTATTACAGTTTAATAAGCAGGTTAAAATGCAACAAAAGGCCGTAAATGTCAAAGGCCTTAATGCTTTTTTTGTACATAACAGGAGAGATTTGGTTCTGTTCCGCATGCAGATTTCAGAAAGTATTCGATCCTGAATATAAAAAAGGCCCCGAAATCACTTCCGGGGCCATAAATCGGTATTTTCCTGCGATTATTCGTCACCCAGGCAGCACGGTTCCGGTCCGCCGTTGAAGATGTAATTTATCAGGTACTGGAGGTCATTCATATTGGGAATATCGCCCGAACAATCGACGTCACCCCGTTCGATTGGATCGGGAGCCGCACCGCTTTTGAACAGGTAGTCCACAAGGAATACCGGATCGAGCAGGCTGATCTTGTCATCACCGTTGACATCGCCGCAGAAATATCCCAGTCCGCAGTCGAAGATGATTCCACCGGTGACATAGTCAAGGAACCTGAAGGGAACTTCTTCAATAGATTCCAGGCATGTTTTCGGGGCACCGCCGAAATTCGGATCGCCGGTGATATCGTTGCCGTCAAAATCGGTCACATAATCTGAGAACCAGAGAGTGTCCTGGTCGGTGTTGATAAACAGGTTGTCAAAGCAGTCTTCCCAGTAAAACCCGACCGGCGTGGATGTACACGAGTAGACCGAATCGGATGCTGTCTGGAATACCAGGGTCACGATTTCACCCGGACCCGCCAGGCAGGTGGCCGTCTGGCCGTTGTCGAAATACTCGGCCACAGCCTCGATTTTTATCAGATCATAATCACATCCGTCACAGGGCTCCACGATATAATTGAAGTATTCCCAGTTGCAGGCCTCAAAAAGTGAACCGAATGAGGCATTGGTCAATGTCAGCGCATCCGGGTCGAAATAGATCGACATATTGAAGCTGCCGATTTCGAATCCGCCGCGATTGAGATCGATTGAAAGCAGGACTTCGCTGTTTAAATCGACATCGGGCGCCTTTTCAATCGTGACCACATTCCAGCTGCGAGCCATGAGAGGAGATAAAGCCAATAAGATCAGGGACAGGGTGAGGATGATCAGGGCTTTGAATTTCATTTAAACCTCCGATATATTCTCTGCTATAATCTAAGTTTCGGAATATTCTATTACAAGTTTATCAAGATAAGTATAACGCTTTCATTTTGCCAAAAGCCATCAAGCGGCTGCATTAAATCGGGCATGTATACGCGAGTATGCATCTTCGCCGCAATAATACCTGTGCGGCCGGTAAATTTTAACCCGTCTTAATATATATTTTATCCCGCTTTTGGCAACAGGAAAATCCATCACGCCAAGCTCTTAGGGCACGAATTTGAAGTCTCACTATAATCCGGATTTGATAGTATCCCGTTATCGGAGTTGTATTTATAAGCATTCGGCCGACATGACCGCTGTGCTAAATTTATACAATTCTTATGATTATAACAAAAGCAGAAAATCCGACTATCGGCCGTTTGGGGCAGTTTGTTTCTCGGCCTGGGCGTATTCATCGATTACGGTGTGGATTATCTCCGGGCTCTTAAAATTGGTGGGGATTATGAAATGCAGACGAAGAGAGTTCTCATCCGGGGTCTCCACACGGATATGGGTATCATTCTTGATCTTAAAAAATTCGGCCCGGCTTACCAGTTTGCGCAGTACCAGGAATAGCTGGTCCACCGACTGCTTGAGAGCGGAGAAATCCGGTATATTATATGAAAGGACCGTCTGTGAATCCTTAAAAGTGACTGTAGGCTTGATCATTTTCATCGACTATTTCTGCCATTCTCTTTTTTCTTCTCGGGATGCATATATTCCACAGGTACCTTGAGGCTTAATATCATTGAAGATGTTTTCGGATTAAGTGGCATGGCCTCGGCCCGGATCGATGTTTCCGCTTCCGGTAATGTTGTCGGTGTGCAGGAGCCTCGGAGTATATGCGTGACTGTATTGACGACATCCTTGAGGTCATCAAGAGATGAGACCAGGTACTTGATATGCTTTACTTCCCGCTTTTTCTTCATGAATTTCAGACCCATATACAGCCATCCGCTTCTGATTAGATTACTGCGCCTAATTCAGATATCGGCAGATCGGCGATAAAGTTGACTTGCTATCTTTCAGGGAAGAGGGAGGTTTTGTCTTTTCGATCAGTGCAACAGAAACGCTCATTCAGGAGTAATCCATTTACGGATATTTTCTTCCGAGACCGCTTCCGGGAAGGATATGGTTATTTGCGGATGCTTCATCTCGGAATCACCCGGCTGCGTTTTAATTATTGTATTCTTGCGCAGTTCATAGAACTGGTAGCGTGGTCCCAGTTTTTTCAAGATACCGAAAATCTGGTCATTAATGGCCTGCAGCGACTGAAATGATTTGAGATTGTATGTCAGGATAGTCCTGTTTCCCTGATAATTTACCTGTGGCACTATTTCGGTCATTATTGCGGCCTACCTGTAGTTCATTTTTTTGGGTTCAAGGATAAAGCTGGGTATGTCTATCGATAATATGAATGAAGAGATTTTGTTCTTGAGCGGGATGGCCGAGATATCCATCAGGGCGGCCACGGTTTCAACATCATCGCGTTCGCAACGCCGTGACAGCATATCCGATACGGTTACCACGATATCGCGCACATCGTCCAGCGAGGAAACCAGGTAGCGGATTTTTTTTCGCTGGCCATATTTATCTGTGATTTTGCTGCTCATTTTTGGGCCTTGATTCATTGACTATTAAAGCAACTACTTTTGTTATTAAAAGTATCGACAGTACGGAAGAATTCTTTTGCGAAAATTGGCAAAATATATATTCGAATATATTAGTGAAACAATCAGAAATCAAAGTAATCGGTCAGATTGAGCACGAATCCCTCGGGAATATATTCGCCTTTTTCCTTATTTAATATATACTTACCGGAATATCCCCGGGTGACTATGCGATCCAGAATGGAACACAGCCTTTCGACTTCTTCCAGGCTATTATATATGCCGAATGAGGCCCGGACAGTGCCCGGGATATTACTGCGATCACGTCTTTTGATCTCATCTTCCAGGCGCCTTGCCTCAGTGGGAGCGACCTTGAGCAGTTCCTTTACATATGTATGAGCGCAGAAACATCCGCTGCGTACGCCGATTCCGCCCTCATAGCTCAAAATTGCGGCCAGCAGGGCATGCGGTATGCCATCGACATTGAAAGGCACGACCCCCAGACGCTTATGGCTGTCTTCAGGATTGGAGTTGCCATAGACAATTACCTTGTCCAGCTTTCTGAGACGGGCGAGCAATTCAGCGGTCAGTGTGGCCTCATGTTCGATTATATCGGCCCATCCAATTTGATGAAACATGCGAATCGATTCCACCAGCGCCACAACCCCCACAATATCTGGCGTTCCGGCTTCCTCTTTTTCGGGCAGATCTGTCCAGTAGGCCTCTTCCAGTGTGACGATATCGACCATACCGCCGCCCACATCGGAGGGATCGCCGATCTCGAAAATATCGCGTTTGCCGACCAACACACCCACGCCGAAGGGGGCGTACATCTTATGGGCCGAAAGTACCAGGTAATCTATATGTTCGCCCTCGCCTTGGCCCTGCATGTTGATCGGCCGATGAGGCGCGGTCTGAGCCGCATCCATGAGGATCTCGGCCCCGGCCCGGTGGACAATTCTGGCGATTTCATGAATCGGATTGATATAACCGGTAACATTAGAAGCCCCCGTAACCGCCACCAGCTTGACCTTCTGGCCGTAATAATCCAGTTTGGCCTTGAGGTCATCGATATTCAGGGTGCCATCGGGATTGAGCCCGACATGATCGAAAAAGGCCCGATTGCGCCAGGGCAGCTCATTGGAATGATGCTCCATCAGGGTGGTCAGGACCACATCACCGCTCTTGAACGGATACCTGCGGGCGATTTTATTCAATGCTTCGGTTGAATTCTTGGTGAAGATGATGACATTGTTTTCCAGCTCGGCATTCAGGAACTCGGCCACGATCTCTCGACCCTGCTCATAAACCCAGGAGGAGAGCATCGATTTGAAGCCTGTGCCGCGGTGAACATTGGAATAGAATTCCAGGTATTCGCCGACCTTGTCATAAATGAACCTGAAGGTCGGGGTGGAGGCGGCATTATCGAAATTGACATAGGGCACCTCGCTGCCATCGAGCAGGGGCACCAGTTTTTCCAGCCCGATCAGGTGCTGGCGGACGTTGTTTATGTTTATCCCTTCCAGGGGATCTGTCTTGCGGGCTACTGTTTTTGTATCCATATTTGTCATCCATCCTTTTTAGCAAATTACGGAATTTAATAAAAGAGTGATGGCAGAGCAAACAAATTTGATCTTTTTTTGGATGGCTGATCGGGGATGGGGTGCAATAAAAAGGGCCGCTTCTTATGCGAAGCGGCCCGTACAGCATCTATGTATTGCTGATTACTTCAGATTTACACCAACAGATACCCTGTGATTTTCACCGAAAGCATCGGTGGATTCGGTCACGTAGGCATAGTCGATTGTATACTGGCCCATGATGATCAGGCCGGCACCGATGGAGAACTCATTGTCGTTCACACCGGCGCGGATGGCACCCCAGTACTCGTCTGAGAATTCATAGGAGTACTCGCCTCCCATTCTGAATTTGATCTCAGAACGATTCTGCAGTTTTTCAATCTCCACGGGAACAGTGAAGCCTTCGAGCGGGAACACGGCAACGCCGACACGGAATACGGCAGGGACCTCGTCGCCACCGAATTTGCTGCCAAGATCACCGGCGAAGACACCCAAATGGGCGTATTCAGCCAGGGCATACTTGGCGGCCGCGTCAAAGCCAACGCCTGTATTCGAATACTCTTCGACTTTATTATAGAGCACCTTGAAGTTGAAACCGACAAAGAACCTTTCCATCTGATTTCCATATGAGAACAGGAACACGTGATCGTTGGCATCAAATGTGCCTTCGGTCGTTCCGCCATATGGAATTTCAGTGGTTCCGGCATTCAACCATGAGAAGCCAAGGGCTCCGAAATCGAACTTATAGCCTATCGAGGCATAGTTGTACTTCCTGTCAAAGGACATATTGGCTGCAATCATTGTCGACACAGACAGTCCTTCGAGTTGTGCCAGGGCTGCAGGATTCCAGTACCCGGCGGTAGCATCACTGGCGACAGCGGTATGCGCGCCGCCCATAGCCAGAGCACGGGCGCCGACTCCCATCCTAAGCATTGGAAGGGCATGATTGTCATCTGCCAAAGAAACCTGCGAGTAACCCAACACACAGAAGAAAACTGTCAGTGCAACAAGCAGGAATTTTTTCGAATTATTCCTCATTTTCTTCGTTTCCTTTCATTCTATGCGGAGGCCCCGTAAGGGGCCCCAGCACGTGTGAGTTACCTTTCAATTACTGCGATCTTAACGGTAGTTGAGTAATTTCCGGCAGTCGTTTCAACCATGATGTGGCCGAAGTATACACCGGCCGCCACCGTTGTTCCATCTTCCGTTGTGCCGTTCCATGCTACCGTACCGCTGCTACTTGACATGGTTCTGACCAGGTCTCCGCCGAAGTCATAGATCTTGACTGTGGCCTGACCGGTGAATCCATAATCTATAGTCAGCAGGCCATCTACTCTCGGATCCCACGGGTTCACATTAAGTGTGGCGTCCACGATATTCGTGGGATCGCCCAGACCGAAGGTGCGGATGACTGTGTTACCGGCATTATCGGTTACAGTAATCTCGACCTTGCCTGTACCCGGGGTCACGCAGTAGTGGATGATTCCTGTCGTTTCATTGAACGAATATGTACCTTCAGTTACCTCGCCCGGAGCGACCCGTGTGATCGGAGTGCCGTCTTCGTAGATTACCAGGTCTGTTACGTCAAAGCCCTGGCCATCATCGACAACTCTCAGATCATGGCATCCGCCGGTAAGAGACAACTGCTGATCGTTGGGATCTTCACCGACAACCGTGATCACAGGAGGCTCGACATCGATGGCAAGAATCTGCACCACAGGAGTGGTTCCGTTGCCGACGCAGTCGAATACGCCGTGATCATCTTCATAATACTCATCCCAGTCGTCAGCACCGACAGGATCGGCATAGTTATAATCCTGATTACGTGTGCCATCATAGATTATAACCGCGATCGCACGCTCGTCCTCGAGCTCATATGTGGTTGTGAGCTCGACCAGTCCCTCTTCACCGATAGAAATCTGCTCGGGGAAGAAAGTCTGCAGGAAGAACAGCTGCTCGTACTGATTCGGGTTGAATACGTTTGTATCGGATGTCTGGATCGCGACCACGTCAACATGGAGCTGACTGGTATCGACACCTGACATATCGTCTGTCACCCAGAAGCGGATTGTCGGATTCTTGCCGACATAGCCGTTCTCGAAGACAACGGTCGGGGCGTCGCAGTCGACCATGATGTCGAAGGTCTCTTCAGTATAGGATCCCTGATTGTTCTTGACACCGACTGTCAGTGTATGGGCACCGCAGGCAAGCGGGTCGAAGTATCCGTAGTCGTCGTCACCATTTGTACCATAAACAGGACCATCATCGCCGTACCAGTATACGGTCAGCATGTCAGTGACTTCATCGAAGTCAAGGGTGAAGTGGTCGCTTACAGAACCGTGACGGGCGACATACATATCGTCGACCTTAATGTGCCATGTACCTGTGTGAATTCCCGAGAAGTTGTCCGTTACCTTGAGTTTGAAGGTCGGCAGGGTCGGGAAGTAGCCACAGAACATTTCGCCCATGAGCTGAATGTCAGTTACGCCGGTATTGATGTCTCTGTAGCTGACGACAGCATACAGGCCGTGCAAACATTCGGCCGCGAATTCAACATAGTTGGACTCTGTGTTGAATCCTTCCACATAAGCCGGGTAATAGATTCCGCTGAAGTTCCACTCATTATCGTCGGGATCCCACCAGGCAACTGCCAGGGATTCAGGCGGAGTGGTATCTTCGGAATCATATGTTATTCTGATTGTCGCGTACTTGTTGTCATTGAAGCAGCAACCGTCCGAGAGCGAGATATTATCCGTATCTACAGTCTTGGTCCTGCTGTCGATTGCATCGTAATTGCATCCGACATACCAGCCGTTGCCGTCATCATTGGGAAGCACGCTGAAATGATCCTGGTCGATTCCGGCTTCCGGAATCCAGGATTCGAGGATAACAACGTTCATGTCGTTGCCGCTGACGGCGCCGGCGGGAATATCAACCCGTGCGATGCTGTCGAGAGCCTGGACATAACCGTTGGTACCGAAGTCCTCGAGAACCTCGTGGACAACGAATCCGGCACTGACGATTTCGATCTCAGTGAAGTCCGCATTCGGATGGCTGGAGAAGATTACTCCCTTGCCATTGCCGCCCAGATCACCGGCACTCCAGGAACCATAGTAGAGGTTCTCGTTCTGCTGGTTCATATCCGAGCTGATATCCTGGGCGTCACCGTCGCTGTAGACACCGATTACGACCGGCTGTCCGTTGGGCGACATCGTTCTCAGGATACCCGAGAGGTTATCATTTTCGTGATTCTTCTTCAGTGACAGCGTGATGGCTGTAGTACCGAAGTTGTAGTCTGTCGAGCTGTTGTAATTGAACTCGGCAGTCAGGACATTATCATCGTCATAATTGCCGTTATTATCGCCGGAGATCACGCGCAGGGTGTAGCCTTCACCCTCGGTGGGAACGAATCCGGCCATCCACAGGTCAGGTACGCCCGATACCGGTTCGCCGATACCGATGCCGATCCATTCTTCATTGGTGGCATCCCAGCGTTCGAACAGAACGGAACTGGCATCTCCCGACCAGTCGTAGGCATACAGGGTACCATTGAAGTAACCTGCCAGAGCCACGATCGGGGCGGTTTCATCAAAGATCCGTCCGTAGACAGGATCCGAATCGGTCCAGTTACCGACAGCATCGAATGCACGGGCTGTGAAGACGTAGGTTACATCTTCATCGAGTCCGCTCAGATCGAAGTGTGCGGTGTGGCTGCCTGCCTCGGCGGGATCGATGAACAGGACACGCACAACCTGCGAGGTTGTCGAATCGGTCAGGTAGAAAGCTACCTTGGAGATTCCGGAATTGCCGACGGTTTCCTGATCATCGAAGAAGGATGCGGTCACATCGACCGTGCTCATACCGGTAAGGTTGAGATACGGATCGTTGTTGTTCTCGACATCCTGTCCGGCAATCTCGGTCAGGACAGCACGCGGATTGGTGTTATCCAGGAAGACCGTGATCATGTCGGACCAGCCGGTAACATCAGCGCAGTTATCGGCGCCGACTCTCAGGTGATACCAGCCATCGGAAAGTCCGTTGTTATCCCATTCCGTCTGCCACGGTGAGAAGTCATCAGTGCTGATTGTGGTCCAGGAACCGGCTGTCTTGGCCTTATACTGGAAGGTGACCAGCTCTGCGGTACCTCCGTCGACAGTGGCCTGAATCACTTCATCATCAGTAACATAAGCCATATCATCCGGCATTGAGATTGTCGGAGTCAATGTGCCGTTGGCAACCGTGACAGTCGTGATCTTCGGATTTGCATCTTCATTACCGGCATCGTCTGTGGCGACAGCACGAAGCTCGTAGACGCCATCCGGGATACCAGCATTGAGTGTATACCAGGTTACCGGGAAGTTGCCCATGGCACTGGTAGAGTAGTCGATGGTTGTCCATGTCTCACCACCCTGGGCGCGATACTGATAGGTAACCTTGTCAAGAGCGAAGCCATTCACGGCCACCGCGGTCAGGCTGACATCACCGGCTACGCACTGGTTCTCGTAAGGAGTCATAATGCATGCCTGGTTGGGAGCTATGTCAAGGACATAGACCAGTATGGTGTCATAGGAAGCCTGTCCGAAGCAGTCGTAGAACTCAAGGCTGACAACGCCGCTGTCATAGGCGCCGGTGGCATCCACCAGACCCATGGCATACGGATCGAATGATACCTCGGAAGGCATCGGGTCATAGCTGACCGCAACCGAGGTGCCGTCCCATTTGTAGACAACCTTTTCGAAGCAGCAGGTGTCACCCATGGGTACCGGCCAGGTATGCAGGGTCAGGCTGTTGCCCTGAGCCATGTAAACTCTGCCCGCGCCGCTCAGAATCGTCGACGGTGTCGGGAACTCGTTTACCACGGTCTCGCCATCGGAAACCACAGCGTGGCCGAAGGCACCCTGTACCGGGGTATTATCGATCATGTAAAGTGCGTCGGAAGCCTTGTTGACTTCGTCAAATGTGTTGTCGTCGAAAAGCTGATCTTCGTCATAATCCCACATTACATTGCCGGCGATATCGTAAGCGATCGCACGGAACCTGTAATATCTGCCCTCGAGCAGTGTGGCGGTATTGACGCCGGCCAGCTTGTAGATTCCATCACCCGAAGCCGGGGCACCCTTACCAGTTCTGTCATAGAAATGGAAGATGTCAGGGCTGTCAGCCAGGGCGTGGAAGAAGACGATCGAGTCGATGTCTTCATAGGTTGTATTGACTGTAGCAACCAGATCAACCGTGCCATTCAGGGTCTCGGTATCGCAAACTGTCTGGGCACCTGTCACTGTGAGTGAGATGTCCGGAGCGACTGTGTCGATATAGACCTTCACGAATGGTGTCTCGTAGGTGTTATTGAAGTCATCATAGAAGATGGCCGCAATCGCCACCGTATCACCATGGCTGTAAGTGCAGTTGTTCCAGGTAGCTCTCCAGGTGGAGTCACCCGGGGTCATGCTGGTGACAACATCAAACGGTGTTGCCGGCCAGCTCCAGCCTTCTGTGTACTGGGCTGCATAGAACTCAACCTTGGTGGTATTGGTGAAGTCATACGAGCTATAATTGATTCTGGCCCATACATTGATATTGCTCAGGAAATTACAGCTTCTCCTGACCCATTCGCCGTCGGTCGGAACAGTAATGGTAGCCATCGGAGCGTCCTCATCAGGTACGCACAGGTTGGCCGCGATTGTGTTCGTGTTGCCGTCGTTACGTGTGATTTTGACTCTCATGACCTGAGTGCCCTTGGGGAAATCGGTGGCATCCAGATAGAAAGTGTATGGCATGGTCGTGATTTTCTCTTCATACCAGACACGGGTGGAGTCTGTCACGTTGCGAATGACCCAGACATCAACTGTAAATGAATCATTGGCTGTAGCGTTGGTAACATTGACCTCGACCTTATTGCTATCGGTACGAGTGACGTTGAAGCCGCAGCTTGTCTGAGCCGAAACCGTATCGTTAACGGCGATCAGCTCGATCGGCAGCTGCTCACAGAACCAGTCAAAGGCCCATACGGTAGTGCATGAGTCG
This sequence comes from uncultured Ignavibacteria bacterium, assembly GCA_964627935.1. Taxonomy (GTDB): domain Bacteria; phylum Zixibacteria; class MSB-5A5; order JAABVY01; family JAABVY01; genus JAABVY01. The sequence continues at coordinate 140,651 of CAZVLB010000005.1, forward strand.
ATCGCCTCGGCGATTGACTGGGCATTGCCGACATCATCCGTGGCAACCGTGATAGCTTCGTAGCTGTCATCGACGCAATCGAAGCCACCCAGGTCGCGCATCTTGGTCGAGTCAATTGTAAAGGTGAATACACCGCCGCCGCCGCTCTGGGTCATGCCCCCGAAGGACTGCCATGCGCCAGGGTTGCCGGAACCGAGATCGGCATCGCGAACGTAAAGCGCTACGCTGTTGATGTCGAGGTTATCGGATTCGGCGATCAGATCGATGTTATTTCCGGTACCGTAAGCACCGCCCGAAGCCGGGAAGGTGATACAGGCAACCGGAGCTTCACAATCGGCGATCGCGGAAGCGCGGTTGAAGTTGTATTCACGGTTATTGGCATCGTCAATGACACGTACGACAAACTGGTAGGTTGTGCCGTGAGTCAGGGTGACGGTACCATCTGTTGTCCAGCTTGTAGCTGTGGTTGAACCGAGTGTGTCGGCGAAGACCAGGTTGCCGTTGGCATCGCGTGATGTATCGGCAGCTGTCCATCCGTCACCACCATCCCAGAACACGATATAGAGCGAATCATCTGCGGAAACCGCTGACCATGCGAGGTCAATGGCGCAGGCGCCCTGGGTGGCTGTCAGACCGCTGACGGCCGAAGGCGGATCGGTGTCAACCGGATAAAGTATATTGGCACTTGTAAATGTTGCCTCGTTGCCGGCATCATCTGTCAGTGTAACATCGACGTTGTGAGTGTTGGCGCCGACATCAACTGCATAGATACCGCCATCAACAACTAGGTGCGTGTATGTATATACACCTCCCGCAGTCGTATCCTCGATGCACTGAACCTGAATACCACCCAGGCCTGAGGTCAGAAGGTCGACCGAGACCTCACAGGTTGTAGCCAGATCGTCAGTGGTCGCGGCGTCGACCGTTACCTTGATGCTGTCGCCGAGATTGATGATGTTGTTGGCATCATTGTCATACTGGCGGACATAGGTAATAGTCGGAGCAGCGGGTACCTCGTTATCAATTGCAAAGTGGGCAATGTTGGAATCTGTAACCGAGTTACAGGCATTGTCCCAGGCTGTTACCCAGAACCTGGAGTCAACTGAATCGGCGGCCAGATCGAGCGCGCCGGCGGTCAGCTCCAGCTTCTTGATAAACTTACGGTCACCGGACTGGTCTTCCAGTGCAATGGCCGCACCGTAACCCCAGTTGGACATATCGGCCACTACCGAATCAATCTCACCAATCGGATTGCCGGTCATGTAGGCATTGATCGTAACCGTGTCGCCTACCGCCGCTATACCGTCAGTGTTGGCATCGTAATAGAGATTGACCCAGACGCTGTCGCCGTCGAAGGTCGGCAGCTCGGTATCGATTGCCTGTGGCAGCAGAATCGAATCGGTAACCACGTTACCGGCCACGTCCTGCGCACCGACTACCAGATAGTAGAAGCCGGCCGAAACCTCATCGGCTCCGGTGAAAGCACTGTCCGGGATAACCCAGTCAAACTGCAATGCGGAATCGGCTCCAACCACGTGGATCGAATCGGCGAATTTGACTGCAGCGCTTCCGCCTCCGAAGATCGAGGCATAGACCCAGGCAGTGTCTATCTCAAATGCACCAACCGTATCCCAGGCGAAAATCTCGATCGAATCGCCCAGGTTGATAATTCCGTTGCCGCCGCAATCATCGAGATCGCCGGCGAAATCGAACTGGATATCAAGATCCGGTGGCTTGGTGTCGAACTGTACGATTCGTCCGCCCCCACCATAACCAAGGGCTGCATTGTCGTACATCAGCGTATCGGTCAGGTTGGTCGGGCTCTGTCCGGCATTGGTCATGGTAATACCGCCACCGGTGATCTTCAAGCCGACATACAGATCGTTGTAACTGGTGTCAACATTTGCGGAATCGGAATCGAATGTGAAATAGAAAACAACCGAGTCCTCTGCAGCGGCAGTATCAATCTCATAATTGAGGCTGCTGGCGGTGACTGTCGTGTTTTCGCTGAATGCGCCAGGATTGGTCAAAGACCAGAGCGGGCTGGCATTACCCTCGGCGTAGAGTGCGATTCTGGATGTCGAGAAATCCTTATCGTTGAAACTCTTGAAGGAAATGCTTTCCAGGGTGTCAACCGTTGTACTTTCGTTGAGAATATGGAAAGTCATAACCCTGTAACCGGTCTTGTTGGCGCCTACATGAATTGCGGAGGCAGTGGTATCCCACTCAAGCAACTCTACGGAGAATTCATCTGATAGAGTAAATGTGTCACTCTGGATAGCGGCCAGCGAGAGCGGATCATCCAGATCGCCCTTCTGTGCCATCGCCGTAGTAGTTAAACCTGAGAACAGGAACACAGCTGCCACGAGAAAGAGTAAGCTGCGAACATTTTTCATTCGACAACCCCCTGTAAAAGGTTGTGTTGTTTCAGGTATTTGTTTTCTCTCAACTAGAAGGTTCATGTTTGGTGCATTATCCTCCTTTCAAACCTTTGAAGTTTTGTTAATTATTTTCCTTTATTCTTTATTTTCTTGATGAATATCCCTCTCGGCTTTCAGGTCCCCATACCCCCCAGTCAATACACAGCCGGGCGGTGATTCATTTTTCGGGAAGGATTTATTGGATAAAATAAAAAATGTGAGGTCAGCCTCCTCCCTGAGCCGGATGTTTACGTCCTACATTAATTATAAAACACTATGGTTCGGACACAGATACCCCGCCCTTTAGCTCGGCGTATCGCTCCCGAACCGAAAACTTGTGTTTGTATCTATGCTAAGAAGCCTCTTTTTCTACCTAAACAACCTATACTATAATATAAGCAAATAGTGCACGCAATAAATAAGCTGTCACTTAAAAATCAAGTAAATTTTTTATTATTTACGAACACCTCTTATCACGAGCTTGGCAAATTCTATAAAGTTGTTGAATTTTTGTCAAGTAAAATTTTGATTGCTATTTACTTATAAAGATTATTTAAAGTTCCATACCCCATTTTTGAAATATCGTTTTCACAACTTAAGCAAAAATAATCTTTAATCAACTCCTATTGTAAAAAAAATCCATAGATTCCCAATAAGCACTTATAAACAATAACTTTATCTTAAGCTAAGTATCGGTTTGTGCTTTCAAAAAAATTAGCCTTTTTATGCAAATATTTTTTTCCTCTAAATCCATATCTTTATCAGGCTTCGCCATAAAAATCGGTCGATTTCCTGATCAGCGACCGTTTCAATATGGGAGGGGTGATCAAAGTCGTGATAATTACCATAATAACCACCGCCGAATAAGTCGAATCGGAAACCACCGGCACCCCCGCAATCATCAGCCCGTGACCGATCTTCGCAAAAATCAGGCCGACCTCACCACGCGGTATCATACCGATACCGATGGAAATTTTGTTCAGCCCTTTTTCCAGCACGGCCAGCGAGCATGCCTGCTTGCCGACAATCGCCGCCAGCGAAAGCACACCTGCGAAAACCAGGATGGTCGGATTGCCGAAGGTCGACAGGTCAACCATCAGGCCCATATGAACAAAGAAAATCGGTACCAGAAATGTCGAGAGAGGATAGAACAGGTCCTCGAGCGGATGTTCACCCCGTTCCGTGAATTTGGCGTAATGGACCTTTTCCATAATCACGCCGGCGGCGAAGGCTCCCACAATTCCGGCCAGCCCGATAAGCTGGGCTATCGCGGAAAGGCTGAACAATACCAGGAGAGCCACCACCAGGAGCATGCCCTGCGTGCGCAGGGTCAATGCCGCCAGGAATATGCGCGGCATGAGTTTATTTCCGATAACTATGGCCAGGACTATAAATGCCACCGCCTTGACAACTATCAGGAGCACACTCAGCGAATTTACACTTTCTCCCGTGTTGGCGGCTGAAATCAACCCGGTCACGATAGCCAGAATCACCAAGCCCATGATATCATCGATAACCGCCGCCCCGAGGATAATCTTGGCTTCCTTGGTTTGCAGCTTTTTTATATCTTTTATCACCCGGGCCGTAATACCGACCGAGGTTGCCGCCAGGGTTGCTCCCACAAAAACATGTACATAAGTGCTGACATCAGGAAGAAATATCACCGCCACACCCCAGCCCAGTATAAATGGCGCAATAACGCCCGCCATGGCAACCAGAAATGATGTCATACCGACCGATAGCATTTCTTTCAGGTCGGTCTCCAGGCCGACCTCGAAAAGCAGTATCAACACTCCTATCTCGGCCAGTATCTGGATAAATTCGGCGGTCTTCAGAAAATCGAAGTAAGTTAAGCCGACCAGCGCCAGGTTGCCCAGCACCACGCCCAGTATGAGTTCGCCCAGCACAGCCGGCTGATGAATCCGTTCCATAAGCTCACCGCCGATTTTGGCGGCCACGATAAAGAAGATAAGTTCGAACAGGATGCGCACGAAATGACCGGAGCCATGCCCGGTCTCCGCTTCTCCCGTGGCATGTTGCTCCTCGCCATGCAGCTCTTCCGCAATATCGACAGTTCTTTCGTCATATGCTGTCTGCGGGGTATCCTGAACCGGGGCTGTTTCCTCCTGGGCAGAAAGGAACCCGGGCCCAAAATTCAGGGCCATCAGGACTATGGCTGCAAGTATAATTTTTCCGGGTGTCAGTCGTCTTTTTTTGAATAACATATCGCTCGTCGCTGTTTATTTAAATTTCCAACTTTTTTCATGCTCAGTAACCCGGCTCCTCCTCCTCCAGCTGTGCCAGAAGCTTGAGATAGCTTTCATACCGTTCAGTAAAAATCTGCCCTTCATCGGCCGCCTTCCGAACCACGCATCCGGGTTCATTTTTATGCAGGCAGTTTCTGAATTTGCAGTTTTCCTGAAGGGGTAAGAATTCCGGGAAATGGAAGCGCAGATCGGCGGGAGCCATATCCCACAGGCCGAGGTATTTCAATCCCGGCGTGTCGACCACATAGCCGCCGAAAGAGAGCGGGTACATCTCCACCCATGTAGTGGTGTGCCGTCCCTTTTGAGAATAATCTGAAATCTCTCCCACTTTCAGATTCAATCCCTTCTCCAGCGCATTCAAAAGCGATGACTTACCAACGCCGGACTGGCCCAGCACAATGGAAAGCCTGTCCATCAAAATTCTCTTTATCTCATCAATTCCCTCGCCGCTTTCGACGCTGGAAAGATTCACATCCACGCCGATGGAATTGTAGAGTTTCATAAAACGTTCCAGATCCACAGAGTGTTCCAGATCGATTTTGTTAATCACGATTACGGCCTGCAGTCCGCCGGCATGTGCCGCCACCAGGAAACGGTCTATCAGGCCCGGTTTGAACTGCGGCCGGGCCACCGATGACATGATAATCATCTGGTCGATATTGGCCGCCACCACCTGCTCCAGATCTTCTTTACCCCGCTTGGGCCGCGAAAACCTGGTGCGCCTTGGATAAACGCGAACAATCACACCATGCGGCGCCCTGCTTTCCAGGTCCTCCTCGGCATCTAAATCGATCAGCGTTTCCAGATCTACTTTATCACCAACAACCACCGGTGTCAGCGGCGTTTCCGATTTATCCCGGATCGTCTCACGAACCGAACATTGCAAGCGATAGCCGTCAGTCTGCACCCAGTAGAATTTGCCGTGCGCCTTTATAACGGAACCGGTAATGATCTTTGCAGATTCGTTTTCGGCCATATTGTTCCCGCCGCGGGCTAAGCTTTCTGCTTCCTGAATGCGAACTCGACTATCCCGCGCCATCCCTGACGGCCCTGGTGCGATTCAAATGTATCGGCCACTGAGTAATGTAATATTCGCATCTCAGGGAATAAATCCAGAATCTCCCGTTGCTCGAAAAATGAATATATCCATCCGTTGGGCAGAAGAAAACAGTTCTTTTCGATTTCCGGCACCTTTTTTTTGCGCAGTTCCTTGAATGACGGATCATCAACAGTAAAAGCTTTTCCGGTAATAATGCCGCCTCTGCGAAGGGCATAGTTTATCTTTTCGATCAAATCATCCAGTTCACTTTTTCTGATTTGCCCCAGTATGTTATTGATTGTGATCAGCGAATAACGCGATTTATGGTATTTGAACTGCAACGCATCCTGGGTACGGAAATCGATTTCTACATCATGCTTGTCCGCCAGCTTGATGGCATTTTCCACATTCTGGGCCGAACTGTCGAATGAAATCAGTTCAAAACCCTTGCCGGCCAAAAATACCGCATCGGAACTGCAACCGATATCCAGCGCCCGGTTTCCCTCCACCAGGCCATGAAACTGCCGCACCATGGCCGACGGCGCATAGGTGTTAATATCCTTATCCTGCGAAGATGCATTTGAATACATGCATGCAAATATACCGGTTACAACAATAAAATCAATCTCAAATGAAAAGGCCGCCATGATTGGCGGCCGATCCAAAATCATAAAGTGTGCAATGAGCTTGTTTTATCCGCGTTGCGGAAGCTCTTTTTCAAGGTAGCCCTGCAAGGCAATAAAATCATCCGGATCGATATTGACAAACCGTGCCGCGGTGGTAAAACCGCCCTCAGTCTGCCTGCAACGTAATACCTCGCCGATTGCTGTCAGCGGGGTGCCGATCGAATCCTCCAGTACCTTGATGAATCCGGGATGATGGCGATGCCATCCGGGCAGCGTAATCTTGAGCTGAACCAGAGAACCCTCTTCATACATCTCCGAGCTGTTTACCAGAACTCCGCCCAGTGATATGTTTTCGGATGTTCCCGCCTGCATATCCTCATCATTGACCGGATATGTCAGCTTGCCGGTACGAACAGATGTCCTCTTGTTTAAGCGCGGATAACGTCTGCGTTCTTTATTTGCCGTCTCCTGCAGCATTTCCTGCTTGTCCTGCATCTAAGACTCCCTCATTTGAGATTATATTATCAAAACATATTTTTCGGCTGATAAGCTCTGCCGATGGGCCGCTTTCAGAGAATATTCTAATTAATGTTAAGCCTTGAATTAACTCTCTTTATGCTGGTTTTCCTTATCCAGGTAGCCCTCCAGCGCCCTTTTATCATCGGCATCGATATTGATGAACTTGACCGCGGTGTCGAAGCATTTACCGTTATATTCCGAGCGGACAACCTCACAGATTGCCGTGAAAGGCGAGCCGATTGAGTCCTCCAGAACCTTGATGAATCCGGGATGGCTCTTGCGCCAGCCGGGAAGTGTAATTTCGACCTGCAGAAGCACGCCGGTTTCGTATTTTTCCGGCATTTCGATCAGGATACCCCCCTGCGACAGGTTTTTTGATTTGCCTTTACTCGATTGCTCATCGTTGATCGGGTAAGTCAGAATATTTGCCTGAACGGTTACCTTTTTAGGTATGCGCGCAAACTGCCTGCGGTCTTTGATGGTGGATGGCTGATCCATAGTAAATCTCACCCCCATGGCCTGCTCCTTAGAAAATGTTAAATACAAATGTTCATTTCTGGTATCGGAATATTGGCCGATAACTTTATGGCGGTTGCGCAATTAGATCGATCGAACAGCAGTTTTGCAGTCACGGCAGATGTTCTTTGCTGAAACAGGAGTATGGGTCATAATGGAATTGCTATTTTGGGATATTTCGGCTATGCTTATATCATGTCGAAAATTTTCAGCATAGGCTATGGCGGTTTGAACACCGAGAGCTTTATACGGCTCCTGAAAATGCATGCAATCGAAATGCTGGTGGATGTCCGCTCACAGCCGTATTCGAAATACAATCCGGATTTTATCAAAAAAAACCTGGAAAGAATCATCCGGGCCGAGGCCATACAGTATCTCTATCTGGGTGATAAACTTGGCGGCAAAAGGGAAGACAAAAGCTTTACTCAGATCGAACAGGAAAGCGACTATAAAGATGCCATCAAAAAAGTCGCCGATGAAACGAAATCAAAAAATGTCTGCCTGATGTGTGCCGAGTCCGAGCCGGAAAGATGTCATCGGGCCCATCTCAATTCACAAACCCTCTGGAAAATGGGCCATGATGTCGGGCATATCCTGCACAACGGGCGCATTGTGCAACATGCCGAATTGCGCAGAATACTGCAATCCAATCAGCATAACCTGTTTTAAAGTAACTGCAAAAATGAACTTTTTGCTGCTCAGTTCACTGATAATAATAGCATAGAAATATTCACAGCCAATCTGAAATGAAACAAAATTCCGAATGGAGGCTGCGCTTGTGGCCGAAAGTGATCAGGGACAAAAGTCCGATGTTGTCATGCCTGCTCCCGAGCCGGTCAAACGACTAAAGGGCCAGAAAGCGCTGGTTACCGGCGGAAGCTCCGGGATCGGCAAAGGAATCGCCATCGAACTTGGCAAAAGCGGCGCCGACGTTGTCGTCAACTATATCGGCAGCCAGGAAAAGGCCGAGAAAGTAGCGGCCGAGATTGAAGATAATGGCAGCAGATCATATGCGCATCAGGCCGATGTCGCCAATGAAAAACAGGTTGTCGATATGATCGGTCGAATGAAAAAGGAATTCGGTACGATCGATATCCTGGTCTGCAATGCCGGGATTCAAAAGGATGCCGAGTTAACCGAGATGACTCTGGATCAATGGGATGCGGTCTTGAGTGTCAACCTGCGGGGGCAGTTTCTGTGTGCCCGTGAAGCTGTCAGGGAATTCAAGCGGCGCGGTGTGAACGCCGATATCTCCTGCGCCGCCGGCAAGATTATCTCTATCAGCTCGGTACATGATTCGATTCCCTGGGCCGGACATGCAAATTATGCCGCCTCAAAAGGCGGCGTGAAGCTTTTCATGCAAAGTATTGCGCAGGAAGTTGCGCCGCACAGGATCCGCGTAAACTGTATCTCCCCCGGTGCAATTCGCACACCGATTAACCGCCAGGCCTGGGAAACACAGGAAGCCTATAACGAACTGATGAAACTGATTCCCTACAATCGTATCGGCGAAGTCAATGATATCGGGCGCGTGGCGGCCTGGCTGGCATCGGATGAAGCCGACTATATTACCGGTGCCGTACTGTATGTCGATGGAGGTATGACACTTTATCCCGCCTTTGAATCCGGCGGATAAAAAGAGGAGGAGCATTGTAATGGCCTATCAGCCTATAGAGAATCATGGTATAATCGGTGATATGCATTCTGTGGCCCTGGTCTGTTCCAATGGAACAATCGACTGGCTCTGCTTTCCCCGCTTTGATTCACCCAGCATATTCGCATCTATTCTGGATGATAAAAAGGGCGGCTATTTCAGCATCAGCCCGGTTCATGAGGAGGTTACCCAAAAACAGTTCTACTGGCCGGATACCAATGTGCTGGTGAGCCGCTTTTTATGCAGCGAAGGCGTCGGCGAGATAATCGATTATATGCCCATACATAATCCCCGCAGGCAGTTCGGCAGCCACCAGGTCATCCGTCGTGTCGAATCAACACGGGGCGAGATGTCATTCCGTATGGAATGCCTGCCCGCCTTTAATTATGGACTTGATTCACATGAACTTGCAATCGATGATAAGGGCGCATGTTTCCGGTCAAAAGACCTGAATCTCGGTCTGGCCACAAGAGTCAAACTCAAACGCCGTGAGAATGCGGCATTTGCCGAGTTTACATTGAAAGAAGGAGAGAGCGCCACATTCATTCTGCATGAGTTAAAAAACGGCGAAAAATGCGGCGCCAGCATCTCAGAATCCGAATCCGAGGAGCATTTTGAACGCACTGTCAACTACTGGCGGCGCTGGCTTTCGCAATGCACCTATCACGGGCGCTGGCAGGAAATGGTGCTTCGTTCCGCCCTGGCCCTTAAGCTGCTCACATATCAGCCCACCGGCGCGATTGTGGCCGCCCCCACAACCAGCTTGCCCGAAACAATCGGCGGTGAACGAAACTGGGACTACCGCTATACCTGGATCCGCGATGCGGCTTTCACGCTTTATGGCCTGTTGCGTATCGGTTTCACCGAGGAAGCTGCGCATTTCATGGAATGGATCGAAGATCGCATCAATGAGCTGGAATCTGATGGGGCCCTGCAGGTTATGTATGGTATTCGGGGTGAACATAATCTGGAGGAAAAAGAACTCCAACACCTCGAGGGTTACAAGGGCTCGGCACCTGTACGAATCGGCAATAATGCCTATAATCAGCTTCAACTGGATATCTACGGTGAACTTCTGGACAGCATTTATCTTTACAATAAATACGGCACGCCGATTTCCTATGACCTCTGGCAGCATGTGCGCGACATGATTAACTGGCTGATCGACAACTGGCACAGAAAAGATGAGGGCATCTGGGAGGTGCGCGGAGGAAGACAGCATTTCGTCTATTCCAAACTGATGTCATGGGTGGCATTGGATCGCGCATCCCGCCTGGCCAATAAACGCTCGTTTCCCGCCAACCGCTGCGAATGGGTCAAAGTCCGCGACCAGATATATGAGCAGATCATGGACAAGGGCTGGCATGAAGAAATCAAATCCTTCGTTCAGGCCTATGACAATAATACACTCGATGCTTCTAACCTGATGATGCCGTTGGTCTTTTTCGTGTCTCCCAGTGATCCGCGCATGCTCAGCTCCCTGGATCAGATATTGAAATCACCCAAAAACGGCGGATTGGTGTCCAACAGCCTGGTGTTCAGATATAATGTCGAGAAATCCCCGGATGGTCTGACCGGCGAGGAAGGCACATTCAATATCTGCACTTTCTGGCTGGTGGAGGCCCTGACCCGGGCCGGAGAGGCTCATCCGCAAAGACTCGAACATGCCCGCCTGATGTTCGAAAAAATGCTCGGCTATGCCAATCACCTGGGCCTGTATGCCGAAGAAACCGGCCCGAGAGGCGAGGCTTTGGGCAATTTCCCGCAGGCATTCACCCACCTCTCGCTGATCAGCGCGGCCTATAATCTGGATAAAAGATTGGGCAAAAAGCGCAATAGAGGCTGATATTAGTGGCCCCGGATATCTTCGAATATTGGCAAAAATCCATATTTTTCGCGGCTTTTGCCATGTTTCATATTTGAGCGGCTATCTCAACAACATCTTTTTGTGTTTTATAAGCTGTTGGTGGATTATGCCTTATTGGGTTTTCACGCAAAAATCAGCGATCAGGGCATGCACTTTGCCATATAGTCGAACGGATACAACAGGGCATAAGGAGTGCACTATGGCCAAAAAAGGAAAGAAACAGAAAGACAAAGTGGGATTTGAGATAAATGTCAATGGAAAATCCCAGAAAGTGTCGTTCAACAGCGATGAAGCCGAGGGGATGGGATTCCATTCCATTTTCGACAATGAGCCGTTTCCGCTGGGCGAAATTCTCGATGAATTGTTCTGGAATGATGATGAGGGGCTCGATGATGAAGATGAATTTATTGATGATGCTCCTCCGCAACCTGAGAACAAGAAGAAAACGAGCAATCTTACATGTCCCCTATGCGGCAGGACTTTCAAGGATTTTATGCATACCGGCAGATTCGGTTGCGGGGCCTGTTACAATGCCTTCGATGCCAAGATCAGGCCATTGATGAAACAGCTTCATGGCGCCGATTCGCATGTCGGACGCGGACCCGAACTGGATCGGAAAAAGGCCGAATCGATTAGCCGTGAATTGAACCTGAAAGAGGAACTGAGAGAGGCAATCGCCCAGGAAGAATATGAACGGGCGGCCGAGATTCGAGATAAGCTTAAAAAACTTGAAGAGGCTGAAAACAACCTGAGCTGATTTCTAACCTATACATCCGCATTTTTTCTACATTTGCCCGGTCCTGCACTTACGACGACCGGGCTTTTTTACATAATAAAGGCCGAACATTAAATGTCCGGCCTGTGGATTCATATCTGCTATATACTTAACAGTCATAGAACATGCGGAATTCATAGGGATGCGGACGAAGCCGGATCGCATCCACCTGAGCCATCTTCAGTTCCAGCCAGACCGCGATCACATCTTCAGTGAACACATCACCCTGCATCAGGTAATCATGATCCTCGGCCAGGGCCTCGCAGGCCCTCTGAAGCGATGACGGCAGCTGCGGGATTTTGGCCAGTTCCTTTTCCGACATGGCGGAAAGATCATCATTGCAGGGCGGACCAGGATCGATTTTGTTCTTGATGCCATCCAGGCCGGCCATCAGCATGGCAGCATAAGCCAGGTATGGATTACAGGTTGCATCCGGAGGGCGGAACTCCATACGGTAAGTCGATTTATCGAGTTGATAACCGGGAATACGGATACATGCATTGCGATTTCCGACCGAATAAGTTCCTCTTACAGGAGCCTCAAAACCGGGCACGAGACGCTTGTATGAATTGGTCGAGGCCGAAGTGAAGCATAACAGGGAGGAGGCATGCTTTAAGATTCCGCCGATATACCAGCGCCCGATCTGCGACAGCCCGATCTCATCCTTGGCGTCATGGAATATCGATTTACCCGCCCTGGCCAGGTATTGATGCACATGCATACCGTTGCCGGGCTCATCGAAAAGCGGTTTTGGCATAAATGTGGCCGATTTTTGATATTTGATAGCCGTATTTTTGACAACGTATTTAACGATCATGGAACGGTCGGCCATATCAACCAGGTTACCGAACATGACCTCGATTTCCTGCTGGCCGGCTCCACCCACCTCATGATGATGGTACTTTACAGGCACTCCGCAGGATTTGAGAATATCTGTCATCTCGTTCCTGATCTGATAGGTCTTATCCTTGGGCGGGATGACATGATAGCCGCCTTTATAACGCACCTGGTATCCAAGATTGGCCTCGGTGGAATCCGAGGATCTCCATTCGGCTTCATTGGAATCGAGAAAATAATATCCCCGTTCCGGCTTCTGGTCATAGCTGACATGATCGAAGAGGTAGAATTCGAACTCTGGTCCCCACACCGATTCGGTCGCGATCTTCGTCTTATTCAGGTATTTTTCAGCCTTGCGTGCAAGAAAGCGGGGATTGCGTGTGAAATCCTCAATCGTACCGTTGACATCATAAACATCACATATAAAACTGAGCGTGGGGCGATCCCAGAAAGGATCGATAAAGGCCGATTCCGCCACCGGCAAAACAATCATATCTCCCGATTTGATATGTGCAAATCCCGAAACCGATGAACCGTCAACACCGATACCGTTTTTGAATAACTTGTTGGTCAGCCGTTCGATCGGTATTGTAATGTGATGCCATTCGCCCAGCAAATCGACAAATTTGACATCCACGAATTCGATCCGGTTATCCTTGACCAGTCGTTTTATCCTGTCCGTTATCATAATCGTCTCCTTGTGAAAAAATTATCTTAGTGAAGATAATATACAATTCGCTTTTGGCAATACAAATCCGGCATTTTAGTCCTTTTCTAATTGACTTTTGAACATAAAATCAAGATGATTTATAAAATCTCAAGGAGGAGAAATGAGGATATTTGCTACACTTGCAATAGTTTTATTGCTGTTTAATCCAGGATTGACGCAGGAGAATACCGAAGAGCCGGATCCGATCAGCACCGCACTCGATGCTGTCGGGCTGACAAAGCAAAGCCTGGCATTCGATTACGGCGACATGTCCAATTACGGCGGAGACAAATTCGTCCTGCCCCTGTTCTATACCATGCATTCCTCCCCACTGAAAATCGAACATTACAGCAAAGTCTTCCGCGACAACATATTGCATAATATCCGCCAGACTCATGTGCTGACCTCATTCGCGTCGAGGCGCATCAATGAGGGCATACGGCGCGGATTGATATCCAATCCGATCGATGAAATCCTGCCGCGTCTCGAATCTGAAACCCCGCTCAAGGATGCCATTGTGGCTTTTGAGGCCTTGTATACTGTTCCAATGGACCAAAATCGGCGCGGTGAGCTGGAGGAAAAAGCGGCCGAGGTGCCGCTTGAGCTCCAGAAAATGGCCGCGGTGATTCTATACTCCTGTATTGATTCTCTGCGCTATCATCGCCGGGCTTTTCAGGCCGCACGGGATCGGGGATTCGATCTGGATGACATGCGCGAGCAGCTTGTGGCTTTTATTGCCAATGAAACCGATCATGCAACATTCGAGATGGAACCGTTTCTGGAGGCTGTCGATTTCAAATATCTTTATACTCCAGCCCAGGATATCGCTATAGGCCTTGATTTTGCCGCAGATTCACTGCGCAAGCTGAGCTTTAACCAGAAATTCGAATTCGAATGGCGCACCTCGGCCGGGATTATAATGATTAACGATAACCGCAATCATGAATACGAAGACAGAGAATATCTTTTGATCATCGATGCCGGCGGCAGTGACATATATGAAGGCGGTGGCTGCAACAAAAGTACCCGTAACTGGATCTCGATACTGGTCGATCTGTATGGGGATGATATATACAAGGCCGCTGATGAAACCCTGCCGTCATTCGGCGCCGGCGTATTCGGCTACGGTTATCTGGTCGATCTGGCCGGCAATGACACATATTCTGCCAAAAATCTGAGCCAGGGAGCTGGCTTGTGCGGTGTAGGCATACTTCAGGATCATCAGGGCTCCGATTTCTATGATGCCTATGTCTGCGGGCAGGGCTCGGGATTTATCGGGCAGGGAATTCTGGCCGATCTGGATGGCGATGACAGCTATCAGATGTTCCAGCTGGGCCAGGGCTTCGGCTATACAAAAGGCATCGGTATCCTGGCCGATTCGTCGGGAAATGACCTCTATATCGCCAATGATTCAATTATAGATTTTCCCTCCTCGCAGTCCGAGGAGCATAATGCCAGTCTCTGCCAGGGCGTCGGTTTCGGCAAACGGGCAGATTTTATCGATGGCCATTCGTGGGCCGGGGGGATCGGTATGCTGGTTGATGGTTCCGGGGATGACAGCTATACTGCCGGTTTGTTTGCGCAGGGATGCGCCTACTGGTATGCTATCGGGCTGTTATCGGACAGCCAGGGGAAAGACACCTACGATGGTATCTGGTATGTACAGGGTTCGGGTGCACATTTCGGGCTGGGAATACTGCTCGAATCAGATGGCGATGACCGCTACAATGCCACTATGAATATGGCACAGGGAGCGGGCCATGATTTCACGCTGGGTATACTGATCGATGAAAACGGGGATGATATCCATGATGCCCCCAACCTGTCACTGGGTGGCGGTAATGCCAATGGTATCGGTATATTCTGGGATAAGCAGGGAAATGATATATATAATGTAACCGCTGCGACCACGCTGGGACGATCCAACGTGGCCGGTCGAGGTGGATTGCGCGACTATATCAAATGCCTGGGCCTGTTCCTGGATACCGGCGGGTTGGATACATATCCCGAACAATACGATTTTGCGGGCAACAACACTCTCTGGACCCAGCCCGGTACCAATACCGAGGATCCATTGCCGGAAATCGAACTGGGCGTCGGCTTCGACACGGAATCAAAAAAATAGGGCAGGTTAAATCAGAGTCTGCGCCATTCAGGACCAGGCAACTCTTGAGCCTGCCACTCTTATGCGGATTTGAGCCGCTGCAAAGACGGCAGTTCACCGCTTCGCTAAAGAACTACCGCAACATATGGGCATGCCCGGGACTTATCAGTGTGTCAGTTGCTGATCCGGCAATTGCCGGGCGGATGATCACATCTACACGATATTTTTTGCGCCGACTGCCTCCTGTAAAAATTACCACAAATGCGCGCCGTCAGGATTCCTGACGGAATCATATTTCAAGTTTTCGCTTCATTCGGAATTCGTCTGGCATCATTCTTAAGCCGTTGGTGTACCGGGCACCCTCTCTCCCGTAGTTTTCGTGTTATCCTCGATTTTCACCAGCTTGTCGTGCATGGAGAAAAACAGTATCCAGATCTCGCATGTTACTCTCCACATCAGATTACCGAATATGATAACAACTAATCCGGTCAGGATACCGACAAATGCCCCGCCAATACCGGGGATAATGCCAAACAATCTCAATACACCAAAGAGGGTGATAAAAATCGCCCCGAGCACATAGATGAACTTGATCAGGGACTGGCTGATCATCTTGTCAAATGAAAGAAAACTGTTCGAATCCATAAAATTCTCCTTCCGCCTTTTAAGATCAAAAATAAGATAAATTTAGTATGCTATCGGGTCAAATATATAAAATCAGCAGGGAATTGCCATGATTATTTTGATTTTTATGGTGATTTATTCGGTTTACGGTGACTGAATAGGGATAACGTCAAGGTCTATTCTTCGACATTGTAGAGCTTGGATTTTTCCCAGATATCGCCCAGCATCAATGAGGCCTCACGATCGGCATCGAGCACATATTCCTCCGGTATCATAATCGAAATCCCGGCGCTCATGGGACGCACAAAATCCTCGCCGATGAAACCCATCGAGCCATGATAGCCCATGGCTGACAAAAGCACACAGGGTATCTCTTTGGCATTGAGCCCCTCGAGAAGCATCTGGGCATACTGTATCGAGGTAAAGCGGGCCAGTTGTATCCAGTTGTCATACTGTTGCATTATGGCCGGTTGCGATCCCTCGGCCGGAAGATAATCAACCAGTTGTTCATCGCAATCGGGACATCGCCCCACACCCGGATTGTACTCATATCTGCATTTGGGACAGAATGGCATGCTAACCTCATATCTTGGAATTCGTTTCATCCGAGATACATCGGATGATATCATAAAATTCAATCCGCAACCATCAAAAATTGACAATAAGGCATACTATAATTTATATTTGCATCAAATCACCATGAGGATAATGTGAAATACCGCTATATAGCCAAGGACCATATTTCACCCCTGTGCGATATCCTGATAAATCGGGATTATTCTGTGGATGATAAATGCAGGCGCATACGCGGTTATCTGTACCGCGCACGCAAGACATTGAACCGCCACACATATAATCAATACTCACTGGACAAAGCGGTCGATCGAATCTGTGAAACATCCTGGATAGAGAAGTTGCGAGGGTTCAATCCTGATGAATGGGAGCATGCGGCCGAGCTATCCTACAAAAACGCCCGCAAATTACTGGGCAGGATTCCCGGCCCGGAGTTGATTCTGTTCCCCAGCTTCAATATGTCCAACGGCCGGGTATATCGTCTCTATGGCCGTCCATATATATTCTGTTCACCCGATTTCCCATTCACCCGCGGACGAAACCTGAAAATTGTCGTGGCTCATGAGTACGGCCATTTTGTGCGCTGGAAACTCCTGGGACGGGTACCGTCCGATGATGCCCCGATATACAGCTACATTTACGAGGAGGGCTGGGCCACATGGTTCAGCCGCCAGGTGCTTCCCGATATGCCCACCAAAACACTGTTTATGGCCAACCTGCACAGCGCAATAAATCTTCCCGATCCGCCCGATGGCTACCTGCGCTGGTGTTCCAAAAATCTGAAAACACTGGTACAGAAAGCGCAGGAGGTGATCGGTTCCAGAGATGCGGTCGAACGATGGCGCTTTTTTCAATGTAACCGTTTTGATGAAAATGACGACCATACTCCCATCCGCACCGGATATTACCTGGGAACAAAACTGATCGAAATGCTGGCCGATAAAAAATCACCCCGCGAACTACTGAGATTAAAGCCGACCGCCAAAAATATCAGCGCCTGGCTGAATGAACTGATTTAGTAATGTTATCATTATTTCGGTCAATTTGACTATCGAGGTGACATTGCTATATTTACTATGACATCAATCTTAAATGGAAAGGGAATTTCGATGCAGAACAAGAAGATGGTAAAAATAAAAGTAACAGTTACCGAACCGGACCCATTGGCAAAAACCGGAAACATCGAGGATATCGAGGAAATCAATATCACAGACGCCGACCCGTTGGATATGGAAAAGGAATACAAATTCTATATCGGCAAAGAGGAATCGATACGAATCGTGCTGGACAAGGCCAAAGGCCGCGAACCTTTGATATAGAATCAAACTCCCAAAGTTTTTGTGATCGGCAGATGCCCACATCTGCCCGGAATGTCGGGTCTCTCATTGCGTGTGCCGATGAAGCGGCGGTTTCCCCGGGGAGCATCCGTCAGGAGCCGGCTAGGCTAGACGTACTCCCGGCACATAAATAGATTTTTTGGTAGGTCGGGTTCTGAGTGAGAGCGAAAAACCCGACAGGCCTCTGCACATGTGCCCGGCAGATGCCCACATCTGCCGGTTTTAAGAACCGGTCAAATAATCCTTAAAATCTGACGATATAATCAATAGAAGCAATGAGGATCGAAAGGAGCATGTAGGCATGCATGCGGGACTTATCGGAGGGATAATCGGCACGGCGATCGGTATCGTCGGCGGAATTATCGGCACATATTTCAGCATCAGGAATACAAAGACCGGGCCCGAACGGTCATTTGTAATCCGTATGGCGACACTGATGTGGCTGGCGGGGATATGTTTCATTGCCCTGCTTCTGATCCTTCCCCAGCCATACAATCTATTGTTATTCGGCCCCTACGGAATAGCTTTCCCCTTCTTCATCCGCTACTCAAACAAACGCCAGCAGGAACTGCGGCAAGAGACAAAGTAAATTATTTCATCTTGATTAATAACTGCTCGACAAAATTTATTCAGCTGCTTATATTATAATCAACATTTGATTTTAATTCACCAAATCCGAGGGCGGCAGCATATGGTATATCATGCAAAGATGGTAGATGATAAGTCGCGTTTTTGCAGGTCGCGGTTCTGAGCGCAGCGAAAAACCCGACATGCCTCTGCACACGTGCCGGGCAGATGCCCACATCTGCCCGGATTGTCGGGTTTCTCATTGCGTTTCACTTCATTCGGAACCCGACCTGCCTGACCGTTAAAGAAGGTTGTTTTGATTGCTGTAGAGACCAAAAACCTGAGCAAAAACTACGGTAAAACTCGAGCTCTTGCCGATTTAAACCTCAATATAAGGCAAGGCGAGATATATGCTCTGCTGGGTCCAAATGGGGCCGGTAAAACAACTACAATCAAGATTCTGACTACCATCCAAAAATCTTCTTTCGGTGATGCGGTTATCCTTGATAAGAGTATTGATAATAGAAACGATATCAAAGACATTAGAAGCATGATCGCAGTTATGCCGCAAGGCAATGCGCTCGATCCATTTCTTAGTGTTTGGGATAACCTGCGTTTTTATGCCCGGCTTCAAAAAATCAAAAACGGATCATGGGAAGGTCAGGCCAGGAAATACCTTGCCAAACTGGATCTGGAAAAGAAGAAAAGCTCACCTGTTATGGCGCTCTCGGGCGGCCAATTCAGGCGGGTGCAATGCTGCCGGGTTCTTCTGGCAGATAAACGTTTGATTTTTCTGGATGAGCCCACATTGGGGATCGATGTTTCCGGAAAAATCAAGGTCTGGGATTTGATCAAAGAATATCAGGCAAAAACCGGATGTTCGATTCTGCTGTCCACCAATGATATGACCGAAGCGGAATATCTGGGGGATAGGATCGGGTTTTTGTTCAATGGTTCTCTGGTTGACGAAGGCAGCGTTAATGAACTCAAAGACAGGGCATTTATGGGGATTTTGCAGATTCGATATGCTGAAGATATTGACAGCATATTCCCGGAAGGCCGGAAATACAAGATCGAAAAAAAGGATCATCGTACGGTGTTATTCTATCTCGATCAACCGGATCGAGACTTAAGGTCGGTAATCGAATATGCCGGGCAACTGGGAGCGATTATCGATATAGAAGTCAGGAAACCCTCGCTCACTGATCTCTTCAAAAAAAAGTATATGGGGAAAGAATGAGAGCTTTAATATGGAGAGAGTTCAAGGTAGCTTTTGGAAGCATCTTTGGGCTGGTCTTTCAATTTCTTACTCCCGTTTTTTTGCTGCTATTCTTTGCTACCGTGTTGTCCACCAATCTCAGAACGATGAGTTTCGATGGGTCGGAGGTAAGTTATCTGGTTTACTTTACACCCGGTCTTTTCGGTTATGTAACTTTCATGATTCTGAGTGCCAGCCTTGTATTTCTTCGTATGGACAGTCAGAGCGGTATTCTGGAAATAATAATACTCTCCAGGGTATCGATCAATGGATATTTCTGGGGTAAATATTTTGTGGTATTGATATTGGCGGCAATAAAAATTCTACTTTTACTCATAATCGCTATTCTCCTTTCAGGATACATTCCGCAAATGACGCCGGTGAATATCGTTCTTTTTCTGCTGGCATTGAATTCCGGCACACTGATATGGTATTCGCTTGGGATAATCGGCGGAGTATTTATCAAGCGTGATGATATGCGCGAGGTGGTTATGATGATGATAGCTCTGCCATTAACATTCGCCAGCACAATGTATTACAGCCTGGAAGCCGCTCCCGAAATCATAAAAGCCATATCATATATAAATCCACTGACATATATCTGCAATATCTTCAGATCAGGTTATCTCGGCTCCAATATTGATAATATGCTGTCCCAGGTATATGCATTGGCGGCAATGGCGATCGTCTTATTGATACTGGCAATGATTTCACTGAAAAAGGTGAGAGTATAAATTTTCCCTCGCTCGGGTAGGATTCCTATCCTGCCCGGAATGTCGGGTTTCTCATTTCGTTTCACTCATTCGGCACCCGGCTTACATCCCTAGTTCTTTCTTCAAAAAATCGCCGGTGTAGGAGCCTTTGGTTTTGGCTACCTGTTCCGGGGTGCCCTCGGCAATTACCCGCCCGCCGTCATCGCCACCCTCCGGGCCCAGGTCGATGATCCAGTCCGCGGTCTTGATCACATCCATGTTATGCTCGATCACCAAAACAGTATTACCGCGGTTGACAAGTTCATCCAGGACATTTAAAAGCATCTTGATATCCTCCAGGTGAAGCCCGGTTGTCGGCTCATCGAGGATATACAATGTCCGCCCGGTGGCCTTTTTGGAAAGCTCGGTGGCCAGTTTCACACGCTGGGCCTCTCCGCCCGATAATGTCGTGGCCTGCTGCCCGAGATGAATATAGCCCAGCCCGACCTCATAAAGGGTCATCAGCTTGCGTTTGATAGTGGGGATATTGCTGAAGAAATCGAGCGCCTCGCTGACAGTCATATCCAGCACATCGGCGATATTGCGCCCCTTGTACCTGACCTCAAGGGTCTCGCTGTTATAACGTTTACCCTTGCAGACCTCGCAGGGAACATAGACATCCGGCAGAAAATGCATCTCGATTTTGAGTATACCGTCCCCCTCGCAGGCCTCGCATCGCCCGCCCTTGACATTAAATGAAAACCGCCCCGGCTTATAGCCGCGCAGTTTCGACTCCTCGGTCTGTGAAAACAGGTCGCGGATAAATGTAAACGTGCCCGTATAAGTGGCCGGATTCGAGCGCGGCGTGCGTCCGATCGGCGACTGGTCGATATCGATCACCTTGTCGATATGTTCCAGGCCCTTGATCTCTGTATAATCCAGCGGTTTTTTGCGCGAATGGTAGAATTTCTGGCGCAGGATCGGATATAATGTCTCCTCGATCAATGTCGATTTGCCCGACCCGGAGACTCCGGTCACGCAGATGAATTTCCCCAACGGTATCCCGACATCGATCTTCTTGAGATTATTGCCCTGGGCGCCTTTCAATGTAATCAATGATCCGTTGCCGCGGTTTCGTCCTGATGGTATCGGGATATTTGCTTTTCCGGAAAGATACTGTCCGGTCAATGATTTCTTGCGCCGCTTGATTTGCATTGGCGTACCGGCCGCAACGATCTCGCCGCCATGCTTTCCTGCCCCGGGTCCCAGGTCGACCACATAATCGGCCGAGGCAATCGTGTCACGGTCATGTTCCACAACCAGCACCGTATTGCCCAGGTCGCGAAGCTCTGTCAGGGTATTTAAAAGCCTGTGATTATCCCGCTGATGAAGCCCGATCGAGGGTTCATCGAGAATATACAACACACCTGTCAGACGCGATCCAATCTGTGTCGCCAGTCGAATTCTCTGCGCCTCACCACCAGATAATGTCGAGGCGGCGCGATCCAGGGTCAGGTAATCCAGGCCGACATTGACCATGAATCCCAACCTCTGGCGCAATTCTTTCAAAACCTGCTGGGCGATCCTGGCCTCTCGGCGGTTAAGCTTGAGATTATCGAAAAACTGCTGAGACTGCTTGATCGACATACGGGTAACATCGGCGATCCCCTTACCGCCCACATAAACCGCCAGCGCCTCCCGTCGCAAACGAGCCCCGCCGCACAGGGGACAGTCCGAAACCGACATATACTGCTCGATCCATTGCCTGATGCCGGAGGATTCGGTTTGCTTGTAACGTCTTTCAAGATTTGGAATTACGCCCTCGAAACTGGACACAAATTCACCCCGGGCATTGCCCCGTCCGGAGGCGTGCTCATAGGTGAACTTGATCTCGGTATCGCCGGAACCCTGCAGGATAATCTCCTGGATTTTATTGGGCAGTTGATTAAAAGGTGTGGAGAGCTTGAAATTATAATGGCTGGCCAATCCGCGAATCTGGTACCGGTACCAGTTGGCAATATCCGCGCCCCAGGGGGATATGGCACCCTCATTGATCGAAAGTGAGGGGTCCGGAACTATCATGCTTTCATCGATTTCCATGCGCTGCCCCAGACCGTCACAGGCCGGACATGCGCCATAGGGAGAATTAAATGAAAACATGCGCGGCGTAAGTTCCTCGAATGATATGCCGCAATCCGGACAGGCGTAGTTCTCGGAAAAAATAATCTCCTCGCTGCCGATCACATCAGCAATACAAACGCCATCCCCGATCTTCAGGGCGGTCTCGATTGAATCGGCCAGGCGGCGACGGACCTTATCGCTTAAAACCAGCCTGTCGACTATGATTTCTATATCATGTTTCTTTTTTTTGTTCAGAATGGGAAGTTCGTCGACCGGGTAAACCTCTCCATCGATGCGCATACGTACAAAACCCTCTTTGCGGGCCTTTTCGAGCAGATCCTTATGTTCGCCTTTTCTTCCCCGTACCAGTGGCGCCAGGATTTGCAGCCGCGATTTATCGGGCAGTTCCATGATCCGGCCGACCATCTGCGAGGATGTCTGCCGGGCGATCTGTTTACCGCAGTTGAAACAATGCGGGATTCCGATCCGTGCGAAAAGAAGACGAAGATGGTCGTATATTTCCGTTACAGTTCCGACTGTTGAACGGGGATTTCGCCCCGAGGTACGTTGCTCGATAGATATAGCCGGCGAGAGGCCGTCAATCAGGTCCACATCCGGCTTATCCATCATCCCCAGGAACTGCCGGGCATAGGCCGAAAGTGACTCCACATAGCGTCTTTGCCCCTCGGCATAAATCGTGTCAAAAGCCAGGGAGGACTTGCCCGAGCCTGACAGGCCGGTGATTACCACCAGCTTATCGCGGGGTATGCGCAGGTCGATATTTTTCAGGTTATGCTGGCGTGCGCCCTGTATGGTAATGTATTTTTCTGCCATTTATCCAGTTCCATCTATATGTACAAAAGCATTAAATGATTGATTTAACACAAAGTTTCCTTGAGAGAATCATTTCTTTTTACGGCCGGCAAGGAAATTATGCCGGCGATTTTGGACATTCTTGAAATATATGCGTCAGTATGGTTGATAGCAAGCAATAAGGGCTGATCAAAAGGCCAAAAAAGTGTTGACAAAGGACCGAATCTAATGTAGTTTTGTTCTTTGTTTTTTCTTGGAAGAAAAGTTTGTTTTGCAACGACTTAAGCTATAATGGACGCTGTTTGTCAGGAAAATTAATTTACAAAAACTGGAGATATTAGAAGCCATGCGAAAATTTTACACGGTTACCATTGTACTCCTGATCCTGCTGTTTGCGGGCCAGGCAATGGCTGGCGGATACGCTGTCTCCGGCGTCGGTCTGCGCGCCCTCTCAATGGGTGGAGCATTTCGCGCAGTAGCGGATGACTGGAGTGCTGCCTTTTACAATCCGGCAGGTCTGGCTTACCTGTACGAAAACCAATTTGCGGCAGGTATGGACTTTTACAGCAACAGAGCCAAATTCACACCCGAGGTCACACTCAATGATTATTCAATCGGCTACCTTGACGGGGAGGAACGGGTGCCGAATGATAAGATAGCCTACACCGGTTTTGCATCAGGTATGTTCCTGGTGCCTATTCTTCAGGATATCACGGTCGGCCTGGCGGTTTTTCAGCCCTACGATTACGTCAGCGAATGGGACATATTCCGTCTCAGCCCGGCCTATAACGAGCATGTCGATGACACGATTACATATCCGGTGGTTGAGCCAATGGTCATATTCCCGGATCATCAGTACAAGATGAATCTGGATGTGATCGATTTCCATCCCACTGTGGCGGCCGAACTGATCGAGGACAAGTTTGCCATGGGCCTGGGCCTTTCGATCCGCAAGGGCGACTGGCACAGCACACAGCTTGTCATGGTGCCCAATGAACTGGGCAATATCTACAACGCCCGTCCTTATGATTTCCTGGTCACCACCACCGAGTATGAAGCGGCCGGATGGGGCATCGGATTCAACATCGGTATGATCTATCATCTCAATGACCGGCTGACATTCGGCGCCTCCTATCAGAGCAAGACCACGATTGATTTAAGCGGTGATGCGATTGGTACGCTGTACGCTCCTGGAAATCGTCACCTGGTGGTTTATGCCGATACCGGCTCGGTTGAACAGGAGCTTTATCAGGGCAACACCTATAGCGCGACTCATGATGCCGATATCGAATGGACTCTCCCGGGAGAACTCGGTTTTGGCCTGAAATACATGTTCAATGACAACGTCAAAGGTGCGATTGATTTCGTTTATACATTCTGGTCGGAATACGAAGATATGGAATTCGAGGTCAACAGCACCTCCGGAACGACAACATTCTCGTTCATTAACGGGCTCTTAATGCCCCAGGGTATGATCAACAACTGGGATGATGCTTTTCGTGTTGCCGCCGGCCTGGAAGGCAAGATCAATGAGCGCTGGACACTGCGTGGCGGTTACAGCTACGATCAGTCACCGATCCCCGATGAAAATGCCATGATCTTCTGGAACAATCCCGGCGACCGGCATCATCTTACCGGCGGCGTATCATTGTTTGCCGGCGTGTTTGAACTTACCGGAGCGGCCCAGCTGGTGTTTGTGCCGGAAACAGATGTCGCCTCGCTCAATGATTACAATGATGACGGCATTTTCGATAACCTGAGCGGCGCCTACAACAATGTTCTCTTCGTAACATCCATCGGCTTCACGGTCAGGTTTTAGGAGGTTAGCATAATGTATAGAAAAACATGGCTTATATATATGGCATTGCTGATCGCCGGCCTGCTCCTGTGCGGTTGCGGCGAACGGTCCAATGACCCGGCATTCCCCGAAATCAATCCCCGGGGTACAAACAATGACGGCGTGTTTACATATAAAAGAGCATACAGCACAATAGAGGACCACGCCGGTTATGAGCTCTTTAATTTTACTGAAAGCAAAAACTTTTTCACCAAGCTGTATACTCCGCCTTCATGGGAGGCCCAGGGACAGCCGTTCCCGATTCTCTATCTGCTGCATGATTTCCGCGGAGATGAGAATTACTATGTGGCCCGCATGGTTCAGATTATCGCCGACAGTCTGATACTGGAAGGCGATATCAAGGAATTCTATATTGCCACTGTCGATGTCTCCACCCCGTACGGCGGAAGCTGGTACAACAATAATGAATTCTATGGCTGGTTTGAAGATATGATCACCGAGGAATGGATTCAGTTTATCGAGGTCGAACTTGACCCGATCCTGAAGGTCCTCGACAGCCGTGATTCACGCGCCATCGGCGGTTTCGGTATGGGCGGTTATGGCGCATTGAAGCTGGCGGCCATGAGGCCCGACCTGTATGGCTCCGTTTCGGCCTCCAACCCGGCCGGCAAATTCGACGGCGAGGGCAACCTGCGCGGTCTCATGAGCCTGGTCGATTCGGTCTTTGCCGAACAGCCTTTCGACATGGGTGACCCCAATGCCTTTATGAATGATTTCGATACTTCCGGGTTGTTTACAACCAAGCCATATACACAGCTGTTCTTCTCCATGGCGCAGGCTTTCAGCCCGCATCCGCTGGATGAAGACGATCCGGATTTCCTGGATTCGACAACTTACCTGCCGTTCTACGGTATCGATCTGCCCTTCGACTATAACGGCAACCCGTACCAGAATGTCTGGGATAAATGGCTGATGGCCGATC
This sequence comes from uncultured Ignavibacteria bacterium, assembly GCA_964627935.1. GTDB lineage: Bacteria > Zixibacteria > MSB-5A5 > JAABVY01 > JAABVY01 > JAABVY01. The sequence goes on from CAZVLB010000005.1 coordinate 166,749, forward strand.
TGGATAATATCATTCCACCGGCGGCCGGTCATTTCGATTCAATCGCCGTATACCTGGAGTACAGCGATGAGGATCAGTTCTATTTCGGCGAACAGGCCCAGGCTGTTATGTCGATCTTCGATCAGAACGGCATCATCTACAGCTCGGACAGCTACACCGGCTATCCCGGTTATCCGGCCAACAACATGAATTTCATTTATGACAGGCTGGTTGAAATCCTGAAGTTCCATTCCAGAAATCTTCAGGATATGTAAATAGACTAAATTTAATCAGGATGCTGTTCCGCACGGGGCAGCATCCATTTTTTTGCTTATGTCGGATAAGGACAAATATGATATTCTTTCCATCGGGGCTCATCCCGATGATGTCGAGGTCGGTACCGGAGGCGTATTAATCAAGATGGCCGATTACGGTTATCGCACCGGTCTGATTTATCTGACAGAAGGCGAAATGGGTACCGGCGGTAATCCGGAAATCCGCGCCCGTGAAGCAAAAAAAGCGGCCGAGCTGATGGGCGCCGATCTCCTGGAAACATTCGACTGGGGCGATACACGCCTGGTCGACCGTCCCGAATACCGTTATAAAATTGCCGAGCTTCTGCGCAAATATCGTCCCCAAATCGTGCTGGCCCCCTGGGTTTCCGGCGGGCACGGCAAGCGCCAGTCACATCCGGATCATCTGGCGGCAGGTCAAATAGTTACCAATTCGATTTATTACGCCACATTCAAGAAACTGCCCATCGAGGGCGAAATTCACACTGTTACCGGGCTCTTCCATTATTTTCTGCCGTTTGAGATCGAGCCGACTTTTGTGGTCGATATCACCGATCAGTATGATCGCTGGATGGAATGTCTCAAGGCGCATGAGTCGCAGTTCATGAATCCCGAGAAGAGCCGCAATTATATCTGGTCGCTGGAAAACTATGCCCGCTATTTCGGTGCCATGGTGGGAGTTAAATACGGCCAGGGGTTCCGTATCGGCGAGCCGTTAAATATCCGCGATCCATTCTGCCTGGTGAAAGCATTCGAGGATAAGCCCAACTGCCACTTCGGGAAAAAGCCCATAGATATTAAAGATATCAAGTCCTGAACAGCTATCCCCCAAGCCATGAATAATCTCTGAGCAATTGCGATTCCACCCGTTACAAATTTCCGCCCCGCTGTCGACACTATTAATGAACGCGGCAGGTTTTTCTGTCACAAAAAGAGTTAGGGTAAATGGAAAACTATCAGGAAATCATCGACACCTCAATCGAGAATTACTCGGTTAATTTGCCCTGGGGAATTTATTTCTATAATCCCCTGAGCCATGAACTAAAATGGTACGGTAACCGCAAATCCGATGGCAGATACGAAGAAACCGAAAAATATCTGTCCGATACGATCCGTGATATCTGTGTTACCGTGCTGCAGGATGAAAAAGTCTACACCGAGACATCACCCTCGGGTATGGTATATATCGCCGTGCCTTTATTCATCAACGGCAAGGTTTGGTCGGTACTGGCCACATATCTTTGCCTGGGACGGGAGGGAAGCTGGCGCAGGTCATTGAACCGCGGCATCTCGGTCTCACAGGCGGTTGATCTCCTGGATCAACTGGGATTCATCCTGACCACGCATGAAGAAGTGCGGGTATGGTTCTCCCCGGGGGGCAGGATAACCATGCCGGAAACCGAACCGGCCGAGAATATCAAGCCCTCGGTTTCGGCCGAATCGCCGGTTCACCTGAAACCGCTGTAAATAATAAGCCCCGCCGTTTTTAACGACGGGGCCTTTTTTTTTGCGGGCCTATTTTTTAATCCAGTTCTTTCATCAATTCATCGACCGCGCGTTTCAACTGCGGATCATCACCCGCAAGTATGTCTTTCAGCAGATTCTCAACCGTGATATCCGGATAGCGCGGAATCAGTTCCAGGTTCTCGCCATCGGTGGAGTAGCATCCCCATGAGGGCCTGCGGATACGCGTATCGTCGATTAGATTATATGATGCGGTACCGATCACGCCGCCGGCTGTGCGAGTGCCGACAATCTTGCCCAGACCCAGTTTGCGGTAACCCTCGGCAAATATCTCCGAGTTCGATCCGGAACCGTTATTCATCAGAAGTATCGATGGTTTCTCAAGCGCCTTGGAACGCATCTTGTTTTCGGAGATCACCGGATAGCCGACGAAATTGCGGTAGATATACGGTTCCTTGATCAGGATGCCCAGTAGATGCACTGCAATATTTCCGCCGCCATTATAGCGCACATCCAGCACCACTCCATCCTTGCCGGCGGTCTGATTGACTATCTCCTGCTTGAATCTCTGCAGATATTCGTTATTCATCCTGCGGATATGAATATAGGCCAGCCGTCCATCGGACAAAGAATCGACCATTGAGCGTCTTTGCTCGACCCAGTATTCATAAGCAAGGTCATTGACAGGCGAGATGCTTGTACCTTTTACGGCCGTTGTGAATTCCGTTCCATCGGGGGAATCGGCCAGCGTGAACACCGTTTTGCGATCCCGTTCACCAACCAGCAACTGGTAGAAATTGATATCATCACTCAGGCGGGTACCATTGACAGCCTTAATATACTGTCCCGCTCTCATCGGTGGCTCCGCTTTGGCCGCAGGAGAGCCGTTAAGAACCAGCCGGATTTTATAGCGTCCGGTCTGATCCAGTTCATTCTGATCGATATAAAATCCGTAGTATGCCGAGCTTTCTTCACCCGATGGCCCGCCCTGTTTGGGATAGATATAGATATGCGATGATTTCAGGTCGCCCATCATCTCCAGGATCACAGTCCGGAATTCATCCTCGGTCTCAAGTTCCTCGATCAACGGGCTGTATTTGGCGCGCATGGCATCCCAGTCGACACCGTGATGTTCCGGGTCATAATAGTACTGATCGAACATCCACCAGGTCTCATGGAATTTCTGCCGGTTTTCCAGATCGACAACCACATCCATCTCGGCCGTGAATTTAAGGCTCTCTGTCTTTTTATCCGACAGATTAATCTTCTTGAGGCTGCCGCCCTCGAGGAAATAGGCATGTTTGGAATCGCTGCTCAGCTTAAGGTCGCTTTTGCCTTTGCCGGAATGTGTCAATTGGGTCAGTTCAATATCGCCTTCCAGGTTGACCGACCAGACCTCCGGCTTGCCCATGATCGAGGCAATAAATATTGCCTTCTCGCCATCATGTGTGACCACCGGGTAATTCTGCGAGGATTCCATATTCAGGAGAACTTTGACACGCTTGTGGATATCATCAAAATTGATCTCAGTAGGTTCAATCTTCGGCTTTTTGTCATCTTTGTCCTTGTCCTCTTCTTCATCTTTCGCGGTTTCAACCAGGATCGAATCCAGTTTATCCTCGGCGAATTCAAACGGCTCGTAACTCAGATCGATTTTGAATGTGCCCACATGATCATCACGGCCCCATCGCGAGAAATAGACCAGCTTGCCGTCATCTGAAAAACGCGGACGATAGCAGTAATCTGTCAGATGGCTGACATTGACCGGCTCCGACTTAAAATCGGTGATATAGATATTGGTTTCGTATGTTTCACCGGCCATTGTAAATGTCAGGTAGCGCGAATCGGGCGAAAAATCGTATTCAATATGCGGCTCGATAGCAAGGTCGATAAACATCCCCTTGACTGTATCGGTCTCGGCATTCTGTTGCAGATCATAAAGCACCAGTTGATCCAGCCCGCGATAAAACACCAGCTTGCTTGTATCCGGCGAGCAAAGCGGTTTGGACTCATTGGCGGTATCGTTTGTGATCCGGCTTTCCTGGCGCTTAGTCAGGTCGTATTTATAAATATCATAGTTGCCGTTGCGATCCGATGAGTAATACAAAGTGCGCGAATCTGCTCCGAAACAGATATGTTTTTCGCGCTGGGGGGTATTCGTAATTTTGCGCGCAAGTTCCGGTTCCTCGGTCGGGATCAGGAATACCTCGCCCCGAATAATCAGCGCCGCCAGCTTGTTATCGGGCGAGATATCATATTCCTGGATCTCATCACCGCGATATACCAAATGTTTGACCGGATTTTCCTTCGTATCCGAGGCCAGCGTAATATTCACCTTGCGCGGATCACCCTGGGCCGGGTCGAAATACCAGATATAGAAATTCTGCTCGAAAACCATCTTTTTCATCTGCGGATCGGAATTGAGCCATTGCACACCGTCATAGGTAAATGATGTCACCTGGCTTTCGGTGCCGTTTTGAACGTCCAGCTTCCATATATTGGGCAGGCTGTCACGGTTTGCCACGAAATATATAATCTCATTGTCGGTGTCATAGATCGGCCAGAGCTCATGACCGTCACGCGAGGTAAGACGCTGGATATCCATCTGATCGGCGCTACGGTCAATCATCCAAATGTCGGTGTTTTCATCGCCTGCCAGATGAGTCCGCCACCAGCGGGATCGTCCCGCGCCATTGTTGAAAACCAATTTCGAGCCATCAGGAGTGATTTTACCGTTGTACTCGGCCTCCCAGAAGCCGCCTGTAATCGAGACCGGCGTTCCGCCCGCGAGAGGCACTTTGTATACATCATAGTAGAAATCGCGATATGAATAGAATATGACAGTATCCCCATCCGGCGTCCAGCCAGTCGGTATATCGGTGCCGGTATAATGTGTTAACCGACGGGGCTCGCCGCCGGTGATCGGGATGACATACAGGTCGGGGTTTTTATAGCGGTCCGAGGCGAACACGATCATACTGCCGTCGGGCGAAAACTGCGGATGAAAATCATCTGCCGAATGAACTGTCAGACGTTCCGCTTCGCCGCCGTTGACAGAAACCATCCACAGATCACCCTTGCAGGAAAAGCATATCGTCGAGCCGTCGGGCGAAAGGGCCGGATGTCTCAGGTAGGAACGGCTATCCTCCTGGGCCGGGCATGTCGATGCTATCAGAAGCAAAATGATCACTAAAACTGCTTTTTTCATGGAGGTCTTCCTTTCGGTTTGCTATTGAATTCAATAATGGTATACCAAAATCGACTGACTGTCAACCGCATTTACATCAGCTTGGCGTACCTGTATTTTGATTTTTCGCTTGCTTATTTGTTTGTATCTTGTTTTAAATGCAGTCGTTATGGAAAAGAAATTAAAAGCATACAGGGCGCTGATAACCGGCGCAAGCCGTGGAATCGGCCGGGCCACAGCAATACTATTCGCAAATCATGGCGCCGAGGTGTTTCTTACCGCTCGGTCTAAGGATGAATTGGATAATCTAAAACAGGACCTCGAAAAACAGGGCCACAAGGCTCATGTTGTACCGGCTGATCTGGGCAGCGACAGTGATATAAAGGGCATATTCGAATATATCGATTCCCATGGCGCGGCATTGGACTCTGTGGTCAATTGCGCCGGCGTGTTTGATCGATCTGAAGTTGAAAAGATCGATCCCGATGATTACGATTTGGTCCAGCGCATAAACTCCCGTGCGCCGCTTCTGATATGCAAATATGCCATTCCATTGCTGGCAAAATCGGATCATGCCACTATTGTGAATATTTCATCTCTTTCCGGATGTTTCGGTTTGCGCAAATTCCCCGGTCTTGCGGCCTATAATATCTCCAAGTACGCCCTCTGGGGACTGACCGAAATCCTGGCTGTGGAACTGGAAGACAAGGGTATCCGTGTCAACCAGGTTTCGCCGGGGGGAGTGGATACGAAAATGTTCGAGCAGGCCTGGCCCTCTGTTGATACACCTGCTTTGAAAGCTGAAGATATTGCCCGCGCAGTGCTTTACCTGGCATCATCTGATTCCGATCCCGTCACGGGCGAGAATATCAAAATCCCGGGGAAATAGATGCCTGAATCGGTCGACTGGTCGCGCGCCTATAAATTCCGAGGCGACGATAAATACCTTAACCTGTCCGTAATATGGATATTTTACTACCCGTTGGCTTTCAGGCTCTTTTATTACCTCGGCTTCAACCCACTAATGATCCTGAGCCTGGCAATTATCCTGGGGCTGGCATCGGCAGGACTTATACTGGCCGGCAATTTTATTATCGCCGCGATTTTGCTTCATTTGCGGGATATATGTGACGCCTCCGATGGTTCTGTTGCACGTTTGACAGGCAAAATTACCCGGATCGGAAGATTTATGGACTCTCTGGGCGATATGTTTGTTCTGACATGCATAATTGCCTCGATTGCATATCGCGCCTACGATCTTTCAGGAGAAACCGGATACATTTTCATGGGTATACTGACATGGTTCTCGCTATTCATGCAATGCTCCTATTTCAATTACTACCAGCTCAAATATGGTGAAATGCTGGAAAGCAGGCACCTGGCCGCCAAACCCGATGAAAGCGGTGTAAAGGAAGATGAAAAAGGGGCATTGAAAGCCTTGCATTATATATATCTGATCATGTATGGCTGGCAGGATGTTGTGGTTCGCAAAATTGACGAGATTTCGATCAGTATTCTCGAACAATATCCCGGTTTTGACAGGCAAAAATGGTATACCGACAAAGTTTTCCTGACATTAAACTCACTGCTTAGTTTCGGTACGCATATCTTTGTGTTCGTGATTTGCCTGCTTTTGGGAAACCCTGCGCTGTCATTGACTATTATAGCATTTGCGTTTAACTTGTACTTTTTGATCATAATGGCCGCCCGGCTGACATATTACAAGATTTATCTGGCGGGCAGGCAGATGCAGAAACAGGCAGGATGATGAAATGAAACTGACGATAACCAGGAAAACAAGGTTCACGGCCGGTCACAGGCTGTTTAATCCACAGCTTTCCGAAGAGGACAACCTGCGTATTTTCGGGCCATGTTCCAATCCGCATGGCCATGGGCACAATTATGTACTGGAAGTTACGGTCACCGGCGAACTTGACCCGGAAACAGGCATGATCATGAATCTCAAGGACTTAAAGAAGATAGTCAATGAGCATATCGTTTCCAAATGCGATCATCACAATTTCAATGTTGATGTCGATTTCACACGCGGAATCATCCCGACCGCGGAAAACCTTGCGCGACGGATATTTGAGGTACTGGATGAAAAGCTCCCCAATGGAACACTGGAGCGGGTAAAGCTGTTCGAGACTGAGAACAACATTGCAGTTGCAGAAAGAGAGTGATAAGAAATGAAAGATGTACAGAGTCAAAGGGATGAGCGCAATATCAGTATTGATCGCGTGGGCATAAAGAACATCAAGTACCCCATAGCATTGCGGGACAAGACCAAACAACTTCAGCATACCACAGCAAGCATCAACCTGTATGTCGACCTGCCGCGGCAGTTCAAGGGCACCCATATGTCACGTTTCGTGGAGGTCCTGACCCGTCATCACGGCGAAATCGATATACGCAATATTAATGAGATCCTGGAGGAGATGAAGCTCAAATTGAAGGCCAAAACAGCACATCTTGAGCTGACATTTCCCTATTTCATAAATAAAGAGGCGCCGGTCAGCAGGCAGTCCGCCCTGCTCGATTATGAATGTTCGATCGAGGCTGTTTCCAATGGTGACGAGCACAGCAATGCCACCGTGACTGTCCGTGTGCCGGTAACAACCCTGTGTCCCTGCTCCAAAGAGATTTCCGAAAGAGGTGCGCATAATCAGCGTTCGATCGTGACCCTGAGGGTCCAGGTCAATGAATTTACCTGGCTCGAGGACTTAATCGAGGTGGTCGAGAAATCGGCCTCATGTGAGCTCTATCCACTTCTCAAGCGTGAAGATGAAAAATACGTAACTGAACGGGCCTACGATAATCCGGCTTTTGTTGAGGATGTCGTGCGCGAGATTACCGGCCGGCTTCAGGATGATGAACGGATCGACTGGTTCAGCGTGGAATCCGAGAATCAGGAATCGATCCATAATCATAATGCCTACGCCCAGATTATCCGCAACCTCAAGGCCGAAAGGCGCGAGATGGCTCAGGTTGAGAGCATGAAACAGAAGAAATCATCGGACTCAAGCGAGAGGAAGGCATCGGATGTCAGGAAGGCTTGATGGCAAGGTAGTTCTGGTAACAGGTTCAAGCAGGGGACTGGGCAAAATCATTGCCGGAAGATTCCTCGAAGAAGGATGCAGGGTGGTGATCACATCCCAGAAACCGGAGGAACTGGATAATGCCGAAAAGGAACTCAGCAGGGCCTCCGATCAGGTCCTCAAAGTTGTCGCTGATATTACCAGCGAGGATGATGCTAAGTCGCTGATCGATAAGATAGTCGAGCGATTCGGACAGATCGATATAGTGGTCAATAATGCCGGTGTTTTCAAGATGGGCAAAGTCGATGAGATGTCGGTTGATGATTTCGATTTGACCATGAATGTCAATTTCAAGGGAGCATTCCTGACATGCAAATTCGCGCTGCCGCACATGAAAAAGCGCAAACAGGGGCAGATTATAAATATCTGCTCGATCGGCGCCAAACTGGGTCTGGAAAATCTTTCGGCATATTGCGCCTCGAAAGGGGCCCTGATGATGTTCGGCAACAGCCTCAAGGCTGAGTTGAAGCCATATAAAATCAGGGTAACCAATGTCTATCCGCATGCGATGAATACCCAGAATCAGGATATCGAACCCGACAGTGAAAAACGTGCGCAGATGATCGAGCCGGATGATGTCGCTGATGCCTTGATTGCCGTGACTTCATCGGCCGACTATGTCCAGTACCAGGATATTACGATTTATCCCATGTCGACCAGGATGACCAAGGAAGAGATCACAGAATAGATTCGATATACATATATATTCTTTGCCAGATGGTTTTTCAGCCTACTTTTTTATTTCACAGATCAAGCTCTCAATCGTCATATCAACAGCCATATCTTTAGAAACCTCAACAGGATTTTGCTATGAGATCGATAGCTGTATTTATGCTTGTACTGGCGTTGTGTGCCACATCCCGGGCCGCCGATACACTCGAATACAGGGATGCATGTGCCGGTTTTTCCAAAGTTCGATCAGGTTTGCTGACACGATATCAGATGCCTGACGCCAACATCGATTCTTTTCATGCTCAGGTGCGAATGCAGTTGGAAATCAGCTTCTTGCATCTGTGCCGTTTCTGGATTGGTACTGATTGGGATTTTAATGGAATCAGTTCAGTACCGGGGCAGGGCAAAATAGCATGTGGCCATTTTGTGGCCAATATTCTATCTGATCTGGGATTTAATTTCAATCGTCGCAAGCTGGGGCGGCAGGCGGCCTCAAGAATCATCTATGCTTTTGTGAAAGACAGTTCGCTGATCCGCAGATATGCCAATATCGATAGCAAAAAACTGGAAACAGAGCTGAGAAAAATGGGGGCGGGTGTTTATCTCATCGGCCTTGATTATCATGTCGGCTTCCTGGCCTTTGAAAATGACAGTATCTATTTCATTCACTCAAGCTTTTATGAGCCTCAGAAAGTTGTCTGGCAGGGCATTCATGAACATTCGCCAATCAAAGACTCAGAAGTAATTATGATCGGCAAACTGTTTCAAGACAAGAAAATCCTGAAAGCATGGATCAGGCATGAAAAAATATTTTGATTTAATCCAGGCTTCTCAGAAATGTCATCATAACCATCGATGAATTCTCGGCCGCCACCTCGAAAAACTCCTCAAGCTGTTTTTCGGCTGTTTGTGTCCTGTCGCCGCCGGCCAGGTCGGAGGCTGAACGAAACGCGATAAACGGCAGACCGTTGGCATGGCAGATCTGCGCCACAGCGGCGGATTCCATATCCACGATCAGGGCCCCGAATTGATTACCGAGCCATATTCTCTTTTCGGCATTGTCAATGAACTGATTGCCGCTGACACCATGTCCGCCGACTATCAGTTTCGGCATCCTGTCATCAATCAGATTCAGGCCGATCTCATTTGCCTGCATCGTGCCTGCCTTTTGCATCATTACTGAATCGCAGGCAAAGTGCATGACTCTGGCCACGCTATCGACATGAGCCAGATACGATAGCTGATCCCAGGGGCTGAATCCCTCGGAGGATATGATACCATAGTCATGAACAGCCCAGCTATCGCAGATTACAATATCTCCGATTTGAACCGAGCTGTCGACAGCGCCTGCAATCCCGGAAAATATCACTGCCTTTGGATGATACAGGTCGATTAATCTTTGCGTGCTCATGGAGGCATTAATCAGGCCCATGCCGGATTCCGCCAGGACAACCTCCTGTCCGGCAAGCTTGCCGAATCCGACAAAACGTCCAAACACACGCGCCGCGCTGTCGGTTTCCATCTCCTCGGCCAGCAGAATCCCCTCGGCATCGAAAGCATACAGTACCAGAAAAGGCCTAATCGTCGGCTTTTCTTCTTCAACCTGCCCGTTATCTGCAGGATGGCAGGCTGCAATCAGAATCAAAATACAAGTTAAAGATATTAGTAAGCGAATGTATTGTCTCATACTACCCCGGGTTATAAAATTGCCGTTTTTCGAATTATGCAAGTGGATGACAGGATAGCAAGCTAAAACTGCGGATAATCTAATTCGCGGGCACCTGTGATGGTTTGCGATCCAGTTCTTCACGAACCGCACGGGCCAGCCGTTCGATCGTATATGGCTTTTTGACATATTGCCCGGCGCCCAGTTCCTGCATGCGCAGTACATGTTCTGTCTGTGAGTACCCGGAAACTATTATCGCTTTCTGGCCGGGATGAATCTTGATGATTTCTTCATAAGTACGCAAGCCGTCGAAATCCTTTTCCATGATCATATCCAGAAGCACTATATCCGCCTGGCTGTCTTTCAGGTAATCAATCGCCTCACGTCCTCCGCAGACGCAATGAATATCATAGCCCATGCTTTCCAGCATGTCGGCCACCATTTCACGCTGTTCGGCGGAATCATCAACAATCAACACTTTTTCCTCGCCACCCAGATAGGCCTCTGACTGATCCAGTTCATCGGCCGCATCGGCGGTGACAGGAAAATACAGCACGAATTCCGTGCCCTGGCCGATTTCCGAGAAAACATCATAGTAGCCTTTATGATCCTTGACAATGCCATAGACTACCGACAGGCCCAGGCCGCTGCCCGAGGTGCCCATTTTCTTCTTGGAGAAATAAGGCTCGAATATTTTATCAATATCCTCAGGCGCTATGCCCACACCCGTATCTGCAATGCGCAGGATAATGTAATCATCTTCCGGGATATTTATGATTCCGCTGATCAGCTTGTTCTTAAAACGCCTGCGCGTGCTGATCGAAAGCCGTCCGCCGTCTTTCATGGCATCGAAGGCATTGACCACCAGGTTCATAATCACTTTCCAGAGATGAGCCTCGGAACCGTTGATCAGTCCGCATTCGCGATCCAGGTCGATATTGACTTCAACATTGGGATTCTCGGACACCAGTTTATTGAAATTGGCCGACTCGGTATATGAATCCACAACGCTGTTCAGATCAAGCGGATGCATCTCGTAGCGCCCGCGCCTGGCCAGGGTCAGAAGATCCTGAATAACATCTGCCGCCTCGCTGGCCGAACGGCCCATCTTTTCGATCTGCTTGCGCACCGGGCTGTCTTCGGGAAGACGTGACAGGATCAGATCGGGGTAGCCCACCAGAGGACCAAGCATATTGTTTAAGTCATGCGCCACGCCGCCGGCCAGGATACCCAGCGATTCCATCCGTTCCGCCTTCTCCAGTTTTTCCTGAAGCTTGCGCCGGTTTTCTTCATTGCGTTTGCGTTCTATGACCATTGCAATCGGGCCGGAGACAAAAGTCAAAAGGTCCAGTTCAGTCCGTGTGAATTTATATGGGTTTTCATAATCCTGCAGAACCATCACGCCGGTCACCTCGCTGGCCGTCTTGAGCGGCACGCCCATCCAGATTTTCGAGGGGTTGCCGATTAGTTCCACCTCACCCTCTTCGCTGAGTTGCTCATGCCTGGCTGCATTGATCAGCACCGGTTTGCCCAGCCTGCGAACATAATCGGTCAGGCTACCCTTAAGAGGCTGCGATTCATATTCATCACCGTCCTTATCATCAACGCAGTACGGGAATGTATACACCTCTTCTTCTGAATCATACAGGGCGACATAAAAATTGCGGAAATCGATCAATGTGCCCAGTTCGCGATGAACTGTTTTCAGCAGCTTATAAAGGCTGGAGGTGCTGTTGGCCGCCTCGGAAATATTTAGCAGTACTGTCTGGGCCCGTTCGGCGCGTTTTCTTTCGCTGATATTACTTCCGTAGATATAAAATGTTTGCGTGATCATGTCCCATTTCGTTGTGAACAGGAAAGTACCCGGCAGCATATCCTGCTCGACCTGGATCTCTTTAAATGAGCGTATCTCCTCCAGTGACTTATCCCGATAATCAGGGAAGAGCTCATCGATATTGATATCGGACAGCTCGAAATTAAACAGGCGTTCGGCCGCGGGATTGGCGCGAATTACCTTTCCCTCGAAATTTGCCTGGATCACCGGCGCGGGATTATTGCGCGCAAAGGCGGCCTGGTGACGAAGTTCTGTCTCGGCATCTTTGCGATCGGTGATATCAACATGTGTGCCGACCAAGCGGATCGGATGTCCCCGGGAGTCTCGGGCAACCACCTTGCCCCTGGATAGAATCCATTTATAATCACCCTGCCTGGTTCTCATCCTGAACTCGACTTCGAAGCTTGGGGATTTATCGTCTATTGCCTGGCGAACTGTTTCTTCAGTTTTATCGCGATCATCCTCATGAAGCAGATTCGCCCATGTCTCATAGGTGCCCGGTAACTCATCCGGTTCATAGCCCAGCATGGTAAACCAGCGCGGGCCGAAATATGCCTGACCACTTCGTATATCCCAGTCCCAGAGACCGTCACTGGTAGCTTCCAGGGCCATGTTCAGCCGCTCCTCACTGACTCGCAGGGCTTCTTCGGCTTTTTTCCTGTCGCTGATATCGCGGGCTATACCCAGGAGCACCGGTTTGCCCTCGAGTTTCATCGGTACAGTCGAGACCTCGATATAAACCTCGCTGCCGTCCATGCGTAATAACGTGAACTCATTCGGACCGGTGTTTTTGCCCGCCTTGTTTTTTGCCATCAGGCGGATCGCCTGCCGCATCTGCTCCGGCGGCAGAAGCTTGAGCTTGATAAAGCTCTTGCCGATCAAATCCTCTTTTTTGCAGCCGATGATCTTTTCCGCGGCACGATTGCCGTCGATAAACCTGCCGCGCAGGTCACAGACGAAAAGGCCATCCGGCGCAAGTTCAAATAGCAGCTTGAATCTTTCCTGCGAAAGCCTGTTTCGCTCCTCCGCATGGCGCCTTTCCACCATCTCGCGTTTTAGCCGTTCATTGGTACGGATCACCTTCTCGCGGTTTTCACGCAGGGTTTTGATGATATGTTCTTCATTTTCGAATGCAGTCTTGAAACCTTTGACCAATGAGCCTATGGCAAATGTCAGCAGGCCGTTCAAGGCCAGGGCATTTCCACTTTGAATCAGGAAGATATTGAAGGCATTTGAAAGTCCTGCCGACCAGGGGGTGATATTAAGCTCAATCAGGATCAGCGTGCCGATATACGTGAATGCATTTAAAGCAAGTGCATATACGGCGGGCCGGATTCCCAGAAAAAGCACTGTTAGTATCGGAAATGAAAACAGCCAGAGAGTGCTTCCACCTAACGGTCCGGTTAGATAAAGCAGGTAGATGCCCAACAGGTATGCGATAGAGATTATACTCAGTACACGGGTGCGGTATTTCAAGGACTTGCTCAGACAGAGATAAATCATCCAGGCATAGACAACTGTATCTATGACGGCCAGCAACCAGTAATTTTCCTTAATTGCGAAATAAACACTGGGAACATAAGCGATCATGCCCAGCAACATGGTCGACATAAGCAGGACCTTAAGTATACGTTCCTGCCAGTATTCGATTTTGTTCGAATGCGCCTCATCTGAAACCTCAAGCAGTTTCTTGAGGTGTGCCAGCGGAATAGGGCCGGGCTTTTTTATATAATCATTTTTCATCTGCCAACAGTAGCCCCTGGCTTTTGCGTGCGGTCAGCACGAGCAATTTTATCAGCTTTCTCCTCAAATTATATTTCGACATAAGCCGTTGATCGTTTTAGAGAAAACCGGGAGAATTGGTAAGATATCTATGCTTTGGGATATAATAACAGGGCTTTAATCTGTTTCCGCGCCCAGGGGAAGATCAAAAACGCGGTAGGTTTTGTAGTGTTCAGCGCCGAGAAGTTTGGCGACACGGATCATCAGCTCATTATCCTCCAGAACCCATGAGATTTCGCCCCATTCATAGCCTTTTTCAAGTCCGCGGTTGAATGTTTCAAGATAGAACACATTGTCAATACCCCGTTTCTGGTAGTCATGTTCTATTCCCATGGTGATGATGCGCAGGGAGTTGATCTTGTTCTTGATTTTGGAGTGCCAGAGCAGTTTGATTGCGCCGAATGGAAACAGCCGTCCTTTAGTATAAGGAAGTATCTGATAGACATTGGGCAGGGCCATGGAAAAGCCGATCGGATTACCGTCAACCTCGGCAATAAAGATCAGGTCGGGATCGACTATTTCCTTCATATCCTTGGCGATATGCAGGAATTCATCATCCGGCAGAGGAATAAAGCCCCAGTTTTTGCTCCAGGCCTTATTGTAAATTTTGTTAACGACCTTTAGTTCCGACTTGAAGTTGCGCATATCCAGATTGCGCACCTTGACATTTTCCTTGTGCTTGATCCTCTCGACGATTTTCTCCACACGTTCAGGAGGACGATTATCTCGTGTCATCTTGAAGGCATACAGGTCCTTGGACTTGCGGAACCCGAATTTTTCCATAAAATCGATATAATAGTTCGGATTATAGGGCATATTCACCATCGGCGGTGAATCAAAATTGTCGATAACAAAGCCCAGTTCATAATTGGTGGAGAAATTTGTCGGCCCGCGCATGACCACCAGGCCCTCTTTTTTGAGTTCGATCAATGCTACTCGAAAAAGAACGCTGGCCACATCGTAATCATCGATACACTCAAAAAAGCCGAAGAAACCGACACGATCCTCGTGAAAAGCATTGTGATTATAATTTACAATCGAGGCGATCCGTCCGGCTAGCTTGCCATTCTTTTTTGCCAGGAAATATTTCACCCGCGAATAGCGGAAGAACGGATTTTTATTTTTATCGAAAAATGATTTCCGTTCGGCAATCAGCGGAGGCACCCAGTTGGGATCGTCTTTGTAAAGCTTGAATGGGAACTTGATGAACCTATTCATGTCGCGGCCGGATTTGACCTCGACAATCTGTATGTCTTCGAATGGCATAGGCTATATCAGGTCGAGCTTTTTGCCCACTTTTTCAAAAGTCTCCAGGACAAAATCAAGCTGCTCATCAGTGTGCGTAGCGGTATACGAAGTTCTTATCAGGGCATTGCCGGGTGTTACCGCCGGGGCTATGATGGCATTGGCAAAGATACCGGCATCATAGAGAACCTTCCAGAACGTGAAGCAGGCCATATCGTCGCCGATATAAACCGGCACTATGGGAGTTTCTGATACCCCGATATCATAGCCCATCGAAGTCAGGCCCTTGCGCATCTTCTGTCCGTTTTTGATCAGCTTTTCGCGGCGTTCCGGTTCCGATTTGATGATTTTCAGGCAGGCCAGGACTGTTGCCACAGCCGAGGGCGGCAATGCGGCGGAAAATATCAATGGCCGTGAAAAGTGCTTTATAAAATCGATCACATACGAATCGGCCGCTATTGCTCCGCCTATCGATGCAAACGATTTGGAAAAAGTGGTCATGACTAAATCAACCCGGTCATTCAGGCCGAAATGAGTTGCCGTCCCCGAACCATCCTCGCCCAAAACGCCCATGGAATGCGCATCATCAACCATCAGCCGGAAATTATATTTGTCGCGCAAACGAACCAGTCCGGGCAGGTCGACAATATCACCCTCCATCGAAAACACGCCGTCCACAACGACAAAGGCGCCAAAATCGCCCGTATGCGATTCCATGATTCGATCCAGGTCGGCTACGTCATTGTGGCGATATTTGAGTGTCTTACCAAATGCAAGGCGGCAACCATCGACAATCGAAGCATGGTCGGACCTGTCGGCCAGGATAATATCGTTCTTGTGAATCAGGCTGGAGATTGTGCCCAGGTTGGTTTGAAATCCGGTGGAGAAAACAAGCACCGCCTCTTTGCGCATAAAGCGGGCAAGCTCTTCTTCCAGTTCCAGATGAATATCCAGGGTACCATTCAAAAAACGCGAACCGGTACATCCGACCCCGTATTTCTTCGTAGCCTTCTGCGCCGCCTCAATCACCTCGGGATGAGTTGTCAGTCCCAGGTAATTGTTGGAGCCGATCATGATCAGCTCTTTGCCGTTGATTTTTACGGTGTTGGCAGCGGCCGAGGAAATCGGATTAAAATACGGATAAACCCCCGCGTTACGAACTTCGGCTGCGCGAGTAAATGCGCGGCATTTGTCAAAGATGTCTCGAGTTTTTACTTGTTCGCTTCCTTGCATTTCCTTATTCTTTCAGCTAAAGCTGTAAGGTTACGCTGACAAACGAGTTTTGTCAAGAAAATTAAAGCTCAAACAGGCTTATGAATAAAGGCACTGCCCTGGTTACGGGCTCCAATGGTTTCGTGGGAAGCCATCTCTGTGAAAAGCTGATCGATGAGGGCTGGCATGTCAAGGCGCTGGTGCGTAAAACATCCAACCTGCGCTTCATCCAGCATCTCAAAATGGAAATCGTTTACGGCGAGCTTTCCGATCCGCAATCATTGGCCCCGATCCTCGAAAATGTCGATGTTGTGTTTAATCCCGCCGGTCTTGTCAAAGCCCGTGACGGCGAAACATTTATGCGTGTAAACCGGGATGGTACCAATAACCTGGCCGAAGCGGTCAAACAGCATAAGCCGGATATCAAAAGGTTCGTGCATATATCCTCGCAGGCCGCCGCCGGCCCGGCTGAATCGCTTGTGCCTGTTACCGAAAAAGACAGGCCCCATCCGGTCTCCGATTACGGTCATTCCAAGCTGGAATCCGAAAACGCCGTATTGCGTTTCAAGGATGATTACCCGGTCACGATTATCCGTCCACCTGCGGTCTATGGCCCTCGTGATATTGATGTTTACAAGTTTTTTCGCATGATCGGGCTGGGTTTTAATGTCAAACTGGGCTTTGACCATAAATTCGTGTCCATGATTCATGTCCGCGACCTGGCCGATATCTGCCTCCTGGCGGCCGAAAATGACAAAGCGGTGGGTGAAAGCTTCTTTGCATGCAATCCGGGCATTTATGAGATGGATTTTCTGATGGCTCTGATTGCCGATGTGATGCGCAAGGATACGGTCGATGTTATCGTCCCTGTCAGCGTCGCCAATGCCATCGCTCATCTGGTAAAATCCGTCAGCAATATGCTCAACAAGATCGCACCCTTCGCACCCGATAAAATCCGCGAACTGTCCTATAATTACTGGATCTGTTCGGCCGAAAAGGCGGAGGATCTGCTGGGTTGGCGGGCCGGAATTGCCATTGAAGACGGTTTCCGGGAAACCTATAAATGGTATAAGATGGAAGGCTGGCTGTAGCGTCAATGACCCGCATTATCCTCATGACATTTCTGTACGGCGCTGTGCCGCTTGTGGTTGTGACACTTATCCAGGCCGTATTCGAAAGCGCGCTGGGATTGAATCGAATGCTTGACAAGGATCGGCGTGAGAATAAGGGATTTTCGCTGTATTTCATGCAGTTAATCTCCGATCTGCTCTTTTTTGTGGTCCTGCCGGCACTGGCGTATTTCTGGCTCTATCCGGTCATGCCTTTTACCGGTTTTCGGGCAGGTGTGGCTATTGGGATCGGGGCGTATGTGCTGGGCAGCCTGCCTTATGCCCTGAATCTGTCGCTCAGGATTAAAATGCCAGCCGCGCTTATGCTGTCCACGCTGTTCTTCAACCTGCTGAAAATCACGGCCGCATTGGCGGCAATTACACATTTCATCCAATATTAACGGAATTCAATATGAGCAAATACCTGCCCTCAGATATTCGCAAAAGACTGCGCAAGAAATTTCCCGTACTGGAGAAGAAAGCCTATCTCAATGCCGCCTCGATCGGGCCCTGGCCGATCGAAACACAGAAAGCACTGAAGAAATTTGTCGATAACTGGGCCGAATTGCGCGATCCGACCCGCTATGTTTTCGATTACTGGCGCGAAATCCGTCCTCTGCTGGCCGATTTTATCAACGCTCCCGTCGAGCAGATCGAATTCGGCTTCAATACCTCGCATGGCCTCTCGATTGTGGCCAATGGTATCGACTGGAAAGAAGGTGACCAGATTATCCTCTCCGATCTCGAATTCCCGGCTAACACTTACCCATGGACCAACTTGCGGACCGAGGGCGTGGATGTGAAATTTATCAAATCCCGCGACGGGTTCTTCGATATCGAGACCTTCGAAAATGAAATCACGCCGCAGACCCGCATGCTGGCCCTGTCGTTCGTGCAGTATTTCAATGGTTTCCGCAATGATCTGGAACGCCTGGGGCAGATCTGCCATGAAAAGAATATCTTCTTTCTTGTGGATGGCATACAGGGAGTTGGCAATATCCCGCTGGATGTCGACAAATGCCGGATCGATTTCCTGTCATGCGGGGCCCAGAAATGGCTGCTTTCGCCGGTCGGGACCGGCTTTTTCTATGTCGCTCCCCAACCAAAAATCCCGATCAAGGCGCGTGTGGCCGGATGGTTCGGGGTCGACTGGCAGGAGGACTGGACCAACCTCATGCGCCACAATCTCGAACCGGAAAAAACCGCCGAAAAATATCGCCTTTCGGCCTATCCGTTTGTGGACATGTTCGCCATGCATCAGTCGATTCAATTGATTCATTCAGTGGGCGTGGAAAATATCCATGAGCACAACCTGTACCTCGGCGATATGCTCATCGAATATCTGCAATCCGATGATTTCTATACGCTTAAGAGCAGTATCGGGCCGCAGAACAGATCCTCGATCATAAGCTTTGCCTGCGACAACGCCAAAGAACTGTTCGACAAACTGACCGGCAAAGATATCCTGCTCTCCTTCCGCGAGGGCCTGATCCGCGTATCGATTCATCTCTACAATAGCGAGGAACATATCGAAAAGCTGATCAGGGCATTGAAAAAATTCGCCCGCAAAAAATAATCCATACGCTCCGGTCGGAATTATTTTTATATGCCATGTTAAATCGCTTGACATTCGTATCATAGAGGAATATATATTTCTTAAATATGTCTAATGTTATGGAAGAAAATAAAACCGTATCGGTAAAAGATTACTCCACCTTCGAGCAGGAATATGTCGAGCTTATCTATGCCCTGCTTAAAAATAATCCCGTGGCACGGATCAAGGATATCGCCGGCCTGCGCGATGTGGCCTCGCCGACTGTGACTGTTGCAGTTGACCGTCTGCGTAAATCCGGGCTGGTGGAACATGAAAAAAGCGGTTATGTGGTCTTAACCGATGAGGGGCAGGCATTGGCCAAACGGCTGGAACGCCGTCATAAATTGGTGCGGAAATTCCTGATTGATGTGCTCGGGGTGGAGGCCGCGATTGCCGAGGAGGATGCCTGCAATATTGAGCATATCCTGCATAAGCAGTCAATCGACAGCCTGGAGCTTTTTCTGGAGAAGTTAGATGATTCTAATTGATTGTACTATAAAGGATTATAGATAAACAACAGAAATAGCGGATAAAAATTGTGTTTTTTTCTTGACAGAATTAGATTAATCTAATATATTTGGGCACATCTAAGAGGAAAAATTGTTACCACCGTATGAAAGAAATTAAAGAGATTATAAAGCTGCGAAATTAAAATAGATACATAGCTGGCATTTTGCCATTATGACCTCTTACTTTTGTTTCTGCCATCTCATCCGGATCTTTTTCAGCCCTGGAAAAGGTCCGGATAATTTTTTTGTCTGATCTTTACTTTCACCTCCCGATTAGATATTTTGTGCCTTCAAACAGCGAGGTGAGATATGTCCGATGATAAATTCAAGGGCTACCGCGGCCCGGTACTTTCCGCTCTGAAAAATTTCAATGTGTATGTCTGGTCGGATGTCGAGGTGACGACCAAAACCGGATCATTCAAGGGTGTCATCCTGCCGCGATCCGAGACCGCCGATGAGTTTCATCTGGTGCTGAAGATGTCCAACGGCTACAATGTCGGAGTGCATGCCGACAGCATCGAATCGATCCGCGAGGTTGGCCATAAAGAGGCCCATTACAAAATCCCCGAATCCGAATTCCCGCGCGACCCGGGCAAGCCCAATGTCACCCTTTTGGGTACCGGCGGGACAATCGCCTCGCGCCTTGATTATCGTACCGGCGCGGTGATTCCGGCCTTTACGCCGGGCGAGCTTTATGGCGCTGTGCCGGAGCTGGCCGATATATGCAATCTCAAGACCGAGAAAATGTTCGGCATCTTTTCCGAAAACATGGGCCCGGAGCAGTATATCCATACGGCCAAAACTATTGGACGGGAAATCGAGAATGGCGTGGATGGGATCGTGATCGGGCATGGCACCGACACCATGCATCACACAGCCGCGGCGATATCATTTATGGTTCAGGACAGCCCGGTGCCGATCGTTCTGGTCGGATCGCAGAGATCATCGGACAGGCCCTCCTCGGATGCGGCCTTTAACCTGCGATGCGCCTGCCATACCGCCGCCCACTCGGATATCGCCGAGGTCACGGTTTGCATGTTCGGACCCACCTCGGATCAGTATAATCTCCTGCACAAGGGCACCCGTGTACGCAAGATGCATTCATCATACCGCTCGACATTCCGCACGATCGGTGATGTGCCAATTGCTATGGTTACGCCGGACAGTGTCACACCGGTCAAGACCGATTACACCCGCCGCGATATGAGCCGCAAGCCCAGGGTCGATCCGGTTTTCGAGGAAAAAGTTGCGATTGTTTATTACTATCCAAATATGCGTCCGGATATTATCGAGGCCCTGATCGATAACGACTACAAGGGCATAGTGATTGCCGGAACCGGACTGGGGCATGTCAACAAGCCGTTGTATCCGCCGCTCAGGAAAGCGGTCGAGAAGGGTATTTCGGTGGTTATGACTGTGCAGACCCTGTGGGGGTATGTGCAGATGTATGTTTATGATACCGGCCGTGATCTTCTGCAGGTCGGCATTATTCCCTGCGAAAATATGTTGCCGGAGGTGGCCTATATCAAGCTGGGATGGGTGCTGGCGCATACCACCGATCATGAGAAGGTCAGGGAGATGATGCTCACGCCGATCAACGATGAGATCACCGAACGCGAGCCCTTTGACGGTTATTTGATCCTGCAGGGCGGGGTCCCCGAAGTCGAAGAATTCGTCAGTTCCATCTGGCGCTGAGCCATTATATCAAAAACAGAGTATGTCACCGGGCGCACCGGGAGGTACGCCCTGCACAAATTACATGTGCGCGGAGTATGTCCCCATGCGCACCGGGAGGTACGCTCGGCACAGATTAGATGTGCGCGGAGTATGTCCCCGTGCACACCGAGAAGTAGCCCGGCACATACTTCTGACGCCCACTTTCCTAATACCGTGCCCGTCAGATGCCCACATCTGACGGGGGGTGGCCGGCTCAAATCCATTTGGACCGGATTGTGAATTCTTTTCATGCCCAAGCTTGCGCTTGAACATGCCACCCTTTTTAATTTATGGGGCGTTGGTCGCGGTCATTCCGAGCCCCGATATATCGGGACGTGGGAATCTCCTGCTTTTTATCAAAACATTGTACCGCACCCAACGGGTGCGAAATAAAAACCCATCCATTGGATTGGCTACAAATCTTTCATGCGCGGTCAGGATTCCCATCCTGACCGAACCCGCATTCATTCGAAAAGTCCTGTAGGGCAGGAGCCCCGCGCTCCTGCCAATGGCAGCAGTAAATCCTATTCTTCAATAAAATAATCTGAATCTATGTTTTTTACTTCGTATTTGGAGGATGTATGCACTCCGACGTTGTGATCTATCATTAATTGTGCAAGATACTCACCATCAATCAAAATAATTTTGCTGTCTATATTATCAACGTAGTCCTGTGCTTCGCGGGAGAAAGAAGAGGTAGTGATAAAAATACCTTTTCTTGCTCGTTGCCCCTGCAGTGCTCCGGCAAATTTCTGTATTTCTGGCCTGCCAACCACAGCTTCCCATCTCTTAGCCTGAATGTAAATTATATCAAGTCCGAATCGATCTTCTTTGATAATGCCATCGATACCCTCATCGCCCGATTTACCAATCGCTTTGCCTGCGTCCTTTCTGGTTCCTCCATATCCCATATTCAGTAAGAGGTCAACTACCAGTTTTTCAAAAAAGCTCGGAGAGCAGGTTTTTATAGTTTTTAGAAGGTTCTCGGTTAACTCTTCGCGGAGCTTTTGATAAGCGAGTTCAAGCATTTCTTCAGGGTTTTTGGTGTCCAAATCATTAATCTCCTTTTGCTCATTGGCATCGGTCTTTTTACCTGATGTGAACTCTGCAAATTCTGGAAACTGACTCAGGTATTCGTTATCAATAATTTCCGGAGGGTTTTCGAGCACTTCCAATCCTTTATCAGTAATTCTAAAGTATCCCCGTCTGGTATGATCCAAAAGTCCGGCTTTCGTCAAATAGGTTCTTGCCCACCGGGATCTATTGTAAAATATCGGTTCTTTACCACTGGGCAGAAACTTCGTTTTTTCTTTTTCAGTAAGCTTAAATGCCTGACTTAATTGTTCTATTACTTCTCTAATTGAATGCTCTTTTTTATCTTTTGTTATTTCAAGCAAAGGCAACATAATTTCATTGTATTTTGGAATACTCACTTTGATTTGACCTCCCTAATTCAATATCAGGTGTATGACAAATATACTGCAATTGTGATCCTATTAAAACCTAATTTTGCATGATTATTTTCTTTGGGGGACAGGCTCCTTGCTATCCCATCACCAACCCCGTATAATATCACCATGAGTAAAGCGGGTAATGTCAGAATTAAAATACTGGGGACAAGGGGGGAGATCGAGGCCTCCGCGCCGTATCATTCCAAACATTCCGGTATGCTCATCAATAACGAACTGCTGGTCGACCTGGGCGAAAAAGAATATCTCGACTATAATCCCAAACGAATCATCCTGACTCACCTGCATCCCGACCACGCTTTCTTCATCCGCCGGGGCCGGAAAGCCGAAATCGATGTGCCCGTCTATGCGCCCGAGGAATACGACGACAAGGGTATCCGGGTCAAAAAGTTCGGCGACAAAAAGAACCTGATCGGCTATACCATCTGCGCCTTCCCGACCATCCACAGCCTGAAAGTCAAATCACAGGCCTACCTGATTACCATAAACCGCAAACGAATCCTTTATACCGGCGATATGATCTGGATCGAAAAGAAATACCATGAGCATTTCAAAAACCTCGACCTGGTGGTGACCGAGGCCAGCTTTGTGCGCAAGGGGGGGATGGTTCGGCGCGACAGGGAGAGCGGTAAAATCTACGGCCATGCCGGGGTGCCGAGATTGGTGAGCACATTCTCAGAATTTACCGATCATATCGTTCTGATCCATTTCGGAAGCTGGCTCTACAAGGATATCGACAGGGCCCGTAAACAGATCAAAGCGATTGCCGATGAGCACGGGGTGCGTGTCGATTTGGGCTATGACGGCATGGAAATCGAATTGTAATTATTTTTTAGCGGCCCGATGCATTTGAGATACATCTGGTCAATCCTGAGGGGGCTTGACGGATTTATTTCAATTTAAACACATCGTCAATTCCCTCCAGAATTGACCTACAACTAATCGTGTGCGGAGTACGTCCTCGTGCTCCGCGATGTATGCCCGGCCGATGCCCACATCGGCCGTGGATGGCGGCGCATGTGGGCATACGCCGCCCACGTTTCTGGGCTGCCGAATTCAACAGGTATCGTAGGTCAGGCATTTAGCATCTATGATTCAATGCAGGTCAAGCCCTGAGAGGGCTTGACTAGAAATGAAATCGTCAATTCCCCGTCAATTGCCGGGCATTCTGCTTATAGGAATTGACCTACTTCTCATTTTTCAGCAGGCTGGCTATTTTTGCGGAATGCCAGCATCTGCAAAAGTAACCGACGATAGGGCGCGAAATAACATTCCTGCTTGCATTCGGAGAGATCATTCAATGATACGCAATGGCTCTCGCAGTCCTTCTCCAGCGTCCGTTTTTCCTGCGGTATCGGTTCCCTGACGAATTCGCGCAGTTCCTCGACATCCAGGCAGAAACTTGTCTGGCAGTCCGGGGTCTCATGCTGGAACATATACATGGCATGCAGATCGTCGACATCATACAGCATCCCCACCGGCCTGATATGCGGGCTGTAGAGAATATCCTCGGCAGTATAGGGCACACCACAGGATGGACATTTTTTTACTATCGATGTCATAATTTAGACTCCCTTACTCTATCATTCGGCAGAATAAGCAAAAACTCAATAACCCTCGCCCGCAAATATGGCCCTTTTCTGCCACAAATATCAATTAACATGAAACATCATGCGCTCACGGTTTTTTTATTCACAATAGGACACATTGGATATATCTTGGTCATGAATCAATCACAAGGTAAACGGTTATGCCCTCGACAAAAATAATCTGTACCCTGGGACCAGCGTCAAGCAACATCGAAACGCTGCGCAGGATGATTGCGGGCGGGATGAGTGTGGCAAGGCTTAATTTCTCGCACGGCAGTCATGCCGAACACAAGAAACGAATCGATCTGATCAGAAAGCTCAATCAAGAGATGGGCAGGGATGTCAGGATCCTGCAGGACCTGGAGGGTTTCCGTATTCGTGTCGGTGAATTCAAGAATGGCGATTCGATCGCGCTGGAAAAGGGGCAGATAATCCGCATGACCAATCGTCCGGATTTCGATGGCCCGGATGTTATCCCTTTCGATTACCCCGGATCATTGAATGACATAAAAAGAAACAGCTATG
This sequence comes from uncultured Ignavibacteria bacterium, assembly GCA_964627935.1. Classification (GTDB taxonomy): domain Bacteria; phylum Zixibacteria; class MSB-5A5; order JAABVY01; family JAABVY01; genus JAABVY01. Next base: position 191,692 of record CAZVLB010000005.1, read on the forward strand.
TATATATCAACGATGGTTATATCGCCTTGCACGTATTGGAACATCATGAGGATTATATCAAGACCGAGGTTGTGCTGCCCGGCATTGTCGAGGAGAACAAGGGTGTCAATGTGCCCGGCGCGGAATTGAAATTCCATGAGGCGACCGAAAAAGACAAGCGTGATATCAAATTCGGCCTGGAAAATAAAGTCGACTGGATCGCGCAGTCATTTGTGCGCACCGAGAGGGATATAATCGTCCTCAATGAACAGATGAGCGTAAACGGCGGAACAGCGAAAATAATCGCCAAAATCGAAAACCGCGAGGGGATTAAAAATGTCGATGATATCATTGCAGTTTCGGATGGTATCATGGTTGCCCGTGGCGATATGGGCGTTTCCCTGCCGATTTACGAGGTGCCCATGATTCAGAAGATGATCATCAACAAATGCAACGAGGCCGGCAAAATCGCCATTACCGCTACGCAGATGCTGGAATCGATGACCACCAATATCCGTCCCACCCGTGCCGAGGTCAGCGATGTTGCCAATGCGATCATTGACGGCACCGATTATATTATGCTCTCGGGCGAGACGGCGGTGGGTAAATACCCGGTCGAGACAGTTGAGATGATGACCCGCATAATCAAGTTCACCGAGCTGTCCTGCAAACGCAAAACTTCCTGATCACTGCTAAGTTAAAATAGCGTCTAATAAATATCGAGAAACTGGGGTCATTTTGCGTCGAACTCCGGCTTGTAAATGCTGTTCTGATGTTTATATGGGCTGAGATGAATCGCAATCAATTTCATGAAAATAAATTAAAAGGAGTACACAGATGCGTTACAAACTTCTGGGACGAAGCGGACTGCGTGTTTCGGAACTGGCACTTGGGGCAATGACCTTCGGCGAGGAATGGGGCTGGGGTTCCTCCAAAGATGAGAGCAGGAAAGTATTCGATGCCTATGCCGAGGCGGGCGGTAATTTTATCGACAGCGCCAATAAATATACCCTGGGCACCAGCGAAAAATTCTGCGGCGAATTTATATCCCACGACCGTCACCGCTTTGTGCTGGCCACAAAATATACCCTCTCGATGAAAGATGATGATCCCAATTATCACGGCAACCATCGCAAAAACCTGATGCAGGCGGTCGAAAACAGCCTGGAACGCCTGGGAACAGAATATATCGACCTGCTCTGGTTGCATGCCTGGGATTATACCACGCCATTGGATGAAGTCATGCGCGGGCTGGATGACCTGATTCGTCAGGGCAAGGTGTTCTATATCGGTATCTCCGATACGCCGGCATGGATCGTCTCGCGGGCCAATATGATGGCTGAGTTGCGCGGATGGACGCAGTTTGTCGGCCTGCAGATCAAATACAGCCTGCTGGAACGCACTGTGGAACGTGAACTTCTGCCCATGTCACGCGCGCTGGATCTGGGTGTGACGCCCTGGGGCGTTATCGGAGGCGGTGTGCTGACCGGCAAATACAGTAAGAAAGAGGGCAAGGTCGAGGCCAAAGATTCCGAACGGGTCAAGACTCGCGATGATGTCCCCGATCGTGATCTGGAGATTGCCGATGCGGTCGTTGAGATTGCCGAAAAGCGCGATGTCAGCCCGGCCCAGGTGGCAATCAACTGGACCCGTCAGCAAGCGGATAATATTATCCCGATAATAGGTGCCCGGACAGAGAAGCAGGTCAAAGATAATCTTGCCTGCCTCGATTTTGAATTGAATGATGATGAACTGAAACGGCTGGATGAAGTCAGCAAGATTGAACTCGGTTTCCCGCATGAGTTCCTTGATTCGGAAACGATTCGCAAGGTTCTTTTCGGTGATAATTACGAGTTGATCGACAATCATCACAAGTTTTAGCATATTGATTTTTGTGACGGGCGAAAGTGTGTCGAACCATGCCATTCCGGACGTGACAATCTCAGTTCTTATTCATATTCGAGATTAGATTGCCACATCGCTTTGCTCCTTTCAATGGTATGGTTCTATTGTTTTGCTTGAGCTGGTTTTGCAAGCGACTACAGTGGTTGTGTCGGTTCTTGGCTCCGGCTTTAGCCGGAGGTGTGAACTGACACTTTGGGGCTTGGTGTATATCGGCAGTTCACCACTGCGTTAAAGAACTGCCGAAACGAGTGCTTGTTTTGTATAAGCAAATCCGGTTGGCCTGCCCAAACCTGTTTGGGCAGGATTCCTATCCTGCCCGAAATGTCGGGTTTCTCATTACGCTTCGCTTCATTCGGAACCCGACCTATGTGCTGGCAAAGGATCTTACGCCAGGTTCTTAAACGGCAGGTAGCTCATGAAATCGCAATGATGCACGATGTAGGCCTCGGTCGACCGTTTGACCATATCACCCTCGCCGGCATGAGCGGCTATGATATGGCAGACCTCCTTGGGTACGCCGCATTGCATCGCCAGCCCCACGCCTGAGAATGGATGACGAAGCGCCTTGCCGTAATCCGATTGCACTGCCTTGCCGTCTTTCTTCTCATATTCGAGCAGTTTACCGACATCGGCCAGGATCGCGCCGGCGATTACGACATTCATATTGATCGGCAGGTTATCCCCGAAAAATTCGGCCATCGTTTCACCGCATTGTTTGGCCAGATGAACAACCGCGCGTTTGTGGGCCATGAATGTCACCTTGCAGTTTGGTATCAAAAGCGTAAACGGGATTTCGTTCAGGTCGGAGATAGTCAGCGGGCTTTTATCGAGAGCCATCGACCATGTCATGGCCGTGCTCTCCATGATCTTGTTGTCCTTGATCCAATCCAGCTCCGGCCAGAGCTCGAAGACCTCTTCCATCATTGTCGTATTCCTTTCCACACAGATTAATATTTTCGCTTAATCTAAGAAAGTTGATATGAAAGTCAATCAGATTAGGATGGGATTACATGCGTGAAATGGTCTTTTTTGGGGAGTCATTGCTTTAGTAGGTCGCGGTTCTGAGCGCAAGCGAAAAACCCGACATGTGATTCCGTCAGGAAAGGATTCCTGACGGCGCATGGCGGGGCAGTCTTTTTATGAGCGGCAGTTCACCATCCCGATAAATCGGGACTCAAGAACCGCCGCAACTTTTTAGTCTCAGGATGTTCTGCCATGTCTTGATTCAAACTTTAGTTTGAATCAAGACATGGCAGGATTATGTCGGGTTTCTCATTTCGCTTCGCTTCATTCGGAGCCCGATCTACGTGCTTATTTAATGTATTAAGCACTCCCAAACATTAGCTTGGAAAGATTATATGCTTTGTTATCAAGAATAGGGATGCGCCAAGGACAATCATTATGCTACCAACCCAGTTATACCTGTGCCCACGATCAGTATACCATTCTCTCCAATTGGAATATTGTCTGGGATTCCATACCGGAAAATTTGGAAATTTCGATGTTCTATATTTTAGTGCCAGAAATAAGAGAACTGCACCACATATTTCCGCTGTTAAAGATGCGATGTAAATTATTCCCTCTAATAAATACACAAAATATCTGCCTTTAAAGTGATGATATTATAGATAATCAAAATATTATTATGTGTATTCCCGGCAGGCGATTTCACGCCCGCCGGAAATACTTAAGGAATATAATAGCATTTAATCCCAAATTCCTGTTATCCATTTCCAAATCGAAGAAATAGCACATGCTATACTTGTTCCAAGTGATGGTACGCATATTGGATTTGCAAGTCCACCAAGTATCGGAAAACATTTAAGGCTTCCAAGCGCGGCTAGGGCACATACTTTTTCCTGCTCATGATCTCGGTAGTCATACCCTTCAGGTGGATTACCATCATAAACCCTGTCAGAAATCAATTGCCAGAAGTCATCGCTATCGAGAAGGTATGTCATCAATTCACCCTCATAATTATTATTAATGGCTGTTGTTGTGTCATAGAATTCTTCGAATTCCTGTGAAAGTGAATCGATTAAGTTCTTTTCCTGCCGGCTGTAACCGGTAGTATCTCCGCGCATTCCATCCAATAAGCTCTTGGCATAGGTCAAGGTTAGAGTGTCGCCATTCTGGATAAAGGTCTCAGTATAGTTGCTGCCTGATTCTCAAATCTCAAGATAGAGCTCATCACCATCGGCAATCTCGTTTATTCCTACCCAGCTTGTATCATCCAAGTCCCATTTGAATTCGTATTGCCATAGGGTGTCATTAAGGCTGGTGTTGTAGAGCAGTGCCGTCCACCCTGTGTCAACATAGTGAGGAGAAAAAGACTTTATCTCGGCCTTGTATCCTGAAACGGATCCGCCATGATATACTGTGATATCAAATGTGATCTCAGAATGTTCGGAATCAGGAGAAATATTATCTACCTCCACAGAATCCTCGAAGGAAATATCCAAGATCCCCATGAATTTGGGATTTTTAACGGGATTACCGCTGTTATTGACCTTTGAATCGTTGCATTGTATTATGAAAATACAGAGCGCGAGCAAGGCGACGCCCCCCCCCGCAACTTATTGCTAGTAAACGCATTGCGAAACATGAATACCCCTTGTTTTGATTTTTCCTATTCGCCATCAAAATAAATATAATTTCTTAAAAGCCTCCTTTCAAGAAACGCGGTGAAAAAGCCCCAATACCCCTTAGATTCATTTTGAGATGCACCCTTGCTAAAAATATAATTAGACTGCATTACATTGTCAATAATATTTTATATATTTTTCTTATATACTAAATAGAGTTGTATTAAACTGAGAGAAAAATATCAAAAAATAGTATTATTTATTTTTTCTTTTACAAATTGATTATAATGGTTGAGTTGTTTGCTTGATTAAACATAATAATTTGTGACGGTGACCCTAAATAGAATCGAAAATAGAGGGGAATATGCAAAGTCTTAAGGAAACCTCATAACTATAATAATTTAAGTCCATTCATTGCTCCTGGTGTTTATTTCAGAAGTATGCGGCATGGCTTAAACGAAGCATAAACTGCATATGCGTTTAAGATAGTCATTTGTCAACAATATTAAAGCTGAGGTGGGACATTGGAGTAAAATGGCTTGGGAAATTACTAGGTGTCTATTTAGGAATGTTAAATTAAAGCAAGGTAAAAAAAGAGTAGATTTTCTTGGATAAAATAGCAAAGTCCCAAAATGGGAGGATATGGTAATGTTCAGGTTATATTTGGTAATATTTGGTTTAATATCACTTTTGGAAAGTTCTCAATGCATTGTTGATGATCATCATATGGCCATTCCTTTCGAATTGAAAGGACATGCAATTCTTTTCAATGTTAAGATCAATGATAGTCCTAAAACATACAAGTTCGCCTTTGATACTGGTGGGATAACCACGATAAATCCACGCTTATTTGAGGAACTAAATGTCATCCCTGCAAAATCTCAATCCTTTTTCGTAGTAAACCTTGCAAAGCATTATTATCAAATAGATTCGTTGCAAATTGGACCTGTTAAGAAGGTCAAAATAGATATGTTGTCTCTTCAGTCTGGAAATAGGGATCTGTACGACGGATTAGATGGTTTCATAGGTCTGGAGTATTTTGAAGACTATACCTTAACATTAGATTATAAAAATAGACATCTCTTGCTTTCGGATAATAAAAAACCTATGAAGGCAAATAACAAATCAATACTGCTTGATTATCGGGATGAAGGAAAGCCGACTGCAATCCGCATAGAACTAAAGCTTGATAATGACTTAAGAATTAAAGCCCTTTTGGATACCGGATGTCCTGTCGGACTTATTTTACCAGTATCCTATTTGGATTCTATAGGTGATCTTCTCGGACAATCACTGATTGAATCAAATGGTGTCATCATAGATCCCATATTCGCGGAATCGGGAAAAAGTTATATGGGAAGAATACCGATGCTGCAAATTGATGGAATTGAGTTCAGAAACATGCCCGCCTACTTTTTTGGCTTTAAAGCCTTTATCGGTGAGGATTTTCTTCAGGCATTTAAGTTGACAATCGACCAGAGAAGGAATGAAATCCTCTTGGAGCGGCACGATGACGGAGCTTTGGAGCACAACATATTGTCCTTTGGTTTAAACTTGACCGAGGAAGATAGCAATAGGTTTTTCGTTAAAGGAGTATGGGAGAATTCTTCGGCAGACGAGAAGGGAATTAGCCTTGGTGATGAGATACTTGAAGTCAATGGAAAAAAAGTGTCCGAATATGAAAATTATGAACTACATAAATTGTTCACAAGCAGGCAGATTGTTGAAATAGAGCTGAAAATCAAAAGAGAAAAAGAAGAAAAATTGATTAGTCTAAAGAAGAAACCGCTATTGCCGGAAATTCAGGTTCATCCAGCAGATTAGATTGCCATATATTTTTAAAGCGAAATGGGCTTCCCCCGATATAACGGACATCAAGTTAAGTTGGTTTTGCCGGTTCCTGATCTGACACTCTATGCTGATTAAATGACGGTAGTTCACCGCTGCGCTAAAGAACTGCCGCAGGATAGTCTCGCTTCTGCCGGGGTTCTCATTTTGCTTCGCTTCCTTCGGAACCCAGCCTACCAGACTATATCCTGTGCGCGTTGTACGTCCACGTGCGCCGCGTAGAATGAAATTTTGCCGCCTATCCCAGCACCCGGTTCAAATGGCCCCTGGAATCTTTCAACAGCTTGCGCGCGGTCTGTTTATCGACATCCTTGAAATGCATCACAATCGCGGTCTTGACATGGCCATCCGCGCTGTCCAGAAGTTTCCTGGCCTGATTATATTTCAGATCGCAGACTGTCATCAAAACCCGGATCGATCTTTGTACCAGCTTTTCAGATGTTGCCTGCAGATCCACCATCAGGTTGCCATAGGTCTTGCCCAGCTTAATCATCGACGCGGTGGTGATCATGTTGAGTACCAGCTTGGTGGCAGTGCCCGCTTTCATGCGAGTTGAACCGGCTACCGCCTCCGGGCCGGTTAACGGGTTGATGACAATATCCGGCTTGAATTGCAGTTTGACCGGTTTGTTGCAGCACAGAAAAACTGTCTTTGCGCCCAGTTTCCTGGCGGTCTTGAGCGCGGCCAATGTGTACGGCGTTCTGTTGGAGGTGGCGATACCGATCACGGTATCATCGGGCCCGACGTTTTTCTTTTTGATATCATCCTCACCGGCCCTTACATCATCCTCGATACCTTCTTTGGAACGCACCAACGTGCGCCGTCCACCTGCGATTATACCCTGTATCATGGATGGTTTCGTACCGAATGTGGGCGGGCATTCGGAGGCATCCAAAACACCCAGCCGTCCCGAGGTCCCTGCCCCGACATAAAAAAGCCGCCCGCCTGATTGAAATGATTTTACAACCAGGCGCACGGCCTTCTCAATTTGCGGGATAACTTTTTTGACGGCGTGCGCGACCCTGTGATCCTCGTCATTGATCAGCTCGAGAACTTTGCGCAACGGCACCCTGTCGATTGACCGGGTATGCTGATTGCGCATCTCGGTCGTCAGGTTCTTGATCTGATCATAGACTTTTTTCGACATCAGGGATTCGCAATCACCTCTACCGAATCATAATATGACATAACCGCGGTCCCGAACCGTCCCTCGACACCGATACGGTCGATATTATCCTCGAAACCGGTATCAGGATAGGGGAAGAATATTCGGTCATTTTCCTCGATCAATGCATCGGAATAGAATGTCTGATAAAAAGCGACAACATAGAATCTATAAATACCCGGAACCCGTTCGCCATCGGGAGTCGTAAACGCATCCGCCGGTATGGTGGCGTTATTGACCGAATTGACAAAGATCGTATACGGCGATACCGTGCTGCTGGGCGGATCAACTGTCAGGAAATAGCCGAAATCCTGGCTGGGAGCCTGCCATGAAAGAGACACTGTGCCGCCATTGTAAATCCTGCTGGCCGGGTTCAGGACCGTGACCCGGAATGTGTCGGCCATATTGAATTCCTTGCTGAAGAAGAAATCGCCAAAATCCTCAGCCACCCTCAGGGTATAGGTTGTATCCGAGGCCAGCTCGATGGAATTCTTGGGGGTCAGGTAAGCCCCTCCGCCGATTGGGTTTATCTGTGTTGAGTCGGTGCTCGACTCGATCAGGTAGACAAACAGACTGGGAATACTGGCGCCCTCCTCCAGGACAATTGCATAAGCCAGTGCAGTGGAATCATTGGGATTGAAGTAAATCAACCCGCGAACGCTGTGATCCTCGGTGATAATGCCGGTCGGATCGCCGCTGCACCCTGTAAAAATCAGCATGAAAAAAAGTATCAGAAATGGCAAAATAATCTTCAACATATAAATCCCTTCATTATATTATAATATATATTCTACATATTCTATCGTAAAATCCTAAGATAATTTGTAGAACGAATTTTTAAGTCAATTAAAAACATGCCGAAAGCGCTTGACAAAGAGCGGCATTTATATATTATAGTAAGTTTTTGAAATGAGGTTACCGTGAAAAGAACGTATCAGCCATCAAGAAGAAAGCGTTTAAACGATCACGGCTTCCGTAAGAGGATGTCAACCAGAAATGGGCGCAAAGTCCTCAAAAGGCGCCGGGCAAAGGGGCGTAAACGCCTCTCGCCGCAGGTCCCAAAGAAATAGACCTGATGAATCTTTCGGACGGGAATATTCCCTCAAGGAAGATCTGGCTATAAGAAGGATTTTTCGCTCCGGCAAAAGATTTAAAGGCAGGTGTCTATCCATAGCATATTATGGTGAAGGCAGTCTGCCTTTAAAAGTTGTACTGAAGATATCGAGACGGAATGGGCCGGCTCCACGGAGAAACAGGATTAAACGCATTATTCGTGAGATCATTCGCAAAAATAAAGAGCTTTTTGAGCAATTCGGCCACCTGGCCATATCCGCCTCGATCAGTCCGGATGAAGAGTCGCTCTTTGAGCTTATAGAAAAGGATTTAATGGATTTTGCGAAACGCCGCTAAACTGCTTGTTATCCCGCTGATCTGGATCGTACGGCTGTATCAGGCCGGGCTTTCTCCCTATCTGGGTGGGAACTGCCGTTTTTATCCGAGTTGCTCCAATTATGCCATCGAAGCCATGAATAATCACGGACTAAAAGGTGTATTTATGGCAATCAAGAGAATATCACGCTGCCATCCCTTTTCCAAAGGCGGTTATGACCCCGTGAGGAAATAAAACATGGATCGTAAAACTGTTTTAGCCCTGATCATCATAGGAATAATCTTTGTCGGCTGGATGTACATGTCTGCTCCACAACCGACCGACCAGACCCGTGAGGCTGTCCAGACTGTCGATACAGTTCGTGTCCAGGAACCGGCCGATTTCGAGGATCCGCAACTGGCCGAGGAGGCCCGTGAGCGGGATGTGCTCGATACAGCGACTGCTCCTGCGGTTGATTCTCTGTATACAAAATTCACCGCGATAGAGCCGGAAGATATTGTCGTTGAGACAGATAAGTATATCGCCAGATTCTCCACGCAGGGCGGATCATTGACCAGCTTCAAGTTCAAGGAACATTTTTACCACAATGGCGATACCTCTATGGTAGAGATGGTACCGGAATGGGCCGGCAGCGGGTTGAAATTTGCTTTTCCGGATGCGGGCGGGGATGGCTTCTATCCCGAGAGAATAGTATTTTCGCCCAATAAATCGAATATACGGTTGTCCCGTGGCGATACAGATAAGCTTATGCTGGACGCTGAGTTATATAATGGTGATGTGGTCCAGATCGAGTATACATTCTACGGCGATCGCTATGATTTCGGGGTCAGGTTTAATTTCGAGGGCGCGGTCAACTATGACCTGGGCCGCTATTACACCTATGGATGGCGTCCCGGCCTGGAATCGACCGAGAAAAATCGCCAGGATGATTTCAGCAATTTCAAAGCTGTGGTGTCCTGGGAAAACGGAGTAGAACGTTACCAGAAATTTGAGCATGGACGGATGTCTGTGCATATCGAAGGTAATGCGCGCTGGTTTGCCACCAAGACCAAGTATTTTATGGTTGCGGTTGACCCGGATCGTCAGCCCGAGGCGATCAATATTGAGGGCAGCCAGACTAAAATCGATAAGGATGCCGGCCAGGAGGGCCGTACGGAGATCGGTATCGTGGCCGAAATGCCGATTCATCAACGCAAATCCGACCTTTTCGACCGTTATATGGTTTTTATCGGCCCCATGGATTATGATCTGCTGAAAAGCTATGACAATGGTTTCCATGATGCCATCGACATGGGCTGGTCTATCCTTAAACCTCTGGCATTCATGGCGGTATGGATTTTAAAGAAGATCCATGATGTGATCCCCAATTACGGCTTCGTGATTATCATTTTTGCCATTTTGATTAAAATCGTACTCTATCCCCTGACCGCCAAGAGCTATAAATCCATGGCCAAGATGTCGGAACTTCAGCCCAAGCTTAAAGCTGTCCAGGAAAAATATAAGAGTGAGCCGCAGAAGATGAATGCCGAGGTGATGAAGCTCTATAAGGAGAATAAAATCAATCCGGTCAGCGGATGTCTTCCGATGCTTCTGCAGATGCCGATCCTGATTGCGCTTTTCAATGCCTTCAGATACACTATTCTCCTGCGAGGGGCCGATTTTATGCTCTGGATGCAGGATCTGTCGCAGCCGGATGAAATCTATCGTCTACCTATCATCATGGCCGGTACCATGTTCATTCAGCAGAAACTGACTATGAAAGATCCCAAGCAGAGAATCTTCATGATCGTGCTTCCGGCAGTTATGCTCTGGTTCTCGACACAGTTCTCAACCGGACTGGTGCTCTACTGGACAATGTTCAATGTGCTCTCGATTGTCGAAATCCTGTTTATTCGAAAACCGGGACAGACTCAGACACCAGCGGTTTCACCGGCAAAACCCAGTAAATAGATATGCCTTATACAAGCGATGATACAATCGCCGCCATCTCTACACCAGCGGGAGAGGGCGGCATTGCGGTTATACGTATTTCCGGCCGCCTGGCCACAGATATTGCAGATATTATTTTCAGGGGCAATACTATACCATCGCAGGCCGATTCGCATACCGTGCATTTTGGCAAGGTTATCAATCCGGAAAATGATGAGCTTGTCGATGAGGTTCTGCTGACAATTATGCGCGGGCCGAATTCCTATACGGCCGAGGATATTATTGAGATATCATCGCATGGCGGACCATTTATTGCCCAGAAAATTCTGATGCTGATTCTATCGCAGGGAGCCCGTCCTGCCCGTCCCGGAGAATTCACCCAGCGCGCCTTTCTGAACGGACGAATCGACCTGACCCAGGCCGAGGCAGTCGCTGATTTGATCAGCGCACGAACCGACCTGAGCCTCAGGTCCGCCGCCGATCAGCTGGAGGGAATGCTTTCGGCCAAAATAAACCAGCTGGGGGATAATCTGCGTAATCTTCTGGCCCTGATGGAGGCCTATACTGATTTCCCTGAGGATGAAATAAGTCAATCCGATGAAAACAGGCTGCGCGATGATCTGGAGACTATTCAAGCCGAGATCGACGATCTGGTTAAGTCCTATGAAGAAGGCCGAATCCTGAAAAGTGGTCTCAAGGTTCCGCTGGTGGGACGGCCCAATGTCGGCAAATCATCATTGTTTAATCGATTACTTCAGGAGAATCGCACTATTGTAACCGAAATCCCGGGCACAACCCGCGATACTGTCAGCGAATATATCAATCTTGCCGGTCTGCCGGTGGAGCTGATCGATACGGCCGGAATTCGTGAATCGGCCGATACAGTAGAGATCGAAGGTATCAAACGCGCCCGTGAGGAAATCAAAACCGCCGATATAGTTGTTGCATTGGTAGATTTGACTGATGCCGATATAGTCGATGATATCAAAAGCCTGCAGGAAGCCTTGAATGGCATAGATCATATACTTGTTGCCAATAAGGCCGATCTTCCGGAGAAAAATGTGCTCGAGGCCCGCAAGATTGCATTGGCGGAATTCGATCTTTTGATGATTTCGGCTCAAACCGGCGAAGGTATTGGTCATCTAAAAGATAAGATATCAGCTGCCGGAAAAATGTCTGTGGACGGCGGCCGTAAGGGGCAGGTTGTTATTACCAATGTGCGCCATCGTGATGCGCTCAGTCATGGCCTGGAATTTCTTCAAAAAGTCAAAAAAGGCATGGATGAAAAGATCAGTTATGAATTCCTGGCCTTTGACCTCAAAAATGCCATCGGATCATTGGAGGAAATAATCGGCAAAACCACTCCCGATGATATTCTGGAGAAGATATTTTCACGGTTCTGCATTGGTAAATAATTGTCCTGCATTAAATCAAGCCTTTGTTTCACGTGAAACATAATCAGTTTTATAAATTTTGATCTTGCCCGCAGATATTCAGCGTATATCTTCAGGAAAACAATATTTGCCTATGCAAAAACTCGAATATGAAATAGTGGTTATCGGCGGAGGCCATGCCGGCATTGAAGCCGCATTGGCCGGCGCTCGAATGGGCTGTTCCGTCCTTCTGGTGACATTGCGCGACGACAGAATCGGCGAAATGTCATGCAATCCGGCTATCGGCGGTCAGGCCAAGGGGCACCTGGTGCGCGAAATCGATGCTCTGGGCGGTGAAATGGGCCTGGCAATCGACAGGACCGGCATCCAGTTTCGCAGATTGAATCTTTCCCGCGGACCGGCGGTGCACAGTTCACGTGCCCAGGCGGATCGTGAATTGTACCGTGAGTATATGACCGATGTGGTAAGAAAGCAGGACGGACTCGATATTCTGGAAGACAGCGTAGTTGATCTCGATACTGTCAATGACCGTGTTGCGGCGGCAATTACTATGGGTGGCAAATATATAAAATGCAAAGCATTGATTATCACAGCAGGAACATTCCTAAACGGCCTGATACATATCGGTACCCGTAAAATCGAAGCCGGAAGAATGGGTGAACCGCCGGCCAAAGGTCTCTCGGAGAGACTGCAAAAACTGGGTTTTATCACCGGCCGTCTGAAAACCGGCACCCCGCCGCGTCTGGATCGAAAAACAATTGATTTTACAAAGACAAAAGAACAGCCGGGTGACAAAGATTTTCCGCCATTCTCGCTCAGGTCGAATTCGATTAACGGCAATAAAGTTATCTGCCATATAACATTCACCAATCAAAGGACGCATGATATAATCCTTGACAATTTGCATACATCGGCCATGTATTCGGGCCAGATCAAGGGTATCGGCCCTCGTTATTGCCCCTCCATCGAGGATAAAGTTGTGCGTTTCAAGGATAAGGATCGCCATCAGCTGTTCCTGGAACCGGAGGGACTGGAAACCGAGCTGGTCTATCCCAATGGTTTCCCGACCTCGCTTGATGAGGATGTTCAGCTCAAGGCAATTCGTACTGTTCCGGGGCTTGAGCAAGTCGAGTTTGTGCGTCCCGGGTATGCTATCGAATATGATTTCTTCTATCCCTATCAGATTCATACAACGACAGAGACCAAGCTGATCGAGGGGCTCTATTTTTCGGGCCAGGTCAATGGTACCTCCGGCTATGAGGAGGCTGCCGCCCAGGGATTGATGTCGGGTATCAATGCCTCACTTAAGATCAAGGGAGAAAAACCGTTCAGCCTGATGAGATCGCAGGCCTATATCGGAGTTTTAATGGATGACCTGACCACAAAATCGACCGAGGAACCATATCGCATGTTCACCTCCCGCGCGGAACATCGACTCTACCTGCGCGAGGATAACACCGATGATCGTCTTCTGCAATATGGCCACAAATTCGGGTTGATACCCGATGATGTTTATAATCGCTATCTTGAACAGCTTGATTTGAAGAAGAAACGGCGTAGTTCGCTGGATCGAATATTTATTGCGGTAAAGCATCTTCCCGCAGAATTTCAAAATGAGGGACGGACCAGGATCAGCTTTGAGCAGGCATTGAAAATCCCCGGTGTGAATATGAATCTTCTGCGTGAATACGATGATGATCTATACAACCTGCCCGAGGGAATTTTGCGCAAGATAGAAATTGAGGTTAAGTATCAGGGTTATCTGGATCGCCAGATGCGTGAGATCGAGAAATTCAACAAACTTGAGAATGAGCGGATTCCGGCTGATTTCGATTATATTTTCTGCAATGGTCTGAAAAATGAGGCGCGTGAAAAACTGGGCCGTTTGAAACCATCTACAATGGGACAGGCATCACGTATATCAGGCATCTCTCCGGGCGATATCACGGTTCTTCTAATATATCTTAAGAAATATAAGCAAGGCAAGTTAGACGATTCTCCCAGAGAGACGGCCTGAGATTGTTTCACGTGAAACAAAACTATGCAATTCAGGGATGAGATAAAAAAGGCGCTGGAGTTTCCAGGGATTGATATCAATGATCAGCCTCTGGATCTACTGGGGCAATATGCCGGGTTGGTTCTGGAGTATAATCTATCATTGGGGCTGATCTCGAAAAAGGACAGCGAGCAGGAGATTATCAGGCAGATCGTCGATTGCGCCGCTGCTGCCAAATTCATGAAATTGGGTGATCATGAAACCCTGCTTGATATCGGGTCGGGTGCCGGATTGCCGGGCATAGTGCTCAAGATTATCGCTCCCGAGATCAGGCTGATCTCGCTTGATTCCAATCCACGCAAGATAACATTCCAGAGCCTCGCCGCAGGGAAACTGGCATTGGACGATTGCGAGTTTATTTCCAGTCAGTTGAGTGAATATCAGCCGGCTGAGGAAATAGACCTGATCACGGTCAAGGCCTTTGGAAAATTCAAAAATATTCTCGGCTTTGGAAGAAAGTATTTGCATGCGGGGGCAAAAATCGCTTTTTATACAGGTGAGGATATTCCGGTTGAGATAGATGATCCCGAGGGATATTCGAGGTTAGAGGGTTCTCCCTTTGAATATGAGTTACAAGAGGGCTCAATTCATAAACTTCAGGTGCTTTTCAAAAAAAGATAAAAGTCTTGCCAAAAGTGTTTAACATCTTTTTAATGCTTTTGTCTTTAGTTGTCTATCCATAAGCTGACAGGAGATTTATGGCGCGCGTAATAGCAATAGCCAATCAGAAGGGAGGGGTTGGCAAGACAACCACCTCGGTCAACCTATCGGCCTGCCTGGCGGTGGCGGAAAAACGGGTGCTGTTGATCGATTTCGATCCTCAGGGTAATACTACCAGCGGTATGGGGCTGGATAAAAATGAGCTGGAGCGGTCGATATATAATGTAATCCTGAAGGAGACCGATTTAAGCGAGGTTGTGCGCGAGACGCAGATTGATTTCCTCAAGATCGCCCCGGCAAATATCGATCTGGTCGGGGCCGAAGTGGAACTGGTCAATAGCGACCGTCGCGAGTATCGTCTGCGCGAGGCCCTCAAAAATCATTTGAGCTCATATGATTATGTAATTATCGACGCACCGCCCTCACTGGGGCTTCTGACCCTCAATGCGCTCACTGCCGCAAGCGAGGTTATGATTCCGATTCAATGCGAATACTATGCGCTGGAAGGATTGAGCCAGCTTCTGCAGACAATTCGCATGGTGCAGAGCTCATTGAATTATGATCTCAAGCTGGGCGGGGTGCTTCTGACCATGTATGATTCGCGCCTGAATTTGAGCCGTCAGGTGGCGGATGAGGCGCGCAAGTTTTTTAATGGTAAATTATACGATGCGGTCATAAACAGGAATGTGCGGCTGTCCGAGGCGCCAAGTTTCGGCAAGCCGATTATCTTTTATGATGCTCTTTCAAGCGGAGCCAAAAATTATCTCCAGCTTGCCGAGGAGGTTATGCAGAATGAATAAAGTGAAATTGGGTAAAGGCCTTAATGCATTGATACCAAGTGATTTAGATGTTTCCGATCGGCATAAGCTGGTCTACCTTGAAACCGACAGATTGCACACCAATCCCCATCAGCCCCGTCACAGTTTCGACACCGAGGCACTGAAAAAACTGGCCGACTCGATCCGCGACAACGGCATCCTTCAGCCACTTATCGTGCAGGTTTCCGATGATGATTTCCAGATCATTGCGGGCGAAAGACGGTTTCGTGCGGCCAAGATGATCGGGCTCGAGAAGGTGCCTGCTATTTTGGTTGAACGGCTGAGCAAGATGGAACAGATGAAGCTGGCCCTGATCGAAAATTTGCAGCGTGAGGATTTAAATGACATAGAATTGGCCGAGGGCTATTCCCGCATGATTGAGGAATTCGGCCTGACCCAGGAAAAGCTGGCAGAGGCGGTATCGCGTGAGAGATCGACAATTGCCAATACGCTCAGGCTTTTAAATCTTCCGGATGAGATCAAGGAGATGATTCGCGAGGGCCGCCTTTCGGGAGGGCATGCCCGGACAATACTGGCACTGGAGGATGAGCAAAAACAGCTCGAACTGGCCCGTCGGATTATCGACGAGAAACTGTCGGTAAGAGCGATTGAATCCATAATTTACGGCGATAAGAAACGAAAAAAGCGTGGCCGCAGTTTAAAGTTGAAACGCATTCCACCCGAAATAATAGAAGCAGAGACCGAATTAAAAAGATATCTCGGAACCAAGGTGGAACTCAAACCCGGTTTAAAAAAGGGACGTATCGAGATCGAATTCTATTCAGATTCCGACCTTACACGGATCCTGGAACTTATTCTAAACCGTTGAGGGGTTAAAATTGAAATTCGCCACTTTAATGTTTATCTCTGAGAACTCCAATCAGAGCCGTTCGTATCGTGTGCCGATACTGATGATCTGGATCATAGCCGCGGTACTGATACTTCTTCTGGCAGGTACGATTGTCAGCTCAGTCTTGTTCTCGAATCTGAAAAATTCGCAGGAGAAGATTAGCGCCTTGATGGATGAAAATTTGGTTCTTCTGCAGGAAAACCGCAAGCTTCATCTGCTGGAGGAGAACCTGAAGGAAAACACGCTTCTACTCAAACGTGTGTTGAGCCTGGTGGGAATCGCGCCCGATCAGAGCGGTGTACAACAGGATGAGGCTCGTGAACAGGCCATCGATGAATTCGTACAGAATTCGGAGGTATTGTTACAGCTTTCCCGTCCATTGACCGAAGATGATATTGTCGATGTGATTCCGTCTGGAATGCCTTCGTCGGGCAGGATCACACGGGGATTTAATCCTGAAGATGAAAATATTACCCGCAGGCATTATGGTGTCGATATTGTAAACAAGGAAGGGACCAAGATCTATGCTACGGCTGATGGTATGGTCAGGTTTGCCGGATATGATGATGCGATGGGTAAGAATATAATTATTGACCATGTCGGCAGTTCGGTCGGCGAGGGCTATGAAACGCATTATTGCCACAACCTGGTTAACCTGGTTGCCGAGGGTGAGATTGTCAAAAAGGGAGACCTGATTGCATTGAGCGGAAACACGGGACGTTCTACCGGGCCGCATATACATTATGAAATTCGCAAGGATGGCAAACCGGTTGATCCCGGCAAATATCTCAAGAACATACAAAACTACAGTATAGGAAATTAGTATGGCGGAAAGTGTAAATACTATTATCGGAAAAAGCGCAACCTTTGATGGCAAACTCGAGGTGCAGGGAAGCCTGAGAGTCGATGGTGTGCTTAAGGGTTCGGTAAAATGTAATGAGACAATCAGTATCGGCCCCGAGGGACGTGTTGAGGCGGATGTCAATACCAAGGCGGCTGTGGTTACGGGGACCGTTGTCGGCAATATCAGCGCCGAGGAGAAGATCGAACTTCAGGCCAAATCCGTGGTCAATGGCGATATACGCACCAGGAGCCTTGTGGTTGAGCAGGGGGCAGTTTTTCAAGGATCATGCCAAATGAAAGATAATATCGAGAAAAAACCCGCCGATAAGATAAATAAGTAGATGATTTGTGGATAACATCATGGTTGCTGTGGAAAAGCCGTTAACTGTATGATTAACAATAAGCTAATCAACAATCTTAATTTAGAAATTTAAGAGTTGTCCACAAGCCTGTGTTTAATTGACAGGTATGATTTAAGCCAATATTAGTATTATATGAGCACAAAATTAACGATTCTGGCATTTTTTATTTTTCTGGCCGGCCTGGGGCTTTTGCTGTATTCATTTATACAGATAGTAAGCGGTTTACAGAAGAGTAAAAGACGCGCTTATGCTTCGGTCAGGAGCAATATCTGGCTGAGAGTTACGTTGATCTCGGCCGGTATGGTATTTATTGTCCTCTCGCAGGCTTTCTTCTGGTTTAATTCCAGCCTGCGCGACTATCATGTGCTCAACCGCAATATTCCTCTGGCGCAGGTATCATTTATAGATTCAGAAAATGATAAGCCGCGCATGTTTCTGCATACATTTAATGCCAGCAATCGTCCTGTGCTGGCCAATGAGATCCTGCTGGATGATTCGCTGTTCCAGATAGAGATCGAGGTAATCAAATTCAAGAATCTGGGTAACCTGTTCGGTTTGAATGAATTCTATCGTTTCTCGCGACTCATCTACATCAGCGATTATGACCAGGCACTGGAAGATTTCAAGTCGGTACCGCTGCATGATAACGGAGCCAAGGTCACCAATGTGATCCGTGGCATGAAGACATTCATCACCCTGGCGCATACACGTACGGTGCTGACCGATCCAATGACGCTGGACAGCGGCGAGACATTCGAAATCAGCTACAATGATATGGGACTTCTGGAAGTCAACAGCGAATATGCGTTGAGCCATAAGCAGGAATAACTTCCCCATTTCTCCGCATTAATCAAAACAATTTTCATATTGCGTTTGTTAACGAATAGACAGACTCGCTAGGTCTATTTTATGGCGCATGATTCATTCAAAGAAAATGTCGTGATCATTACTGGTGCCTCGAGCGGAATCGGCCGTGAACTGGCATTGCAACTGGCCTCGCAGGGTGCCTGGCTGATATTGGCATCGCGCAATATTCAGGCCCTGAATGATGTGGCCGACGGATGCGAGCAGAATGGCGGAAGGGTTTATGCGCTGCAGACCGATGTCTCCTCTGAGGATCAATGCCGACGACTGATCGATGAAACTGTGCGTGTCTATGGCAGAATTGACACATTGATCAACAACGCCGGCTTTGGATCACGGGGCCGGCTGGATGAGCTCGCTGACCTGGAAACATTCAAGAAAGTCATGGATGTCAATTTTCGGGGGACATTGTATTGCACATACTATGCCTTGCCGTATCTGAAACAGAGCAATGGCCGGATTGTCAATGTCTCCAGTGTGCTGGGCAAAGTTGCGGCATGGGGTGGGACGGCATATTGTTCAAGTAAATTTGCCATGGCCGGTTTTACCGATGCGCTGCGTAATGAGATGGCCGGCGAAAGTGTAACTGTGACCGGCGTTTATCCCGGATATATTATCACCAATTTTGCCGGCAATGTGGTCAAACAGGATGGGAGCAGGATGGGTGATGAGGGCATGAAGCTGTATACATCCGGCATGATGACCGCGCAGGCCTGTGCCTCAAAGATAATCAAGGCCGCGGCCAAACGGAAACGCGAGATCGTGCTGACCGGGCTGGGCAGGTTTGCTGTGTTTCTGAACAGGGTATCACCCAAACTGGTAGACTGGCTGGCCTTACGGATTCAGAAGCAGAGACTCAGGCGAGAGCAATCATAATGATGCCCCCCGGTATCGACCTTTTTAATGATTGATATACTATAGAACATTTCCATAACTAAATATCAATAATGAACTTACTGTCTATTTTTTTGTTTAAATATATGGCCTGGAGATAGGCTATGACTGTCAATCAAAGGCATAAGAACATAGCGTTCCAAGATTGACAAACAGGCTATTTTTCGTTATATTATTCACAAAGGGTCTGCGTTATAAACATCATTTTGAATTATAGAAATAATCTCACGCAGACATTGACGCGGGTTGTGTCTTTGCCAGTTTAGTAATCTGCTTATTCCGCAGTTATTTTCAGCTCGCTTGATTGATTTTGCTTCGTTTGAGATGAGCAGGAAGGAGGTTTTATGACCGCCACATACGATCATAAGACAGCCGGTTTGAAAAATCAACCCAGATATATTTATGATATAGAGGATGTGCCGCAACTGAGCCGTGCGGAAAAAGAACGTCTTAGGGATGTCACCGGTTATTTTGCATTTCGCACCAATGAATACTACCTCAATTTGATCGACTGGAATAATCCCAATGATCCGATTCGCAGGCTGATTATACCCGATCCGGAAGAATTGAATGACTGGCGCAACCTGGATCCCTGCAATGAGCGCGGGATCACTGTGCGCCAGGGCGTGCAGCACAAGTATGGTTCGACTGCATTGCTGTTGGTTCATGAGGCCTGCAACAGCTTCTGCCGCTACTGTTTCCGCAAACGTTTGTTTATCAACAGGACCGGCGAGGTCAGCTATGATGTCTCCGAGGGGATCGATTATATCCGGGAGAATCCGGAGATCAATAATGTGCTCCTGACCGGTGGCGATCCGATGTTACTCTCGACCCGTCGGCTGGAGATGGTTCTCTCTGAACTGCGCGAGATCGATCATTTGAAAGTTATTCGTATCGGCACCAAGATACCGGCCTTCAACCCCTTCAGGATTATCGAGGACCCGTATCTTCCGGAAGTGATACAGAAATATTCGGAACCGGATCGACGAATATATTTTATGACACATTTCGATCATCCCAATGAGATCACCGGCTATTCCCGTCAGGCGATCGATATCCTGCTCAAGGCGGGTGCTGTGTGTGCCAATCAGAATCCGATTATCAGGGGTATTTCGGATAAGTCGCGTGTGATGGCCGAGCTCTGGAATGAGCTGTCGTATATCGGTTCCCCGCAGTATTATGTTTTCCAGTGCCGTCCGACCTCCGGTAATGAACCATATGCGGTGCCGATCACCGAGGCCTACTATAAGATCGAGGAGGCCAAGAAGAAATGTTCCGGGCTGGCCAAACGTGCCAAGTATGTCATGTCGCATGCTACCGGAAAGATCGAGGTTGTGGGTGTGGATGACAATTTCGTGTACATGAAATATCATCGCGCCAAAGAGACTGATGATGAACAGAAATTTGTTGTCTGTTACCGTAATGATACCGCGGCTTGGTTTGATGAATTCGAGATTGTCGAGGGATTCGGCGATCAGATGATGGGCGACGAAATGATTCATGCCGCCGGTTAGATATATTTTTAAGATCAAGAATTGAGGCAGGCGTTTTTGAATACGCCTGCTTTTTTTATGTGCATGTCTGGATTGTTATATTTTATTCTACGCAGTGCCCAAAAAGTGGGACCATGATACAATCACTGCACTATGTGATGGGTGGCAGGCTCAAGCTTTGCCTGGGCCTGAAAGGCGTGGATACTAAAGAAATCCTGCCCAAAGCAAGTTTGGGCAGGTCACCCAGTCGGGCAGATGTGGGCATCTGCCCGGCACATAGGTGTAATTCACGGTGCATTTATCGAAAGCCGGACAGGCTTGACGTACACAGCGCACATATTAATTTCGAGTCATTGATCGTGGCAATCTAACGCTGATATTCAATACGGCTGAGATTCCCACGTCATCCCGAATTTCCGATAAATCGCCAAAACGGGACCCCTCGTAATGACATGAAATGGATGTTCAGAGACAAACAGTAAAGCCTGTTGCGGCAGTTCTTTAACGCAGTGGTGAACTGCCGCTTATAAATACCGCTCCAAAGCACGCGCCCTCAGGAATCTTCCTGACGGAATCACCTGTCGGTTTTTTCGCTGAATGCCACTTATGTGCCGAGGCTGACTGTTACATTCCGGAATTATATACCGCAATAAACTATCCCCCAATAAATAAAGACGGTGCCGGATTAAATCCCGCACCGTCTTTTGTAAGAACCTCTATTTTACCTGAAAGACCCCTTTTTGTTACTCACATTCAGGCCCCTTTTAACTTTGTATTCCGCCTGAGACCTTATGCCTGAGCGGGTGAGAGGTTCCATCTGCGCTGAATCGCCTTCCACTGGGCGGCCTGGTACAGAGCACCAACACCAACCAGGATATAGACTATTCTGCTCAGAACACTCATATCGCCGAAGATCGTGGCAACCAGATCAAATCTGAACAGGCCCACAAGGCCCCAGTTCAAACCGCCGACTACCAGCAGTACTGCTACGATAATGTCTAATGCTTTCATTTTTTCCTCCAAGAGTTATTAGTTTGAGTTTCTTGTTTTCTAATTCTTCATCGTTTCTGCTAAATCAAAACCACACCTGTCTCATGTTTGTTCCATATGTGTCGATAAAATATTTAAAATCGTGACGATATTTTTCATTAATCACAGAGCCAATCTCTTTATGATATGACATATAAGGACTTATGGCAAATTATGGAGCTGCAAATATTTTTTGATTTACTTAGAAATATTGAACAAATATTCGATATTATGGTTAGAATATTTAGACAATTGTATAACCTTTAACGGTAAGGTGGTCAATGGAACATCGACATCCAATAAAAGTGGCGGCTTTGAGATCGGGCCTTTCCGCGCATGTGATCCGCATGTGGGAAAGGCGCTACAAAGCCGTGACTCCCGCGCGCACATCGACCAACCGCAGATCATACAGCGATCAGGATATTGACCGGCTGATTCTTCTGCGACGGGCGACCGAGGCGGGAGAGAGTATCGGGCAGATCGCCGGTTTATCCGATGATGATCTGCGCAAGATAGTTGAAATAGATGAAGATTATTTTCCTTCATCTTATGATGATGGCAAAGCCAGGTTTCGTGATCCGCAGGGAGGTGATTATCTCAAACGCTGTCTTGAGGCGGCCGAGCAGCTTGATGCCCGGGCACTCGAGGACACATTGCTGGAAGCCTCAGGCGAACTGAGCCGTCCCGATCTGCTGTCCAAAGTGCTTGAACCGCTTATGTATACATTGGGCGACAGGTGGCGCGAGGGAAAACTTCGCGTGGTTCATGAACATCTCGCCTCAGCCATAGTGCGTTCATTTCTGGGCAACCTGGGCAGCAATTGCAGTAATGATGATAGCGCTCCCGGGCTGGTGGTGACAACACCCAGCGGGCAGGTTCATGAGTTCGGGGCATTGATGGTTGCTGTGGCGGCCTGTTCGGCGGGCTGGAATGCGACTTACCTGGGTCCTCAACTCCCGGCTGAAGAAATCGCCAATGCCGCAATGCGCAAGAAAGCCTCGGCGGTGGCCCTGAGCATTATTTATCCGCCCGATGATCCTCGTTTGGGGCCGGAAGTTCGCAAACTGAGACGTATGCTCGATCCCAATATTGTGCTGATGGTTGGCGGACGATCTGCGGAAAGCTACCGTGAATCATTTAATGATATCGGGGTTCATCTGCTTAAAAACATTGCGGGACTGGGTAAATTTCTGCATAAATTAAGGCAGGATCTGCCACGTATTGAAAAAGGAATCAGATGAAAGATTTCGATAAAAGGCGGGTCAGGTCATTTAACGACCTGAAATATGAACATGGCTCGGTGATTTACTGGATGAGCCGTGACCAGCGTGTGGATGACAACTGGGCGCTTCTGTATGCGCGTTACCTGGCGGAGGAATATAAGGCTCCCCTTGCTGTGATCTTTTGCCTGGTGCCGTCATATCTGGATGCCACTCTTCGTCAATACGATTTCATGATTCGTGGTTTGAAGCAGGTCGAAAAGAAGCTCAAAACTCTGAATGTCCCCTTTTACCTGCTTATGGGTGAACCAAAAATAGAAATCCCGGCTTTTCTGAAAAAGCAAAAGGCCGGGGTGCTGGTTACAGATTTCAACCCGCTCAGGATCAATCGCCAGTGGAAAGAGGAAGTCAACCGTGCAATCAATGTTCCATCATATGAGGTTGACGCTCATAATATAGTGCCGGTCCGGGCAGTATCGGATAAAATGGAATATGCCGCCTACACGATTAGGCCCAAAATTCAAAAGCTGTTGCCGGAATTCCTCGTCAGCATACCTCCTTTTAAAAGGTATGAGCTTGAATGGCAGTCAAAATGGCCCGAGAATGACTGGAATCTGACATTGAAGAGCCTTAAAGTTGACAAATCTGTTGCGCCGATTGACCGTTTTGAGCCAGGTGAGGATGCGGCGATTAAGATGCTGGATGATTTTTTGGCTGAAAGACTGGAGGAATATGATCAGTTGCGCAACGATCCCAATGCCGATAAGCAGTCCGATCTTTCGCCCTATCTTCATTTCGGGCAGATTTCTGCCCAGCGCGTGGCCCGCGAGGTGCTGGATCGCACTCCCTGGTCAAAATCGCAGGAGGCTTTTCTGGAGCAGTTGATTGTCAGGCGCGAGTTGTCAGACAATTTCTGCTATTACAATCCCGATTATGACAGCTATGACGGTTTTCCCGAATGGGCTAGGGCGAGCCTCGAGCAGCATAAATCAGATCCACGCGAATATACATATTCACTAAAACAGTTCGAAAAGGCCGAGACTCATGATGATCTGTGGAATGCGGCCCAGGATGAAATGGTTTACGGCGGCAAGATGCATGGATATATGCGCATGTACTGGGCCAAGAAGATACTGGAATGGAGCAATAGGCCGGAAGAGGCAATGGCCACCGCAGTTTATCTTAATGATAAATATGAACTCGATGGCCGTGATCCGAATGGTTATGCCGGGATCGCCTGGTCGATCGGCGGGGTACATGACAGGCCCTGGTTCGAACGGGAAATATTCGGAAAAATTCGTTTTATGAGTTATAATGGATGTAAGAAAAAATTCAACATCGAAGCTTATATAGAAAAAGTGAATGTGCTTAAACAAAGGGGTGGGAAATGAAAGTACGTACATTGAAAAAGAGCCAGCTGGTGAAAAAGCCGCTGGATGAGGTCTTTGATTTTTTCTCAAGCCCCGAGAATCTTGCCAGGATAACTCCGCCGGAGATGGGCTTCAATATTATCACGCCCGGGCCGATCGAGATGAAACCCGGGGCATTGATCGATTACACTGTCAGGGTCAGCGGTATACCTGTGCGCTGGACGACATTGATCACAGAATTCGATCCGCCGCATAAATTCGTGGATGTGCAGCTCAAGGGCCCCTATCAGTTCTGGCATCATACGCACACATTCAAGCAGATCGGCGAGGAGACATTGATCGATGACGAGATCAAGTACATGCTTCCATTCGGTTTTCTGGGCGATATAGTTCATGCGCTGAGTGTCAGGGGCCAGCTCGAGAAGATATTCAATTACCGTTACAAGATAATCGCAAAGCATTTTGCCGCTGATGAGCCGGATGAGACGGCCGGGAAGTAAGAGGTTATGATGGCAAAAGTGCTGATAGTCGGAGCCACCGGTTATGTGGGAAGACGGCTGGTGCCGAAACTGCTGGAACGCGGGCATGAGGTCAGCGCATTGGCCCGTACGCCGCAGAAGATGGTCTCCCCCGATTTTTCGCAGGTGAAGCTGTTTCAGGGTGATGTGCTCGATTACGAAAGCCTGACTGATGCATTCAAGGGTCAGGATGTTGTCTATTACCTGGTGCATTCGATGTCATCCGGGGGCGAGGAGTTCGAGGACCTGGATCGCAAGGCGGCCGAAAACGCCTCGCGAGCATCGAAAGAAGGCGGGGTCAAACGAATTGTCTATCTTGGCGGGCTGGGCAAAAATGTCGATGAGGATAAATCAACTCACCTGCGCAGTCGTCACGAGGTCGGCAATATCCTGCGCGAGTCGGGAATACCCGTAACCGAATTCCGGGCGGCGGTCCTGATCGGCACGGCCTCATTTTCATTCGAGATGATTCATCACCTTGTCAATCGTCTGCCGGCCATGATATGTCCGCGATGGGTCACGATCCGGACTCAGCCGATTGCCACCGATGATGCCCTGCGCTATTTGTCGGAATGCCTGGATGTGCCGGAAAGTGCGGGACGGATTATCGATATCGGCGGACCGGATGTTTTGACCTATTATGACATGATGAAGACTGTGGCCGATGTTTTGCGTTTACGTCGCTGGATTATCATGGTGCCGGTATTGACACCGAGGCTGTCGTCATGGTGGATCCGGTTTGTGACGCCTGTGCCGGTTGAACTGGCGCGGTCGATTATCGATTCGCTCAAGTCGGAGACGGTTTGCGAAAATGATGATGCCCTGAAGATGTTTGATTTTGAGCCGATCGGGTTCGAGACCGCGGTGCGGAGGGCGTTGATGGGTACGCGCGGGGTGGTGATCCGTACCGAGGGGGAATCGATATTCAGCGAACGTCACCCGGCCATCGATCCCTCGCATCTGAAGGTCGACCAGCGCAGAGAAATATCGGATATGCCGGTGGAACAACTTTTTGAACGGGTGCAGAGAATCGGCGGCACGACCGGCTACTATTATGCCGACTGGTTATGGCGCCTGCGCGGGATGATCGATCGTGTGCTGGGCGGAATCGGTATGCGCAAGGGCCGTCGTGACCCGTATGATCTGAAGGTCGGCGACCAGGTCGATTTCTGGCGCGTGGAGGAATTCGTGCCCGGTAAGAAGCTTTTATTGCATGCCGAGATGAATATCTGGGGCCAGGGCTGGCTGGAGTTTTTGGTTGAGAAGACCGGTCCGAAAAAATCCCGCCTGACACAGACAATCCGCTACTATCCCCGTGGCCTCTGGGGCCACATCTACTGGACCATCACCTACCCGATCCACCTGCTGATCTTCAAGAACATGGCCAGAGGGGTTGTGGGGTAGCGGGGATAGGCGGGAAGATCGCTTTTATAAAATTCTGATAAAGATACGATTTAGAATGGCATTGATTTCCCAGCGGATATTCTAAGGCGCGGAGAGTTAATTACAAAAGTTGTGGAAATTGACAAAAAAGTAGCGTAACCTTT
>CAZVLB010000006.1:0-176936 GCA_964627935.1 uncultured Ignavibacteria bacterium
TTCACGAAAGGACGCTGCTTGAAAAATAAATTTACACAACTATTGACAAGAACTCCCGCTGAATCTATCATTGGCTACTCCTGGATCTGAATTATACTTTCCATGAGTATGGATAAATCCGGTAAGACGCATTCCTTTCATTGGCTCACCAGCCTCCACATAGTGTGCGCTTCCTTTTACCGGTCCCGAATACCAGTAAAACTTCATACCCATTATGTTGACTTCATAAATAAATGAAGCATATTCTACGTCTTCTCGGATCGAATCATCATTATAATTCATACCAAAATGTGTAGCCGCCGCTTCTTCTGATAAAAATAGTCCATGAAAATACGAGTCTTTCGCTTCATTCCCTCCAGTTCCTGTACTCTCATTGTCTTCCTGTTCCTGCATCTGTTGTTTGATTAATTCTCTTTCGCGTGTAGCTAGCCAATTGGCCGTTGTGACTGCATTGGTTATCCTTGCTTCCATCTGGAATTCTTGGACATAGGTTATCATTGGGCCGGGTAACTCGTACAATGACTTCCCAAGACTGAAAACACTATTACTTGGTGTTGGAATTGGCCGTTCACCAATTGGTTTAACTACTGCCATACCACTGGGATCTATATATTTTATGGGATTGTTCCTGCAATACGTGTAGGGGTTGTGGTAATCGTAGATTGGATCAACTGAAGTGAACCTGCCGACTATGGGCTCATAGAATCTGGCTCCGTGATACTGTAGTCCCACTCCAAACTCTCGGTCCATCTCTTTTAATCCATATCCAAATCTTGCTTCCAGTGTGTCAGCTGAAGCCCAGGTACTGTCCAATGTTCCAAAAGGCCCATATAAATATTCCCGGGTTACGCTGGGAGCATTATTATCGTTCTCCACAAGATTTCTGACATTACCCTGATAGTCGGATACAACAAACAGGCGTTTTCTTGCACCAGCGCTGTCCTGATTAATCTGACATAATTGCTTGCCGGCGCCATAGATGAAATATTCGTTGCCCACATCATGCAGAGATTCACCGGGATTTATCACCTTTCTCTTTAAGGCCATGACACTTTTTCCATAGTAATAATAATATGTTTCAACAGTCCAGGTGAACCAGCAGGAATCCTCAGGCGGTGGAGGATTTCCACCACCACCAAGAATCATGCCATCAATGCCCGGGTCTCCCGGAGGTTCATAATCGTCACAGCCATGTTTACTGTGATATTTATATACAGTTTTCACTCTTCTGCCGTCATAATCATAATAACACTGAAGGGTATCATAAAGGTACAGGCCATTTGTATCTCTGTCTGATGTTTTATTACTCATTAGAGTTATCAGGCCGCGGTAATCATAATGAAGAGTATCAAGTCCATCAGCTCGCTTCACAATGCTACCATTGGCGTCATAGTAGTATAATGTTCCAGAGGTAGTTGTATCTTTTAGTTTGTTTGTGTTACTATAATAGGAATAATCCGCACCAGTGCCGTTTATATAAACAGAGTCCCGGTTACCATTTTTATCATATACATATTCATATGATTTACTGAAGATATATGATCTGCAGGAGTCCAGTCTTGATGCCTTATCATATCTGTAGAATAATGCTGTGTCTGATGTTTCACGGCCTTCATAAGATGCTATTATTGATTTCTGCAGGTTGCTTCCATCATAATGATAAGCTCTCCTGAATCCATGAGAGATATTATTGCCGATATACTCCTTGGTAATCCGACCATAGTTGTCATACTCATAGTTTATCTCCAGCTTTGTGCTCATATCACCATATTCCAGCTTCTTCAGGCTGCCATTTGGATTGTAGCTGAATCCCGGAGTTACCGATCCGGTCGCTGTAAATTCGCTTATTCCACGTTCTGATCCATAGGAATAATAGTCGCGTTTAATCTCGATTGTGCTATCTGCATCTAAGTCAAAATAGTAAACACTGTCAACGGATCCATTCTCATGATGAGTGAAGCTGATTGTGTATTCCTGGCCAATGCCATTTATATAGACCTGTTTTGATTCAGCCATTTCCTGAGCAGTCTTTAAAAACAGCCTGCAATCCTTCTCTGATAAAATCTGAGCTCTTTTCTTGGCAACTGCCCTTAAAGGTTTCACTCTTGAGGTCGGAACAGAGGCAATCCATTGCCTGTCCTGAGCCCAGACAAAAACTGATCTTAAAACACTAACCTCGTAGTTGATTGTCTGAGGCTGAGGTAATAACTTCCTTTTCCTTGAAAACTTATTCTCTGATTCACAAGCCAGTTTTAGCTCTTCTGACTCCAGGCGAGTTCTCTGATAGGATTCAATGACCTCTGGAGTAATCTGAGAAATATATTTCAGCCTTGGATATTTCATTCCAAGAAAAGTCAGAAATATATTCAATGCAGCTCTATATCTTTTAACAGTACTCGGAGCAGTGCGCAGGCGAGTATTGTCCAAAAATTCCTGAAAGGCCTCATCGATTCTTTTGGATTTGGCAGAGATTCCAAGCCGTTCTTTTCTTTCCAGTTCAGCTAATGATTCAACCTGCTTTTTGAGCAATTTGGCTTCTTTCAGGGTTCCGGCCTTAATCCATTTCCGTTTTCCCAACAGGCTTACAACCACATAGAAGCTTTTTTTGCCGGTTTTTGAAATCTTCGATTGTATGCTTGCCATAGGTATTTCCAGTTAGAAGGACGTTAGAAATATACAATAGCGGAGAGGATATTGTCAATAACTTTATGTTGTACAGGGGATTTATTGGTTAGAAAAAATAAAAGCGGAGAGGCAGGGATTCGAACCCTGGAACGGGTTGCCCCGTTAACTGCTTAGCAGGCAGCTGCCTTCAGCCGCTCGGCCACCTCTCCGACTTGAGACTCAATAATAAGTAATCGCGTGCCCGAGGGCAAGGGGAAATTTGAGGGAATGGCTATGGCTCGAATCTGGGCGAATTTAATACGTCGCATATCAATGAAATGAGTTTTCAGGCAAAAAAAATCCGTGCCGGTTAGCCTCCCCGCCACGGATCGCCCCCATGATTGAATCAAGGACCCCTTTTAATTATATGTAAACCCCGCCGCTAAGCACTCCTTTATACAACTGCTGCATTCTCTGCAGTCATGTTCTTTGCCCATTACATATCGCAAGGGCTGTGCCAATTCAAAATATTCCTGCAATAAAAAAATAAGCCGTTGCTATAAAACGGCTTATAATTTTCACTGAATTGCCCATCCCGGCCAGGATCGGTTCATGGCTGAAACGGTTGTTTCAATATGATGTTTCAGGCTGGAAACTGAATCAAACCATGTCGGTATATGTCGGCGTGGAAAGGTATCGTTCGCCCGTATCGCAGATAATCGCTACGATCATCTTGCCCTTGTTTTCGGGCCGTGCGGCAAGTTTTAAGGCCCCGGCCACAATCGCGCCCGAGGATATGCCGCAGAGTATGCCCTCCTCGCGCACCAGCCTGCGGGTGATTTCGACGGCCTCATCATTTTCGATCGCCAGCACCTCATCCACAAGGTCCATATTGAGTATTTTCGGCTTGAACCCGGCGCCGATGCCCTGGATCGGATGCGGGCCCTTTTCGCCTTTGGACAAAAACGGCGAGGAGGCCGGTTCAATCGCGATCGCCTTGAATTCCGGTTTGCGTTCTTTTATAACTTCGCTGACCCCGGTAATTGTCCCGCCCGTACCGACACCGGCGCAGAGAATATCGATCTGGCCGTCGGTATCGTTCCATAGTTCCTCGGCTGTGGTTTTGCGATGAATCTCCGGGTTGGCCGGATTATTGAACTGCTGAGGCATATAATAATCGGTATTGTTTTCGAGAATCTCCTCGGCCTTGGCCACCGCCCCGGGCATACCATCGGCGCCCGGCGTGAGCACGATTTCGGCCCCGAATGCTTTCAGAAGCGCACGGCGTTCGATGCTCATCGTTTCCGGCATGGTCAGGATCAGTCTGTAACCCTTGACAGAGCAGACAAATGCCAGTCCCACCCCGGTGTTGCCGGAGGTCGGTTCGATTACAGTTGAACCCGGTTTCAGTTTGCCCTCGCGTTCGCCCGCCTGAAGCATGGCGTACCCGATACGGTCCTTGACCGATGCGCAGGGGTTATAAAATTCCAGTTTGCCCAGAACGGTCGCATCCAGCCCCTTAGTCAGCGCACTCAACCTGACCAGCGGTGTGCCACCGATCAGATCCAGCATAGAATCAGCAATTTTCATTGTCTCGTCACCTCAGGTTAGATCAGATATAATACATATCTTTGAAATTGGTAAGATCATCAAGTAGATCGGAAAGTTTCTGCTCTTTTAATTCATTCATGATTTTCTGGTCGAGATTAGTCCAGAAGTTGTTGACCCCCTTGATAACACCTGCCCTTTTGCCCTGTTCCGAAAGATAGTCCCCGCCGCTGAATATTCTCACCCCCCCCTCGGCCGCAACTGCCAGATCATAGATGCTCAGCTTCTCCAGGTCGGCGGTCAGATAGTATCCGCCCCCGATACCGCGTTTGGAAGATATAATCCCGGTTTTTGCCAGGTTGTTGAAAACAACCTCAAGATATCGCTTGGAAACTCCATACTGCTGAGCTAACTTGCGGGATGTTAACGGTTGCGATTGTTCACGGCCGGACAGCTCGAGAACAACCAGTAATGCAAGGTAAGTTTTTGAACTGAACATAAATCCCTAAATCCTGTGTTGTTATGCTAATTTACAAAATAATACATTTTTTGTCAACTATTTAATTACGCGTTTGTTATAGCGCAAATAATTTTAACCTAAAACCATAAGGGATAAAGGAATTGCTATGGAAAAACGACGCAGTTGGGCAGAACCTTTTAAGATCAAGATGGTGGAACCGCTTCGCATGCTTACCCGCGAGGATCGCGAAAGATGTATCGCCGAAGCGGGATATAATACGTTTTTGTTACGTTCTGCGGATGTTTACATTGACCTCCTGACCGATTCCGGAACGTCGGCCATGAGTGACCGTCAATGGGCCGGGCTGATGCTGGGCGATGAGGCCTACGCCGGTAGCCGCAATTTTTATCATCTGGAGGAAGCGGTCACAAAATTTTACAGCTATAAATATACTGTACCGACTCATCAGGGACGAGGCGCGGAACATATACTATCGACAATCATGATAGAGAAGGGCGATTATGTGCCCGGCAATATGTATTTCACAACCACCCGCCTGCATCAGGAACTTGCCGGCGGTATTTTTGTGGATGTGATCGTTGATGAGGCCCATGATCCCACCAGTGAACATCCATTTAAGGGCAACGTCGATATGGATAAGCTGGAAAAACTGCGCAAAGAAGTCGGTGCTGAGAAGATTCCTTATGTCTGCATCGCGACCTGCGTGAATATGGCCGGCGGCCAGCCGATTTCGCTGGGCAATATCAAAGAACTGCGCAAATGGTGCGATCAGCATGGCATCCCGATCATCCACGATGCCACCCGTGTGGCCGAAAACGCTTATTTCATAAAAGTGCGCGAGCCGGAATACAAGGACAAAACTATCGCCGAAATCGTTTATGAGATATGTTCCCTGACCGATGGCTGCACAATGAGCGCGAAGAAGGATCCGATGGTCAATATCGGCGGGTTTCTGGCAGTCAATGATGAAAAGCTCTTCAATAAAGCGCGCAATATGGTAGTGATCTATGAGGGCCTGCATACATATGGAGGAATGGCCGGACGCGATATGGAGGCGCTGGCTATCGGTATCGAGGAATCGGTACAGTTTGACCACATCCGCGCCCGTGTGGGGCAGGTCGAGTACCTGGGTCATAAGCTCAAAGATGCCGGTATTCCGATAGTGACACCGGTGGGAGGCCATGCGGTATTTCTGGACGCCAAAAAGTTCCTGCCTCATCTGGATCAGGATGTTTTCCCGTCCCAGGCATTGGCGGCCGAAATTTATGTCCAGTCGGGCGTTCGTTCGATGGAACGGGGCAATGTCTCCAAGGGCAGAAACCCGGAAACGGGTGAAAATTATCGCCCGGCCCTCGAACTGGTACGGCTGACAATCCCGCGCAGGGTCTATACCCAGGCGCATATGGATGTCACCGCCGAGGGAATTATGGATGTTTACGATAATCGCGACAAGGTCACCGGCCTGAAGTTTGTTTATGAACCTCAGTATCTGAGATTTTTCCAGGCTCGTTTCGAAAAGCTGGATTGATCCCGGGACAGCTTATGCGCTTGCGATTTTTGAATTGGGGATTATATTCTATGGATTGCAAACCGATGCGGCGTATTTGTGTATAAGCTCCTGTGAGGTAATATGGCTAAATCGAAAAAAACCAATCAGAAATCTCGTAAGCAAAAATCAAAATCGGCCGGACCGCAGATACTGATTGTCGCAATTGTAATCCTGGCCTTGATCCTGGTCTATAGATTCGTGATCCAGGGTGGCGACAAGGCTGTCAACCTGGCAAACCAGGGCGTTGAGCTGTTGAAACTGGAGAAGTTCAGCGAGGCCGAGGAAAAACTGGTGGCGGCACGCGGATCGGATCCCTCGATCAGTTTCGCAAATCTTACCGACGACCCGGCGCTGGCCAATATCGGCATAGCCAATGGCGCCTTGGAAAACGGCGATTATGCCACTGCGGCCCGCTTTTATGCGCGTGCTTACCAGATCGATTCAACCGCTCAGTTTGAAAAGTATGCCCGTTTTGCACATGATTTCTCGCATTATCCGGAGGGAGTTTATATTGAGCTCGGTAACATGTTCTGGAGTTCAGCTCTTCTGGATCTGGCAAAATTATCCTATGAACGGGCCCTGGATATAAACCCGAACTCTATTTCGGCCCTTTCCAACCTGGGCAATATCGCCCGTCGGCAGGATAATTCCGAGGAGGCCACGCGTCATTATAACCGTGCCCTGGCGGTCGATCCGACAGCTTTTGAACCACGGGTCAATATGGTCAGTATGTCCTATATCGATCAGCAATGGTCCGCTTTCAATTTCCAGCTCGAAAAACTGCGTGAATATCATCCCGAGGCGGCCTTCACATATTTCTTCACCGCCCAGGATTTACAGCGCAAGGACAACTGCGAGGAAGCGATTCCGCTGTTTGAGAAGTATCTGGCAGACCGTCCCAATGACCTGGATGGCCGCCTGTCCCTGGTTGACTGCATGATCAAGGAGGGCCAATTTGCCAATGCACAGGGCCTGATTATGGATCTTGTCACTGAATACCAGGGTGACAGGCGTATCTATGCCCGCGGGATTCGTGCCGCAGAGGGCGCGCTCAAGGCTGAGGAATTCGACCTGGCAAAGAACTACTATGAAAATCTGATGCTGTATTGGCCTGAGGATCCTGAGCTTGAATTCGGGCTGGCCAGTTCGCTTCTGAGGCTGGAACAGCATGAAGAGGCACGGACATACTTCGAAGACCTGTTGCATAAATATCCGGAATCCTCCACAGTTCTAACCAACCTGGGGATTGTATATGCCAATATGGGCAAGCCGGAATGGGCCAAGGAACAACTCGAGGCGGCCATCGCCATCGATTCATCGGCTATCGCATATTTCAACCTGGGCAGAATCTTTGAGGCCGAGGGAGATACGGCCATGGCTAACTCCTGTTACATGACCGCGGCTATCAGGGAACCGGAAATGTTCGGGGTCTACGATATGATGATGGAACAGAAGTTGGAGAAAAGCGAACGGATTTCCGAGGGTGATACAACCGGTATGATTTTTAAGGGGCTTGATGAGTAAGGCATTACAGGTCGGAGATATAATTGATCTTGAAATTGACCGCCTGTCATTTACCGGCAAGGGTATCGGCAGGCAGAACAACTTCGTCGTATTCGTGCCGCATACCATCCCCGGCGATCATATCCGCGCCGAAATCACGAATATAAAAAGACGTTACGCCGACGGCCGCGCCAGAGAATACCTGAAAAGATCAGAACTCTCGATCGAGGCACCCTGCCGGCATTTCGGTATCTGTGGCGGATGCAGTTTCCAGAACCTGGAATACGAACGTCAGCTCGAGTATAAGCAGGATGCGGTCTTGCAGCATCTGCTACGGATCGGCAAATTTGACGATCCGCCATTGGAAGAGATTACCGGATCGAAAGACAAATTCTTTTATCGAAACAAAATGGAATTCTCATTTAAGCCCGATCCGGATAAACATCTCGTATTAGGTTTGCATCATCGCGGAGAATGGAACAGGATTTTCGATGTCGATGAATGCCTTTTGCAATCCGAGACCTCCAATAAGATTGTCAAAGCGGTGCGGGATTTCTTCATCGAATGGGAAGTGCCCGCATATCATATCTCCGAGCATCACGGTTATCTCCGCTTTCTGACAATCCGCGAAAGCCGTGCCAAAGGCGAAATCATGCTAATACTGGTCACAAATCGGGGCGATTTCGAGCATCAGCAGGAATTTATCGAGATGATCAAAGCGAATTTTTCGCAGGTAGTTTCGATTATACACGTGGTAAATTCAAAGAAGGCCAATATTGCAATTGGAGAATCGGAGGAAGTAATCTGGGGCCAGGAATATATCAGCGAGAAAATTGCCGGCAATGAATATATAATCCGGCCCTCATCATTTTTCCAGACCAACAGCGCGCAAACCAAAGTGCTGTATGATATGGCGGCGGATATGGCAGGTTTTGAAAATTCTGAGGATGTGCTTGATTTATATACCGGATGCGGTACAATTGCCATACATGTATCAGATAAAGTCAACTCTGTGTTTGGCGTAGAACTGAATGAGGACGCTATCAGGAGCGCCCAGGAAAACTGCCGCATAAATAATATCGAAAACTGCTCATTTGAGGCCGGTGATGTGCGCAAGGTTCTGGACAGGCTGATTTCTGAGGATCATAAATTTGACACGATTATCATGGATCCCCCGCGGGGCGGAATCGGCCGCAAAATTATCAAAAAGATCGTCAGGCTGTCACCAAAAAAAATTGTGTATGTGTCCTGCAACCCCTCCACCCTGTCATCGGATTTAAAAGACCTAAAAGACGGTGGTTACAATCTCGAATCGGTTTCAACGGTTGATATGTTTCCGCACACCTTCCATATTGAATCTGTCAGCAGGCTAACCCGTTAGCAATGAATCAGAAAAAATCATCACAAAAAGGTCGCTATCCCGGTATAGGCGGTTTTTTGCTTCATCATCTTCCGGCCCTGATCTATATGGGTGTCATCTATTATGTCTCCAGCCTGTCGCGTATAAGCCCTCCCTCATTGGGACTTGGCTGGGAAGATAAGATATATCATTTTGGCGAATATGCCATCCTGGCGGCACTGGTCTACTGGGCAATCCGTTTCTATACACCGAAAGTCAGCTCGATACAGGTTTATGTTCTGGCATTTCTGCTGTGCACACTTTTTGCCGTCAGCGATGAGGTTCATCAGATTTATGTTCCCGGCCGTGAATCCCGGGTTGGCGATGTTATCGCGGATGTGCTCGGTGCCGCAGTTGCCCTGTCTATCGTCGCCCTTTATCTGCGCCGCCGCTCTCAAAAAAGCATTGACTAAAATATCCCCTGTTCTATCTTATAGCTCTTTGACGGCAAATAGTATATACTTGCCGGTAAATTGAACTCGAAACGGCGGAGCTAAAAATTGCAGAATTTCTCTGAGTACAAACGCACTCATACATGCGGCGAGCTGAGAGGCAGCGATAAGGGCAAAACGGCAACATTAAACGGCTGGGTTCATCGCAGACGCGACCATGGCGGCTTGATATTCATAGACTTGCGTGACCGCTACGGAGTCACACAATTGGTCTTCCGGCCGGAGAAACTGTCCGATGAAATCATGAAGGAAGCCGGCAAGCTTGGTTATGAATTCGTAATCGCGGCAACCGGTGTTGTCGAACATCGTCCCGAGGGCATGGTCAATCCGGATATGCCCACCGGAGAAATCGAGGTCGAGGTTACCGACCTGGCAATACTTAATCCCTCAAAGACACCACCGTTTGAAATCGAGGATGATGTTAAGGCTCTCGAGGACTTGCGCCTGACCTATCGCTACCTGGATCTCAGGCGGGCCCCATTGCAGCGCAATATCGCTATCCGCCATAGATTTATAAAGGCTGTCAGGGATTTCTTTGACCGCGAGGGATTCTATGAAATCGAAACCCCGCTGCTGATGAAATCGACACCCGAGGGTGCCCGCGACTATATCGTTCCCTCACGGGTTCATCCGGGAAAATTCTATGCCTTACCTCAGTCTCCGCAGCTGTTCAAGCAGATTATCATGTGCTCGGGTTTTGACCGCTATTTCCAGATTGCCCGATGCCTGCGGGACGAGGAACTCCGCAGCGACCGTCAGCCGGAACATACGCAGATAGACATGGAAATGAGCTTTGTGACCCAGAAAGATATTTTCGAGATAGTCGAACGTCTGATGGCATACACATTCAGGGAAACTCGCGGAATCGAAATCGAGACGCCGTTCCCGATCTACCACTATGATGATGTAATGGCCAAATACGGCAGCGACAAGCCGGATCTTCGCAATCCGCTGGAATTGATAGACATATCGGATTGTGTAAAGAATGCCGAGTTTAAGGTGTTCTCCGGTACTATAAAATCAGGCGGAAAGGTCAAGGGAATCCGTGTAGAGGGCGGGGCCGAATTATCCAGGAAACAGATTTCCGAGCTGGAAGAACTGGCCAAAAAATATGGCGCCAAAGGTCTGGCTCATCTGGCAAAGACCTCCGAGGGCGTCAAGTCGCCGATTGCCAAGTTTTTGAAAGAAAATGAGATAGAGGACATATTCAAGGCAGCCGGAGTGCAGGAAAACGATATTTTCTTTGCAGTTGCGGACAGGCCCAAAGTCGTTGCCGAGGCATTGGGGGCGCTCAGGATTCAGCTTGGCAGGCAGTTCGATTTGATAACAAGGGACCAGTGGAAATTCCTGTGGGTGACTCGCTTTCCGCTTTTTGAATACAATGAGGATGTGGATCGTTTCGATGCCATGCACAATATTGTAACCTCGCCGGTCGAAGAGGATATCCATCTTCTGGATGAGGGCTTCGATTCGGACAAGAAGCTATCCGATACGGATCATCCCTGGGCCAGAATCTACGCCAATCAGTATGATCTGGTCCTGAATGGCGTCGAGATAGCCTCGGGCGGGATCAGGAATCATCGCCGTGGTTTACAGCAGAAGATCTTAAATGTGCTGGGTATGTCCGATGAACGGGCCGAGGCGGCCTTTGGGTTCCTGCTCCGGGCCCTGGAGCTGGGCGCGCCGCCGCATGGCGGAATTGCGCCGGGAGTGGACAGAATCGTGGCTCTTCTGTGCGGCACAGATTCGATCCGGGATGTTATCGCATTTCCGAAAACCACTACCGCGCAGTCACTTATGGACGGCTCGCCGTCGCAGGTCAGCGAGGAGCAGTTACGCGAACTCAAAATAAAGCCTATAAATGACGACAAAAATAAATGAACCGGTATACCGTATAACTGTTTAAGATGAGATCAATCAGGTTTTGACAAAATCGAACCCTGTTTGTTATATTTCGTTAGTTAAGAGATTGAAAGGAATGACAGTAGGACTTGATAGATACTGTTAGCAGGAAAATCAAGATAGAAGACACCGATCTTCAGCAGTTATTCGGAATCGGCGATATCAATCTTCGTATCATATCCGAACAGCTTCAGACAAAGATAGTAGCCCGGGGTGATGAGGTCATAATCGAGGGTACCTCCGAGCAGGTCGAGAAGGCCGAAAAGCTACTCGATGATCTCAGGGAATACCTGGTCAGAAATTATGAACTGCCCGAAAGCTATGTCTGGTATGCCTTGTCGATGCTCAAGGAAAATGGCCGCGGGCCGGCCGAGGAGATGTCCAGCGATGTTCTGCTCTCCTCCGACAAGCTCAAGATCGTGCCGCGCACGGTCGGCCAGAAGCGTTATGTCAACGCTATGAAGCAAAACGATATCGTAATCTCGATCGGTCCCGCCGGTACGGGTAAAACTTACCTGGCGGTTGCTATGGCTGTGTCGGCATTGAAAAAGAAAATAATCCAGAGGATCGTGCTGGTCAGGCCCGCAGTTGAGGCGGGCGAATCGCTGGGCTTTTTGCCGGGCGATATCAGGGCCAAGGTCGATCCATATTTGCGTCCCGTCTATGACGCACTGCATGATATGATACCCCCCGACAAGATAAAGAAATTTATCGAGCTGGGTATAATCGAAATCGCCCCCCTGGCATTCATGCGGGGACGAACGCTCAATCAGTCATTTGTGATACTGGATGAGGCCCAGAACACTACTACCGCCCAGATGAAGATGTTTTTGACCCGTCTGGGAGAAAAATCCAAAGCTGTGGTAACCGGTGATGTTACCCAGATTGATCTGGAACGCAACAAGGTTTCGGGTCTGATTACCGCACAGAAAATCCTCAAGAACATCGACGGGATCAAGTTTCTCTACCTGGATGAGAAGGACGTGGTCCGTCATCGTCTGGTTCAGGATATTATCAAAGCCTACGATAAAGCAAGTAAGAAATAGTTCTTACTTTATAAGAAGGAATAAGACGTGTTTCGTTTGCTGATACGCTTAAAGCGTATAGTCAGAAAAAAGCTTGGATTCAGCCGGCGCGCCAAAAGCGCCCAGAAGACCAAGGACAGATATTTATATAAATCGATCCTGATTGCGGCCGTAGCCCTGATTATAACGCTGGCCTATCCACAGCAGCTTGTATATCAACCGGTGGAATTGCCGCGTCTGGGTGATATCGCGCCCGAAAATATCGTGGCCCCGTTCGATTTCGAGGTCGAAAGGCCGGAAGAACAGGTTGAACGGGAGATGCGCGAGACCCTTGAAAACCTGCCCATAATCCTGGAATATGATTTCGGGCAGTATGAAAAGGTCTATCGCAACGCGGTGTCGTTTTTTGGCACTTTGAGAAGCCTGAAAACCGATCTCCAGTCTGTAAGCGGGATCGTGGATTCACTGAAATCGCTCAAGCCGCAGATAAATATCGCAACCCTTCGTGACCTGGTCAAGCATGACAATCTCGAGAGGCTGGAAAACAAGTCCCTGAAGGCCATTGAGACGCTTTATAACAGGGGTGTTTATCCGGACACAGCAAATCTGGAGGAATACGGTTATAGCCGGGCGATTGTCAGGAAACGCCTGCAGGAAGTCGATGTCCGGGTTGACAGCGTTATCCACATCCAGGATGTACGCGATAGATTACAAAAAATGGCCCGGGAAGATACCAGCCTGACATTCTCATCCGATGGTTTTGCCGAGGTCACGATGTCATTTATCGAGCCTAATCTGCAGGTCAACCTGACCGCCACCAACCTGACCAAAAAGGAAAGGCTGGAGACGATTCCAACGGTAGAGCGGGCATTCAAGGCCGGTGAATTGATCATCGAACGTAATACCAAAGTCGATGCCTGGCATATTACCGCCCTGGAAGCATTGACCCAGAAAAGAATAGAGACCGGCGAAGAGGGCTCATTCTGGCACCTGATCCTGCCCTACATCGGCCGAGGTGCGCTGGTGCTGTTCACCCTGGCCATGCTGGCGGTGTTCTTCTCCCGTTTCAAGAATGGCAAGGTTTTCACCAACCAGAAGTTTACCGCCATCATGCTGGTGGTCATTCTGGAAATCGCTTTCGTGTACCTGATCGATTACGAGTTGAATCTTTCGGTATACCTGATACCATTTGCAATCGGGGCAATTCTTTTGACTGTGTTGTTTGACCTGGAAACAGGCATTATATCCACATTGGCGGTTTCCATTGTAATCGGAATCGTACTCAATTTCAATTTCACAACAGCTTTGATAGCATTTATATCAGGAACCACCGGCGCGCTGTCTGTGCAGACTGTTCATAAGCGCTCCGATTTTTACCGACCGGTATTGTACCTGATTGTGATGTATATGGCGACCATATATCTATTGGAATCACTGCGTTTCTCGGAATCCGAGACTATTCTCACATTTCTCGGATTTGGCCTGATAAATGCGATCTTTGCACCGCTGATCGCCATGGGTATCCTGCCCATTTTCGAATCGATGTTCAATATCACCACTGATTTGACACTATTGGAACTTTCGGACATGAACCATCCTCTCCTCAGGCGGCTGGCACTGGAAGCCCCGGGAACTTATCATCATTCAATCGTGGTAGGCAATTTATGCGAGAAGGCGGCCGAATCAATCGGGGCCAATCCGCTGCTGGCAAGAGTGGGCACATATTACCATGATATCGGCAAGATGGAGATACCGGAGTATTTCGTGGAAAATGCCAGCGGCACGAAGAGCCGTCATGACTCTATCAGCCCGCATATGAGCGCATTGATAATCAGTTCGCACGTCAAAAAGGGCCTGGAACTGGCCGAACAGGAAGATCTGCCGGAATCGATTATGTCCTTTATCGCGGAACATCATGGTACATCACTAATGACATTCTTCTACCACAAGGCCAGGGAACTGGCCTCGGAAAACGGCGATGAGGAGGTGCCTGAGGATGAATACCGTTATCCGGGACCGAAACCGCAGTCCAAGGAGACGGCGATCCTGATGATTGCCGATTCGGTGGAAGCGGCCTCGCGAACCCTTGAGGATCCCAAGCCGGCACGGATCAGAAGCCTGGTGCGGAAACTGATCAATGACAAGTTCCAATCAGGACAGCTGTCCGATTCCGATCTGACCATGAAGGATCTTTCGACCATGGAGGATGCGTTCACACAGATGCTTCTGGGCATATTCCATAAGCGCATTGATTACCCGAAACAGGATGAGGAAGATTGAGGATCGAGGTCTATAATTCGACACGGCAAAAAGGTTTACCCAAAAAAACACTTGCAAAAACCGCCGAATATATTTTAGTTTCGGAGAAGAAGAGATTTGATGTCAACATTGTACTTGTTGGCAGCCAGAAGATTCGGACGATGAACCGCATGTATCGTGATCAGGATAAAGCTACTGATGTTCTTTCTTTTGCTCCGGAAGAAAGCGACGATCCCCTACCTTTTGAACCTGTAGGTGAAATATATATCTGTGTTCCGATTGCCAAACGGCAGGCGCAGAATGTATCCCACTCTCTCAAGCAGGAACTGACATTTCTTACGGCTCATGGTGCTCTTCATTTATGCGGATACACCCATGAAACCGATCAGAAGTATCGATCCATGATGGAGAAAACAGAAAAATATATAAGAGGGCTGGGCCGCTGATTTGATGCCGTTT
The DNA here is from genome assembly GCA_964627935.1 of uncultured Ignavibacteria bacterium. Lineage (GTDB taxonomy): Bacteria > Zixibacteria > MSB-5A5 > JAABVY01 > JAABVY01 > JAABVY01. The sequence continues at coordinate 15,182 of CAZVLB010000006.1, forward strand.
ATATTGATTGGAATATCTATCGTACTTTTCTACCTGGCATTCTCCGTCAATGTTTTCGGGTTCGGACTGATAATGTATGATAATGCCTCCGAGGAGGTGTTCCGGGGCATATCTGATCGCAAAAAACGCCGTTTGAATAAATTTTTCGCCAATCTGGCCCGTTTTAAATATTTCGTTCAGATATTCAATAACTTCGCATTGATAGTCATCACCATCCTGATCTATCGCACGACATGGTACCTCGAGACCCACAATGCATTGCTGCGCGCGCTTATAACAGTAGCATCGATAATACTTTTATGGCTGATCTTCATGACTGTTGTGCAATTCTTCTCCAAGCGTGTTTCATCACGCTGGCTGGTTAACACATTGGTTAAAAAGCAATGGCTGATGTCGCTCCTGTACTTCCTGTTCAGCCCGTTTGTGATACTGTTGCGGCGTACACTCGATATCTACCGCGGCAAACCGATTTCCGAGGAGAAAAAAGAGGAACTGGTGGAACGCGCTATCGAATCAATGGCCGATTCAGCCGGTATCGAAGAGCCTCTGATGGAAGAAGACGAGAAGGAAATGATCGAAAATATCTTTGACCTGGACCAGACTATGGTCAAGGCCGTGATGGTGCCGCGTATCGATATAGTTTCACTCAGCGTTGATGACTCCCTTGAAAAGATCCGTGAGGTGGTACGCGCCTCGGGCCATTCCCGTTTTCCGGTCTATGGCACGGACGCGGATGATATGCTTGGATTTTTGTATGTCAAAGATATCTTTTGCCGGGAAGAAGACCTGTCGGCCAAATTCAAATTGCGCAAATTCATCCGCAATGCCTATGTTATCCCGGAAAGCAAGCCATTGGATGAACTGCTGGAGGAACTCAAGAAATCCCGCACTCATATTGCCCTGGTTGTCGATGAGTATGGCGGCACAGCGGGCATCGTCACGATGGAAGACATTATCGAGGTGATCGTAGGAGATATTCAGGATGAGCATGATTACGAGCATCCCGATATTATCCGTCTTGAATCCGGCGAATTGCGTGTCAATGCCAATGTCAGCATGGAAGAGCTGGCCGATTTCATGAATATAGATTTTCCCGATAATCGCTTCGAAACTGTTGGTGGATTGATCTATGACCTGGCCGGAACATTGCCGGAACCGGGGCAGGTACTGTCGCAAAACGGCCTGGAGTTCATCGTGGAAAAGATCGAGGGTCAGAGAATTCACACTGTCAGAATCAAACTGATAGAATCTCACGAGGAAAGCGAATAAATCGGAAACCGCTTTGTCATCTTAAACGTTTTACATCCAAAACATAATCAAGCAAAAAGGATTGCATCATGCCCGAATCTCATATATCCCCCAGCGCAAAGGTAAGTGATAGTGTCGTAATGGGAAATTTCTGTGTTATCGCGGATGATGTCGTGATCGGCGAAAACTGTCAGATCGGTAACCATGTCAGCATCCACAAAGGCAGTATAATCGGTGACAATGTACGCATTGATGATGGCGCGGTGATCGGCAAGGAACCGATGCGTGCGGTAAATTCCGCAGTTACAAAGGAACAGCAGCTGGAGCCCTGCACGATCGGCAACAACTGCATTATCGGAACTCATGCGGTAATCTATCGCGGATGTACTCTCGGTGAGAAGATTCTTGTGGCTGATCTGGCCACAATTCGCGAAAATGTCACTGTCGGCGATTTTACGATTGTCGGCCGCGGGGCGGCTATAGAAAATTTCTGTAAAATCGGCAGGCGCTGCAAGCTCGAAACCAACGTTTATATCACGGCTTATTCCGATTTGGAAGATTACGTGTTCGTGGCACCTTGCGTAGCGACATCAAATGATAATTTCGTGGGGCGAACCAAAGAACGCTTCAAACATTTCAAGGGCGTGATTGTCAAAAAGGGCGGAAGGTTGGGAGTCAACTGCACTATCCTGCCCGGCAAAACGATCGGCGAGGATTCGCTGGTTGCGGCCGGAGCACTGGTTACCAAGGATACCCCGGACAGAAAGATCGTCTTTGGTGCACCGGCAAAAGTCCTTAAAGACGTACCTAAAGACCAGCTTCTCGAAAATCAGGAATAGATAGCATTTAGATTCTTTTAAAATCAGATATTATTATGCCGTTCGGCGCATGCCGGACGGCTTCTTTATATACTTGACAAATTGCAATAACTTTTATCTCTTTAGACCATCACCGCAAGCCTGAGGAGGATAAATGGGAAAGCTGTACTATAATTACAGGGATATATTAAAGGCGCCCCGACTGGCATTAATGGGCAAAAATATATTTCTGATGATGACGCATCTGATTGCCGGCTTTTTGATCTACCTGGTACTCAGTTACCTGGCGCTGATAATCGAGGGTGCCTCCATCAACGAGATCTGGGCCCTGTATCAGCTCTTTCCCATCACCTCATTGCCGATCGACAGGCTTTACACCAAATTCATCTGGATAATCGGCATAATTCTCTGGATCGCTTTGTTTCTGCGGGGATCATTGGGTGTGGCAAGGTCCGCTTTCGAGGAACTGCGCGGCAATTTCTTCTTCTCGATTGGTGAGTCTTTTCAGTTCATCAGGAAAAATATCTGGATGCTTTATCGTGGCTTTATCGGCGTAATCCTGTTTATCGCATTGCTGGTGTTGCTGGGAATAATCGTGGGGCTGTTCGGGAGTATCCCCGTTGTCGGTGAATTATTCTACGGCTTTTTCTATGATTTCCCGTTCTTCGTAGCCTCATTGTTTGCGGTCCTGGTAATATTTCTTTTGACCACTCTCTTCCTGACCGGCCCTGCTGTTGTAGCCGTAAAAGGCGAAGATTCAATGACTACGCTTTTCGATGGCTTCTCGGCGATAACATCACAGCCGCTCAGGTGGACAATGTATCTGGCCGGATCATTTGTGCTGGCCAAGGCGGCGACATTCGTGCTGACATATTTCTCGTTCCGGGCCATGCAGTTCACCAACTGGACCACTCGAATTGTCATGGGCGAGAAGCAGAATGATTTGTTTGCGATTGGCATCAGGGATGTCTTCGATCGATTTCCATTTACCGATTTTCTCACTACTCTGGCTCCGGGTGTCTCGATCAGCACATATTCGCTTTTTGACAGCGGTTATGTGAGCGATCCTTCATGGTCCGTGACTGTGGGGGGATTGTTTATCATGATATCTATTGTGGTGATACTCTTTTTTATCTTCTCGTATTTCCTGAATGTTCTCGTATGTGCGCAGGTGATAGCATTCCTGGATATTCGCAATCAGAGTCATCAGGAAAAGCTGGCCTATATTCCTGATGAGGAGCTTGAGCAGGAATATATCGATGATATAGAGAAAATCGATTCGGAAAAGAAAGAGTAGCTATTCGGCTTTTTTTAACTCTGATTCAAAAACCTGCCGCGCAGTATCATCAAAAAGTACGAACACGACCTCCTGCAGGTTGTTTGCCTGATAGCCCCTGACAGCTTCAATCATCTTTTTGGCACAGCGATCCAGACCAAGTCCTCCCACGCCTGTGCCGATGGCCGGGAATGAGATCGATTTCAGATTCAGTTTATCTGCTTCAACCAGCGAGGCTCGTGTTGATTTGAAGACGAATTCCTCATTTGTTGCCAGGTCCTGGCCCATACCGGCGGCATGAATAACATATCTAGCTTTGAGATTACCCGCGCCTGTGGCGATCGCCTCGCCAACCTCGATCGGGCCTACTTTTACCGCTTCTTTTTCGATTTCATCGCCGCCGGCACGTTTTATCGCCCCGGCCACCCCGGAACCCATCCAGAGATGATTATTGGCGGCGTTAACGATCGCATCGGTTTCCTGGTCGGTTATATCACCCTGAATAACCTTGATATTCATGGTTCGCTGCCTTTCCTCTGATTACCTGGATTTTAAAATTATAAACTGAGTTTTTGCTGTCAACCGGTTTTATTCACCTATCGGCAGATATGGGTAGGCGTTGAGATAGAAATTCGACCTTTCGCCGGCCTGCAGGCGGGCGCTACCGGCCGAAGCTATCATGGCGGCATTATCGGTACACAATGGCAATGGCGGATAGAATAGCTTTGCCCCGATTTTATCAGCCCTTTTTTGCATCACCGCACGCAACCTGGAATTGGCGGCAACTCCTCCCGCCAGAACAATCCTGCCGGTGCCGAAATTGCGTTCGGCCAGAATCGTCTTGGAAACAAGCACATCGACAACCGCCTCCTGAAATGAGGCGCATACATCTTTCAGATTCTTCTGCACGAACTCCTCTCCCTTATCGCGCACGTACAGAACCACGGCGGTTTTCAGGCCGGAAAAAGAGAATTCATAGGATTGGTCTTTGATGAAGGCTCTGGGAAATTTATGGAATTCGGGATCGCCTTCAGATGCCAGGTCATCGATCACCTTGCCGCCCGGGTAGCCCAGGCCCAGCAGTTTAGAGACCTTATCATAGGCCTCACCGGCCGCATCATCACGAGTCTGCCCCAGCACCTCATATTCGAGTAAATCGCGGACATGCAGAAGTAGTGTATGCCCGCCGGATACTACCAGGGCTATAAAGGGCGGATTTAGATCATTTGCCGCCAGGTAATTGGAAAATATATGACCCTCGAGATGATTAATCCCGATCAATGGCAGGCCGCTGGTATATGCCAGGGCCTTGGCGAAGTTCACTCCCACCAGCAATGAACCGACCAAACCGGGGCCCTTGGTGACAGCGATGCCGTCACAATCAGATAATTTTATGCCTGATTCCTGCAGGGCCGATTTGTAGAGCGGGGGTAGCTTTTTGATCTGTTGACGGGAGGCTATTTCCGGGACTATACCGCCGAATTTCGCATGATCGACCTGCGAATATATCAGGTTTATCTTGATAGTGCGCATATCCTCGACAATCGAGACCGAGGTTTCGTCGCATGATGTTTCAATTCCAAGTATTTTCACGGTTTCAAAGCTGTAACTGTGACCGAAGCGGGCTCTGTTCTGATCAAGCGATATCCCTGAGGAATATTTACACGCGGGAGTACCGATGTCGTTCCCGCTTCAATATTGCGGAAATTGATTGAGGCTGTAAAAAGTGATGCATCCAGGGTATCGATAAAGCCCCTGGGACCCTCGACGATCAGGGCAATCGAATCCGGATTGACCTCGGTGGTTTCATACAAACCCGAATTAAGCGTTTCAAGCGCAACCGGGCCGAATTTCTTTTCAACCAGTGGCACTATTTCCTGATAAATATCAACCTGATCGACATTGACGGTCAGAAACATGGTATCATCGATGGCCAGGGATATTTGTTCTTCAATATTCTTCTTCACATCGGCAAAAGTTACTTTTTCGGTTGAAATCTGTTTCAGATTGCGGATAATTCTGCGCGGACCGCTCACCTCCACGCTGTCCGGAACCAGGGTCGGATCGCCGATTGTCGTAAATCCCAGGGCCGGTTCTATTTCGACATCCGCCATAACCGGCAGGGTATCATAGGCCATTCCCTCGAATTTCAATGTCAACGTTTGCGGTTCATTGACCACAACTATTCGTGGTTGAACTGGCTGATCAAAGGAGACATCATCCGGACCGATATCTATGCGGTAAATGCCCCGCTCGAAATTCTCGGCCGGATAAACCAGTGAGGGCTTTTTATATAAAAATGCCAGAAGCTGCTTGCCGGTGCCATCCAGGCGAACACGGGCCTTATCCGGAGGCGGAGTTGTCAGGATCAGGTCGGATGATATATCGGCCAGATTGAAAGGCACATCGAATTCATACTCATAGGTCTTGTTGGTGACCACATTGACCCAGAACAGCAAAGCGAGAATAAAGGCGACTATTTTCAGTGACAGGTTTCTTGTAAGAAAATTCACGTTTAACCCTTTAGCAGGCTAATTTAAGTTCTGATTTATCCACTGTCAATTTATAAAACAATCGCGCCGATTTTGCAATTAAAAGTCTTCTCCGCGCAGAGGATTATTCCAGTAGAAGCGTGTGGCCCCGCCGGCAGTGGCAAACCAGATATGGTCGCCGTCATCCACAATATCAAAGACCATATCGTCGATCAGACCATCCTCGCGGATATAATGCTTCCAGTACTTTTTCTGGCGATCCCAGCGATATACGCCATAATCCGTGGCAACCCACAGATAGCGTTCCATGACCAGCAGTTTATTGGGATGATAGCCATTGAGTTCGGCCTCAACATAAAATCGCTCCTGCTCCTGCCAGCGATCATTCATCCAGACAATAGCGTCATCGGTTGCAAACCAGAGGCCATCATTGGGATCAGGCTCGACATCCAGTGTGGCGCCAAGAAGCACACCGCCGACAGTCGAATAGCGATAAAAACGGTTGGTCTGGAAGTCGTAGCGGAGGGCGCCGTATTCCGTGCCAACCCACAGATCACCTTTATAGAATTCTATATCGAACACGGCCGAGTTCTCGATCAACCTTCCACCCATATAATAAAGCGAATCCTTTTCCAGGTTCATGCGGTACATGCCCTGATCCGTGCCGATAAACAGGTCTTCTTTGTGATTTTCCAGGGAAAGCAGGAGATTTGTGCGGAAGATGCCGGGGGAGGTATATGACCTGAATGAACCAGTTTCCGGATTTAAGCGTACCAACCCGAAATCGGTGGCCAGAAAGACCTCGTCATCAACCCCGATTATATCATTGATCTCATCCGAGATAAATCTGTCGGTATAGCGGGCCTCATGGTATTCCCATTTTCCACTCTCTCGATCCCAGACAGTTAATGCGTTTTCGGCCTCGTATTCTTCGCGTCCGCCAAAATAAAATATGTCACCATTTTTATAAATGGTGCGCACATCGCTGTTATAAAGCCCGAAATTTAACAACTCAAGATCTATGCCATACTGCTCGATCTTACCCGGACCCAGTCCCCAGGTACCCAGCCAGATATCTCCGCCGGGCCCCTCGGCCGCGGCCACCACCGGAAAATCACGCAGGTTTTCATCCTGAATAATATTGGGCGCGAAGGCATGATAACCCATGGGCGGGATATAACTCTGGAAATTGTCTATAAGGGATGGATCATTTTGAACGAATTCGAGCGGAAAGAAATCCTCACGATACCATTCTTCAAAGGCCTTTTCATATTTATATGAGCCATCGGGCGTGGAAACCCATATTGCCGAGCCATCGGGATTGACCGCCATCATACGAATATTGTCATCAGGAAGACCGTCAGATTCGGTTATCGGATCCTTCCATTTGCGCATGGTCATATCATAGACAAGGATGCCCTGCGTGGTCCCGAAATAAACATTGTAAAAGCCAACACCTACTGTACGCACAAAACGGGTATTTGTGTAGCTGACCCAGTCACCGGGAAGATAGCCGCGCAGGTTGACAGCGCGGGCATCATTCAAGATAAATGCAAGTATTAAAACCGGAATAATCAGGCCGGCCCAAAGCCACATAAAACCGCATCGATTTCCATTATCAGTATGCATTTTATCCTTTCGAAGCCAGAAATCTCGCTACCGCTCCGGCAAGTACGGCGCTGCCGTAGATCATCGACCTTTCATCGGAATTGTAGCGGTCACTGTGCCACTGGTGAGTCGAACCGGCTTTGCGATTCCTGACACCCAGACGGAACATCGCTCCCGGTGCAAATTTCAGGTAGCGGGCAAAATCTTCTCCGCCCAGGCCGGGATTCTCAAGCATAGTAACACTATTTTTACCATATAATCCCATGGCAGTTTCCATAATAAGCTGATTGGCCTTGGGATTGTTATGCAGAACAGGGTAATTGGCAACATATTCGAGGGAGAATCTGGCGCCGAAAGATTCCACAACGCCCTTGATTATCGCTTCCAGTTCCTTCTTAATCTTTTGCACAATATTGGGATCGGTGCCGCGAATAGTGCCCTGGATTTTAACCTCCGGAGCGATGACATTGCGCGCCGTACCACCCTCGATCTGTCCGATCGTAAGCACACCGCTGGCAATCGGATCGATGCGTCGCGAGACAATAGTCTGCAAGGTTGAAATCAGCTGTGATGATGCCACGATGCTGTCGACCGTATCATGCGGACGGGCCCCATGGCCGCCTTTGCCCTGAATGGTAACATCAAAATCAAGCACCTCGGCCATCAAAACGCCCTCCCTGCAGCCAATTTTGCCGGTCGGGATATTCGGATCGGTGTGCAAACCGAAGATCATTTTTACCGCGGGGTTTTTCATGACCCCTTCCTTGATCATTCTAATTGCGCCTCCGGGTGGAACCTCCTCGGCCGGTTGAAAAATAAACTTCACACCGCCCTGCAAATCATCCCTGATACGATTGAGGATCATTGCCGCACCCAGCATGGTGGCCATATGAACATCATGCCCGCAGGCATGCATTTTGCCTTTATGCCTGGACCTGAATTTCAGGTTTGTACTTTCAGTGATTGGCAGGGCATCCATATCGGTCCTGATAGCACACACCGGTCCGGAAGAATTGCCAAGAAAGCCAACAACACCTGTCCCGGCCATGGACTGGTATTCTATTTTCAGTTTTTTGAGTTCGGACTTAATCTTTTTCGAGGTTTTTTGCTCCTCAAAGGCCAGTTCGGGATAGCTGTGAAAATAGCGACGCAATGTAATCATGCGTTGATGATTTTTTTCAGCCAGTTCTTTGATCTTCTTGAGCATAACGGTATAAGTATCGAAGTCTATTTACGGGGACGGCCTGATCCCTGTTTTTGACGATTGTCGTAATTCCGGCGCATTTTATTTACAATAATATGAGCTACTCTCAATGGCTCGGGGAGCCGGTAGCCGCGCACGGCGGCCATGACCACTTCGCGGGCCGTTTCGATATCGATCTTATGGCCCGGTGATACGAATAACGGTTTTACACCTACTCTTGTTCTGACAACAGAGCCAATTTGTTCATCTTCATGCTCCAGGGGCATATGAGCACCATATTCATCGGGGACCTCATGAAAATTGCCGATCAGCTTCTTCTTGGCACATCCAATTACCGGAATATCCAGCATCACACCGAAATGAGAAGCCATGCCGATTCCCTTGGGATGAGCGATTCCATTGGCATCGAACATAATCACATCGGGAACAGTCTGCAGGCGTTCCAGTGCCTTGGCCAGAACCGGGCCCTCGCGGAAATACAGAAATCCCGGTATGTACGGAAAACTGACATAGGATTGGGCCTTGACCTTTTCCAGAGGTACAAGTTCCGGGAATTTCATCGTCACTATACTGGCAAAGATGGCATTGTCTTTTTTGGAATAGGCCACATCGGCGCCGGCGATTGTTTCAAACTGCTTGCGTTCTGTTTTGATGTTTACAAAATGGACAAGGTTTTCCTGTATTTTTGCGGCTTCCTTTAGATCATTTGTCCATTGATGCATTCTGATGAATTTCATCTGCAATCATCCCCTATCCTTAAATTATGACACATCTACGCGCCACCTAATACGAATAACATATCTCCCTGCCCTAAGTTCACCTAGTGTATGGGTCAGGAAAGTTAATAAAATTAACTTACACAATACATTAAGGCAACAAAATCTTTCATTGCTGATACAGAGAATTGGGGGTTTCGATTCAAAAAAATCGACCAGGTTGGGGAATATTGGTTATTAATCGGGCAATTCGACGATTTTTTCGGCGGTTTTTGTAAAAAACTGATCGAACAGATTCGATTCCAGAATATTAAAGGCATAATAGCTTTCCGAGGCAAGGTTGAAGGTCCCAATCTTCTTGTCGCCGAAAATCAGTGGTATTATAGCCAGACTGCAGCATTCTTCGTCTATCAGAATCTTCTTCTCCACTTCCAGCGCATTTATAGCCTGGGGAAAATCGCGTACATAGATTTTGCCTTTATCGAGCACCCTTTTAAGAAGTGTTTTCTCAGCCGCCAGTTTGATTCTTACTCCACTCTTAAATTCACGTCCGACCTGAATATGTACAACCTCGAGATTTTCGCCCGACTCATCAAGCATACAAAGCGAGGCTCTTTTCAAGGCAAAAAACTTGTCCAGTTTGGCGCAGAGCCTCATGAAAAGCTCGCCACGCGTATATGATGAGTGTGTTACCTTACGCAATGAGCGAAAAATCGAATTCTGAGCCAGTTGCGGAAAATTGGCAACTGCCGGATCGTCGATAGTCTCGACCATATCCTGTTTGTCAAACCACTTTGAATCAGACATATTGTACATTGGGAAATTTATTCGAGAGCCAGTCGAGAAGACAGAGCTTGTCCACGAAGATAAAGCGATCATTTTTGCTGAATTCCATATCCAGCGGATATGATGATGTAAGCACTAAGGGGCAGGTCTTATCGATTTCTCCCAGATTTTTCAGAACCATCCGCCCATCACAATCCGGCATGAAGTAATCGCAGATGATCAGGTCAATAACCTGTGATCCCAGCATCGCACGGGCCTCAGCCAGAGACTGGACAATCAGGCATTCATAACCCATCTTGCCCAGCGCCAGACGCATTGACTTCAGAAAGCTCATGTTATCGTCAATCAGAAGTATGCGCTTATTTTGATTTTGGGCGCTCATCATACCTCATTGTAAAGCAATTGCCATGCCCTGACATCGGCCAAATGCAAACATCTTATAATCTCATGCAGGACATTGAGTAATCCAACATCCCGCAACCATTGAAACTCAGTCCATGTTTCAAATTCACTCATGGCTGTTTCAATGCCGAACCAAATTTTACGCTTCTGAAACAACCATCTCCGGCTTCAAATTGTATTTTTTGACCTTGCGCCAGAGTGTCGTTCTGCCGATGCCGAGTTCGCGCGATGTCCTGGTATAATTCCAATTGTTGGCAATCAGGGCCTTGCGGATATGCTCCTTCTGAGTATCCTCTAGCGTATTCGATTCCGGCTTGCGTTTCAGTTCCAGCTTGCCGGGACGTTCGAATGATCCGGGCAGGAAGAAGATATCCTCGCTTTCAAGCATATCACCATTGCCCAAAGCCACGGCTCTTTTAATAGTATTTTTGAGTTCACGCACATTGCCGGGCCAGTTATAGCTTAAAAGGGCGTTAACAGCCGAGGCTCCAAGTTTGAGACCTGGTTTGCCAAGCTCCTGGCTGTAAACTTTCAGGAATCTTTCAGCCATTGGCATAATATCCTCACGGCGGGATGCCAGCGGAGGGATATGTACACGGATGACATCGAGCCTGTAATACAGGTCCTCACGGAAACTGCCCATTTTTACCATATCAGCCAGATCACGATTGGTGGCGGCAATTATGCGCACATCGATCTCAGTTTCTGTATTTGAACCGACCGGACGAACCGATTTTTCTTCCAGGACACGCAGGATCTTGGCCTGCAATGCAAGGGGCATATCGCCGATTTCATCCAGGAGCAGTGTACCTCCGGAAGCCTCTTCCAGAAGACCTTTCTTACTTGATGTGGCGCCGGTGAATGAGCCTTTGGCATGACCGAAAAGCTCGCTTTCCAGCAGTTGTTCCGGCATGGCCGAGCAGTTTATGGCAAAAAACCTGTTTTCGGCACGGCTCGAGAGCCCGTGAATTATCTTGGCTATGACCTCTTTGCCGCATCCGGAATCACCGGTTATCAGAACGGTCAGATTCTGCGAAGCAATCTTATTGACCAGATCCATTACCGCCTGCATCTGCGCTGACTGGGCAATAATATTATCCTCAGAGAAATCCTTACGCAGTGCCTGACGCAGGTATTTCACCTCGGAAATCAGTTTCTTGCGTTCCAGCGCCTTTTCCACGACGACAACAAGCTGTTCATTTTTAAACGGTTTGGTGACATAATCGAATGCTCCTGATTTCATCGCTTCAACCGCTCCCCCGATTGAACCAAATGCCGTCAGTATAATAACCTCGGTATCGGAATACTGTTTTTTAACAGCCCGCAAAAGATCCAGCCCGTTCATTTCCTTCATCCTGAGATCAGAGATCAGCAAATCGTAATGCTCATCCTCCAGCATCCTCAGCGCATCTCTTGCGCAGTCGGCAGTCTGCACCGAGTAGCCGTGACGGGCCAGGAGGATATTCAATGACTGGCGCAGGGCGATCTCATCATCAACTATCAATATCTTTTCCATGGGGTGTAGTATAACTCCTTTTATATTAATATGTTATTTGCAGGGTATTTCGAGCACCGCCTCGGTCTGACCGCTCTCATTGGAGTTCAATGAAAGCTTTCCGCCATGGCCGGCTGCGATCAATGAGGCAATTGCCAAACCCAGACCGGATCCACCATCCTTGGTGGAATAGAACGGCTCTTTTACCTTCCTTAGCAACTCCGGCCTGATTCCAGGTCCCTTATCACAAACCTTTATTTGCACTTTTGATTTATCGCGGCTCAGCTTCAGTTCCATTTTGCCACAGCCACCGGCCACTGCTTCAACACCATTTTCCAAAAGCTGCTGGATCGCTTCATTTAATTTGTCCTTGTCAACCAGCAGGCTGGAATTATTTTCATGCGGATCGAGATCATTGGTGAATTCGAATTCAAATGCATCCCTTAATTGCGAGTCGGCTTCAAACAAATTCATCAGCTCATCAATCCCGACCTCTTCCAAATGAAGCTTTCCGGCATGCACGAATTTGGCATATTTGTTAAGCATATCCTCGATTCGTTCCGCCTCGGAGCTGATAAAATTCATCAGCATGCGATCATCGTCATCAAGCCTGGCATCTTCTTTCAGGGATATCTGAGATGAGGATATCAGTATGGTTGCCAATGGATTGCGAACCTGATGAATCATCTTTGAGAGCAGATCACGGCGCTTTATTGCGAAACCTTCGCGCTGGATTTCGATCTCCTCGGCCAGCCCATCCTGAAGCATTTGCAGGTTCCTTTGAAAATCCTGCGGATTCCCGTGCTTCAATCTTAATTGAAGTTCCAGACGGCATCGGGTGTTATGACGGTCGGAAAACTCCAGGATACAGTTACAGTGATCAACCATTATGCGGATTGAATTGACTTCATCAGGCTTTTCCTCTGCACCGATTGTCGAGTCGATTATCTGCAATGAGAATACAGTCAGGGCCAGGTCGCACCTGCGCCGGATGCAGTCACTTAGCTTTTTCAGCAATTGATCGCGATGGAAACATCCGCAAAATTCGCTGAGTGCTTCGGGAATACCTGGCTGTTCACCGGGAGAATGGCTAACAGCTGTTTGTCTTCCCGCGGTGAATACGAGATTGGAGTTTGCTACCATTAATCAACTGTTTCTTTATGTTAGGTTCTGTTTTCTTGTGAAACTATTTAATCCATCGGCAGATCTCGGATTTTATTTACGGCTTTTTGGGATAAAATGTACTTAGCATAATAGATCACTTAAGGTTGACCTATAATAGACAGGCGTGGCTATTATCCCCTTGCTGAATGGGTAAGCTTTTTTGCCTTACGGTTCTGATTATTAATGTTTCCATATGAATTGGCCCGCGGTCCATTCTAATGCAATTGAAACTTTGACAGATTTAAAAACAGTTATATACTTACAGTGTAAGTGAAAGTCAGCCATGACTGTTTAGCCGGATTTGGCAATGCCAGAAAGAAACAAGAGTACGCAAAAAGTATTAATAGTATACACAACTGCCGGTTCCGGCCATAAAGCCGCAACTCAATCCCTGGAAACGGCCTGGAGGAAACTGTATCCCGATGATGAGGTGATTGTCGAGGATATTCTTTCATACACCAGCAGGATTTTCAGGTTTATCTATTCCAGTGGATATATGCTTCTGGCCAGCAAGCTGCCGATTCTGTGGCGCATGTCATATTATAAGGATGAAAATATCGCATCCTTCAAGCCGCCGGGTAAGTTCGGATGGTTTATCAAGCGGCTGGTGCTGAACAAGTTCGTACGTAAAATGAACAAGCTCAAACCGGATATAATCGTTTCCACCCATTTTCTGCCTTCCGATGGCGTGGTTATGCTTAAACGTCAGAACAAATTCAACTTCAAATTTGCGGTGATAATTACCGATTACGGCCTGCATTCATACTGGCTGGCGCCTCATGTCGATCGCTATTTTGTTGCTACTCCTTATATGAAAGCCGAGCTTTTATCGAGAAACGACTATCTGAAACTGGATGATGATCAGATAGTTGCCAGTGGTATTCCCATAAATCCGAAGTATACCGATATTGCCCAGAAGTCGTCATTGCGCGAGAAATTCAATCTCGATCCTGACCAATTCACCATGTTGCTTTTCCGTAATGTTTTCTCCGACAAAAACTTCGAGACCTTTATTAATTCCCTGATAACAGTTCCTCACCCGGTTCAACTGCTTTTGATCGCCGGAAAATACTGGCCGATTTCGGATCGAATCAAGAAAAAACTTGTTGAAAATAATATATCCTACAGAATTTTCGGTTATATTGACTTTATGGAGGAGCTGATGGCGCTCTCGGATATGGTTATTTCCAAGTCCGGAGGCCTGACAACATCAGAGTGCATGGCGGCGGGTACTCCGATGGCAATATACCGTCCCTATGCCGGACAAGAGGAGCGCAACGCCGAATACATACTTGAACAGGGAGCCGGCTTCATGGTTACTCAGCTGGCCGGCATCGCCTACAGGATTACTGAACTGATTGAGGATCAGGAAAAGCTAAGAAAGATGAAAGAAAATACTGTCAGAATCTCCCGGCCCCAGGCGGCCTATACTATCGTTGAAGAATTAAAAAAGATGGGAGAATAGTTTTGGCGGCAAAGCTTAAATACCAGATTAAGGAAGCGATTCACAGAATCAATCACCCCAATCACAACGGGAACAGCGATACTTCCGAACAGGACCTGCGCGAGGTCCTGAAGGACCTCCTAAAACAGGTCGAGGAGAGCCAGAGGGAATATGTGCGCCAGATGGATGTCCTCAAGGGTAAGTATATCGCGGATTCCGAGACCATCCGCATGGGCATCGTGCAGCTATTATCCACTCCCGGCAGTGAGGAACGAATCCGTCAATCCAATGCCGATAATCTCCGCAGCCTGGCACGGCGCGGCAAAATCAAGCTGGAAGTCAGAGATGAAAATCATAGTGAATTGAAAGAGAAGGTCAAGCAACTGGCCCGTCTCGAAAAAGAGATTGTGGAAATTCTCTCGCGCAGATTTACCGGCTGATTAATGTATTCCTTTGGGCGAGGCCCAGAAATGATCGATCAGACGTACACCCTTTTTTAATTCCAAGGCGTGACGAAGTGATCCGCTGGTATAATTTTTAGCCAGCGCAAGCGATTCTTTGACAGAATTCCCCGCAGCTAGATAAGCGGCAACAGCCGATGCGAATGTACATCCCGAGCCATGGTTATTCACGTTTTCAACCATATCGGACTTAAGCTCACCCTGCTCAAGACCGCCGCCGGCATACAAATCGATTGCGGTTGTTTCCAGATGACCGCCTTTTAACACAAATACCGGCCCATTATACTTTTCCACCAGTTTTTTCAGCGCATCTCTCATCGAATCAATGTCTTCAATTTTAACACCCGACAGATATTCCGCCTCGGGCATATTGGGCGTGATTACCCTTGCAAGAGGAAACAGCTTTTCTTTCAATGTCTCGATAGCCTCATCCTGAATCAGCTTCGATCCTGAGGTTGCCGCAAAAACAGGATCGACAACCAGGTTGGTTAATTCGAACTTCCTGATTGAATCGGCCACGGTCTCGATAATTTCCGAGGAAAAGAGCATACCGGTTTTAACTGCGGTGACTTCAAATCCCTCGCAGACTGCCTCAATCTGGTCCTTTACGATGGGCGGGTCGATGGCCTGAATTGACCTGACACCTGACAGGTTCTGGGCGGTAATCGATGTTATCGCGGTCGTGCCGAATGTCTTCAGTGAGCTGAATGTTTTCAGGTCGGCCTGAATTCCTGCTCCGCCGCCGGAATCAGAGCCCGCTATGGTTAAAACAACCGGTAATTCCTTGTTCATATAAACTACTCCTTAAAATGATCCCATCCACTGTACTCCAATTCCTCCCGGCCGCCATCTGACTTTATCAGCACTATTTTGTCCTCTTCAGTCATGCGCCCGACATCGAAAAGATCAAAGCCTTCCTTTTCAAATTCCCTCTTTAATTTTGGAAAATCATCCTCGGCAATTGTCAGCATCAGGCAGTAATCCTCGCCTACGCTAATGGCGGTTTCAAGATAATCCGGCTTGAGTTCCGATCTGTATTTTTTGAATTCATCAGAGAGCGGGATTTTATCTTCATAAAGTTCAGCGCCAAGCTTTGAAGCAGCGCAGACATGCTTTATGTCCGCCGCCAGGCCATCAGAGATGTCCATCATGGCATGAGCCAGTCTGCTTTTGGCGGCCAGACGGCCCTGCCTGACATGCGGGTAGGGTTGAAAATGCTGTTTTATCAATCCCAGATATTCACTTTTCAGGTCGTTATGATTGAGAATTACATCGAGCCCTGCAGCCGAATCGCCCAGATATCCGGTTACACAGATAATATCGCCCGGCCTGGCACCATTGCGGTAAAGGGCCAGCTCAGGTTCGACTTCACCGACTATGGCAATATTCAGCACAAGATCCTGAAATGACCCGGTTGTATCGCCACCGGTGATATTAACATCAAAATCCCGGCCGAGATCTTTCATTCCGCGATAGAGCTCATCGAGATCATTGACCTCGATATTCTCGGGCACTGCAATCGAGATGAATGCCTCACGAGGTAAGCCGCCGGCCGAGGCAATATCAGACAGGTTGGAGGTCATGGCCTTGTAGCCGATCTGATATGGTGTCATGTGTTCACGCAGGAAATGCACCCGCTCAACCATCATATCGGTGGTCAATAAAGCCGACATACCATTGCTGATTTTAAATATGGCGCAGTCATCGCCGATACCGATCAGCCCCTCATAGGTGCGCACCAGCGCATCAACCTTGATTCTCTCGATGAATCCAAATTCGCCGAGATCTTTTAATTTCATGCATGTTCCTTTCGGGCCCGTTCAATTTCAGATTTAATATCACGGGCCGCCCGTTCGGGATCATCGGCAGAGACAATTGCCGATACGACCGCCACCCCGGCAGCACCGGCCCTTATAATATCATAGGCATTCTGCCGATCCAGGCCGCCTATGGCGACCAGTGGTATATCGACCACACGTTTTATCTTTCGCAATCCTTCAAGGCCCAGCCCCTGTTCCAGCTCCGGTTTGGTTGGCGTGGTAAAAATCGGTGATACGCCGATATAATCTGCGCCATTGCGCCGGGCCTCAAGGGCCTCATTTTCGGTAAAAGCGGAAACGCCGATTATCTTATTTTTGCCGATGATTTTGCGCGCGAAATGAATCGGCATATCATCCTGGCCCAGATGAACACCATCAGCATCGATTGCCAGCGCGATATCCAGCCTGTCATTTATAATCAGGGGTACATTATTGTCATGACAGAGGCTGATAATTATCTCGGCTTCTTCAAGGAATTCGCGTGTCGAGGCAGTTTTTTCGCGCAGCTGTACAACTGTCACGCCACCCTGAATGGCCTGCCTGACTATATCGAAAGTCCTTCTACCTTTGGACAGGCCCCTGTCAGTTACCAGGTAGAGACCATAATCCAGACTCATATCAGACCTCGATTCGGGCCGATTTTTCCAGATCGTCCAGCCCGATCCTGTAGAGCTCATCTATGAGCCCCAGCGCATATGATCCGGGGGCATTATATTTCTCGGCGGCTTTCTCCCCGGCAATTCCGAAATATGCTAATGCGCCCGCCGAGGCAACAACGAAATTATTATTCACCGCGGAAAAGGCGGCTATCATGGTTGTGGCCACACATCCTGTTCCGGTCACCGCACCCATAAGCGCATGGCCGTTATCGATGCGATAGACTTTCTCGCCATCTGTCACCAGATCTGTCTTGCCGGTAATGGCGACAACACATCCGATTTCCTTTGCCAGTGCCTGGGCCGCCTCTGCGGCGTCATCGACAGAATGAATCGATTCGACCCCTTTGGTCTTTGAATCATCGCCGGCCAGCGACAGCACCTCGGAGGCATTGCCGCGCACTACGGCGATGTCCAATGAGTCGATCAGGCTTTTGGCTGTCTGGGTTCTATATGATGTTGCCCCTGCACCAACCGGATCGAGTATAATTGGAATATTCTTTTTGTTGGCTTCCCTTCCGGCGGTAAACATGCCTTCCACCCAGTTGGTCGATAATGTGCCGATATTGATTACCAGGCTGCCGGCAATTGCGACCATCTCGGCCATCTCCTGCGGCGCATGGGCCATGACAGGCAACGCTCCCGCCGCCAGAATAGCATTGGCGGTATAATTCATTACCACATAATTGGTAATGTTGTGTATCAAAGGTTTTTGCTCGCGCAGTTTTTCCAGATTCTGTGAGGCCTGCTTACTTATCTCGCTCATAATTCCTCCTGCAAATAAAAAAAGCCGCCCGAACCTGTAAGCGACGGCAAAATTCATTTCCCTACGCCGGAATTATCCGGATCAGGTTCAAAGGGTCTGTTCTCAGGCTCATGGGCCACCCCTGCTTATATTTTTTCTGCATTTAAGTTGCATAAAATGACAAGCAATGTCAAGCACATTTCCCATTCTTGGTCCTTACAAATCGGATCGTCCTGCTACAGCCATCATGGTTGCGCTCATCGTTGCCACAAGCTTGCGTTTATCACCATTAATCGCATAGGCTTCGCCCTGGCAGACATAGATCGACTTGCCCGGCTTGATAACCGTTCCCGATGCCAGGAATGAATCGCCTTTGGCGGGACGCAGCATGTTTACTTTGTACTCGATGCTGAGCACATCCGAATCGGCAGGCATAAGCGAAAAGGCGGCATATCCGCAGGCTGAATCCATCAGGGATGCCATTACGCCGGCATGCAGGAAACCATGCTGCTGGGTTAATTCAGCTTTAAAGGGAATCTCAATCTCCATGTAGCCCGGCTGAACTTTGCCCGGCTTTGCTCCCAGGAGAGACATGAATAGCTGTTTCTCGAAATTCTCCAGTATATCATCTCTGAAATCGGGATTAGCGGCGTTAAATTCTTTCATTGGGACCTCATATTATTGAATTGCAACTATTATAACTATCTGCCGGCCAAAAAACAATAAGCCCCGCCTTGTATTTCAAAGACGGGGCGAGTTCCCCCCTCCGGGCATAATTATGGAGAGATAAGAAGCCGAAATTTATCTGAATGAATCGAATTTATTCTGATAATTCTTCCTTATGAATGTCGGGACCTCGGGATTTTCAACGGTCAGCGGTTCCTGCTCGTTGTATTCAACTTTTTCTTTTTCTCTTTCCCTTTCATGTTCAGGTTCGGATTCACTTTCGCGCTTATAGTTTTTGGATTTGCTGGCATTCTGCTGGCTGAACAGATCAACCACACGCGAATCGAATTCGATTTCATTGCCCTTCTTCCCGAAGCCGGTGGCAATTACGGTCACGCGGATTTCATCTTTGATTTCCGGATCGATAACCGCTCCGAAGATAATGTTGGCATCCGAACCGGCAGCGTCGGAGATTATCGTAGTGGCCTGATTTACTTCAAACAATGTCATATCCGAGCCGCCGCAGATATTGATCAGGACACCTTTTGCGCCGGAAATCGATACATTCTCCAGTAATGGTGAACTGATCGCCTGCTGGGCCGCTTCGGTCGCACGGTCCTCGCCCGAATATGTTCCGGTACCCATCAGCGCGTCGCCCATCTCCTTCATGACCGTTTTCACATCGGCGAAATCGCAGTTGATCAAACCGGGTACGGTAATCAGGTCCGAGATACCGCGCGTAGCATGCAAGAGTACCTCATCGGCCATCAGGAATGCCTCTGTCAAAAGCGTATCCTTGTCGGCGATTTCGATCAGGCGCTGATTGGGTATAACGATCAGGGTATCGACACGGCTCTTGAGTTCGGCGATGCCACTCAAGGCGCGGTTCATTCTTTTGCGGCCCTCGAAATCGAAGGGCTTGGTTACGGTTGCGACTGTCAATGCGCCCTGATCCTTGGCGATTTCTGCCACCACCGGCGCAGCACCTGTGCCCGTACCGCCGCCCATTCCGGCAGTCACGAAAACCATATCCGCGCCGGCCAATATTTCGGCCAGTTTTTCACGATCCTCTTCGACCGCACGGCGGCCGACATCGGGATCGGCTCCTGCTCCAAGGCCCTTTGTGAGACGGCTTCCGATCTGAATTTTCTGGCCGGCCTTGCTGCCGTCCAATGCCTGCACATCAGTGTTGATGGCGATAAAATCAACATTGGAAAGACCGGACTCGACCATACGGTTGATTGCGTTGCCGCCCGACCCTCCAACTCCCACTACCTTTATTCTGGCACGGTTGCTATCATCTGGAACCAATTCAAACATGCCCATGCTTCTTCCTCCTTATATATTGAAAATGGAACTGATTACGTCTTCAACCCGATGGAACATGCGCACCAGGATGTTGCGCCTTTCCTCATGTTCTACCGGATGCCTGAGGCTGTAGGCCAGAAGGCCTATCACTGCTGAATATTCCGGCTTGCCGAAAAAGTCCTCGGGCAAATGTATTTTGTCGGGATGGCCCATCTTGACTGGCAATCCAAAAATCTTGTTAGCCAGTTGATCTATACCTTTCAGCTTCGATCCACCGCCGGTCAGCACCACCCCGCTGGATAGTTTATTCATGTAGCCCGACCTCTCGGCGGCAGTGCGGGCCAGAGTAAATATTTCTTCCATGCGTGCTTCGATTATTGAGGCCAGCAATATTTTTGAAACGCGGGTGGATTTACGTCCGCCGATTTCCGGCATCTCGAACGATTCATCCGGCTCCACTGCGGCCGCAAAACAATGGCCATTGGCGATCTTGATTCGTTCTGCCAGATTGTTGGGAATCTGCAATCCAACCGCAACATCTCCGGTGACGAATTTTCCGCCCATGCCGATCGAGGCTGTATGACGAATTGCGCCCTTGTAGTAGACCGCCACATCGGTCGCGCTTCCGCCGATATCCAGCAGCAATGTGCCGATCTCCTCTTCCTCTGCAGAAAGCAGGGCCGAACCCTCGACGATCGGATTTAACACCAGGTTCGTGATTTCGAATCCGGCCGCACGGACAGCTTTGTAAATGGCCTGTGTGGCCGCGGTCGATGCGGTGACAATATGCACCTGCACCTCGAGACGGACACCGGTGTTGCCGATAGGGTCCTTGACCGCATCCCCCTGGTCGATATAAAACTCCTGCGGGAGCACATGCAAAACTTCGCGTTCAAAGGGAAGCGAAACCGCCTGGGCAGCCTCGATCACCGCCTCGACTTCATTATCAGTTATCTGGTTTTCACCCTTGGATACCGGCACCACGCCGAGTGAATTAAATGATCTCAGATGCTCACCGGAAAATCCGATAGTCAGGTTGCTGATCTTGACATCAGCCTCCTCCTCGGCCATGCTTACCGATTGATGAAGAGCCCGTGCCGCACGCTCGACATTGGAGAGCATACCCTTGCGGAATATATCCTCCACAGCCACATTGCCGTGACCCAGCACAGTCAACTCGTCGCTTTTGTTCCGCGATGCTATCAGCGTGCTGATCTTGGTCGAACCGATATCAACTACTGCAAATATTGTTTCTCTTCCCATACCTTATGCCCTTTATTTCAATTAACTTCTTTCAAAACCAGTTGATTATTGAACCGAAAATCGACTGTCTCAAAATCCACCGCCAGTGAACAGAGATAGTCCGCCAGAAATACCAGCCGTTCGAATTTCCGTTGTTCATTGCCGAGACCCATGACGATTTCAGTCCGACAACCCTCGATATGGACCGCCAGCCCTGATTCATGAGCCAGGTTGACTGTCGATATGCGAACATCATTTACGCCGTCAAATTCATGACAGAGTGACGCCACTTTGAGTATATAAGCCAGCTTTCTGCTTTTCAGGGCCGAATACATCTCCGTGCGTCTTCCGGATATACCTGTAATCACCGGATAATCACCACCATCAGGGGGCACAACTTCCCCGCATGATGTCAGGCCATAGATCTGGTCGAGCTGGATATAGACAATCGGCTTCTTGAGGTCATAGTCCAGCGAAATTATGCCACGCGGGTCGGTCCTGACACTGGCTTTCCGCAATTGCGGATAATTCGTGAAGAGCGTGTCCAGATAATCGCTCGATGGGAAATCGAATACCGAACGGCCCTGATACTGGTCGATAGTTTGTTTGAACGGAATATTCAACTCGCTGGTGTCAGCATGGCAAACGGCTTCCCTGACCGTGATCAAGTCATAGTGATGCACGGCCACAAAGAGCGCCGCTCCGCCCAGTATGACCAGCAACATTGTGAATCTGTAGAGGAACTTCTTCATGATTTCAGCGCCTCGAAGATTTTGGGTGCAACGCGATATATCGAACCTGCACCGATTGTCATTATGATGGCATTATCCATCAGGTGATCTTTGACGAATTCCGGCAACATGGCCGGATCATCGATATAATGACAGTTCTTATGTCCAAAACTTTTGGCCGCTTCCACAATCAGGTTGCCGGTAACACCTTCGATTGGCTCTTCGCGGGCCGGGTAAATTCGCGCCACGATCATCATATCAGCGGATAACATGGCCTTGGCAAAATCGCGGTAAAAGTCACGGGTCCTGCTATAGAGATGCGGCTGAAAGATAGCTATAACCGGCCGATTGTAACCACGTTTGGCCGCACGTAGAGTTACCTCGACTTCTGTTGGGTGATGCCCGTAGTCATCGACCACCATATAACCACCTGTCTCGCCAATAATTTCGAAACGACGATTGACACCGCGGAAGTTGGCCAGCGCCGCCTGAATCTTCTGGAACGGTATCTCCAGTTCCATGCAGACCGATATTGCCGCCAGGCAGTTCATAACATTGAAAAGCCCCGGAATACGCACCTCTACATGGCCCAGCCTTTCGCCATGCACAAATACTTCGAAAGCCGATTTGTTTTTATCGAAGCTGATATTCTCCACACGATAATCGGCCTGCGAGGCCAGCCCGAATGTCACCACCGGATGATGAATCTCGGGTATCAACGTGACCAGGTTGCGATCATCCATGTTGACATAGACCGTACCGTAAAACGGCACACGGTCGGCGAATTCCAGGAAAGCCCGCTTGAGATCATCGATATCCTCATAGCAGTCCAGATGATCCTCCTCAAGGGTGGTCAGCACTGCATCAGTGGGCACCATGCGGAGAAATGAGCGATCGTATTCATCGGCTTCGGCCACCAGATAATCAGAATGTCCCAGTTTGATATTGGTCTCGAACTGGATTACTCTTCCGCCCACTATCACAGTCGGGTCCAGTCCGGCTTCGGTCATGATCTGTCCGATCAGTGATGTGGTCGTGGTCTTGCCATGCGTGCCGGCGATTCCGATTGAATATTTCATGCGCATCAATTCGGCCAGCATCTCCGCCCGGCGCACGATTATTATTTTATTCTGACGGGCATATTCGAGTTCCGGGTTGTCATGGGGCACGGCAGATGAATACACTACAAGGTTGGCGTCGCCGACATTTTCAGCTTTATGCTCGAACTGAACATCGATACCGATTTCTATCAGGTGATCGGTCACTTCGCTTTCGGCGATATCACTGCCGCTGATTTCATAGCCAAGGTTATGCAGCATCTCGGCCATCCCGGACATACCGATTCCACCTATTCCCACAAAGTGCAGCTTTCTTAATTTCCCGAACTTTACCATTTCATCACCTCGATAATTTTGCGGGCGATCTTTTGCGAGGCATCGATATCCGCCAGTGATTTTGCTGCCTCGGACATTTTTTTGAGCCGCTGATCATCGGCAAACAGCTCAAGCACATAATCAGCCAGATCGAACTGATTCAGCTCCGACTGACGCATCAGGTTTGCCGCGCCTGAGGATTCAAATACTTTGGCGTTGTGATACTGATGATCCTCGGCCGCATACGGAAACGGCACCAGTATCGAGGGCAGGCCGAATGCCGCCAGTTCTGATAATGACAATGCACCCGATCGGCAGAATGCCATGTCGGCCGCGGCATAGGCCATCTCCATATGATCGATGAATTCCAGGATCACACCATCGATACCGGATTTTTCAAAGGCCTCTTTGTACTCGGCAAAATTATATTTGCCGGCCTGCCAGATGATCTGGATATTATCCGCTTCTTTCAGCCTGTCCAATGATTCCCTGACTTTATCATTCAATGCCTTTGCGCCCTGCGATCCTCCGAAGATCAGGAGGGTCTTTTTCTGATCTGATAGATTGAAAAATTTCAATCCCTCTCCACTTGATACCAGGCTGAAATCCGGCCTGAGCGGGTTGCCAACCTCGAAAAAGCGTGCATCCCCGGGCAGATACTTCCTGGCGTTCTGATAGGCCAGAAAAATCGTATCAGCATGTTTGGCATACAGCCTTGTAGCCAACCCGGGATAGCTGTTCTGCTCCTGCAAAAATATTTTGGCCTGCGCGCGACGGGCACCCATCAGGGCCGGCACCGAAACATAACCTCCCGTCCCCAGCAGGCATTCGATATCATTATCCAGCAGGATCGAGCGTGTAATGCTGGAACCCTTCCAGAGCGTAAACGGGATCAGCAGGTTGGAAAGGGCCAGCTTACGCTTCAATGGCCGGGCGGGGATTTCATGAAATTCCAGGCCGTGCGATGAAGCCAGCTTTTCCTCGAGGCTGTCCGTTTTGCCCAGGTATTTTATCTCGATCTCCGGCATTTCTTTTTTAAGCTGCGCCGCGATGGCCAGTGCGGGAAAAACATGTCCGCCCGTACCGCCGCCGGCGATCACTATTTTTTTATTTCCTGTGTTTGTCAAAAATCTTCGATACCCTGCATTGATGCCGCGATATGTTCAGAAGAATGCCTATGCCCAGCGATGAGCACAGAAGCGATGATCCGCCGTAGCTCAAAAACGGCAAAGTCATCCCCGTGGTGGGCAGCATCCTTGTGGCGACACCGATATTTATGATTATGTTTATTGTCAATATTACCACTACCCCAAATGCCAGGTAGAATCCAAACTGATCCTGCGCCAATGAAGCTATTCGCAGCCCCCTGATAATCAGGATCATATACAGCCCCAGGCAGACAATTATCAGCATGAATCCGCCTTCCTCAGCTATATTGGCGATAATGAAATCGGTATGCGATTCCGGCAGATGTAACAGCTTGGCGGATCCCCGGCCGATACCCTTGCCGACCAGACCGCCTGAACCTATGGCCATCAACGATTGATTGACCTGATATGTCTCTCCCTGTGAGGTGCCTTCCTGTTCGATAAATGTAAATATCCTGTCGGTTTTATAGTCGAAATGAGCAACCATAACACCAACCAGAATGACCGGCACTATCGCTGCCGCCAGCACATAGCGCATCTTCAAACCAGCCATAAACAGCATAACAAAGAGCGTCATCATGATCACCAGCACCATCCCCAGATCGGGTTGAAATAAAATCAGGCCCAATCCGGCCGCGATCATTACCCCCCAGGGCCAGGACATTTCCCTGATGCTTCCGACCATTTTTGCGTTCTTGACCAGGTATGTCCCGGTGAACATCACCAGCGCATACTTGAAAACCTCGGAAGGCTGAAGTGACAATCCCGGCAGGAAAATCCACCTGCGAGCCTCATTTACTTCACGCTGTGTAAATACGGCCGCCAGGAGAATGATGCTCAAAATCAGTATCGGCCAGGACAGTTTCTGCCAGTGATGGTAGTTGATGCGTGATATGATCAGGATCGCCGCAATCGACATCATGAACCAGATCAACTGCTTCTTGAAGAAGAAATTGCTTTCCTGCCACCTGACCTGCGCCATGAAGGCCGAGGCCGAATAGATCATTATCACGCCGATTGTCAAAAGCGCAACCACTACTGCAAAGAGGGTGTAATCGAACTTCTTTTCCTTCATTACTCCTCACCCCCTTTTAGCGCGGCAACGGCTTTTTTGAAAACCCGTCCACGGTGTTCGAAATCAGTGAACATATCGAATGATGCACAGGCCGGCGAAAGCATGACTGTGTCGCCCGGATCGGCCATTTCGAAAGCGAAGTTAACAGCATCGGGCAGACTGGTTGCGGTGCTGACCGATGTAATCGGCCCGAATGTGCGCTGCATCAAATCAGTTGCCTCGCCGATCAGGATCAGGAATTTCACACGTTCGCGGATCAGGTCATTTAAGCGCTTTAAATCTCCGCCCTTGTATTTACCGCCCATAATCAGGATCAAATTTTTCTCAACCGACTGCAGGGCATACCAGACCGAATCGACATTGGTTGCCTTGGAATCGTTTATGAATCGTACGCCATCGATCGTATCCACAAGCTCGAGACGATGTTCCACTCCTGCGAAGGAATGGAATGTCTTCTTGATCACATCCTGGTGCACACCTGCCAGAAGAGCGGCTGCACCGGTGGCCATGGCGTTGTAGACATTATGCGGGCCGGGAATGGCGATCTTGCCGACCAGCCCCAGTTCGCCGACTGTATCACCCATTTCGTATCTTATCAAATCTTTATCGAGATAAATTCCCGGCTTAACCTGATGATCCTGCGAGAAATATACTTTCATGGCTCCGGTTTTTTGAGAAAGCTGCATGAGATAGTCGTCATCGGCGTTAATTATCAGGTAATCCGATGGTCCCATATTTTCTGCAATACGCATCTTTGTGGCGGCGTATTCCTCAAATGTGCCGTAGCGATCGAGATGATCCGGCGTGAGGTTTAGAATCACGGCTATATGCGGCTTGAAATCGAACACTCTTTCCAGTTGAAATGATGACACCTCAAGGGAAATCCAGCCTTTGTCGGAGATATGGTCGCAGACTTCCGAGAAGGGGTAGCCGATATTACCGGCCGCCTCGCTTTCATAGCCGGCGTTTTTGAATATCTGGCCCAGAAGAGTAGTCGTTGTGGTCTTGCCATTGGAACCAGTTATTGCGGCGATATTGGCATCACACAACCATGAGGCCATCTCCAGTTCAGACATAATCGGGATTCCCAGATCCTCGGCTTTAAGAATGATGGCAGCGTCATTGGGAACACCCGGACTGACAACAATGAACTCAGAGTGATGCAAAAGTGCGTCGGTATGGCCACCGGCTTCATAGGGTATACCATCGGCTTTCAGCTGCGCCACACGCTCTTTTATATTCTCTTCGGCCTGATATTCGGAGACAAATGGTCTCCCGCCCAGGCGTTTGAGCAGTTTGGCGGCAGCCAGCCCGGACCGTGCCAGCCCGATAATGCCGATTGGCCTGTTTAAAACCCTGTCTATCCTCATTATCCCTACCGGATTTTCAAAGTTGTCAACGTTAAGAGTGCGCATAGAACTCCAAGTATCCAGAATCGTACCACGACCTTCTGTTCCGGCCAGCCCAATAGTTCAAAATGGTGATGGAGAGGAGCCATCTTGAATATCCTCTTTCCCCGCAATTTAAAAGAGGCAACTTGCAGAATGACAGAGAGTGCTTCCGCAACGAAGACTCCCCCCACGATCACCAGTAATAATTCTTTCTTGATCAAAATAGCGATGGCCCCCAATGCTCCGCCCAGCGCCAGGGCGCCTGTGTCGCCCATGAATACCTGCGCCGGATGTGAATTGTACCATAGAAATCCCAACCCGGCACCGATTGCCGCACCGCAGTAAATCGTTAATTCACCGGCGCCCTCGAAATAGCTGATATCGAGATAACTGGAAAAGTCGGCGCGGCCGGTGACATAGGCGAAACCGGCAAAAGTCAAAAAGACCATCGAGGTCAGTCCCACCGCCAGACCATCCAGGCCATCGGTCAGATTGACCGCATTGGATGATCCGGTCAGGACGACAATTACAAATGGTATAAAGAGTAATCCGAATTCTAACAGATAATCCTTGAAAAACGGAATCTCGGTATAACCGTTGAAATTTTCGGCCGGCGGAAAATAGTAAAGTATGCTTCCAAAAACGATTCCCAGCAGAATCTGCCCCGCCAACTTGTATTTGCCAACCATCCCCTTGGGCTTTTTCAGAATCGCTTTCATGAAATCATCCATAAAGCCCAAAATTCCCAGCCAGACAGTTACCAGCAGAATCAACTGCACAAAACGGCTGGAAAGATCGGCCCAGAGCAGAGTGGGGATCAGTATTGCCAGAAGGATTATGATTCCGCCCATAGTGGGGGTACCTTCCTTGGCATAATGGCTGCGTGGACCTTCTTTGCGAATTTTTTCCGTGACCGTCTTGCTTTTCAGGTAGTTGACAATAAAGGGTCCCACCATTAGCGAAAACAAAAGCGCCGTTAAAGTCGCCGCGGCTGTCCGAAATGTGATATACCGGAACAAATTGAAATAGCTGATGCTATCCACCAGTGAGCTGAAAATACTATACAACATCAGCCCTTCCCTCCCCATTTATCTTCAAGGCTCTTTACTATCAAATCAAAATTCATTGCCCGCGATGCTTTGATAAGAACCTGGTCCCCCGGCTTGAGTTCATCCTCAAGAAACTCTATCGCTTCTTTGGTCTCTCGGAATGTCATTGTGCGCAGCGGATCGAATCCCTCCAGGTTGGCCTGCGAGGCAATATGCATACCCAGCCTGCCGACAGTCACCAGAAGATCCGGGTCGGCCTTGATTACAAGTTCGCCCACCTCCTGATGAAGCTCGACTTCACGGTCACCCAGCTCACGCATATCACCCAGCACGGCAATTCGCCGTCCCCGGTCACGCAGATTGGTGAGCACATCCAGTGCAAATCCCATCGATGTGGGGTTGGCATTGTAGCTGTCGTTGATGATTGTCAGTCCCTCGAGCTCGATGATCTGCATACGGGCGTTTTTGCTTTCGTAGGCTTCCAATGCCTCTTTGATCTTCTCCGCTTCTACTTTGAATATCTTCCCGACCGTGCAGGCCGCCAGGGCATTATAGAGATTATGATAGCCCGAAATCCTGAGATTTATCCGTTCATGCTCATAATCGAAACTGACCCTTCCGAAATCATCAACCGAGACATTGCCGGGCATTATATCCGCTTCCGAGGACACAGCATAGCTGTATTTGGGTGGAGCCTCGGTCTCGTAGCGAATCTTCAGTATCGGATCATCGGTATTGAGTACCTTTACCGCTTCATGCCTGATATTATCCAGCAGTTCGAACTTCGCCCTGGCAATATTCTCTATCGTGCCCATTGTTTCCAGGTGAGCCGGGCCGATATTTGTAATCAGGGCCAGGTCGGGATTGACCATTTTCGTCAATATCTCGATTTCACCGGCATAGCTCATGCCCAGTTCATAGACACAGACCTCATAGCTGTCATTGAGCATGCACAGTGAGAGCGGTATGCCATAAAGATTATTGTAATTTCCGGGTGAACGGAAGACGCTGTATTTTTTGGCAAGCACATCGGCAATCAGTTCCTTGGTGGTGGTTTTGCCATTCGTACCTGTAAGCGCGATTACCCTGGGAGAGAAATTGCCGCTCCACCACAGACCGATTTCACGCAGTGCTTTTTGCGAATCGGGCACAGACAAAGCCCGCGATTTGAGATCCTCGGAGAGCATCTCCTCACAACCGGCCTGCACCAGGAATGCTCCGGCGCCGGACTCGGAGGCGGCATCCAGATACTTGTGGCCATCATCGAACTCACCGATAATTGCCACAAACAGGTTGCCCGGCCTGATTGTGCGGCTATCGATCGAAAGCCCCTCAAATGTTGCCGACCCCGCCTGATCCGATAGCAGGGTTCCACCGGCGACTTCACTCAAGTCGCCCAACTTCCCTGTAATCACGTACTCCTATCCCTTCAGGGATTCACGAATTACCTCGCGATCATCGAAATGAGTCTTCTCTGTTCCTATGATCTGATAGTTTTCATGGCCCTTGCCGGCAATTACCACGATATCGCCTTCCTGCGCTTTTGATATCGCCTCGGCAATGGCCTCTTTGCGATCTAATATTACAAACGTCTCCTTGCTTTCATCCAGGCCCTTGCGGGCATCTTCGATAATCGCCTGCGGATCCTCGGTGCGGGGATTATCGGAAGTCAGGAAGATCAAGTCGGCATGAGCCGATACCGCTTCAGCCATCAATGGCCGTTTTTCCTTGTCACGGTCACCGCCGCAGCCAAACACCGCAATCAGACGGCCCTTCTTGCCGGCCATCTCTTTGGCCGACTGCATCACGTGCCCCAGCGCATCCGGGGTATGCGCATAATCGACATAAACCGAGATACCCTCTCTGGACACAACCTTTTCCAGCCGACCCGGCACGCAGGTCATTCTTTCCAGGCCCCGTTTAATGGTCTGGGGATCAATTCCCGATGCCAGTGAGGTTGCCGTGGCACAAAGAGCATTATACAGATTGAACCTGCCGGGCAATTTGAGATGAACCTCTTCATTGCCCAATGGTGTCATCAATTCGAATTTATAACCATCCTCTACTTTCTCGATCTCGCCCAGGCGCACATCGGCCTTGGGATTATTGATCGAATAAGCCAGGTATGAACATTCCGAGCGGGACAGATAAAAGTCATAATTGGGATCATCCATATTCAGGACCGCCCATTTATCCTTGCCTTTCAAACGATCGAACAGTATTGCCTTAGCCTCGCGGTATTCCTCCATGCTGTGATGGTAATCGAGATGATCCTGGGTCAGGTTTGTCAATGCGGCCACATTGAAATCGATCATCTTCACCCGTCCCATTTTGAGCGCATGCGATGATACTTCCATGACCACATTGCGTATATGTTCCCCGATCATGATTGACAGCAGGCGTTCGATGTGCAATGATTCCGGGGTGGTGTTGAAGGCATCGAACTGATACTTGCCTGCCAGGTATTCGATCGTGCCTATCAAGCCGGTTTTCTTACCGCGCTCCTCGAAGATCGACTTAACCATGTAGACAGTGGTGGTCTTGCCGTTGGTGCCGGTGATTCCGGCGATTTTCAGTTTGCGCGAGGGATAGCCGTAAAACCTGGCAGCCAGCAACGCCAGGGCATGACGGCTGTCGGGAACGATGATCTTGCATCTGACATCCTGCTCGAAATTTTTTTCGCAGACAACACAGACCGCGCCCTTATCGACTACCTCGGGAATATATTTATGTCCGTCCGTATTCACGCCGGGCATTGCCACGAACAAATCGCCCGCTTCAATCAGACGGGAATCGTATTCTATTTTCGATATTTTTTCTTCCGGATCTCCAATGACCTCTTTTTCCGGCAGAATGCTGATCAGTTCTGAAATTTTAATCGGCCACCTCCTTTGATTGTCCGGAGCAGATCAGGGTAACCCGCTGGCCCCCTTTTACAAGCGAACCCGCAGGAGGAACAGTCGAGATGACTGTGCCATCACCCTGAAGCGTGCATTCCAGATCCATCGCAAGTATAACAGGTACCGCGGCCCGCACAGATATGCCCTCAAAATTCGGTAGATAGACTAAAGACGAGTCCCCTTTTAACTCACCTTTCAGCTCACCTTTTTCAACCTGAACAGGGCTGTAAGCCGCGTTCTTAATTATATCGTCGGAGGCTGAGGTTAAATCTTTATCCGACACAGGATTTACTATTTCTTCATCCGGATGTTCGTTGATCACCAGTTCGCTCTGAAATTCTCCCTGACGGCGTATTTCCAGCTCCATTATGCGTTTGGCGGCATTGGCAAAGGCCGGTCCGGCAGTGATACCGCCATAGTTGATTTTCTGCGGTTCATCTATAAGCACTATTCCGCAAATGCGGGGGTTCTCGCGCGGAAAAAAACCGCCGAATGATGCTATATATCTGTTCTTATCATATCCGCCTTCCGCTGATGGTTTCTCGGCTGTGCCTGTTTTGCCGGAGAATGTAATACCATCAATCAATGCGTATTTTGCTGTACCGGTATCAACTACAATTGCGCACAGGTCCCGCATCTTCGTGGCTGTATTCTGCGAGAATATCCTGCGTATTTTTTCCGGGTAGAATCTCTTGATTGTGCCACCTACCGGTGAAATTACCCGTTCCAGGAACATCGGACGCATCAGACTGCCTCCATTGGCGACACATCCAAAAACCCGCGCCATCTGCAGCGCAGAGGTTGAAATGCCATGCCCGATCGATAAAAGTGCGCAGTAATATTCCGACCAGACCTCCGGTTCTACCAGGCGGCCATTGACTTCACCCGGAAAATCCAGCCCGCTCTTGAGCCCGAATCCGAATTCACGGGCATAACGGAATGTGCCCTTGGGACCCAGCCGCTGCGCCAATCGTCCGGTGGCGATATTCGATGACAGGATAAATGCCTCGGCCTGAGTGATCGTATCCAGTTCCTTATCATCATGCAATGTGCGGCCATTGAATTTAAACTTACCATGTCCGGCGAAAATCGTGTCGGAAAGATCGATCAGGCCCTCCTCCAGAAGAGCGGCAAAGACAACTGTTTTGAATGTACTGCCCGGCTCGAACAGGTCGGTTATTGCACGAGTTTTGGGATAACGGTTTTCGGGAACATTTTCAGTTGTATCGAGATGATAGAGCGCCAGGATTTTGCCGCTTTGCGCATCCATGAAAACTCCCAAACCGGCCCGGGCATTCCATTTTTCGACTGCCTTGTCGATCTCTTCCTGCAATATCTGCTGGTAATCGATATCGATTGTCAGATAGACATCATAGCCATCCTCGGGCGGAATATCCGGATGACTTGACACCGGATAGAGAACTCCGGAGGCATCCTTGATACAGGTCTGCAATCCATCCTTGCCGCGCAGATAGTCGTCGCAATAAAGCTCGGCGCCGGCCATAGCTTCGGATTCATGGTTGATATAGCCCAGAAATGTGGCAGCCGAGGGATAGGGATATTCACGCTTATGGCGCGTTTCGAAATTCAGCCCCTTGAGGCCGAGCGTACGAATTTTGCCGGCCGTGACCGGATCCAGCTTTCTGCCAATACAGACACGGCCGCCTTTTGCGGAGGTGATTTTATTGTAAAGCTCATTTCCAGGTATGTTGAGTATCGGTGATATCTGCGTGGCGATCTCATGTATCAGGCGGGATGAATCGGTCTTAACGAACAGGTCATCATATTCGACCGTGAAGGCCAGCAGTTTTCCGTTACGGTCATAGATCGATCCGCGATGAGCCTGGATGGGTGTGCTGTTCCAGCACTGGTTCTTGTATTCCAGCGCGAACCGTTCGCCCTCCAGCACCTGGATCTGAAAGAATCTTACGGTGAGCACGGTAAACGCTATTACAACGAATATGAAGAAGGTTATAAATCTGGGAAGCCGTAACTTACTTTTCATGATTCAACCCGCTCTCATCCGGTTCAGCATGGTTCTCACTCTGATTCTGCGATACATGTCTATCATTGCGAAAGTTATTTGCAAGCATTTTTCTCTGGCTGACCGGCCTGGCAAGCTGAATTAATGTGTCCGGGATTGTTATAATCTCGGATGGTTTCGAATCTTTCAACCCCAGTTCCCCGGCCGCCTTGTTTTTGGTCTGCTCCAGGGAGCTGCGATACAGAATATCACTCCTTAAATAGTCACGATTCTTTTCGAGGGCATTCGCCTTCTGCTCCATGCGCTTGATATCAGCAGACAGATTCTGCAAAGTCATCCGCTGCCATACGAACGTGTAGGCGGTAACTATGGCGATAGTCACGAAAAAAGCGATTTTGATTGATGGTATTAACTGCTTCAGATTCATCCCTGATAAAGCAGGAGGCATCTTGCAATACCTCCTGCTCACCTCTAACGTTATGTGCCCTTCATACTTTCACCGCTGCCCTGAGTTTTGCGCTCCGGGCCCGAGGATTTTTCTCGACTTCCTGGCTGGTGGGAGTCAGCGCCTTTTTGGTAAGAGGTTTTAATCTGAACTCCCGTCGGTCAAGCAGATCCTCAACATCAGGCGGATAGCCGGTCTCCCGGCTGTTTGAACGTATGAAATTTTTAATTATTCTGTCTTCCAGTGAATGGTAGGAGATTACAACCAGTCTCCCCCCGGATGTCAGCATCCGGGTCAGGCTTTCCAGGCCATTTTTGATATTGGTAAGCTCATCATTGACCGCGATACGCAAAGCCTGCCCCACACGGGCCAGGTTCTTGAACAGGCGGTCCTTCGGAAACAGATACGAAATCAGGCCGCTCAACTGGGCCGTCGTTTCGATCCTGTGCTTTTCTCTTTCGCTGACGATAGTGTCCACTATCGCACGGCTCTGCTTGAGCTCACCATATTCCTTGAAAATTTTCTTCAATTCGCGCGGCGAATATTCATTGATGATCGCTTCTGCGGTCAGGAACGATTGCTGATTGAATCTCATATCCAGGCGGGTATCATGCCGCAGTGAAAAGCCCGGCTGGCTGTCCAGTTGCGGAGAACTCAAACCCAGGTCGAGCAGGTAACCGGAAAGAGGCAGATTGTCCGGCGACAATTTGCCCTCCAGCTCATGATATCCGCTCTGTATAAGTTCGAAGTTGCCTGCCACTTGTTTAAGTCTCCTCCTTGAGATCTCGATCATGCGGGGATCAAGATCGCATGCTATAACTTTACCCGCCTTTGTAATCCTTTTCAGGATCAGTAGCGTATGTCCACCGGTTCCGCAGGTGCCATCGAGGTAACGTCCTGCATCGTCCCAAACCAGAAGCTGGATTGCCTCTGCGCCCATCACGGGCTCATGATATGACTCGTTAGTCTGCAAAGAGCTGATCCGCCGAATCCTCAAAGCTCATATTCTCAGCCAGGAATCTCTCGAATCTCTTCGGGTTCCAGATTTCGATATGCTGCATGGCTCCCGAAACCAGAACCTCTCCCGAAAGATCCGCTTCCTTAATCAGGTCCTTCGGAACAGTGATTCTGCCCTGGCTGTCCGGAACAACTTCATAAGCATTCGGTGAAAGGTGCCGGTTGAAGATTCGGGATTTACGCTTGAAGCCGGATTGGTCATCAAAAAGCACCGACAGCTTCTTGGCCCATTCATCCTCGGTGAATAACCCCAGACAGCCGTCAATCCACTTCGAGAGCACATAGCTCTTGACCTGCTTTTTGGGCGAACTCCCGACCGGACGTGCCTTTCTCAACTTGGCTGGAACGGCCAGGCGGCCATTCTCATCCATAGAAACCAGGTATTTGCCAGTGTATCCGATCAACCTATCACCCCGAAATCACCAATTTTCACCAAATCTCACTCTTTTTTACCAAAATACACCAAGCTAAACCATAGTCAAGAAAAAACTTAAAACATATTGAGAGAAAGTTTTGGAGCGATAAACTGTGGCCTGTTTCCAATATAAATTCCCCCAACTTTTTTTTCGATTTGAAACACAATACACCCATAAAAAATCACAAATCGCAAGACGATAAACTGCAACATCTTACCGGAACCATTTTTCAATGTCCGATCACGACCGTTCTGGCAAGACTTCTGCAATTATATCCCGCAGACATCAAAGCGGGGAAACCATGACTAAGATTGCTACTTTACTGACAATGTTTTTTTTGTTCTGCGGAGTGCTTCCGGCAGAAAACCAGACCTATGAGTTAAATCTCGAGCAGATGAATATAGATTTGGCAGGCGACTTGTATGAATCTGTCGGAAACGGATCATCATGGACCCCGGGGCTGACCGGTGACGGCCTGCCGGGATATCATAAGCGCTTTGCAGTCGCAAAAGGAACCGAACCCTCTTTTGAGGTAATCCTCATGGGTAATCCGGATGCGCTGGATTTACATAGCGCATCCGAAATTATCTACCACGACATCCCCACAGATTCCGAAAACAAATATGGTCTTTCAGCTCTCAAACAAAATCAATTTCAGGAATCCAATGGTATCCGTTATCTCATCCTAAAAGCATTCAGCACAGCGGAACATGATATATATGATCTGACAATAGTGCCGTTCGCCATTGATCAGAATCAGGTCCAGCTCTATCAGGATATTTCGGCCTCGATAAAAGTCAAAAACTCTCAGGGTCATGCTTTATTTTCAGAAATCGATCCGCGTGAGTTCAATCAAATGCTAAAAGAATCAGCAGAAAAATCTAATCTGCATGATCCTGTATCCTTGGGCAGTTTCCCTGATCATCCGGATTTCGTGATCATAACAGATTCATCGCTGAAGAATGCATTCGTGTCCTTCTGCCTGTGGAAAAGAGCATTGGGATATAACTGCGAAATCAAATTGATCGAGGATATACTCATGCAGTATTCCGGTCTCGATGATGCCGAACGGGTTCGCGAATATTTAAAAGATGCTTATAATGACGGACTGCGCTGGGTTCTATTGGGGGGTGATGAAACAGTAATTCCGGTGCGCAAACTCTATGCCGCCAATACTAATGATCTCAGTGTGCCGGATGATTATATTCACCCCTCCGATCTGTATTACGCCAATTTGGATGGCGATTGGGATGCCGATGGCGACGGTATCTATGGCGAGCCTTATCATGACGATCCCGATCTTGAACCGGAACTGCATATCGGCCGGGTACCGCTTTGTACAAAAAGCAGGATCGAGAACTGGGTTGAGAAGACTATTGATTACGAAATGGGCTCGTCTGAAGATCTTGATCTTTTTTCCACTCGGGCTTTGATTTCATCGGCTGATCACATGACCGACTGGAATGGCGGAAGCGGCCAGGAGTCCCTGATCGCCCAGAATTTCCCGGGTTATATTGAAGTTAACAGTGAATCTTTGATTGAACTGCCATCCGGTGACCATCCCTCGCCCGAAACACCACCCGCGGCTGATTTCGCAAGCCAGTTTTCCCAGGGCTGGAATATGACATTCGTGCTGGCCCATGGCAAGCCGGAGGGATTCGCCACGATGTCATCAAACTACAACGAATGGCCCAAGACATATTTGCTGGCCGGTGACGGCAGTTCATCAACACATGAATATCTGGGCAATTTGCCCCAGCAATCGATATCCGGACTGGTCTATTCGATCGCATGTTCTCAAGCCGGTTTTGATCGCGATAATAGCCAGGACCAGATCTTTGTCGAGTCCATACTGGGCATTGAGAATCGCGGTGCGGCGGCATTTATCGGCTATACCCGCTACGGCTGGGTGGCAAGCTCGTATCTTCTGGTCAATGCCTTCCTGCAGGAAACTTACAACGGTGATAATCGTATCGGTCCCGCAAATGAATTCAGTAAACTGGAATATTCATACTTACGTGACTTAAACTATGGGCTCAATCTTTTCGGCGATCCCTCCATGCGTGTCTGGACCGATATCCCATCAGAGATCGATGTCGAGCATCCGGATGTGATCACATTGGGCGAAAATAATTTTTCCATCAGCCTGACCTCGCATGGCCAGCCGCTTGCCGATGCCCTGCTGACTGTTATCAATGCTGAGGAGAATCTGTTTATCGGTCTGAGTGATATCAACGGCCAGGTCAATTTAGATTTCCAGCTTGAAAATGATTCCGGCATAATTCTGACCGCATGGAAAAACGGCCATAAGCCATATCAAACCGAGCTGTATACATCGCTTGTGCTGGATGCAGATGATGAACTTGATGATGAAAACGCTCTGCCGAAATCATTCGAGCTTCATCAGAACTACCCCAATCCGGCCAATCCTTCAACCGTGATTGGCTTTGAACTGCATAAAGCTGATGATGCCCGACTGGAGGTTTTCAATGTGCTGGGTCAAAAAGTCGATGAGGTCATAATGTTCGGGCTTGAGCCAGGATATCATCGCCATGATCTCGATCTTGGCGGGCATGCCGGTGGTGTCTATTTCTACCGGCTGACAACATCAACCGGCAGCCAGACCAGAAAAATGATCCTGCTTAAATAAACGGTCTTCTGAGAAGATGATAAAGTGCCCTGACATGGGCGGAGCCAACCAGCAGAATTGCACAGATAAAATTGGGAATAAGATACTTTGTTCCACGATAATTTTTTTGCAGGTATCTTATAAAGGCGGAATGGGATAGATAGACCGACATTGCCTTGCGTTGCGATGTTGCCTGTCCTCGCTGATGGCGCACGACAGCATCGGGCAAAAACAGGATCCTGTAGCCGGCATTATAAATCCTGCGGCAATAATCGACATCATTGAAATACAACGGATAACCGGTATCCAGAAGTCCGATTTCATAGGTTATTTCACGCCTGATCATGATTGCGGAAAAAGCCGGCTGGGGAACCTCTGCCTCGTGCTGATGATCGAAATCGGGCATCTTCCAGCGATTGAAATTGGTATTTTCCGGAAAAGCCTGAGCCAATCCCAGATGATGAGAAAAGACATCTGTATGTGTCGGAAACCGACGGACCGATTTTTGAATCGTGCCGTCAAAATTCCGCAACTGCGGTGCCACCGCAGCGACTTTTGAATCCGCATCAAGCATACGTCTGGCAAGCAGATCGAGTGCGTCTTTTTCCAGTTCGGTATCCTGGTTGAGCAGAAAAACAAGATCACCAGCGCTCTTTTTTATTCCATGATTTACTGAATAAGCATATCCTCGATTGCGCTCATTGGCAAACAGGTTAATTTGGGGAAATTTCGTACCTATCAGTTCCGCACTCGGGTCTTCTGAACCATCATCGATTGCAATAATTTCAATCTCAAAGCCGGTTTTAGATGACAGCACAGATGACAGGCATCTCGCGATTACATCAGAGCCATTGTAGACAGGTATAATAACCGAGATTTTCAACCCCGTTCCTCCAGCAGGGACGCCATGAGTTCCGCTTGCTTTTTGCGATTGAATCTATCCAGCTGGTCCATACGACTGTATTTATTTTCTGGTTCATTCCCGAAATCCTCAAGCTGATGCATGATCACAGATCGAATCCGTTCAATTTCCCGCGGGGAGCATAAATCCACACCCTCGATGCCGGAGCAAATCTCATAGACCGGGTTTCTCTGCTCGAATATTCCCATAACGGGCTTATCAAATGCCAGCGCCTCATACAGCTTCCCCGGAATAACACCATCCGGCCCATCCTTAAGCCCGGCAAAAACGGCAATCAGGTTTGCCCTGCCCAATTCACGCAGGGCCTCATCATGATTCATATAGCCATGAAACTCGAAAGTCAGTTTTTTGATAAAATGCCGCCTGAGAGCTTCGTAGATCTCGCTGTGTACCGCGCCTATTTGATGAAACTCTATTGACCTGGCGATCATCGGATTTTCTTCCACTATCTCTTCCAGGGCATGAAAAAGCGGAATCACGCTTTCCATACTGCATAGTGTACCACAATGCGAAATGATAAATTTATCATTGCTGCCGATAGTTTCAAAATCGTAATCCTCCGGATCGAAACCATTGGGAATGAAATGCATCTTATCGGATTGAGACGTATATCTATACCTGATATCATCCAGATGATTGGGGGTTACCGTGCTGATAATATCGGCCTTTTTGATGATCGAGGATTCCAGACGTTTGCGAATCAGGGCATGAATCGGCGAGATATCTTTCAGGTTGTCGGCAAACCACGGATCGCGAAAATCTGCCAGCCAGACGAGGCCGTATTTCTTTTTTATTTTAAGCGCGGCCTTATGAACCGAGGGTGGTGGTGCTGTCGAGAAAATATATTTTATGCTATTTTCCTCGACAACCTTTTTGGCCTGTTCAATCGCCTTTCTGGCCCAGAATATCTTCGCATCGGGAATTCGCACCAGCCGTTTCAAGAAGGATGGCCTGTTTTCTACCAAAAAATTTTCCGACTTTTCAGCACCTTTCAATAACGGATCCTTGACTATATGCCTTTGCACATTATCCGGCAAATCATTCAACAGGGTACCATCTTGAACCGGGTAATCACTCGGATCGGAAGCAATCACATGCACATTCCAGCCCATACGCGCCAGGTACTTGGCAGTCTTGCCGGCACGTTGCACCCCGCCCAGGCCCATGGGCGGGAAATAATACGATAATATCAGAATGTTCTTAGCTTTTTGCGCCAAGCGACTCAAACTCCCTTTCCACCCCGGCCATCACATCTTCCCACAGCGCCTTTTTTTCGATCAGGTCAAAGTTATGCTGAATTGCCTGTTTTCTCAAGGCCAAATCCGATATCGCCTGCCTGATTTTATCCGCCAGCATTTTATCATCAGCAACTGCGAATAAAATTCCATTCATGCCATCCTGGATCCATTCACGGTTCCCCTCGATATCAGACACAATCGGAAACAAGCCGCATGCCATAGCCTCGAGAAGCGAAACCGAGGTTGAATCCGACTCCGAACAGGAGATATAAATATCGGTCTCAAGCAAGAGATTCATCAGATCATCACGATCCAACGCGCCGGTAAATTTAATGTTGCTCAGCTTAAAGTTATTGGACAGGTCAATCAGATCATCGCGAAGTTCGCCGTCGCCGGCTACTATGGCATCAAAATCAAGCTCCTCTTTTACATGAGCCAGCGCTTTTATAAAATCTTCAACACGATATAGCGGTTTCAATTGACGGGTGGAAATTATCTTTTGAGAGCCACCAATTTTTATTTCACGTTGCCGGCCCTTTTCAAGATACTCCTTTTCTATACCAAATGGCACGGTAAGTATCTTCTTGTCGGCCTCGACATATTCCCGGGCTTTTGAAGTAAGCATATCGGCATCGGTGATCAGGATGTCGGCCGAATGCAGAATTTTGCGCGCACGAATCTTATGTAATATCGATTTTTCGGCCGAGATCAAAAGATCCGAACCCCAGATCGTTAGCGCATGCGGATGAAATCCTGAGAGCATTGCCATGAAGCCATAATTGGGAATGAAATGACTGTTGATCAGAGCGGGCCTGAAATCATCGATAATTTTTTTAAA
The DNA here is from genome assembly GCA_964627935.1 of uncultured Ignavibacteria bacterium. Taxonomy (GTDB): domain Bacteria; phylum Zixibacteria; class MSB-5A5; order JAABVY01; family JAABVY01; genus JAABVY01. The sequence goes on from CAZVLB010000006.1 coordinate 55,889, forward strand.
CGACGGTACTCCCGAGGGATATTTAATCCAATCCGGGCCTGCGGCAGTTTCGATGACATAATCCGCCTTAACATGACTTTCATACTCGGCCGATGCCACTGCGCATGTATGCCCCCTGCTCTGAAAATACCGGGCATAACGCCACATATGCGGCGCCCGGATATCGCCGGCAAACAAAATGCGCATCAGAACAGCTTTCTGACTTTCCTTGCGAATCTATCCAATGGTTTCTGATAATTATACTCGAAATAGTTGAACCTGTCCGCACCCCATCCGGACTTAAAACGTTTCAGTCCCGGTTTTTTCTTTGGGCTGGCGCCAAAATTAAGCTCGGCGATGCCCCTCTCCCTGAGCATCTGAATCAGGTCCCAGAACAGGTGAAAATTTGCCCCGCTGTCCAGCGCCTCCTCCGAGGATGCGCCATCCCAGTAAATCGCCGAATTTCTGTGAATAAATACTATGGCAGAGGATACCGGCTGACCATCAAGACAGATCATCGGCCAATACAGCCTGGGACCGTCCTTGAAATTTTCCAGAAGCGATCTGTAAAACTGGGGCAGATAAAATGGCTTCCGTCCCTGCCTTTTAGCTGTCTCCGTTATCAGCTGATAGTATTTTTCCACTCCTTCTTCGCTCCTAACCATTGCCTGGGTAAACCGATCATCTTCTTCTTTGGGCAGATTCCGCTTATGAGACTTGGCCAGTCTATTCAGTTGTTCTTCCGACGAGTATTCCAGGTTCAGAATATGCGTTGTCAACGGCCTGACATCGTATGATTCAAGCGCAGTATTGACTTCAGGGGATAGCTCAACAATATTTATGCGCGTGAATTTTTCACGCATGCACCAGTAGGTAAACTCGGCATCCAGTTGACGTCTTACTTCAGGATCAATGCCCTCACGTAATATCGAACCGCCGTAACATCCACGCGGCATCGAATAAGCTTCCTTGAACTTAAATCGCTCACGGTAGCAGAATGGTATCCCGCCCAGGATTGTGTCATTTTCCGCAGCCACAAAGACGCTGGATAAAAACGGAAAGGATTCCTCCCAGACTTTCAGCCATGAACTGAGGTGAAAGGCGGTGCCCTCTTCTTCTACAATTGAATCCCATGAATGCTGGTCAAGGCTCTTGAGCCTGACCGGATAGAATTCTATCATCGCTACTTTCTGATTAAAGCGATTTTCCCCGTATAGCTTTCGCCGGTGTTGTCATCGCGGATATAAAATAAATACATTCCCGAGGCAACCTTATCGCCGCTCTCGTTAGTACCGTCCCAACCGGAATTTGATAATATAGTCTTTATTTTGCGTCCATCCAAGCTGAAAATCTCGATCTCGACCTCATCGATATAGTTAAAGAATACCCTTTCATTCTGATCCGTAATTATGTACGGATTGGGATAGGCAAAGACCTCTTCCACATTATCGGTAACCTCGCCGATATCATAACTCAAAAGAGACAAACCCCGATCCGTGGCTATCCACAGCCTGAGCTCGTCATCAATATGAATGGAATTAATATTATCCGATATCAAATCGCTGTTTGCGGCTGAGAAGTCTTCAAATTCAAAACCGCCCGATTCACGAAATGCCAGGCCATTCGAAGCGGCCACCCACATATTATTGCGCGCATCGAAAAGAATATCATTAATCTGCGGCCCGACATTTTCCGGCAGCTGCAATCGTCCAAAAAACGGCGTGGAATCGGGCTCGATTCCGGCCAGGCCCATATCCGAACCTACCCAGATCTTACCGTTTATATCTGCGGTCACAATGCGGACATTTTCCGATGGCAGATTGGATTGGCGGGTATAATGTGTAAACTCCAATCCGGCAGGATCAAAAGGATCATCAAAATATTCTATACGATAAAGACCGTCATTCTCAAAACCGGCCCAGAGAGATCTGTCATATGAAAAAATCGTCTGAATGCGCGACTCGGTCAAAAATCCGCTTTCCGTGTAATATGACCATTGATCCTGTTCAGGTGAATAGAAGGATATCGGACGTTTGACATGCCCCCGGAAGCAGGCAAACCACATGATTCCATTGGCATCGAAATGCATATCCGGGATAACTATATAACCCAGGCTGGAGGGAAGATTGTCGTTGTTGCCGATAAGCGAACTGTTGTTGTTATCGAATGAGTCTATTTCCATCGCGGGCGATATCCTGTAAACATCACCACCGAATCTCCCCACCCAGACATTGCCGTCAGAATCATCTTCAATAGAAAGCAGGTCACCGCGGGGCAGCCTGATATTGTTCCATTGGCCATTGTCATAAATAGATACGTTGCCGCTATTGTGAATCATCCAGATACGGCCATCCGATGATTGCGTTATATCGACAATCTCATTTTCAACCGGGCCGGTTGTGCCCGCAGTCGTCCAGGTCTGGCCCTGATTGATCACGATTCCTTCACCTGATGTTCCCACCACCGGTTGTCCATTGATATCTGTAATAGCGCTGACTATGCTGTCGGCATCAAGGCTTTCTACCGTATCGATAGCCCCATCAGAATATTCCAGCAATATGCCCGATTGGGATCCGAGATACAAAGACGATGAGATCACATGCACGGAATTAATGTCATTATCGGTTTCCAGAATTTCGCCAACCGATATCTGATTGCCATTTTTCAGAATTTCTATGGCATATTCCTGGCCGATGATCCAGATAGCGGAACTATAAACGGTAATCTCTGTCAAATCATCGGTTGGAAGTCCTGATAAAGTGGTAATGTCGGCTGATTCCCAGTGAGTGAAATCGAGCAGGTTGGGATCATCTTTAGAAGCAAATGCCAGCCCCATGTTCGTCACCGCCCAGACCGTATCATTATAGATAGTAACCGCCTCTACCCCGGTGCCTGATGGAATATCGCCGAATCCCCGATATGTCTCCTTGATCTCTCCGCCATGACGTTCCACATCAAAAAGCGACAAACCGATATTTGTTGCCACCCAGAGAAGATCACCATCGGGATAAATGTCGTTTATCACCAATGGCGCACCATCACGATCTACAAACAGAAACTGCTTCCATTGATTGGAGGATGGTTCATAGCGCGACAGCCTGCCATTGATCGAACCGGCCCAGACATAATTCTGATCAGCGGCTATAGTATTTATGTAGATACCGCCCAGGCCATCTGTATTGACGAATTTGCGGACATTGTCTAAATCATCTGCATCCACACGAAGCACGCCGCCCGTGGTCGAGGCCCAGATAGCATTATGGCCATAGCTAAGTGCGGTTATGTCGTTGCTGTTGGTGAATGTCTGCCACTCGAATGCGAATATAGAAGGGACACTCAGGGCCAGAATTGCTATTATAACAATGGTTATTTTCATTCAAATCCTGCTTCTACTTTTTACCATCTTAACAATAAAACGATTCAAGATAAGCAGAAAAGTAAACAATAGTATGATTTTCGGCATCCACATGCCGTATTTCGTAAAAAACGTCAATTCTTCGCTGGTGTAAATATCCCGCACCGCAACATATTCTTTGAACAGCGGCCCAAGGTTCTCAATCCGGCCATTGGGATCGCAGAAAAACGAAAATCCGGAATTGGCACAACGAGCATACCAGCGTCGGTTTTCAACTGACCTGAACGGCACCATATAAGCATGCTGATATGGTCCGGCGGAAATTCCCCACCAGGTGTCATTGGTAATCGTTACCAGAAACTCCGCACCTTTTTTGACCGCCCGGCGGTTGAAATTCGAGAAACCGACCTCAAAACAGATCATCACGGCATAATCGCCTTTATCCGTGCGGAAAACCGAAATCGAGTCACCCATACAGAAATCAGACTGCCCGAAATGAAATTCGTTTATAAGAGGAAAATATTGATTATATGGAATTTTCTCGGAGAACGGCACCAGACGTATTTTATGATGCACGAAATCCGGTTGACCGAAGCGGTTTATCTGAATTGCGCTGTTGTACGGGCAATAGCTGTCTCCTCTTCTGACACGGTCAAATGCCCCAACCAGTATATTGGAATTGTAATTTTCAGCCATCTGCTCAAAAAAGAATCGTGACGATCCCTGGAGCAACAGCTCGCGAACGGATGTTTCCGCAAAAATTATCAAATCCGCTGAATCCGTGATATTTTCCTGCGCCAGGCGGGCATGGCGCTCCAATGTAATCTGCAGGCTTTCATCGCTGAATTTTTCTTTTAATGACAGGTTGGCCTGTATTACCGCAACACGCAGTTTATTGCCCTCTGCCCGGAAATCGGTGTTTGCGCCATAAATCCAGGCCATGAATATCACGATCAGAACAATACCCGTAATACCCAGAGCGGTTTTGAAACGATTACGGTTTTTCCAGGCCAGGTACAGCGCCAGGTTTATCGAGGCTATCCAGAAACCGATACCAAGATCACCCCAGATTGAGGCGGTCTGAATCATTGGAACCAGTTTGGCCTGCGTATAGGCGAGCTGAATCCATGGGAAGGCGAACTCCGAAACTGTGCGGATATATTCCATCGAGGTCCACACGAATGGAAAAACGAAGATGTTTCTGAGACGATCCTGCGAAAGCCATGCAAATGCGCCAAACAGCACACCAACAAACAGGGCCTGAATAAGCCCCAAAGCTATCGGTGCGCCGATTGGAGCGATCCACCATAAAAATATCTGCAGAAACGGATTACCCTCGAGATTAGCCGCCGAGGCATAGGAGCGGATACCCACACCGACCCAGTATAAAAGCACCGCGCTCTGGATTACGCCAAATAGATAGCCAAGCGTAAATCCCTTTTTGAATCCTCGTCCCCAGGTTGCCGCTATTATGGGCACAAGCGCTATATAAGCCAGAAATCCAAACGGCAGAGGAGGGTATGCCAGGCAGAAAAGCACCGCCGAAAGAGTCACCAGACGGCGATCCGGATCAATTATAAGGGACCTGAAAAAATCAGCTGTTCCTAAAACCATCCTGAGCAGAATATTTTTATTGCGGGGATTCTGGGCCAACTGCTTACATCCATGTTTATTTTATCTCATTCGTAAATCAGTTCAGGTGTCTCGCCCTTAACCACTTCGCCGATCAAAATCGGACGGGATTCATCGTCCGCAAATCCGCCGGCAATCCCATCGGCCTTATCGGCAGAAACAACATAGATCAGGCCTATGCCCATATTAAAAGTATGGAACATCTCAGTCGTTTCGACATTGCCATATTCCTGCAGCAAATTTAAGATTACCGGTTTTTGCCAATTCGTGGTGTTTATCTTGAATGTCAGTCCGTCCGGAAATATTCGTTTCAGGTTTCCCTCGATCCCTCCGCCGGTGACATGGGCAAATCCCTTTACCGCATCATTATCGCGCAGTTTACGGATCGATTTCAGATAGAGCATATGCGGCTTTAGAAGCTCTCCGCCGACCGATCCGCCAAGCTCATGAATCACCTGGTCCGGCTTATAGCCCTTATGCTCGAAACAGATTTTGCGGGCCAGCGTGTAGCCATTTGTATGCAGGCCATTGGATTTGAAGCCATAGATAAGATCGCCTTCCTCGATAGTCGAGCCATCAACGATTTTATCCTTATCGACAACCCCGACTATAAAACCTGCCAGGTCAAAATCTCCCGGAGCGTACACATCCGGCATTTCGGCAGTTTCCCCGGCAATCAGTGCGGTATCGGCGTTTTTACATCCGGTCACCAGCCCGGCGATAATATCGCGAACTACTTCCGGCTCGAGCCGCCCCAGTCCAATATAATCAAGGAAAAACAACGGTTCCGCGCCCATCACGGCGATATCATTGACACAATGATGGACAATATCGATACCCACGGTATCATAGACCTTCATCATGCAGGCGATTTTGATCTTGGTCCCGACACCATCGGACGAGGAAACCAGGATAGGCTCTTTATAGCCCTCGAAATTTCCGGAAAAACATCCCCCAAAATGACCGAATCCGCCCACAACCCCGCGGGTATAAGTCGATTCAATCAATGACTTGATTCGTTTCTTGGCCTCATCGGCCCGGCCGATATCCACACCGGCCTCGGCATAAGTAAATGATTTTTTATCCGTCATAATAATTTATAACCGTTAATTTCAACTTCGAATTTAAGCCCCAGGTATTCAGCCGCACGACGGCAGACAACCATGCGCGCCAGAAATATCTCAAAATATTCCATCACCGAGGACACCTTGGTATCGATTTCGATTTCCAGCCGGATCCATTTCTTATCCGGATCGACATTCAGAAATGATGACTTGGCGGCATAATTGACCCGGTCATGAATATCCTGCTTTATCAAATCTGTGGTCCTGACCCGCGAATAATGCACATCGGTCTTGTCGGCCAGGATAGCCGCCGCCGAAATGGGCGAAACCGGCGAACCATCCCGTTCATCATGATTGCCAATCGCGGCCAGGACCTCGGCGATCTCATCCGGCGGCATATTATGGCGCCTGAGAATATTATAGGCCAGCATTGCTGATATCTGGGCATGCAGATCACGGTTGACCACATTGCCCATATCATGCATATAGGCCGCAATCGCCGCAAGCTGCCCGATCCGTTCGGGATAGCCAAGACGTTTCAGGATATTATAGGCGATATTGGCCGAGAGGCTGCAATGACGATCTCCGTGTTCAGTATAACCGAGCACATCAAGATTCTCATCCGCCTTGGTCACGAAGGCCTGAACCTCCTGATCGGCTTTGATCTGTTCCACAGTTACAATCGGCGTGGTTTTGGTTTTATCCGGTTTCATAGGCTGATAAGCTATACTATTAATACTACAGGGTCAAGGCTTAAATTACAGCATGTCGACCGGGTCGACATCAAAGATTATACTCAGATTGGCTGTTGATGTTTGCAGGGCTTTCAATTTAAGGATTGACTCGATAATTTCCAGCGATTTAAAAACAGCCCCGGTTTTGAATAAAATCTGCCAGCGATAATTATTGCGGACCTTGAAAAGGGGCGCCTCGGCCGGACCCAGCATCTGCATTATGCTGGAAAACTTATTTTCATGCCGATGAAAAGCCATCCCGATTTCCTCAACCGCCTTCTCACCGCGCATACGGCTTCCGGATTTCATATGCAGCATGATCAAATGCTTGTGCGGCGGGAAATCCAGAATGCTCCTGTTTTCAAGCTCATATTCCAGGAAACGGCTAACATTCTTTTCCGAAACATTCTCGATAAACTGCTTGTATTGAGGAGAAAACTGGATGATCACCTGCCCCGGAAACTTACCCCGCCCGGCCCTGCCGGCAGCCTGCAGGAGCAGTGCAAATGTCTTCTCACGGCTCCTGAAATCAGGGAATTCGAGATATGAATCGGCCGAGAGTATGCCCATCAAAGCCACCTGCGGAAAATCAAATGACTTGGCAATCATCTGCGTGCCGATTATCATCTTAAGCTTTCCGGCATGAAACTCTTTCAGTATCTGATTGACTTCCTGCCCCTCACTGACCGAATCCAGATCGAGACGAGCAAAGCTGACTTTAGGAAAAGCGGTCTTAATCTCCTCCTCCAGCCTCTGAGTACCCATCCCGAAATAATTGAATGTACTGCCGGAACATACCGGGCACTTATCAATACTGCCGGTCTGATAATCGCAACTGTGGCAACGTAAATGACCCGTATTCTTATGATATACCAATGATGTCGAACAATTGGGACATTCCACTGTATGACCGCAATCGGCGCATTTGACCGTCGGGGCGAAACCGCGACGGTTCAACAGCAACATAACCTGCCCGCCCCCTTTGAATACCGCATTGATTCGATCAATCAACTCATCGGATAATGATGCGCCATCCGGCCTGAATTCATATTCGACCGGTGTAATTTCCGGCAGGGCACGGTTATCCCAGCGCGAGGTCAGCCTGAGCAGTTCATATTTGCCGTTCAGGGCATTGTGCCAGCTTTCCAGGGAGGGTGTGGCGCTTCCCAGGACTACCGGGCAGTCGACAGTCCGGGCCAGCACCAGGGCGGCATCACGGCCATGATACATGGGACTTTTGCCGCTTTGCTTGAATGAGCTGTCATGCTCCTCATCTACAATAATCAAACCAGGCTTTCGTGCAGGTGCAAACAATGCCGAACGGGGGCCGATGATCACACGGAACCGTCCAGACCGGATTTCCTCCCAAATTGCCAGCCGTTGCGAGGGTTTCAGCCCGGAATGGATGCGGCAGACCAGGTCACCCAGCCTTTCACGGATTCGGGTATAGAGCTGTTCCGAACTGGCAATCTCCGGTAGCATCAGGATTACACTCTTATCCTGTTCCAGTGTTTTCCAGATTAGCTTGAGATATATTTCGGATTTGCCCGAACCGGTTACCCCGAACAGCAGAAATGGCCTGAATTCATTGCGGCTTATAGATACGCTGATTTTTTTCAGGGCGTAATTCTGCTCATCATTGAGCATCAGTTCCTGCCAATCGGCACCCCTTACCTGCTCCAGTATATCCGGGCTTTTTCTTTTGGGGGGACGATACCCTATTTTTATTAATCCTCGATCCTCAAGCCCGCAGAGACATTTATAGAATTCTTTGCTGCCGAAATGCTTCTTCAAAGTAGATATCTTAATCTTTTTGCGCGAAATTATATACTCCAGCATCTCCGGGCATATGTCATCCCGATCGATTTCATCAATCTGATCCTTATCAATCAGGGCATGCACCGAGAGGTTATCCGGAGCGGACATTGTTTTGGGCATAAAAAGCCCGGCGGTATCACGGGGTGCGGCATGATAATAACGGCAGATCCAGCGATACAGGCTCATTCGTGCGCTGTCGATTATTGCAGAGGAATCGATAATCTCGGCTATATCGCGCAGGCCATTATCATTCCCGTCCCTGATTTCATATATCAGCCCCACTGCTTTGCGTCTGCCCAACGGCATGACCACACGCATGCCTTCCTCGAGACCCGCGGCAAACTGCCCGGGGACATTGTAGCTCAGCACATTTGGAGGGCCAGCGAATATAACTATGTCAGCAATCATGTTTCAAAAAATAAAAGGCAGCCTCAGGCGGGCTGCCTTTATAGTAGCTATGGTTAACTCATTAGAATTTCGTGCAATGTTTTTTGCATCTTTGAATATTCTCTTTATCGTTGAGCTTGAGATAGATCACAAGCAACTCGCACCAGGCATCTTCATTGTCTGGATTCAGCTCAACGATCCTCTCATAAACTTCCCTGGCCTCTTCCCATCTTTCGAGGAAGAAATTGGCACGCCCCAGCCAGTCCAGAGCATCGGTATTATCCGGCTGGAACGCCAGTACCTTTTCGAAATCTTCCGCGGCATCACGGTAAATCACTTTTATCTCTTCATTCAGGGAATCGATAACCGGTTTATATTTTGCGCGATCGACTTCAAGTGAATCCTGGAGCCTGTTGATCTCATTGATATTATCAGTCGCCAGCTTGATTTTGAATGCCCCGCGGTTATACCAGGCATCGGGAGCATCGGGAGTTATAGTAATCACGCTGTCCAGAGCCTCAATAGCATTGGCGGTTTCACCCAGAGCATCAAGGGCAAATGATTTGTTGTAGAACACATCCGCCTTGGAGCGCTCCGCAAGGCCCAGATCGATAAGACGATCAAAATACACCACCGCGCTGTCATACCGGGCGGAATTAAAAAAGATCGTGGCCATATTGGAAAGCAAACCGACATCATCCGGGCTGCGTTTCACGGCTTCACGATAAATCTTCACCGCGCTGTCCTGGCTGCCGATGCTGTATTCGATCAAACCCAGGTTTACCCAGCCCTGGGCGGAATCGGGAATAACAATCGTAGCCGTACGGAAGTATTCGGCGGCATACTGATAGATTTCCATTGCCCCGGCCTCACACTCGGCCTTCTCCAGGGAGTCGATCATCGTCTGGCACAGGCTGTCCTCCGAACGGGCACGTTTTAGGGCATTAACGCCATCATTATACTGTTGAATCCAGGCCGAATTACGAATGGTGTTAATTTTATCTATAAATTCCTTGTCTTTACATACATCGGTCACATCTTTATTGGTCGATGTGTCGCAAATAGCGATTACGTACCTGAACTCATCGGCCATAAGCTCATAAAGCTTCTTTTCGGCATATATTGTTCCCAGGATATAATGGGCCTCAATGGGCGGCTCGTCAGGATAATACTGAATAGCCTGCTCGCACATCTCGGCGGCTTTCTTGTAATCCTTGGGCGTCTGATTGAGATAAATCTTGGCCGAACGCAAATAACCATTATAATCCAGCCTGCGCTGGGCAATTACCAGCGAACTCAATATGATCAAGAGCGCCAAAGTTATAAGGATAATTTTCTTCAAAACTACAACCTCCTGCCTTGTCAAAATTTTGACAATTTTAACATTAAGGCATTTAAATGTCAACCAGTTTGTGAATTAAATCGCATGACCAAAACACTCAACAGGCTCCCAACCTGACTGTATATGTGAGCTTCACCTCCTGGCCGGCATTAACCGGAATCTTGAACTCTACGGTAGTTACATCTTTTTTCTCATACTCATAATTGGACTGCATAATTTTCCAGTCCCTGCGATGAAACTGCTGTCTGACCAGTATCTCCACATTTTCATCTTCTTTTCTGTTTTTAAGGGTAATTTCCACATCCTCATCGCGAACTGTCTGCGAAACTCTCCTGGAATCTTTTACAACCCGTTCACCCACAAGATCGAAAGCATTTCCAAGAAAAAGCTCGACATTTTCATCGCGCGGTGTATGATCGATCAAATCCTCGCCGATGAATTCCAGGGCGCCGTCGGTGTCACGCTTCATTATGCGGAACTTGCCGGCCGGCAACGGCATACCCATGCCGCGCTGTTCCGAATTGGTCATTATCAGGTTGACCTGAATATCCTCACCGCCGGGATAAATATATTTCTTCTCAACCGGGGTAACCGCCGGCTCGAAAAGCGCAATCTGCTTGATTTCATTGTTTTTCAGGCTGGTAGTGCGGGGGAGAGTATAGAGATGATACTCAAAAAAGGCCTTCTCCTCGAAATCTGCTTTTGCACGGGGAGCCGCCATAGCCATCTCCATTTCCATCCCTCTGCCTCCGCGAATTTTCTGGATGACATTGACATCGCCGGCTACCAGCTTGAGTTTGGCATCATTGTATGAACCGCCAGAATTGTTCTCGATCGATACCCAGGCGGATATATCCAGCATCTCTTCATTTTCAGATACCACACCGACATACTCGGCATGCCAATTCATACCGCGCGTTATATATGAAACCTCGCCCTCCTGATCGCCGTTGAGACGCGAATCAAACATCCACACCAGCGTCGGTTTGGTGATCAGGCCCTCCGGCAATGTGGGGAAATCAAATTTTGTAATCTTATCTGTTTTAATCACCTCGAGCGAACCATCATTTTTTAAAAGAGTTACAGTACCGCCGTCATGGGCTTGCAATGTTCCGGAATAGACATCGCCGCTTTCATGAATCAGGCTGATGTTTTTATCCAGATATTTTTCCAGTATTTTGTTGAATCCGATCAGATCATAACGATAGTTCTGCTCCAGGAGCGTGGCGCCATCTTCATCGCCCAGGAGATTGAATTTAACAGAGGTCGGATCTATCTGGCTGGGCACATCAGTAAGCGAATACTCGAACTGCCCGGTTTGGAACTCAAATGACCTTTTATCCTTAACAAGGGCCATATTCTGATTATAGACAGTAACCGCAAGTTCGCCATAAAGGGTTACGCCCCAGAATATTACCAGCATCAATGTGATAATAATCCCTTTTCTCATTTAATATCTCCTTTCATCTGCATTTTAGCCTTATACAATAGGGCCGGCAGATTATTCCCGATTTTCCGCCGTAAAATGATTTGAAATGCAGTTCCCGTTATTATAACTGTATAACATACATTATGTTTAGTATTGCATAAATCATTTTAAACCCCAAATTTGCGGTTATGCAACATAAAACAGCACAGCCGTCCGAGGAGATTCAGTTTTTAAAGGGCGTGGGGCCGAAACGTGCCGAATTGCTGGCCAAAGCGGGTATCAACTCGATTCGGGATTTGCTCTACTTCTTCCCGCGCAAATACCTGGATCGCACCAATATCCGTAAAATCGGGCAATTGCAGATCGGCGAAAAGACAACTGTAATCGGAAAAGTGCTGGCCAAAGGTATCATTCCGGGACGCAAAAAGATCTTCGAGGCGATAATTTCCGATGATACCGGCAACCTTTCATTGACATGGTTCGCCGGGCATAAATATCATGATAATGCGATCAAGAAGGGCACTGTCCTGTCAGTCAGCGGTGAAGTCACCGAATTTCGCGGGCCGCAGATGATTCATCCCGAATATGAAATCATCGAGGGCCCCGATGATGCCGACAGCTTGCTGCATACCGCAGGAATAGTGCCGCTTTATAGCGGCAGCGCGGAATGGTCACGGGCCGGATTGAACAGCAGACGAATCCGGGCAATCATGAAAACCGCATTGGAAAAATACGGCCATGACCTGCAGGACGTGATCCCCGAAAAAATTCGCACAGACCTGAATCTTCCAGAACTGAAACAGAGCCTGAGCGATATGCATTTTCCACAAAGCAATGACCGTCTTGAAAAAGCCCGCAATAGATTTGCATTTGAAGAGCTGTTTCAGCTTCAATGCGCTATTGCCATGGTTCATCAAAGCTATCAGAAACAGACCAAAAAACATAAATACTCAATACCCGGCGATTTAATGGCAAAATTCAAACAGAACCTGCCATTCAAGTTAACCTCGGCGCAATCGAAAGTTCTGGGTGAGATTTTCGATGATATGAAAGATGATCATCCCATGAACCGTCTGCTTTTGGGCGACGTCGGTTCCGGCAAAACCATTGTGGCGGTAGCTTCCATACTCTATGCTGTCGAGAATGGCCATCAGGCCGCACTGATGGCGCCAACCGAACTTCTGGCCGAACAACATTATAATTCTATCAGCCGGATTCTTGCTGAATTTGATCTGAATATCATGCTCCTGACCAGTTCGCTGAAAGCATCGGAGCGCAAAAAGGCCCGCAGGATGATTGCCGATGGTGATGTCGATATCGTGATTGGAACACATGCGCTGATCTCCGAAGGTGTCGAATATCACAAGCTCGCGCTGGTTGTCATAGATGAACAGCATCGCTTTGGCGTGGCGCAACGTGCATCTTTGCGCGGCAAAGGTGATAACCCGGATCTGCTGGTAATGACGGCAACTCCAATTCCCCGCAGCCTGGCATTGACAATCTATGGAGACCTGGAGCTTTCCATAATCGACAAACTTCCGCCCGGCAGAAAACCGGTCAAAACAGCGATTCGCCCGGAAAGCGCGCACGATAAAATCTACCTATTCTTGCGCGATGAAATCGAAAAAGGCAATCAGGCCTATATCGTATATCCGCTGGTTGAAGAATCAGAAAAACTGAATCTCAAAGCCGCCACAGAGGAATTCGAGAAATTGTCCCAAGATATCTTCCCCGATCTGAGCCTGGCGCTTGTGCATGGCCGTCTGGATGCCTCGCGGCGCGAACAGCTTACTCGCAAATTCCGGGCTGGGGAAATTAACATACTGGTTGCCACTACTGTGATAGAAGTGGGCGTCGATGTACCCCGGGCAACAGTTATGCTGATCGAAAATGCCGAAAGATTCGGGCTGTCTCAGCTTCATCAATTGCGCGGAAGAGTCGGCAGAAGCGATGCGCAATCATATTGCATTCTGGTAGTCGGTAAGAAATCCTCCGGGGTCGCAAAGGAGCGACTGGCTGTGATTGCTTCGACCAATGACGGTTTCAAAATAGCCGAGTTTGACCTTAAGCTGCGCGGTCCCGGCGAGTATCTCGGCGAAAGGCAGCATGGTATGCCGCAGTTCAAGGTGGCGGATATTGTCAGCGACCTGGAGATGCTGAAAACGGCCAGAAAATATGCCTTTGACATCATTTCAAAAAAAATTAAATTGGATGGCGACGAATTGCGAAAATTAAAGAACGAAGTACATAAAAGCTATTCAGACATGTTCGCAAATCTTACCGCGGGATAACCTGGAGGAGGCATGGACACTTTAGAAAAGCTCAGGAATTCTGCCAACCTGGCGCAAAAAATCGCTGAGAATGTCAAAGATATTCAAAAGGATATCAATGACTATGACCTGGGCCGAATGCTCAAAAAAGTCGAGGCCGAGGTTCTGGATCTGCAGTACAATCTTTCCATTGCTGTGCGCTTGATGGAAAAGGAGTAAGCTGTGGCTGACGATACGAATATAAATGTGGATCACCTTTTTATGGGCCTTCTAATGTCAATGGAAGCATCTGCCATGCAAAGTCTTGGCAAGACCATAAATCCGTTCAGCGGCAAAATCGAAAAAAATCTCGACCAGGCCAAAATGACCATCGATATGGTGGAAATGATCGAGCGCAAAACCCAGGGTAACCGGACTGAAGAAGAAGATAAATTTCTGATGAGAATCCTCTACAATTTGCGCATGAATTACGTAGAAGAGAGGCAGGCCGAAGAAAAGGGAGCGGCTGAAAAAGCAGCGGAATCCGATCAGGAAAAGCCGCCAGATGGCGATAAACCTAATGAAGACAGCGATTCCGACGGCGCCGAAAAGGCCTGAAATAGCTTATAATTAGAACTTTTGATGCGTACTTTGTATAAATTAATGGATAATAATATTCCTGTGAGCTTATATGCCAGAATCCCATCCGGTTAATACGGATAAAATCGCGGCCCTGTTCAAGAGCCGTTTTGGAAATAAATTTTACGAAAATCACAACCTGGCCAGGTATACCACATTTGGAATCGGCGGTCCGGCGAGATATTTCGTCAATTGCACTGAGCGGCGGGAGCTTGTCGATGCGGCCGCAATGGCGGTTGAACAGAAACTGCGTTTCTTCGTCATAGGTGGTGGGTCAAACCTGTTGATTTCCGATGACGGCTATTCCGGGCTCATAATTCATGTCGCCAGCGAGGATTTGCGGATCGAAGATGAATATATCATGGTTGATGCCGGTTACGACTGGGAAAGCCTGGTTGATCGCGCCTGCCGCAACGGCTGGGGCGGCCTGGAGTCGATGGCCGGAATCAAGGGTTCGGTCGGCGGTGCGGTCTACGGCAATGCCGGGGCATTCGGCACATCGATAGCAGATATCCTGATCGAGGCCGAGATTTTCAAACCGGGCCATGAACCGCGCTGGGAAAGCAATAATTATTTTGCCTTTTCATACAGAAACAGTATATTGAAGCAATCGCGGGAGATAGTTCTTCGGGTGAAGCTAAAATACTCCAAAGATGATCCTGAAAAACTTCTCAAAAAACAGGACGAGATCCTGGAATTGCGCAGCCAGCGCCATCCGGAAAAGAATTGCTCGGCCGGTTGCTTTTTCAAGAATATAGAAAAAGCCGATGAGCCATTCGGCAAACTTGCCGCCGGATTTCTCCTGGAGAAAGTGGGCGCAAAAAAGATGAAGATAGGAGGAGCTCAGGTCTTCGAAAAGCATGCCAATATTCTCATGAATTCCGGCAAAGCCACAGCAAAAGAGGTCCTGGAGCTGGCAGAAATACTTAAGAAGAGAGTTAAAGATGAGTACGGATATAAACTGCAGGAAGAAATTACCTATCTGGGCGATTAATTAAGGAGCTGTCTATCGAAAGTCATTACAGATTGAAGAAACTCAAACTCATAAGGTTTGCTAGTGGAAGTAAGGACAAGAGCCCATTTTTTTTGTATCATCAGCCTGCTGTTTATCCTGCTCGGCATGAATGCCAGCGTGCACGCGCAGGAAAGTGACTCAACTGAGGCGGAAGAGCATTTCAGCCGTATTGTTCTGAAGCTCAAATCACATACCCCCTATATCGTACCATTCCCTGTTGCCAAGGAAAAAGAGGAAGGTCTGTCGCTCGCCGGTCCCATGACGGGCTGGTTCAATATGCGCCGGATCAGGACCACAGGTATGGCCGACTGGGATCCGCAAACAGGCTATCTTGTCTACAGGCGAGTCATTGACAATAAGGAAGTCGAAACACCCCGTTTCGCCGATTATATGACTAATGCCAGGGTTTATGGTGATCAGGAGGTCACCAATTACTGGCAGAAGATGGTCTATAATCAATCGCGCAAGTCCGAAAGTGAAAAGGCCAGCGGTCTTTTCAATGTGCAAATTGATCTCGGTGATGAGGTCGGCGGCGCAATCGGGGCAATCGCAGGTGCAGGTACCGCCGGACTCAATGTTAGCGGGTATCAGAAGATTTCATTCTCGGGGCGGAGCCAGTGGACCGACAAGGAATCCGATGCTCTGAACCGTGTCAATAAATTCCCCTCCCTCGACATGAAACAGATTTCGCGCTATAATATTAAGGGAACCATCGGTACCAAGATCAGCGTCGAGGTCGACCAGAACTCGGAAAGAAAAACCGACCTGGCAAATACAATCAAGATTCGCTATAAAGGCGAAGAGGATGAAATCATCCAGTCGATCGAGGCCGGTAATACAAATCTCTCACTGCCCAATACTCAATTCGTGGGATATTCGCAGCGTGTGCAGGGGCTGTTCGGAATCAAATCCACAGCCAAGATCGGACCATTGGACCTGACCGCGATCATTTCGCAGGAGAAGGGCTCAACCGAAAGCTCGACATTCCAGGCCGGAGCCTCCAAGTCAACCAATTACAAGCGCGACTACGACTATCTCGATCGCACATTTTTCTGGCTGGTTTTCCCCGAAGCCAATGTCGCGGAAATTGTCGAATCCGAAATTTATGTTTTCCAGCAGCAACAGGATTTTGGATCTGGTGCAGATGAGCAATGGCAGTTCGCCAAGGTGGCGGTGAACACCGAAAACTTCGGAGCATTCCCGCAGGAAGACCGCGTCACCACTGTGCGAAGATTGGAATATGATGATTACTATGTATATAACCGCTCCAGATACCTGGAGATGTTTACCTATGACCGCACGCGCCTGATCGCCGGATGGTTCCGTGTAGAGACCACAGCGGGCGACACAATCGAGATCGGCAATAAACCCTCCGATGTGGTCAATGACACGCTTTTGCTGAAACTTATAGCACTTGATCAGAATGATACCGGCCCGGCCCTGACTGGCACCTGGTACAATGAATGGCGCAATGTCTATAGCCTGGGTGCGCGAGATATTGAACCGGAAGGCCTGGAGGTAAAGATATATAAGGGCATTCCCGGTACGGAGGAGAATCCCGATCAGAACCTTTCCTATGAACCAACAAGTGGTACTCCCTATATTCAGATCATGGGACTGGATCGCCGCGATGTTACCGGTGCGGATAATCCCGACAATATGATTGACGCCAACGATCCCAATATTTTATTGCGTGATCGCGGTTACCTCGTATTCCCCGATCCACAGCCATTCGACCCATCGCAGAGTTATGCTCCCGATGGCGCCGAATTGCCGGAGACAGTGCCGGGGATATATACAACACGACGCAGCACAATTACGGGTGATCCATCAAAATACACAAAGTACTATATAGAATTTAAAACCTCGCAACGTCAGACAGAATACTATCTCGGCCGCGTGAATATTATCGAAAACTCCGAGCGTGTTATCCTGAATGGCGAGGAACTCAAACGCGATCGTGACTACCGGATATTCTATGAGATCGGCCGAATAACATTCCTGACCGATCGTGTCTCCGATCCCAATGCCGATTTAAATATCGACTTCGAATATGAGCCGTTCATTACCTCGGAGAAAAAGAATCTGTTCGGCCTGCGGGGTGAATACGAGTTCAATCCGAATTTCAAAATCGGCGCTACGGTTTTATATAAAAGCGAGAAATCAACCGACCGCAAACCGCGTGTCGGCCAGGAGACATCAAAGTCACTGGTCTGGGACACGGACTTCTCATATCAAACCGAATTGGGCTTTTTGACCAAATTAACCGATGCTCTGCCCCTGGTCGAGGCCAGTGCGCCCTCACGATTCAACGTTTCGGGTGAGGTCGCGCAGTCCCGTCCTAACCCCAACACAGCCGGTGAAGCTTATGTCGATGATTTCGAGAGCGCCAAGGAAACCGTATCTCTGGGTGTTATCCGTTATCAGTGGACCAAGCCCTCAGTGCCGTCAGGGGTTGCCGGCGAACGCGGCAATATTATCTGGTACAATCCTTATGATCCTTATGCTGTTACAGACATATACAACCGTGATACGCGCGGCAATGACCGTAAAACAACACTCTCGCTAGAATTTGATCCGCTCGAGTTCCGTGAGGTCGTCGGAGAAGATCCCTGTAATCCCGACCTGGTCGAGTATCCGCCCGAGGATAGCTGGGCCGGTATTATGCGCTCATTCTCGAGCGCCAGCCAGGACCAGACCCGGGCCCAGATCCTCGAGATCAGGATGAAGGTCAATCGCGGCCGGGGAATCGACCGTGGCAAGCTGATGATCGACCTCGGTGATATCAGCGAGGATATCGACGGCGATGGTTTCCTGGATACCGAGGATACCAACAGCAATGGCATTCTCGAGCCCTGGGAGGACACCGGTCTGGACAACCTGCTCAGCCCGGATGAGCCATGTTATGACTCAATAAATGAGCCCGATCCCAATGGTGACGATTATAAATATGAAGATAAATATGACTATTCCAAGATCAACGGCACCGAGGGCAACCGTTTCGATGTCGGCGGTGAACGTCCCGATACCGAGGATATCGACCGCAAGGGTTCTTTGAATGTTACCAACAGCTATTTCTCTTTCGAATTTGACTTTGCCGATAATGAATGGCTGGTCGATGGTTCCGATATCAACGGCTGGAAAACATATCGTATACCATTAGCAGATTCGACCAACTACGATCTGGTCGGCAATCCCGACTGGGGTAAAATTTCCTACGGGAGAATCTGGCTGACCGACTTTGATTCAAGCGCTTTGATCGAAATCGCGGATATCAACCTGGTTTCGACACGCTGGGAAGAGGACACCATTCGCCCGGTCAATATCGCCCGTGATACTCTTGACCTGGTAACGGCCTATAATGTTTCTGTTATCAACACAGAGGAGAATCTGGATTATACTCCTCCTCCGGGCGTTACAGGCTACTATGATCGCAGCACCGATACGTATGAAAAAGAGCAGTCACTCCTGATTCATTTCGAGAACCTGCAGTTCCATGATGTGCAGACGCAGGTCGAGGACGATTCCGGCAACATAATTGTCGATTCATTCGAAGTTGTCAGGGTGTCGGATACGGTCTTCGCCGAACGTGAGCTGTTCCGTGCGGAGGACTATGCCGGTTATCAGAAAATCGAGATGTTCGTTCATGGCCCGGAGGATCTTCCGGCCGGAAAATCGAATATACATTTCATATTTCGTTTGGGCACCAACAGCGAAAACTTTTACCAGTTCCAGACCAATATCCGGCCCGGCTGGCATGACTCCAATCATGTACTCATAGACTTCAATCAGATTACGCCTCTCAAAGATGAGTTGCTTAGATTGAAGGCGGAGGATCCAACGATAAGACAGCTCAAACAGGGCCGTTACGCGGTGCAGGGCTCTCCCTCGCTGACCTCGATTATCTATTTTGCGGCCGGTGTCACCAACGATGACACCCTGAACTACGAACCGATATCCGGCGACCTGTGGCTGGATGAGCTGCGTGTTACCGATGTCAGGGATGATAACGGTATAGCAATGCGTTTATCGGTAGCAGGCGGATTTTCAGATTTCATTAACTATTCTGTCAGCTATAAAAACCAGGATGAATATTTCCGAAACCTGACCGCCTCCAACAGCAGTAACCTCGGTTCCGGTAAACGGGAGACGAGTTACAGTTATACTACCAAAGTGAGCGTGGACAAGCTCCTGCCGCCCAGCTGGGGGGCATCATTGCCGATCACGTATAACTGGAGCAGGCGTGAATCGACACCGCGTCTGAAACCGGGTTCGGATATTATTATCCCCGATGATCAGCTCGAGGAAGAAACCACCCGGTCCACGAGCACGCGCTTCTCGATCTCGCAATCATTCAGGAAGCAGGGCGGTAATTTGCTCTTCGGGCTATTGTTGAACAGGCTCAAGACCTCATTTTCATTCAGCGAAACGCAGAGTAAATCCCCGACCGTTCCGAGCTCACAGTCCGAGTCATATACCGCGCAGGCGACATACGATCTTTCGCCGCGCAATATTGTGACTATTCCGATTTTGTTCTGGCTCAAGCCTATCCCCTTGTTGCCCAAATCAATCGGCGAGACGCAGTTTGGCATTCATCCCTCGAAATTCAATCTGCAGGGAACGGTAAAAAAGAGCTATTCCACCAGCCTCAACAACCAGAATTATCGCTCGGCCTCATATAACCGCACCTTTACCGGTGGATTAAACCTGTCATGGCCGATTTTCAGTTCAATGAATGCGGATTATTCGCTGCAAACCAATCGTGATATCAGGGAAAGCGACAATGTTAAATTCTCCTTCAATCCCAGCGAAGTCGTGCTCGGAATAGAACTTGAGAATACGCAGACATTTAACCTGAACTATTCGCCCAAGCTGTTTCGCTGGCTGACACATTCAATGACCTATCGTGCCAGCTACCGCGAAAATGCGGACCCGGCCCGTAACCAGTTCGGAACACGCAATGTGAATAACGGCAATACGATAACTTTGAAAGGCTCATTCTCGCCCAAGACCTTCTTTGGCACCGGCGCAAGCAAGCCCAAGCCGAGGGTCGAAAGCGATTCAACATCGGGTGGAGGTTTCTCACTACATAAACCGTTCCTGTCTTTTATCAGGTTTTTCACGAATCGGCTGGGTGATATTTCGGGTTCATATTCTATCGATAATAAATACACATTCTGGGGCCTGGAGGAGCGGCCAACATGGAGATATATACTTGGTTTTGAAAATGAACCGGGCGTGGCAATTAACGAAGATGCTATTTCGGGTTCGGCGCGCGATGTCAATACACAGTCAAAAAGCTATTCGGCATCGACCAATGTCAGTTTCATACTGGGTTCAAAAATCAACACAAAATACAGCCGAAATGAAAAGACATCCAATGTCAGGAATAATAAATCAGTCGGAACTTCATTCCCCGATCTTTCATTAACTCTAAGCAATTTGGAAAGATACGGCTTTATCAGATTCTTTTTCAATACGCTTTCAATCGATACGCGCTATTCAGTTAAAGAGGATGAAACCTTTAGTGCAGCCAGCGGTGAACGCCTTGCGGACCGGAACACGAATACCAGCTATTCCCCGCTGCTCAAACTCAATTTCACATGGTTCCGTAAACTGAATTGCAACTTCCAGTATGATATAAGCGAGTCGCTGAAAGAGCAGTTCGTCCCGGATGTCGACACCATCGGCGAACAGATAATTACACGCTCGGTTGTCAACAACGGTATCCGTTCCTCGTCAAATTCCTGGCAATTTACAGTACGGGCAACATTGTCATCGGCGGGCGGTACCAATATCCCGCTCCTGGGCAGGCTGAAATCAACCTTGACATTCAATCTCAGCATTTCGCAGAAGCACAGCAAGACCGAGAACAACCAGTATACCGGCTCGGGCTGGACGACCACATCGGAAAAGACAGACTTTACGATCATGCCGCGTATATCATACAGTTTCTCATCCAATATTAACGGCGGTTTGAATGCGCGCTGGCAGGATTCCACCGATGAGTTCCGCTTCCAGAAATCGCATGTGCGCGAGCTGGGAATCTGGGTTGAGATCAATTTCTGATCGGTTCCTGCCCCGGGCATAAATTTTTTGGTTGCTCTGCCATATCTGTGGTCTTATCTTTTCGCCGATGGATACTGAAAGAAAACATATCTTTACACGCGGTGATATCTGGACGATATTGTTTTTGCTGGCCTGCCTGCTTCTGGGCGGATCATTGATAATCTATCAGAAACAGAGCAAAAAGCTTCCTCCGCAATTGCTTATCGAAACGGCAAAGAAACAATCACAGGCCCAATCCGGTAACCTGTATGCGGACCTGGAGTCCTTTTCAAACCGTAACCTGAGCGTGAATATTAACACCGCACCGGCCGACTCACTTGAGCTTCTGCCGGAAATCGGGCCGGTATATGCCCAGAGGATAGTTGAATATCGCCAGGTCAATGGTGGTTTCAATTCTATTGATGACCTGGCCGAAATCGATGGCATCGGTCCCAAAACAATCGCAAAAATCGCAAAACACGTAACCGTGGAGTGATCCTGCTTAAACCTATTCAAGACTTTCTGATTTTGGAACTTGGCCCTGAGGGACTGAAGTACCTCTACTACGGCTTTGACCACATAAATGCGGAAATTCTGGATCAGGGCAGGCTAAAATCCGAAAACTGCGGATGGCCCGGGTTTTTGGGCTCTCTAAAATACAACCTGAACAGGCTCCGGAGCGATATATTGCCTCCCCAGAAAATCCTGGAAGCATTTATTGTTGTGCCGGAGGAAATGACAATTCCATTCAGGATCATAATGCCATATAACATCCTGAGCAATAATCCTGACATGCATCTGTGGGAATTGAATCAGATCATGACCGAAGACACCAATGGATATAGCGCGCTATTCAAGCAATATGATCAGGAATCGAGAGACAATGTAAGCGTCAATGGCCTGGCGGTAAGAAATTCCATTCTGGATAAAATCAATAGCATCCTGAAAGAGAACTCTATTCATTTATCGGGGATGTATCTTCCCCATGAGCTCTGGCAGGAGCTGGATAGCTTATTGCCTGAAAAATACAACAGATCGGCAATTCTCTATAAATCGGATTCATCATGTATGATCTATCATGCCGGCAATGGTGCAGTTGCGGATCTGCAACGCTATCCCCTGCCACAGGACCTGGCCGGAGAAAACGGTAATTTCAGGAAATCATTGCATTTGATATCGGAAAACATATCATATATCTCTCAATCCGGTAATCCGGGCAGCAAAGTTCAGACAGCAGTTTTCGAAGGCAATTTTGGATATGATGAGATTGATATCATTCAGGAATTGCTGGGTGATCGTCCGGAAATAATCCGTCCCGATGATCTGGGTGAAGAGCTCAATCCCAGAGATCGCTGGGAATACCTGCCTGCCCTTGTGGCTGGCAAAAAAAGCGCTGAACTTTATATGCAAAAACTGAATATATAGAAAGAGTATTGTTTAATGGGCGGAAAATTCAGAAGAGCGGTTTATCCCGGAAGCTTTGATCCGGTAACCAATGGCCATATCGATATCGCACTCCGGGCCTGTAATATTTTCGATGAGGTGATTGTAGCGGTTTCGCATAACCCCAACAAGACTTACCTCTTCAGCGATGAGGAACGGATGGAGATGACCCGGGATGCATTCAACGGGCATGAGATGATAAAAGTTATCACTTTCTCCGGACTGGTTGCCGATCTGGCCGTGCAGCAGGAGGCAGCGGCTATTGTGCGTGGCCTGCGCGCTCTGTCGGATTTCGAATTCGAGTTTCAGATGGCACTGATGAACCGCAAGATGATCCGTGAGGTTGAAACCGTATTCTTCATGACATCATTGCGGTGGGTCTATCTTTCCAGCAGTATTATCAAAGATGCAGCTGAACATGGCGGGAAGTACAAGGACCTCGTGCCGCCACTGGCCCATAAAATGCTCATCGACAAATTCGGCAAAGGTTCACAATAAGTTAGCGGAGTTTATACATGACCGAACAGAAAAAATACGATACATCCGATATTCTCCAGGCCCGACGGGCCAAGCTCGAGCAGATTCGCGAAATGGGTATCAATCCCTATCCATATAAATATGACAAAGACACCGAATCGAAGCAGGTTTTCGACAATTTCGAAAAACTGGAAAACTCCGGCAAAGAGCTCAAGCTGGCCGGGAGAATGATGACAGTGCGTGTCATGGGCAAGGCATCATTCTGTCATATTCAGGATGAAAGCGGGCAGATTCAGCTTTATGTGCGCAGGGATGAGATTGGTGACGAGCAGTATAAACTTTTCAAATTGCTTGATATAGGAGATATAATCGGTGTCCGAGGGACCGCTTTCCGAACCAAAAAGGGCGAAATCAGCATCAAGACGGATGAGATCACATTGCTGTCGAAATCACTTCGTCCACTGCCGGAAAAATGGCACGGCCTGAAAGATGTCGAAACCCGTTACCGCCAAAGATACCTGGACCTGATCGCCAACCCGGAAATCCGTGAACTCTTCAAAAAGCGCAGCCGTCTGATCCGCGCCATGCGGGATTTTCTTGACGACGAGGGCTTTCTCGAGGTAGAAACCCCCGTGCTCCAACCATTGTATGGCGGCGCATCGGCCCGGCCATTTGTGACCCATCATAATGCTCTCGACCGCGAGCTGTTTCTGCGCATCGCCGATGAGCTTTACCTGAAACGACTGATTATTGGCGGCTATGAAAAAGTCTACGAGGTCTGCAAGGATTTCCGCAATGAGGGAATCGACCGCTATCATAATCCCGAATTCACCATGATCGAATTTTATATGGCCTATGCGGATTATCATGATGTCATGAAGCTGATCAAACGTATGCTACTGAAGGTTGCTGTCGATGTTTTCGGGACAACCGAATATGAATTCGCCGGCAATAAATTCAATCTTGACAGCGAATGGAAGACATTGCCGATTCTCGATTCGATCAAGCAGTATACAGGTATCGATGCCGCCAACCTGGACGATGATCAGTTGATCGCCAAATGTGATGAACTCGGCATTGAGATTGAAAAGACCCGCGGCCGTCCAAAAATACTGGATGATATCTTCACCGAGAAAGTCCAGCCGCACCTGATTCAGCCGACATTCATCACCGATCATCCGCTGGAGATGTCGCCCCTGGCCAAGATTCATCGCGAAAACAAGAACCTGACCGAAAGATTCGAGCTGTTTATCGCCGGATCCGAGGTCTGCAATGCTTTCAGTGAGCTCAACGATCCTGATGACCAGCGTTTCAGGTTCGTGGAACAGCAGAAATACAGCAAACTGGGCGATGATGAAGCGCAGCTTCTGGATGAGGATTTCCTGCGTGCCATGGATCACGGCATGCCTCCCACGGGAGGACTGGGAATCGGCATTGACAGGCTTTTTATGCTCCTGACAGGAAATACGAATATCAGGGAAGTTATTCTATTCCCGCAGCTTAAGCCGGAATAAAATGAATTTCAAATTTTTCATAGCGCGCCGCTATCTCATGTCCCGCAAGCGGGAGCGTTTTATCTCAATCCTGACATTCTTATCCATTGCCGGCGTGGCCCTGGGCGTGGCCGTAGTATTTTTCGTCAATTCCATGATGAACGGCTTCGAAACCGAGGTCAAGGATAGAATTGGCGGGACGATTTCACATATTACAGTCTATGGCTATGATAATAAAGGGATTAGCGAATTTGAGCCATTGATCGAGACGATTGATTCTGTAGAAGGTATCGAGGGCTCCGCGCCGGTGGTGCTGGGCAAGGCGGTTGCCGGTTCCAGCTATGAAAATGACGGTGTCCTGATTCGCGGGGTTGATCCGAATTATATCGAGCGGGTATCAAATATCAAGCAGTTGATGTATCGCGGCAGCTTCAGCTTCCAGACCAATGCCGGCCTTCCGGGGGCAGTTGTCGGAATTGGCCTTGCTCGCAGGCTCAGGGTTACAATCGGCGATACGATTTATATTGCCAGCCTGAAAGGCAAAACTCTCAGCCTGGGCATGAGTGATGTCAAGATAACACGTTTCACCCTTAATGGCATCTTCGAAACCGGTATGTATGATTATGACGATTATTTCGTGTACATCTCGATTCCAAAGGCCCAGGACATATTCAAATTGCGCGATAGCGAGGTCCGCGCCGCCAATATGCTTCTGGGTATTTCCAGCCCGCTTATGAATCAATTTGCGGATAATTTCATCAGGCCCCGACCCGAATTCGAACCGCGGGATCCGGTTTCGGCCATACAGGTACAGGTTTACGATCCTGCCAGGGTACTTGGCATCACGGAAAAGCTAGAAGACAGGATCGGCATGTTATACCTGATCCGCAACTGGGTCGATTCGCATAGTAACCTGTTTTACTGGATGAAATGGGAAAAGATATTGCTGACACTGGCCATGCTCCTGATTGTGGCCGTGGCGACATTCAACATCATTTCCACGCTGGTTATGGTTGTGCTGGAAAAACAGTCCGAAATTGCAATTTTGAAATCGATGGGTGCCTATCCCCGCACGATTGTGTCGATTTTTATGTTTATCGGCCTGATATCCGGGGTTGTGGGTACAATTAGTGGTGCCATACTTGGTTATCTGATGTGCTGGCTGCAGCAGACATTCCGCATTATTTCGCTTCCGGGAGACATATATTTTCTGAGCTTTTTGCCGATCGAAATGAGGATTGTCGATTTCGTGGTAATCTGCCTGGCAGCAATTGCACTAACATTTCTGGCAACGATTTATCCGGCCTTTCGCGCGGGACGGCTGTATCCCTTAGAAATTATTAGATATCAATAACTTTAGCTAAATAAATGATGAAATCTGGCGAAAATAAGAATAGCAGGGATGCTGGGGCCAAAGCGGGCCCGCAGGCTGCAAAGAAGCACAACAAAACCCTGCTGAAAGCAATTGACTTAAAAAGAAAATTCAGTACATCCGAAGGTGAAATTGAGATTCTTCGGGGAATTAATTTGGAAATAGCTGAAAATGATATGATTTCCGTGGTCGGAGCATCCGGCGCAGGCAAAAGCACATTACTCTACCTGTTAAGCGGACTGGACAAGCCCACAGGGGGTCAGATCATGTTCGAAGACAGGGATATCTCGAGCATGAATGAATACGAGCTTTCACGTTTTCGGAACAAAAATATAGGCTTCGTGTATCAATTTCACTATCTCCTTTCAGAGTTCAGCGCTCTGGAAAATGTTATGATGCCGCTTTTAATTTCGGGGGAAAGCAAGAAACCAGCGGAGTCAAAGGCGTATAATATACTGGAGAGATTGGATCTTAAGGATCGAGCGGGTCATCGCCCGGGCAAATTGTCCGGGGGTGAACAGCAGAGGGTTGCGGTCGCACGCGCCCTGGCGACATCACCACGCATTGTCTTCGCGGATGAACCCTCGGGAAACCTGGATGAAAAAACCGCCGATTCGCTGCATGATCTTCTGGTCGAGACGAATAAAACGACCGGCGTGACATTTCTGATCGCCACTCACAATCTCGGCCTGGCGCGGAAGGCGGATAGGATGTTTGAACTCTCCGCGGGAACATTGCGGCAAAAATAGCGGAGGATGGTTATGCTTTGCGACAACTGCAAGAAAAATGAAGCGACCATTAACTTTACACAGGTAGCAAATGATAAAAAGATAGAGTATCATCTCTGCGAAACCTGCGCAGAAAAGCTGGGATTTAAAAATCCCTTAAAAGCGGTACCGTTTCCACTGGGAGATTTCCTTTCGTCCATGGTTGACAAGGATTTCAAACAGAATACCGGTTCGCTGGTGCAGATCAGCTGCCCGTCCTGCAAGCTGACATTTGCCGAGTTCTCGAAAACAGGCAAATTCGGCTGCGGAAAATGTTACCGGGCTTTTAAGAGCCAGATCGATGATCTGCTGCGCAAGATTCACGGTTCCAATCGCCATGTCGGCAAACTTCCGCATGGCTCGGAAACAAAGATGGAACCTTTGCGGCGTGAACGGGAGTTACAGGAAAAGCTGAGAGAAGCCATAAAAAACGAGGAATTCGAAAAAGCCGCGGAGATTCGCGATAAATTGAAATTAATTTCGGAGGACAAATAGGAGCTGGCTATGTTAGAAGGGCTTATCGGCCAGACAGCATCATGGTTAAAGGGTGACGGCCTCGATTCGGCAATAGTTGTATCGAGCCGTGTCAGGCTGGCCAGAAATATCCAGGATATGCTCTACCCGGGTGCCAGTAACCCGGAGGAAAGCGAGCGCGTGCGCGAATATGTGCGCAAGGCCCTCGAAAACGAGCAATTGCTGGAAAGAGGTACATTCCTGAACTCTGAGAATATCGGCGACCTCGACCGCAGGTTCCTGGTCGAAAGGCACCTGATTTCTCCCGAATTTCTCAGCACAACTCTCTCGAAGGGCTTATTCATTACTAATAATGAAGACACAAGCATAATGGTAAATGAGGAAGATCATCTGCGGATCCAGTCGCTGGTCTCGGGGCTCGATATTCAGCGGGCCATGGACATTGCCGAGGGTATCGACAAAAAGCTTGGCGATACACTGGCTTATGACTATGACGGCGAATACGGCTTCATGACCTCCTGCCCCACAAATTGCGGGACAGGCATGCGGGCTTCGATACTGATACATCTTCCGGGTCTGGTTCTATTGCGCGAGATTGACAAGATAATTGACAAGATCACCAAACTTGGACTGACAGTGCGCGGATTCTATGGCGAAGGAACAGAAGTACTTGGAAATTTGTTTCAGGTATCGAACCAGACGACGTTAGGCAGAACAGAACAGGACATTACAGATTCGCTGCAACAGATAACGCGTCAACTGATCGAGCATGAAGAGAATGCTCGCAAAACGCTGATCCGTGAGGCACCGGATGAGATCAAGGACAAAATCTGGAGAGCCTACGGGATATTGAAAAATGCGCGGGTCTTAACGTCAGAGGAAACAATGAATTTATTATCGGCAGTCAGACTGGGAGCGGCACTGGGTGTGCTGGACATGATCCCGTTGACCTTGCTAAACGAGATCCTGGTACTGGCTCAACCGGCACATATTCACAAAATGTATGGAGAAAAGCTCTCAGCATCGGAACGCGATGTGAAACGTGCCGAATTGATAAGAGGCAGGCTGGCCGAGTTACAGTAAGAATACACATGGAGGACTTATATTATGAATGAGATGTTCACCGAACTGGCGCGTAAGGCGATTGAATACGCCCGCGACGAAGCAACCAGATTACGGCATGATTATATCGGGACTGAACATCTGCTCTTGGGACTGATCAGACTCGGTGAGGGCCGTGCGGTTGAGATCATTACCAACATCGGACTTGAACTGCAGGATCTGAAGCAGTCTGTTGAAGATGTGGTCCAGCCCTCGGGCGGAACCATGACAATGGGACAGCTTCCCCTGACCGCCCGGGCCAAAAAGACCCTGGAGGTCTCCGGGCAGGAAGCCCGAGCGCTTAAATCGAAGGATATCGATACCGAGCATATACTTCTGGCGCTGCTTAAGGATGAAGAGGGAGTGGCCGCACAGGTATTGTCAATGTACGATATTTCTTATCAGGAAGCCTACGATGAACTGAAAAACATCCAGGCCGGGAAACCTTCCAATTTTGCCAAAAAGCGCAAAAAATCGAAAACTCCCGCGCTGGATCACTTCGGACGCGACCTGACAGAACTGGCCCGTCGCAGCAAACTCGATCCAATCATCGGACGTGATGATGAAATCGAGCGTGTGACCCAGATTCTCTCGCGCAGAAAGAAGAACAATCCGGTCCTGATCGGCGAGCCGGGTGTCGGTAAGACAGCCATCGCCGAGGGCCTGGCGCAGAGAATCGTGGCCGGGCGAGTACCCCAGACTCTCGAAAACAAGCGTCTGGTGACGCTCGACATGGCCTCCCTGGTGGCCGGTACCAAGTACCGCGGTCAGTTCGAGGAAAGGCTGAAATCAGTCATGAATGAGATCGTCAATTCCAACGACGTGATCATTTTTATCGATGAGCTGCATACGATTGTGGGAGCCGGCGGAGCCGAGGGCTCGCTGGATGCCTCCAATATCTTCAAGCCGGCGCTTTCGCGCGGTGAGTTGCAGTGCATCGGCGCAACGACATTAAACGAATACAGAAAATATATCGAAAAGGATGGTGCCCTGGATCGCAGGTTCCAGACGGTTATGGTCGAAGCTCCCACAACGGAGGAGTCGATCCAGATCCTGATGGGACTGCGCCAGAAATACGAAGAGCACCATAAAATAAAGATTTCCGAAGAGGCAATCGAGGAGGCGGTCAAGCTTTCGGATCGCTATATCACCGGTAAATTCCAGCCCGACAAGGCATTGGACATTATCGACGAGGCCGGAAGCCGTGCTCATCTATCCAGCTACACCAAGCCCAATGAGTTCGCCGAGATCGAGACGCAGATCGAGGAGATTCAGCGCCGCAAGGAAGATGCGGTCAAGAATCAGGAATTCGAAAAAGCGGCTCATCTGCGCGATGAACTCAAAAACAAGCGCGAGGAGCTGGCCCAGTTGAAATCCAAATGGGAGGAGGAGCGTGAGAAGCAGCAGATCGTCCTGATGGGCGAGGATGTTGCCCTGGTGGTGGCCAAAATCACCGGCATTCCGCTTTTCCGACTGGAGGAAAAGGAATCCAAGCGCCTGCTTCGTATGGAAGAGGAAATCAAGCAGAAAATCGTCGGTCAGGATGAGGCTATTAGATCGATTGCCAAGGCAATTCGCAGGGCCCGTGCCGGCCTGGGCGATCCGCGCCGTCCGATCGGCTCATTTGTCTTCCTCGGCCCCACAGGAGTTGGTAAAACCGAGCTGTCACGGGAACTGGCGGAATTCATGTTCGAGGATGCCAACGCCCTGGTGCGTATCGATATGTCCGAGTATATGGAGAAGTTCGCCGTCTCACGTCTGATCGGCGCTCCCCCAGGATATGTCGGTTATGAAGAGGGCGGTCAGTTGACCGAAAAGGTGCGCAGGCACCCCTATTCGGTCGTTCTCCTGGACGAAATCGAAAAAGCTCATCCGGATGTATTCAATATACTATTACAGCTTTTCGACGACGGATCATTGACCGATTCATTTGGACGACGGGTTGATTTCCGTAATACCATTATAATTATGACATCAAACGCAGGTACTCGTGCGATCGGCGAGGGCAAGACACTTGGCTTCGCAAAGGATAAAGTAGAATCCGATTACGACATGATGAAAAAGCGCGTGATCGAAGAGATGAAGCGAATTTTCAATCCTGAGCTCTTGAACAGGATTGATGAGACCATTATTTTCCATTCGCTGAGCAGGGAAAACATCAAGGAAATCGTCGGGATTCGCCTGGTGGAAGTCAGCCAGCGCCTGGCAGAGAAGGGTATTTCCTTCCATCTCACCGATGATGCCAAGGAATTCCTGGCGGATAAGGGCTACGACAGGAACTTCGGCGCCCGTCCGTTAAACCGTGCAATACAGAAATTCCTGGAGGATCCGCTGGCCGAGGAGATTCTGAGCGGCCAGTATGCGGGCGACTGCGAGGTCGAGGTCTATTACAAGCAAGGCGATGACGGCCTTAGCTTTAAGACCAGTACCAAGGTCGATTCCGACAAAAAAGCGGTTTCGCAGGAAATTTAGCTTGCCAGAATAGCGCATTTGTATTATAATCCCAAAACCCAAATATTTGATATTTGGGTTTTGGATTTTTGAGGAGGAAATAAAAATGGCTCATAAAAAAGGTGTCGGATCATCCAGAAATGGAAGAGATTCCCACGGACAGCGCCGCGGCGTGAAGACTTTCTCCGGCCAGACCATTAAGGCAGGTTCGATCATCGTGCGTCAATGCGGCACCAGAATCCATCCCGGCGAAAATGTCGGCATGGGTAAGGATTATACTCTTTTTGCGCTTATTGACGGCGTGGTGAAATTCGTCCGTAAAGATAAGAAGCGTAAAATGGTGAGCGTCGAGGCCGCCAGCTAAATCAGATTATCCCCTCTTTTTCGTAGATGCCCCGTTGCATTTTCAACGGGGCTTTTTTTATCTGCGCCATTCGTAAAAGTTGACAAAGTTCCGATTTCTTCTAATATTCAATAAAACTTTTTCATCGGAGAGGATGGCAGTCATGAGAGAACTTCATGTTTCCGAGATTATTCCGGCGGTAAAGAAACTTTGTATGGAAGCCAATTACAAGCTCGGCGAAGATGTTTACAACGGGCTCAAAAAGGCTATCGATACTGAGGAATCACCGCTGGGACAGTCAATTATAAAAGACATTTTAAAGAACGCCGATATAGCGCGTAGCGAAGAAATGCCGATTTGTCAGGATACCGGTTTTGCGGTATTTTTTGTGCGTATGGGCCAGGATTTGCATATCACCGGAGGTGACTTTAACGAGGCCTTCAATGAGGGCGTACGCCAGGGCTATAAGGACGGCTTTCTGCGCAAGTCTATCGTTACCGATCCGATCGAGCGTAAGAATTCGGGCGATAACACTCCCTCGATTATTAACCTCGAGGTTGTGCCCGGAGATAAGCTTGAAATCATCTGTGCCCCAAAGGGCGGCGGCTCGGAAAATATGAGCGAGGTAAAGATGCTTAAGCCCTCGGATGGCGTTGAAGGCCTGAAGGAATTTGTAGTCGAGCGAGTGACCAAATCGGGCGGAAATCCCTGCCCGCCTGTCATCGTTGGCGTCGGCATCGGCGGCACATTCGACAAATGCGCACAGCTCGCCAAAAGAGCGCTTCTGCGCGAAGTCGGATCGAGTCATCCGGAAAAGTATTACGCCGACCTGGAAAAAGAGCTTCTACATGAAGTCAACAAAATCGGCATCGGCCCGCAGGGCTTGGGCGGCCGTACCACAGCAATAGCGGTTCACATTGAGGTGCATCCCTGCCATATCGCCAGCTTCCCGGTGGCGGTCAATATGCAGTGCCATGCAGCCCGTCATAAAAGCGTTGTACTTTAAGGAGGGATGACAATGAGTGATAATAATAAAGTCAGAATAGAGACCCCGTTGACAGATGATGTTGTCAAAGAACTGAAAATTGGCACCGAGGTACTGATTAACGGTACGATTTATACCGCCCGCGACAGTGCCCATAAGCGTATGACCGAGACATTGGAAAAAGGCGAGGAATTGCCATTCAATCCCGAGGGCCAGTTGATTTACTATGCCGGTCCCACCCCACCCAAACCGGGACGGGCAATCGGATCGGCCGGACCAACCACATCATATCGCATGAACAAATATGCCCCGACCATGTATGATGCCGGCTTGAAAGGCGCGATCGGCAAGGGTGAGATGTCACCGGAGGTGGCCGGGAAACTGAAAGAGCATACCGCGGTTTATTTCCTGGCCATCGGAGGCGCGGGAGCATTGATCTCGAAATCGATTGTGGCCGCCGAGGTTATCGCCTATGAGGATCTGGGTCCGGAAGCAGTACGCAAACTCACTGTTCAGGATTTTCCGGCGATTGTTGTGATGGATTGCTATGGCGGCAATATGTTCCAGGAAGGCATCAAGAAGTATAAGATTGCATAGATAGTTTACTGGATTATGTAAATCCCGCTCTTCAGGGGCGGGATTTTTTATAGGGGATTTTTGGTAGACTGTTTTCCATGCAAATGTGGACATCTGCCTGGCACTGAACATCTCGCCATAGAGAACAAAAGGTACTCCCGGCACAAATATCAGCCCCTGCGCTGATCTATGATTCTGCTTTATGCGTGCGGTCAGGATTCCTATCCTGGCCGAAACCGAAGTCCCGTGAATAGGATATTGATTTAATTCTCTTTGAGTTTCTTTTCGAGTGCCCTGACTCGTTTGATAAGATCGGGCAGCTTTTTTAAGGCCGCTTCGATTTTGGTCTGGATACGCATCTCCTTGGCCGGGGTGCCGAGATACATCTTGCCCTCTTCCAGGTCATCCTTAACACCTGATTGTGCGGCTATAATCGTATTGTCGCCGATTTTAAGATGGCCAATCAGCCCCACCTGCCCGGCCAGAATAACGCTGTTGCCAAGCACAGTCGAGCCGGAGATACCGGTCTGCGACACGATTATACACCTCTCGCCCATGCGCACATTATGGGCTATTTGCACCAGGTTATCGATCTTGGTGCCCTTGCCGATTCGGGTTTCGCCCAAAGCTGCGCGGTCTATAGTCACATTGGCGCCGATTTCGACATCATCCTCGATCACAACTTTGCCCACCTGGGGAATCTTATGATGGACACCGTCTTTTTGGGCATAACCGAATCCATCGGAACCGATCACCGTTCCGCTATGGATGATTACATTATCTCCCAATCGTGCATCCTCACGGATCGTTACATTGGCATAGATCAGGCAACCACCGCCGATTTTTGTGCGCCGCCCGATAAAACATCCGGGAAGAACAGTCGAACCGGGGCCGATCTCGACCTCATCTTCCAGCACACAATTAGCACCTATATGAGCCAAGGGATCGATCCTGCATTTATCTCCCATGACAGCCGAATCGTGGATTCCCGGCTTATAGAAGCCTTCGTCCGGAAAAAAAATACTTACGGCTTGCGAATAGGCGTAATAGGGATCGGGATGAATCAGGAGTACCGCATCGGTTTCCCTGTCTTTGACATCAGGAGGAGCGATTATTGCGGAGGCGTTGGTGCTGTCCAGATATGCGAAGTACTTTTTGTTTGACAGAAATGTCAGCTCGCCCTGCGAGGCCGATTCAATAGGGGCCAGCCGAAAAAGGTTAAGCTGGGCGTCGCCAATAATCTCAGCGCCCAGCTTTTTAGCCAATTCACCAGTCGTTATTTGCATTTATCCTACTGGGCTTTACGCAGCTCATCCAGAACCTCGTCAGTGATATCGAGGCTCTTTTTGGCATAGGCGATATTACCATTGACCGCATCGAATATATAATCATAATTCTTCTGCTGCGCAATTCTTTCCAGCACAGCAGTGATTCGATCCAGAAGCGGTTTTGTCATGTCCCGGTTGCGTTGTTCGGCTTTGCCGCCCTGTCCGAATATGTCCACCATATATTTCTGAAGTGCGGCTTCCTTTGTGCCGATCGCCTCTTCCCTCTTGGCACGAGCCTCTTCAGAAAGCAACAGGGCCTTTTCCTGCAGGTCACGTTTCAAACTGTCGACCTCTTTTTCCAGAACCATAGCTTCCTGCTGCCATTCATCCAGCTCCTTATCGAACTGGGCCTGTGCCTCCAGAAATTCTTTCCATTCCTGACGAATCCTGTAGGAGTCCACATAAACAATCTTGCCGCTCTGCGCCAAAAGATCAGTCCCAAAAATCATCGTCGCCATCAGCGTTCCGATCAATGTCCAGAGTAAGTTTTTCATGCTATCTCATCTCCCCAATATTTTGAAAAACGTTTTATCGATTTAAAATGTTGTTCCGACCTGGAAATGCGGTTTCCAGCCGGGATCATCACTGTTTATTCCGTAACCGAAATCAAAGCCGATCACGCCCACACCGGGCACAACCACTCGGAAGCCGGCTCCATATGACTTATACAACTCATCCGGGTTAAAAGGCGAAATTTGATAACCTGCCAGCCAGGAATTTCCGGCATCGGCAAACAGCAAGGTGTAAATCTGCTGCTCAACGATCGGGAACTGAAGCTCTGCATTATAAACCAGAAGCGACCGTCCCCGTACCGAGAAACCGTTTGCATCCCTGGGCGTTACACGGCCGTCATCATAGCCCCTGATAGTACCATCAGGATCGGTACCTCCGGGCGAGAATCTTTCGCTGTAGGGGATGAAATCATCACCCTCGGGTGAATCAATGACACCCACCTTGATCTTGCCTGCCAGTGTAAATTTCCAGAAAACATTTATATACTTGGAAAATTCGAATGTATGCTTGTGAAATTCGTAATATCCGCCCAATGGTCCGCCGGCGTATTCGGATGTCAGACGTGCCACCGAACCTGCTGTCGGAAAGAGTGGCAGATTTCGCGAATCTCTGACAATAGTTCCCGAAATCGATGAGGTGCGGAACCAGTTCCCGCCCAGTTGCTGCAAATCATTGTAGGCCGTGGTATCATCGAAATCGTAATAGCGCACATCCTCGACACGGTAGCTGCCATAGACACTGAAATAATCATCCGGCCATTTCAGCCTGCGGCCGAGACGCACTGATCCGCCGCGCCGGCCTTCCCAAAAATCATCGTACCACTGACGGTTGAGATTATATACGCTGGCTGAAAATGAGGTCGGCGTACCGAACAGCCATGGTTCGGCAAAACTAAGCGAGATCGAATTACGGTTGGCGCCGAATTCAAGCGACAGCGACAGGTTCTGGCCATTGCCACGGAAATTGGGCATACCCAGCGACAACGTACCAACCAGCTTATCCTGCCCGGAGTAACCTGCACCGGCATTGAACTGCCCGGTCGGCTTTTCCTTCATCTCCATAATCAGGTCAACATCGCCATTAGGCAGAACCCTGAAATCAGGTATGGCCGACTCGAAATAGTTCAGAAGCATGACATTGCGAACCGACCGCTCCAGAAGCGAGCGCCTGAATATCTGCCCGGGACGGGAATACATCTCGCGCCGGATTACTTTTTCCTTGGTCTTGGTGTTACCCGCGATTTCGATCCTGTTGATTCGTGCCGGTACCCCCTCGGTGATTTCGAATTCTATATTTACCGTGGAATCAACTGTCTGCACGTTTTCGAAGATTCGGGCATGGATGTAACCCTCCTCCTGGTACACAGAGTAGAGATTGGTCATCGATTCTTCGAATTTTTCGGGATTATAGATATCACCCGGATCATACTTAAGCTGTTTGTCGAGGATTTTTTCGCCGTAAATCTTGTTGCCGTAGAATGTCGTTTCGCCGAAATAATAGCGCTTGCCTTCGTAAACGCTAAACTGCAGTGTCATCCAGCGCGGATCATCCTCATGGATAATTACCGTATCATCGACAATCGCAGCGTCAATGAAGCCCTCTTCGTGATAGAAATCTATAATCTTCTGCTTGTCTTCTTCATGTTTCTCGGGATCAAAATTGCCCGACCTCAAAAAGCCCTTGGGCTTGTTACCCATCTTGCCGGCCAGCTTGCTGTCTTCAAAAACTTCATTGCCGACAAATTCAACTTCCTGAATACGGACCTTGGGCCCCTCCTTGATCTTGAACACCAGGGTATAGTCGATTTTGCTGTCCTCTTCGGACTGAAGTTCGGATTCGATCTCGACTACATAATAGCCCTTTTCCTGATAATATCTCTTAATATTATTGGTGGCATTCAGAACCTGCTGGGGCGACATTAGCTGACCGACTTTGATCGAATCAGCCTCATCCAGATCATTATCCTTGATATTACGGTTACCGTCATACTCAA
Organism: uncultured Ignavibacteria bacterium; assembly: GCA_964627935.1. Taxonomy (GTDB): domain Bacteria; phylum Zixibacteria; class MSB-5A5; order JAABVY01; family JAABVY01; genus JAABVY01. The sequence goes on from CAZVLB010000006.1 coordinate 92,896, forward strand.
CGGCAATTATACGCGGATACTCGGTAACCTCGATAATCAGGTCGATAGTATTTTGTGCTGTGATCTCACCCTTGAGCTGGACATCGGAGAAAAGCCCCAGACCGTAAATCTGCCTGATAGCGTCCTGGGTCAATGTTGATGTCAGCACCGAGCCGACATTCAGATCGGACACCGACCGTATCAAAGACTCGTCCGCGGTAAAGTTCCCGCGGACTTCTATTGAGGAAATTGTATATGTGTCGTTCTGACCGGCAGCATCAAATGCCAGAAAAAGTGAGGTGAAGATCAGTACAGCTGCATAGAGCTTAAAAAAATTCATCCTTGAACCCAACGGTTGAAATTCCAAGATTAAGGTACTGTTATTCTATTAATCTTGATTTCCGTATAGGGCTGACGATGTCCGGTTTTGCGGCGGTATTTGGTTCTGCGTTTATATTTCGAGACTATGATTTTTTTGGCCTTGCCCTGTTCCAGGACCTCGGCCTCCACCGCGGCGTTCTCGATGTAGGGTTTGCCCACCAATGGATCGCTTTCCCCTTTCACCAGAAGAACCCGGTCAAATGTCACTTTTTCTCCCGGCTCAACTGCCAGCTTGGGAATATCCAAGGTCTGGCCCTCGGCCACCTCGAATTGCAAACCACCAGTTTCTATAACTGCGTACATCAAATCTCCTTTCGACGTAGAAATAATAAGCCGGAATTATACGAAAATCAATTGTTATGTCAAGGCTAATTTGTATTCTATTATCTTAAACGCGGCCTCTTTTAAAGGTTCCATTTTATAAATCAAACCGCCTTTGAACGAACTAATGATTGACTTGTTGGTTTAATCTGTATTATCATTAAAAATTATGGCGAAATTCGATTTAGTATCTACATATAAGACGACCGGCGACCAGCCGCGTGCAGTCGAAGAACTGGTCCGGGGACTCACTTCCAAAAAGCGCTTCCAGACTCTTCTGGGCGTTACCGGCTCCGGCAAGACCTTCACCATGGCCAATGTGATACAGAAGGTAAACCGCCCGACTCTGGTCATATCGCACAACAAAACCCTGGCGGCCCAGCTGTATGCCGAATTCAAATCGTTTTTCCCTGATAATGCGGTCGAATTCTTCATCTCATATTATGATTACTATCAACCTGAGGCATATATCCCGGTTTCCGACACTTATATAGAAAAGGACACCTCAATAAACGATGACATCGACCGCCTGCGCCTGCGTGCCACCGCCTCGCTTTTGCAACGCCGGGATGTTATCATAGTCGCTTCAGTATCATGCATTTACGGTATCGGTTCGCCGGACACCTACCGTTCTCAAATGGTATTCATCAGGGAGGGAGAAACACGGGATCGCGACGATCTTTTGCGCGAGCTGATACGAATACATTATGCCCGCAATGATATCGATTTCTCACGCGGCACATTTCGGGTACGGGGGGATACGGTGGAAATTTTCCCGGCCTATGAGGTCACTCCCCTGCGTGTGGAGTTTTTTGGCGACGAGGTCGAGAGAATCAGCGAGATCGACCCGGTTACCGGTAAGGCCAGGGGCGAATTGCCATCGGTGGGTATTTTCCCGGCCAAACACTTCATTACCAGCCCCACGCAGCTTACCGAGGCGATGGAGAATATCGAACGGGAACTGGATGAACGCCTGGGCGAACTTCGTTCTCAGAATAAACTGCTTGAGGCCCAACGGCTTGAATCGAGAACTAATTTTGACCTGGAGATGATGCGGGAGATCGGCTATTGCAGCGGAATCGAAAACTACTCGCGCCATCTGAGCGGAAGAGAACCGGGCGAAAAGCCGAATACGTTGATCGATTTCTTTCCTGATGATTTCCTGATGATTGTCGATGAATCCCATCAGACAATTCCGCAAATTCGCGGCATGTATGCCGGCGATCGGTCCAGAAAAACGGTGCTGGTGGAATACGGTTTCCGTCTGCCCTCGGCCCTGGATAATCGTCCGCTTGTATTCGAGGAATTCGAGAACTGCATCAACCAGGCCATATTTATTTCGGCCACACCCGACAATTACGAGCTCGAAAAATCGGAAGGCATTGTGGTGGAACAAATTATCAGGCCCACCGGGTTAATGGATCCGGAAATAATTGTCCGTCCATTGGCTACGCAGGTTGATGACCTGATCGAGGAAGTACGCAAACGTGTGGCAAAAAAAGAACGGGTTCTGGTGACAACACTGACAAAGCGCATGGCCGAGGATCTGACCGATTATTTGAAAGGCCTGAATATCCGGGTAAGGTATCTTCACTCGGAAATCGATGCGATCGATCGAGTTGAGATTATTCGCGACCTGAGGCTGGCCGAATTCGATGTGCTGGTTGGAATCAACCTGTTGCGTGAGGGTCTCGATCTGCCTGAGGTCTCTCTGGTTGCCATACTGGATGCCGACAAAGAGGGTTTTCTGCGATCCGAGAAGTCATTGATTCAGACCGCCGGGCGCGCGGCGCGGAATATTTTCGGGCAGGTAATCCTGTACGCCGACAAGATCACAAATTCCATGCGCCGGGCAATCGATGAAACCAATCGCAGACGTGAAATTCAGCTAAAATACAACGAAGAACATGACATAACTCCGGCCACGATCTATAAATCGCGCGAGGAGATTATGCGCGCCACGGCATTCGCGGACTCAAAAACGAAAGAGGAAGAAAAAGTATTGCTGCCGGATTTCTTTAAACATCTGGAGAAATCAGATCAGATAAAATTCCTGAAGCAATCCATGAAAAATGCGGCGGAAAACCTGGAATATGAAGAGGCGGCATTTTATCGCGATAAGCTCAGGAAAATAGAAAAAGGTGATCGAACGAAAACCGGGCAGTCTCGTTAAATATATGGGAGAAATGATGAACAGGTACTCTATCTTAATTACAGCTTTGTTATTGATTGCTGCGCTTATAGTTAGTTGCAGCGAAGGCACTATTGACACCATCTACACCAATCCTGATGCCATTGTCGATGTGCTGCAGATTAATGATGCAGCGGAGGAATCCCAGAATATCGAGTTCATAGAATACGATGTCTTTCATAGCCTGGGGGCCGCATTGCAGGGTGAATTCGGTGCAACCTCCTACAGAGTAACTATTGATTCCGTCGATACGACCTATGCTGTCGATGTCGGCGATACTGTATTTGTAAATAATCTGTATGCCAAGGAAGCCGATGCCGAGACTCAGTTCGAAATATTTTACATGCTGACAATAAGAAATGATGATGGCGACGAGATTACCAAGCATTTGACGACAAATCCCACCCGCGCTCATAAATCGGCCTATTTTCTGCAACTGGGTGATTTTAACAGCCCGCAGAGGGGCTGGAAATTCTGGGGCACGACAAATCTATTGAACCTGTCCCCTGCTTCACCTAGCCTTGTCTGGATATCACAGGAAAAGGGTGAAATTGAAGTGAAGGACCAGATCATTATTCGCAATGAATTCGAAACACTGAGCCCGGGCGACAGGATCACCGTGCGTTATACCGGCCGTTCCGATGATATCCTCTACCTGACAACCAACGAAGAGGGCAATTATGAGCGGGAAAAATTCAAGAAAATATCGGATAATGTCCAGGAAGTCAAGTGGACCGTCAGCTCATCTCCCTCCGGCAAGGATTACTACTATTACGCCGGAGTGGAAATATATCGCTATGAAACCCTGGCTGAAACCGATACAACCGAGAATGAATTCTTCTTTCTGGGTATGATGTACAGCATAGAGCAGGAGTGATATTCGAGTCATTCCCGGCAACAAGTTTTCAGGTCCCAAAATTTGTTGACTTCCCGCGTAAATTCTATATATAGCCCTCGTTAAATAGAGGAGACTTAATGGCCAAGCGTCAGAAATTTGCCGATACCGCGGGACGCAAGAAAGAGATAAAAATCTGCCCGGATTGCAATGAACCGATTGAGCATGTACTGATGGTCAGTTCTGAGCCGGGCAAAAACGGCGGCTCGGTCAAGTTCAAAGAAGAATATCTCGGTATCTGCAAATGCAACCGTGAAACATATTTCAAGTAATTCAAAATTGAAATAGTAACCATTTAAAATGCCAGGAGATTATTCTCTTGGTCTTATTTTTTGATTTAATTTGAATAATTTAGCAGAACGTGTTAAAAAAAATCTGCTCCCACGCATAATCAAGCCCGGAAGATATATCGGCAATGAGTTGGGAGCGGTAAATCATCCAAAAGAGGGCCGTGTATCAATAGCACTGGCATTCCCGGACCTGTATGATCTGGGTATGTCCAATCTCGGCCTGTCGATTCTTTATCACCTGATAAACAAATCACCCCGTGGCCGTGCGGAACGTGTCTTTGCTGTTTCCGATGACACGGCGCAGGTGATGCGTGAGCAGTCAATTCCGCTCTTTTCGCTGGAATCGATCACGCCTATCAAGGATTTCGACATGCTCGGATTCAATTCCGCCACCGAGCTCAATTATACAAATATTCTTTATATGCTGGATCTGGCCGGAATTCCGCTCGAGGCCAAGAACCGTGGCGAGGATGATCCGATTGTTGCTATCGGCGGTGGATGTGCCTTTAACCCGGAGCCATTGGCCGATTTCGCCGACTACTTTTTCCTGGGCGATGCCGAGGAGGCAATCGATGAAATCATTGACTGCCTATATGACAACAGAGAATTATCCCGTCAGCAGAAGCTTTTCCAATTGAGTAAAATCGAGGGAGTTTATGTGCCCTCCTATTATCGTGCCCGTTACACGATCGATGGTAAATTCGATGGCATTGAAAAACTGCGCGACGATGCCCCATCCGCAATTAAAGCACGGGTCGTAAGCGAACTGAAAAACAGCTATTATCCCAGCCTGCCGGTGGTGCCTTTTATTGAAACAGTACATGATCGCCTGCCGGTCGAGATTATGCGCGGATGTGGTCATGGCTGCCGCTTCTGCCAGGCCTCGGTGATTTATAAGCCGGGCCGCATGCGTAAGGTCGATGATATCGTCAATGAAACGGTCCGCAGCGTGCAGAAAACCGGATATGATAATGTCACACTGCTTTCGCTCTCATCAGGTGATTACAAGGATATAGAGACACTGGTCAAAAAGCTGGTAGAACGGCTGAAAGACAAGCATGTGACCATCTCGCTGCCGTCATTGCGCATTTCGACCATGTCATTGGAGCTGGCCGAACTGTTGACCACAAATCAGAAAAGCGGGCTGACATTCGCCCCCGAGGCAGGCACAGAGCGTCTTCGCAAAGTTATCAATAAGCCGCTTAATGAAGAAACACTGCGTGAAGTATTGAGTCAGGCATTCAAGAAGGGCTGGCAGACAATAAAACTCTACTTCATGATCGGCCTTCCGACTGAAACCGAGGATGACCTGAGGGGCATCGCTGATCTTGTGCTTGACCTCTGCCGCATTTCGGACAGGTTCAGGGGCAAACGCAATTTCAATATCACCATCTCGACATTTTCGCCCAAGCCGCATACGCCGTGGCAATGGGAACGTCAGATAAGTATAGACGAAATCGAGAAAAAAAAGGAATTCCTAAAACAGGCAATTCGCCGCCGCAATGTCCGTCTCAAATTCCACAGTCCCGAGACATCCTGGCTGGAGGGCGTCCTGGGCCGAGGCGACCGTTTAATCGGAAAGGTCATCAAACGAGCCTATGATCTGGGGTGCCATATGGATGGCTGGAGCGAATCATTCGATTTCGAGTCATGGCAAAAGGCATTTGACGAGGAAGGCATCGACCCGGCCAAATACCTGGGTGAACGATCAACCAGCCGTCCCCTGCCCTGGGAGCATATGCAAAAGGGCCGTTCCAGAGAAACACTCCTGAAAGAGCTGGCCAAATCCCGCGGCCTGACCGAGCTGGTAACCTCGCTGGATAAAGAAGACGTGGGTGAAATAAAGGAACGGCCGAAGAAAAAGGATCAGCCCAAAAGGCAGATGTCATTCGGCAGGAATCCCAAAACGATGAAATCATCTCCGGCGGTGACAGTCCCGCAAAGCAGGTTGCGTATCAGATGGGGCCGTTACAATGACGCCCGCTTCCTGTCACATCTGGATAATATGCGCGCCCTGGTCAGGACATTTTTCCGCGCCAATCTGCCAATAACATTCAGCCAGGGCTACAATCCCAAGCCAAAATTGAGCTACGGGCCTCCCCTTTCGCTGGGTTATACTTCGGATGCCGAGTATATCGATATTCAGCTCGAAAATCCGGTCGAACAGTATATGATCGACAATCTCAACCGGCAGTTTCCACCAGATTTCAAGCTGATCGGCACCAGCGCGATGATCGGTAAAGGATCATCATTATCCTCACAGCTTAATATGGCTGTCTATGAGGTCGACCTGCCAATAGATATCGTGCGGATTGAGGAAATGACTGATAAAATATTGAAGGCAACAGAGTTCAAATTCATGCGCGAATCCAAGTCCGGTCCGAACGAGATTGAAGCCAGAGACTCCATACTGGGGCTCGAATGTTCAGCCACCGAAAATGGATCTCACCTGGTAATGAAAACCGCTATGGCCGATTTGGGCTTCATCAAACCGAACGAGATCCTTCGTCACGGGTATCATCTTGAAGAGAACGAGGTCATGGCCCTGACAATTCATCGCATGGCTCAGTATCGTATCGAAAACGACAAACTGATCGATCCATTTGATATCAGGTAGATACTTTGCATTCTCGAGATAAATATTGTTGAATTTATCAATGTTCGAGACTATAATTCAATTTTGCAACGACGAAGTAATTTATGGCATCCAACGATAAAATAACATTGCCGAACCTGAGGCCGCTTCTGGGGCCGCTCAAAAAGATCGCCATCTGGGGAGGACTGATCCTGGCTCTGCTGATAGTCATCTTTTTGATCATGGATAATATCGTGATGCCCATGTATACCCGTCACGGCACGGAATATCCCCTGCCGAACATGCTGGGAAAATCATTCGATGAGGCCTCAAATCTGGCCGACCGCTATGAATTCGAGATAGTTGTGCAGGGCAAACAACCCTCGCCGACTATACCGGAGGGCACAATACTCTCGCAGGTGCCGGCCGGAGGTACGCAGATTAAGGAAAACCGCAAGGTCAAGGTATTGATTTCAGCCGGCGAAGAGATGATCCAGGTGCCTGATCTTTCGCGTCTTTCGATACGCAATGCCGAATTGAAGCTGCCCGAATTCGGCCTGAAAGTACAGAATTATTACTGGACCGAATCGGACACATTGGCCCGCGATGTCGTGGCATATACTATACCTCCATCCGGATCACTTGTACCCAAGGCTTCGGGGATAGACTTATATATCAATCGCGGCAGACAGACCGAGGAGGGCTATGTGCCCAAATTACTGGGCAAACCGCTGGAACAGGCGGTTACAATGCTGGACACCCTGGGGTTCCCGGAACCAAGGGTTGAGTATGTTACCAACCCGCTGCTTCTGCCCTCGATTGTTACATATCAACATCCCCCGGCGGGAACCAAGATGAAAATAGATTCAACGCAGTTAGTACTTGTAGTTCCGGTAGGTGATTGATGATCAAGCTGGCGCCATCACTCCTGGGAGCCGATTTCGGCCATCTCAGGGAGGAAATTGAAAAAACAAATAAATCCGGCTGCGACTGGATTCATCTGGATATAATGGATGGGCATTTCGTGCCCAATATCAGCTTCGGGCCGGCGATCATAAAATACGTCGATCAGCATTCGGACCTTTTTCTGGACAGTCACCTGATGATTTCCAATCCTGAGAAATATCTTGAAGTCTATGCCGAGGCCGGGAGCGACTTAATTGTCATTCATTATGAAATCGAGGCCGAAAAACGGCCCCTGCTTGAGAAAATCCGCGATCTGGGCAAACTGGCGGGGATCAGCATCAACCCGAATACATCGTTTGAGTCGGTACAGGACCTGATTCCTGAATGCGACCTGATCCTGATCATGACAGTTCACCCCGGGTTTGCCGGCCAGAAATTCATGCGCCAGGTTGTGCCGAAAATAAGGCAGACCCGCGAATTCATTGACAGCCAGGGGCTTGAGGTCATGATCCAGGTAGACGGTGGTATCGGGCTGAAAACGGCCCCGGAGGTTATAGACGCGGGGGCGGATGTGCTCGTGGCCGGATCAGCATTTTACAAGTCCGATGATTATGACGAATTTACGCGAAAAATCAAGTCATTCGCGGACAAAAGCTAAATCAACACCATTTTTATCGCAATAAAAATCACTTGCCATACAAGAAATATTTAATATATTTCTTGTTTATCTTTTGGGTAATAATCTATGTTTGGTGAATTATCTGACAAATTAGAAGGCGTATTTAAGAAGCTCCGCGGCCATGGCAAACTGAGCGAGAAAAACGTCAGGGACGCCATGAAAGAAGTCCGCATGGCTCTGCTTGAAGCCGATGTCAATTTCAAGGTTGTCAAGCAGTTCGTGAAGGACGTGACCGAGAAATCGCTGGGCCAGGAAGTGCTTCAGTCGATTTCGCCCGGCCAGCAGATCGTCAAGTTCGTACATGATGAACTGGTAGATACGCTGGGCGGCGAGGCCGAGAAAATTAAACTTGCCAGTACGCCACCAACAGTCATTGTGCTGGTGGGCCTGCAGGGTTCCGGTAAAACCACCATGTGTGGCAAGCTGGCGCTCTATTTTCGCAAGAAAAATAAGTCGCCGCTCCTGGTTGCCGCAGATATATATCGTCCGGCAGCCGTGGATCAGCTGAAAACGCTGGGCAGGAACATTGATGTACCCGTCTTTCATATTGATAAAAAGCCGCCCGAGATAAGCAAAAAGGCATATGATCATGCTACTGGAAATAATCATGATATCGTGATCATAGATACAGCCGGACGGCTGCATATCGATGATACCTTGATGAAGGAGCTGGAGGAAATCAAGAAAGGCGTCCGGCCGCATGAGATCCTGCTGATCGCCGATGCCATGACCGGGCAGGATGCGGTCAACATCGCCCAGGAATTCAATAAGCGCCTGGATATAAGCGGTGTGCTCCTGACCAAGATGGATGGCGATGCGCGCGGCGGTGCGGCGTTGTCGATCAAGAAGGTCACCGGCAAACCGATCAAGATGATCGGTGTGGGTGAAAAGCCGGAGGATCTGGAGGTTTTTCATCCGGATCGTCTGGCCTCACGAATCCTGGGTATGGGCGATGTTGTCTCGCTGGTGGAGAAGGCGCAGGAAAACATTGACGCCAAAGAGGCCGCCCGTCTGGAGGAAAAACTTCGCAAACAGGCCTTTACGCTGGATGATTTTTATAATCAGTTGCAGCAGATCAAGAAGATGGGCCCGCTTGAGTCGGTCATCTCCATGCTTCCGGGCATGGGTAATGCCATGAAGGGGCTCAAGGTCGATGACAATGCGATGGGCAAGGTCGAGGCGATAATCCAGTCCATGACCAAAGAGGAACGAGAAAAGCCTCATATTATAGATGGTTCCAGGCGGCGACGAATCGCTGTCGGTTCCGGTAACTCGGTTATGGATGTCAACCGGCTTTTAAAACAATTTAATATGATGCAGAAAATGATAAAGAAAATTTCACGTGGGCAGATGAAGGATTTTGCCAAAGGTTTGTTTAACTGATTTAAGGAGGTTTGATTCTTGGCTGTACGAATACGACTAAGGCGAATGGGCGCGAAAAAGAAACCTTTCTTCAGGTTTGTGGCCGCTGACAGCAGATCCCCCAGGGATGGCCGTTTTATCGACATATTGGGTTATTATAACCCGGTCGAGAAACCTGCCAAGGTGGTCATTCATGAGGACAAGGTACTCAAGTGGCTGCAGAATGGTGCGAAGATGACCGAGACCGTGGAATCGCTGTTCCGGCAGATAAATATTCTTGAGAAATGGGAGAAGATCAAAGCCGGTGAATCCGGTGATGATATCACGATTAAGGATACAATAACCGAACGAAAGAAAAAGACCAAGCGTGCCAAGAAGGCCGCTGCCGCACCCGAAGAAGAAGCTGCACCTGCTGAGGAAGCTGCGCCTGCTGAAGAGGAGAAGACTGAAGGATAATCCGAAGAGAGCTAGACTGGTGACCCTATTCAAAGGAGTGTAAAGTGAAAGAGTTCATCGAAACTATTGTTCAGCATCTGGTCGATCAGCCTGACCTGGTCCGTCTTACTGAAGTTCAGGGCGCAAAAACGACAGTCTACGAATTACGAGTTGGTCCCGGCGATCTTGGAAAAGTAATCGGGAAAAAGGGTCAAACCGCAAAGTCAATTAGAACCCTGATTGCCGCCATAAGCGCCAAGAAGGGCAAGCGCGCAGTGCTTGAAATACTGGAATAAGTTGTGTCTGATGATAAAATCGCGGTTGCCTATATAAATAAATGCTGGGGGGTCAAGGGCGAGGTGATTGCTGAACCTCTCACCGAATTCCCCCAGCGATTTAAAAAGCTCCGCAAGGTATATGTGCAAACGGCCCGCGAAGAAATTCCTCTCACTGTCCAGTGGCAGAAAATTCACGGCAACAGAATTGTAATTAAATTCGAGGGTTTCGATGACAGAGATGAGGTCAACCGTCTCAGGAATTCATATATACTGATTGATAAGGAACAGGTCCATAACCTGCCCGATGGCAATTATTATCATTTTGACCTGGTCGGATTGCAGGTTTATCATAACGGCGACTTTTTAGGTGAAATAGATGAGGTCTGGGAATATCCAGCCAGTGATATTTTCGTGATTCGCTCCGAAAAAGGCAGGCTCCTGATCCCGGCCATCAAAAGCGTAATAAAAAATATAAGTCTGGACGAAAAAAGAATGGAGGTAGAGCTTCTTCCCGGAATGGAATTCGAGGCCGAATGAAGATCGAGATTCTGACAATTTTCCCGGAAATATTCGACAGCCCCGTAAAATCGAGCCTGATGGGCAAAGCGATTGAGGCTGGGATTCTTGAGATTCGGACCGCGGATATTCGTGAATTTGCTACAGATAAGCATAAAACCGTCGATGACACTCCATTTGGCGGCGGTCCGGGTATGGTCATGAAGGTTGAGCCGATCGATCGGGCGTTATCGGATGTACTTGAAAGACATAAAGATACAAATCCGAGAATATTTTTAACATCGGCCTCCGGAAAAAAATTTAACCAAAATATGGCCAGGGAGTTGTCAAGGGAAGAAACTTTGATTATAATTTGCGGTCGCTATAAGGGAGTCGATGAACGGCTCCTGAGCCTGTATGATATCGAGGAGGTCTCGATTGGGGACTATGTCCTGTCCGGCGGCGAAAGCGCGGCGCTGGTAATCAGTGAAGCGGTTGCCAGGCTTCTGCCGGGTTATATGGGCAAAATCGAAGCGGCCGAGGAGGATTCCTTCTCGTGGGGTATACTGGGATTTCCGGTATACACTCATCCCCAGGAATATAAGGGTCTCAAAGTTCCGGAGATCCTGGTGTCGGGTCATCATGCCCGCATCAATAAATTCAGAAGAACCGAAGCGTTGCGGAAAACGCTGGAAAGACGGCCGGAGCTTTTAAAAGAAGATATTTTGACCGATGAAGATAAAAAGATTTTAGAGCAACTAAATAAAGAGAAAAAAAACTGAAATAGAATGGTGGAGGTCGCGTTATGGACTTGATCTCGAAACTCGAAAACGAATATAAGAAACCTGAGGTTACCAAATTTTCCCCGGGCGACACGGTAAAGGTACACGTGAAGATCTCCGAAGGGGGCAAGGAGCGAATCCAGATTTTCCAGGGCACGGTTATAAAAAAACGCGGCTCGGGTCTGGGCCAGACATTTACTGTCCGCAAAGTTTCCTCGGGCGTGTCTGTTGAAAGAATTTTCCCGCTGCATTCACCCAATGTGGCCCAGATCGAACGGGTCAGGATGGGTAAGGTCAGGCGTGCAAAACTCTATTACCTGCGCAACCTGTCCGGTAAGCAGTCTCGAATTGTCGAGAAAAAAGAGGAACGTGGGAAGGCCAGGTAGATTCTAATCTTATTGAGTTTAATGAAAAGCCGGATGTTCGAAATCATCCGGTTTTTTTTATTCATCAAGTTCGAAGTCGGAGAAACTGAGATGTATATCGCCGGGCTCGAAGGTCCTGGTTATACGTGCATATGTATAATTCAAACTGTCCTTAAGCTCCAGCACATGATAACCCGGTTCAAGAAGCAATTTGCCATCCAGGAATTGACGGGCGGGTCCCTGGGGCACCATATCCACATATAGAATATCATCGATCAATGAATCCGGGAATTCGGTCAGACTGATATTGGTAGTGGCGGAAACCTGGGCAGGAGAAAGATCATTAGTGGATTCCTGCGAACGGCCGCTTATCGAGGCAATCAGGCTGTCTATCTGCGGTTTGATCCCGCCCACATCATAGCGGTAGGCAAGGTATCCGGCCCCCGCAAGAATAAGGATAAAAAGCAGAAAAAGCCAGCCCCCCTTCCTGCGCCTGCGTTTTTCGCCGTAAACCGGGATGGGCCGGGTGGCCTTTTCAGGTTCTGTCTCCGGTATATTTTCGGATTGAGACCCAAAATTTGCCCGCAGGATGTCGTCCTCCTTGCGCAGTTCCTCATCGGATTCTTCTTCAATAGTGGCCTGAATCAGTTCTTTCTCAAAATCAGCCGGGCCATCACTTTGATCTATCCGAATCAACGCTACCGTGATATTATCTTCACCGCCCGCGGCATTGGCCCGCTCAATAAGCTCCCTGGCCATCTTATCCAGGTTTTGGCCGTCCTGCGAAAGAGTCTTTAGAATGTCGGAATCAGAAACGAACCCGCACAGGCCATCCGAGCAAAGCAGATAAATATCACCATCGGCAATACGATCCTGCCTGATATCAACCTTGACCGCTTCACGGGTACCCAGGGCACGGGTAATGACGTTTTTATTGACGAATGTTTTAGATTCCTCTTCGGTAAGCTGATTTGAGTTGATCAATTCATTGACCCAGGAATGATCCACTGTCATTTGTTCCAGGTTGCCGTTGCGCAGACGATATGCCCGGCTGTCACCGACATGGCAGATGATAATATGCTCCGGCTCAACGCGTGCCGCAACCACAGTGGTACCCATGCCGCGCATATCCGCATTTCTTGCTGACTTGTTATATATTCTGCGGTTTGCCAGCCGGATAGCATGTACCAATGTCCGTCCGGAATCATGAAATCCCTCATCGAGCTGCCAACTCCCGGGAATTTCACCACCCTTTTGCGGATCCTCCATCACATCGCCGATCGTGTCAACAGCCAGCTGCGAGGCGATTTCTCCTGCGGCATGCCCCCCCATACCGTCGCAGACAACCGCCAGGTTTTCCTTACGGACAACGCGGACATTGTCCTCATTGAGTTCCCTTACCAGACCGACATCGGTCAGTGCTTTTATTTCAATTTTCACGCCGACCTACTTCAAAACCATAATTAAAATAATAGCTATCAATAACAGCGCAACCGCGCCGATCAAAAACGGCACATAACGATTCACACCCAGTTGCGAGACAGTCACCCGTGCAGGGTCGGGAGGCGAATAATCCAGGTCACCCTCCTCGCAAACCCTGAACACCGTGTCATCTTTCATTGACATGATATGAATTATATCCCGTGGCTTGAGCTGTACCTTCTCATCTCGATCCATCTCTCTCTGATTAATTTTCGTGCGCATCTGACTGGCCGGATCGGAGAGATAATAGCGTCCATTTGAATACTCTATTCTGGCATGTTCACGTGAGATGCTTTTATCCAGTTCTCCCTCGGAATCGAGACGGATAACGATATCATTTTGCTTGCGATCCCGTCCGATTTTGGTCAGGTCCTTTTTAAGCTTGAATTTCTTGCCCTTGAGCGGACCATCGACAGCAACAAGGAACCAGTCTAGTTCCTCCGGCTCGGGTCGCGGACGTTCTTTCTGCGACTGTGGCTGCGGAGGAGGCTCTTCGCCACCATAACCCGACAGGACCTTGGTTTTGCGCGAATCCTCTGCCGGTTCAGGCTGTTTGGGTTGTTCCGCCCCGGGCTCAGGCCCTGATTGCGGTGGAGGTTCCTTTTCAGCCGGCTTTTCCGGCACCGGCGGCTCTTTCCTGACCGGCGGTTTTTTATTCGGTTCAGGAGGAGCCGCTTTCGGTTCTTCTTTCGGCTTCTCTTTTGGAGGTTCCGGAGCCTGATCCAGATTGATTTCCTGTGTCTTTACATAATGTATATCATCAGATTTTTTCTCTTCGGGACTGGGAGCGGGTTCCTGTTTTTGTGGTTCCGGCTTCTGTTCCAGTTTCTGTTTCTGTTCCTCGACAGCCTGTTTGGCCTCTCCGGCGGCTTCCTCGCCTCGTTGCGGCTCCACTTTTTCATCATCTTTTCCGACTTCAGCACCGGTCGGTCCTGGCTGAGGTGGTATCGGCGTTTCCGCCACAGGTTCAGGCGCAGGCGGTTTTACCTCGGGTATCTCCTGACGCTGTTCCGGTTGACCCGGCTCTGCGGCCGGTTTCTTCTCAGGCTCCACCAGTTCCTTCGGTTCGGGGATTTCATCCGGCAATACATTCAGAATCAGGTCATAGTCCTCGATACGAATCGTATCGCCATCCTCCAGCCTGACATCGCCTTCAACCCGTTCGCCGGTTACAAAAACGGGCGGTATATGCGTTATCAGCTGCAGATGAAAGCCGTCCTGTTTAAGAAGCAGTATGGCCTGTTCGGGTGCAATCGATGGATCCTCAATACAGACATCACATCCGCTGGAGCATCCAATCTTGATTTCTTCTTTGCCGGGAAGATTAAATGTCTTGATAATTTCCATATCTTTTTGAACTATGATCTTCGGCATTTAATCCCTTTCCAGCTCTATCTCGAACTTGTATTCTTTTTGCTTTTTGATACTCTTGCCGTCATCCCAGCGTTTATAGCCGTCCTTGCTGGCGATGAACATCCACTTACCGGGCCTAATATAAACAGAATGGCGTCCATATTCATTAGTTTTTCCAAGATGAATGCGTTCCCGGTCGCTTTTTTCTTCGGCCATAATATCCACGCCCTCGAGCGGATCATTATTCTTATCATCGACTACAACGAAGATCAGAATCGCCAGTTCTGACAAATCACGATCCGGTTGCCGTTCTTCTTCCTGCTGCTTTTCTTCTTCGCGATCGGACTCCTTGCGCATTACCGCTTTCAGTTCATTTTGCGTAACGCCCACAACAAAACTGGTGTCGACATAGCCATCCTTGCGGAAAAAGACGCGATGCTCCACACCGGTCATTTGTAAATCGAGGGGAGTTTGCTCATTGATCTGTGAGACGCGCCCCTCACTTTCGATCCGATAAATATTGGCATTTATATCGTCGCCATTCTGATTGTCACGGGCCACAGCCTTGATCGAAACCTCACGGAACATCTCATAGAAAAGCGAACCCTCAAAATTTTCGGTAATTTCAACCGTGCGCTCTTTATCCAGAAATCCCGCCTTGACCAGTCTGATTTGTGAAACGCCAAAGGGAATCATGACCTTTTCCGGCGTGCGTCCGGCCGGTTCTTTCTTGTCGTTGATATAAACCTTGGCGCCCTGCGGCTTGGAGGATATCGTCACCTCTTTAAGGAACCTGCCGGTGATCCCGGGCAGATCATTCTCCTCGTTGTAATTGTAGCTCCAGAAGCTGTTGTTTTCCTCATTGAATTTGCCGGTTGCAACATGAAAGTTTTTAAGCGTTATCGGATTGATGGCATTGGCATGTTCCAGCCGAATATCTACCGAATCTCCAATTGGAAGTGCAACCAGGGCCGGCGTTGTTTTCCCGGTTTCTTTTCCATCAATAAATATCATCGCATCCTGAGGCACAGACTGAATATAGGCCTGCTTACGCATCATGAAATTGGGAAATGTAATCTGGTCGCCGGATGCCAGGGTGAATGTCGTATCGACAGGATCGGCATCATCCATTTCAAGCAGCATGGAATACTGGCCATCATCCATCTCGGTAATTTGCAAAGGTGTCTTTCCGTAATCCTCGCCATTTATGGTAACCTTTGCTCCCTCCGGCACCGAATTAATCCAGACACGATACTCGCCGCTGGGACCATTTTTCGGATCACCGCTGATCAGGCTGGCAATTATGAACAGGAATAGCAGAATAACAATTCCACCGCCGGCATAAACCCACACCCGCGGTTCGACCTTCTTCAATTTGGCGGAGATTTCCGCAAAACCGGCACCGGCTTTCTTTTTGCTATCCGCAAATGGCGACTGCCGTACGACTGTTTTGCCCTCTGATGACTCCTCATCCGAATACGCGCCCAGAATAGAAGTCTTGGCCTCATCAGATCCTTTATCATGAATAGTGGTTTTGGGTTCTTCTTCGGATGGGCTCTGATGAATTACGGTTTTTGCCTCTTCTTCGTGGGAAGGCTCCGGTTTTTCTTCCGGCTCACTGGGCTTCTCCGGTTTTTTCGGTTTTTTCGCTTCCTTTTCAGTATGTTTCGGTTCAGTTACCGGGCGAGCCGCCGGTTCGGGCGGAGCCTTGGTTTCCTCCTCGGGCGGAGGTGCCATGGGAGTATTCAGAATCTGTGTCTTAATCTGCTCACCCTGATCCTCCGTTGATACTCGTTCCGGTTCCTCCTCTCTGACATACATGGCATGAACCAGCTTCGACAGCTCAGAAATCGGTTCGCCGGGATAATGCTTGCGTGAGAGGGTGTATAGATCGGCATACATCTCATTGGCGGAAGCGTAGCGTCTGGAGAGATCGGGATCGAGTGCTTTTCTTAAAATATGATGAAAATCATCAGGCAGTTTCATTTTATCCAGCGCGGACAGATTAAAATCGCCCGATGATATCTTTTTCATGATCGTGAAATCCGAATCGCCCACGAACAGCTCTTTGCCTGTCAGCAGTTCGTAGAAGACAATACCCAGCGAGAAGATATCGCTCTGACGGCTGGCCTCTTTACCGGCCAGCTGTTCCGGAGAGAGATAGGCCACCTTGCCCTTCACAAATCCGGTCTGGGTTTTCTGGGCGACACGATGACGGGCTTTGGCGATGCCAAAATCAATCAGCTTCACCGATCCCTCGACAGTCAGCATAACGTTGGAGGGGGAAACATCTCGATGCACGATATTGAGCGGCTGATCGGTACGACGATCCTTGAGATTATGGGCATATTCCAGCGCTTTGCAGACCTCGCCGATGATATGCACGATCAGTTTGCGTGGCACCTCCTGCCCCATTTCATTGTAGCGGTCAATAACATCACGCAGGTCAACGCCCTCGATATACTGCATGATTATAAATACTTTGTTATCGGAGGTCTTCCTGAGGCTGTAGATCTGGACAATATTGGGGTGATTGAGCCGGGCAGTATTGACGGCCTCATCGATAAACATATCGACATACTGCTTGTCGCCCAGAAGCTCCTGCACGATTTCCTTGATCGCCACGGGCCGATCCAGGGTCAGGTCCCAGCCATAATAAATGGTCCCGAAACCTCCGCCCTTGATCTGGCGCAGTATCTCGTACTGATTGTCTATAATCCGCCTGGCGCTCATTCGTCAGTTCCCTTGTCCTCAAAACCGAACCGTTCAAGATCAGAGCCGATAATCATTGCCGCCATGATCTTGGGCACATACTCGGTCGTCTCGTTATGCAACATATCCCGCTTGACCAGGTACCAGAATCGGTTTTGATCAATTACATCAATTCGTCGCAAAGCACCGCCCACACGTCCGGGGCCGGTATTGTACGATGCCATCGCCAGCATATAGGAATTATACAAATTATACAATTGTTTTATATATTTACAAGCCGCTTCGGTCGATTTTTTTGGATCGATACGATCGTCAATAACTCCCGGCTCCACTCTCAGGCCGAAATCTCCGGCAGTTGCGGGCATAAACTGCCATAACCCGCGTGCGCCTACAGGCGATGTTGCAGTGCTGTCAAATCCCGATTCGACAAATGCCAGGTAAACCAATTCCTCCGGCAGTCCATTGCCACGCAAAATCCGACGCATCATGCCCATATGCAACTCCGACCTATCCAGCGACTTTGCGAACCAGTTCCTCAGATTGGAAGTGAACTTATTTATATACTTTATCACACTCTCTGTAAAAATGAGCGGAATATCGTCCTGTGGGTCGCCCATCGTGGCCGAAAGCTCTCTCAGGCGCATTGTTACATATTCCTGCATGGTCTCTTCTTCGACAATTTTCTTCTCCGACCAGGGCTGATACATATAGCGATAGCCGGCAAACAACAGCGCCGCCAGGAGGATAACCGGTATTACGATTTTGAAAAACTTACCCGCGCCCTTTCCTCCTCGAACAGCAGAACCGCCGACCATAATTTCCGGGCCATTATCACCGATCGTGAGCATATCCCCGGGACGGATATTCGCTGAGGACACCTTTTCGCCATTGACAAATGTACCGTTGGTGGAATTCAGGTCCTTGATCGAGATACTGTCACCGGCAAAGTCGATCTCGGCATGCACACGTGATACCATCAGATGATCCAGCTCGATATCACATTCAGAATCCCGCCCGATCCTGATTTTGCCGGGCGAGAAATTGTAATTCTTGCCACCTTTTACAGACAGATTAAGAACGCCTACCCGAGCTGAGGATGCCGGTGCTGTGCCTGATGCAGGTCGTGATGTGCGGCCATGTGATTCGGTGAATGTGATTTTGGCTTCAGGACCGCCCTCACCGAAGGCGACTTTATCCCCGAATGAGATGAAACCGGAATTGTGACGGCTGCCGTTGACCAGTGTGCCATTGGATGACCCCAGGTCGACCAGGTAGAGCCCGTCGGCTTTGACCGTAAACCGGCAATGTTCAAATGATACTAAATCAGATGATAAAGTCAGGTCGGCCTCGGGGGAACGGCCGACCAGAATATTATCCTGCGTGAATTTGATCCGTTTGCCGGTGTTTTCACCGGTTGTGAATTCGATAGTTGTCTCCAAGCCGCCTTACCTATCTGCTTTTAAAGATAAATTCAACCGGCCCGATGCCGATGACATCATTATTTATCAGTGTTCTCCTCTTGATCCTGTTTTTATTCACAAATGTGCCATTGGTGGAATCATTGTCGATCAATTCGTATTTTCCGCCGGCGTATTCGATCGTGGCATGATGACGGGAAACACCATCGGAGGTCAATGTTATGTCATTTTCTTTGGCAGTGCCGATTATATTTGCGCCTTTCATCAACTGATACACATTCTGGGGCGCATCACCGGATTTGACTTCAAGCACAGCCTCGCCCAATGGCGCCTTTGCTCCCGACCGGGCTTTCTTCACTGCGATAATGATTATAATCAGTATCAACAGCACAATCAGCACAATCAGCAGAATCAGGCCATATTTCTCAAAAAAGCCTTCGCCCTTGATCTCCACTTTTTCACCGCTTGGTGCGCTGTACTCTCTGCCGGATGTAATCAGGTTGCCGTCCAGATCGATATCGGCGCTGACCTTGATTTCACCCTCTTCCGGCAAACCCTCGACTGTCACAAGGTACTGCCCCTGTATCAAAGCAATTGCCCTGCGGAAAAGAAAATAGATCATATCGCGCTGATCGACAGAATAGAAAAATCCGCCAGAGAGATCGGCGATCTTTTTCATGTCCTCCAGCATATCCGAGGATTTTTTGTTGTCGTATGCCAAAACGTTTATCTGTGGCAGGTCATGCGAATTCTTGTATTCCTCCAGCGTGCGGAATGTATTGCGACTGGATTTGCCCTGGCTGTTGGTAACCATTATGAAAATGGGGTAATTCTTTTCCGGGATCGTGTCATGGTAGTTTATAGCCGCAAATATGGCATCATACAGAGGGGCTTTCTCGGCATTGAATTCCAGATTGCCTAATGCGCTCTTTTGCTTGGAGAATGAGTTCTCAAATGGCAGGGCCAGCTTCGGTTCCTGTGCAAACGAGAAGACCGCCACGCGATGACGGTTTTCATCCAGCTTGCTGAAAAACTCGGTAGTAATCTTGGTGCGGATATCATCGATTTCCTTGCTGTTCAATCCCTGTGTTCCGATCAGGAAGATAAAATCTATTTTATCTGTATCAAATAACTGCGCGGCCTTGCTTGCTTTCAGTTCCTGTCCCCGCACTTCAACCACCGGGAAATTTTCCGCGATCAACCCACGTGCGATATTGCGGTTGTTCTCAAAGACTGTGAGGATGACCTGCCCCTCTTCGGGCTTGACGTCATTGATCATTATATTGGCGACAGAATCAATATTATTGGAAACGACCGCCTTATTGATGATTGTCTCTTTGACGGTTTTTTCTTTTACAAGCGGGGGAAGTTCTGAAAGCTTGAATTTCCAGACTGTCTCATTACCATTATCGAGAACATAGACCTCATCACGCCCGGCCACATCGATAGAAATGGGCTTGTCGAACATACCGCCGCCGAATGGCGGGCTCCATTCGCGCGATTCGAAATCCGCAGTGAAATAGACGAGCTTCCGATCTTCATCCAGAACAAACAGCTCGCCATGCTGATTTACACACAGGTCAACCGGTTCCTTGATTTCCTGTCCGCCGAATTTAACTGGCAGTTCCAGTATCAGCGCGGCATCGCTGTCGAATATCTGTACCGTTTTCTTCTTTTTATCGAGAATGAATATCCGTCCCTCATGATCGACATCCACAGCGATAGGTTCATCGAAACCTGTGCCCTGCACGATTCCCAGATTCTGGCCATTTTCATTGAAGATCTTGACCTCTTTCTTATCCTTGTCGGCGACATAAACCTTGCCGTCACGGGCCACGGAAACCGACATGGGACGGTCGAAGGCTTTCTCGCCGCCTATTGTACCCTGACGCATGCCCTGGGGTGTGAAGCGTGAGAGTTCGTCCCGGTCGCGGTCTACAATATATACATAGCCGTCAATACCTATATCGATATCCTGGGGCACATCGATATCATCATCCTCCATCGACGGGATACTGCGCAGGTACTGGCCGTTTGATGAAAACACCTGCACCAGGTTGTTTTGGGCAGATCCGATATACAGTTCGCCTCCGGGACCGACATAGATCGCCTTGACATTGGAGACTTGATTATCATCCTTGCCTTCGGGCAGTTTGATACGCGGCAGGTTTTCCACTTTCACAGCCAGGGCATTGACGCATAAAAGCAGAATTAATGCCAGTACGCCCCAGATAATTAAATTCCTTTTAGACATCATCCCTCCAGAGTCTTAGAGGCACTTGAAGATCATTTCCGTCTGACCGATTTTAATATGATCATTATCGATCAGCTCCCATTCGGTTTGCGGCTCATTATTGACAAAGGTCTTATTCTTGGAACCGAGATCGTTAATATAAAAGCTTCCGTTCTCATAACGAATGGCGCAATGCGGGGATGACAGGTAATCATCCTTGACCACGATATCTTCCTCGGGAGACGGCCCGATTGTGTACTTGCGATCATCCATGCGAAAATCCTGGCCTTTGTAAGGGCCATTGATAATCACAAGCCAGGCCACGACCGGAAGATCCTGCTGCGTCTGTCCCAGTCCCACGACCCTGGTTTTACCTCGACCGCCGCCACGGACATCAACGACCCTGGTCGCCTGAGATTTCTTCTTGTCACGTTTCGGCATTTTGGGTACATCCTTTTTTGATAGTCTGAACCATTTCTTGAAAATGTTAATTCTCATCTGACTTCCTGTATGAGATTAAAAATAAATTTCTAAACCACCGCCTGGTAGAACCAGTAACCGAACATATTCACGTCACGCTCGGCCGAAATTGCGGTCTGCTTTACAGTCACCTCTTCCCTGGTGATAAACTTGCCGTTGATTATGTATGGCATGTTACGCCAGCGGTACTTGCGATCATTGCCGGTGATCTCCCATACACCGACTTTCTCGCCCTCGACCTCGATCTCGGTCTTTAAACCGCCATAGGCATAATCTATACGACGAATCACCAGTACGTCAAGCTCTGGTTTGAGATTTTTCATCTTGAACTGCGCAAATCCCTCCCAGTGCAGACGGCCGCGATCCGACATACGAGTACCATCGGGGAAGAAGAAATTCTGATTCTGGCGCAGTTCTTCCTTTACTCCGCCAAGTTTGAATTCATGTTCCTTCTCGGATTTATCATCGAGTATATCTATCTTATCTACCAGCTTGTAACGGATATTGTCGACCATGATCTCATCCGGGAAATCCTTGGACCAGATCTTGATCTCATCCATGGTCAGGCGTTCACCCTCGAATTCCTCCAGTTCGCCTTCGATTTCAGCGCGGATTTCGGCCACACGCGGGGCCAGGAGTTTCTTTAAAGCCCCGGAAGCCTTGGACTGATAAATAATCAGGTTGTTCAAATCTTCAGAAGAGATGTCGGTTGCCGAGGTCAGATTTAAAAGCGCCTGCATATTATCTTTGAATTCACCCACTTCCTTGCGTTGCGACAGATTGGGAGTATTTTCCAGTTCGACCGATATCTCCTTTTCAAGATCGACAATAATTTTCAGCAACTTGAACGCGTTTCTGAAATCCAGCTTACCGGCAATGCTGACCATCTCGGCCGTCAATGCCGCCTGATAAGCCTCGAGGGAGTATTTCAGTTCATACAGTTTATTTAGTTGGAGGAAAACTGTTTTCATGTCGCCGTATACGGCAAACAGACGGCTGACCACCTCGGGAGAAAGGAACCATCCAAAAGTACCGGCAATCGGAGCAAAGCGTGTATCGATCTCGCCGCTCTGTGGCTGGGTTGGATTTTCCGGATTCTTGACATCCTTCATCTCTTCTTCCAGACGAACCCGGGCCAGTTCGATTCCCTCGCCTTCTTCCGGAGGTGTTGCAGCAATCTCGATCTTGGCACGTTCCGCGATGCGCTTGTGGCCCTTGTATTGCGGGTTGGCCTTGTTGGTGATAAATTCCACTGGATCATCGTAATACTTGAGCACGATATAAACCACTATGGGAAGCTTGTACTTGGTGATATCGATCGCGATCACCTTTGTCTCCCACAGAAAAATATCATTGCCGTCGCCATCGGTAGCATAACCCGGCGCCACCTCGATCGAGAAATCGCCTTTTTCACGAGCGGTGACTTTCAGCTCACCGGAATAATTCAGTACCACGCCCGGGGAATGAAATAGCCTGTTATGAAGCTTCTGCTTCTCCCTGCCGTAATCAACGAGGTGATTAAAATCTTCCTCCGAGGCGAAAAATCCCCGGAAAAACGATACTCGTTTATACTCCCTGTTCTCCTCGGTCATCTTGTTTTCCTTCCTCTATTTCTTGATCAGAACTTTCGGTTTCACCTACCCATGATTCTACGCCGATCATCGATGCCACACCAATCTGCATGAAGTCCGCCTCCTCCATTTCCGGTTCGGCGAAGATCATGTAATAGTTGGTATGGGCGGGTTTTTCAGCCTGTACGATAGCATGAATCTTGCGGATCATGTCCAGGGGTGTCTCCTCCAATGTCTGCGGGATTCGTATCGAGAAACAATGCGAACGGTTGATCAGGCCCATAATAATCGAATCAACACCGATTGTCGAGGATACGCCCACCTGGAAGCCATTGAAAGGCCAGTAATTCTCTATAATCTCCGGCTTGCTGCCGGTATATATTTTCAAATACAATGCCAGCCCGCGTGGAGTGCCGCGTAACTTGTAGATCCTGACAATGCTGGCAATCAGTTCACGTTTCTTGCCCTCATCCCAGCCTTCATCCAGAACCAGCGCCAGCACCGACGCCAGCCAGGGCAGGAATTTCCTGGGCGTATTGAAGGGCTGAAAATATGTATGGATATTTTTTATAACACGGTCAATCGGTATGCGCGGATGTTTCAGAAGCCACATGAACCTCTTGAGGAACATGCCCTCGCGTATATCATACTGGCGGTATATCCTGGGAAGATAATCAATATAATTCTTGCCTGCCACGACAAGACGGATGCCTTCTTCGGGAATTGCTTCACCGGCATCGGGATTCTGGATCATCACCTCGCCTTCGGGCAGAGTTGATTCCTCGAATTCAATGTCCCGGATAGCGATTCTATCCAGGCGGCAGATATTCTCGGCCTTCTCGATATCCAGCCCGACAAATTTGGGCATCGCTTTCTTCTTTGTGGCAGTGCCTGCAATCATTTAGTATTCCCGCCTGACCTGATGGCTGTTAACGTCGACAACAAAGAAGAGCTGATCCTGTTTGGCAGTGATCTTATCCATAAATAATTTGCGCTGTTCGTCATAAATTTCCAGCCGGTCGACATACTCGACACCATCCGTATCTTCGACAATGCGATACAGGTCGGTTTTCATCAGCGCTTTTCCGAACGGCCAGCCATTTCCGTCGCTGCCCCCTCTTAACGGATGAAGGTAGCGGCGGATATTGCGTTCAAGGTCGCGCTTGACCCTCTCCAAATCGGCGCCTGTGGCCTGAATCTGGTAGCTGATTTCAAATGACACTTCAAGATAATCGGGGCGCATTATATGCAGCCTGGTAGTCAACAGCCTGCGCGGCTCGAGATAGTCCCGAACCAGGTTCAATAACTGCGTCGAGGGTATGATCTTACTGCCTTCCTCGGCCTGCGTGCTGGATTCACGCGGGACTATCACCAGCGTAACCTCTCCCTCATTCGGTGAATTGGCAATGCAATGCGTTCTGGCGATATTCGATGATGCCCTTTGTGCCAGCCATTGATAATCCTCTATCGTGACCGCACGGAAGCGATTGCGAAAGATTTGCGGCGCACGCATCTTGGCATCGTCTATAGATTCAAGATCCGAGCCGCCCTCGGCCGGGAAGAAATTGATCACCTTCTGTATATCCGGATTCGAGCTTCTTAAAATGCTCAGGCTTCGGGCACCCACATTACCGACCTGCCCGCCTCCTGTTCGGTATTCCCGGGCAATGACAGATCGCGATCCTGTCGGCGGACGCATGCCCTTGCGGCCGTCACCGAAACGAATCTCGCCGTTAATGTGATCGACCACATAATGACGCGAAGTGCCATCAGAATTATAGAAATTTTCGACCTCATGCCACCTGACCCAGACAGCACCGCCCTCGGCCCCCGCCTGAGTTTCCACTGCGTCATCGCCTTCCTCTGCCTTGATAACCTCCAGCTCCTGTTTGGAGGGCATGCTGTTCTCGCGCACATATATTTTCTGCCCTTGCAGCACAGGCGGATTGGAAAAATCAAAGGTCAGATCCGGCGTGCCATCGGAAGAACCCAGTATTTCGTTTCTTATGGTAGAGTAATTCCTGGCATTGACTGTATTGGTCAGCACAGCTCTCATCTCGGGTGGTACGGCATAACCGCCATCCTGGAAACGGCACCTGATCCAGAACAGCTCATGTCCGAATTTATCGGTCTTTTTGAATCCACGCGGAAACTCGAATTTCAGAAGACCGCTGTTCTTGAAATTATTGGTTGAATCCTGCGGCAGAAGATCGGCCCATTCCTTACCGTTAAAGAACTCCCACCAGACAGTCTGTTCTATGCGATCTGATTTGAACAAATCCTCACCAAAATACCTGGTGGTCAATTCATCGACGGGCAATCTCTGATCCTCCCTGACCACGAAACAAATCGAATACAGCTCCTTGGCCGGCGCGGAATCGAATCCCAGGTATAATGATGGCGACCTGTCGCGATTCTGCTCGAAGAGCTGGAACGGCTTATATTCCTGGCTGATTTTGCGCGAGAAATCAGTATAGGCAAAATCAGAGAATGTTTTCAGGCTGGAAACAAATTCAGACTTTTGAATATAGCGCAAACTGACAGAACGAATGCACGGCGGCCGGAGAGGATTATCATCTTTCCAGACCCAGTTTTTGCCGACCTGTTCGTAATGGCCGGCCTGGCCGTAATTGCCGCGCGCAATACGGCACCTGATCCAGTGCCCCTCCATACCGTTGATCTGCGTGGGACTGAAATCCTCGGGCAGATCGAATTTAATCTCGCCCGAATGGGTAAATGCCAGGGTTGAATCAGTGAAATTGAACTTGCCCGCCGGACGGGATACTCCCGAAGGTGTCGATGATCCGAATTCGACCCATTTCTTGCCGTTGAAATATTCCCAGACAAGTTCGAGGTCGGATGATGCCACCGGTTGCTCCACGACTGATGAATCGGCCAATGCGATATCTATGATAATCTGCGAATCCGCTTTGGTAAAAATCTCCTCGGAGGACATATACAGCGTGTAATCATACTTGGGCTCCTCGGAGAAGGGGTACATGCTCTTGGAAAAATCGAGCGGCAGGAATATCGATCCGGCAATATTGGCAAAGCCATCTTCAGGTATGGGACCGTCCTCTACTATCCTGGCCTCGATAGAAATCGTATCCAGTTCGGTAACCGACTCCTCGGGAGGGATCGCTGTCAATGACGCTTTGAGCCAGAAGGATTCGACACCATCGACCTCGGATTTTTCCATATCCGCCAGGGGCCCATGAATCTCGAGCATCGATTCATTCTCCGCCAGGGTTTCCTCGTATACCATGCGTGTCTTAAGCTCTTTATAGCGCTTGCCGTTGAAGTATTCAAAATCCAGCATGGTCAGAAGCGAGCGGCCTTGTTCCGATCCCGCCTTGAAACGAATGAACAGGCTGGCTGACTCTTTCAGGGCCGAAAGCTTTTCATCCCCGATAAATATGGCCCTCTCGATTTGCGATACGCCGCCGAAAACCGGGAATGGCTCATCGCTGGGCCTGTTGATATATCCGCTATGTTCAGAAATCGAATCCCCCGCGGTCGAAAATATCTTCTGCAATTTTACCGGCGAAAGATACAGGTCCTCGGCTGTTTCAAAGACCACGCTTTCGGTCGCTTCTGTCTGGCTGGTGGCTACCTGTGTCCCGGCTGAAAGCCGTTTGGAATTTTCCAGGCCATCAGAGGGAGTAAAGGTCAGATATGTCTCCGCCGGCTGGGGCAGCAGAAGCGACATACCGATCAGATCCAGAAGCGCCACATAGGTCTTGTCGGTCACACGGTTGAGCTTGTAGATAGTCATCTCGGTCAACCAGGAGAACAGCTCAAGCAGCGTTATGCCCGGGTCAGATGGATTATGATCTGTCCATTCCGGGCAATAGCGAGGGATAAGCCTCATCAGCTCATCCATCAGATCTCTATGAGTCCGATCATCCAGATTTGGGGGAGTAATTGGCATCAGACCTCACTTTTTTGCAAATAAAACGGATATACCATATTAAAGACATTGTTCGTGGTTCTAACTTTATAATCAATCGAAACATAAATCACATTCGGTTCACGCGGATCGGTTTCCGCCTTGACCTTGATCTCGACAATACGCGGCTCCCATTTTACCAGGGCTTCCTCGACATGATAAACGCACAGCGAACGAGTATTGGTATTGTTGGGCGCGAATACCAGGTCATGAATCCCGCACCCGAAATCGGGACGCATCTGCCGTTCACCGAAAGCGGTACCGACTATCAGGACAATCGCCTCCTGAATATCCTCTTCATAGCGCGACATGGCCACGCCCCCGCGGGGGCTGACCTTGTAAGGAAATTTGTATCCAACGCCAAGAAAGTTGCGTTGAGGCATCTATCCTCCAATCATCACGGTACCCGCCGCGATCACCTTACCAATCGGCATGTCCGCCGGATCATTACAAGTCATAGCCGTATCACCCATCCGCGCAGCCATCTTGCCGTTAATGTAAACCGTCGTCGACCCCATGATTATCTTGCCCTTGTTCATGGGCGGTTTTTGAAATGGTCCGCCTTGCGGGATATGCGGCGGAACATTCTGCGCCTCACTGCCCACCACGGCCGCCGGCATACTCATAATCTTGACATCCGATGAACAGCCCGAGTTGATTATGCCATTGAAAGGATGCGGCAGAGGTGTCGGCACCGGTCCCCCGGGCGTAGGGATCAGAATAATATGAATGTCAGTTGCTAAAATTTGATCGCCTTGTTTTGCTGCCGGTTTACCCATATTCTACCTTAGTTTATGTTTACAACCGCGCCTTTAAGTGTCAGCTGGCCGCTGGCCTGAACTTCAACCTGGGCACCCTTCATTTTGACCGTTGTCGAACCATCGATATTAACAGAATCGCCCTTTAGATTTATTGTGGGCGCGTCCAGCGTAATCTCCTGGCTGCCGCTAATCGTGATCTTGGTCGCATCAATAATCACTGTACCATCCGCTTTCATTTCCAGGACCGCACCTTGCGAACCCCTTACTCTAAGCTGGATATATTGCTTGCTTTCATCATCAGGGCTTTCGCCGAAAACGAGTACACTTTCCCGGGCGGTTTTAATCACCTTATCATGCTCGGCCACATCGGCACTGGCGGGCTGGGGCGGCTTATCGCTTCCATTCCAGAGCATACCGAGCACATATGGAAAACGAATATCGCCATGCTCAAACGCTACCAGAACCTCAGTACCCACCGCCGGCCTGTACCAGCTGCCAAAGCCATTTCCGGCCAGCAGATTTGAAATTCGCGCCCAAAAGCTCTCCTGATCCTCGGAAAGCCAGGGAAACTGTACCTTCACCCGTCCCAGGCCATCCGGATCATCTATATTGGTTACGACAGCGGTAACGACACCATAAAAGCGCCTGTCCTGCTGATTGTTACGTCCTCTTAACTCATCCACTAAAGGCATCAATAACTCCTATGTGATCGGGGGGATAACAAGTTCCATCCCCGGCTCAAGATTTTGAGGATCCTCGATCCGATTGTAATCCGCGATACGCCGCCACTGGCTGGCATCATTATATTCGCGGTATGCTATCAGGCTGAGCGTATCCCCCTGCCGAACAATGCGCCTTTTGGCGCGGTCGGCAGACTGACGGGGCTGGCGCTGAAGTTGCTCGAATGTCGTCGTATATTCCTTGATGCTGACATTCAAAACCGCACGCACCGGGGTGCCATCATTGAGAAACATTACATAGCGCTGGCTCAGCTTTTCCAAAACACCCTTGAACTGAAAATTGCCCCATGTGAATAGTATCAGGGGTGGGCGATGCTGATCCGGGTCAACCATCAGCAAAGCTTCAATTTTGCTGGTATGATCACGGACATCGGTTTTATCCTCGAAAGTATCAAAGAACAGCTCCATCACCAGCTCCATGCGATTGCCGGTAGTAAAAGACGCCGCCGGAGCATCCAGACCCAGAACCTTCTGTTCGGCCCAGGGAGTGGTCTTCTTTAAAGTGTACTCCGTGGGATTGAAGAGAACATTGAAGGTCTCGTTCTTATCGACATTGGTTATGGTTGCTTTCTCGAGAGCCATCAGGCTTCATCTCCCATACGTTCCGTTTCGGTTTCCATGATTCTCTTAAGCCTGAAATATATCTGATCAACAGTATCCTCATCGATATCAATTTCCCGGGCCGTCTGTTGTTCGGAAAGCGGCGAGCTTACAGCCTCGGCAGTTTTGTCTTCCAAATCGATAACGGACAGGCCATAGTCAGCCAGTCGTGATTCCTGTTTGCCGGTAACCTGCCTGGTCTCATGCGGTGCGGCCAATGGCATATGCCTTTTTATCGCTTCGCCGACCTCAAATGGCGGACGATCCCATCCGCGCGGCAGATCCCTGTCGGCCATACTCTTGATGGGCAATTTTGCTCCGCCAACAGGCGAAAACAGCGGGCCATACATCGCTACCGTCGAGGACATATCTGTAAACGTACTGTCCGCGCCTTCTCTATCGACTGTTATTCCACCGAGTGCCGGCAACGCACCCAATTTCAGCGGAGGCCCGATATCTTCCAGCGCCTCACGTAATGCACCCTCAACCGGCGCAGGCACGCGGGCCAGAGTTTTGCTCAGTTCATCCGATTTCTGACCGACCGATCCGATTCCATGCAATTTGTCAACCATCATGCCGGTATATGATCCAATCTGTATCGGTCGTAAGATTGCCGCCGGTTCGACTTCGGGAGCTGGCTTGAGCGGTTTCCCGGCCAGAATATGCAACTGTTCCTGAGGAGATTTCCTGATGCCTATCTCATGCACCACGCGCGCTATAGACATCCCCGCCTTACGTGGCAGGCCCATGCGAGAGGCCATTGTCTCAACACCACGGGCCACTTTATTGATAATCTCATCCGCACGCGGCAAATGCCCGAAGATACGTGACACTGTTCTTTCCATGCGTGTTTCATGGCTGCCCAGCAGATGTTCGAGTGCCAGTTTCGCCGATTCGATCTGTTCTTTGTCATTTCGGCCATAAGTAAGCCCGGCATATCCCCAGGGAGCGATTCGGGCCGATTCGATCGATGACTTCAGGGCCATCAGCATTGTTCGCGCATGACCCGGGCCGCCTTTCTGAATCATCTCTTTGTACCAGCTGATTATCTGCGCACCCTTGACCGATTTGCCCTTCGCAAGCATATCCCTGTACCAATTTACCACCAGCCTGCGGTCGGCGGATTCGCCCTTTTGAAGCATCTCCCTGAACCACTGGATTTGCTGTTTATGCTCTTCCGGCTGTGGAGTGGTTGTAATATATTTCAACATTTCGGCATGCGAGGGATCGAGCTCTTTGCTCTTGAGCGAGACCGCTTTCAGTTCCTGTTCAATGCCAATCTGCTCAAATCTCGATCCGACTCCGCCGGGCTTGAGAAGCTGCACCCTGCGCATGCGAGGCGAAACCTTAAATCTTTCCGGCTGCTCCTCGGGCGCAGTAAAAATCTCGAATTTCTGTATAACTCGGGCAGCAATCGGTGCCGGATGAATCAGATGGGCTACCTCGGGAGGCAATGATATTTCTGATGGCAATGCCTTTTCCGAAACAGTCGGCTTTAGCGATTGAAGCAATTTCTTGACAACTTTGAATGCCGCCGATTTCTCTGTACTTGTCTCAATTTTTGATTCCGTATATGAAATCTGTTCGGGCCGCTTCATTTCCGGTTTCAGATACTGCGGCTCTTCGTAAATATCAGCCGACCTCCTGAACACCTCCATCTGGGGCTGTTCAGGCATAAGATACTCGGGCACATATCTGGAAACAAGTTCCAGCATCTCATGCTTCGGAAAGGCAATTTCAGCCGCCGTAATCAATGGCCCTGCTCCCGCCTTCTGTTCCAGCCTTCGTATCTGCCTGAATGCATCGGTATAGGCCCGCACTGTCTGCGCATAATCATCCTGATACACCTCAACCGGCTTATCAGGTACGAATCTTCTTTGCTCAGATAGTATGATCTGGTTCAGGGCCGTTATCATGGCGCTGTCGACTTTTTCTGACGGTCTGACATGTCTTGTCAGTTTGCGCTGTTTAACCTGCTTCATCAGCGCCTGCGCTTTCTGCACACGGGTCATGCTCTGGCTGATGAAGGCCGGTGTAATTTCCTGAACCGGCTTGCCGATCTCCTCGGCCTGCTCGACCATTTCCTCGGCAAACTCCGGGCTGCCCAAAATCTGCATCGGAGCGCCATAGACCGGTTTGCGACCAATATCCGGGGCAGATGTCACACCGACTCTTCTTGTGGGCGTAAAGAAGCCCATAGTCGTAGTTTGTCCCGCTGATGATACCGGCTGAGTCAGATCGCGCGTGATATAATCAGCCGCCTGCTCAGGTTCAAGCTCAACGGTCTCGGGCTGCGAAACTGTAAGCCTGCGTTCTGCCCGCTCAGGAATTGGCATATCCGCAAAATAATCTACCTGCGACAGCACGGTCCTGCGCATCGAGGTCCATCCGCCCTTGCGGGACAGATACACGAAATTGCCTTCATAGATAAAGAACTGCGATGGTCCGGCCTGCGATATCTGCGCCGGCATATATTTGGCTGTTATAGCCTCTATATAGCTTTCGAATGCAGAAGCCCTCGTGATGAAACTCGATAGCTTTAAGCCAAAATCAGCCGGCTTGATAAAGCTCATCCGGCTTTCATCTACAGCCTTCATGCGGGATTCATCACGGCGCTTAATTACATCTTTGGCGAATTCCAGAGAGCCGAAAGTCAGTTCATCCGGTCCAACTGATTCGGGAATTTCTTCAACAGGCCCGTCTGCCGGTTCTATTTGCTCGCCGAACAATTTCTGGACATCGAATAAAATGTATGGATATTCATCTTTTAAGGCACTCGGTCCAAATGTCAGCTTGCCGTCCAGATCGATTTCATAGGCCTTTTTAAAATCCAGCCTGAAATTAAACTTATCGGCCGGTATACCGGTGGCGAATTCTGCAAGCTGAGCATAATGATCACGGATCTGGTCTTCCTGCTCCTTCAGGCGCTGACCCTCACGCAGGGCCGTCAGGGTAGTTCGATCAGGAAGCGAATTGAACAGCTCCTTCCGGGCCTTATGGGCATGCAGCCTTTCCTGAAGCTCCTGCAGCTTTTTTATCCAGAAACGATCCATTATTCGCCTACCACCTCGATACCTTCATGTGCTATAGACAATGTCTCGATCATGACTTCGTTCTTCTTCGAATCCATCTGCGGCACTTTCCATTTAACCGGCCAGGCTCTCTGGAAATTCCATCTTTTGATCTCATTGCCGGCATCATCGAGAAGTATAATAGAACCGGATTTGCGTTCGACCACTTCATTCAATTCGATCGAATCACTTAACCATTTAAACAGTGAATCGCTGTCGATATATCCGCGTTCGAGCACAATTTCGCTCTGCAATGCGCGGCCGGGGAATTTATGCGTAAATGTATTCTCTCCGCCCTCATGATACTCGACTATCTCACGCTTGACCTCGAGGCCTGTTACACGCGTAAAATGCGCCTCGGCAATGCCGTCGATTTCGACTTTGAAATTAAGAGAGAGCCTGTGATCAAGCCTGTCTATCGGCATAAATTACTCTTCCTGCGTCTCCATAGTTTTCTGTGCAACCCTGACGATGATAAACTCTGCCGGTCGCACTATTGCGATACCGACCTCGATAATAAGCTCACCACGGTCGCGTACATCGGAGGGATTATTCTCCTCATCAACTTTGATATAAAAAGCCTCGTCCACATTTTCCCCCTGAAGATACCCTTTTTTCCAGAGTCCCTTCAGGAAAAAATAAACCAGGCGCTTGACATTTTCCCACAGATCGGGCGAATTGGGCTCGAATGTTACCCATTGCGTGCCGCGTTCAATCGATTCGGCGATCATGCTGAACGTGCGCCGCACATTGATATATCTGAGAGCCGGATCAGAGGATAAGGTCCTCGCCCCCCAGACACGAATGCCCCTGCCTGGGAATGTCAGAATGGTGTTGATGCCATCCGGATTCAAAAGCTCACAGTCCATCTGCGTGACCGGAACCGCCGTATCGACAATACCCTCGATTTCCTTGTTGGCAAAGGAATGATGAGTCCCGCCCTGAATGTCCGACCGGGCCAGAAGACCGGCAATATAGCCGCTGGGGGGCACCGCTTTCATTGGCAAAACCTCATCGGACTGATAAACCTTGGCCTTCAACCAGGGATAGCTAAGGGCGACATAGGCCGAATCATAATCCTCGCGCCAGATTTGTATATCCTTAATATCGAGATTGGGCGGCGGATCGACCAAAAGGAACTGATAGCGGGCATTTTCGACATAATCGATCGCCGCACGAATTACCGCGGCAACCCCCGCCTTGCCCCCGAAACGGCTGTTATCCTGATGAGTGTGTAAATCGGGAAAAGCCAGGATTCTTCCTTCCTCCAGTTCATCAAGCAGAGCCATACCGACTCTTTCACCCGATTTTCTGGAAAGCCCGATATAATCATCAGGAATAATAGTCGCCGAACCATCCACGCCCCCGCTCAAACTTGCTTTTGAGGGCTTTGGCAGGGCATATTCATCACCTGGTATACTTTCAATCCTGACCAGTTGCGAGTTGCTGTTTATATATTCAATTATTGATCTCTTTGATTCAGCACCGGGTGAAAGATCATCAAAACGCTCATCCTGATCGCCGCATTTAACCAGCACTTCGTAGCGCATGGCCTCGACACGGCTTCTTTCGCCGCGCGGATATGATTTCTCAAGCAAACCCTTATCGAAGTACAGATACTGGCCCTTCACTGATCCGACTTCGACATATTCGGTATTTGCCCCCGAGGAGACTTTGACCACATCGCCCTTTGAGAATTTACGTGGATTTGCGATTTTAATATTGTCGCCTGACGATGCCGGCATGGCTGCGAGATAGGATTCAGTTTTGCGCAGTGATGGTTTGATTTCGAAAATTATGCTGTTGCCCCAGGTTCCCCCTGATGCAGCCATTACATTATAAACAGGCTTATTGCGGGAATCCTTGATCTGTCCCCTGGCCTCACGGATAACTTCCTCATTGCCGCGTCTGTGTGTATGCGCTATGCGAACTATATAGCATTCCCGCCCACCATTGAGAAAGAATCCATAGACTGCATAAGGCAGGTAACTCCCGGGAAGGAAATTGCCGAAACGGGTGCGAAATTCGCCGAATGATGTAACACGCAAGGCCCTGCCCAAGGGCCCGCGTTCGGTCATTCCGAAAAACACCGCGCTATCGGTTTTGATAATTTCGAGATATCGTTCACCCCGGCCTTCGGTTTCTATATGAACGCCGGGCGCATGGTATTGCGGCATGTAATCTTCCCTGATTCCTTCCCTGTTTATACTAAGCTAAAAGGTCTCCTCATCGATATCATCAAGCTTCTCGAGAAGCTCTTTTAGATTAAAATTCTCTACCGAAAAGTCCTTCGGTACCTCAACAACATTTTGGGTTATTGGATCGAATGAGATATCCACCAGAACGGAGGTAAAGCTGACATTAAAAGCCATCGAGGGCACATCCTGGCCGGGTGACCAGATCTCCAGGTTGATCAGGAACTCGGTTTCGACATTGATATATCTATATATATCCTGATATGCCGTCAGGATATCCGGGCTCAATCCAACCATGGCCAACATGCGCTCAGCAGCGTTTTGCAATTCCGGCGTAAAAAACCGGTTATAAAGTCTATCAATATTTGCCCGGTACTCACTATAATTTTTAATATCATCAGTGAGCCATGAGGTCCCTTCCAAATTGAACCTGACCGCACCCGGCATGGTACCCGCGGGCATGTTAAACTCACCCTCAACGTTGAATTCATACTCCTGGCACTGATAACCGGAAACTTCCTGCTCCACTCCGCTGAAGCCCATCTTGAATCCCGTGATCGCCAGGTACTTGTCGATCGAATCTTTTATCATTCCCGACATCTGGTCCAGGCTGTCCAGCATAAGATCGATAAAATCACTTTTTAAAAGCGAATCCAGGCCCTCCAGGTCGACATACATACAGGCCGAATCCATCCAGTCACAGTATGTCATCATCTCGCTTTCCATGTCATATGCCATCATCGTCTTGGCATTGATCATGGTATCCATTACGCCGATTTTCATATTGCTGCCCGAGAAGAAACCCCTCTCGCTGACGCCATAGGTTTGATCCATCTCAAAGGCAGTAATAAAGGGTATCCCGGAAAGGGATGATTTCATTTCGACCGTCACATCGGCCGATAGGCTGGAGCTCAGCATTATTGCCATAACGGCAATGATAGTTAAAAATCTCTTAGCATTCGCCATCTCATTCACACCTTCGTAATAGTTTGATTTATTGAATTGATCTAATTTCACTCCATTCCGGGAATCTCAATATCATAACGGGGCCCCAGGGCGTTTTCGACTTTGCTGTAACCCTCGGGCACGGCATAGACGGAATCATCTATATCCTCATCAAAAACCCCAAGCAACTTATACGCTAAATCTATGTTAAAGGTTATGCCTAAATTATCCTGCTTGCTGCAGAGACTCTCCAAATTCGCTCCCATCTGCAAACTTATCCTGGTTTCTCCACTGACCCCCAGAGAATTCTGATACTGCTCGACTTGATTCGCAATGCTGCCGGAAAATCCGAATCTGCTCATGACAATGCTATTCGCCGGGGAATAAATACCGGTAACCGAAGCTGGCAGGCTGTGAATAATCTGCATGGCATTCCGGTAGATCTCATTTTCTTCAAAGTCATCGCATATCCAATGAAAGCCTCTGGCTCGACAACGAAAGGCCACAGGAATCTCCTGCCCCTGCGGGGCTTCCTGCAGACAACAGAAGTCCAGCATTGCTTCTATCTTATATGCCCGCAGGCCCTGGAACATGCTGTCCTGATCGGCTTTATACAGATCACTCGACACGATCCTGGAATCTTCAATTGAACCATCTTTTTCAGCAGATGCATTAATCATGGAATCTATCTGTGCTCTGTCATAAACACTATACTCTTCATCTTCATGGTTGATAACCATGACCCGATCCATGTTGCCGTCATAAACCAGTTGACGGTATGCGTAAGACTGAGAGGAATCGTAGACAGCCACAAGGTTATCCTTAATATAAATCGTCTCCTGGCTGTGATTGATTCCCGTCATAACTGAGGCGAATTCCACGCTTTTCCTGACTGTCAGATCAGCATGAAGGCCGGTACTCATGAGAAGCATGAGCACCGCCATCATACCGCAAATATTTTTCACAGCTATCTCCCGCAATCTGCCGATCCTTACGGAAACGGTATTACTGTGCCATTCCCGGGAAACCCATACCCCCTGACGGGAGACTCACTTCTTCGGTCTCCGTGAATCCTTCCGGCACATCGAATTCCGCGGCAGGAATCTCGGCATTGGAGGTTTCCTCCAACGTCGTGACCATCTTCATATTCATGGACATACCGGGCATATCCTTGGCCATACCGGGCATTTCCATATTCATGCTGATATCGATCTGGCCTTCCAGGAGCACGTAGCCTGCCAGTTTCATCGCCTCCGCCATCTTGGCCTCGCTGACTCCCAGGGCCTCCAAAAACGGCTTCATGGCTGCGATACCTGTCTGGCCCCCGCCCATCATGCTCTCGGCCATTGCTTCGGCAAACTTCTTGTAGGTGTCGGCATCCTTAAAATCCTGTGTCATCCACTGGCTGCCGCTCATTTTCATCTTGGCCGGAATCGGCTCGGGGCCCTGCATATTTATGGCCATGGCCATATCCATGATCATTTTGACCTCGGAGGCCTTCATGCCCTGGATCTCCTTGGTGTTTCCGGTCATTCCAAAATCAAATTCATTCAGCGTCATCATCTCTTTCAGGCTGTCCATGGCCTCTTTTATCTCTTTGCCCATTTTCTTCTCGGCCTCAGCCATATCGACTACCGAATAGGTCTTGTCATTATAATTGATGACCACCATTTCCTTGCCCTCATTGCGGACAATCACCTTGTTTTTCATGCCGGTCTGCTGACCCATCATGCCGCCGCTCATATCGGTCAAAAAGGCAACCTGACCCGGCTTGATCAGATATGTGGTGTTGGTGGTTGAGGACATTCCCATCATGCCGCTCATCTCAGTCTTTGTTTTTACCGTAAAATCCGCAGCCGCAACCGCAGCCAGAATAGACACCATTATCACAGCCGACAGAAAAATCTTCATTACCTTGCTCATCGCTCAGTCTCCTTAAAATTAACAAATGATATCTCCGGCCCCCGATAACAGGCGGGGGCCGGAGAGAAATAAGCTCATTTAGGCGCGCTCGATACGCTCAACCGCCAGCTCGATTTCCTCAACGGCAGTCGTGGATACACGACCATCGAGGTCAAAACCGCGCCATTTGCAGGGCCAGGCCTCAAAGAAATTGTAGCGCATAATCTCGGTGCCGGCATCATCATTAACGATAATGCTGCCGCTCTTGCGATCGGAATTACCTTCCATAATCGACTTGCGCCAGAGCCATAGCTCCTCGGTATTTACATATCCGCGCTTGAGAATGATATTGCTGTAGCGTGTCTGACCGGGACGCTTGCGCAAGGTCAGATCGTCGCCATCCTGATATTCGATCACTTCGGTCTCGGAATCGAGTCCGTCAACAGCCTTAAAAGCAGCCTGGGTAACGCCGTCGATCTCGACCTTAAAGTTATATGCACCGATGTGATCATGACTTCTTCTATTTGGCATCATTTCCTCCTGTATGACAAGAAAATGTTTTCATACTTAAGATTACTCATTAACCGAAGATCCGGACTGCCACTGAGAAATCCGGAAGATCACAAACTCGGCCGGCTTGACCGGTGCAATACCGATTTCGATTACCACCATACCCGCATCGACCACCTCGGGTGGATTGGTCTCTTCATCGCATTTGACATAGAACGCTTCCTCGGGAGTTTTGCCGAACAGCGCGCCGTCATTATAGACACGCAGCAGGAAAGCAGTGATGTTGCGTACTATGCGTTTCCAGAGGGTATGATCATTGGGCTCGAAAACAACCCACTGGGTACCCTGCTTGATCGACTCCTCAACCATGATAAAGAGCCTGCGCACATTGATATAGCGCCAGGACGGATCGGAGGATACCGTACGGGCACCCCAGACACGGATTCCGCGATCCTTGAAATAGCGGATACAGTTGATGCCACGCGGATTGAGAATGTCCTGCTCGCCCTTGGAAATCGTATACTTTAGGCCCAAGGCACCGCGCACAACTTCATTGGCGGGAGCCTTATGCACGCCGCGCGTATTGTCGGAGCGGGAGTAAATACCGGTCATATGCCCCGAGGGTGGCATAAAAACACTCTTGTCCTTGGCAGGATCATAGACTTCGATCCACGGGAAATAGAAAGCCGCATACTGGGAATCGCGGGGCTTTTTAATTTTGTCCACCCCACCCTTCTCGATTGTTTCCTCCGAATCAAGAATGGCAAAGCGATTCATCTTCTCACAATGCGAAATAACCGCATCCTGGATGGCCGGATCGGTCATACCTGGAGCAGCCACGATCGCAATCTCATCGATATCCTCGAATGTCACCAGACCGGTCTTGTTGCCCGGTCCGCCATCCTTACCCATAAACAGAGCCGGCGAGGGGCCGCTCGAGGATGAACTGGATGATGAGCTCGAGGACGATGAGGGCGAGGATGATGATTTGTTCTTGTCATCTTCTTTCTTCCCGCCTGAACCGGATGATCCGGAGGAAGAAGAAGATGATGATGGTGAGGCTGAGGCCCCGCCGTCCATACCTACGCTGGTAACGAAACAGCGTGAACCGCCATTATTGAAAAAGCCGTAAACGGCGTGAGCGAGATAGGGGCTGTCACCGAATTCACCGAAAGTGCGGGTGAACTGGCCCCAGTTGGTGATCAGGGTTGCCTCGTTTACCGGGCCCTTTTTGCATTGGCCGATAAAACCGGCTGTAGATGTACCCACCGCCTCGAGCGGCTTCGACCCCTTATCAACCTCCTCAACATAAACACCCGGAGACAGATATTCCGGCATAGAAAACCTCCATGTTTTGAAGCTATCCGTTTATATTTAACATTATTCTTTTTGATGGATATCGAGCACGCGCTCCTCGACTCTGCGGAAACGCCGCTGACGTTCCGATTCCATATGCACTGTAACCTGGTAGAATGCTCCCGGCCGCATGGGCTCGCGCAGGGCCCTCCAGAAATTCAACTGCTCCTGCTGACTGATCGGCAGCATACGCATACCGATTCTATCAGATGGATGCGATGTCAATTCCTTGAGGCTCTCGAGCTTGGTCAGATCCGGATTGTCATACAATGTCAGAATTCCACGTCCCAGTATTCTCTGCTCGGTGTCGGGATCAGCCGCATAGGCACACAGAAGATACTGTAAATCCAATTTGATCGGCGCCTCGCGCAAAAACTCATACAGATTTCCGTCCTCATCCTTATCACGCACAGTATATGGATCACGATCCTTCAATTCCTGATTTTCATTGACACCATACAGGTAGAACAGGCAGCAGGGCATCTCCCCCGACAGCTTTTCAGCGTTGGGCTGCCAGTTCAGACACTCCACCCCCTTGATCTTGTTTCGCTTAAAATCCTCCTTCAACAGATTAAGAACTGAGGAGGTTACTGTCTGGATAATATTGTAGTTCATCCCTGATAGAATGGGGTCCCAATTAAAAGTTATAGTCAGAAATGAATTGTCACCTGAAAATAATAAAGGATTAGAATTGTATCAATAAAAAACATCAAAAAATTTTAAGGGCATCCTTACCCACAAATAGGTAATTAACACAGGCTGAAAAACCAATAAAATCGAGCAATCACAAAAAAAGGCGGCCACGGATAGAAATAATCCGAAGCAGCCTTCTCAGCTTGATCAAATCTTCACTTCATCACAATTTTAAAAAGCCCTGAAATCGGCCGGTTCGACCTCATTATATCCCTCTTCCGTGGGCGGGCCGAATTTGTTCTGATCTATCGGCTTATCCGAAAATTCAATCATCTTGATCTTGGTCTCGAAGACGTTGCTGCCCTGACCGGAGGGAAGCTGAGCCACAAATGAGCCCTCGACCGGTATACCGTCGAGCGCGTCAACCAGTCTCACCAGATTATAGGCATCCACATCCAGACGGGCCAGGATATCGAAAAACGCTCCGGCCGACATACTCGTACCGCGCAGATATTTATGGGCTTGCTCATTATAGTCGATATAGGTGCCGGAATTGGAAAGATCCCTGGTAATCCACATGCTGCCTTCAAAATAATGCTTGACCTTGGCATCGCCAACGCCCGTGTTGGAGGACCTGTCCAGCTTGAAATAGATTTTGCGGCAATTCAGATCATTGATCTTCTTCTCCTCGCCGGTTTCCTTGATTATCATCTGCGGACGGCGGGCATCCTCGGCCGAATCTATCACCGGGAAATTCTCCGGGTTGAAGGTGTAGCTGGCATATGTCTTGGTCTTGGGATTGATATAAATCTGCTTTTTATTTTCAAAGTCGGTAATCGTTATCACGCGCACATCGGAAACGACCGAATCGCCCATCGTGATTGTCGAGGACCTGACTGCACGGCAGAGATTATCCCCGCGGATTTCCTGAACATTGTAAACTTCAACCGGGCCGACAAGCGGAAGGCCGGTGGTGGTAATCTGATGTTTAACTGACAGGCACGGCGGCGTTTCGGCCAGGATATTTCCGGAAAGCACTGCCACAAGCATCAAGGCGGTCAGAACAGAAGATAAACGTAAAAGCTTAGCGGTTCTCATAACTGAACTCCCATTGGTTTATTGATACAATATTATTTCTTTTCGAAAGGCTCAATTAAACAGATCAATATTAGAAATAAATTAAGCGATTTCTATATTACAGGTTATACACTCACATTGAATATTGGATTTAATTATCAGGCAAATACACTTCTTTTTGTCCGCAATCATTCGGGCAGAGCCTGCCTGTAAGCGTCAGGTATTTCGAATTTATTTCTGGCTGCCCTGCGTTCCTGTATGTTTTTCAGATCAACTTCAATCTTGATAGCCGCCTTCTTCCCGAGCGAATAGCGTTCGACTTCAAGATCCGCCCGCACCATTACCCCATCCAGGCTTTTTAAGATTGCCTGAATCTCTAGGGTCGGGACCTCCAGCTTCTTTAGTACTCTCCACAACTCAAGGCCCGGGAAACTGTCGTCATTCAAATACATCGCAATCTCGCCATAATAATTGGCCGCAATTTGAGCGGACTCATGATTGGCGGAGTACCAGATCTCACCGCTGATTACCGGAGTTGAATCCTTCCGGACCGACCCCTTAACTCTATCGGGCACATAGATTATATTGAGCTTCTGCACATCCGCCAGATCATTTACCGGTTCCTCCACCCTGGATTTAACCAGCCTGATCCGCGCCCCTGCTGTGGTAACAGTATCCGACTCCGGCAGAGGCATCGAGGGGATACCCTCCATGCTATAAAATGACAGCAAATAGCTTGAATCCTCGCTGTTCAGGAAAGCATGGCTGTCATCGGTAAAATCGAGCAGGGAGGTACGTTTGATGCTGCGGATTTCATCGGCGACATTCACCTCGGCCACACCGTCATAGCGCACCATGTTTTCCGAAATATAGAGCGTCACCAGTTCATTCTGAGGCCCTGTCAAGGGAATATCATCGATATGAATCACATAATCGAGCTGCAGCGCATTGACCGATCCGGCCCCCTCACGAACCTGCTCCTCGGATATATTCTGCTCCTGACCGCCACCGCAGCACAAAAGGCAAAGCATTGGGCCCAGAATAAGGCACAGGATCGTCTTCATCACGGGCGTTCTAATAACCCCTGTATTCATCATAGCTTACCTGTCTGTAACCATCCGGTATCGTCAGCAGGTCCTCGCTGATATTGGTCGTATTGTAATCCTCCAGCGTAAGAGAGATGCCAAAAGTAATGGTCTGATCTTTAAGCGGCATTTCAACCATCATGTCCCCCTTAACAGGTATACCCGTTGTTTTATCACTAACCTCATTCATCCAGCCCGGATCTATCTGTAAATAATCGGAAATTCCGAAGAAAGGAGAGTTCAACTGAGCATCCAGAAGCTGGTTGGCGCGTTTCTGATATGATATGAACACATCGGCATTTTCCAAAGCGCTCGAGAACCACAACTGGCCGGAAAGGGAGCCGCTGAAATCGCTGTTTTCACCAGTTCCGGTTATGGTCATCTCAACCTCCACAGGCACCGCCGGCCCAAAACCATCCATCTCCCTGGTCTGATCATCCAGCCG
This sequence comes from uncultured Ignavibacteria bacterium, assembly GCA_964627935.1. Classification (GTDB taxonomy): domain Bacteria; phylum Zixibacteria; class MSB-5A5; order JAABVY01; family JAABVY01; genus JAABVY01. The sequence continues at coordinate 135,348 of CAZVLB010000006.1, forward strand.
CTCGATACGAGATTCGCTTATCTCCAACGGCGCCTGAATCGTATCAGGAACCTCCTCCCCGCGCATCAGCAACGTATCTAATTCCGCCAATGACATCTGAGCATAAACCGAATCGAGATCATTGACAAAATAGACATTTCCCTGATCAAGGTTCATTATCAAAACATCGATTATTTCCTGGCTTTCGCCTCCCATTGTCACGCTGGTGCTGGTGATCGTACGCATGATATTGCCGGAAATCATCTGCGTCTGCCTCAGGCTGACCGGGCCTATATGTGGTAAATCATTTATCGCAATTGTTGTGTTCAATGTCAGATCATCGCCTTCTTCAACGGCCTGATCTCCGCCGCAGGCCGCCAGCATTGCCAGAATAAAAAGAATAATCGTAATTCTTTTAAACATGTCACCTTCCTGTGATTGCGAGGATTATAAACTCAGTATTCCTCTTTACCCTTGTTTATCTTCTTGTTTATCTCCGATATCTGTTCGATGAATGAATGCCTGGTAAAATGATCCATCTCCATTATTTCATCCATGCTCCAGTGGAAATGATAGGCGACATAGGCTACCTCCCGGATCAGATCCTCCCGGGGGTAGCTGACTACTTTCCCAAGCCACCCATGTCCACTTCGAATTTATGTCCGCAGGAGGGACACGTTGCCGGTATTCCGGTCGTGCCCTCCTCGTTGATCTTGCGATAGAAATCCTGCAGATAGGAAAGATCCGCAGAATAAAGATTTTCGACTACCGAGGGATTGATATCCGATAAGGTACCCAGCTTGGTTATCACCCTCGATAAAATAATTATCACCAGGTAGGCACGATTCTGCTGCACCCGGTAATCGGATAAGGGCGCAATTTCATCCTTGGCATTGGCCAGACGCATCACGCCGTTTTTATGCAGGTTGCCGTCCTTATCCACAAAACCCTTGGGCAGCGTAAACGGAAACTCCGTCTGGAATACGCCTGCTGCGCTTTTCTTTGTCCCGAATTCAGTATCAGCCATGGCTGCACTCCTCTTCATTTCAGCGGTGAGTAATATAAATGGTAAGATTTTTCAGTTTTTTGATTCATGTACTTGCTAATCAAAATATCCACACAGGCGGAAAAGAAAACAATTGTATGGCTTAAAATTAGGCGCAATCTATCCCCGCCGTTTGACCTGTTAAATTAAGAGCAAAGAAAGCCAAAAATCAAGCAAAAACTGGACATTAATAAGCACTGACCCAAGTCTCTCAAACAAAGCGGATAGTTTTAAATTGATTTTTCATGCAAATACACTATTTTTCCACCATGGAAAACGGCGAGAAGATCGAAAAATTTGTCCATTTAAATCCCCGAATCTCATCAATTGAACTGAATCTGCCGGAAAAATATAAAAAGTACGGCGAGAACCTGCAGAAAGAAATCAAGGACAGATTCTCCTTCAATATGATGGATTCCGATTTCGAGGAAAGAGTCGAGAGATTTGTACGGGAATACATCGCCGACAGGGAAGAAAATAATCAGGAATAACGGGACATCTACATTCTTAAATTTTGGCCACGATGTTTGGATTCGAGAAAAAACTGAAATTCATTGAGTCTCTCACCTCGTATAGAGCCGAGGAATTTTCCCGGGACCAGGAACTTAAATCCCAGGTCCGGAAGGCCCTCGATACAGACACCTCGAAGGTAATCACTGATGACTCTCATCAACCCTTCTCACAAACGCCGGAAATGACTCTGGCTGAGGATCTGGGCAGTATGGGTGACCAGATCGAGACCGATATTTCCGATTTCTCATCATCCCGCTCTCTGGATAAAGCTGTTGGGCAGTCATCATCCGATCGCATGCCCGGCAGGATCGATTCCAGGGATTCATTTCAGGAGTTCAAAAGGCTGACCGAAGACCTCGCGGATGATTCACCTGGCAGAATTATGAAACGCAAGCTCAACCACTTCGAAATTGAACGGGTTGCCGAAAAAATCAAGGACCGTTTGGAAATCGAATACAAAATTCAAAAAGAGCGCTGGTGCGATGATGAGGATTGAGGACGATCATTTATCCCATTTTATCATCGAAAAATACAGCCGTATAGAAAATATGTTGCACATACGGCCATGGGCCTCACGGATTGATCGAGAACCTGCTGAGGCAGCAGCTATATCAGCGAAAGTCTATAAAAGACGGCAGGTTGAGAATCGCAAACAGCCCCTTGAGATCGAAGACGCGCTGGAACAATGCAAGGTTCAACTGATGGTTCGCGATAACCATAAACCGGAGCTTTTTATCTGGTGTGTGGAATTATCGCAGGTTGAGGCCGAATTTGGTTTTGTGCGCCGCACCATAAAAAACAGATTGACAAAACCGGAGAAAAATATATCCTTTTACAGGGCAAGTGATCGTTTCTACGATTATTTTGCCGAGAAGGTGTCAGTACCTGACGCCGAAATCAGCACCTTTTCCAAAAGTGAGATTTAATGCAGACAAATGACTGGGAGAATCGTTTGGCCGACCAGGTAAATAACATCAGCGAAAGAACAGCCCTGGCGGTCAAAAACGGTAACCGTAATGAGGATACTCGCAGAAAACTGACCGTCCAGTTTCTCGATGATATTGCCGGCCTGCTGCAGGAATCGATCAAGAGGTTCAATGAAAAGGCTTCGAGCAAAATCGAGTTTATTTCCAAAAGCAGGGATCAACGGGGCGATACATTCTGCGGGTTCAAGTATCTGAAAAACCAGATTCGGTTCGTGGATTCCGGGAGGGGATTCATCCGGGTCGATCTGGCACAGACAAGTTCGGTGGAGGAAATTGCATTCATCCTGGCACGGCTGTCGCGCTCCGGCAGCTTCATCACCTGGGACGAGAAGAATCTGATGGGTTTCGGCAACAGGCTCGAGCCTGTCACTCTTACTCATATCGTCCGCAAGTATATCACTTTTTTAGTGACCCGCTAATCAGCTTCACCAAAAATTAAAGCCCGTCGATTTTAAAAACCGGCGGGCCTTTTTTTACAGTATAAGAGATAGATACTATTTCATCAGAACCATCTTGCGAGTCAGGGTATAATCCCCAACAGTCAAACGATAGAAATAAACACCGCTGGGATGATATTCCCCGGAGGCAGCATTCCAGACTACCGAATACTCGCCCGCATCCTGGTATTCATCGATCAGAAGATCAACCGACTGACCCAGCAGATTATAAATCTCAAGCCGGACATTGCCAGACTTCTTGAGAGAATAGCTGATTACAGTCTCAGGGTTAAACGGATTGGGATAATTTTGCCCCAGAGCGAACTGATCCGGAATCACCGATGAATTGTCATCATCGACCGATGTAACAATAACGGTTACAATCGTCTTACCCACATCCGTAATACTGCCATCCATTATCGAGGTGGCGGTCACGAAAATGGAATCGATGGTCGAGGTGAAAATATCGGCGGGCACATTGACACGTACCTGGAAACTGTATGTTTCACCCGGATCCAGATAATCCGTATCATCCGGATCCAGAATCTGAGTGCCCCAGCCAAGCTGGCTGGTGGCATTGAGGTCAAACCTGTCAATACCGTTGCCGGTATTTTCAACCTGGAAATTGAATGTCACAGTCTGTGATGGCGATGTAAACAGCCCCACAGGATCATTAACATCAACCGCCAGCGTCTGTGTGGAGGACACCTCAACATTGAAAGGTTCTCCGATTCGACTCCAGACTGGCGTGTCGGGACCATTCATCGAGGCCGGGAGACCGTTGATATAAACCGTAATCGGATCATTCAATTCGGCACCTTCATCAACATCATCTGTATAGATATCATCGCGGTAAACCGGCATGACACCATACTCGCCCTCGGTGTCCACGATAAACCGGCCGCAGTTCACACCATCCGGATCATAGGCATCAACAACGGCTCCCACCGGAAGTGGATTGCCGTTCAGATAATTATTCTGTCCATACAATCGAATCCATTCATTGGTAGGTATAACCTGACCGTACGCGGATCCCAGAGTCAGAAACAGGAATATCAGAAGGGCGCTTGTAATAGTCACTTTTTTCATAGTAGATAAGGCTTTCATAATGCCTCCATACACGGTCGACAGGCAGCCGGATCAGGGCTGCCTGTCTGTTATATCCTTACATTATTTCATAAGAGTCATCTTCATTGACTTCACATATTCACCGGCATCCAGCCTGTAGAAGTAGATGCCCGATGAAACCGGGGTACCATCATCGGTACGGCCGTTCCACTTAACCGAGTAGCTTCCGGCAGACCTGTTCTCATCAACCAGGGTGGTAACTTTTTCACCCAGGATGTTGAAGACTTCGAGTCTGACATGGGCCTCGACCGGAATTTCGAAGCTGATCGTGGTCTCGGGGTTAAACGGATTGGGATAGTTCTGATCGAGCGCATACTGTGTCGGAACCGCGCCGGAACCGCCGCCCTTGAGCGTCAGTGTACCGACAAAGGTCCTCTCACCGGAGGCGCCCATCGTGAACTCTTCAACCGTAGCCTGGCCATTGACTCTGAGGCTGTAGCTTTCGCCCTCTGTAAGGCCATTACCCTGGCCATTCTCAGCGCCATAGACAGGCATGAATCCGAACCTGCCGGCTTCGGTAACCGTAGCGGTACCGATAACTTTACCGGCATCATCGATAGCTTCGATCAATGTACCTCTGGCCAGCAGTTCACCATCGACTGTTACGCCCATACCATACAGGTCGTTCCAGTAATTGGTGGCTGTCACACCATAGGGTACACGTGATGTGCTGAACGCATCCGGGATAAGCTTGGCCAGCATGCCGGTAGCGCCCATTCCGGGATAAGTCAGCATAACATCGGCATTGACCTTGATCCAGTAGCCGAACATCGGCTTCATGAATTCAAGCGTGGAGAATCCGACCAGATCAGGATCCCAGGAGAGACCGCCGTTTTCGTAGCCCAGCACGACCAGCACGTTTTGCAGAATCGAAGCCAGGGCAACTTCCACCTCAAGCTGCTGATTGGGCAGGTAGGAAGCCAGGTTCCAGCCTGTTTCCAGAGCTATCGGGGTGGTCGGATCGGCCGGGGCACCGTCAAGGCAGAGAGTGTCCTCGGCCAGCATACGGAACCAGTAGCCGTGATAGTGATCCAGCATATCCAGCGTATTGAAGGCCGGAAGATCAGGATCGTATGTCATCGCGCCGGCCTCGAAACCGAGGATGACATCGACATTATCCATGACATCGGAAATCAGGGTTTCGAGATCGGTCGTTTCAGTTACCACATTCCAGGAGATCAGATTCCAGCCCTGATTGAGGACTATGCACTTCTCGGTAACCTCATTGGCATCCAGGCAGACCTGGAAGTTGTCGCCGTTTTCGGTCCAGATCGTGCTACCGGTGGCAATGGCCGGGAAACCGTTGATCTGGAATGATACGTTGTCACCCGGTTCGCAGCCTTCGTCAATCTGATCAGTGTATTCATCATCGCGATAAACCGGCATCAGGCCATAGCTGCCTTCTTCGACAACATAGTACTGGCCGCACTTGACACCATCCGGATCGAAGGCTTCGACCACGTCGCCAACCTTGATCGGATAACCGTTAAGCGTATTGTCATCGCAATAGAAGTTGACCCATTCATAGGTCGGAGTAGGCATTGGAGTCTCGATGAGCTCGATCATTACATCGATCTTGTTGCTCATATCGACTTCGATAACACCCGGATAGTATCCGACTTTGTATGCTCTCAGATAGTACATCGCGCCGCCCAGTTCGGGGAATTCGAACATACCGGCAGCATCCGTCAGAGTGGTCTCGATCGGAGCCATCATCAGGTCCTCATAGACCTCAACTGTGGCACCTTCAATCGGCTCCTGGGTATCGCCGTCAACCACTGTTCCGGAAAGACCCGGTTCAGGATTGATCAGCAGGGTTACCTCGACATACTGCGGAGAATTATCCGCACCGTCAGCGCTGACCTCAATCGTGTCAACATAAGTACCAGTCGGGAGACCGGTGATATCGGCGGTCACGCCGAATGAATCCGGAGCCGTGCCGCTCGTGGGTGCAACCACCAGCCAGGAGGCATCGAATGAGGCCATCCAATCCAGGTCGCCGCCACCGGTATTGGTAACGTGCACATAGCTGGTGTAATCGATATCATCACCGATTGTGGTTTCGAACATGAGCGCAAGCGGATCAACATTCAGGACCGGCGGCTCAAACTCGGCCACGACATTGATCACACCCGGTACAAAGGCCGGATTGATCGTATTGCCGACTTTGCTGGTCAATACGAAGTTACCGCCTGGCGGGAAGAATCCGGAATCGATATTGATCACCTGCTCAGGAGCATTGGCATCCAGTGTGAACCACAGGTTTCCAAGCAGGCTGTCGCCCGGAAGGACATACTGGAATCCGGGGAACCAGATAAAGCCGATAACGCCCAGTTTATTGGCGGGATCGACAAATGAATTGTCAACTGTACCTTCAGCAGCACCGCCGTCAAGTGTTACCGAGTCGATGGTAACATCATCGGAATCATAATAGAATCCGAGTGAACCGGCGCTGATTGTATCAGTGCTATATAATGTTATCGGGACATTGAAGATCACAGGAGCGGGTCCGGTGGTAACTTCAACTGTGGTTACACGAACCGTATCGGTCGGAGGACCGGGCTCATTAACAGTCAGTTCAACCATGGCCCACTGCGGTGAATTCGAGGCCGCAGGATCGGAAACCATGATCGAATCATTGTAGACACCGGCAGTCAGACCGGCGATTGAAACACTCAGGGTGATCATATCGCCATCAGTGCCCGAAGTCGGTGCCAAACTCAGCCAGCCGCTGTAATTCTCGGCCATCCAGCTCAATGATCCGGTACCGCAGTTTGATACTGTCAGCATCTGGTCGACTGGATCGGCATCACCCTCGGTGGCCTCAAACATGAAGTCCATCTGCGAGAGCTCGATGCACGGTTCGCTGGGAATCTCAACATTCACTCCGCCACTTGAGAATACCGGATAGAACGGCTGTACGAATTCATCCACGAATACATACTCGCCGGCCGGAGCGATGAAGCCCGTATCAATATCGGCAAAGCCGGGATTCAGAGCCTCGAAATAAAGCGTGGCCAGAAGACCGCTGCCGACAGGCACGGCATCAACGTTGGTGGGAATTACACCGATGTTGATCGTTCCTGCGCCATTATCGATCGGGGCCAGCAGCATATCGACATACTCTACACGCGAACCGGCAAAAGATACCGAGTCGCATGTAATCAATGAGTTATCGAAATGCAGCGGGATCTGAATGCCCGAAATTGTATTGTCATTTGTAAAGTTAATCTCGACAGCCACCTTCTGCCCGACCAGGGCACCCTCGGTAGCCACCCAGACTGTGTCGCCGCCCTGCGGATCATTGGGCATAACGACCAGGGTTACCTCAATATGCTGAGGTGAATTGTCAGCTCCGGCGGATTCTATTGTGACCGTATCGACATATGTATCCGGTACCAGACCGGTAATATCCACACCGATATTGACCACTGAAGGAGCCGTTCCCGAAAGATCGGAGACGGTGATCCAGGGAGCATCAAATGAAGCTGTCCAGTTAAGTATTCCGGTACCGGCATTGCTAATCTCGACCGGTTTGGCGGGAGGATTGGGGCCATCCACCAGGGCCTCGAATCCAAGCGTGCTTGAATCGACAGCCAGAATCGGCTGGGCAACTTCCGAGATATTCAATGTCACCGGGACTTCAACCGGAGCAGCCTTAAGCGGAACTTCCGCAATCGTAATCGTGTCATAATATGTTCCAGCACTCAGGCCGGTAACATCAGCGCCAACCTCGATCATCGAGGGGGTTGTACCGCTGAATTCACTCAGGTTCAACCAGGCGGTATTAAACGCGGCCTCCCAGACAATCTCGGCAGCATCAGATTCTATTGTCAGGTTCTGGGCCGAAGGATTGACACCTTCTTCGGTGTTGAAAATTATTTCCGTGGGTGAGACCACGAATTCGCCGGCCGGCTCGACAAGATCAAGAACAACCTCGATCTCCACCGGCTGGGCATCCTTGGCCGCCTGACTGATTGTCAATGTATCATAATATGTTCCGGCACCCAGACCGCTGATATCAACCGACACGGTTACATCCTGAGGCGTGGTACCTGCTGCAGGATCGGCATTCAGCCACTCGGACATCCAATCGATTGTGAAGCCGAGCTCGGCACCGCTGGTGGCCAGATTTATTACCTGCGGGTCAAGAGACTTTGCAGTCTCGCCGCTGAAAATAAGCTGTGTAACCGGCTCACCATCCTGGGTTATGTTAAATTCGGCCTGTTCCTGAATGACAAAGACGACCTCAACTTCCTGAGGTGAATCATTGGCACCCGGAGCGGTTACTGTCACGGTATCGAAATAAGTACCCGGAGCAAGCCCGCTAGCATCAACCGTAAGATCAACAGTGCTCGGAGCGGTTCCATTGTCCGGAGATACCGTCAGCCATGCTGTCAGGTTACCGGCTGACCATGTCAATGTTCCGCCACCGCCATTGGTGATATCGAGCTGCTGGGTATCAGTACCGGTACCCTCGACCAGCGCAAAGTTGAACTGGCTCTGGCTCAGCACGAGTACAGGTGTAAGCTCGAGAACATTTAATGTGACAGGAATTTCAACCGGGCTGTTGGTCGCGCCAACACCGGTTACAGTAATCGTGTCTTCATAAACACCCGGGGTCAAACCACCTGTGTTGACACTTAAGGTCACTGTCGAGGGCGCGGTACCGCTGGCCGGATCAAGAGACAGCCAGGCTGTCAAATTAGAAGCCGACCAATCGAGCGTTCCGCCGCCCAGGTTGGTTATATCCAGGCTTTGATCGGCGGGATTGCTGCCGACCACGGCATCAAACACAAATGAGGCCGGGCTGACACCGATTTCCGGTGCAGGCTCAGCGACAGTCAGAATCACTTCAACTTCCTGCGGCGAATTGGTTGCTGCAGGATCGGTGATCGTGACTGTATCGGTGTAAACACCATCGGTCAAGCCGCTGATATCGACAATCAGGCTGGTTACCTGATCATTGCCACCGTCAATCGCACCGCTGTTGGGATCATGAGTGAGCCATCCGCTTGCATTTGCTGAACTCCAATTAAGCGTTCCGCCGCCGATATTGGATATCGTCAAAAGCTGATTGGCAGGATTGGAGCCGCCTTCAATCGCATTGAAGTTGAATGTAACCTGCGAAAGGCCAATTTCCGGCGCAGGCTCAGAGATGGTAAGATTTACATATACTTTTTGAGGACTGTTTGTTGCAGTGGCCGATGTGATTTCAATCGAATCCTGATAAACACCGGCAGCCAGTCCATTAGTGTTAACTTCAAGTTCCATATCCGAGGGGGCTGTACCCGAAGTGGGATCGATAACCAGCCAGGCCTCGATATTGGCAGCGCCCCAGTTCAGGGTCCCGCCGCCCAGATTAGAAATTGTCAGGGTATCATACAAAAGAACTTTGGCACCTTCCACGGCCTCAAAATCGAAAACTGTCTGTGACAGCCCGATTTCAGGCGGGGGCTCGGCCAGGTTCAGGATCACCACGACTTCCTGAGGAGTATTGTCTGCGTCAGGCGCATCAATGGTTACAGTATCCTGATAAGTTCCGGCCGTCAATCCGGCAATGCTCACATTGACACCAACCGTCTGTGGCGTAGTGCCGGAATAAACCGAAAGATCAAACCAGCCCGCATCCTCGCTGGCCGTCCAGGTCAACGGATCGGCCGAAGCGGTATTGGTAAGGTCAAATGACTGCGAGGCGGGATTGCTGCCGCCGGCAGTAGCGTTGAAAGTCAGTTCAGTCGGATCCACACCAAGGCTGGCCTGGGTCGGATTTCCGACAGTAATCGTACCGGCAACATAGGCCGGGGTTACGGAATTCCCGGTGGCATCGGTAAGAATGAAGTTACCTGCAGGCGGGAAAAATCCTGAGTCGATTGTGATAATCTGATCAGGGGCATTGGCATCAAGGGTGAACCATAGATTGGCCAGAAGATAATCACCCGGCGCAAGCTGGGTGAAACCGGGGAACCAGATCAAACCAATCGCGGCCAGCATACTGTCTGCATCAACAAAAGAGTTGTTGATCAAATCGATGCTCGGGCCAAGCTTAATCGAGTCAATAGTTATATCTCCGGAATCATAATAAAGACCCAGAGAAGCCGCATTCACGGTAATGGTATTATGAATGTTGACCGGTACTGAAAATACTACCGGTGTGGCCTCCGGGTCGACCTGCACATCTCCAACAATAATGGAGTCTGCCTGGCCAAATGCCGGGGACATGTTTGCGAAGGCAAACAGCAGAATCAGGGTGAGAAGAGTTGTCAAAAGGAAGCGTTTGTTTTGCATGCTACCTCCCTATACTGTATTAGATTGATGGTTATAATTTGCAACTCTAAAAGTAAGAAAACTCCCAATACGATATTTTAATGAAGAAGCTAAAAAACGGTTAGTATAATCATTATCATGCGCAGATTTATCCCACCCTGGCAATCTGCGGCCAAGCCTTTTAAAATATATCTCTATATATGTAAAAGTCAAGCAATAATCTTTAACGAAACGCATCATAATCATCCATTTCATGAGTTTCTTCGCTGTTACTTTGTGCAAATAACAAGCCAGCCTGTCCAGAAAATCCAAACTTAAGCTAACTTGTTTAAAAAAAATGGATTAGCCGAAATTTGCTTTGACAACTCAAGTGCACAAGGTTAAATTGCGATACTTAAATAGAGTAAACTTTTGCATACCCGGCAAAAATATGAATATTTGGCGTTATCTGGATACAGATCTGATCAGGCTGGAGATGGAATCAGAGGTCAAACCTCCTGAGGATGAAGAATATACAAAAAAGGATATCCTCGAAATAAAGGAAGCCATCATGGCCGAACTGGTTGATATCCTGGACAAATCCGGCAAGGTCTCAAATAAACGCAAGCTCTGGATTGATCTGATGAACCGTGAAAAGAAGGCCTCGACAGCTATTGGAAACGGCGTCGCCATCCCCCATGTGCGCACCATGCAGGCCAAAGAATTTATCATCGCAATCGGACGAAAATTGGAGGGCTATCAGTTCGATTCCATGGATGGTGAACCGGTTAAGCTTTTTTTCTGTATGGCCGCCCCGCCCTATGATGACAACCTTTACCTCAAGATATTCAAGGATCTGGCCGAAAGATTCGAATCCCCCGGCTTTATAGACAGGCTCCTGGAAGCTGAAGACGGTCATGAAATCATCTGGGCCTTCAAGGAATACGAACAGGCATAAAAAAACCGGCCCAAATGTGAGCCGGCCTATTATCAAAATCAGAAATTCCCTTTAAAAATCAGTCACCGCTGCCATTGCCGCCTTTGCGGTTTTCATAGTCCTTCAATGCTGCGGCCAGAGCCTCCTCGGCCATTACCGAACAATGAATCTTAACCGGCGGCAGGCCATCCAGCGCCTCGGCCACGGCCTTGTTGGAAATCCTCTGAGCCTCTTCCAGCGAGATGCCCTTGATCAATTCGGTCAGCATCGATGATGTCGCGATTGCGGCACCGCATCCAAATGTCTTGAATTTGGCATCCTTGATCATGCCGTCTTCAATCTTGAGATAGAGACGCATCATATCACCGCAGGCCGGATTTCCCACATCACCAACCGCATTGGCGTCCGGAATCTCACCCATATTGCGGGGATTCATAAAATGGTCCATCACCTTGTCCGAATACGGAAATATTTTGTCCGCCATAATTACTCCAAAAAAAGTCTATCAAACCAGTCTAATTTACTATACGATTTCAAGGCCGAAAAATATAAAACAATTTCGCGCCCAGACAAGCGTTTTTTTGCCTAAAAACTCGCCATTTAACCAACAATAAAATGACACATTAAGTTCTTCAAATCGGTAATCTTAGCTTGAATATGGATCCTTGCCGCTGAGCTTGTCGGCATACAAAGGCGACATCATCAAGAGCTTCTCCACAACTTCCGGCATACTCTCAAGCATATAGACAACCTCATCTTCAGTATTGTCCTTGCCCATTGACACGGTTAATGACCCGCTGCAGAATTCCGCCGGTACGCCAATTGCCGTAAGTACATGAGAGGCCGCCAGATCCTCCTCGTCCAGGCCACGCAGATTGGAGGAGCAGGCCGAACCGGAGGCCGCCATGATACCCTTGATATTGAGCATCAGGAGCAGTGACTCTCCTTCTATGTATTTGATCCAGAAAGACACATGGCCCGGCATACGTTTTTGCGGATGGCCCGTAAAATTAAGATATTCAACCTTTTCCTTCAAACCATCCCAGAGCATCCGGCCAAGCTTCTCGAGATGCTGATTGCGCTCCTTCATCTCTTCACGGGCCAGAACAGAGGCCCTGCCCATGCCCACGATTCCGGGAAGATTCTCGGTTCCTGAACGGTATCCGCCTTCCTGAAATCCACCTTCAAAGAGGTTGGCCATGCTGACCCCCTGACGAAGGCACAAAGCTCCTACACCCTTGGGACCGTAGTAGTTATGCGCCGACATCGTCAACGCATCGACATTCAGGGCCCTGACATCAACCGGGATATTGCCGGCCGCCATGGCAGCATCGCTGTGAAAATAAATTCCCCTCTCACGGGCAATTATGCCGATTTCCGCAATATCCTGAATGGTGCCAATTTCAGAGCTGGCCATCTGTATGGAAATCAACGAGGTATCATCACGGATAGCATTTTTTACATCCGCCGGATCAACAAGTCCTCCGTTCTGCACCTTTATAGGAGTTATTTCATAGCCCTCCTGCTTGAGCTTGATGGCCTGATTCAGTATCGAATAGTGTTCGATTTCCGAGATAATTAAATGCCTGCCCTTATCCTGATTAGCCTTTAGAAATCCGCCAATGCCCAGGTTGTTCGACTCAGTTGCACCCGATGTGAAAATAATCTCTTCCGGTCCGCAATTGATCAGTTCCGCCACCTCGGCACGGGCCTTATCCAAGGCATCGTTGGCCGCCACCCCGGCCTTATGTATATGCGAGGATGGATTGCCGAATTTTTCCATAAAATACGGTTTCATGGCCTCAAACACGCGCTTGTCTATCGGTGTTGTCGCCTGATGATCGAAGTAAATATTTCTTTCAGATTCCATACAGATTTATCCTCTTGGTCTCCAATTTCCCAACAATTTTAATACAAATAGACGCTCACTGCAAGCAAAATAGACTTATTTAGTATATTTTTCGGGGATTTACTGAATTTATGTTTTCAGGGTTAGAAAGTATTCATGGATCAGCGTGCTGTCGGTCAGTTCCGGATGAAATGCTGAGACCAGGATATGACCCTCCCGGGCCATTACGATATCGCCATTGAGCTGGCCCAGTTTCTTTACATTTTTTCCGATTCTGCGAATTTTTGGTGCACGAATAAACACCATCTGGATTTTCTCACGCTTACCGTTGAGTTCCACTTCCCCCTCGCCGGTAAATGAGTTAATCTGCCGTCCGTAGGCATTGCGAGCCGAATCGATATCGATCAGCCCCAATGTCTCGATACGCTCATCGGCGGCATCCTTTCCCAGCAGAATCAGTCCCGCGCAGGTGCCCCAGACCGGATTTTTCATGCCAAATTCCCTGAGCGGCTGACGAAGCTTGTAGAGATCTATCAGCTTGTTGATCGTTGTCGACTCACCGCCGGGGATAATCAGCCGTTTGACATGTTTCAGGTCATCCGGCGTTTTCACCAGAAGAGAATCATGCCCGATTTTTTTCAATGCCTGCGTATGAAGCTCGAAATCGCCCTGCAGGGCCAGGATTCCGACCTCATACAGTTTCTCTTCATTCTTCACTATTTTAAGCCTGGCCTCTGACATTGTTTTTCAATCAACAACGCCGGATTCAATTCATATCAAATCCGGCGCATAAAGTTATATTTTCATTCATCCCTAACGGATCTGCAAAAGCTCATCCTCGGGAATATTGGAAAGGTCAAGCCCTTTCATGGCTGTTCCGAGATTGCGCGAAACCTCGATTAAGACCTTGGGATCCTTGAAATGAGTTGTAGCCTGCACGATCGCTTTGGCACGCACAGCCGGATCATCCGACTTGAATATGCCGGAACCGACAAATACCGCCTCGGCACCCAGCTGCATCATAAGTGATGCATCCGCCGGCGTGGCAATTCCACCCGCGGCGAAATTGGGCACAGGCAGCTTGCCCAGCCTGGCGGTTTTCTGTACAATTTCCACCGGCACTCTCATCTCCTGCGCCTCGGACATAAGCTCCTCCGGCGCCATCTGGTTCAGCCTTCTGATATGCGACATTACCAGACGCATATGCCGTACCGCCTCGATAATATTTCCCGATCCGGCCTCACCCTTGGTGCGGATCATTGCCGCACCTTCGCTGATACGGCGCAGAGCCTCGCCCAGGTTACGGCAACCGCATACGAAGGGTACCTTGTATTGCCATTTATCTATATGATATCTTTCGTCGGCAGGTGTCAGCACCTCGGATTCATCGATAAAATCGACTTCCAGCGCCTCGAGCATCTGGGCCTCGGCAAAATGGCCGATCCGAACCTTGGCCATGACCGGAATAGAAACCACTTCTTTTATCTTTTCGATAACTTCGATCGATGCCATACGGGCCACTCCGCCCTCGGCACGAATATCAGCAGGTACTTTCTCCAGCGCCATCACGGCCGCGGCACCGGAATCCTCGGCAATCTTGGCCTGATCAGGATTGGTAACATCCATAATCACGCCACCCTTGAGCATTTCGGCCAGGCCAACCTTTACCTTGTATTCATCAGTATTGCGCTTAGTCATTTCATGTTACCTCATTTTAAGTTTCATACAATAAGGATATATAGCAAATTTTACGTAAAAAGGAAACACTCGACTCACATATTTAAAAAAATTTCCGATGCCACGCTTAGCCTAAGCGTTATGTCGAGCTCCTCAACCCGGTTTTACAGCCGGGACATCATCCTGCGCAGTAAATACGGGCTCCGGGCTGTGTTTTATGCCGGCCAGAATATAATTCAGTTTTTCCAGCTCATCCTTCTGAAAGCCCATAAATTGCGTGATACGATTACCGTTTTCATCCAGCAGTATAGTGGTAGGAACAACATTAAAATCGAATTTACGGCTGGCCACATAGGGTTTATTATCAACCAGCACCGGAAAGCTTATGCCATATTCAGAAATAAACTGCACAGCCTTGCCCGGCTCATCCTGGGCCACGCCGAAAACCTGCAACTCACCATTTTCGAATCTTTTATGAAGCCGCTCGATGAAGGGCATGGTGAACTGGCAGGTCGGGCAGTCATGCTTAAAAAAGACCAGTAAAACCGGCGATTCACGCAGGGCCCGGGCCAGCTTGAACTCCAGGCCGTCATAGGTTCTTAAAGAGAAATCTATTTCTTTCAGGTTTTCCGGAACAGCCATTCTAACGCCTTTCGCTTAAAACGGATACAATACCGCCTTTTAGCCATCATCACAATCATCAGACTAAAACAAGCGAACTATGCCATTGTTTCCCTGTTAGCGATATCGTATCCACCTGATCATTTCCGGGACCGTGGGACGTTTGCCGTACATCAAAATGCCCACGCGGAAAATCTTTGATGCCACCCATCCCAGGACTATTATCCAGATTAAAAGCCAGCCTATGGCAGCCAGGATTTCAAAGGGAGGGATGTAAGTGAAGGATGCCCGCATGATCATCATCATTGGCGTTAAAAACGGGAAAAACGACATTATCCGCACCCATGTCGCATCCGGGTTTTGCGCAATCGCAATCGCCAGCACAATCGGAATAACCAGGATCATCATAATCGGCCCGATCAGGTTCTGAAGTTCCTTCTCTGAATTCGCAATCGATCCGATAGTCGCAAACAGAGTTGCAAACAGAAAATATCCCAGTATGAAAAAGGCCACGAAACTGAGGAAGAATGACACCGACAAACCACGCGCATTGGCGATGATATCGGCCACAAACTGTGAACTCGATCCGATAAAGGCAAACACAACACCGAGCACAACCCACAGCACCATCTGGGTAATACTTGCCGCCCCGAGCCCCAGGATCTTGCCCATCATCAGCTGAAAGGGCGAAAGTGATGATACCAGTACCTCAATAATACGGCTGTTTTTCTCCTCCAGGACAGCGCGCATCAGATGCTGACCATAGCCGACAATTACTGAAAACAGTATCATCACAAAGGCCAGCCCGGAAAGGTACTGTGTCAGAAAATCAGCGGTATCCTGCTTGCTGCCCCTGGGACCGACCTGCTGATAATCCAGATTGACCCGCCCCGTAAGATAGCCGACTTGCTGCGGGGGCACATTGTATTCCGATAATCTCTGTTCCTGAAGGACGCTGCTGAGACGTTCCCGTACAGTTTCCTCCTCGATAAACTTGCCCCGTTTTTTGGCATAACGTTCGGCATAGCCGGATTCCAGAAAATGTTCCGGCACAAATACATAGAAATCCAGATTTTCACTTTCTACTGCTTTATTCAATTCTGATTTCACCGAATCAGCCTGTTCTTCTGTGACCGAAATATAATTGACAATAAACATATCCTGGCCATCCGGCAGAGTACCGGTAAAGGCCCGCTTGAATTCATCCAGATGCCCGGATTCTTCATCAACGAGTGTGAATTCGATCGGATCCTTGGTTTCACGGTCAACAAACAGGGCCGGGAGAAAGATAATAGCCAGCATGAAAACCGGTGTAAGTATGGTGCCGACCAGAAAGGACTTCTTTTTGACCACCTCATTGTATTCGCGGATAATTACCGCCATTAGCTTATTCATGAAGCACCTCCGGGGGTAGATTGTCTTTTCCCACAACATCTACGAAAATGTCATGTAGTGACGGTTCCACGAACTCGAAGCGATTTATCCTGACTTTCGGCACCAGGGCCTCCAGCACCGCCTGGGGCGAGGCGCCGTCTTTGAGCTTCAATTCCACATACTTATTGTAATCGGAAACCTTCTCAACGCCGGGGAGATCTTTCAGATCGGCACTATTACCATCGAATTCGAGCACAACAGTATTGCGACCAAAACGGCTCTTGACATCGAAAAGCTTGCCATCCAACACCTTGCGGCCCTTGTTTATCAGGCAGATTTTGTCACACAGTTTTTCGGCCTGTTCCATTACATGCGTGGAAAATATGAAGGTGATCCCTTTGCGTTTCTCCTCCAGGATGATATCCTTGATCATTTCCATATTGACCGGATCGAGCCCGCTGAAAGGTTCATCCAGAATAACCAGCCGGGGGTTATGCAAAAGCGTCGAGGCAAACTGAAGTTTCTGCTGCATGCCTTTTGATAATTCTTCTACTTTCTTTTCGCGGCAATCCTCCAGCTTCACCCTCTCGAGCCAGTAGCTGATCGCATTCTCGATTTCATTTTTGGGCATGCTCTTGATCTGGCCCAGATATGTGAGCACATCCTTTACTACCATCTTCTGATACAGCCCCCTCTCCTCCGGAAGAAATCCGACCCGATCCTTACTGGATTCATTCAGCGTCTCGCCCATCACTTCAATACGGCCCTGATCGGGAGCAATGATATTCATCACCATCCGTATAGTGGTTGTTTTGCCTGCGCCATTGGGACCGATCAGGCCATAGATGGATCCCTCGGGCACGGTTAATGAAAAATCATCGACCGCCACCTTGGCACCGAATGATTTACTGATATTTTCAATTTTCAGTATCTCCATATGCTACCCTTTAGTTTTTATAAGTGCGCTCCAATATGCATATCATTATAAACGGAAAAATATTTTAAAGAAGTAAAAATCATCGTATCCCATCTATCCCTTATGGATATACTACTCTATTAATAAACCAAGTGTTTCATTTGGATGAGCTTAAATGCGATTTTTGGTGGGCAACTATCAGTGGAATGGTCTCACATAATATGGGATTCAGCCCATAGTTTTTTACCCTTTTAAACCATTGCAATTCAGTCCGAGATAAGCTAAACCCTTGACGCGTGACAGGATAGGCCAATTTTCAGAGAACTCATAATGTTGGCACGGCAATTGATTCTCCTATTTATGAACAATGGAGGTTCCTGTTATTGAGGCAGGGAGGTTAAAAAATGAGTATGCAGATTCATTCATCGAATGCGGTCACACAGGGGGCGGGCGAGCTGCTTCAGAAAAGCGGCCTGGCCATAAAACTGAACAAGGAACAGAAACCCTCGCAAAACAAAGAGGTAGAGAATCCTCACAGACAGGATAAGCTCGAACTCACGAGTTCATCCTTAAAAGAGGAAATTGCCCTTGTAAAATCCCAGGAGTATAAACAGCAGGCCCGTAAAGCGGCACTGGATGATCTCGAGCATCGCCTGCTGCAGATTGAATCGGTACTCTATCAGGTAGCGGCCACGCTTTCATTCGATGCCGATTCGATGGAAGCAATACAGAAGAAAATCGCGCGCGAATTGAGCGGCATGCAGAATATAATCGGGGGAGTTGATCTCCCCGGAATAGAGAAAGTTGACCTGAAACTGCTGGCGGAAGAATCGCAGAAAGTCAAACTGGATTCATCAGAAAGTGTGGCAAAGCTGCGTAAGGATCTCGGCCAGGCTACTGAAGCCGTGAAGGAGCTCAAGGAACAGGCTGAGCTTACCGGTACATCCGACGGCGCCACAGGCAAACGGCTGGAAATCGCTCATCAAAATACACAGGCGGCATTAAGCACATATAACCCTTCGGATATTGTCGGTCAGGCGGATAATGTAGCCCGGGCATTGAAGGAGCAGGGCGGACAGGCATTTGCCGCACATGCCAGGCTGGACTATAAATCTGTGATCAATCTTGTGGGTTAATCCAGTTCCAGGATTCCCAGCATACGGAAATCGCGGTCGCCGGAAATTGTGGCGGTCGGCGCCACCCAACCCATAATCTTCAATGGATCACCCGGCATATCGCTGTCGGCATCCCACAATTCGATTCCAAACCCGAATCTCGAGCCACCCTCGGGAGCAATGCCTTTCAGATACACGAATGGTATCTTTACCTCGAATTGATAACCGTTTTCGGATTTGCGGGCGGCAAATATGGGATGAATATTTTCGCTATGATTGAAATCAAATGAACTTGAATTTACCGGCGGAAGAATCTCCAGGCGGGCGATTTTTGAGACATCCTGATCGTCGCGCCTGATAAACTGCCCCGAGCCCTCGTTCATGTCGATATACATGCGCACCCGGTCACGTTTTGTGTCGCCCATCTCGAACAGGCGATTATCGCGCACAATCCCCATCAGGTAAAGATTCTCCTTATCATACACGGCGCGCACTTCCATAGAGAGGTCGCGGTCATCGATCCACTGATGGCCATTGACCAGAAGATCGGTGCGCCTGTCAAGAAAGAGTGTATTCTTATCCTTCCAGTCCGCAAGATCACCATCGATCATCGGCCCGCGCTTGACATCCTCGGCCGTAAGGATAATCCGACCCTCAGAGTTTAGCAAATCAATCTTGTCACGCAATTTTTTATATTTGGGGGGATCATTAAAGCTGATCATCTGACGTTCCGCTTCATCGATAAGGCGGCGTGACATCTTGGTATCACCCTGCTTTTTGAGATAATAGGCCAGCAGAAAATACAGTTCCGCCAGCTGATCGGATGAGATTGTCAGGGTTTCAAGGCTGGAGGCGATATTCTGCAGATAATCCTTGTCATATTCGGCCGAGAAATTACCCAGCCTGCGCACCGCCTCATGAAGCTCGTGGTCATCGATATTGCTCCTGCCACCCCGACTTTCCAGATAATCTATATATGCCTTAAACGCCTGGGTATAAAAATCGGCGCTGTTGGCATAGAGCTGATCATTGTAGCACAAATCACCCAGCCTCAGAAATGAATTGATCTCCGTCTCGGTGCCCGGATATGCGCCGGCCAGATCGGTATAGATCTTTATCTCGGAATTCTTGTCGCCCATCGTGCGGTAAATATAGGCTTTCTCGAAATAAGCCTGACGGGCCTCATTAGACTCCGGATCGTAGGTTATGATCGAATCGCGCCTGTTGAGCTGTTTCTGAAAATCAACCGGCACGACAACCATACCACCCAGCTTATCCGTAACCAGGCCGCCTATTTCGATAGATGTCCTGTAGGTTGACGGATCGACTACCAAAAGCTTTCCGGACATTGATTCAGTCACCAGGATATTTTTACGGTCGCGGGTTAATTCAAGATCACTGCCTGATCCTGAGAATGGTACCTGTGTGGATTCAGCCAGTTTTACCACATTGCCGTCATCACTATAATCAAAAAACCGCAAGGAAGGTCTGCCTTTATCTGAAACAAGGCATACCAGACGGGACTGATTCAGAACCTCGATTCCGGTTACATCGAATGTTGTCGAGAAAAGCCCCTTTAACGTATGATTGCCAAGATTTACCACGGCCAGTCCGGCCCCGAAGTCCAAATCATCATCAAGACGCTTAGAGGCAATGATCAGGTCACGGCCGTCCCATGATAACTCCATATCGGTCGGATTTGCGCCGCCATAGAATGACCCCACCGTTTCGAATGTATTCAGGTCAACGATATTTACCGTGCCGGTGCGATCATCACCAACATACAGGACACGGCCGTCAACCGATACTTCCAGCGTAACCGGATTTTTACCGACAGTGATGCCATACAACTGACGGCCATCTGCGGCATCCACCATAGTGACAGTATTACTGGCATTACGTGTTTCGCCGCCGTTGGCGATAAACAGCCTGCTGCCATCGGGCGAAAGAACAGCATCGGCTACCGGCCCGCCGGTTTCGAACTCAAACAGTTTCCGATCAACAACCGGATCGAAAACCTGGCAAAGATTTTTAATGGAGGAGAAAAGATACAGATAGCCGCGTTTCTGTATATAAACAGCCAATCCGGTTCCCTGGGCGGCGTCCAGATCGGCAACACGGGATTTCTGGTTCAGGTTGATTATCGATACGGATGATCGGCCCTCATCGTAATGTTGCGGATGGGTTATATATATCTTGTTTGTCTGCGCCTTAGCTTGATCCATCGGGATCAGCACAAACAAGGAGATCAACAATGCCAGAAATACAATACTGAACAGCCCGTTACTTTCACCATTCTTCGAAATTTTCACGCCCATATAAGAACTCCCCCTCCATGAGAGTTGCCACAATCTTGATCCCCGGAATACTCCCCGGATCGATTGTGTGAATATCCTTTTCTAATATAACAATATCGGCATATTTTCCGATAGTTATACTCCCGAATCTGTCCTCGGCTCCCATTGCATAGGCCCCGCCAAAGGTATGAGCATAGACCGCCTGCTCGACATTGAGGCTCTCCGACGAATAAAATGCCTTTGATCTGCTGTTTTTGCGACGATTTACCGCACAATAGATATTCCATAACGGATCGGGCGGCAAAATCGGAGCATCGGAACCAAATGCCAGCATCGCCCCGCTTTCAAGCAAACTGCGAAATGCATAGGCATAACGGCCCCGTTGTCCCCAGTACTTCGGAATCAAGGGAATATCCGGGATTATCTGGCAGGGCTGCACCGAGGCAATGATGCTGTTTTTTGCGAATCTGGGAATATCCGATTTGCGCAGTAGCTGGCAATGCTCTATACGATGACGGAAGCTCTTTTTACGACGGCCTGTGGCCCTGATGATATTTTCCAGGACAACTGTATTGGCTTTATCACCGATCGCATGGGTGACGATATTCAATCCCGAACGAACACATTGGCGATACTTCTGCAAAAGCTCATCTTCCCTGAAAACCTGAATACCTGTATTCCTCTTTGAGCCATTATAAGGTTTATGCATCCAGGCTGTCTGCGATCCGAGCGCACCATCAGCAAAAAATTTAATACCGTTGATCCACAGCCTGTCATCTCCCAGACCTGTTCGCAGATTGAGCTCAGCCACATGTTCCAGGTGCCGGGCCTGTATATTCTGGCCAATACGGACTTTCAGGCCACGCTCCAGATGATATTTCTGCATCAGCCCGAAACCATCAATAGAATCGAATCCGCCCAGGGATGTTATTCCCAGCGTATGAAGCTTCTGTTGGGCCTCAGCGATCAGCTTCATGGCTGTTTTTTCCGATTTTCCGGGCACAATATCATGCACCAGCCCCATAGCGGTTTCTTTCAGGATACCGGTTGCCTCGCCGCTATCGTCGCGAACAATCTCGCCACCCTGGGGATTTTCCGTTTTTGAATCGATGCCGGCTTTTTTCAATGCCAGGCTGTTGGCCCAGAGAGAATGCTCATCGTAGGAAAATACAGCCGCCGGATTATGCGGCGCAATTTTATCAAGGTCCTTTTTATGCGGCCAGACCGACTTTTTCCAGCTGTCTTTGTGCCAGCCCTGGCCCACAAGCCATTCATTTTTCTTAAGTTCTTTGGCCCGTTTTTCAAGCCGATTTAAAGCTTCCTGATAAGTTTTGCATCCTCGCAGGTCAACCCTGGCCAGCGACAAAGCCCAGAACACGAAATGCATATGTGCATCGCAGAATGATGGCAATACGGTTTTGCCCAGAAGATCTATTATCTCGAATTTCTCGGATGGCAGATGATAAAGATCATCTTCCATGCCCAGCCAGACAATCCGGCCATTCATGACAGCCATTGCCTGGTAGAATGGATGCGATTTATCCTGGGTGTAAATTCGGGCGTTATGAAACAGGTAGTTTTTGCCCGGTTCAGCTTCCTGCAAGAATCCTCCTGTCACCCTCGCGTTTGGTTATACCCTGCCGGTCAAGATGTTCCAGGATCGGAATCGTGTATTTGCGTGTCAGGCCGGTCATTTCCTTGACATCCTTGACCTCGACCGAACCATGCTTCCTGATATGTTTCTCGATCATGCCACGGATTTTTTCGAAATCCTCCCGCCGGAACAATATGCCATCACCCGGTTCTATCACCTCGCCGGTCTGCACCAGGTAATTCAGGACCTCACGATTAATATGCATTTTGCGTTCGATTTCGCGGCGGGTCGGGGTTTTCAGATCGAGCACCGAAAGCTTTTCCAGTATGTCTTTGCGGATTTTTTCATGTTCCGGCTTCAATCGTGTCTCATGGCCCGGAAGAGCAATAATATTCTCTTCGCTTTTCAGTTTATTATCGGAGGTTAATTTGTCCAGTGCGAAATCCACTGTCGATATCTCCAGCTTCAGGCGCGAGGCCAGCTCGCTTTTGCTGATACCGGTTTTATTGGGATAGCGCTTGTGATATGTCTCAACCTGCTCAAGAATCCGTTCGAAGAGCTGTTTCTTGTAATCTGCGCCGATATAATAGCCCTCGAATTTCTCGATCTCGCCTTCGTCGATTAATTCGGCCACGGCCTTGTCAATATCTGTCTGTTTGAAGTTGGATGCCTCAAGGAGATTATCAGTCTTGCGTAATTTGTATTTGCGCAGTTCCGACATAATCAGACTTTGAATATCAGTTACGTCGCGCTCAAGATAAAACTGCATCATCTTCTTGTCTTTGCGGATAAAATCCTGCAAATCTACATCAGTAACCGTACCACCACCGACAAGCATATCCGGTGCAGGATAACGCAGAATTATCTTATCGCCAAGCCGCGCCATGACTTTCCGGTCGAATGACAGCAGGCAGACCCCCTCTTCGCCGGGCCCCAGCTTAACATCGCGGAACATTCGCGCGGTAGAATCGCTCTCGGTTGTCCCCAGAAGAACAGTGACCTTCCGGTTATGTGTCAATGGTATGCGGCACATATCCGACAATTTTAAGCGTAGCGCCAGGTCATGAGTGCCATCCCAGGCCTTTGGCCGAACCAGGCAGTTGCCGCGTGAAATCTGCTCTTTTGAAATACCGGTCAATGACAATGCTGTACGTGCGCCCTGGTATGCAGTCTGGCGCTGCTGTTTGAATGTCTGTATCGACTTGATTCGTGCCGGTTCATGCGACGGGATTATCTCCAGGTCCTCGCCACTTGCCAGGCTACCGTCACGCATCGTACCGGTTACAACAGTTCCTATGCCGGTCAATGAAAACACACGGTCGATAAACAGACGCGGCTTTTCCGGGTCATACCTTTCCGGTAGTTTCGCCAGCACATTGTTCAAATGAGAATATACATCCTCAAGGCCGCGATTGCCCTGTGCCGAAAACTCGAATATCGGTGCGTTTTCCAGAAACGTTCCACGAACACGGCCGGCGATATCCTCTTTGACCAGCTCGATCCAGTCAGCCTGAACCAGATCGGTCTTGGTCACTACCACCGCGCCATGTTTGTGCCCCAGAAAATCGAGAATCTCCAGGTGTTCCTGCGACTGCGGCATCCAGCCATCATCGGCGGCAACAATAAAAAGGACATAATCGATACCGCCCACACCCGCAATCATGTTGCGGATAAAACGCTCATGCCCGGGCACATCCACGATCCCGACCTCATCGCCATTCTCAAGCGAAAACCATGCAAATCCGAGGTCGATTGTCATCTCACGCTTTTGCTCTTCCGGCAGACGGTCCGGGTTGATTCCGGTCAGGGCCCTGACCAGGGTCGACTTGCCATGATCTATATGCCCGGCTGTGGCCAGCGTATAAAACATATCAGCCCCCCGTGGCTTCTTTCAATGCCGAGATGATATAGCTTTCTTCATCCGTGAAAACTGTTCGCAGATCGAGAATCAAATGATCCTCTTTGATCCTGCCGATTATGGGGGGATTGTGCAGGCGAAGGCTGCGGGAGAGCTTAGAAGCGGAAATATGCGTGTGAATTTTCAGACCCAGTGAGGGAAATGATTCTTCCGGCAATGATCCTCCCCCGCAAAATGCCTCGGTTGTGACAATTTTACTTTCGATTCTCTGGAGATGGAGCTTCTGCTGAAGGGCCTCGGCACGTTTACGCAAATCATCTATATTTAACGAGAGGATATGCAAAAGCGGAATCTGCGAGTAATCCTGTTTCATATAATCTATGATTAACGCTTCTAAAATCGCGATCACGATCTTATCCAGACGGACCGCCCGATACAATGGATTCTTCTTTACTGCTGCCACTTTATCCGCTTTGCCCAGGATAATTCCCGCCTGCGGACCACCCAACAACTTATCACCCGAGAAACAGACCAGGTCGGCGCCGGCCGCCAGTGAATCATGAATTGTCGGCTCATGTGTTATGCCGAACCGGGATGTGTCCACTAATGCGCCCGATCCGAGATCATGCACAACTGTAATCTGTTTTTCTGCGCCAAGCTCGACAAGTTCTTTTATCGAGGTTTCTTCCGTAAAGCCGATCTGCTTGAAATTGGAAAGATGAACCTTGAACAGCACTGTGGTTTCATCATCGATAGCATCACGGTAATCATCGATAACCGTGCGATTGGTCGCGCCCACTTCGACCAGATCAACGCCGCTTCTTACCGCTACCTCATGCATACGGAAACCGCCGCCGATCTGTACCTGCTCTCCGCGTGACACGAGCACCTTTTTGTTCAGCCCGAATGTATTCAATATCAGCATCACGGCGGAGGCGTTGTTATTGACCGCGATACCGGCCTCGGCGCCTGTCAGGGCTGATAATAATTCAAACAGGTAGGATCCCCGGCTGCCCCGTTCACCCTCGACAACATTGAACTCCAGCGACGAATAGCCGGAAATCTTCTCTTTCAATCGATCAAATATATCCGGCCCCAGAGGAGTCCGCCCCAGGTTCGTATGCACAACAATTCCGGTGGCATTGATGACCTTGTTTGTAAATTTAAACCTGAGCCTCTCGAGGTCATTCACAATCAGGTCAATCAACTCATCGGTGTTAGTGGTAATACCATCCTTGAGCTGGGCGCGCAGGCTGTCGATATGCTTGCGGACAATCTCTGCTACCAATGGCTTGGAATAGCGGGTGACATACTCGGAAAGGCTGTAATCGGCCAGAATTTTTTCGACCTGCGGGATATCCTTGAAATGTTTAATTTCTGTTTTTTTCATGGCCTTGAAAATATAAGTGTGATCACATCACCAAACAAGCATAAACAGGAGCTAATAAAAACGGAAGGGGAAGGAATCGAACCCTCCGCTGCCTGTTAGGGCAGCCAACGGGTTTGAAGCCCGCGGGGGCCACCAGGCCCCATCCTCTTCCGGTTGGAATATAGACCAATTATCTTAAAAGTCAATCCCTGCAATGGTTTCCGGGAAATTTATTGTTATTGCAAGAAACTTGAAAGCGTGGGAATTCCATGAGGAGTTGAAATTCTGGCAGAAGGCAGGCCAATAGAAGCCTCGAGATGATCTATACCGATCTAACCTTGAGCGTCATAGGATCATCAACCTGCATCATCTCTTTCTGCAAATAGGCCTCGGCATATTGCACCCGAATCGTCATGCCCTGGTTATGATCGCGGGTCTTGATATAATCGAAAACATCCGTGCCGGGATGGAAAATCTGTTTCGATGATTCTGTGCCGTCAAACTGGCTCTTATAGCAGGCCACCGCCTTGAGCTTGCGTTCCATCTGATCGCTGATATCGACATAAAAAGTCGGCTGAACTGTGGATCGATAATAGGGCGAAAATAATATTTTATGCGGACGATGCGGTTCACCCTCCATCTCGAGCTTTTTCAAGCCCGCAAAATAGCAGGCATCCTGACCCAGCATAGAACAGAGCCTGTGATCCGGATGACGCTGTTCCCAATGAGGCAATATAACCAGATGCGGTTTGGTTCTCCTGATTAAGGAGGCAATCTTGAGCATATAATCCCGGCGCATCTCCAGCTTGGCATCCGGCAGGCCCAGATTTTCACGCATCGACAGCCCCATAATATCCGCCGCACACTGCGCTTCTTCCAGGCGCGTATCGGCATCGCCCTTGGTGCCCATCTCGCCGCCTGTGAGATCACATCCGCCGACTTTATACCCGAGGTCGACCAGCTTGATCAAAAGCCCGCTGACTGTTATCTCTATGTCATCGCAATGAGCCGCAATCGCCAGCGCATCCAGTTTGATTTCACTTTCGCTCATGATTTCAGTACCTTTTCATAGAGTTCTTCATACTGGCTGACCACGCTATTGTAGTTGAACAGGCTGGCCACATGTTTTCGGCCATGCTCGGAAAATGACTTCCACATTTCGCGGTCAGTCAGGATCTGCAAAGCCTTCTCGGCCATGCAATCGGTATCGCCGATATCACACAGAAAGCCCGACTTGCCATCACAAATAAGCTCGGGCAAACCGGTCTTCTTTGTTCCAATCGCCGGCACACCGCAACATAATGCCTCCATGGCGGCCAATCCGAACGATTCATGCTCCGAGGGCAGTAAAAACAGATCACCGGCCGACAGGATATTTTCTATCCGGTACAGACTGCCCATGAAATGCACATCCTCTTCAAGACCATATTCAGCGATCATCTGCGAAGCAGTGGCGATTTCCGGTCCCTCGCCAATCAGGATCAACTTGCTTTTTACTTTTTCATGAACACGCCTGAATGTCTCGATCACATCCGGAATTCTCTTCAATGGCCTGAAATTGGACATATGCACAATTATTTTCTCACCATCAGGCGCGAATTTCTTCTTCAGTCCGCATTTGTCGCCCGGTGCGTATTTATCCGGATCGATGAAGTTATAGATGACTTCCACATCTTTGCAGATATTGAATGTGCGGCAGACCTCTTTTTTCAGATGTTTGGACACGGCCGTAACCGCATCCGAGGATTCAATCGAAAATCTGGTAATATCTACAAAAGACTTATCCGAACCCACCAGAGTGACATCGGTGCCATGCACAGTCGTTATAACTTTCAGATCACGCTTCCCGGACAGCATCTTCTTGGCCAGATAACCGCAAACCGCATGTGGGATCGCATAATGGGCATGAATTATATCCAGGCCCTTGTCATCAGCAACCTTGGCGATTTTGGCGGATAATGTCAGCGTATACGGCGGATACTTAAAAAGTGGATAATTTGATGTCTCGACCTGATGATAGAACAGGTTTTCCAGGTTGGGCTCCAGCCGAAAAGGCATGGCATAGGAAAAGAAATGCACCTCATGACCCCGTTCCGCGAGATAAATCCCCAGTTCGGTGGCAACCACCCCGGAACCGCCGATCACCGGATAACAGACTATTCCGATTTTCATCTAATAACCCATATCCTCAAGGCAGAGCACCTGATGATCATAGCTGTCAACTTTAAGATGCTCCGAGATTTTATCCATAAATTCCATGCCGTACCTGTTGATAAATGTCAGGATATTCAAATGACGTTCCTGCATCGAGGCTTCCGGGAAAAGAAAGTCGCCGGTACTCTGCACGGCATGTACGATGTTGTCATTTTCTTTTTTATAGGCTTTCAGTATTTTATCCTGCAGGGATTTCAGCTCATAATCGATTTTGCCGCGGGTCTTATCCAGTGTCTTCTGCACACCTTCATCGAATATCTTCACGACCTCATGCAGTTCCATGATCTTGTTTAGTATCTCCAGGCGGTTTTCCTCGATCTTATCGGTATATTCCTGCGGGAATTTGCGCTCCACAATCGCATTAATAGCACCCTGCACTTTTTTGTCACTGGACAGATCACCCAGATGAAGATCGTATTTCTGCATGGTCTTGATCGAGTAGTTATCCACTATAGTCGCCGAAATCCGTGGATATACTATCGGGCATTGTACCTTAAAATGACTGTGCAGATCCTTGATCTGCGCGAAATAAGCTACCTCTGAGGGGCCGCCAATATAAGCCAGCGTGGGAAAGATATAATCCTGCGTTACCGGACGAAGAATCACATTGGGCGAGAAAAATGACGGAGCATCATCAACCGCCTTCAATAAATCCTCCTGCGAATATCTCTTCTCCTGGGCCTCGATGATATATTCATCGCCGTCCAGCATCACCCGCGAGCGTGAACCGGTATAATAAAACAGGTTCAGGTAATCTTTCAGGTTATGCACCTGCAGATGATATCCCAGCTTATCCAGCTCGAGATTGGCCAGGTCGACAATCTGATTCGATTCCGAATTCTCTTTTATTTCCTTTTTGAAAATCGGGGTCGCGAGCTGCTTGACCTCTGTATCCGCCGGATTGACCAGTATCAAACCCGAGCCTGCAAACAACCGGCCCATAATGATCCCGAACGCCTCGACAATCGACCTGCCCGGCTTGTAGGCCTCGCGGATCATCGCCTCGACATCGGGATAGTAATCATTGGGCAGGAGAGTTTCCAACACCTTGTCAAGAAAATCGGTAATATTCTCATCCAGCGTAAAAAAGCCCATCGGAATATCCTGAGGCTTATCCTTGGGCCGATAGTGGATCTTGACCGGCTTCTTTTCACGATCCAGAAGATGTACATGGCCGACTTCCTCGAAATCATGATCATCGGCCGCCATCCAGAAAATCGGTACAACCTCCACACCCATCTCTTTGCTCAGGCGCTCGGATAATTTGATTGTGGTCAATGTCTTATAAACCGTATAGAGCGGTCCTGTAAGCAGGCCAACCTGCTGACCCGTGAACACCACGCAGGTCGATTTATCCCTGAGCTTGTCGATATTCTCGAAGGTCTTATCACCAAAGCCATAGAGCCTGTTCTGTTCGGTAAGAATATCAACCAGGGCATCGCGCGGATATTCCCGTCCGGCAATACTCTGCGAGTTTTTCCTGAATTTTTGCAGGTCGCGGAAATCCGCGCAATAATAAGAAGCAACCCGTTCGAAATCGAACAGAAAATCCTTGAACAGGTTGCTCGTATTGTTCAGTTCTTTGAAACTAAGCTTTTTGCAATTTTTCTGCGCCATCGGTTCCCTTTATTTTTCTAAACAACTTTCCGGGCAATCTTAAAGCATCTTCTAACACGGTATAAACAACAGGAATTACGACAAGTGTCAAGAAAGTTGAAGAAATCATTCCGCCGATAACGACACGGGCGATCGGCGCACGGAGCTCCGCTCCCGGCCCCAAAGCCAGCGCCAGCGGCAACATGCCGAAGATCAGCGAAAGAGCGGTCATCATAATCGGCCTGAGCCTGATCGGCCCGGCTTCCATGATCGCCTCCTCACGGCTGTAGCCGGCCTCACGGCGCTGTTGCACAAAGTCTATCAGAAGAATAGCATTCTTGGTCACAAGCCCCATAAGCATGATAATGCCGATAAACGATATAATCGAAACCGGTGAGTTGAATATCAAAAGACCCAGGAAAGCACCGATCAGCGATAAAGGCAGAGACATCATGATCGTAATCGGATCACGGAAACTGTTTAACTGTGAGGCCAGCACCAGGTAGATGAAAATAACCGCAAGAATAAGCGCCTCGGTCAGGTACTGGAAGGATTCCGCCTGCCATTGGCCCTCGCCAATCTGCTGAATATTATACCCGGGCGGCAATTCAAGTGAATCAACGCTGGCTTGAATATCGGCACGTACATCACCAGTAAAGCGGCCGGCCACATTAGCGGTGACCGTATAATATCTCTGGCGGTCATACCGATTGATTTCCGGAGGAGCACCGCTGGAAATGAACCTGGCCACACGTGATAACGGGAAAGCCGGATTCTGGATACCCTCGATATCCTTATGTGAGGGTATCATAAAGCTTTCCAGGTCATCGATCTCATCGCGCTGATCAGGCTTGAGCCTGAGCAGGATATCATATTCTTCGTCTTCATCACGAAGACGCGTTACTTCCTCCCCCTCGACCAGCATTCTCACCGCCATGGCAAGTTCCTGGCGATTTATTCCCAGATCAGCCGCCTTCTTGCGGTCGATCTCGATCTGCACCTCGGGCTTAACCTTGGTTAATGTATTATCTATATCAACGGCGCCGGGTGTGGCCCGCACTATCTCCTCAACCATTTCCGTATATTGCGCCAGACGTTGTTCGGATTCACCCATGATGGCGAATTCCACCGGTGCCGAACCACCCTCCGAGGGCTCCAGCGCAACAGACAGCTTGGCCCCAGGATTACCTTTCAAGCTCTCGCGCACATCGATAATAAATTCCTGGGCCGATATATCACGTTCATTTATGGGCAGCATCTCAACATAGATGTAGCCCTCATTCACCTGTGCCTGGCCCATCTGTTCCGAGCCGCCGATTACAGTATACACTTTGGTTATTTCCGGATACTTGACCAGCCGTTGCTCGGCCTTCCTGATAATCTCTTCAGTCTTTTCAATCGTACTTTCCGGAGCGGTCTGGAAATTCACATAAAACTGGCTTTCATCCGTGCGCGGCATAAACTCAAATCCCAGCAGACCACCCACAAAGAATGAACCGACAAACAATGCCGTTGCCAGAAGAAGAACCGCCCAGCGATGACTCAGTGACCATTTGAGCATGCCACGATATTTTTCTCCGATTCTGCTGAAAACATTGTTCCAGGCATTGGTTATCATGAAAATCGGATTCCTGCTGCCCTTATGCGATTTTTCTTCTCTGAGAAATTTTGATGAGAGCATGGGAGTGAGCGTGAAGGCCACAAACAGTGAAACCAAAACAGAAAAGGCCACTGTCATGCCGAAGGAATAGAAGATTCTTCCGACAATGCCCTTCATAAACGCCACCGGCAGGAACACGACAATAATCGCAAATGTGGTCGCGGTCACCGCCAGCCCGATTTCCGAGGTTCCATCCGAGGCCGCCCTGGCGCCATCCTTACCCATCGAAAGATGCCTGTAAATATTTTCGATCACCACAATCGCATCATCGATCAATAACCCCACAGCCAGCGACAGGCCCAAAAGTGTCATGAAGTTCAATGTGAAGCCGAGCGCATTCATAAATGTAAATGTCGAGATAATCGACACCGGAATCGCGATACCGGTAATTATCGTTGAACGCACGTTGGCCAGGAAAAGAAATACCACAACGATTGCCAGGATACCGCCATAGATCAGGTTTATGACAACATCATGTACCGCATCTCGGGTAAATGTAGATCGATCCTGAACGATTGTGAGCGTGATATCATCCGGAAGTTCTTTGTCCAGCTGCTCCAGCTCTTCTTTGACTCGATCGGCGACCTCTACAACATTGGCCCCTGATTGTGTGATAACATCCAGTGAAATCGCCCGCCTGACCTGGAAATTGCCATCATCACGAATACCCAGCCTGGCAATTGAACGCTGCTCCTTTACACCATCAGTTACCGTGGCAACATCCGAGAGCTTAACAAAACGGCCCTCCGGGGTATCTATTATAAAATCTCTGAGTTCCCCGATATCATTGATCTTGCCCATCGTTCGCACCAGAAGCTCGCTTCTGCCCTTTTTCAGTCGTCCGCCGGGGAGTTCGAAATTTTCAGAGGCGATCACGCGCTGGACATCAAAAGTGGTAAGTCCATAGCTTTTCAAAAGATCAAGATCGAGCTCAACCTGAATCTCACGTTCATAACCGCCAAGAAGATTCACAGAACCTATGCCGGAGATATTTTCAATTCTCTCCTGTACCCGTTCTTTGGCCATGTAAGTCAAATCGCGGGGTGAACGATCTCCGGAGATGACAATCGAAAGAACCGCCTGGGCGGTCGGATCAAAACGCTGAATAATCGGATCCTCGATATCCTGCGGCAATTCACCACGAATAGAGGCGACCTTATCACGAACCTCCTGGGCAGCATCAAGGCTGTTTTTCTCCAGCTCAAATTCTATCATAACGATCGAAAAGCCTTCGCTGGATGTCGATTGGATACGCTCAATACCGGAAACCGGGTTGACAGCGTCCTCGATCTCCTTGGTAACCTCGATCTCCACCGATTCGGCACCTGCACCCGGATACACAGTGGAAACCACCACGAACGGGAAGTCGACATCAGGGAAAAGCTCCATACTGAGCCTGTTGAAGGATGTCCACCCCAGAACCAGCAGGGCGATAATCATCATTGCTGCAAAGACAGGGCGCTTGATGGATACATCCGCTAATATCATTCTGCTGTACCTCCCTGATTAACCTTGTCGACCAGCATTCCCTCATCCAGAAATGCCTTCCCCAGTACGACAATCTCATCACCTGCCTGGACCCCGGACAGGATTTCATAATTTTCGCCGTCACTCTGCCCCAATTGAACTTCCACCGAGCGGGCCGTGTCGGCATCCAGCTTGAACAGCTTGGGTATGCCACGCTGAATAAGGACCGCTTCAATCGGCACCAGAAGCGCCTTCTCGAGTTGATACAGGTCGATCGTTGCCGTAGCCAATCCGCCAACTTTCAAAGCTCCATCGAGGTTGGAAGCCACGATCTCAACCGAAAATGCTCTCGTGTCCGGATTGGCCGAACGGGCCACGCGCTTGATTACACCGCTCGTAACCTTGCCATTGGCCCCCTGCATCGTGATCGTCACCGTATCGCCGGCATTGACATAGTCCACATCTTCCGGATCGATACCGACATCTATGCGCACCGAATCCCTGCGCCCGACCGTAGCCAGGTGCTGGCCGACATAAACCTGGTCGCCGACATTGACGTTGACAGAAGTGACCTCTCCGTTAATCGGAGAGACAATATTGACCAGCTCCCTGGCAGCCTGGAAATTTGCTCTGGCTACTTCGAATTCTGTTTCTATCTGGTCCAACTCATTTTCGGAGACCGCACCCTCTTGATACAGATTTTTATACTTATTTAAAAGCTTGCGCGTGTTTTCGAATACTGCCTGCGACTGATGATACTGCGAGCTTGGCCCGCCCTCATCCAGTTCGATCAAAACCTTTCCGGCACTGACAGAATCACCTTCTCTGACATTGATTCTCTCAACCGTCTCGGCCAGTTTGGCTATCAGGTCAGCCTGCTCCAGGCCCTTAACAGTACCCGAATATGTCTTGGAAATTGTCAGGCTTCCATAATCGGCGACAATCGTCTCGACCGGTATCCGTTCCGGTTCAATCGTATCCTGGGCGGTATCATTACCGCCGCAGCCGGCAACAAAAATCAGAATTAGAACTGCTACAATTATCTTATTTAGCTGCATTGTCATCTCCTTTATCCAGTAGGTCAATACCGATCGCTTTCTCGTATCTGGCAACGGCTATCTCGTAATCGTAAATAGCCTGTATATAATTCGTTTCCGCCTGTGTTACCGCCTCACGTGCGGCCAGAATCTCGAGCTGAGTACCCACGCCATTCTTGAAGCGCAGGTTGGCAACGCGCAGCCCCTCCCTGGCCAGGCTGATCGTTTTTAATCCGCCGGTCAACTGCCGCTTCGCGGTTGCTATCGAACCGATCGCCTCTTCTACCTGCAGGCGGATAGCGTCCTCGATCTGCTGTCTCTGAAGCTTACCCTGTATATAGTCGGCCCGGGCCTGTTTGACCTTGCCCGATGATTCCAAACCGTCGAAAACAGGAAACGTCAGGTTCAGCGAAGCCGATGTGCTCCTGAACCAGTCATTTTCATCCGGAAGGCTCTCATCGACATATGCTTCCCAGTTCATTGCGAAATTGAAATACAAAGACGGCATCCGGCCGGAACGGGCCACTCCGATCGCGCTTTTGTAGGCCCTGATCAGGTAATCCTGCCCGACATAATCAGGACGGTTGGCAAAAGCCCTTTCCAGGGACCTGTCCAGTCCGGGCGTGGCAATCGTATCCTCTATATTGAATTCAAAGTCCAGTTCGATATCATTCAGATCATCATAACCTATATAATAGCGCAGGTTATTCAAGGCGATGTCAGCATTGTTTTGCGCTCTGGTCAATTGCGGGAACAGGTTGGCCAGCTCCACCTCGGCGCTGAGCTTTTCGAATTCCGATACCAGTCCCTCCTGGTAACGGCTCAGAACCACCTCGTAGTTTTCACGGGCCCGTTCTACCGCATCCTCGGACACGGCCACATAATCCTGTGCCAGGATGGCCGAAAAATAAGCCTCCTTGGCGCCGAAGATGACCTCCTGCCTAGCCAGTTTCAGGTTCTGCCGCGAATACTGATCATACAGCCTGGCTATCTTGAGCCCGTTAAAAACTCTTCCGCCGCCGAACAGGGTCTGATCGATTGTAAAGCCGAAACGGTAATTGTTCCTGGTCCCGATCTGCACCCGCTGATCGCCGAATACCAGCTCCTGAAGCTCGAAGTTGCGTGTATAGCCGCCATCGAAAGTAAGCGTGGGCAATGCCCCGGCCCAGGCCTCACGTACCTGACCCTCGGCTTTTTCCTTTTCCTGCAAGGCGGAAAGATAGGTCTCATTGTTTTCAAGAGACATCCTGACCGCCTCAGACACACTCAGGTCAACCGCAAAAAGAGGTGCCTGAAGAATCGGGATAATCAGGAGAACCATGCTGAACATGGCAATTGCTGAGATTCGTTTAAGCTCCCCCATTATGCCAACATCCCTTCCATAAAGATTTCAGTTACCAGTTCGTGTTTTACCTCTGAGGGTATATTCTTATTCTCAATTGTTTCACGCACATAAAGCATATCCATCATGCCGATCAAACAGGTCGCCGCCACATACGGGTCAAGATCCTTCATCAGGCCCATATCGATTGCCTCCCTGATCGTTTTTTCGATATGATTTGTATGGGAATATGCTATATCATGAAAGCGTTTCTTAAAACCAAAGCTCAACTGTGCCTTTTCTCCCAGGAGCATACGCACCAGGGGCTGGCGGGTCTTGAGATAGCCGCCATAGATTTCAATTCCACGCTTCAGCCTGTCAACCGGCGAGGATACCCCCTTCAGGCCGCTTCTCATCTTCCGGTCAAGCTGTTCAAAACCGCTCTCAATCACCGAAATGAGGATATCTTCCTTATTTTTGAAATAATTGTATACCGTCCCTTTGGCCAGGCCCGCCCGGCGTGCGATTTGCTCCACCTCAGTGCCATGAAAGCCATTGCGCGAAAACAGCCATTCCGCCGCTTTGATTATCTTTTTGCGTTTTTGTTTCTGCCTGTCAACTGCCATCTCACTTCCTTCGTAATTGACTGACCGGTCAGTCATATTTAACCGCCAAAAAAGCGAATGACCAATTTAACGAATTAATAAAAATATGGTTTCATTTTTTTCGGATTTTTTTGTTAGAATGAGGTTAGAATCGGGGCTATATCCATCTTCTTTTCTTGAAAAACACAAGCAATACAACCACGACTACAATAATCAGGCCCCAGATTATCAGGTAGCCATGATCCGTCTGCAGAAGCGGCATCCTCTCGAAATTCATGCCGTAGAGGCTGGCCAGAAAGGAGGGCGGCAACAAAATAGCTGTAAATATGGTCAAAAACTTAATGATCTGATTGGTGCGCTCGGAAATAGAGGAGAAATATACCTCCAGAGCTGAATTCAAAATATCACGATTACTGTCGCACTCATCCATCATGCGAGAAAGATGGTCATGGATATCGGCAAAATAAACCTCAGCCTTCTCCGATATAAGCGACAGCTTGCCGGTTGTCATCTGGTATATGACCTCCCGCAGGGGCGCCATAATTCGCTTAAAATCAAGCGTGTCACGGCGGATATTGAAAATGCGCTTGATAATCTCCGATTCCGGTTCCAGGAAGATATCATCCTCGATTTTGTCCGTCTCCGCTTCGATAATATCCAGCGGCTTATTGTATGTGTCAACAAGATAATCCAGAATAGCATGGAACAGGAAACTGGTGCCGCGCGCCACAATACGGTCATCGCGCTGGAACTTGCGAAACAGCGTATTGAGGATGTCGATCTGATGCCTGTGTACCGTAACCACCGCATTGCGGCTCAGAAATATGCCGATATCATCAACCTGCAATTCATCCTCTCCCCCCGGACGGCCGACCGATTGGAAAATCACGAACAGATATTCCTCGTATTCGTCCACCTTGGGACGGCTTTCCTCTGACAGGACGTCCTCGATCGAGAGCGGATGAAAGTTGAAATCATGGGTCAGGATATAGGATTCCTCATCGGTGGGATTGAAAAGGTCAACCCACAGGATTGAATTGGGAGTCTGCATCAGTTCCTTGAAATCAAGGACCCCCAGACGTTCCCGTCCTCCGCTTTCCGGTGTCCAGTAAAACGATCTAACCATTTTTCACGTTTTCTTTGTAGTACCTGCAATACCGGGGCAAATTGCACTGGCCGCATAACGGACTGCCGGATTTGCATGTACGACGTCCATGCCTGACAATGTTCAAGTGCAGATTATAATAATCAAGATTATCCGATTGATCAAACCAAAACTTAAATGTTTTTTCACGGTCATCGCTCTCAGGCACAAGCCCCATGCGCCAGCTGACACGATGAACATGCGTATCGACCGGCATAATTGGCTTGCCGAATGCAAACAAAAGCACACAGGCGGCAGTCTTCGAGCCGACACCATCAAATGAAGTCAGATAATCCAGGCCCTTCTCAAGCGGATAGTAT
Organism: uncultured Ignavibacteria bacterium; assembly: GCA_964627935.1. Classification (GTDB taxonomy): domain Bacteria; phylum Zixibacteria; class MSB-5A5; order JAABVY01; family JAABVY01; genus JAABVY01. The sequence goes on from CAZVLB010000006.1 coordinate 172,653, forward strand.
TTGATTTTCTCCAGGCTGAACCGTCCATGATCCTGATGTACTTTATTTAGGGCCGATTTGATATAGCGGCTCTTGCTTTTGGCCAGCCCGCCGGATTTGATGGCCTCCTCTATTTTGGACAGCGGGGCATCATCAATCGATTTCCAGCCCTTAAACCCCGATTTCAGGGACTCAAATGCGCGCTCTGAATTGACATCCGAGGTGTTCTGAGAAAGTATGGTCCCGATCAGAACATCGAGCGCGCTGCCATGTGGTTTCCATTTACGTTTGCGGTAGGCTTTTTTGAGAAGTTCATCGAGTTTTTTTAACTTCATGGTCTTTATCGGCTTTCTGAGCCTGATCTGCATGCTTGCCGTTGCCGTTGCCGTTATCTCCCGGGAAATCGACCTCCAGCGATTCCTTGCGAATCTCACTCACGCCGAAATGATCCTTAAACAGGAAGAATAAACCGCAGATCCAGACCGGCGCAAGGTTCAGAAAATGCAGTATCAATGAAAAACTGACCGCCACCTCCTTGCTGACATCGCCACCGTAAACCTGCTTGAGAATACCGATAACGATCCATTGGAATGTCCCCACATTGCCCGGGGTAATCGGGATTGTGGTAAAAAATGCCGTGAGTGCCACAAACACCAGGCCCATCCAGAACGGCACATTCAGCCCGAATCCCTCACGAAATGCCGCAATCAGGAAAACAACCACACCCACCGAACAGGCCCACATCAGCATCGAATAAAACAAAACCGTAATCGTGTGCCGGAAAGACGTCAACGAACCCAGGCCCTGGGTAAATGATTTAGCCAGCTTTTCCAGCCTTTTGTAAAATCGCGGGAAACGTCTGCGGATTTTGGTCTTGCCGAAATAGGTCAGACCGCGACGGTTTATCAGAATCAGGACATAAGCCAGAATCAGCCCGATCAGAATGATACCGAGGATGAAAACATAGCGCGTGATCCATCCCGGGAAAGTGAAGAAAAATGACGATGTGATCAAAAGCAGAATCAGGCAGATACCATCGAATGTCGCCTCCATCAGGATAGTCGTGGCACAGAATGTCTTGGGCAGATTTTCTGCTTTATGCAAAATTACCACACGGGCCGCCTGGCCGGTCAGGGCGGGCAGGGAAATATTTACCAGCTGTCCCACGGAATACACAGAGAAAATCCTGCGGACCGGTATATGCTTATATTTATCGATCAGCATCTTCCAGCGCATGGAAGCCACGAAGACCTTCAGAATACCCAGAATAAATGCCGGCGCAAGGTAAACGAATCTGATGCTTTTGATCGTTTCCCACAGCCGCGAAAAATCCAGGTCATAAAAACACAGCCCCAGAAGAACAAGCGCAACGAGTATCCCGAAAATCCATTTATGACGGAAATGCAGCTTAGCCATGAACGGAAGATAAATCAGTGTTTATTGACTGTCAAACAATATAATAAAGAAGGAAAAACTCTACCTGACAGGTAAGCTATTGTCATTCATACTGATAGGCTTTGGCAATGTCTATCCAGCCCTTGAGGTTATTGGCAAAAATAGCCTCATAATAGCCCGATTCCTGTTTGAGAATCTCAAATGTCAGCCCCTCATGGGCAGTAAAGCGGATATCGCTGGTTGCGCCCGGACCCGCCAGAACATTCACCTCCGGCTCGATAATCACAGCCCTGTCCGTGAAATAGTTGAGCTTGAGGTTTATTCCCAGCAGGCTGCCGGAAATCACCAGCAACACGATCAAAGCGATTATTCCGGCCAGGATAAGAGGATTTTTTTGTTTATAGAAGACTTGAAAGATCAGGATTACAATCAATCCCAGGAAGAAAACAAAGCTGATTATGGTCAGCTCATTGACATGAAAACTCAGTGCGCTGCTTTTTACAAAGCCCCAGATCGGATTCTGCACCGTGTCCTCATATTTATCGCGCAAAGTGCTGCGCACAAACAACAGGTTGGATTTGATATCGTCATCGCGCGGATCCTGTTTGAGCGCCTTGAGATAATAGGCCACAGCCATGCCTTTGTGCTCGGTTTTATAGTAGCAGTTGCCCAGATTATAAAACAGCTCGGCATCAACATAGCCCTGTTCTTCAACCGATTTAAAGAGTTCCAGGGCCTCCTGAAATTCGCCCTGATTATATAATTCCACCGCCTGATTGAAATCCTCACGCGCATCGGCAAATAAAGTCGCGGTCAGGATGAGGATGACCAGCATGGCCATTAAAGTATATCGCATTGGCCTCATCGGATCCGTCTCCCCTCATTTTCCGCCGCCACGATCCATTTTTCGGCACGCCGGAGAATTTCTCGGGCATGCTCCTCGCCGCCGCCACCGGGTGCATAACGGCCGAAATTGAGCTCATCGATCAATTCCTTAAATTCACTTCTGATCTCGTCGCTGAAATGATGTTCCTCCAGAATCGATGCGACCTCGCTTTCGGTCAGTCCGGATGCCGACCTGTTGAACTTATCACCCACATACTGAAAGACCGCCCTCGACACCGCGCCATAAAAATCATCCATTCGGCCCGATTTCAACAGGCCATTGGCTTCCGAAAGATGTTTACGGGCCATACCGCGGGCACGTTTCAGTCGCCGATACCTGATATCTCCCATCAACTTTTCCTGTCTGCGCCGAAGCACAATAACACCGGCCAGGATCAAAATCGGCAGGCCCTGCATGGCAATAAATCCCGGCTTCAAAATCAACGGCGTGGAGGACTTTTTAAGCCCGCCCTCCAATGGCTTGACTGCCAGGATACCGCGCAACTTCAGGTCGGATTTAGGTGTCATCAGCCCGCTTATGGCATCACTCGGCCCGGCTCTACCCGGGCTTATATCTATTGTGTATGAATCCGTGCTGTGAGTCTTGTATTGCTCCTGACTGGGATCGAAATAACTCCACTTCAGGGACGGTATCTCGTATACCCCTTCCTGTTCCGGTATGATCGAAAACTCGAATATCTTGGCCCCGATAATTTCGCCGCCGGTTTCACGCTGCCAGATACTGTCGCCCGAGGGCCGGATGTCCAGACCTTCGATCTCAGGTAAATCGGGCGGTGTAATTGTCTTGATATTGCCTTTACCGCTGATCTGCATGGTCATCAGAATCGTTTCATCGACAGTCACTTCCGTGCCGGATATATCAACTTTCATATTGAAATCGCCCACCGATCCCTTGAAGCTGCGCGGACGGCCCTCTGCCGGTAAGGGCAATACATTGATCACTTTTGGCTCTGTGTAAAGGGTTTCCGGCTCGGTGCGCAATCCTCGTGAACGCAGGCTGCGAGGGTTGAACGGATCGAAATTGAGCAGGTTGTCCAGACGATCCGGGGTAACCACAACACGTGTCGGCTCGATAGTGATCTGGCCCGGAGTTACCGGAAACAGGTAGATATCCATCTCATTGGCCACATAGGCATTGCCCCGGATTACACGCGAAAACCGTTTCCAGCCGAAATCCTCTTTCCAGAACCCGGAGTAGGATGGCGGTATATACGATGGATCGGAAAGGAAACCGACCCCGCGCTTCTGGAATGCAAAAAATCTATACAGAAGCATCTCGCCCTCGTAAACGGTATCCTTGCTGATTTGCGCCTCGATAATGAATTCATCATCATCGGTGGCCGATCTTCGACTGGCCCCCGAGGCCCCTCCCGAGGGACCTTGCGGGGTCCTGGATGCTGTCACTGTCAAAGTCAACGGTTCCGTGGTATATGTTTTTCCGCCCACCTTAACCTGAATCGGCCTGACCACGAATTTACCCGTCTGTGTGGGCATCATGATATAGTTGAACTTAACCTGCGTGCTCATACGACCGTTGACAATCTGAGAGCTGTATTGCTGGCCGGTGGAAAATATGTTGAATCCCTCGAGCGGAGGAAGCTGCGGCTCCTGGACAGAGCGGTTGCCGCTGACTGTCACGGATAATGTCACCTGCTCATTGATGCCGATTTCCGGCGAACTGAGTTCCGCGGATACCTGAACATCATCCTGCGCATAAACACCTGCGCAAAAGATGATGGTAAGTGCCAGGGCTGTATATATTATTCTCATGATTACCATATTACCAGTTCTTGCCCTTGTATGATGATACCCCTACTTTTTTCTTCATCAATTGCTTCAGGACTTCCTTCTCATCTTCGTTTAAGCCCTCGAGCAGGGCCTGGGCGCGTTCCTCGTCGAGTTGCATCGGACGGCTCTCCTGTTCCTGGTCCTCGCCCCGGGGTTGGCCCTGTGGCTGTTCCCGTTCTTCCTCGCCTTCCTGACCCTCCTGCTGCTCCTGCTGCT
>CAZVLB010000006.1:177036-211613 GCA_964627935.1 uncultured Ignavibacteria bacterium
CTTTATCCTGCTGTTCTTGCTGATCCTGCTCTGATTCCTGCTGCTGCTGGTCCTGCTGCTCTTTATCCTGCTGTTCTTGCTGATCCTGCTCTGATTCCTGCTGCTGCTGGTCCTGATCCTCATTCTGCTTTTGATCCTGTTGCTGCTGGTCCTGATTCTGTTCCTGCTGGTCCTGATTCTGTTCCTGCTGGTCCTCTTTCTGTTCCTGATCCTCCTGGTCCTGATTCTGCTGTTGCTGCTTTTTTTGTTGTTGCTGTTGTTGCTCCTGCTTCTTTTTCAGGGCCAGTTCCAGGTTATACTTGGCATCCCTGTCATCCGGATCGAAATCCAGTGACCTTTTGTAAGCATCTATAGCCTTGTCCAGTTCACCCGACCGATAATAGGTATTGCCTTTATTGTAAAAAGATTCCGCCGCCAAAAGGCTGTCTTTGTCCGAAGCGGCACGGTCATAGCTGGCCAGGGCCTGCTCGTAATTGCCCTCCTGATGATGAGCGTTGCCGAGATTGAAATCGATCACATCGCTTTCCGGATTGGCCTCCAGGGCCTTTCCGAAATAAAACATCGATGAATCATACTGCCCCTGTTTATAAGCCCTGACTCCCAGATCATTGAGATCCTTATATTCCTGAGCCTGAACAAGCGAAACTGCCAGGAGCAGCATTAATATTGTCAATTTAATTCTCATTTCAGAAATACCCTCCACACAGGGGTTGTTTTGATATCCGATAATACGAACTCAAAAATAAAAAACAAGAGCGCGATCAGAAGCGGAATCTGGAAACGATCCTCATACTGCGTTATCAGCTTGCCCTCAAGTTCCGCCTTTTCCAGCCCGGTGATATCCTCCACCAGATTACGCAGAACCCGTCCGCCCGAGGATGCCAGGTAAAACTTGCCATTGGTTCGGCTGGCAATCTGCTCAAGCGGTGCAATATTCAGCCGCGACAGGGCATCCACGCCGGTCTCATCCTTGACATAATCGACAACCACGCCATCTCTATTCTTTATCGGTATCAAACCACCCTTAACACTACCCACGCCCACGCTGTAAATCTTGACTTTCGCATCACGGGCCTTATCGATTGCATTCGAAAGATCCTCCTCGAATGTTTCCCCATCCGAGAAAATCACGATAATCCGCGACTGTTCAGACTCAGGATCGAAACCGTTCAGGGCCGCTTCAATCGCCCGTGAAATGCGTGTGCCCTGTCCCTCGGCCGGCATCAAATCGGCTTTGACCACATCCAGATACAGGTCGAATGCCGAATGATCCAGAGTCAGCGGGCAATGGATGAATGCGTCCCGGTCGAACAGCACCAGCCCCAATCGATCTTCCGGCAGACGTTTTTTCAAACGGTTGATTTCCAGCTTGGCCTTTTCCAGCCGGGAGAATCCGCCCAGAGCCTCATCCTCGACATCCATCGAACGGGAGACATCCAGCGCCACCATAACATCCAGCCCCTGGCGTTTGACCAGTTCCTGGTATGTGCCCCATTGCGGACGGGCCAGGGCGATGATCGCGAACATGAAACCCAGCAACAGGAATATCGATTTGGCGGCGATTTTACCGGATGACAGGCCCGGGCTCAATGCCTCCAGACGCATACCGCGCAAAAACATCTCACGATCCTTGACCCTCCTGCGCCAGGCCCAGACAAAAAACAGGGCCAGAAGCGGCAAAAGCAGCATCAAAAACCAGTATTCAGGCTGAAAGAACTTCATAGGCTATATAAATCGAGCATCCGTTTTATTCCCATGTTTACGGGATCTTTCTGAATCTCGTCCTTCCCAGAAAACTCTCCACAAAAACCAGCCCCAGACCTGAAAGCAGGAAGGGCACAAAAAGCTCACGGTACTGTATAAATCCGCGAGTCTTTATTTCAGTCGTCTCCAATTCATTGATTTCATTATAAACTTCGTTCAGTTTCTCGCTGGTTTCCGCCCGGAAATATATACCCCCGGTCGTTTCGGCCACCTTTGTCAATGACTCCTCATCCAGCAGATTGGGCAGGTACTTGTATATTCTGCCCCGCAATGGATCATCCACCGGAAATGGCGCATTGCCCGGCTTGCCGATCCCGATTGTATAGATCTTGATGCCCAGCGAGGCGGCGATATCGGCCGCCGCCAATGGATCGATTTTGCCGGTGTTATTGACCCCATCGGTCAGCAATATTATCACCTTGCTTTGCGAGGGCGAATCCTTCAAACGATTGCAGCTGTTGGCAATGGCAGTGCCGATAGCGGTACCATCCTCAACCATACCAAAGGTCACTTTATCCAGAAAATTCACCAGCACATTATGATCCAATGTCAACGGGCATTGCGTAAATGCCTGCGCGGCAAAAACCACCAGTCCCAGGCGGTCCTCGGTACGCTCCTTAACAAATTCCTTGATAACTTCCTTGGCCACATAGAGCCGGTTCTGTGGCTTGAAATCCTCGGCCTGCATCGAGCCGGATATATCCAGGGTCAGTATGATATCGATACCCTGTGTCCTGACCTCCTCAAATGTGCGCGCCAGCCGTGGACGGGCCAGGGCGAATATGATCAGAAGAAGAGCCAGCGTTTTCAGGGCCGGTGAAATATAACGCGGCCACAATGAGCCCCGATAACGAACTTTGCGGATCAAGCCCGTATCGGAATAGGTCAGAGGCGCATGACGTCGTCCGCGACGAAGATAGCGGATCCACAACAAAATCGGGATCAGAAGCAGAAAATAGAGATAGTGCGGCGAGCCGATTTCAAAAATCATGTGCTCACCTCCTCAGTCTCCCGCCCGGTTGTTTCGCTCTCATTGCCCGGCGATGTTATATCGACCAGCCGGAATGCCTCTTCCAGATCATTATCTATGGCCTCCCTGCCGGGTCTCATTTTTGCAAATTTTACGAAATCAGCATTGGTTAAAATGCCATTTATCATTTTCCTGAGTTCGAGATCGAAATTCAGCTTTTCGATTTGATTTTTGATCTCAAAAGTAGTCATATCCAGCGCGGAAAAGCCGTAACGTCTCTGCAGATAGCCGCGAATTATCTCCGATAGTTCTATATAGAATGGCTTTGGTTCCGGGTTACCGTGTTTCAGAATCTCGAGCCTCTCGCGCGCCTCCTCCCAGGGGGATTTCAATGGTTCACTGCTGATCATCCGTTCCTCGGGCCTTTTGCGAAGAATAAGCCACAGGATAAATGCCCCGATTACAACCACGGTCCCGATCAGATAGTACAGCCATGCATAGCTCTTGCCAAGGCTCTTAACATCCTTTAACGCTTTGATATCGGCAGCTGAATCATCCAGCACCAGGCTCATGATAAAGACATCTATCGAATCTGTGAAAATCGAATCGCGGCTGCCATCAGGCGTGCTGAAGCTGACCCCTATAGGCGGAAAAACGATTTTACCTGTTTCATATGTTGTAACTGCGCCCTCGTAGACAATCTTCTGGCCGTCCCTATTGCCGGTATTTCTAGTCATACGCCAATCTTTTAGAATATAATTCTCCAGATATGGCTGCGGATCGATTGAATCTATCGCAAATGCGGAATCGGCATTGACAGTCAGCTCGAAATCTATGCGATCACCGATATACCCATTATTGCGATCCAGCGAGGCTTCCACACTGATACCGTCAGCCTGAACCGATAAGGTGCAGATTAGGATTATCAACGCTATTTTGGAAATTATCTTCAGCATTTAATTTAATTCGTCCTGCGATTCGCGCTCATAGATAAAGGTATCATCTATTTTTACAAGGATATCGTAGTTTTTTTCCAGTTCTTTTTCCCAGGCCGGAATAACATAATTATTGATGATCACCAGATGCGGATCTCCGTTGCGCAATAAATCATTAACCAGGTCATCGGTCAGGATCCTGTAGCGGCTGTAAGGTATCAGGGCCGTGCCGAAATCATACTGAAATCCGCTGAATCCCTCGCCTTCAACCTGCGGACGCTGCGCGAAGACATTATAGCCGACCCATTCCGACAAAACCGTATCATCCTGTTCAGAATTGGCCCTGATCATTTCAGTCACACGGCGCACATGATCGATATCATAGTCTTGAAAACGATCCCGGATATCGAAGATATAGATCAGGGGGTAAATTATAAATGTCACCAGGTAGAATGACAGAAATGCGGATTTGATCGCGGCCGTTTTCTGCGACAGAATTTTAACCGCCGGAAATGATGAAATCAGCACAAACAGAAGCGACTGATGATAATAGTGCACATTCACCGGGTACGGTATCATATAGGCCACAAAGAGAAAGGCGGCAATTACCAGGGCCAGTTGCGATACCGCCCGGTGCCAGTTATCGAATTCGCGGGCATATTTGCGTGAATTGAGTATCATCTGCGACCAGAATGCCAGCGCCAGAGGCAATAGATAATGCGGCTGGATCAGAAGTTTGCCGATCACCTCCAGCTTGTGAATCATCATCTGCCCGAATTCGGGGGCCCCGCCTCGGAGCATGTGATAACCGATCGCATTGAACAGAAACCGTCCCGGATCGCCAACCAGCAGATATATCGAGTAAGCGGAGGGCACGATCAGCCCGCCCAAAAAGGCCAGCAGATAGTATGAAAAGTTAAAGCCGGGCAAACGCCGGTAATAGAAATAGCATATAAAAAAGTACAGGGCCACAAAGACCACAAAAATCAGGCGGAAGTTGATTGCCACAGCCAATAGAGCAAATATGCCGAACACGATTTTGTAGTTGATTTCAGTGCGCCGCAGTGAGATTGCCAGAAGCACAAATGATCCGGCCGCGAACAGGTTCGAGAAAAAGTAGGGCTTGGCCAGGCTGTTGTAGGTCAGGAGCGGTCCGCACAGCAAAAATAAAAACAGCATCCCCAGCCTGAACGGTTTCTCGGAAAATATATATCCCGAGAAAAAATAGACCAGCACACCAAGCAGTAGATGGAACAGGAATCCCAGCGCACGTGCAATAAACAGCCCGCTTAATCCCAGGTCATTGAGAGGAGCAAGAACAGGCACAACGTAGGGCATCTGCGGGAAAAAGAAATCGATATAAGGCTGAAAACCCTCCGCCAGAAGACTGCCGGCAGAAAGATAAAACCCCTCATCGGCATCGATAATACGAAACAGCACAAAAGCCGCACCAAGGATAACCGTGAGTGCCAGCACACCCCAGAAAAACAGCCTGTAATATTTATTTTTATTCTCTGCTACGATATCTTCCATGATCAACAGCTTAATAAATCCTTTTCTCGCGCATCCTGAAAAACTTTATAAGCGGCTCGATATATGATTTGGATGTATCCAGGTCGATGAAATCGACATTGTTCTGATGAAACATCCGTTCCACAAGACTCACATCCCCCATTCGATTTTCTTTAAATTGCCTGCGAAATTCCGCATCGGCCGTATCCAGCCATAAAGGCTGCCCCGATTCGGCATCCTCCAGGTATACTATACCGCAGGAGGGAATTTCTATTTCACGCGGATCGGTCAGTCGAATTGCCACCAGGTCATGTTTTCGTCCCGCCAGCAAAAGTTCCTTTTCGAATCCTGTGTCGTAAAAATCTGATATCAAAAATGCCACCGACCTGCGCTTAACGATATTCAGAAAATACTCCAGCGCCGATGATATTTTCGTGCCTGTACCCTCGGGCTTGAAATAGAGCACCTCACGAATCAGGCGCAGGACATGTTTGCGGCCCTTATTGGGCGGCACGAATTTTTCGATCTTGTCCGTGAAGATTATCATGCCCACTTTATCATTGTTTTTGATCGCCGCCAATGCCAGAAGAGCGGTCAGTTCAGCCGCCAGTTCGCTTTTCAGACGATCGCCCGAACCAAAATGCTGCGACCCGGAAGCATCGATAAGAAACATTACCGAAAGTTCGCGTTCCTCGGTGAATTTCTTGATAAACGGAGTACCTGTTCGGGCGGTGACATTCCAGTCGATCTGACGAACATCATCGCCAACTTGGTATTCACGGACCTCGTCGAATTCCATACCGCGGCCCTTGAAGATCGAATGATACTCACCCGAAAAGACATCATTGACCAGCCTGCGGGTGCGAATTTCGATCCGCCTGACTTTTTTTAGTATTTCAGATGGTACAACCGCCATTTACGGCACCTCGACCTCATCAAATATTTTCTGGATAATATCTTCCGGAGTAAGCTCCTCGGCCTCTGCCTCGAATGTCAGGAGCACACGATGACGCAGAACATCCATACCGATCTGCTTGACATCCTCGGGAGTAATATATCCGCGCCCATGCAGAAAAGCATGCGCCTTGGAGGCCAGATTGAGATAAATCGTGGCACGGGGGGAAGCACCGTAGGAGATAAACTGCGAAAGGTCGAGCCCGAATGATTCCGGGTCACGGGTGGCCATGACAATATTGACAATATATTCTTTGACCTTGTCATCGACATAGATGCGATTGATCACGTTGCGCGCCTGCATGATCTCATCCGGCGAAGTTACCCGGTCGATCTGAATCTTTTTGCCCACAGTCATCAGGTCCATGATCTGCAACTCTTCTTCACGTGTGGGATAGGTGATCTTGATCTTGAGCATGAAACGGTCCACCTGCGCTTCCGGGAGAGGATATGTGCCTTCCTGCTCGATCGGATTCTGGGTGGCCAGCACCATGAAGGGCTCATCCAGGGGATATGTTGTTTCGCCTATGGTTACCTGACGTTCCTGCATCGCCTCCAGAAGCGCCGACTGCACTTTGGCCGGGGCACGGTTGATTTCATCGGCCAGGATCAGATTGGCAAATATCGGCCCCTTCTTGGGATAGAACTTTGCCTCCTGCGGAGAAAACACCATCGTCCCGATCAAATCGGCCGGCAGAAGATCGGGCGTGAATTGCAGGCGCTGGAAATCGGCCCGTATCGCCTGGGCCATAGTTTTGATCGACAATGTCTTGGCCAGCCCGGGTACGCCCTCGATCAGGATATGGCCATCCGCCAACATACCCACCAGCAGGCGGTTTACAAGATAATCCTGACCCACTATAACTTTCCGTATCTCGGAGGTAAGCGTCTGAATAAACTTCGATTTCTCTTCAACTTCAGATTGAATCGCTTTAATGTCCTGATCCATAATCTATCTCCCGACTTTTATCGCGTATGAGTTTTTTCTATGTATTGATCCAGATTTTTGAGTTCCTGCAGAAGCTCGCTCAACTCATCAGAGTTATGTGTCATGCCGCCATATTCGAATTCTTCATATTGATGCCAGGTTGTTTTGAAAAGTTCTATCAGACGGATATTAACCCCGCGATCATGCAGTATGAGCATGCGCTTGTCGAATTTCTTGCCCTTCAGCCCAATATTGTAGCTATCCTCGATAAATTCATTCACATAGTTAAAAGCCTGTTGGGTGAATGTATCCTTTTTGCCATTGGCCAGAAGCTTTTCCAGTTCCGCGGCCCAGTTCTCGAACTTGGTTTTGATATTTATCTCTTCCTCATCCTTGAACTGGCGTGATTTTATCCTTCTGAACCAGATCAGGAACCCGCCCACCGAAACCAGCACCACAACCAGGAAAACTCCGATTATATAAACCGTGTTGGCCTTTGTGCCCAGGGTCTTTTGCGGAGCTACGGTAATTGTCAGTTCCTGCGAGGTCAGCGTCTTCTCGCCGCCGATATCATCGCCGCCGGAATAGGGAATCTCAAACGATGGTATCGTGTAGGTTCCGCTCTCCTCGGCTACCAGTTTGAAAGTTGTGATTCGTTCTTCATATTCATGCTCCCCCTCACGGCCCCGTTTGTGTCGCGGCGAGGTTGAGACTGTTGTGAAACCGGGCAGTTCCAGCTTGGAAAGCGGTTCGGCGTCAATGGTTTCCGGCGAATCATAAACCATGACCTTCATAGTCAAAGTCAACGTATCGCCAACCTCGAGAATCTGATTGCTGGGAATCACCTCGAATGAAAGTTCGCCGGCATGAGCCAATGGTGCCAGTATCAGGATAAGAATAATTATAAATGCAGGATTTAAAGTATCTGTTTTCATAGGTCTTTCAATTAACCAGACGAATATCGACTGTCAAGCTCAATTTTAGATAGCAGCCGACAGCAAAACCATAAGTCCGATAGGCATTAATACCTTTAATATCGCAGCAATTTCGGCAAAGTTTCGGGATGATTCCGCTTTCCATAATCTAATCACGAGGTACATACATGGCGCGACTATCCCGATTAGAAATAATACAAGAAAATGCCCCCCCGGTTTCAGACAAAAATGTACCGCCAATGCGGTCAGAGCGAGAGCCATAAAGCAAAACACTACAATGAATTTGGATAGTGCGGGGGGCAGTACTGCGGCCGTGGTCCTGATACCTTCCTGTGTATCTCCTTTTAAGTCCTGCAGGTCCTTGACAATCTCGCGTGCCAGATGAAACCAGAAGGCAAATATAGCGCCGGCATTGACCAGGTTAAAGCCAGGTAAAGCATACCGATCGCTTATAAACCCGGCAAACACAAATGTCAGTCCGCTGATCAATGCGATCCAGATATTGGAAATCAACGCGATTCTTTTCAAACCCAGGCTGTACAGCAAGAGCATTACAGCCGCGATCGTGGCAATCAACAGGCATTCTAAATTAACCAGGGCAGCGCTTAAAGTTCCAGGTACCAATGCTGTCAGGGCCAGAATCCATGCTGCCCTTATCGAGATTGTGCCCTGTGGCAATGGGCGATTGGGATGATTGATTCGATCGGACTCAACATCCCTGATATCATTAATCGCATTGCCCCAGCCGGTAATGAAAGCTGCAGATAATGCAGCAAAAATGACTTTCTCGACTGGCGGATATGCGGTCAGAAGAAAACCGGCGACAAAAACCACAGCCATACTGAGAATACAGTTGGGCCATCTGTATAATGAAAATGATGCCGCCAAAAATCTCATCAGAAATTATTCTCCACGATCAGATACAATTTGCCCTGTCTAAAATTATCATCACGGCTCCATCCGGCCGCTAAATTTAATGCTGTATTGCCCGAATATAGCCTCATACCCAGCCCGAAACCATACAAAAACTCATTTTCAAATGATGGCTGATCCTGCTCGACGTAGATATTGCTGATCCGGGCATAAGCCAGATCATTGAAAATATAAGCCCGCAGAAGATGTCGGGAATAAACTCCAAGTTCCAGATTGGTCCAAACTGCCCGCGGGGTCAGGAATTGCTCCTCGGAGTAACCGCGCACAGTTTCCCGGCCGCCAAGGTGAATCATCTCAGCGGGTGAAATCGACTTCTCATCATCGGAAAATCCAGCAAATGAGAACCTGGCATTGGCAAAATATCTTCCGGCGAATGATTGGCTGTACCTTGCCTCGAGGTCGGCTCTGAATGGATTCTGCGAGGGATCTTGCGGCTTAGCATCCAATGTTTCGTAAAGTCTCTTATGAATATATGTCAGCCTGAGATTCAGATGTTGACCGTCGAGATCATGGCTATTATCAAAGCTGGTCAGATCAATCCCGATCCACCCGCGATAGAACCTGCTGTCGAAAACCGACCTGAAATCATCACCGCGCGCATCGATCCTTGACCATGAACCTCCCAGACTAAGAGTGTTCATGCCATAGAAACGATACAGCACTTCCAGCTCTGCATCCAGAGACAGATACAGATCCGAAAACTGCTCCTGGGCGAATCCGGCATTGAATTCCAGGCCGAGGCCGAATGGATACGGATAGTATGTACGCAGCCTGATTCGTGAGCTGCTTTCCCCCGGCTTATCCCATTCGATATAGAAGCTCTTGCCATCGCCGAGTGGATTATGGAACGCCAGATCAAGAAATCCAAAAATGAAACCGTCACGATTCGCCGTTCCGGGGTTATATCCCAATGCGCCCTCGAGACGATTGGCACCGATCTTTTTAATATCGTAAATCAGCCTGCATGAACGGAAGTTATTGAAGTAACGCTCATTTGGCGGCTGTTCGATATTCAGGTACGGCAGTGAATTGATCCGTCTTACAGATGACCTGATCACCTCATCGCTGAACTCGCTACCCGGTTCAAGGCCCGATCTTTTGATCAGGAATTGATCGGATACTTTGCTGTCACTCCTAAATGTAATCGAATCGATGGTGACATATGGGCCAGTCGTTATTTCGTAGCTGACCCTGAGGCTGTCCGGGTCGGTTTTGCGCAAATTCAGTATTTGAGACTGCGCAAAGGGATAGCCATTATCAGACATCCTGTCGACCAATCTTTCGCCGAGGCTTTGCAGATTTTTCCGAGAGGCCTGTTTGCCATGGAAATTCGCAATCAGATCGTCGAAATCAATCTGCTGATCTGATCCCCCATATGACAAATCAATGGTATAGATTCGATATCTTTCTCCCCGGTTTAGCCGCTTTGTGTCACCTTTTACAGTGTATTCAGCATCCAGGTATCCATCGCTGATTACCTGATTGAGTTTGGCAGTTTCCTGATCACTCAGAGAAATGGCACACAGACCTCCTTCTATAAACAGCAGACCGATAAAAATCACCATTATTTTGATAGTAAGCCTGCTCATCAGAATGAAGCCCTCATGCTCGCTGTGGCACGATGCCGGGTTTTGAGCCCGGGGATTTTGTCGGCCGAATAAAGCAACCGGGCAGTGATATTCTTATTGTATTTCAGGTTGAAGCCAATTTCCCATTCATAATTGTCACCAGGACGATTTCCGGCCGCAAACTGGTATGGTATAAAGCGGTCATTGGCTTCGGAGACATTGAAGTAAGAAAAGGAGGCGCTGATTCGGCCTTTTTCGGTGATTGACAATGATGGTTCGATTTCGCCGCCGTACATATTAACCGTTAGATCATCGGAGTCGCTGCGGTCATGCAGGTAGCGGGGGGCGATTTTTATATCAAATATTTTACCGGGGACAATCTGCAGTTCGGCCTGAATATCGTTTTCGACAAAATCGGCATTTCCGAAATAGCCCGAGCTTTCACGTTCTTTTTTAAACCTGTGCTCCAGTCTGAGAAGCGTGCCGGTAACAGGACGGAAAGTCAGTTTCTCGAAAATCAGCCGACGGTAACGGTCGCCTTTCAGGTCTCGCAGGTTATCAATCAGATTGACCTCCTCGAAACCGAGAGTGACCACCGTGCCATTGGCGGTTACAGCAGTCAGGGTCTGACGCAGATCTTTCTGGTAAAACCGACGTTCATCGGGATAGACGCTCCAGAATGGCCAGGCATAGAAACCGTTCAACCTGTATGAATTATCGCCCCGTTCCTGCAGGTTGAACGTGGTTTCCAGGTCTATCCGTGAGAAGGTTTTTTGGGCAGGCAGGATTTTCAATAAATCAATCTGTAAATTAAGGCTCTTATCGGAGGATAAACCCGCTCCGCGATTTTCGACCAGCTCATCGATGGCGATATAATCACCATGAGGATCGCGGACATAGATTGAATCCTCCAGACGATAATCACCCTGGCCATCCTCGACACGTATAAAATTACGGGCCAGGTCGCTGAAAAGCTGACGGCTCAGGCGGTATGATACCGACCCGGAGATCAGCCTTTCGAGCAGATTGAAATTCAGCCGTATCAGGGTCTTATTTTCACTAAAATCATTGCGAGCCGGATCATCATAGTCAATATAGCGGCGGGTCAATTCACTTTTCAGATGAAGATGGTTTTGAAACAGGGAAGTCGAAATGCCGGTGCCGGCTATGTAATCTCTGTAATCATCGATCCATATCAGATCATACCGGGACTGAAATTTGCGCGCAAAATGGGCATTGAAACCGCCATAATCGAGCCCGGCAAAATAGCGGTCGAAACGGATTCCGTTCAACGTGTCCGGGCTTCCGGGACGGAGATCGCTTTCATCTTCCCAGCCGGACCTGATTCCCAAGCGGCCCGACTTATAGAAAGCCTCCAGCCTGTTTTCATAGATTCGCCCGGAAAAGAGGCCATCATCTGATTCAGAAATACGGTCATTGCGCAGATATTTCAGATTGAGCCTTTCATCCGGCCTGAGTTCAATCGCCAGTGTATTTTTATTGGCGGAGAGATAATCAGCGTCGCGATACAGCCCATAACCGGCATCGATGCTCACATATTTGTCAAATTCAAGCGATTGATTGAACTGCAATTGATCGGCCCTTTTGCTGATGCTGTCCACCGGCAGTGCCCAGAGCCGGTTTAGTTCCAGCCTGTCTGATCGTCCGGGGATATTGTATTGCCGTTCACGGCTCCAGGCCCTGATTTGAGTTTGGGCGCTTTTCAGGAGGCCGCCGCTCGATGAATCAACCGGTATAAAGCTCAGATAGCCTTCTCCCAGAAATCCGCTGTTGTTGCCATCTTCGAAGCTGGAAAACAGATTCTGATCATAATCCGAGCCGGACAGCTTCAGGTCAAAATTAGCTGCCTTTCCAATTTTGCCGTCGGTTCTAAAAAAAACGGCATTGGTTCGCTGTGGCAGGGGCAGAAACTGAAATGGAAGATAGTTGCCATTATTAGGGCCACGGTAAACATATATGCCATTGCCGGTGTAAATATAGTCCCCCTGTCCCTGCTCTACTCTGGAGAAAGTGACATTATAGCTGCCCAGGCTGTCGCCGACAAATCTGTAGAATTGGTTGCCGGATGTGTCGGTTTCTATTTCATAGCGTCCCTTACCCGGTCCGACAAAGTCTGCGCCATCGCGGATCGCCTGCTCCTGGTTATCACCTGCCGATGATAATATCTGCTGTTCGTTATCACCGATTATGGTATTTACGGGATTTTCTTTTGAGTCGATTTGCTGCAGGAAACCGGCTGAGATATTCAGTGCCCCGGGTATCAGTGATGCTCCCATTTCGACGGCATAGAAATTCCGGCGATAGGACTGCTCGACATACTCGTAGTCAACAGCTATGCGTGAGCGTGAGGTTATACTGATTCGTGGATTAAAGGTTATCTCGCCCAGGGCATAGTCAATGATGTAATCCTCTGATGCTCCCCGGGTCAAAAGGCGGCCGTCCAGGTAGACCTTTTCTGAACCACCCACCACAGCCACACGCGAACCGGTACCGCTTTGAAGCGAATACGGCCCGGAGATGCCATCCCGTCCAAAAAAGCTGAGGCTTTTAAATCGTCCTTTCAGCCCGGTAACGGTTGCCCTTCCGGAAAATCTGCCCAGCTCCAGGTCGGCATCGACACCCTTGAGCCGTTTTGAGAATGTTGTAATTCCACCCCAGTTATTGCGATAGTCGAGATCTCCGACCGCGCCATGGAAATTCTGCGATTCCAGCTTGATTGAAATAGTCTCGATATCTTCGAGGGCCGATGATATACCGGCTGCCTGCGGTGTTGCGCGATCTGTGACTGAACCGGTAACTGTCAGGCCCTCAACAGGCTGGCCGCGTATCTGCAGTTGCAATGTTTGCTGGAGATCGAAATCGCTGGCATTGCCGGCTGAAACCGATAGCGACTTTGAACCGGAGAGCAGGAATTTTGCGGCTGATGGTTCTTTATTTATCGGAGTGATTTCATCGGCGTCCTGCGGCCTGCTGACCAGTGTATCCCGGCCGACATTCAAATCAAGTATGCGTTTATAGAAATAATCCGGCATTTCGTAGCCGAGATATTCATAGCTGATCTCCAGCCGCACATCTTGCTGCGTCATGTTTTCAAATCTTATAATGCCATTGGAATAATCAATCGTATCGATCACGATTATATCGGGTTTGACTTTCAGAATTTCAAGGCTGCCGTCAAAGATGTTTTCATGCTGGAGCTGTATTGATGTGGAGCCACTGTCGACCTGAATGCTGACACTTGTTTTACGGGCATACAGGGTGGATGAATGCAGGAGGCAAAAAAGAAGTGCCGTGAAAAGAATATGGCCCGGGTATTTAATCGCTGTCCGGATCATAGGCAACTATCCGGTCGGGATTTTTGAGTGCTATCCAGGTGCGGCCATCGGGTGATACCGTCAGGGCATATGCATGAGGTTTTTGATCGGATTCAGTATCCAAAGTTAAATATCGTTTCTTGAAAATCAACCCGGTTTCCATGGATATGAGCGACGAATCGCTGAGCAGGCAATGTGTTTTTTCCTGATGATGGCTCAGGTCGATAATATGCGCATTATCAGGGGTTTTCAATGAATCGGTGAAATTTGCCAGCCGGTCATAATAATAAACTGTTTTCTTATCTGCCGAGATGATATATATTTCATCCTCGCTATCCAGTTCAATCCTGCCCGGTATAAGCACAAATCCTCGTCCGCGAATCCGGTTCAAATAACGCCCGTTTTCATCCAGTACAATTACGCGTTGATTCCTCGGGTCACTAAGATAAAAATGCCCTGTTGATGATATCGCCATTGCCTCAAATCTGCCCGCAGGCAGATCGCCGTAGCCGTCATCGAGTTCGATTTCATCGACCCATTTCAGGTCATTATTCAACCTGACTATGCGACGATTGTCGGAATCAAGTATATACAGATTCAGGCCGCGATCCCGCGACACAATTGACAGCGGATTATTGAACTGCCCGGTACCATAGCCGAACCCGCCGATTTCCGCCAGCATGAATCCCGGTGCATTCACTTTGATTATGCGATTGGATGTGCTGGAAAGCAGAAACAGGTTGCCTTCGAAGTCAAAGATCATGTCGCTTATATCAGCAGCATCCAGATCGATACTGTCAATGGCAATTGAGGCCACAGGGCTGAGCGGATTAACTTTTTCGGCCGAACCTGCTTGTAATGGAAAGAACAGGATAAAAAGTAACACGACTGCCGGGCCGGGAAATGAAATGTGAGAAAATAGAAATGATGATCTGATCATAAATCATATATGCATTTTAATGACGGCGGCGGCAAGTTTAAAAAACTTAGAACTTGTGCTTGAAAGTAATCATAAAACCGGGATTATCATCACCGAGGGCCACATCCATCAAAGAGGGTGTCAGCCTGAAATGCATCTTGCCCAGTATTGGTGAAAACTGGCGGTTATAGCTTTTGGCGCTCCACCAGGCATCGATAGCCGAGATGACACGATTGGCCAATGCCAGCCCGAGGGAATAGTTGGCGTTTCTTCCCTGCGATTTCGAGCTGTTTTTGATATCGCGGTATTCCAGTCGTTTTTCCAATGATGACCACTGCCAATCCCATTCGGGCACCTCGGGGAAGAATGGATTGTCACGATTGTAGACCAGCGAATTTTTGTTGTACTCATCCCGGTTTTCGTAGAAAGCCAGCATATCAAAGAAGTGCCCGGTTTTATCATCTGTATCTATGCCGGCATGCTGCATCGCGAAATTGATATAATCATCCTCCAGCCAGCTTTCTTTGTGCTTGAAATAGATGAAGGATGACCAGATCGCGGCCTCGGCCACGAAGAAACCGGCGGCACGGGAATAGCGCCCGACATAGGCCTCGCCCAGGCCGGGAACTGCCAGCGAAAGCAGAATAGCTGTTGAAACCGATTTCCTTTCACCCGCATGTTCATCATCCAGCCCGATCAGGGTCTCATTGAGATCATCGGACTGGGCGAAAATATCCAGTTTCTGCGAGGCGAAGAAATGGTTTTTGAGATATTTTATATTATCAGAATCATCCTCGGCCATAAGGACGGGGATTATGAAAATGACCAGCAAAATGATAATTTTAGTTAATCGCATAACAGCCTTTAAAAGAACTTATAGGTGAATACCAGCTTGGGAATTTTCTCTC
This sequence comes from uncultured Ignavibacteria bacterium, assembly GCA_964627935.1. Taxonomy (GTDB): domain Bacteria; phylum Zixibacteria; class MSB-5A5; order JAABVY01; family JAABVY01; genus JAABVY01. The sequence goes on from CAZVLB010000006.1 coordinate 192,698, forward strand.
CGTGATAATCGGCCAGACGGGCTTTCAGGCGCACCTCGGAGAAGCGGTCGGCTTTCTTGTTGAGTCTGCGGGCCGAAAGCGCGGCATCAAAGGCCGAGATAACTCTGTTGGCAATCGATACAATAGCGTAATTTCGCGCTGTATCGAATTTGCTGTTGGACTCCTGGCGCATGCTGAGATACTTTATGCGGTGGTTTTCCGAAAGCGAATCGCCGCTGGCATAATCGGTGTCTTCCCAGCCATAGACAAACTGGTCATACTTGCCGATCATCTCGTAATACTGCTGGGTCTTGAATCCGGGCAGATGATGCGTGAAGAATTCCTCCTCGCCCTCTTCGTTGATATAGGGCAGTGAATCGGCCGGAATACCGACCTCATCGATCAGCCAGGCACGGTAATCGCCGGGATTCCAGTACTGGTTGGCATAATCACGGTACTGATCTTCCAGATCCTGACCATCACCGTAATTAGTAACATACTGGTACCAGCTGAAGACTTCTACGCCGAAGAAGAAGGCCGCCTTCAGCTTTGAACCGGTATACAGCTCACCTGCGCCGGGCAGGAGCAATGAATACAGGAAGGCTCTGCCGGTCGAATGATGCTTCATCTGATAGAGCTCTTCATCGAACATCGGGAAATCATTGAAATCGTCGGCAAAAAGCATTTGCGGATTAGTCAGCCTTTCCAGTTGCATGATCTGCTCGAAATGCTCGACCTGGATAATGTCGCCGATATTGTTCGATTCTTCATCCGAGCCAAAAGCGAGATTAAAGAACAGAAGTGTGCATAAAATTGCCGCACATGTAATTTGTTTGCTGGTCATAAGAATATCTCCTTACTCTATTTCACAACAGCTATATTCCACATTTGTATATCACTGCCCATAGACGATTTCACCTCTAGACGGCAGTGATAAACGCCAGAGGGGAATCCTTCCAGATCCCATCTGTACTCATTGGCCATCCCGCCCACAGCCGGCATATCGTCCTCATATACCAGCCTGCCGGAAAGATCATAAATTTTTATATTGGCTTCGGCGTCACGGTTCAGTTCGAAGCGAATATTGGTGAATTCCGAAGCGGGATTGGGATAATTGAAGTACTTTGCCAATAGTCCTTCCTCGGTCGATGTCTGCGAGAGAGGCATTTCCTGGAAGTTGCGATGATGGCTTCCACCCTCGAACTGGGTGTAATAGTTGTAATCCGAATTGCCATACACAGGCACGGTAAATGAATAGATCAAACCGTCATCGCTGACAGCATAGAGCTGGCCACGGTTGCTCTGTGATGATGTCTCTGTTGCCAGCGCGGCAGAGACTGATATTCCGCCCGGGGCGGCGATAGGCGAAGTCACCATGACTATGCCATTGGATGTTATCATGAACAATTCTCCGGCAGCGGTGCCGAGAATGCTTTCCGGCACGCCATCACCGGAAACATCGGCGATCAATGGCGCGGTGGTAACCGGACCGGCCGGCTGATGAATATCCACCTGGCGTGGGAAATTGGCAATCGGGGTGCCGTTCATATTCAGAACATGCATCATATTATCGCCGGCAAAATAAAGCTGGCTACCGCCGCTCTGATTGCCAATCGGGAACAGTACCGGAGATGATGCAATCGGCTGCCCGATATCATTAGGGCCGCCAGGATAAACTTCTCCAAAATTATCCGGACCACCATTGAATGTATATATCATGCCTTCTTCGGTCGTGACGTTGATCCAGACAGTCGATGTTGTATCGGCATATCCGGCTGAAATCCCGGTGGCAGTGCCGTCAATTGCCACGAACTCCGCAGGATTGTTTAAGTCAAACACATACCAGCCGGTATCCGCACCACTGACACTGTATGTCAATGCATAGGCGTGGTTGAACAACGAGGATATTGAAAACTGGTATACGCTGCCGATGCCATCAATTTGATTCAGCAAATTACCGTTCATGTCAAATACATATACACTTCCGGCAGTGTCGCCGGCAACCAGCTCCATAGCCGGAGTAAGCCCGTCATATTGCGTGGCAACAACCGATGCGCTGATACGGGCATTGCCCAGATTGGCAAGCGCAATCAGGTCGATTTGACGATTGTCATTGGCGTCACCGGTACTGTATATCATAACGTTGCCATTCTCGGTACCTAAAGCCAGCTCAGCCACACCATTATTATCCAGATCGGCTATGGTGGGCGGAGTGGAATAGTTCTGGCCCGAAAGCCGTGCCAGGGACCTTAATGTATCGATATGCAAAATTTCATGCAATGGACCGCGCGGAGTCGATCTTCGTTCAGAAATTACTTCGAATCCGGCACGCGGCCGGAGAATGAAATCACCATCTTCTTTGAATCCGAGTATATGATTTTTCCCGCTCACAAATATCTCGTCATAGCCGTTGCCATCGATATCATAAAGAGCCGGAGGAAATTTTGACGAATCGGAATGATGCGGCCAGCCGATAGTCTTCACTTCCTGCCGCAGATCAAAATACATAATCGTATCATTGCGGGTGATATCCGAGATATCTATGCCCGTATATGCTCCTGAATGAGAACGGGTCGAGGGATTGGTCTGGGGCCCGAAATGACGATTGTTATTGGCCTCGAACAAGTCCTCAGGACGCCCGTAGTTGACCCAGTATTCGCCGCCGAAATCGACAATGCCATCGGCTTCGACCAGTTTCAGGAAGGGCCTGTTATCCCAGGGCGGAAGATCCTCATCGATGCCCTGGTAATAGTACCACTGCAAGTCATTATCGCGGAAATTATTGACTCCATCCTGATCATAATCGAGCCAGGCCACACTTTCATCGATATGCCAGATCACCAGGCCGGAACCGGGGATCAGGAAATCGTATTCACGGGTCAACGGCGCCGACTGACCGGGCGGAACATTGTCCGGATTGGGAGCCGGCCCCAGGATTACGCCGGTATTATCCAGGTCGGCCTTCAGGCTTGCGCCGCCGTCACGGTCCGGATCGACCTGTCTGTTTTCGATCAGGTAATATTCATTTTCAGAAATCGGTACTTTATAAATTCTATTGTCGCCGGAAATCAATTCGGCCGCCAATACATCGATATTGATTCCAGAATCAACCGTAATGACTTCATCAAAACCGAGATATGCACGCGACCATGCATCAGGATATATCGGCATAGTGCCCAGCACTGCACGGGTCAGGTCGAACCCCAGGTCAACGCCGGTTCCAAACCCGTTATTATCCATCAATGAATAGTCGCCGATGAAAGTCGTAAATGTCCTGGTATCGTATAAATCGACAAGTCCCAGTTGATGGCCGAATTCATGAGCTATGACAGCATTCAAAGCCGTGGCGCGATTATCCTGACTGGACGTTTCCGGCATTACCATACCTTCCAGGATCAAAACTGAGCTATCCTCCACCGGTATCGGCGAGCCCATGATCAGAAAGCCGGTGAACAGGTCATGCGGTGTGGGCGGAAAGCCAAGGTCGTTCTGGCGATCGCTGCCGGCATGGAACACTATGAAAACATCATAGTCTATCCAGTTGATATCATCATCGATATCTGCCAGTTGCAGGGCATCCGAAAAGAATTCACCCAGGCCATCGGCAGGTTCACGCGCACCATAATAGCTCATGCTCTCATCCAGCGTATACACGCTGTCGGACTGCACCGGGTAGACATCACCGGAAAGAGTCAGCTTGCCGTTCGAGACGGTATGCCAATAGTTGTTCAGGGCCTCGATATGTTTTTCAAAGTATTCACGATTATGTGGAGCCGGATCTACGGCATGTTTTTCCTGTGCGAGGAACTCCTCATAGGTGCGGAAATCGAAATGGCCACGTCCGGTGGTGCTGTCATGATCCGTTTCCTCGTACTGGAACTGAACCCTGACCGCGCAGATACGAATATGACGCGGTTCTGCCGCGGAAAGCGCCTGCACAGGCAGAAGAGATTTGCCATCACGTTCCAGATTGAGCAGATTCCTCTGCGATACAGCATGCTCAAAGTCGCTGCAATCCGGGCCATGAATATCCTCGGGCTTCATTTCGCTTTTGCCCCTGATCTCGAGCACATCGGCATCAGCAGGCACAGCGAATGCTATGACAATTCCGATTGCCAGTGCAATTCCGATTATTTTCTTGCTTCCAATCATCAGTTATAAATCACCTTGTTGTCAGACTATATTCTGCCGGTTAATGAGAATCTCACGGTATTGGCCAGCGGAACTGTATCCGATGACGGGATATATGCAAAGTCGAACCTGAATCCACGGTACTGGATACCGACACCCAATGTCGGTGTCTTGACCTCACCCACCTGGTCATAGATATAACCGGCGCGGAAGGCTATGAAGGAGCCGTACCAGTATTCAAAGCCGACATTCTGGATAGCTTCTTTAAGCTCTTCTGAAAAACCATCATCCAGACCGGTCAGCATCTTGTTAACCTCGCCCACCAGTGTAAGGCGGTTATAGGGATTATCGATCAATTTGTATGCAAGACCGATTGCCAGGTTGCGCGGAAGCGGATCCGACTGGGCCGCGTCGATATAGGAAATATCCGGACCCAGGTTGGTTATGGCGGCACCGAATGTCAGTTTTCGAGCCGGTGAATACAAAAGCCCGATATCGATACCGAGTGATGATCCGGTACCTTCGCCCAGCTCACGGCCGGCGCCCTGGTCGGAAAGACGGGAATATATCCATTTGGCTGTCAGACCAGCGGCCAATGTGTTGGACATTTTCTTTCCGTAACTCAACCCGATAGCCATATCGAATGAGTTAAACGTACCCATAAAGTTGTTGTATTCATCCACACGGATCAGCTCACCATAGCTCAGGAAGGTGACATTCAGGCCGATCGTGCCCCATTCCTCACCAAGATGATGAATATAGGACAAGAATTCGTAATAGATGTCATCGGCCAGCTCCGGCAGCCAGTTGGCATGCATACCGGTAATCTCGGATTTAGCCGATGCAAAAACCACTATCTTGCCCGGCGTGGCGAACCATGTCTCGCCCGACTGGGTCAGGATTTCGATTGTCTTCTGACGTTCCAGGCCTTCCTGGTAATAGTAGCTGAAGCGGTCACCGGTGTACTGGATCAGTCCCGCATTGGTACCGATGTATACATCGGATCCATCGGCATGCAGCGAATGAATCTCGCTGCCCAATGGATTGGAGTAAATAAAGACCGTCGTATTGGCCGGGACCTTATTGGAGTTGATCTTATTGAATTCCTTGATCAGATTTGTCAACTGTTCTATCTGGCCCTGATTTTCAGTCCCCAGGAAATCCGCGGCAATTTCCTCTATTGCCATTTCCCTTTCGGTTGTATATGGCTTGTAGCCAAACAGGGTGAATTTTCCATCATTGAAGATTTTCACACCCTTATCCGTACCCATCCACAGGCGTCCCCTGGAATCATAAGCCAGGTTGGTAATCCTATGTGTCAGGGCGTGGCGGAATCCGATTTTGATCTTCTGTCCCGGTTCGGGAATATCGGACTGCATCTGATTGGCCGTCTTTACTATGTACAGGGCATTCTGTAAGGCACTCTCATCGCTGTAACCCATAAACTCGCGCATAACATTCTTGAGCGTGTCATTGACCGATGCAGTGTAAATGAAATAATCTTTCCATTCTTTGCCGTCAAAACTATAGAAATTACTATTTGAAACCGCCCAGACCTTGTTCTTTGCGGCGGCATAAACCAGGTAGATGGCCGTGTCACTGATGCCCGCATCCGGACCATAAGTGGTCATTTCCGCATAATAGCTGGCTACACCTTTGGGAGTCGCGATCCACAGGTTACGGCCGTCATAGGTCGAGAGCGACATGATTTTGCTATCCGGCAAACCGTTGGTGCTGTCGTATTTTTCCCAGGTCTGCTCGCGGGTATGGAAGCGGTAGAGGCCGTCATCAGTACCAATCCAGAGATATTTACCGGTTCCGGCAATACAACGCGGTTCCGCACTGAGTGCCAGGTCGAAAGGAATCTTAATCTGGTCCGGGAGCCGTCTCTGATCAACACGGGCCGCCAGGAATGAGAGGCGGTCAACAGTTTCCGGTGTAATCGTTTCCATCGCCAGTGCATTTTTTATCTCGGTCACGAATTCCTCGAGCCTGGCCTGGTTCAATGTCAGGTTGAGCCATGCAGTTTTCAGGAATTCCAGTGATTCCTGAAGGTTGTCGCTGTTCTGCTCTCCCAGGCGCAGATACAGGGAATCTATGAGTGAATTGAGTTGCTCCCATGAGACACTGCTGTTGAATTCAGCGATTTCCAGCTTTTTATCTTCAAGAAGTTCCTCATCTTCCAGATTGAGCTGTTCATATACGATGTCTTCGAGAGTCGTATTGCGCTTGGGCGTGTAAACTATACCATCCAGCCACTCCTGACCGTCAAAATGCAACAGCCCGGCCGAGGAGATGGCCCAGATATCATATTTCTTGTAATTGTTTTCCGGCAGTCCATTTTCCACCAGGGCAATCGATTCAAGATTCTTGCGCCACGGCGAGGCATAGTCTTTCCAGAGCGAAAGCAGCAGGCTGTAGGGTACCTTGACCATCTGCGGACGGCCCGGCTCGGCGGCCTTATCAACAACCAGCATAATCTCGCCGTATTCCTTTTCCGATATCTCATTATCCTCAAGTGCGAAATCGATTTTTTCCTTCAGGAAATCGACTGATTCCTTTTTGACTCTCAGTTCCTGCCAGTTGGCAACCATCTTTTCGAAATAATCGTTGATTTCCGATTCCTTCTTGTCACTGTCGTAATAATCGATCAGCCGTTTGCGCTGGCGATTTATCTCTTCGAATGTGAGCCCCGTATTCTGCTGAGCAACCGCGCGAACGGCCATTTTCAGTGTCTCGCGCTCATTGCTGGAAACACTCGAAAGCACGAAATACAGAACCGACTCGTCTTTATCGACTTCGAATTCCTCATAAGCCAGGCGCTGGCCATTAACTGCCCTGAATATTCCTTTGGATGTAAACTCGAAGCCTTTGCGGGTTTCCGAGAAATCTTCATCCACATCGCCCTTGAGAACCTTGAGAGCCAGGTTGGAGATGTATGGGTCTTCGCCTACCTTGAATGTATGATATTCGCTCGAAAGAGGATACATACCAAGCCCGGCCGGATTCCAGTGAGTCGTGGTGGCGTCATCGGCAATAGCCACGAACGCTTCACCCATACCTGCCGCACGGGCTCCGGCTGCTATTCGCAAAAACAGCACGGCCGCATCGGATACACCCGCCTGAAGGCTTCCTGCCGATGAAAACAGGATCGTTAGAGTGATCAATAAGATGAGGAACTTTTTCATTTTTTGGCCTCCGAAATTCTATCTAAGGATTACAAGCTTTCCGAATTTCTCTAATCTATTATTATCGGAAGAAATTGATATTGGTCTTACGTTGAGTTTATAAATATAAACGCCATTCGCGATTTCATCTCCCCAGCTGTCGCGCCCGTTCCAGATCGAACTGATATTCTCGCCCTCGGTGCCGGGAAGATTGCGGATGGTATGAATCTTCCTGCCCGCCAGGGTGAAAATATCCAGGCTGACCTGTGAGGCCGCTGTGGAGAGTTCATAGTAAAATTGTGTTTCGTTTTTGAACGGATTGGGCACATTGAATAATTCCACAATCTGCGGAAGTTCGGCTTCGCCCACAGCCACATTGTATTCCTTCTGAGCGGAATTATTGGCCGAATCCCAGGCTTTTATTTTCAAAGTATAGTTGCCATTTTCAATATCAGGTATTTCAAACACCGCTCTTCCACGCTGATAAGAGCCGGCGTCATAAATGAACTCATCAGTCAAATCATAAGTCAGAAGCGGATCATCGTTGAAGATGACCTCAAACCTGTGTCCCACCTCGCCGGATAAATTAATTCCCGAGCTGTCGAAGAGAAACACATTCAATGGCATACCAGGCTGGAGGACTTTTCCCTCCAGGGGATTGTCGAGCAATTGATCGTCTGCCGCATTGCCCGACAATTCGACTGTGATTTCAGGCGGGATACTATCGGTGATCTCTGCTACCGATCCGGATATCACGATCGAATCGACTGCACCGGAGGCCCCGCTTTCGAAGCCGGATGAAACGGCATAGGCCGAGATTCGGGCATTATTGCCTCCGTAAGATATATCCTTGGGCACTATAAATTGCAGCTCTAACTGTCCGGCATTGACCTCGGTCCTGCCACGGAACAGCCGTGCGCCGGGCATGGTATAGTCCAGCTCATAGAACTGGCTTCCGGCCGGAATACGATAAATTTTCTGCTGTTCATTGTCAAACACCGAGATATCCACACTGCCATCGAAACCGCCAAGCAATATGCCCTGGTCATCCACCACCTGACCCTCGATTGTAACCAGGTTGAGAGCTGCCAGCGTGTCGATATTTTCGCGCACGAATTCGATTTTATAATCTGGTGTTGCCAGTTTCATAAGTGGATCACCGAACATGATAAATTTGCGATCGTTTTCATTGGGGCCGAAAGACTGCTGGCGGATAAACTTGGCTGTATAGACAGCTTCTGCCAATGAATAGCCCTGGCCCGAAAAAAGCACATCAAAAAGCATGTAATTGAAATCGGCATTGGGCCGGCTGAAAACCAGTCGAGTGGTAGCGATAATGCCGATCGCGCCTCCCTGCGTATAGCGGAAAAACAGCTCCGCCATACCCTCGCCGGCGGGATTATCGAATTCGCCGATCGAGCAGGAGGCCGCTATTATGACGGGCAGATTGTCCTCATTGTTCAATGAGGCGATATCATCATTTCGAAATACGCGCTCATCGGTCCACAGGCGAGGGTTGCCGTGACCGACAAAGTTGAGGATCAATGTACCTTCGTTAAGCGCTTCGACGACCCGTTGATTGACCTGCGGCTTTTCGCCGTTGGAGGCCAGCGGGTATTCTATCATGTAAATTTTGTTCTTGTTAAATCTTGAGGGTGTATGCCGGTTGGCCAGGTTTTCGGCCTGATTTGTATGATCCGGTTCCTTGTAGCTGACACCCGGCTTGTTTTCATCGTCGGCCAGGTAGGTGATCCTGTTCTGCCAGCGGCCGCTGTTATCGCCCGATTCATAGGCGCCCAGCTTGGCCAGAAATTCGGTTACTTCACCGGAATTGCGCACCGGCCATCTGCCCACAACCATATCGGGGCCGCGGTCTGCGGGATAGCTGCTGTCGGAATCAAGGTAGAGGTCATCATCGAAAAGCACATAGTTCTCATCCGATACAGTCGTCTCAGAATCGACCACGAACGGCGGTACATAATTGGCTTTACCGGCGCCGGTATAATTCATGAAATCATAGGTGCCGTCACCGCCCAGCAGGCAAAATGCAGGTGAGGGTGAGGGCCAGTTTTCATAAGCATATTTAAGGAAATTCCTGATCGCGACCAAGTCCGTCATACCACCGGCAAACTGAGCATAGATATCCTCGACCGAGGCCAGGTAAACGGTGTAGCCGTCGTTCTGACGCAGATCGCGATAAGCGGAGAATGACGAAAGATAAAGCTCGGGCGCGACAACGATCACATCAAAACTACCGCCCGGATTAAACAGGTCCGCCACAGTTACCGGCGCAACTGATGAGGGCCCGGAGAGAATATCTGTCTCGCTCAATGCCAGCCTGTGGAAACCGCCCAAATGAGCATATTCGAATTCTATCCTGCGGGCAGCATCGAGCTTCTCGAACCCGGTCAGGATTTTCTGGTCAAACATATCCGAGGCATCGATCAGGGTATAATCCTCGGTGGCGGTTATGCCGTTGACATTGTAGTAATAAGTACCTGCATCTTTGGGGCCGTAAAATGTCAACGTTCCGCCGCGATATTGAATTCTGCGCTGGTATTCCAGCTCAAGATAGTTGAGCACATGATCCTGGCGGATGTTGCCGTCGATAGTTATATCCAGTGTATTCAGGCCCTCTTTAAAGGCATCACTGTAAATTACCAGATTCGTATTGTAGGCATCCTGCTTTAACTCCATAGAATCGGGAGAAAAGCCATTGACCTTGATCGAGGGATTACGCCCGATAGCCGACATCTGCAAGCGATGCAGACCGGTGCCGGTGATATCATCGATATTTATGAACAGGTCAAACACATCATCATCGACCCAGAACCAGTTGTAGTAGTCATCGATAACGCCGTTAATATCCGACAGGAAATTATTCTGCTCGAATCTTTTCTTATCCCGATAACTGAACACATTCTGAGGATCCTCGGACTGAGGAGCAACATCGATTTCAGTCATACGCAACGGATCACCCGACATTCCCGCGCCATAGCCCATAAAGACCACAGCTTCGGCGGTGTAATGATTATCGACAAAATAGATATCATCGCTTGCGGAATCATATTCATAGAAACTCGGTGCGGGCAGATAGAAAACTATATAATCGCCCTGGTCGAAACTGCCGTCATCTCCGCCCTGCACATGAATGGCCATCTCTTCCAGTTCCGGCTGAGGGGCCTCGACCGAACGGGGCAATGGTTTCCCTCCGGCCCGGAAGAAGCGGATCGTGCGCGGATCGATCTGCGCAATCTCGATACCGGCATCATCAAGATCCTGAAAAGTCAGTTTGTGAATGCCTGTCGATGAATACCCCAGCCTGATCCAGCTGGGAAGTTGCTCGAATATGCTGGTGCGTGAGGCAGTCGACAGGTTGGTATCTTTCATTCTGCGGAATGCACGGGCCTGTTCATAGTTTAACAGGAGCCCCGAGAATATTTTATCAAACCTGCCCTCATTGGCGGAGAATCCGCTTTTTTCTGAGGACACATCTGCGGCCTGAAAGTCTATTTCAATCGTTATGTTTTGCAATAGCTTTGCTGAATTACCCGATGGTATCAGGGGGAAGATATTAACCGAGGCCACTTTCTGCGACCTTATAATTGCCGGACGGTTCAATTCGGCCAGGGGTATCGGCATATCCGCTGTGCCGGCATAGTTTATCTCAGCGTATTCGCTGGATATAATATTTATCTGCGGATTGGAATTATGCGGGATACCAATAATGACTGTTTTGACCGGCAGATATCCGATTCCGAAGCGTTCGACATTGTCGCAGCCCTTGATCGAGAGATAGCTGCTGCCACTGGCGCCGTCAATCATTGTAGCAGTATCGGAAATTGAATATGAAAATACGATATGCGAATTATCCTGTTCGATAATATCGACATTGGAGTAGATGCCCCGCTCGGCATACAGATTCCCGGCGCTAAGTACTATTAATGCTGCCAGGGTTATACACAGGGAAAGGCGATACACAAGTCCCTTTGCCAAATATCCTTGTATGGTGGACAACAAAAAAACCGGAGCATTGCTTTCCGGCCGATGGCCGTATAGAACGTCAAAGGGGCGATGCAAAATTATCGATTTCCTTCTTAAACAGATTTAAGAACTACAAATTACCCTTTAACGATCTTTCTATACGACTCCTCGCTTTCTAATTTACTGGACGAATTTATTCGATAAGTACAAAATTGTCAAGAAGTTTTACCCAATCATTAAAACCTCAGGATACAATCCGGTTCCCTAAAAATACGTCCTAACAGTTGTTTAACATTGCAATTTTCAGGCCGAAAGGAGCATAGAAGTGGCCCTTTCTATCTTAATACAATGGAATGCATAAAGATAAGCGCATTCAGCTGTGACATTTGAATGCGCTTTTGTAGATCTGATATGCGAGAATTATTCAGAATCAATGAAATTCAATTCACTATTTTTCAAATTCTCCAGTGGCCCGCTTATTTCGCTTTAATCTCGTTGAGCTGGGCTTCCAGGCGGGCGACTGATTCGATCAGGCTGTCGACTTTGTTTTCGAGGTTGTCCAGCTCGGTCTTCTTGGCCACACGCATGTTTTCCAGCTTGGATTCAACCTCGGCCGAAACACGATCCTTGAAGGTATTGACATTGTCTTCAACCTTTTCCATCAACTCGACCACAGCATCGGATCGCTCTTCCCTGGCCACCTCGCCCTTTTTGATCAATGTGTCGACTATTTCTTCTGCCTTGGAACGGGTCATTTCGAATGCCCCCAGCCCGGCCAGATATGTCTTTTTGAATAGATCCACAGCACCTTCTCCTTCCATAATCAATTTTTTCATAATCTCGATTTTTGATTCGGTATCCCGCCAGTTCTGCATATCGGAAACCAACGCCTGCGCCAGCACACGCGAGGTGATATCTTTGCCGCTCTGACTGTCGGTGACCCTGATGCGTTTGCCCTTTTTAATCAGCTCGACCAGGTCGTTTATGGTAATCGACCGGTTGGCCTGAGGATCATATAGGCGCCTGTTGGAATACCGCTTGATTTCATACACAACCCATTTATAGTGCATTGCACCATAAAAGTCAATAAAAAAATAGCCTGATTGAGATATTTAGCGTTTTCCGATTGATACGAGGACGATATTGATGATTTCCAGCAGCCGGTCGCCTGAGAAGGGTTTTTTGATAAACATATCGCCGCCGACTTTGAAGGATTTGCCGGAATCATCGCGGGAATCCTTGCCGGTAAGGAACAGGACCGGGATTCCTTTTGTATCGGGATATTTTTTGAGTTCTTCGCAGACCTGATAGCCATCCATATTGGGCATCATAATATCCAGCAGAATCAGGTCGGGCTGGAAATTTTTGACCCGTTCCACGGCCATGATCGGTGAATTTTCCGTAATTACCTGGTAGCCTGCATTTTGCAGAAATGCCTCGACCACTTCGGTGATTTCCGGCTCATCGTCAATGACCAGTATTTTGGCGGTTTTCTGCCTTGTTGTCGAAACTTTAGTACTCATCAATATAAGTATCGGCCGTAAACAGGCGCATCTTTAGAATTAGTTGCCGGACTTAAACCATTGACGCGATTTTGATTACCTCTATCAGTTCTTCAATCCTGAAAGGCTTCTTGACAAACAGCTGTCCGCCCGCCTCAAATGCCTTGCCGGAATCATCCTGCGGATCTACGCCGGTCAAAAAAATAACCGGAATATCCTTCGTTTTCGGCTCGGCCTTGAGAAGTTTGCAGAACTGGTAGCCATCCATCTGCGGCATAATAATATCCAGCACGATAGCATTGGGCTGAAATTCGCGTGCGATCTCCAGCGCCTGTTGGGCGTCATTGGAGGATTTCACATCGAATCCGGCCGCATCAAGAAGCTCACCCAGAGATTCCAGAACCTCGGGCTCGTCATCAACGGATAATATCTTTATCTGCTTATCCATAAATCCCCAAAAACCTTTCTTCAGTAATGATATCGGTAATGGGGTTACAAATTAAAGCGGGAATGCGAAAAAAGATCAATTATCTCAATAATGAGCGATGATTCTATTTTATCAGCCTGGTATAGAATGACGGCCGGCGGTCATCAACGAGATCATTCAGTTCGGTCGGCTTTTTGGTTGCTGTTTTCGACAAATCAATGTCAACAATCCTGACCGAGGGTTTGGTTTTCGGGGCACGGGCGAGGATTTCGCCATTGGTTGACGTGATCTGGCTCATACCGGTGAATTTCAGCTTTTCATCTTTGACTGAATCAGTGCCGATACGGTTGGCCGTAATGGTATAAACCCAGTTTTCCAGCGAACGTGTACGCATGGCATCCTGGCAGTAATACAGGACCAGGTTGGATGGGTGCGCGATTATATTGGCGCCCTCGAGCATTAGCGCACGGCAGGCCTCCGGAAACATATAGTCGAAGCAGATCATCATGCCCAGCTTATACTCATAAAACGGAAAGGCTCGGAATTTCAGGTTACCACGCGAGAACCATGCGGGCTCATTATTAAACAGATGAACCTTACGATAGAGATGTGTTTGGCCCTTTGGAGTGATATATACCGAGGTGTTATATGTCCGCCCTGATTTCATTTCGGCAATGCCGATCACGAAATGGCAGTTTCTTCTTTTGGCAAGTGTCTTGAATACTCTCACCGCCTTGCCATCATGAGCATCCTCGGCCAGACGAATTGTGTCCTTTTTCGATGGAAAAAAGTAACCGGTATTGAACAGTTCGGGAAGCACCAAAAGATCGGCATCGGTTTTCTCGACCATGGCCACAGCCTGATCGACATTCCCGGTTTTTTTTCCGAATTCGGGTTTGGTCTGAACGAATCCCACACGCATGCTGCCGTCTCCTTTACTTTCGGCTTATGATTCGGCCGGGATCGAGATTGTAAACCTCGCACCGCCATCTGCGGTATTTTCAGCCGATATATTGCCTCCATGATCGCTAACTATCCTGTGTGATATAGAAAGTCCCAGGCCGGTGCCATGTTCCTTGGTTGTGAAATAGGGCGTGAAAATATCATTGATCTTATCCGGATCGATACCATGCCCGCTATCCTCGATAGAAATTTCGGCCCTGCCGTCGACCATCGAGCTTTTTATCACAATCCGGCCGTTTTTGCCTGCAGCCTCCAACGCATTTTTTATCAAATTGCCGAGTACCTTTTTCATTTCCTGGACATCAATTGAGACTATTATTTCGTCGCTCAATTCGGCTTCAAGCGCAATATCATTCTGGGCCGCTTCATTTTCAAAAAGTCCGACAATTTCTGAAATAAAGGCCTTCAGATCTACCCTTTCTTTTTTCAACTGCCCCGACCGTGCCAGCGCCAGAAACTCGACAATAATCGAATTGAGTCTTTCTATTTCACTCCGAATAGTCGAGGCCAGTTCTTCGAATCCTTCTTTATCCTCTTTGACATCGTATTCGGATTTCAGGCGCTGGGCGGCTATGGCTATGGCATTTAAGGGGTTCCTGATTTCATGCGCCACACCTGCCGCAAGGGTGCCCAGCTCCGAGAGACGTTCGGCCTGCTTGGCCTGCAGTTCCAGCTTTTTGCGTGCGGTGATATCATGAGCAATTCCGACTATCCCCTGCTCAGCGCCGGATTTGTCGACCAGGTCTGATGAGGTTACCAGAAGTGTCAGTTCTTTATCGGGATGGCGTCTGTATGTCTGCTCGCGCACCAGGGCATCCTGTCCGGAGGCTTTCAAATCCTCTATCATGAATATATCATCGGGAAAGATTTCATGATAGTGACGGCCGATACATTTGGCCGCGCGCACATTGAACATCCGTTCGGTTTTGGGATTTATCATAATTATCTTTCCACGCTGATCGACTGCCAAAACCGCGCTTTCGATTCCGCCCAGGATATTGGAAGTAATATTTTTGAACTGCTCGTAGGCTACCGCCACTGAACGATAATTCTGGTTGGCCATGACCATGGTGACGAATAAAAATGTCAGCAGGAACAATATTCCGCCCATGACCGCCATCTGTGTTTTGAAATTGCGGGATACCTGATGGAATCCATCCAGAGACATCCCCACCCGCAGGACACCGGGGGGGAATTGCTGGCTGAAAAACGGCCTTGCTATTTCCAGCACCTGTTTATCCTCAAAGGTAAATTTTCTGCTGTCCTCGCGGTTATTATTGATCACCTGCTGCAAAAAGGTATCCGCCTCGATTGCCAGTACCGGTTCAATTTTGCGTGATGATATTGCTACCCCATCGGATGTCTGCAGAAAGATATATTCAATACCCGGCTGGTTGCCTATATTCTGAATCATATAACCGATACCGATCCTGCGATAGAAATTATCCAGCTTCTGATAGTTCATGAATATCACTATCGCCCCCGGGGCCGTTTCGCGCGAAATTGCCGCCACCAGCTGATCCGAGGTATAGACATCAGTGTCCGAAAGCACAAATGTGCCCACTCCTGCGGCACCGCGGATGATCTCGCTCAATGGCAGCCGTTGCAGAAATTCGGCATCATAGCCTTTGCCGATTATATTGGAATAATTCGACATGGCAATTATGCCGGTGCTATCTACTATATCGATGCGGTTGAAACCCAGAAGGTTGCAGATCTGGTTCAGGCGATCAGGATTGATATCACCCATTTCCAGGTCGAGGTCGATCAATGTGGCGGCATCGACAAGATTGTCGGTTACAATATCATCAACCAGGGCATTGGCACGGATAGCATTCTGCGATGATATAAAAATCGCCTCCACCAATGCGCCGCCCTCACGGCGCAGCATACGCAACATATTGTTCTGGTTTTCGCGAATGCCGATGATGATGATTGCCAGAAAGATAATTGCCAGGAGAAAGGCTGTTACAATTAGAAGGCGCGGGGTTATCCTCGAGAATTTTATCTGCTGATCGATTTTGGCTGACTGATTCGGCATTTGATCTAATCTATCGGCTGTGGAATTACGTGTCAAGGTAAATGATTTAAGCTCTTAGCGATGCTGCGGCCGTTTGCCGCGCGTTGCGCTGACAATAATATTCACGCATTCCAGGATTGCGAAAGCGGCAAACACCGGAAGGATGGCGTGGAGCATTATTTCCGCCTCCGACATCGAGCCGGATGCGGCCCGGCCTTTATAGAAATTATACAAGGTCACCGCGAGGGCGATTCCGAAGGTAAACCCGGAGGTTCTCATCAGGGCGGTAAATCCTGATGCTACGCCCACATTCTGGTGCTTTACCGAGGAAAGAATGGCATTCGTGTTTGGTGATGAAAATACAGCCATCCCGAGACCGGTCAGGGCCAGGCGCCAGACGATATCAAATGTCCCGCTGTTCATGCCGAGAGTTGAAAGAGAATACAGCCCCGAGGCCAAAAGCGCTATGCCAATCGTGGCCGGAACCCGTGTGCCGATATGATCCGAGAGCCATCCGGAAAAAGGCGCGATCACGAACATGGTGGCCGGGATGGTCATCATAAAGAAGCCCAACTGCCGAGGCGTGTAGCCCAGCACGCTCTGCAGATAGAACGGCATCAGGATCGATGCGCTCATCAGGCCCACGAATGCCAGAAACGAGGCTATGCATGATTGCGTGAAATAGCGGTTTTTGAGAATGGTCATGCGCAGAATCGGATCGCGCACCCGCAGTTCATTGTATACAAATCCGCTTAGAAGCAGAATCGAGGCTGAGAAAAGGGAGATTATCAATGGATCGGTCCAGCCTTCTTTTGAGGCCATATCCAGGGCCAGGAAAAATGATGTCAGCCCGGATACTATCAGGATCGATCCGATCCAGTCGAACCTGTGCCCGGCCTGCACCGAGGGATTGTTTTGCAGTGATTTTATGGAATAGACTATGGCGGCAATTCCAATCGGGATATTGATATAAAAAATTGAACGCCACCCCAGGGCATCGATCAGAAACCCTCCCAATGGCGGACCGGTGGCGAGTCCTATTGAAACTATGGTAGCATTTATGCCCAGGATTCGTCCGCGCTGTTTTGGCGGAAATGATTTGGCAATTAATCCCTGATTGGAGCTCATCAGCACCGCCGCGCCCATAGCCTGAAACACTCGCGAAAAAATCAGCATATTGACCGAGAGCGCAAATGCGCACAGTCCGGAACCGAGGGTAAACAAGACAAATCCCAATGTGAACTGCTTGCGGTCACCGAGGATATCCAGCAGTCTCCCGGCCACCAGCAGAAGCGCGGTCATGGTCAATATATAAGCCTGCGGTACCCATGCAACTACGCGCACATCGGCATCGAACTGCTGGGCAATCGTGGGCAATGCGACATTGACAATCGAGGAATCGAGAGTAGACATGAAAACGGCGGTTGCGGCCACACCGAAATGTACCCATTTGCGGGAATAGTCGGGCGTATGTTGTTCAGGTCTATCCATCCGGAATATGGTATCTAAACCAATGGCATAATGCAAGAAAATTACCACCAGCTTTAAAGACCTGTGGGCTTTTATCCTGGCGATTTAAACTGGCTTACACATATCAACCTGCTTATTCCCCGACTACCGGGACCTTTCAAAGTATTGCCCTAAGATTTGGGCGCAAATGCTAGATGATATTCCCAGCTAACTGAGCTTTAGGATAATGTCCTATGTAATAGTGTATGTCACCTTACATGTGAAGTTGCATTCTATTTCATGTGCAGCGAATTGGCGGTACTTCGCACTACACAAACGGGCAAAAGGTTGATTTAGCATATTAGAAAGAAGCGCTGTGAGTCTTGAAATACAACATGCTGTTAGGCAAGAGAATATCGGTTCACCATTTCGCTGAAATCTGCCTATTTCGCTATGTAGAAAACATAAATCAGAGAAGCGGCTATTGCAAAAAGAAAACCAATCAGCATAGCGATCCGGCGTCTCCTCCAAAGCACCCTATTTTGTCCATTTTCTTGTTTCGTCATGTATTACAACAATATCCCCGGCAAAATATTTTTCTTGTGGTTGAATGGCAGAGATGTATCGAATATCTTTGTTTCTTACCCATATTTATAAGAGCCTCAATCTTAATAATCAATAGGTTTTATGAAATCATCCAAGAAGTAATTAAGAATACGAGGATTTTGCAATCAAAAAAGCCGTCCGGTGGAGGCCGGACGGCTGTGGATTGGTGAGTCACTAACTCACTTTCGTTAATGTGCTAAACACAGACCCAGGAGAGTCTGCATATCTTTAAAGGCGGGATTTTTTGCTGCCGCCCTTATAAGCTACTTCATATTATCTATAATGTGCGTTGCATACTGAGATGTTCCCACTTTTGTTGCGCCTTCCATCTGACGCTCCAGGTCGTAGGTCACGGTTTTCTTCTGGATCGTGGTCTCGATGGCGTTTTCAACCATGTCGGCGGCCTCGTTCCATTGCAGATAACGCAGCATCATGACACCCGAAAGAATGACCGAGCTGGGATTGATAACGTCCTTGTCGGCATATTTCGGAGCGGTACCGTGAGTGGCCTCGAACAGCGCGATATAGTCGCCGATATTGGCCCCGGCAGCCATACCCAGTCCGCCGATCTGTGCCGCGGCGGCGTCGGAAATATAGTCGCCGTTCAGGTTAGGTGTGCAAACCACATCGTATTCATCGGTACGGGTCAGGATCTGCTGGAACATCGAATCGGCAATACGATCCTTGA
>CAZVLB010000007.1:0-26717 GCA_964627935.1 uncultured Ignavibacteria bacterium
ATGAAAGGTTACGCTACTTTTTTGTCAATTTCCACAACTTTTGTAATTAACTCTGTGCATTTTGATAGCTGTACTTTCGAAGGAAACAATTATGCAATAAACGCCAACCCTGGATCAGCAGTTGTATCAAATTCGAGTATCATTAACGGTATTTCAGCAAGCAATGTTGGATCCTATTCTGGTGATGTTAGTTTTATAAACTGCATAATTGAAAACAATTCTGGTTTACTATTTAATGTAGGCACAGCAACTTCATTACATAATTGTTTGATTCTGAACAATACTGGACAGTTCGCTAAGGGAGTCGGATATGATTGGGGGTCATCATTATTTATTGATAATAGTGCTATAAGTAATAATTATGGTGACTTAAGCGCAACTAGTAATGCTAGTTTTCAGATATTGAATACAGAAATCTATTTAAATGGCAATCTGTTTAAAACTGGCACAAATTCAAGCGTACTTCTATCCAATTGTGTCATCTATGAAAACAATTCGGTAGTAGAAATTACAGGCGAGTGGATTGATGAGGTATTAATTGAATACTGTACAATTCATGACAATAATGGTTATGGAATAAATGCTGATTCACTGACTATTGGTTCAATCTCCATAAACAATTCTACTTTTACCAATAACTCTCTCGGTGCTATCGCTACCCAGGATTCTGCACTTCCTATTTCAATAGAATGCTCAAACGTCTTCAATAATCCATCTGGTGACTATATTGGGCTCCCCGATCAAACTGGCCTGAACGGTAATATATCCCGGGATCCATTATTCTGTGATCCCGACAATGGCGATTTTCAGCTTGCTTCCAACTCAGCTTGTGCCCCAGCTAATAATAGCTGCAATTTACTGATTGGTGCTCATGGTGTAGGCTGCGATTCAATAATACGAACAATTTTGGTGCTTCCAGACGGATCAGGTGATGCTGCGACTATTCAGGCAGCAATAGATATGGCATATGATGGCGATACCATACTATTAATGGATGGGACCTACACTGGCGATGGCAATAGGGACATATCTCTCTTGGGTAAGGAAATTACGATAATGTCTGCGAATGGCCCCGAGTCTACGATAATTGATGCCCAAGCGGACGATTCAAACTGGCATCGCGCATTCACATTCATCAGTGGAGAATCTCCATTAACTAAAATAGCCGGAATAAAAATGCTAAATTGCTTCAATATGCCTGGTACCGCTATTTTGTGTGACTCATCCTCCCCCTCTATTGAGAACTGTATATTTGAGAATCTCTACACTGCCTTCGGGGCAATCGCCTGTTACAACTATTCTCAGCCAGAAATTGTAGCATGTCAATTCAGATTTAATGTCAATGATGACGAAGGGACCGCCATATCAATAAAGAACTCCTATCCTATTATCGCAAATTGTGGTTTTGTAAGCAATGAAGGTAGTCGTGGTGGGGCAATTAGCTTATTGGATAACTCTATTGTCAACATGACAAATTGCAACTTTATCAATAATACTGCTTATAATTATGGAGGGGCTATAGTTTGTGAGAACTCGGCTATTGATATAGACAGCTGTCTTTTTATTGATAACAGCGCTGATATGGGCGGGGTAATCCATTCTGAGCATTCTTTTATCTCAATAGATGCGTCCACTTTCTGTTTTAATGATGTCTTGGCCTATTATTCTAAGGGATCCGCAATAAACACAAATATTTGCTCACTATCAATTACAAATAGCATTCTGGCCTTTAATAGCGACAGCAATTTTATAAATTGCGTGACCGACCTGGATGTTCTGGAACTATCCTGTAATAATATATATGGTAACGAAATGGGTGATTGGGTGGGGTGCATTGCGCCATTTCAGAATCTAAATAACAACATATCGCAAGATCCGCTATTCTGCAATTCTGATATAGATGATTATGGCCTATCCAATCACTCGCCATGCCTACCGGAAAACAATGATTGTGGAGTACTAATGGGAGCAAGAGGCATGGGCTGTTTCACAACACAGGTCCTGACCTTTGGTATACATGATGAAGATTCGATACATGTTTTGAACCACAATCCTGTTTTCTCATGGCTAAGTGGTCATGGGCGCGATTTCAATCAAACCCGTTATGAGATTGCTGTTGGCACCGATAATGACTGGCAGTATGCCGAAATGTGGAATCCCGCACCTTTTAATTCTCCGGACACATCTATAGTTTATGCTGGGATTACTTTGACTGATGGTGCGACTTATTATGCACGTCTCAGAGTTGGTGATGATACTCTCTGGACTGACTGGGCCGAGACAAGCTTCAGAATGAATTCAATACCGACAATACCTGTTCCGGAATATCCATTGGATGATAGTTTCACCGATTTGCATCCAATGCTAAGTATACGCACATCAATTGATGCAGAGAATGATAGTCTGTTCTATTTCTTCCAGGTTCAGGATGACTCGGGTGCAGTTATTACAACCAGTCCACAGATTCCTCCTCTTGAGGATGCAGCGACCCAATGGCTTTGTGATGTTGAACTCACCGAAGATCAGCATTACTGGTGGAGAGCAAAGGCAACGGATACATTTGAGGAATCAAACTGGTCAGAATTGGAACCCTTTTATGTTAATTCTGTCAATACCGCTCCATCGGTGTTTCAGATTGACTATCCCCCGGACACAAGCGGCCAGCCTCTGGATACATTGTTTCCCACATACCATTGGTCATCTTCAACTGATCCTGATCCCCTGGATACAGTTGAATACAGCCTGGTCATAGCTCTGGACAGCAATTTTCAGTTCGCAAATACGATAAATGATATAGATACCACATTCTATGAAACGCAATCTGCGCTTGAACCGGGAGAGCATTACTGGTGGAAAGTTAAAGCCTATGATGTCAATGGCGGTGAAACCTGGTCGGAAAATGTTCGGGATTTCTGGACCATGCTATGTGGAGATGCCAACAACGACAAGAACGTAAATGTCTCAGACGCGGTTCATATAATCAACTTCGTTTTCATCTCCGGCACGCCACCCACCCCGTATGATGCAGGAGATGTCAATTGTGATGAACAAGTGAATGTTTCTGATGCCGTCTGGATAATAAACTACGTATTTGCTAACGGATTCAATCCATGTGATACAGACGGTGATGGGGTGCCGGATTGCTAATGGAGTGTTATTGCCCATTTGATCGAATAGATGGTCGATTTAATGCCGATACCATGAAACGTATTGAAAACAATATCTATTTTATTGCCTTTATCATAAATTGGAATTGGAGGATATATGAAGTGCTCTTTATGTTTTGCCATAGTCATAATGATGGTTCAAATATGTAATGCTGTGACAATAAAAGTCCCTAATCATCAGCCCACCATTCAGGCCGGAATAGATGCCGCAGCCAATGGAGATACTATATTAGTAGCACACGGCACATATACGGGAGAAGGCAACAGAGATTTAGTGACATATGGGAAAAATATTTTGTTGAAATCTGAACATGGATATATGTACACAATTATAGATTGTGAAGGTACGGAAGCGGATCCACATCGTGGCATCAATTTTATTCATGGTGAAGATAGTAGTTTTATCTTTGATGGCTTCACGATTGTGGGCGGGCATGCCCCGGAGGATGCCACACGCGGAGCTTGCGGCGGTGCAGTACTTTGCGAGTTTTCTTCACCACAAATTCTAAACTGCAAGTTCTACGGAAATTCAGCCAGCAAAGGCGGAGCACTCTATCTATATTATTCCGACACCAAGATTGCTCATACTATTATTGATAGCAATATTGCCTACCATGGCGGAGGAGTAAAATCATGGATTTCAAACTTTGAAGTTTCATTTTCGCTCTTTACGCGAAATTCTGCAAATTCAGTGGTTGCAGGCGGCGGAGGAATTCATTGTCATAAAGGATCGCCAAAAATCTTAAACTGTTCATTCCTTTATAATAGCGCAATCTATGGCGGCGGAATTGATTATTTCAGTGTGGATGATGCCGCAATTATTAATTCCATCATATATCATAACTATGCCCAAAATGGTTCTGGGATATGGCATGGTAAGGGAATTGCCTGCTGTAATATATATGGAAATATCGGTGGCGAAGGTTCATTTTGTGATGATTGTATTTCTGTATATCCTGAGTTTTGCGATACTATTTTTGACAATTATTATCTAAAACCGATATCGGAGTGCCTTCCGGACAACAATAGCTGCGTTGTATTGATGGGCTGTTATGGTGAAGGGTGTTTCAGTCCTAGCTGTGGAGATGTTAACTTTGATTATGTAGTTAATGTCAGCGATGCCGTTTGGATCATAAACTATGTTTTTGCAGGCGGCCCTCCTCCTAACCCAATGGATTCTGGTGACGTTAATTGTGGTGGAAGCGTAAATGTCTCCGATGCAGTTTGGATTATTAATTATGTTTTTGTAAATGGATTTACGCCTTGTGATATTGATGGTGACGATGTGGAGGATTGCTAAAATGAATTTAAAAAAGACCATTATTATCCTGACTATAGCCTTGAGTATTTCCATGATTGCTTCATGTGGGGTTTATGTAAAGAAATTATCAAAAGAAAAAGTGTTTATTAGTATGGATCATGTAGTGAAAACAAATTACACGCTAAATGAACCAATTACGGTATTCACTGGTGAGCGAATGATACAGGTTAAGGACTATTTCGTAGAAAAATATCAAGTGCCGATTATGGCTGTGGATACTGACTACACGATTAATGAGGTTAGTGGCAAAAAGGGCGATAGATTTAATATCATTGGGACAACAAAAAAGGGCAAACAGTCTTTCTATGTAGTTAAAGTCCCTGCAAAGGACATATTTTCAGATTATTGGCATGTTTTGGTTTCAGAGGAAGGTAGATTGTATCATAAATATTATGACGATGATAATCATAAAATGCTGGGCGAAATAGAATATATGCCTTCTAATTTGAGGTTTATGGAAGTCTATAATGAAGAGATTAAAAGTAGTTCGGGATATATAAACTATGAGATTATTTATAGCGGAACTGATGGTAATGCTATAAAGATGTTATTCAGGGAATATACTGCTGATGATCTCATTAGACCCGCTTTTCACCAAGAGTTAATTTACTCCGCAAGCTCCAATACAATTAGATTCAAAAACCTTAGGATATCAATAGATGACGTGAATAGTGAATCCATCTCTTTCAAAGTAATTGAAGATGGATATTGATGTGGATAGTAGGGTATGAAAAGTAATAATCCTCAGATAATAGTGGATTTTCCTAGACCTACTGATGAACAGCTAAATTCTTTAATCGATCTGCTTGCTGAAATACTGGCAAAGAAGTATATCAGGGAATTAGATCGAAATAGAAATGAAACAGTCTGCTCAGAGAGGCAGGCGGAATCTGAAAGCAGTTAGTATAATTAGAATTACAATAATAAGAAATACTGTCTTCCTTGATCCCAGTTGTAATTTATTTTTGTTCACAGTATAGATTAATCAAGGTAGATTTCTATAGTATATGGCATCTATAGATTTGGGAGGTTACTGTGACACCTGGTGGCGCTAGTCGAAAAAGCTCAAGCAAGGGTAATAGAAAAAATAGTAGCAAAACACGTAATATTGAGCAATATGACCATAAAGATAAGCAGAGGGTAAATAATCCACCTGTGGGGCTGATGGATGAGAAGACTGATGTTGATAAAATAACCATTGTTCCATAAGCAAATGGATTGAATCATACACTTTTTATTACAACCAGATGAGGGCCTCAGTATACGATTTCCGAATCTAAATCATTGTGCAAACATTCATTTCTATTTAATCAATAGCATCTTTCTTGATTCGACAAAGTCACCAACCTTCAGTTGATATAGATAAATTCCTGAGGCCACACGATTGCCATTAGAATCAGTTCCATCCCAGGTAGCACGATAACGCCCTGCAGGATACTCGTCATCTGCGATTGTAGTAATTTTTTGTCCCAGAACATTATAAATTGATAGTTCTACATGGGATGCCTTAGGCAGTTCAAACTCGATCCGAGTTTCAGGATTAAAGGGATTTGGATAGTTTGCATAAAGGCAATAAGAAGAAGGTACTTCATAACCCTGGTTTATTTCCTCAACTGATGTTACTGAGCAACCCTGATCTAATGCGCCTATGAGTGCTTCACAAGAATTGTTACTGGGCAAGCAAGGAGAATTGCTTGCTAGGCTATAGTCTCTGTTTTCTTGATCACAAAACAAGGGATCCAATGCAAAGTTACTGTCTTCCCCCGTCCAATTCATCACATCGCAGCAACTGATATTGAGTACCGCATTTTCATTTACAATCTCAGCAGTATTATCTGATGTATTATTCCAAAGAATACAATTTGCTATATATGCTTCACCCTCTCCAAATGACAGTCCCCCGATCGCAATACTCTCCTCTCTCTGAATATTATCTGCAATGGTGTTGTTCGTAATTAAAGAATTACAATTTTTAAAATACATAGCAGAATATTCTCCTGAATTCATGTTCCCATTTCTAATCATTGTGTTATATGTAATTTGCAAATCGGAGTTATAAGAATGAATAACTGCCCCATGTAGTGAGGAATAACCTGTAGATATGTTATCCATAAACCTGTTGTTATGAATACTTGCAGATGACTTAGCAAGGAATATTGCTGCACCACTTCCCGCTTTGTTATTTACAAGCATATTGTTTTGAATATATGGATTCGATCCCGATCCTGCATAGATGCCACCTCCTTGATCCCTGGCCCGATTGGAATCAATGATATTGCTCATAATTAGAGGATCAGAGTTATCCAGGGATATGGCACCTCCATAATTGCCTGAATAATTATTGTAGATGTAATTGCTTGATATTAATGGATTTGAATTAATGCAGTATATTCCAGCACCATATCCGTAAGCATACTCCGCCTCATTATCAGTAATAATATTGTTGATTATTTTAATATCTGAATTAGTGCAATAAATGCCACCGCCTTCATCGGCCCTGCCATTTTTAATTGTCAGACCATTTAGTATTGCGCTACTATCGCAATTCGACACAGTAAATACGGAGCCACCTTTTCCAGATTGGACTATGGTATTAAGTATATCAGCAGAATCATTGCTGTAAATGAAATTAGATGTAAGTATAACTTCATGTGGGCCGATAGATACGTTTTCTGAATAGTTGCCAGGCAATACAATAATTGTGTCTGATTTATGCGTGTTGTTGTATGCATGCTGAATTGTGCCATATGGATACTCCTGGCTTCCATCGCCATCTTCATCATTACCTGCATTAGAAACGTACCATATGCGACCTATTTCACATTCAGGATGTGTTGAAAAGAACAAGCCAATATCCTTTCTAGTACCATCAATATCAACAGAATCTGGATGACCAGCGTCAATACATGGCGATTGCAGGCATATATCAAGACCAATACATAAATCATAAAACAGAGGATCATCAGAAATATTTCCCTCACCACTCCATTCATCATCTATATTGCAGTATGATAATTGAGGAACTGGATCATTCTCTGAATACACTTCTAAGTCATCGGGCATATTATTGGAGATGATTGAATTCAGAGCATTGAATTCTGTTCTTGATAAATATATTCCACCTCCATAATCGCCATTTAAATAGACGACATTATTTCCCGCAATGGTAGAAGATGAAATGTTAACCTCGCTCCAGCGTCCACAATATAATCCTCCACCGTAATATAATGCAGTATTATTGAACAAACCCAGTTCATCAATTGATATATTAGCTTCATCTACATATATCCCAGCCCCCTGTTCTGATGTATTACCATAAATAAGGCAATTTGAAAAATCGACATTTGAATTATAGGCAGAGACTCCCCCTCCGCGATAAACCGCACTATTATCAAAAATTCTCAATTTTGTCAGTATCGCATTACTGCTTCTAATACAAATCCCTCCACCATAAGAATATTCTTCTGGGGCAACATTATTGTAAATCCTACACCCCTCTAGGTAGAGATTTGAATGGCTACAGCTTAATCCCGCTCCCTCCTCTGCCAGACCATTTATTAATGAAAATCCTGAGATCTCCGAATTATAATCGCTATAACGTATTCTAATTGCATTGCCTTGAGAATTGCCATCAATTATTGTTGAGATTATATCACTACTGTCTTTGCTAAAATAATAGTGTGAGAATAAAGATATATTTTTGTCCATCATTTCGATATTTTCTACATATAGACCGGTATCCACAATAATTGTATCAGAGTAGTGGGCCAAATCAACCGCCATTTGAATAGTTTTTAGGGGATTTGCTTCTGTTCCACTTCCCAGTGAATCATTTCCTTCAGGTGACACATACCACACGCTACCTAGATTGCAAAGTGGATGATTTTCAAAATAAATGCCCATATCTGATCTTGAACCGTCTGGATCATTTATTGACGGATCTCCTGCGTCTATACATATCGATTCTGAGCAAAGATTAAAGTCATAATTATCAGGAGTAATAAAATATGGAGGGTTTGAAATATTTCCTGCTCCTTCCCATCCATATTGTATGTTACTATATTCAACAACTAAACTGTCGGAGTGGAATACTTTAATGCATTCAGTACTATAGTTGCCCCATACTATTGAGTTTCTAATGGTGCATATTCCCGAATAGGAAATGTTTATTGGATGCATTGGTCCATTACGACTAATAGTATTGCCTAATAACTCAAAGGATGATCCATCATAGCAGTTTATTGCATGACCGTTTGTATGTGCTTGATTAAATGCGATTAGATTATTGATGCTTTTCATCGTTGAATGATTATCAATATGGATTGCACTTCCATTGTAATCCCCTTCATTTTTGAGTATTTTGGAATCCGTGATTACAAGGTTCGAGCCCCATAGTTTCAATCCCCCGGCTCCATCACTAGAATAATTATTGGTTATAACATTATTATGAATACCAATTTCTGTATTTATGCAATTTATACCTGCCGCCTCATATTCTATATCTGTGTATCCGTTTCGAAACATAAATCCAATAAGCTTTGATGTTGTGTCACAATCAACAATTCTGACCACGCAATTTTCAGAGCTTCCATCTATCACAGTAGTCTGAATATACATTGAGTCTAGATTCTCTATATAATTCGAGGTTAGTACAACATTTTTTCCAAACAGCCGAATTGATTCAAAATAGATGCCAGAATCAACTAAGATTGTGTCTCCTGTATATGCATAGTCAATTGCATACTGTATTGATTTAAAAGGAGCTTCACTGGTGCCATTTCCAGTTAGATCACTACCGGTTTTAGACACATACCACTTATTTCCCAACGTACACTCAGGATGGCTGGCAAAGTATAAACCAATGTCTAAGCGACTGCCATCTGGATCTGTCATGGAAGGATCGCCATTATCTATACAAGGTGATTCTGAGCAAACATTTGGGTTTATATGTGGCATCTCCATAAATAGAGGATCTTGATCGATATTGCTATTGCCACTCCATTCACCTGGTATAATTGAGTATGATACCTCGTTATAACTCCCAGAAATTGCAGGGAATTTAGTGGCATAATTGCCCCATATAATCGAATTTTTAATTGAAAGACTATCTCCAGAGGATGCGAGACCGCCACCACTAAAATCAGCAGTATTGTAGTAAAATATGCAGCTTTGGAAAGCAATAGAAGACCTTTCCTGATAAATTCCTCCACCACTCCGGATTGCATGATTGTTAACAAATAGACAGTTACCTATATTCGCTGTTGTTCTATTGAAATATATCGCTCCACCGTATTGGGCCGTATTATTAAGGAAAATGCAATCACGAAAAGAGAGTGTTGAGTAATCAATATAAACTGCACCTCCATTATCATAATCCTTGCCGTGAGAAAATGTAAATCCAATTATGGATAGCATACTGTCTTCACATTGCTCAATAAACAGGATTTGATTTAACGAATCGCCATCTAAGATAGTGTTAGAAATATCATCCCTGTTATTGCTCAAGAGATAATTTGAAGCCAATACTATATTTTTATCAATAATATTCAACTGTTCAGAATATATACCTGGCAGGATTATTATTGTATCATTCTCAATTGAACCATCTATTGCCGACTGAATCGTCGATGAGTCGCTGGGCACATATATTATTGTTGCATAAGCACAATTATACAAAGCTAATAGTATTATTAATAATAGCAATTTTCTCAAAGTAATCCTCCCTCATCGTATATCCTGCGATAGATAAACACTGGCAATACGGTCACAGCTAAATAGATGATTTGTACTGAGAGTTTATCATTTTATTTTATCTTTTGAAGGCCGGTGGCATTTCTGCCACCGGCTTATGCTCTATCCTCTTTTATTGTGGGTTAGTTCCCACTTTTATAGTCGATACCCTATTTCATTAGTATCATCTTTTTTGCTTGTGCGAATTCACCAGCTGTTATGCTATACAAGTAAAGTCCGGATGATACCTGGTTTCCTTGTGTGCCTCTGCTGTCCCATGTGACTGTGTACGTGCCTGCATCCTGATGCGTATCGACCAGAGTTGCCACCTTTTGACCAATAATGTTATAAACATGTAAGGTTACATGGCACGCTTTCGGAATCGTGTAACTGATGTTGGTTTCAGGATTAAATGGATTAGGTGAACAATCACCAAGCTCAAACCCTTCCGGGACCTGGACATCAGTATGCAACTTGTAAGCTATATTTATTACATCTTCTGGAATCATTCCTGCCGGTATGGTCAATCCCAGGTTGGCTTTGACCAGCATATAGCTGGCATAGATACATCTAAACCATGGACTTCCATAGCCTGGGCATCCGTTATTGTTAGGCGGGTCGATTTCATCGTTCACTAACATATCGCAATACGTGATTAGCTGGCTGACTGTCCTGCCATCATCTGTGATTTCATGCATTTGGTGAACCTTGCCCGATACCACATTTAGCATTAAGGCCATTAGCTGTGCCTTGGCAAGCCGTTTAAGGAATGGCTGCCATTCGTCACTTGTATTGCACATGTGCAATAGTTTCTTGAGTACCATGAGGCTGTCATGCTGGCTTGCGGGTTGAGGTACTGAATAGAAATCGACTGGATTGAGTTCATTCTGGTTGAAGTGTTGGTTGATGAGCTCGGCGAAGCTGGCGAAATCATCGGTGTCATAGTCTTTCCGCTTGTTCTTAAGTGCTTTATGTAACTGGTGTGCCCAATAACCGCGTGAACGTTGACCTGGAGATATCTCTAGCTGATTAAGCTGAAAGTCAACTTTATGATTTAGGCCAAGTATTTTTACTTCTTTTGACTCTGCTTCAGCGCTATATCCAAGAGGTGTGGAGATGGAAACAACATAGTCACCATTGGGAATTTCACCAAAATCATAAAAGCCATTGCTATCTGTATTGTAGGAGGAGATTATTGTATTATTAGAATTATACAAGTCTATACTCGCTCCCATTATAGGATAGTCTCCACAAAAAGCGAAACCTTGCAAATATCCAGTAGTTTTTCCTATATCAACATCCTTAGGAGTTAGACAAGAATCATACTCTCCATCTGCATCAGAATCATAAAGACACAATATTTCTTCAGGTTCTGTAGATAGATGAATAATGATTGACTCTTCGGTGTTTATAGAGTCCACGTAAGAAAAGTAGTTTAGTGTATCTTGGGAGTCATACCAGAAAAGATCCTGGTGCAATAATCCGCTTCCAATACCTGTATGGATAATGTCATAACTACGATTGTTAGGAAATTGAAACAACAATACGGCATTATCAGATGATTGCTGCAATGGATATCCACCCATCAATTCTGTGAATTGCACATCTGAAATTTCATCCCAGAAAATACCATTCTCATCCCATCCAAAGCGATTACCATTATCGTCGACAATTAGTGTATGAACAGGACTTCCTACCATATATTTGAAATATCCACTTGGTGGTTTAATTATAGGATTAAATGCCAAATTTATGATTTCAGAAGCTGATAAATTTAAAATTGAAATGCTGGGTCCAAAACTGCAAAATTTGGTAACAATTTTTTGGGCATAGCCCTCATCTTTTGTTCTATATTTAAAACTCATCTCATCATCTTCAAATCTAACAACATCCATTGTTGCAAAGTCGCCACACGACTGGCTTCTGACATCATTGTTGCAGATTGCTATATCAAAATCATTATTACTATTTTCTATTATTCCAAAGATGGTAACCGCGTGCCAGAAATCCATATCAAGAGATAAGTTATTATCCGATGACATACTAAGAAGAACCAAATTATTTAAACTAAGGTGTTTTCTTATAGAATCTAGTTGAATTTCTACATCTTGATAGTCATTCACATCCGCAAAATAGCCGGTAGCAAAATAAAATAATTCTTTTAAGGCAGCCCATGTAAATCCAGATACGATATCATCAACCGCTATATTGTTGGATTCTACCAAATCATATGTGGAAAAACAATCTTGAGCTTGTTCTGAGCACGGTAAAACGCGATATCCAGCGTGGTAATCTACCTCAGTAGAAGCAAAACCGCTACAAAAGCCCTCTTTTTTTCCAAACCAAGTCCCAAGTAACTTTAGAAATTTTTTGGGAATATTCAGGAATTCATCTGATATTTTTTCTATCGGTGTAAAAAACGGTTTTGCATACTGATCGAATGTATCATCATTTGCAAAGGAATGATTGTCAATTCCATAATTGAAGTCAGCAAATATAATATGAGCACTATCAATCGACCATTGGTTATTTTTTATTATCTGTAGTTTTACAGTATAGCTTCCGCCATTGGTGTAATAATGCGGTAATGAATACTTTGGATTAGGGAATTCATCAATTGATCCATCACCATAATCCAATATATATAAATCGCAATCTGGCGAAGATCCATACATGTCAAAAAGTATCTCATACTTACAAGCTGCATTATATGAGTAATAAGTTCCTACGTATTTAGCATTAATAGTTGCAAGTGGAGCATCTATATCAAGTTCACATAATTCTTCAATCTCTTCCTCATCTATTGCATAATTATAAAGCCTGACCTCATCAATAATACCTGGAAAGTTTTGGTCATCACGAAGGGCATGTTTTCCAATCAATAAATCGGCCGAATTAGTTTGATCAGATGCATCGCAAGAAGTGGTCCCCTCCAACTGCCCATCCACATAAATCCGCATTTCATTGCCTTCTCGAATGGCAACCAGGCAAAGGCACTGATTTAACGGAAGTCTGCTATTTGAAAAGACCTTATTATGACCGGGATCCCCCAATTGGAAACCCAGTCTTGGAGCTCCGTCAGGTGATCCAATGTTTAATTGGTAGTGCTTTATGCTGGAATAGGAATCATTTTTGAAAACAATCTTGCCATCAGGTGTATAGCTATCAATTATTACAAACGCTGCTATTGTGAAATCGCCTGCAAAATTAATTGATGGCGAATTTTGTACCCTCAGATAATCAGATGCGGTGCCGAATTGAAGGGCATTGTCCTTGCACCCCGATGTAATAGTTGTTCCATACCTGATTGCATGATTATCAAATCCCGAGATATCCTGAACAGTATTTCCACTAACATCATCCATGGTTAGATGCATGACCATTTCATCTCCAGGTATCTGTCCAAATTCATTGTAAATATCATCAATCTCAGATTCTGATAGCGCATAATTAAACAATTTTGCTTCATCCACTATTCCATTGAGATGATATGGTGCGCCCCGGAGATACAGGTGACCAATTTTTAGAGGAGAAGATGTGTTTGGATCATAAATATTGGCGATTGTGCCTTCAGCATCAAGTTCTCCATTGATATATATCTTAAGATTACCATTTGTTTCAGCGATTCCAACTATATGGTACCAAGTATTTGTTTGAAGGGTAGAGTTACTATTTATAAAGTCCGTATCTGAATTTCCTTCCAAGCTAAACCGGGCCCGATATCCATCAGTATCGGGAACTATTAAAGCTCGAAAGCCTTTGTAACCTCCGGCATTGGCAATTAAATACTGATAACTGTCGTGATCATTAAAGTTCACCCAAATGCTGAAGGAAAAGGGCAATTCAAGCTGAAATTCCTGTTTGTTGCCAAAGTCTATACTTGAATTGGATCCATTAAATTGACGGGCATTGCCGCTTATTCCAGTAACTATAGAAGTATTGCTTGCAATTCCATCAAATCCATTACCTGAAAAATCAGCTGCAATATTACCAGAGGTCTCATCCATAGGACAATCAAGAATTGGCTCTCCAGCTTGAGCACCTGCCTGTGAAAACATTCCAATAAGGAACAACAGGATTAAAATGTAAGTAAAGTAGTAGTTTTTGGATTTCATAAAATCCTCCCATGTTTAATAATATTGTTACTTATGCTTGCTACTTACATTAACCTATCTACAAATTGGATGCCGGAAATGGCGGCAATTCAACATTGCACAACATGTTGAAATATAATGTATTATGTTTTTGCAATCCATTAAGGTTGGAAATCAGGTAACCAATTCAACCAATTATTGGGAGGATTACAGTGTCAATTTTGCCACTTGGGAGTTGGGTATTGGCAGTCTAATCGTCATCGCGAAGTGATGACAAATCAATATCGTGTTCCCGGATCTTGCGGTGGAGATTGGCGCGGTCTATCCCCAAAAAGATCCGCTGTCAGCCAAACATTAATATCATCTTATTGATTTCAACTAATTCTCCCGCTGTCAGACGATCACGGTTGGCAAGAGTCTCTGTTGTGCCAGGAGGATAAAACCATCCTGTTTTG
Source organism: uncultured Ignavibacteria bacterium (assembly GCA_964627935.1). Classification (GTDB taxonomy): domain Bacteria; phylum Zixibacteria; class MSB-5A5; order JAABVY01; family JAABVY01; genus JAABVY01. Next base: position 14,768 of record CAZVLB010000007.1, read on the forward strand.
TTTTCCCAGCTAATTGTGTAATCTCCAGGCTCAAGGTTTAACAGGGTATCATCGCCATTCCCGCTGTTACTGTAACCGTTTGGTCCCCTAATAGCCATAGTGCACCAATAGAATCTGGTTCCGGATTAATGATGGCAGCGTTTGGCTAATCCTTGATACAGCGAACCGAATAACCACTTCTCATGTGGTTGCCATCGCGAAAAACATCAGCCCTATTGTACATTAGATGTCTGCATAAAGCCCAATTTCCATGGCTATCTATATCTACCGCCCAAAAATATGCTGTGGCTTGACTTTCTCCAGAGGAAAATGTTCCATCAGCATTTCTTCCGCCGGCTGGTAGCGCCGTAAAACCACTTTCATTGGTTGCGCCAGTATTTGGTGCATACCAATGGCTTGTGCCAGCCTCTTTTAGTTTTCCGCCTTCATCGGTCCCACGCCACCCTTCTGCATCTGCATCTTCCTGGCTCATACCAAGATACATTTCCAGTTGCTTCCATTCAGCGTCTGTCGGAACATGCCATCCTTCAGGAGCGATATTGGCACTTGTATCAACAGCATACCAATTGTAGAGCATGCCATAAGTATCAACATTTGAGGGATTATCAGCATATTCGCAATAGGCTCCAGTGGAAAGCCCTGACCATGTCCCACCATCAGTTACATATTCAATTGGATCACCATTTCTATAGTGAGTGACTTTGAGATTTTCCATCATCCAGCATTGATCACCAATTAACACAGTCTGATACACATTGCCATCAATATCGGTCACCGTTGAAGGACAGATCGGACAACAATCAGTAATTGGCTCGGGACCGCCAACGAAAACGTAATTGATTATATATACTGCATCACTGACATTTATAGATGTATCGTTATTTACATCGCCCACACAGAGAGGAACGGGAGCTGGACCCTCAACAAAAACATAATTAATAATATACACTGCATCACTAACATTTACCTCATTATCATTGTTGGCATCGCCACAGATAAAACCATTGGCTGTTGCCACTGGAACCATCGCAACAAAAGCCGCAACGGTTATAATGCTGATTAAGATGATTTTTTTTCGCATCAGGCCGTTCTCCCATTATATAAGTCTAAATATCTCACATCCTGTAATTATTTTTGTTATCTGATATCTCAATAATAGCTGTCATATCGTATGTTTATTTCAATGCAACATAGATGCCAAAAAGCAGAGGGGAGGTAATTTCTTGTCATTCAACAAAGTAGGGCTTGAATGCAATTCCTAAGAATCAGAGATGTGACGTTTTAAGCTAATAATAAAGCAGATTAAAGTGTCAATTTTGCCACTTGGGAGTTGGGTATTGGCAGTCTAATTGTCATCGCGAAGTGATGACAAATCAATATCGTGTTCCCGGATCTTGCGGTGGAGGTTTGCGCGGTCTATTCCCAAAAGATCCGCTGCATGCCGAACATTATACTTTTTCGCAGACAGCGCCTTCAAAACCAGAGTTCTTTCGTGCTTCTTCAGGCAGGTTGATAGTTTGTATTCGTTATCCTGTATATATTGATTTGAAAGGTGTGGTTTCAGGTCTTCGGCGATAATCAGGTCAGACATTGTGGTGGCAATTGCAGTTTCCACCACGTTCAAAAGCTCACGCACATTACCGGGCCAGTGATATTCATACATGAGATCCATCGCCGATTCATGAAATACTCGCGGCGTTATTCCCAGTTTATGTGCGATTCTATCATTAAATCTTTTAACCAGGAAGGGTATATCTTCCTTACGCTCCCTCAATGGCGGAACTGTAATATTGAAGACATTGAACCTCTGGTATAAATCCTCACGAAATTGCCCATCTTCGACACATTTTTCGAGATTCTTGTTGGTCGCACATATCACCCTGGCATTGGTATATCGCATTTTCGGATCACCCAGTTTTTGATATTCACCACAGTCAATAACTCGCAGGAGTTTTGCTTGTGTTGTAATATCCAGGTCAGCTATTTCATCCAGGAAGATCGTGCCACCATCGGCATACTCAAACAGGCCCATTCGTTCACGCACATTGGTGAAAACCTCTTTTTCAACACCAAAAAGCTCGGCCTCAATCAAATCCGGAGCTTTATGGTTGCAATTAAGGATCGACAGGTTGCCTTCGGCTGTCCTGCTGGTGGCATGTATGGCCCTGGCCACAAGTTCTTTGCCGGTACCGGTTTCTCCATAGATCATTACCTTGATATCCGATGTAGATGCCTGATGAATCTGCTTGAAGACATGCTGCATTGCCATGGAACGACCGATCATACCATAATGCTCTTGAGCATGGGCGGAGAGCCTAGCATTATCGGTGATAAGCTGGTATTTATCAGTGGCATTTTTAATGGCCCGTCTCAGGTTCAGTATCGACTCACCCTTGGGTATATAATCAAATGGCTGTTCTTCTCTGTCGATTACATGTTCCTGATAATCCCCGGGGTAGGCGGTATGAAATATTACAGGTAGTTGCGGGCGAATGAGCCTGATCTGCCTGGAGGCCTCGATACCATCCATGCCCGGCATTCTGATATCCATAATCACACAGGCGATAAAACGATCTTTTTCGATCTTCTCAATCGCTTTCGGGCCGGAATCGGCCACTTTTACATCATAGTGGTCAGACAGAATCTCATAAAGAGACCGAAGCGTCAGATCATTGTCATCAACTACGAGAATTGTAGGCTTCCTGGATTTATCCAGACTGGTTGAATCCCGCCCATTTTCTTTATACATGTTACCCCATTTTGACTTGACCTAAATTATTGGGCCTAATACTACTATCCCCGTGGATGACAGTAATATGGCTTTTCTAATGCTTATGTATCCCAATAATCTGAGGTGGATCTGAATAACAATCCTGCTCGGCACTAATATAATTTATGGCTCCGGAAAAACAATAGAAAACTTGGTAAATTCTGTCAATTTGCTTTCAATTTCTATTGTTCCAGAATACTTTTCCACGATTTTTTGAACCATGGCCAGCCCCAGTCCGCTGCCGGAATCGGGCTTTGTGGTATAAAAAGGCTGAAATATCTTATCAAGGTCTTCAGCCGGTATTCCCGGCCCCGTGTCTTTCCAGGTTATTTCAATTTTCCTACCCTTGGTGTAATTGGCATTGACATATATTTTTCTTGAGCTCAAATCCTTGTTTTGCAATGCTTCAATTGAATTTTTTAGCAGATTCCTGAATAAAATCCTGAACTGGTCCCCGCTTCCCACAAGATGCAAATCTCGCTCAAGATTATTTTCGATGACATTTTGAGCCTTTGAAGTTTCAGCCTTGAATTCATCTATTACGTCATTGATAATAGCGCTTAAATCGATATCCTGATAGTCATTATCATAATCGATACGTTCAAATCTTCTCAACCGTTCTGCTAATAGTAAACCAGTATTGACCCCTTTTAAAACAACTTCTTCCAATCCTGAAATCAGCCTATTTACAAGTTGCTGCAATTCGCTGGCAACAATCTCAATCCTGGCTTTTGATTCCTTGGATTCCACACTACTGCTCTTAGAATAATCATGAAGCAATCGATCCAATTCGGCTAGCTTATCTTTTATTTGAGACCTGATGCCGCGTCGCATCGGATCATTAACAAGATTATCTATGTAACTCTTCACTGCTCCCAGAGCATTATTGATTTCATGCCTGAATTGACCAGACGCATTTCTATAGCTTTCAATAGATGCTGTCCTGGATTTTTGTAGAGCGATTAAATCAGAGGCTTCTCGGAGTTCTTCATGTTGCTGTTTTATTATTTCCAGATTTCCGCGGGTCCTTATTCGATAATAATTGACAACTATGATCCCTGCCAAAAGCCCACTCATTATCATTAGCACATATACCTTATTGTTTACATAGAAGGCGCTTGCAAGGTCAATCAGGGATTTCTTATTGATTTTGACAATTGCCGACCTATCGAAACGATTTATTATCATTGTAAAGACATTTTCGTTATTGTCATAGCTCAGTGGATAAAAGGAATTTATTTCAAATGGAAATACTGCCATAACATTCCAGTCGGATGAATAAATGGCATTGTTAAACACTAGCGCCATATCTTTCTGCCCACTGAGTCTAATATGGCCTATAAAATTGCTATTCGTTCCACCACGACCATAGGCCAAAAGATTCAATGCTGTATCAAAGATAATTGTCTTTCCGGAATATAATCTTGTGTATATGGCAGTTTTGTCGTTATACCTATGGACCAGGCTGTATCTGGCAATTTCTGGTAATCTTGAGGTTTGTTGAATCAGCCCATTTATATTCAACTTGGTTATGTGAGCGCCAGAACCTGTTGACCCTGCAGTTTTAAGTTGGTGCTCCTCCTTAAGCGCGACTTCATGGACAAGATAAAATGCCGAGTCGTTCTCCCCTCTTATCAGACATGTGCCGCCATGAGTTACACTTGTAATATAATTAAAAACTACATCCCCGCTCGAATCAATCTTTGCGACATAGCTGTATCTATCAGTGAACAGACTGTCAGATTGCCCTTGAGCTGGATTATACGTAGCAAAGATGACACCAGGATTATGCCGATCCCTGCAGCTGAAAAATTGATTCTTGACTATGATGGAGGAAACAGGAATATCCCACTCAATGTTAAAACTCGAAAATTGGACGCAAAAAAGCTGCCTGACGCCACCTTCCCTGACTGTATTTATGTAAATAAAGAGCTCTGGTTTGCCATCGAAATCGTAGTCTTCAATAAGTGGCATTATCATGTCCGGCGTCCATTTTGAATCGCCGGTACTGTCAACGGCGGTGGCGAGAAACTTGAGTTCTGCTCCCAGGGAATCTTCATCCGGCCAAAATTTGAACAGATATGCCGTATCATTCCTATGGCCAACTCCAACGGCTGCATATTTTTGCAATGCCGGGTCAAAGCATAGTTGCCAATCTTCGACTACCATATTTACGGGATCATCTTCGCAGATAAATATGTCATTGTTGTACAGGGAGAATATGGCGGGGAGATCTTCATAGAGCCTTTTATTGTATGCTATTACAAACTTACCAACGCTATCTTTCACGCTTGAGGGTTTAACTACCTGGCCGCTTCTCTCTATATCTAAGCGTATTCCAGCCCAGTTATAATCTCTGACAATTTCAATGTCATAAGGCAGATATTCAATGGATTTCACCTGATCCATTACAAAAACAGGTACTTTAGCGAATCCGGCATTGCAAAATAGAAATAGCAATACTGATACAAGGATTGATAATAAGATGTTATTCGTTTGTCTCATATCTTTTGGTCCGTTGCAAGCTCAGGCATAAATAAGTTATAGTAAGTCAAATATTTTAACAAGTCTTTTCTATGTATTGGCCGCGAATGTTAGGGTTTTGAGAACGAAGCTCCTTAATGAGGTTCTAGTAGCAGCCTTAAATTATAGACTCGCGTAACCTAAATCTGGCAATGAGTAATTGCCCCAGACCATAATAAATTATTGACAGACTGCCTTCATACATATTTATTTCAGTAAAGTGGGCAATTAATCTCTTTCCTTTCTAAATTGACCATACGCTTCTCTGGAGGAAAAATGAAAAAGGGAGTTTTTCTTGTTGTCTTGCTATATGTATTTCAGATTGCTTTGCCGGCAACTATCAATGTGCCATCAGATCAGCCAACAATTCAGGCAGGAATCAATGCAGCCGTGAGCGGTGATACTGTTCTTATTGCTTCCGGAACTTACTCCGGGCCAGGAAACCATAGTATCTCAAATCTAGGTAAAAACATAGTGATTAAAGGCGCTTCGGGAGCCTTGAATACCATCATTGACGTTCAAGGAAGTGGAGCTAATGGCTTTGATCTTGAATTTAAAACAATTTCTTCTAAGCTGGATCAGGAAGTTACGATTGAAGATATCTCAATTGTCAACGCCCAATGGGCCATCTATGACGGGACAATCAATCCGACTATTAATAGATGCAGGATTACCAATAATGACAATGGCATTTGGTTGCGTGGCGGAATTCTCGATAGCTGTGTGATTTCAAACAATTCATCGTACGGCATTCAAATTGAATACTATATTGTTCCCATTGTCATATCAAACTGCGAAGTATCAAACAATGGTGAATATGGTTTATATTCCGGTCTTGAATATGGCGAATCCGCCAACTGCAGAATAGAATCCTCCTTAGTCGAAGGTAATCAGAAAGGACTCTGGGGGACTTTCGAAGCAGTCGGAGATACAATTAGAAATGGAATTGACGGTGTCGGAGGAAATCGGGCCGGGGGAGGAAATCAATTCACATTGCAGAACTGTTATCTTTCAAATTTAAGCGGTACAGTGATCACGGCGGCCGCTGGAACCCAGATTATTGATACGGAAATTGCATACAATTCCGGCGATATTGCATCTGTAGTCTGCGATAGAAATCTCCATCTTGTTCGCTGCAAAATCCATGAAAATACTGGAATTGGAATATCGGTTGATTTCATGCCATGTGAATACCAGGCTTCACTTACTATGGATAGCTGCATATACATAAAAAATGCAAATGGGGTTAGCTTTTTCGGTGAACAGGCGTCGGGTGTTTATGGATTTCACATTAATGGATGTACATTTGCCTCCAATCAAAGTGATGCAATATATGCACACACTCTTACCCCTTCGGGAACTAATTTAAGCATACTCAATACAATAGTAGCTTTCAACTCCGGTATCGGCATTGAAGTTGACCTTGGCAGCCTGGTTGAGTGCAACAACTCATTTCAAAATACCAATGGAAACTACGCTGAAATCCCTGATCAGACAGGAGTTAACGGCAATATCTCCGAGGATCCTATGTTCTGCGAGACCGCAGTCGGGGATTATCACATAAGTGCACTCTCACCATGCGCCCCTGCAAATAATGATTGTGCCATCTTGATCGGTGCCCTGGACATAGGCTGCGATGATTATATCTGCGGTAATGCCAATGGTGATAATGATGTCAATATCAGTGATGCGGTTTGGATAATAAACTATGTTTTCGTCAGTGGCAATCCTCCTGATCCGCTAGAATCTGGTGATGCCAATTGCGACGGTGATGTAAATGTCTCAGATGCAGTCTGGATCATTAATTATGTCTTTGTGGGTGGTAATGATCCATGTGACACTGATGGCGATGGGATCCCGGATTGCTGATGCCATGGGGTAATCCAGATTCAAAACCATCCTGTATCCCTGACCCGGGGGTTCCCTCTTTATGACATAAGGGATGGTCTATACACCCACCAAGTCGCTAAACATGGGTCAAATGATTTAAGATAACATTTCAATGGCTTTCCGGAGTTCCTTACCCGGGAGGCCCAATTGATTTCGACCTGGCAGTCTATTGACTTTCTCATCAAATGACCCATCTATAACAGATAACCGGGTGGGGGCGCTTCAACCACGGGGGGCTGGTATAAGTGGACTTCATTGTCTGCCAAATCCCTATGCCGCGGTTCTGAAATAGTGTACTATGGCCAGCTTTAGATTTTCAGAAGGCCCTTCAGCGATTAAGTTGAAGGGTTTATTGTATGCAGGATAAAGTGTGACAGGACGGACTTAATTTGACACTTGAATAGCCTGCGAGTGGTCATTAACCTCTGAAATAAAAACAAATCAGGAGGTTTGAATATGACCACTCAACAGAAACTTGTGCAGAAGAAACTCAATCTTATTGAATAAGGGGAATATCTTCAGAATGTATCAGAAGCCTGCCGAATCCACGGCATTTCTACGATATCAAGAAAGCCTATGAGAATCAAGGATTTGATTGACTCAAAGAAAAGGCCCGCCGTAAGCCATAAGAATCGAGTAGCCCCGGAGATAGAAGAAGCAGTGCTTTTGATGGCCTATGAGCATCTGGCTATGAATATACAATAATTTAAACAAACTGCTATTTGAGCAGAATCATTTTCTTTGTCTCTTTATAATCCTCTGCGACCATTTTATAGAAATACATCCCTGATGCCAGTGGCTTACCATAATCATCACAACCATCCCATTCAACTTTATACGGACCTGCTGAATGATGATTGTCCACAAGCGTTCTTACTTTTTCACCAAGCAGGTTATAAATCGATATATTTACATCAGCATCCTGGCCGATTTCGTAGTTAATTTCGGTATATGGGTTAAATGGATTCGGGATATTTTGCTGCAGGCTGTGCATTTCTGGAACTACCGCCGATGCCTGGCCCATACTATATCCAATAGATCGCCCATCCTTGTTGCATAAAATGGCATTTTCTAAAATCAATTGGTCTGATGACTTATATCTCAGCTTAATAATATCATTGGTTCCAGGGCCAATGTAAGACACATTATCAATGTCGAGTAAGCCGATTTTTAGCTTGTCATCCTTAAACCCATGATATAGCTCATAGCCATAAAGATCAGATTCAATGCCGAGTAATTCGATATCAGTTGGTTGCTGGAAATCGAATTGCATAGCATAAATATCGATGTAGTTTTCGACGTAAATCTCAGTTTCCCATATCTGGTCTTCTTTATGAACCGAATTGCTTATCACCTCGGCCTGAGAGAATAGACCCGTCTTCGCCAAAACCGGCTGTGAACAATGTGATAGAGGCAATGGGAAACCCGGGACAAATATTGAAAAAACACAATATTGAGCATCTGAGACATTTGTAATGCAATCGCCATTACAATCAATTGCATTCTGGCAATATGGGGTTAGCGATCCAATGTTAAATACCCAGTCAATAATCCACACACAATCGGTTACATTAAATATACAGTCACTGTTTGCATCACCCGGCCTATAGTGGTCAATAAATACGGGTAAGCGCTCAACCGCAGGTATATGTTCTTGTCCTGCAGTATCCACTACCAGTAATGAGACTGGATCTATCTGGTTGTAGTATGTGCATGTATCATAGCCTGAAAACAGGCTTATTTCGCAGATACTATCAATAAGGCAATTTCCCAGGAATTCTATTGTTCCTATACAGCTGTCCTTTGAATCCATGTCTACAGGCTGCAAAGCGGGTTTGCCGGTGCCCATGTTTGCAGTAAAGTCAATTGTCACCCTGCCGTTCTGCATATCGACATTTGCTTCAACAGAATCCATATAGCCCAATCTGGATTCATCGAGGTTAACCCATACCGAATCATAAATCCCACTTAAAGCTATTGGGATAGTACCGGCCATAATTGGCTGATGATTGTTAAGATAGATCGGAACAGATATTGGAGTCAGAGCACATGCATGGTCTGGCCTTCCCAGAAACAATGTATCAGCCGTAATCTGGCATTTTACCACATCTTCTATGCCGATATCCGACCTGGTACCGCCGTCAGGCAGGGGATCGATACCAGGATCGCCAGCATCAACACATGGAGAGCAGGTGTTTAGACTAAATCCGCAATTTGCTGAATCTCCAACTATCATGGGATCATCGAAGATACTGGTAGCACCAATTGTGATCTCGGCATTCTGAATACAATCTGTGAGATTGCCAAAGTAATCATTATAATTATCCTCAAAAAGCGAGTTTGAGACATACACTGCGCAAACCGTGTTAGATGGATCCGTGTTATAATTGTTGGTTACAATATTGTTCCGGAAATCAAGATCCGCACGGTTTGCTTCAACGGCTGCACCACGCATCCCGCCTCCGTTTGAAGATAATACATTATTGAGCATGATAAAATCATTACCGGCATTATCGGAACTGGCATAGTAGAATGCTCCACCACCGTTTGTTACCGAGGTATTACCGTGTATGGCAGTTCTGGTTACAATTCCAACAGAACAGTCAATAGAACTAAATCCTCCACCCGATGAGTTCGATATATTATGAGAGATACATGAATTATGGATCTCAAAATGAGACCCATCCCGGAAACATATCCCCCCCCCCGCGCCGGTGCTTTCATTGCCATAAATATTACACGAATCAATTATAACATTCGATGCCGACACCCTGATAGCACCGGCCTGGCCGCCATGATATGAAGTATCCGGTGCACCATCTGTAAATGACAGTCCTTTAAGAAAAACAGTATCTGTATCGGTCACATTTTCAATATTGAGACACCGATTATCGGCATCGGCATGAATAACGGTCTCGCCGGGTTCATTCAAGGCAATGATTGATACACATTGATCAATCTCAAATGATTCATAGCAGTCACCGGAAAATACAAAAACAGTGTCGCAGGCACCAGTTTGACTAAGCGCATAGGAAATACTCTGATAAGGATCTTCAATAGTGCCCAAGCCACTATCATCTCCCAATTCACAATTTACATACTTATTTTCAGAATCTTGTATTACAACAGTTATGATGAAACTGCATTGAGATGTATTGCCGGAAGCATCCTCCGCTGTGCAAGTCACCTCCGTCGTGCCTACCCCAAAGAATGAACCCGAAGACGGCTCACATGAGATTGTGGCTCCTGGACAATTGTCCTCTACACTCGAGGTGAACTCCACCATAACATCGGTTACATCAGGATTTACATATATGGTCGTATCTCCTGGACATAATGCCACCGGACTCTCAGTATCATCAACTGTTACATCAAAAGAACAGGTGCTCTCATTGCCAGATCCATCCGTGGCTGTTACAGATACCGTGGTCGTTCCAATCGGGAAGAACGATCCCGACTCAGGAGCAACAACAACATCCAATGAACAGTTATCAGTAGCGCTCACCTCAAATGACACGACCGCACCACATTCTCCAAGAGCATTGTCAACAGTAATGGCATCAGGACAGATGACCACCGGTGAAGTCGTATCCACAACTGTCACCAACCCCTCACAGCTATCGCTGAGACCATCAGTATCCGTCACTATCAGCGTTACCAATGTCTCGCCCAGAGCATAAGGACCCGCTGGAACCTGATCCAATGTTATTTCCTGACCCTCTGGATCATAGGAACCTGCATCTATAGAAGCTTCAGATGCACAGTTCTCGTCCGCATATAACTCTACATCCTGGCATAAAGCCACAGGACTCTCAGTATCATCAACTGTCACCTTAATTGTAAAATATTGGGGTGTATCCCCTCCACATACCTCATATTCAGTAATAATCCTCATGTCAGGAATAAGAATTGAGTCAGAACAATCGTCTCCAGCAAAAAGTGCATATGTTAGCGATGTATCTGGATCAAATTTATTTGGATCCCAGCTAAGTATAGCGCATCTTGAATCTGGGGGTGGCACATTGCCATGGGGATTAATCACAATAATCCAACAATAAGATTCCATGCCAATTTGCCGAATGTTGGTTAAGTATGGACCGCTCCAGTCAGTCCAATAGCCATCAATAAGAACAGTATAGCCAAAGGGTTCAGGAGGCTTTGGAATTGTATCAATCATCGTGCAGACTCCAACTTCTATGGAATCTTGAAAAGCATTGCCCTCTATTTGCTCTCCTTCGACATAAATGGTAGCCGTCCAACATCTAGGATCCGGCATAATTGTAACATTAAATATAGTATCCTTCATAATACCATTGTCGGTATATTCAGCAGAGATCTGGCAAAATACAGCAGTGTTTGTATTGGATGCTGTAAATAACCCAACATTATCAATATTCGCATTATCACAATTGTCATTCCAAATTACACTACACGGGTTTGGCACGATTTCATCAGATCCATCATTGTAATATGCATGACAATGATACTGATTTGGAGAATTTACAAAAACTGTATCCGGTCCCTCAATGATAATATACAAAAGCTCTCTCCCTTCAGCCTGTGGACTAAGCTCAAGGTAGGCATAAATGTCATTTTCAAACGTACCATTACCTTTAAAAAAGGTTGCATTAAAGCCGTCAGTAATTTCTTCATATGTTTGATGCTTCCAAATCCTGAAGCTCATGCAGTTCCCGGGAGTATATCCATCCACCTCGACAGTCTGAGCATCATCCTCCCAGGCTGTGATCGCCAGTGGCCAGTCAGTCC
>CAZVLB010000007.1:26817-210156 GCA_964627935.1 uncultured Ignavibacteria bacterium
TCGACTCATTACCAAATGAATCAACCGCATACCAGCTGCGATAGATAACATCTCCTAAATCATTATCACTATATATGAATTCAGGAGTTTGATCACAACCGCTAATAACAACAGGATAACCGGTAAAGGAAGTATCCGATGTGCCGCCGCAAGGCACCTCAACATCTGCAGGACAGGCAATCTCCATGGCAACAATCTCTACCGTAATCAGCTGAATACAACTGTCGGATACATTGCCGGATTCATCTTCTGCATACCAGTAACGATTAATGATGTTATCTATTCTAACATCCGTGTAATCCACCAGCGGGGATGGATCGCAATTGTCAACTGCTATGGCCATGCCTGTCACTGATGGATCAATTGAGCTTGAGCAGTCGATCACCAGGCTATCAGGACATGTCACAATCGGAGCAGTCTGGTCATCAAGACAAGGGTCTGCAGCAGGACATAAAGAGATAACACTATAAGCTCCTATTCCAAAGCGGCCTTCATCAACTGAGCTATGACTCACTTCCTCTTCGCTGCCGTCAACATGCCAAATCCTGAAACTCATATAGTTCCCGGGAGTATATCCATCCACTTCGACAGTCTGAGCATCATCCTCCCAGGCTGTGATCGCCAGTGGCCAGTCAGTCCCCACTACCGCTGCACCTACACACAGATCACCGTCAAATACCCCTATCTCATCACATTCCGATATGTCACATCCGGAATTCTCTATCACTATGCTGTAATCTCCTCCCGTATTGGAACTGTAATTGAAATGATCAGGTTCTGTAATCAAATACAACTGCTGTACACAGGTATCGGATACATTACCAGAGATATCTTCAGCATACCAGTAACGATAGATTATACCATCCGCCTCAACATCCATTGAATCAAGCATTGGCGAGGGATCACAATTGTCCGATACATCCGGCCGGCCCGTCACAGCAGAGGACAGAGAGCCTCCACAGGCTATCTCTACATCAGATGGACAGATAAGATCCGGAGACTCATGGTCATCTTCACAAGGATCCGCCGTCGCACAAACCGTCACTATACTGTATGCTCCCGATTCAAAACTGCCATCACCAAGGCTGAAAACCGCATCCACTGAAAACTCACTGTCACCATCCCAGACACGGAAACTTATCTCCGAGTTAGCACTGTAACCGTCCAACACTCCCGTCTGGGTGTCATCACCCCAGGCTACCACCGAAAGAGGCCAGGCTCCATCAACTACCGCAGCTCCCACGCATAAACTGCCGTCATATACCCCGATCTCATCACAGGACTCAAGAATACAACCAATGCCTGTACTGTCTATCACTATACTGTAATTACTACCAGTATTAGACGTGTAACTGAAATGAACAGGACCAGATACCAGGTCGATTACCTGCGTACAAACATTCGACTCATTACCAAATGAATCAACCGCATACCAGCTGCGATAGATAACATCTCCCACCTCAGTGTCACTATAGCTTACAAATGGACTATCAGTGCAATTATCCGTGGCGGTAGCCCATCCTGTATAATCCGGCTCTGCAGAACCATAGCATTTGTGTATCGCTGTATCGGGCGGACAAACCATCTCCGGGGCAATTAAATCAGGATCGCATGGATCGAAGGGTGTGCATAGAGATACCAATGCATAAGCATCTGATTCAAAAGTATTGCCAATAGTATGAAAAGTGGCTGGAACAGTATCCTCAGTTTCTGTCCCATAATACCAGATATGGAACGTAATAGGATTCCCTTCTATGTACCCGTCAATTAAAGCCGTTTGTATATCATCGCCCCAGGCAATTAGGGATACTGGCCATTCACCATCAAATACTGTCGCCCCTACACATCGGGAACCATCGTAAACGGCAATTTCATCACAAATAGAAAGCTCACAAGCAGTACCTTCTTCTTGAACCACAATGCTGTAACTGCTTGAAGTATTTGCATTAAATGAAAAGTGGGTAGGTTCTGCACAATCCTGCCCATAGATATCTGAGGAAATCATAAAAACAAGCAGTAAAAAGGGCATAATGATGCTTTTAATATTACAGTTTACCATAGTATTCCAATCCCATAACCATATAGGCTTCTCTATTTAGGCAAGATCTCTGTACCTATATAAAAGCACAGCAATCTATTTCAAAAGCAGCATCTTAATGTATTCGACGCCACCCGGGTGCTCAAACATGCAGAAGTAGATTCCCGTTGTAACGACCTCACCATTTTCATTCCTCCCATCCCATTCAATAGACACCTCTCCACTCAATTGCTCTTTATCAACCAATGTATTAACTGTCTGGCCCAATAAATTAACAACCTTAACAGTAACCGGAGAGGTGCGACTTAGAGTGAAGCTTATTGTCGTACTGAGATTAAATGGATTAGGGGAATTTTGCAGGAGATTCCATTGCAAAGGCAGAACATCGTTTTCATTGTCCGATATGCCGGTTGTTATGCGCTGAATAACTAAAATCGCGTATGCACCGTTACAGAAATTCACCTCATCCGAATCCCCTGACGTATATGACAGAATTTCGACTTCATTTGTCAGATGCCGCCACAATCTTACTTGAATAACCTGATTACAATGGTATCCATCAACTTCAGGCGTTTGTTGATCATCAGCCCAGGCGACAATTGGAACCAACTGCCGCCCATCGTAGACTACAGCACCAACACAAATATCTCCGGCAAAAATTCCGATCTCATCACATGGAGCGAGTTCGCAATCATCCACAGAGAAGTCAAGTATAATGGCATAGTTGTCACCAGTTAAATCTTCAAACAGGAAATATGAGGTACTGCCATCGCAATCCTGCGCATAAATGTCATTTGCTATCGGCAGGAAAAATACAAGACTGCCTGCAAATAATAATATTCTGAATAGCTGCTTTTTTATTCTTAATATCCTTAACATGATAAAAGACTACTTTAATAGAATCATCTTTAGACTCATTTTTTCAAATTCAGATTCCAGCCGATAGAAGTAAACTCCCGAGGCGACAGGCTCACCATTTGCATTGGTGCCATCCCATGTCACCGTGTGCGGCCCGGCAGAAATATAACCATTGATGAGAGTAGCTACTTCCTGACCAAGCGAATTGTATACAACAAGAGAATATTCTCCAGCTTTGGATATACTAAAATTAATCGTAGTTGTCGGGTTGAATGGGTTAGGGTAATTCTGTGATAGCTCGAATTTGTAAGGAACTATCCCAGCCTTTGTAAGATTTATATCCAGCACTGAATAGGCAGATTCCCCAAAGTCGTCCAATCCAATAATACCGGAATTGTCGATAATGTCTTCAGAGTTTGAAGATGCCCTCCAGATCTTCAGTATCATCTCATCTCCCTTTACAAAGCCATCTATTTCCTCAGTTTCCGGATTATCTTTCCAGATTGCGACCGGAATATCAGAATCCGAGAAGACACACGAGCCCACCAGAAGACCGGACTTGGTGAAAAATCCTATCTCATCACTTGTTGCCAAATCACCGGATATGCGCAATATGGTGGCATGATAATCAGACGTCTGCTGCTCTACTGCAAAATGCCGGGGCTTCTGCGGCTTAAGTACAGGCCCCTGTTTGGGAAATCCGCCTGTGCAATCGTAGCTAAGAGTAGTGGCCGTGCTTACAAACATCTTGTAGCCCTTGCCGGGTTCCATATCGCCTAATGAGTTGATCGGAATGCTCGGAATGTAAAATGTCCCGTCCGATGCCTTACAGATTACCAGATCATTACCAAGACCGGCTAAAGCAACTGTTGCATCAATAGCGATGTCAGGTGTATAACCAACATACTGCCATTTTTCGCTTTGTTGGAAAACAATAGGAGTATCGCAGGGTACAATGTTTCCGCGAACATAAAGAGTTCGGGGCACTCTCATATGCACCTGATAGGCTGATACCGCATCCCAGGGATCCAAATCGTTTATCATGCCGGGGATGCAGAAAAGTCCATTATTCTGCTTTATAATGTCTACATCCGGAAGGATATCTGCAAAAACATCCAGGATATCGGAAGATTGGGGATGGACATTTAATGACATAAGGTTCCAGCCTGCCCGCAATCCGACAAACTGGTCACGAGGACAATTGTCGTCTAAAGCGGCTGCTGATAAAGATCCGCTTGCAAATAAGCCATCACCCTGGACATAACCATTAGCATCGACACATACGTCCACTCTCTCGCAGGTCCCTAAACGTGCTATGCGATAGGAGATTTCATGCCCAACCGTATAGCCATCTATGTCATCCGTAGAGGGATCATCCTGCCAGGCGGCAATTGTAAGCGGGAATGTACCTGTATAGCTCCCGGCACCAACACAAATTTCTCCGTCAAAGATTCCAATGGCATCCCCATCCGAAATGGCATCTCCACTGAGCGAAACCCCGTTGATTTGAACAAGACAACTATCGCCTGTATTGATCTTGTGAACCAAACAAGTACTGCCGCCGACTACAAAAAGAAGTTTGACTTCCGGGTCATTGCGGACTCTAACCTGGAGTGTATCATGGTTTTCAGCGAATATCTGATCCGGCAACCGTGTCTCATCCCCCAAATAAAACGCGCCGTGCCAAACACCGGAGTTATCGCTTGTTTCCTCATAAAATGGCAAAATATAATTGCTATCAACAACATTGGTATCAGTAACTGGATTTGTAAAGTTCTCTACATCTATCACGCAGACATTTCGAGAATAAGGATTCTCGTCTGTTCCAATAATCTCAAAATAAATTGTATCACCTTCGGTAATTGTGTGTGATAGCACTGAAGAATAGGTACTGTCATTCATCAATGAGATTCGATAAGCATTTTTAAAGACATCTCTTGTTGTTGGAGACACATCGGTCTTAATCGGTGTGCTTATAACCGGTCCAAGCTGGGTTGAGGGATTTTCTCCGGTATCATCACGATCCCAGATACTATCGTTGATTTCTATTTCCTCCCTGGTATACCACCAATTTTCCGTGGCAAAAGTGGTGTCGTTGACATCATGAACATGCTTTACAATATTCATGCCTGTATTATGGTTGATGTTACAAAAATATACTGAATCCGGATCACCATAAATACCACCGCCGCTAATGGCAGGAGCTTCATTGTACTTTATTGTGCTATTGAATATTTTTACTCCGCCGCCGCAGTATATGCCCCCGCCTTGATAATCAGATATGTTATTGGTGATCGTACTGTGGTCTATTCTGGTATCAGTTGCTTCACAATATATTCCTGCGCCATAATAGGCTTTAGAACCGGAAACTATAGCACTATCCAGTTCCACCCCTGAGCTATAGACATAAACACCACCGCCATAACCATGAACCCAATAGCTTCCAACATTGCTCTTTTTTGCTTCATTGTTTAACAGAGTATTTGAAGCAAAGGTATTTCCTGTGCCCTCATCTATGTATATTCCTCCACCGTGAGAACGACTTCCATTGGGGGTTTTATTATAAGTGAACGCATGTTCAGTCCAGCACCCAGACAATGTATTACCCATAATAACACTGTTATCAAGGTCCACATATATACCCCCACCATAAGAATATGAGCGATCATTGCCTGTCTGTGTGCCGTAAGAATAATAATTCCACCAGCGCATACCATATGCGTAGCAGTTCTCAACCGTATTACCGATTAGCTCAATATTGCTGCCTGTGGCGTAGAGTCCGCCACCGAATGCATACCCGTTGCTCACATTATTGCTATTATTGTCCCCTTGGGCTTTGACATTGCAGTTTGATATTCTGTTATCACTCAAGCGAGTGCCATCACCCACGAGCTGTATTCCTCCTCCATAAGATGCCGCCATTGTGACGCAGCTGAATCCGTCAATTTCATTTGCATGGATCAGGCTGCCACTGCCAATGTTTATGGCTCGGGGATTTGAGCTTGCAGTAAATGTACAGTGAGCTACATATATTGCTGTATTGGGAGATTCAATTAAAGATGTATTTCCACCGGCATGCCTGAAATCAACATATTCAATAACCGAGCCGGCGCTGTCATCGATTAAATCCCATGCCAAGTCAAAGGATACATCAGGAGCCACATCGTTAAAAACAATATACCTCCAGTCTCCAGCGGCTGGATTGGGCCCTGCTGACTCAATTGTGATCCGATTATTTAAGCTGCCCCGCCAATCGATCTGTCCTGAAACGGAAAAATTATATCCACCATCTATTAATAAATGAACTCCGGGTCTAATCCCGAACCAACGTTCCTCCGGCACTAAGAAATCCCCGCCAACCAGGTGGTATGGATTATTCTGGGGAATCAGGGTGCGATCATAATCCAATGATCCACCGCCCTGGACCTCTCGCTGGATATCAGGAGTGATCGTCTGGAATTCATGGAAGTGTTTAATACTATTGTCTTTTGCATTGCAAATTGTTGAATCGCCGAACTCATCAAAGGCTACAACGCGCCAGTATTGTATACTGTCCATGACAAGATCGACCCTTGGGCGAAATTGGTCGCCTGTGAGCCCATCATATCTAACATAATTGCCTTCTTCGAACCCCGTGGTTTTGCTTATTTGCAAAGAATAAGTAACATTTGGAATTTGGCCGTCAGTTGACCATTTAAATAGAGGCCAGACAGGAACCTGTTCCTTACCATCAGCTGGAGCTTGAATTTCAAACTCATTTGGTTGTCCGGAAATTGCAGTTGCCATTAGCAAAAGGCATAATTCCAAAATAACAAAAAACCGCATTAACAGTTTTTTCATGATTTACCTCCCGAAAATAATATATCAGCAGTTTATTATTATCAAATAAGTCATATATAGCCTTGCACAATGCATGTAACACGTTGCCAATGCAACATTGAAGGCGCTTAGATTTTGACAAAATTCCCTTCTAGTTTACAAATCGAGGGGTAGAGTTGAATCGCGATATGTAAAAGTTGGTAGGGACTTTCACCTATATCGAGAACAAATACCCTAATTTGTTAGATATTAATTATCAGATAAACATCCCGAGCTTAGCTTTGTATCAATTCTAGAAACAAGGTATATAAATAGCATGCCCAATGCATCATATCAATGTGCAAGACCTTTTTCTGGTATCTCTGCCGAGTCAATTGCCAATAATTTTTTTAGCAGTAAATCAACTTATTAAATCCCTGCCAAATAGAACTCAACCTACCAAATTCACATCTCCAAAAGACTACAAAATACTCCACGATTCAAATAGAGTACTTTCCAGTGGTATCAATTTGTTAAACTGAGTATTATCAAATCAAACATGTAAATTAATTTATCCCGTTTGTACTCGGAAAATATAGGCTTATTAGCTCTTTTGTCAAGAATATTCAATCTTCAGATATCATTTCTTAATAATCTGTTTCTTATGAATTTTCTTTTTTTGGTGAATTTTGGAAAGAAGAGCGTTGTGGTGGCATTTCCTGATAAGCAGTCTGCAAGCTACCTCGAAAGAGTATCATTTAAATGACGAGGCCACTTTCACTTCGACCCGGGTAACAGGATAAATGAACTTCATAAGTTATTATTAGCCTATGCCGAGGTTCTGAAATAGTGTACTAAGCCCAGCTTTTTTATTCCATATATGTTGTAATCCGCTAATGGGTCAATTCGAATTTTAATCCTGCTTTTTCGATAATCTTGTACCTCTTGAAATCTAATTCGCTCCCAAACCTGAAGGACTGGAACAAAAGCAAATAGAAAACGTTTAATGTATCAAACGTTTCATAATATTTAAGGGTTAGTCCAAATAAAAAATCACAAATTATAGCTGCTGCTCAACCTTTGTTCTCTCAGTTCGGCCTCAAGAAGACTACCACAGATGACATTGCGAAAAGAGCAGAGATATCGAAGGCCACGATCTACAGGCATTATCGAAATAAACAGGAAATCTTTGATGATGTTGTTGCCTATGAGATGAATCAATTGCAGTCAGTGATTATGGCTGCAGTGGAAGCTGAAACTACCGCAGTCCGCAAGCTGCGGGGCTATCTGTTAAGCAAGATGGGCAAACTGCAGGATCTGGTTAATCTTCTTCAAATCTCCCGTGAAGCCTGGGGCGATTACAGGCCCTATGGAACCGAAGTACAGGATCAAATCCTTGATCGACAAAAGGCTATTGTTGCAGATATTCTTGAATTCGGCAACAGTACCGGCGAATTAGAGGCAAAAGACGTTGGGTTGACGGCACATCTGATGGTGTTATCACTGCAATCGGTTGAGTACCGATGGATTTTTGACAGTTTGAATATACCGCTTACGGTGTATGTTGACCACATGCTTGATTTAATCATAAATGGTATCAAGAAAAGGTAAATTATGAAGAAACTCTCAATCGGGATCATCGATCTCGTGGCCAAAGCCCCCACAAAGAATATGTGGGAACGCGTAATGGGAGCCAATTTCGCGAGTATTATGCCCCAGGTTGTGGCCACCTGGTGCGAGGAATTTGGCCATGAGGTCACACTTGTCACCTATACCGGCCGGGAAAACCTGATACAAGAATTACCCGATAATGTAGATCTCGTATTCATCTCTTCTTTCACTGAGGCCGCTTTGCTTGCCTATGCTCTAAGCAATTTGTTTCGTTCAAGAGGCGCGGTTACTGCAATTGGTGGATCCCATGCACGCTGTTATCCTCAGGATGCACAGAAATATTTCGACTATGTACTTGGCTTCACTGATAAGAACTTGATCCTTGAGGTCCTCGATGATTGCGCTGAGCACCGGCCGCTGGGCATGAATCTATCGGCGGCAAAACACCCCACCCGGCTTCCAAGTGTACGCGAACGCTGGAAATTTATTGAGCAAACACTCAGGAAAGCCCCGTTTATTAAAATTGTACCTCTTCTGGGAAGTCTTGGCTGTCCATACACCTGTGATTTCTGTATCGATTCATCCGTCCCCTATCAGCCATTGGATTTCGATGCGATGAAAGAGGACCTGAGCTTTCTGCAGGGCAAATTCAAGCGCCCCCGAGTCGCCTGGCATGACCCCAACTTCGGTGTCAGATTCGATCGCTGTATGGATGCAATCGAGGAAGCAGTTCCGTCCGGCAAAATCGATTTCATCGCCGAATCCACCCTGTCTATGCTTTCCGAATCCCGTGTGAAGCGACTGAAGCGTAATGGGTTCAAGGCTCTCCTGCCGGGTGTGGAATCATGGTTCGATTTAGGTAAAAAATCCAGAACCGGCAAAAAGATGGGATTTGAAAAAGTTGCCATGGTGTCTGAACAGGTAAACATGATTCTAAAATACATTCCATATGTACAGACGAATCATATCATAGGCCTCGACTGTGATGAAGGCCCTGAGCCATTCGAGCTCACCAAACGCTTCCTCGATCTGACTCCCGGGGCATTTCCGGCTTACTCATTGCTGTCGGCATTCGGTCAGGCGGCCCCACTCAATCTTCAATTCCAGAAGGATAATCGAGTCCTTCCGTTTCCTTTTCATGTACTCAGTAACACGCAAATGAATATAAAGCCCCGAAATTACGAATGGCCGGAATTTTATGATCGTTTGATTGACCTTATAAAGCACTCGTTCTCCCGACGAATGATAATGAAGCGCTTCATGGCAAACGGTGAAACAATCCCCAGGATACTAAATATAGTCAGGGCAATTTCGGCTGAAGGCTCCGGGCGTATTAAATATTTCAGCGAAATACGCCGAAGATTGGATCACGACAGACCGTTACGGCAATTCTTTGAACAGGAGACAACTGAGATACCCCAATTCCTCGTGCATTCAATACGCAAAGATCTTGGTGAATTCTGGGAATGGTTGCCTGATGGGGCCCTGATACATGATCCCAACGCTTATCTTTTGTCGCAGCAACAGACATGTGCCTTATGCGGCGAAAATAGACCTGGCGAGATATAGTTCCAAAGACTGAAATCAGGTCTTTGCTGCCGGAGATCCGGATAAATATTCAAAAGCTAAAAAGAAAAGACCGGCCCAAAGGCCGGTCTCCCAATAAAATCAACCAACATCAAATTTGATGCGGGATTCATTACTTAGCCATCAATAAGACTTATTATAGCCATTGCCATAGCTGCGGTTTCCGCCCTCTGCCCGTGGCTTAGCTTCATTCACATTCAACTCACGACCATTCAATTCCTGACCGTTAAGGCCACTAATGGCAGCAAGTGCTTCGTCTTTTTCAGACATTTCTACAAACGCAAATCCTCTTGACTTTCCACTAAACTTGTCAGCGATGATTTTAACGGTTGAGACATCACCAAAACCCTGGAAGGCCTGGCGTAATTCATCTTCTGTCGTTTCGAACGACAAATTTCCGATGTAGATATTCACTCTACACTCCTTAAGTACTTATCCGTAAGTAAACTGCATTTCCATGAACTCAGATACCTCAAGATAATGAAACATTGCGCACAATTGCGCTATCAATTCGAGATTATGCTTTAGCGGAGTTTTGTGGATTAAGACAAGGCTGCGATAAAGGTCGAACTCAAATTAACATCAACGACTTATTATACACCAGTCATCGACAAAAACCTATAATTATTTACGAAAATCGCTATTTATTATTTCGATGGGTTATCAGCCGAATGCCGAACTGATTATACCAATATACTAAATGGATAGGATTATCTATCCCTATTCCGGCAATCCATAACATCTTCCAGGCTTTTGATCACCATCCCTTCGCAAACATGATTGATCCGGATTGCAGCAATTTCAATGTAGCTCCTTATCGCAAAAACATAGAACAAATCCCCAATACAGGATGTTATTTACCTTAATTCTAAAACATGGTCACTTTTGGATCTGATATGTATTTCCATTAAACTCCGGCAAATCCTGAGGGATCGCTGAAATGAATGAAAAGTCCGATATCACACTCCTTCTTCAAAGGATAAATGAAGATGGTTCCGAACAGTTGGAGCATTTGATTCCATTGGTCTATCAACAGCTTAAAGCTATCGCCAGCAATCAGATGCAAAAAGAACGGCCTGATCATACGCTTAACCCAACAGCACTCGTACATGAAGCATACCTGAAGCTTGTCGATCAGAATAACGTAAGCTGGCAAAACCGTGCCCATTTCTTCGCCATCTCCGCCCAGGCGATGAGACGTATCCTGATCAACCATGCCCGGAGTAAAATGGCTGCCAAAAGGGGCGGGGACCAGGTTAAAGTAACATTCGATGAACAGGCCCCCCAATCAGCGGGATTAAACAGCGAGGAACTGCTTAACCTCAATCGGGCCCTCGAAAAACTGGCTGCACTTGATGAAAAGCAGGCCAAAATAGTCGAAATGCGATATTTCGGCGGACTCACCAATAGCGAAATCGCCGAGGTTCTTAAAATTTCCGAACCCACGGTACAACGCGGATGGAGCATAGCTCGCGCCTGGCTGAACCGGGAATTATCAAAAAGCCGCTAAGCCCGAATTTTAGGCATATTCATGAATCCCGAACGCTGGAAAAAAATACAGGATTTATTTCTTGAGGCACGCCAATATGCCCCTGATAAACGCGCAGGTTTTCTGAAAAAAGCATGTGGCGATGACCACGATTTATATAGAGAAGTCTATTCCCTTCTGGAATCAGACCAGGCTGAATTCAGCCCGCTGGATCAGTCTCCCCTGATGGAAATCGAAAGGGCTCTGAGCCACACCGGGCAACGAGCCGGGGCCTACAGGATATTAAAAGAAATCGGCAGGGGCGGTATGGGTTCGGTTTATCTGGCGGAGCGGGAGGATGGCCAATTCAGTCAAAAGGTAGCGCTCAAGGTAATAAATCCCGGCATGGATTCAAATCAGGTCCTCAAACGTTTTCAAATTGAGCGAGAGATTATGGCGCGGCTGCAACATCCCAATATAGCCCGACTCCTGGATGGCGGCATAACCCAAAACGGCCTGCCATTCTTTACCATGGAATATGTGGATGGCGTCCCTATAGACAAATATTGCCATGAAAATCGGCTCGAACTTCATGAGCGGCTCATGCTCGTGATCGAGGTCTGCAAAGCGGTTCAATATGCACATCAGAATCTGATTATCCACAGGGACCTGAAACCGGGCAATATACTCGTAGAAAAGGACGGTACTGTCAAACTCCTTGATTTCGGAATAGCCAAACTTGTAAATCCCGATCTGGATTTCGAGGGCGCGGCCGTCCTCACAAAAACCGGAATGCGCGTTATGTCACCGGGATATGCCTCGCCGGAGCAAATCAGATGCGAACCGATTTCAATATCAAGTGATATCTACTCGCTGGGCGCTGTCCTTTACGAGCTGCTGACCGGTGTTCTGCCTTATGACCTGACCGGACTCAGCCTGACTGAAATTGAAAACATGGTATGTGAAACCGATGTGGAAAAACCAAGCCGCAGACTCGAATCTGCCCCTGCTGATAATAATGATCCAAATCGACAAAAAAGGATCGGGCGCAAGCTAAAAGGGGACCTGGATGTTATATGCCTGAAAGCAATGCAAAAAGAACCGGACCGCCGCTATCATTCCGCCGAGCAGTTTGGCGAGGATATTCGCAGGCATCTTTCCGGCATACCGATTATGGCCCGAAAGGACACTGTCGGCTATACAACCGCGAAATTTGTCAGGAGAAATAGAGGAAAGCTAATTGCTGCGGTTACAGCTTTTATCATTGTTACCTTCTTGACCGGCTTTTATACGATCAGACTGGCCGAGGAACGCAACCTCGCGCGCAAGGAAGCGCTGGTCTCAACGCAGGTAACCAACTTCCTGATGAGCCTTTTCAGGGTTTCGGATCCCGGCCAGTCTCGCGGCGAAGATATCACCGCCCCCGAGCTCCTGGAACGCGGCAGTTCAAGGATTGAATATGAGCTTCAGGGACAGCCCGAAATCCAGGCCAGATTAATGCATGTGCTGGGCGAGGTTTACTATACCCTGGGCATGTATGAACGCTCCAGGGAACTGACACAAAAGGCGCTTGATTACGGGGTCGAAGCCATGGGGCCGGATGATCCCGAGATTGCGAATTATATGTTGCTTCTCTCATGGCTCCTGGATATGAACAGCGAGCTTGACTCGGCCGAAATTCTGGCACAGAACGCTCTGGAGATCAACAGAAGACATTTTGATGAAAACTCCCTTGATGTTGCCAAAAATTATCATGACCTGGCAATGATCCTGAGACATAAGGGCGAATTTGAAGCCGCCGATACTCTCTATCGCAAGGCCCTGGCCATAAAAAAATCCATTCCGGGAATAGATCCTTCCGAGACAGCTCATACCCTGAATCATCTGGCACGCCTTCTCTACCAAACCGGGGATTATGAGGGCTCAAAACCAATATATCAGGAGGCCCTGCAAATCCGCGAGGATCAATACGGTTGGGATCATCCCGAAACAATGGCAAGCATGGCCGGCCTGGCATCTGTCCTTACACGACTCGGTGAGCTGGAGCAAGCCGAGTTGCTTTACCGCAAAAGCCTGAAATCAGTGGAAAAAACTTCGGGAACAGAACATCCCTATTACGGTGAGCTTCAAGGCAGTCTCGCCACTGTGTTAAGGAAAAAGGGTGATTTTGCTGAGGCGGAAAGGCTGTATCGGGCATCGCTGCAAAATCATCGTGCCGCATTTCCTGAGGGACATCGCAAAACCTCCAACCCGCTACTGGGATTAGGTGTTGTCATGACCGAAACAGGCAGATATTCCGAAGCCGTGCCATACCTGGAAGAAGCATTGGAATTGCGCATGAATTCCTTCGGCGAAGATCATTGGCTCACCGGATTGGCAAACCTGGCATTGGGAGAATGCCTAACCGGGCTGGGCAGATTTGAAATGGCTGAAAGCGCACTTATTAAAAGCTATATATGTTTGCAGAACTCCTTTGAACCCGCAAACAGCTATGTTGTCAGGGCATTGGACAGCATGATTACACTCTATACAGCCTGGGGAAACAATGAAAAAGCCCGGCATTACCGGGACATCAAAACATTATCCTTTTAATACTATAAAAACGGGCCGTCACTTATAAAGCAACGGCCGTTTCGTTTAAGCAGTTGGAGATTTTTACAATCTCACTTAAACATTTGGATTTTTTAATTTAATAGCTCCACGTTCCTTCAACCAGAATTCGAACACCATTACTCAGATTTATGAAACGGTAAAATGATGTGGCATTATTATCTGAATAATGATCCGAGGGATAAAAATCCATAGTTCCGATTTCATCATCTTTCAGAATACCATCGTCATCGTATAAAGTAATCGCATGGGGATCTTTGTAATTCATGTCATACGGCAGTGTCTTGTCAGAGGATCTGTGATTATCACTTAAATCATGTTGTCCACTCGAAACTGCATCATCCTTTGTGACTGAACGGAATCCCTTATTGCTGTTTTTTTCTGCAATCATAAGATAGATATCCGGTCTTCTGGCATACTCATCGAAAATATTAACATCCCAGGTATCACCATCCGGATTATTCGCAGGGAACGACACAACTGTTACCTTCTGCACGATCAATGACCTGGGAGTCATGATCTCTGGATCGGGCGTGGGAGTCTCGTCAACACCTGTGGGATTGCTATCGGAACTGCAACCGGCGAACACAAGGAAGGCCACGCTGGCCATAAACATACCGAAGACCTTGAGCAAACTACTGAATTTTGAAAACATCTTAACTCCTCCTGCTTAAAGTAGGGTTGTATTTAAAATTGACTTCACCCCTTAACGCAGAGAAACAGGATGTTAATGATCACATATTTTCAAACTTTTTTATATTTTATCATATCTCATTGCAGTTTAAGGGGATACCCATAGATTCATATTGTCTAATCGACTTGGCCGATTTCCTGAATACATGAATGATACCATGCTTGCCATTTCGATATGAATTATGTTAATTATTATCACTGGCAGAATATTGCGTAATGATCTACAATCCAGGGGGAAAAGAATGAAGTATACCGAGTATAAAAGTCCAGGGGATTTTCTGCAAATCTGCAGACCGGTTTTCGAAAGCAATGAGTCTCTGTACGGCCTGATGCTGTCCCTTTCGATACGACTTGAAAGGAATCCACTATATTATGGCAGCCAGCCTTTAATGGCTACCATTCAGTCAGGCTCCCAAATGGATTTGATAGCCCTGATGACTCCGCCCTTCAAGCTTCAGATTGCCATGCTGAATACAGAATCATCTGAGCCAATCGAATTCCTGGCTAAAAATCTTCTTGAAAAGGGCTGGAGCGTTCCGGCGGTTATGGCGGAGGAACAGGTTGCCAGGGAGTTTGGGAAGATATGGAACCGGATCGCCGATACGACCAGCCGGGATGGCATGAGGCAGGGGATATATGAACTCCGAGAAGTCGAATTTCCTGAATTTCCCGCAGGATCTTTCCGTGTGGCAAATGAGAGTGATTTTGAGCTGGCGGCCCGCTGGGGAAAAGCATTTTTTATTGATTGCTTCGGCGAAAAAGAGCCTCTCGAGGATATGGAACGGATAACACGGGATTTGATTATTGAGGGCAATCTGTATTTCTGGGTTGCCCCTGAACCGGTCAGCATGGCGGCCCTGACCCGATCCACCGTGCATGGTATCTTTGTCAGCTATGTCTACACGCCATCCGAATTGAGGCGCAGGGGATATGCATCGGCGATAGTGGCCCGCATCTCTCAGCTTGCGCTGGATCGTGGACATGAGTTTTGTACCCTTTATACCGACCTGGACAATCCGACATCCAACAGCATCTATCAAAAAGTCGGCTACAGACATGTTGCGGATATAATGGATCTGCATTTTGAAGAATGCTGAATATCATTATTGATGTAGCCTTGACTATTCAATAGCAAAAAATACCGCCCCGTATCAAAAAGGGCGGTATTTTTTTGTTATATAGCAGATGTTCTAGCAGTCAGGGATACCGTCGCCATTCACATCACAGGGATCGTTTCTTCCGGCAAAGAC
This sequence comes from uncultured Ignavibacteria bacterium, assembly GCA_964627935.1. GTDB lineage: Bacteria > Zixibacteria > MSB-5A5 > JAABVY01 > JAABVY01 > JAABVY01. Next base: position 42,731 of record CAZVLB010000007.1, read on the forward strand.
GAAATTGATGATCCAGACAGCGTCACTGATATTCACACCAAAATCAGTATCTTTCAGACAAATTAAAACAATCGGCACTATAGGAATTCCGGCTTGTTGCTTATAGGATGGTTTCTGTAGAACAAGACATCAGGTGAGATGGCTTGAATAAACAAAAGTACCTGACATTACGAAATAATTTTCTGGAATCGATCGGCGCCAACCGCGCAGTGCTGGCATTATCGATTGCGCGCATGGCCGAGGCTGTCGGCAACAGCATTCTGTTCATACTTCTGCCGCTGTATGTTGCCGATTTACCGTCCGAGGTCCTGCATTTTTCCGTACCAATACTGGTCGGTATCCTGATTTCGATGTACGGCCTGATCAGCTCGGCAATTTTGCCGGTCATGGGTGCGGTCAGCGACAAGCTCGGCAGCCGGAAACGCCTGATTCAACTGGGGCTGATATTAATGGCCCTGGGAACACTGGGTTTCATCCTGGCCAATCAATTCCTGCATCTGGTCGCGCTTCGTTTTATTCAGGCAATCGGTATATCCATTACGATACCGGCATCCATGGCCCTCATGGTTGCCTTTACGCAGAAACGAACACGTGGCGGTTCGATGGGTGTTTATTCCATGATGCGCATGATCGGTTTCGCCTGCGGGCCATTGATTGGCGGATTCATGCAGGTTCATTTCGGATTTAATGCCGCCTTCTATACCGGAGCAGGATTTCTGACATTGGCGCTTCTGCTGGTACAGGTCTGGGTGCGCGATGTCAAGCCCAACTCCGATGCGATCAAAAGCCGTTTTCAGGTTTTCGACCGCAATCTGTATAAACCGGGGATTGTCGCCGCGGCAATTTCGACATTTATGATGGCCAACGCTTTTTCCATGGTTACCACGCTGGAAAATGAGTTCAATTCACGGCTCGGTATTGATGCCCTGGGATTCAGCATTGCCTTCAGTTCACTGATGATCGGGCGTCTGTTTTTGCAGATTCCTCTCGGCCGGCTTTCTGATTATATCGGCCGCAAGCCCCTGATTCTGGGCGGGCTGATTCTTATGGCGCCGGCCACTGCCCTGCTCGGCGAGGTCACATCCATGCTTCAGCTCACACTTATTCGTATAGTGCAGGGCATAGCGGCGGCTGAAATCGCAGCACCGGCATTTGCTATTGTGGCGGATCTTTCCACAAGCGGCGGCGAGGGACGTCAGATGAGCATAATCACTATGGGTTTCGGACTGGGTATCGCTGTCGGCCCGCTCATGGCCGGTTTTCTGGGTGTTATCTTTTTCGAACTGCCGTTTTATGTCGGCGGGTTTATGTGCCTTGTGGCTGCATTTATAGTCTATAAAATCATGCCCGAGACAATACAGGGCAAATACGCCCTTTTCAAAAACGGATAAACATCACTCTAAATTCTTCTGTGATTTGTAATCATCGGTTTTTCTTCTTATCTTTATGCTGGGAGTCATATGGAATCTGAGAATAAACAGCACAAGTACAACAAGATTGCTTTTAAAATAAAAGGCGCATTAGAGAAAAAGCGTGAGCATTATATTGCCCTCTTATGCGGTCTTTTGCGTTTCAGGACAATCAGCGGTGATTACAGCAAAAAGGGACAGCGTCTCTTTCGCAAAGAGATTTCCGGTTGCCATAAATATCTTCAGGTTGCCGCCGAAGAGCTCGGCATGGAATATCGCAATTATGATGATATCGCCGCAGTGGCGGAGCTAAAAGCAGAAAATAATACAGATCAATCGCTGGGTATAGCGGCACATATCGATGTCGTCCCGGCCGGCAAAGGATGGAAGTATCCAGCCTTTGGTGGAACTGTCGCCGAGGACCATATCTGGGGACGGGGAACCCAGGATGATAAGGGGCCGATTGCCGCAGTTCTGGCCGCTCTTGATATATTATCACGAATGCAATTAAAACCGCGCAAAAATATAATGGTCATGCTGGGCACGCTGGAGGAAACCGATGACTGGCCGGATATCGATCTCCTGCGCGAAAAAGGCGAATTGCCGGATCAGACTATAGTGCCCGATGGCACATTCCCGATTATAAACGCCGAGAAAGGTATGGTCATGCTCAAGATGCGTGCCGACTGGCCACTACGAAAAGGGCGGGAGGATGATCCGGAATTCATTTCACTTAGAAGCGGCCGTCGTCATAACATGGTCCCGGCCCGGGCGGATCTGCTGTTAGGAGCATCATCTATCTACAAACAGGTTGTAGCAAGAAAAATAGCCGATTCATCAGCAATACTGCAAAAAACAGTACCCGGCACCAATATCGCGATCCGAGATTATGCCGATCCAAACGATCATGAGAAAACTGTTTTCGAGATAACATTTCGAGGGCAAAGCGCTCATGGCGCATATCCGGAAAAGGGACACAATGCGGCTCTGGATGCATTGCTGTTCTTAAAGATACTGCCCTGTGGCGGGCAGGCATTTCAGGTATTCGTTTCCGAACTTGCGCAGAGATGTGCTCTTCTGGATGGCTCCGGATTCGATATCAAGAGTAGTCATGAATATATGGGCAATACAACGGTCAACCTCGGTGTTGTCGAATTAAGGCCCGATTTTGGTGTGGCTTTAATCAATATACGCTACCCGGAGGGACTTAACAGCGGAGATATAAGAGGACGATTTGAAAAAAATGCCCGGCAAATTGAAAAAAAGGCACAGAATTTAAAAGTCAGGCCGGCAATTCATGGACGAGTCCAGGAGGCATTGCATATCTCCAAGGATGATCATCCGCAATTCATCCAGACGCTTCAGGATGCATATCAGACAATAACCGGCCGTGAGCCGAAATTGAGGTCGATTGCCGGGACGACATATTCCAAGGCCTTTCCCTCGGCTGTGGCATTCGGACCATTGGATGAATCCGCCGGTGATGTGGAAATGGCTCATGAGATTAATGAACGAATAAGCGTGGATCGCTACCTTGAAAATATAGCGATTTACGCCATGGCGCTGGCATTGCTCGCATACGAAAATTAAGCGGGATCGAATCGGCGTTATTTTTGTTCCATTATGTAAACGCCAAACAAAAGCCACATGGGAGGTTTTTGAAATCCTATGCGAATCACAATGACATTTAACCTGCGCAAATCCGAAGATGAAAAACAGGCTGAACTGTTTACCCGGGATTACGTGGATAAACTGGTTTCGGCACTTGAAGAATTAAAGCATAATGTTACGCCGCTCGAGGTCTCCGGTGAACCGGGCGAGGTTGTGGACAAATTGCTTGAGTCAAATGCCGATCTGATTTTTAATATGGCCGAAGGTGTCGGGGGCAAACGACGCGAATCATATTATCCGGCAATATATCAGCTTCTGGGCATACCCTACACCGGCGGAAAGCCCGGGCTTTTGCATGTCGGCCTCGACAAACGTCTGGCCGGAAAACTCCTGGCCATCCGCGGTATCAGGGTGCCACAGGCGGCTTTGTTGACACCGGATGAACCGGATATTCCCGATGATCTCGATTTCCCGCTTTTTGCCAAGCCGAACTACGAGGGCTCGAGCATGGGCATAACCCAGGAATCGGTGATAGAATCGAAAGAAGAAGCTGATGACCGTCTGCCCGGGATGCTGGAAAAATTCAAAGAGGGCATAATTGTCGAGCAGTTTATTCGCGGACGGGAGATGACCATACCGATGCTGGAAGCATTCCCGGGCAAACTGCTCGAGATAGTCGAGTATGAATTTGATGGCGAGGAACATAATATTTTCGACTATGAAACCAAATCCAGTACAGAGATCGAGGAGCTGATCGAGATAAACTGTCCCCCGGAATTGAGTAAGCAAGAACGCCATGAGATGATGACTCTGGCCGAGCGATCATTCAATGTGATGGATATTCCCGATTTTGGACGGGCCGATATTCGCCTAACCGATGACGGTGTGCCCTATTTGATCGAGGTAAATCCGTTGCCGGGATTACGCCCGATCAGCCCCATGATTACCGCGGCCGAGGCACGCGGACTAAGTTACACCGAAGTGATCAAATATATTATTCTCTCCGCCCGGCGACGTTACGGTATCGAAAAAGAATAGTCCAAGAGAGTCAGAATCAAGCCGAGCGGGGCTTGAAAATCCGTCTTATGAAACTACGGCGTTCCGGCATATCCTTGCGATAATGCGAATTCAGCTTTTCCGACTGCTTGACCATCCATGTATGTATGATCTTATTGAATGCCCGCGCATCCTCTGATGTCGGAAAGCGCAGTTTGAAACCGGAATTATATCCTCCGCCGTTGGGATTTTCCCTGCACCAGCGGCATTCGGCATCGATAAACACCTCACTTTTGCCTTCCAGTTTTTTGCGCAATGGTATCCGGCAGTAATAAATCTGGTTAACGCTTATCGGATTATGGCCGTTGAGCTTCATCCCCTTGGCCGAAAGATCAAGAATCCGCCCCATCGGATCTTTCTGTTTAATCTCAAAAACTCTAAGTGTCTCGGCCGCCTGGCGCCTGATTTTCAGGCCCTTTTCATCTGTTGTAGTATGCATTTGATTGAAATTCCTCCACTCCCCGTTTAAGATATCGGATTTCAAAATCCTATTCTTTATGGATAACTGATGAATGCTTACCCGACCTTTCATTTTATGCCTCAAGGTCCAATAAACGCACTGCAAATCATGACTTTGCTCAAAATCTGAACAGCCGATTTACCGATAATATCTATGGTAGGCGCAGGGGCGCTCAGTTCCGCCCGGGAGATAAAATCCAAAAACTGTTGCAGGGTTGTGGCCTTTTATCATCAGCGCTCGCTCAGGTTTTGCCGAAAAAGGCCCCACTGAATCTTATAGACGAGGTTAGAATCATGAAAAGCTGCAGATTTATTTTATTCCCGCTGGCGATAACGCTTATGATTTTGGCGGGATGCTCAAACCAGAGCAATCCGCTCTATTCCGGAGGCAATGATAACATAACTCCAAGTTACAAGGCCTCCTTGCCGGCCGGAGCGCAAATCGAATCAGCCATTCTCTATCTTGAGGTTGCCCGCAAAAGCGGAGAACCGATTACGGTTCACAGGATTACCGCCGAATGGGAGGAACTGGCAGTCAGCTGGAACAGCTTCGCCCAGTCCTATGATACTGTTGCGGTGGCCCAATTCGCCGCCTCCGAATACGGCGAGGTATCAGTCGATATAACATCATTGGTGACATCATGGGCCGATGGCAGTTTCGATAATTTCGGGCTGCTTTTAAAGCAGGATAATATGATGAGCGAATTCCACAGCAGCAATCATCCCGATACCGCCTTCTATCCACGCCTGGAAATCTGCTATAGCAGCGCTTCGGGCAATAATTGCATAGTAATTACAGATACGCCGGATGACGATAACATGGCCGACACCTATATTGCCCAGAATATACCGACCGGAAATATGGGCGCAATCGACCGTCTATTTGTCGGCAAAATCTTCACATTCAGCAATCATGGCTTACTCAGATTCGAGTTCGATGTTGCACCCGCCGTCGGCGCAGTCTCCGGGTTTGCCTGGCAGGATCTGAATGCCGATGGTATTCAGAATACTGGCGAACCGGGATTCGAGGGAGTGACATTCCGACTTTTCGACTGCCTGGATAATTTTGTAGCAGAAACCGTTACAGATAACCAGGGGTATTATGCTTTTAATAGTATACCATTCGGAAAATACTATCTGCTATGCGATGGCTACGGAAATATGAATATCAGCCCCGAAAATCAGGGCAGCAGTGAAGATCTCGACAGTGATTTTGATCCCGTCACCCAGAGAACAGAATGTTTCGAAATAGTTAATGTTGTTGGAGGTACACAGAATCCCGGCCCGGATGTCGGCTTCTATGAAGACAGTAATCCCGGATGTACACGCAACATGATCTACTGGATGCTCCACTCCGGAATGATCTACCATAAGGAGGACCTGGTATCCGATCTCCTGCCGATCTGGCTCGGCAATCCGGATGGATCAAAGAGCATATTTGTTGAGAGCTCTTCGACCGCCCTGCATATATTCTGGATGCGCAAATATGGCAGTCCCTGGAATCCGATCACCAGGCTCTACGCCCATCTTCTGACCGCCAAACTGAATATTGCCAATGGCGCGGATGATTCAGCCATTCGCGATATCATAACCGAGATTGATGATTATCTGGCCGAGAATGACTGGCGTTCGATCTTCAGGGCCAGCAAAAACAAGGTTACCAGAAAGCAAATACATGCCTGGACAAAACAGCTGATTCATTACAACAATGGCAGAATCGGCCCCGGAAAATGTCATGATCGCAGACAGTTTACATGGGAATAGATCTTGTCAGTATGGTGATAAAAAAGCCCGCCAACTACTCCCCGGCGGGCTTTTTATGTAAGCTATGCATCATTCGCCAATGATCGACAGCATCTGCGCCACATCTTTGGAACTGAAAGGCTTAACCAGGTAGTAATCCGGATGAGCGGCAGTCACGATCCCCTGTGTTGAATATGAATTGGTCGAGGTTATCAGGGCCGTCTTTGTTTGCGGCGCATTTTCATTTAACTGCTTGAGCAGTTTCGCCATCGACATGCCCCTGATCTTGGTATCGATTATCACCATCTCATAATCCTGACCGGAGATAGCATCCAGGAGCGCGCTGCCATCCTGCAATGTCTCACATTGATGGCCATTGAACCGGATCAAATCGGCCAGGCTTTCGGCCGTATCGATATTGGCATCGACAACCAGCACCCTCTTTTGCTTTGATGACACGGAACCCTCCACTATATGATATTCTGCCCGAGCTTTTGTTAGCATCCATACTGATAATAATGTTATATGCTTTTGTCAATAATAAAATTATCAGGACAATATTAGCAATAAGATGACAAAAAAGAAGTGATTTAAATTTGCGGCCTCCCCTGAATCCCTATATTTGCATTAAAATCCACTTATTTTATCCCGAATGGGTTGGTCACAATTCAATGCAGATATTGGATTTGCGGCCAAAACTGATTAAAATCTAACAAAATAATAGCATAAATTGGGAGATAGTTTATTGACAAAGCTGAAGTTATTGGTATATTAATAATTGAGCGGCCACAGCCGTTCACGGGATAAATGATTCTTACCTTCCATCTGCCTGGTTATAAATTACGAGTGACCTTTGCATGTGCATATTTTGCAGATCAAGGTTGAATACCGTATGTTGTACAACAGTATTCTGCAAATTATACTTGCTGTTACCATTTAGATCACCTGCGCTGCAGGCTGTTAAAACTGAGGAGTCATTGCTATAAGCGAATTTTAACGCTGTCATGTCAGAGAACCTCTGAGGGGGTTAAGCCTGGACACCGGGGGCAGTAACTTATAGTTTGACAAAGGGAAGCTGAAAATAACCCATCACCGCAAGTCTATTAATATCGGGAAAGGCTATTGAGGATTGCTATTATGAACAGGAAAAAAACGATTAGCTCGTTAACGGCTCTGGCCCTTATCCTGTTTTTTGCAGGGGCTGAAAATTTAATCGGGGCAACAACTGCCGGCCCCGAAATTCCGGTTAGTTTCATTGAAAACCGGGGACAATGGAATAATGATATCCTGTATATGTCCGCCCTGCCCGGCGGATATGTCTGGCTTTGCGCTGATGGTGTTCATTATGAGTATATTCGCAATCAGGCTGAGGATAATGCCGATCAGGCTCTGCGAATAACTATGATATTCCCCGGCGCAAATCCGAATCCGCTGATAGTTCCGCAGGAAAAAAGCGATCACAGCAGCAATTTCCTGATGGGACCTGACCGGTCAAAATGGAAAACAGATGTGCCATCATATAATTCGATACTCTATAAGAACATTTATCCCGGTATCGATGTCCGCTTCTACAGCCGCGACAGAAAACTGGAGTATGATTTCATAGTCCATCCCGGAGCCCATCCCGAAGATATAAACATCAGATTTGAGAAAATTGAGGGTATGAGCATAGACCAAAAGGGGGCATTGCTTTTATCAACAGGCTGGGGCGAAATCGTAAACAATGCGCCCTATATATTTCAGGAGAATTATGACAACAGCCTGCCCGGATCATATAGGATCCTTGCCGATAATACAATCGGCTTTGTGCTCCAGGACGATTATGATAAATCTCAGGACCTGATAATCGACCCCCTGGTTTCCTACAGCACATATCTGGGAGGGGGCGGAAGTGACGAGGGCTTTGATATCGCGGTCGATTCCGACGGATATGCCTATGTCATCGGCACCAGCTACTCCTCCGATTTCCCCACCCAGGATTCATTGATGGGTGACCGCGCCGGAAGCGACGTGGTCGTCAGCAAACTCAGCCGGGTCGGCAACAGCCTGGTCTACAGCACCTACCTGGGTGGATCAGAAGCCGATCATGGCACTGCAATCGAGGTAAATTCAGCCGGTGAAGCATATATCACCGGCTATACTTATTCATCCGATTTTCCGACGCAGAATCCGATCCAGAGCGCTCAGCCGGGAAGTGAAGTATTCGTCGCCAGGCTCAATGCCAATGGCAATGGCTTGATTTACAGCACCTATCTTGGTGGCAGCCTGGATGATTTCGCCTACGCCATCGATATCAGTTCCAACGGCAGTGCCTTTATTACCGGCCTGACATTATCGGATAACTTCCCCACTTCAGCCGGTGCATATCAGACCAATCAGCCCGGCCGTGATGTGTTCGTCTCAAAAATCAACAGCACAGGCGGGACATTGAGCTACAGCACATATCTGGGCGGCTCAAACCATGATGAGGGATATGCTATTGAAGTCGATGCTTCCGGATTCGCTTATGTCACCGGTTTCACGTTATCATCCGATTTTCCCGCGTTAAATCCTTATCAGACCTATCAGCAGGATAAAGATGTCTTTATTACCAAGCTCAATACTCTCGGCAGCGGACTGGTTTACAGCACATTCCTGGGTGGCAGCGGCCAGGACTGGGGACGTGGAATCGATGTCGACTCGGATGGCAATGCATATCTGACCGGCCTGACATTTTCATCGAATTTCCCGCTCAAAAACGCATACCAGAGCACCAACCAGGGCCTGGATATTTTTATAGCGAAACTATATTCATCGGGCGACAGCCTGATCTACAGCACATTCCTGGGAGGCTCATCGGATGACTACGGATACGACCTCTGTCTCGGCCCGGACAATACAGCCTATATTACCGGCCTGACATATTCATCTGATTTTCCCCTGGATGATCATTTCCTCACCGACCAGCCGCTAATTGATGCATTCGTGACCGGCATTTCCAGCGATGGAAGCACCCTGGCGTTCAGCAGTTACCTGGGTGGTGACAACAACGATTTCGGCTACGGTATCGCGGTGGACCAGGGCGGAAGCTGCTATATCACAGGGTCGACATCATCAACCGATTTTCCGCTTCAAAATCCCTATCAGAGCAGCCTGGCAGTGACAGACATCTTTGTAACCCGGGTGATCGACTGCACAGACGATGACGGCGACCTGGTTTGCGATGATGTCGATAACTGCGTCGGCCTGTATAATCCATTGCAGGAAGATTATGATGAAGATGGCCTGGGGGATTTGTGCGATGATTGTACCGACAGTGACGGCGATGGTTACGGAGAACCGGGATTCGGGCTGAATACATGTGCCACCGATAATTGCCCGGATATTCCCAATCCTGACCAGATCAACAGCGACACAGATGAATTCGGCGATCTATGCGATAACTGTATCGATATCGACAATCCGGATCAGGCTAATTCCGATACCGATCAGTATGGTGATGCCTGCGACAACTGCCCGGATGTCGACAACCCGAATCAACTTGATGACGACGGAGATGGGGCCGGGAATGCCTGCGATAATTGTCCCGATGATTATAATCCGGGCCAGGAAGATCTCGATCTCGATGGTATCGGCGATTTATGTGATGATGATAAAGATGGTGATGATTATGATGATTTCGAAGATAATTGCCCGCTGATTTATAATCCTCTGCAGGAAGACACTGATAATGACGGTATCGGTGATCCCTGCGACAACTGCCCCTATATAGCCAATTTCAGCCAGACCGACAGCGATGGCGATACGGTTGGCGATTCCTGTGATGCCTGTCCGGGATACAATGACCTTGATGATGAAGATAGTGACGGCGCACCGGACAGCTGTGATGTATGTCCCGGTTTCGATGACAACCTCGACCAGGATCAGGATGGCTATCCCGATGGTTGCGACAATTGCCCGGATACGGCCAATGCCGATCAACTTGATGGTGATCTGGATGGCATTGGCGACCTGTGCGACAACTGCCCGGCAGATTCGAATTCATTGCAGGAAGATGCCGATCAGGACGGTATCGGAGATCTTTGTGATCCCTGTCCGCAGGATGCCGAAAATGACGCGGACGAGGATGGATATTGCGCTGATGAAGACAACTGTCCGGGGATAAGCAATCCTTCCCAATCCGATTCCGACAATGATGGCCTCGGAAATGCGTGCGATAATTGTCCGCTGGACTACAATCCCGATCAGATTAACAGCGATGGGGATGAATTCGGGGATGAATGTGATAATTGCCCGGATATTGCCAATATCTGGCAGGCCGATGCCGACGGTGATGGTATCGGAGACAGCTGTGACTACTGTACAGATGTTGATGGTGACGGATATGGCTGGGGACCGCCATTCATACATGATACCTGCCAGCTCGATAACTGCCGCGATCTTTATAATCCCGATCAGTCGGATCAGGACAATGACCTCAAGGGTGATCCCTGCGATAATTGCCCCCAGGATTTCAATCCCGATCAAATTGATAGTGACGGGGACAACTACGGCGATTCATGCGATAACTGCCCCCTGATTTACAACGCTGACCAGGCTGACGGCGACAATGATGATGTCGGTGACCTGTGCGACAATTGCCCCTCGGATTCCAATCCGCTTCAGGAGGACATGGATAGCGATGATATCGGGGATGTGTGCGATCCGGATATGGATGGCGACGGCTTCGATAATGCAGACGATAATTGTCCCGCCGATTACAATCCATTGCAGGAAGATGGCGATTCCGATGGTATCGGCGACCTCTGCGACGGCTGCCCGGATGATTATGATCCTGATCAGACAGATTCCGACAATGATGGTACCGGCGATGCATGCGATAATTGTCCATCTATTTACAACCCGGATCAGGCCGATATGGATGGCGATGGCCTGGGCGATCTGTGTGACCCGGATATCGATGGTGATGGTCATAATGATTCGGAAGATAACTGTCCCTATCATTATAATCCGGGACAGGAAGATGAGCTCGATGATGATGGTATCGGGGATGCCTGCGACAACTGCCCGGAAACCCCTAACCATAATCAGCTCGACCAGGATGGCGATCTGGTTGGCGACGCCTGCGATAACTGCCCGGATGTCTACAATCCGGATCAGGCCGACAGCGACAATGATGGTATCGGCAATCTCTGCGAACCGCTCTATCTATGCGGTGATGCTAATGCTGATCTGGATGTCAATGTCAGTGATGCGGTCTGGATCATCAACTATGTGTTCGTTTCAGGTGAGCCGCCCAGCCCGTTGGAGGCCGGTGATGCAAACTGTGACGGGGATGTCAATGTCAGTGATGCTGTCTGGATTATAAATTACGTTTTTGTAGCAGGTTACGAGCCCTGCGACACCAACGGTGATCAGGATCCGGATTGCTGATAGTCCGGCTAAACCGATTCGAGCTTTTTAAGCGCATCCAACAGATCGGATATCCGGTACGGTTTTACTATTCGTCCCTTGAAGCCGTAATCCCTGTATTCCGCCATGACCGGATCATTGGAATATCCGCTTGAGACCAGCGCTTTGACACCGGGATCAAGCTGCAGTAGCTCTTTGATGATGTCTTTGCCGCCCATGCCTCCGGGGATTGTCAGGTCAAGAATAACATAATCATAGGGCCGGCCGGAATCGATTGCCTTTTTGAACTTATCGATCCCATCTTTGCCGTTACTGGCTGTATCCGGATTATAGCCCATTCTCTGAAGCGAGATCTCTGCCAGTTTCAAAACAGATGGTTCATCATCCACTACCAGCACACATTTACTATCCCGGTTGTTCGACCCGCAAACAGGATTCCTGGAGTTATCATCCTGCTTATCACTGGCTTTAATGAAGATATCGAATCTGCTGCCCTCTTCCGGCCTTGAAGCGATACGAATATGACCATCATGCTTTTTGATAACTGAATAACTGCTGGACAGCCCGAGACCATTGCTTTTATCTTTTGTGGTAAAAAACGGATCAAAAATCTTTTTGAGGTTTTCCTCCGGTATCCCCACACCTTCGTCCCTGATTCCGACCATGACATAGTTACCCGGCTTGAGGGCCGGATCAAAATCTCGATCTACGCTGACATTTTCAGCAGAGACATACATTGTTCCGCCGCGCGGCATTGACTGCACCGCATTGAGCGAAATGTTATTTATCACCTGCGACATCTGACCCTGATCCGCATACACCTGCAACAGGTTATCGGCGATATTGTACTGACAGCGTACATTGGAACCACGCAGGGCAAAGGAGCTCGCCTCCCGGATTAATCTGGTTATATCAAATCTTCTCTTGATCGGCTCACCGCCTTTGGAGAAAGTCAGCAGCTGATGAGTCAAATCGCGGGCACGCTCTGAAGCCAGCTCCGCGTCATTGAGGATATCATACATTTCGGAATCCTGATCCAGCTCCATCTTGGCCAGAGAGATATTGCCCAGGATCGCTACCAGTATATTATTAAAATCATGCGCTATCCCGCCGGCAAGCACGCCGATAGATTCCAGCTTCTCACGCTTGGTCAGTTCATCTTCCATGCGCATCCATTCACTGACATCCTCGACCGTTTCGATTACGCCATTGATTTTATCATTTTCGTCGAACACGGGCGATGCAACTATGCGATAATGCTGCCGTTTGCCCTCATTATTGATACTCAGCACCTGCTCATGTTGACGTCCATCTGAAAGCACCAGCTCCAGTGGTGATTCACCCGGTTCATGTTTCTGATCGATGCGATCCCTGAGCGAGGCGAAGATGGCATCACCAGACTCGGTCAATTCCGGGAACCACTGTTTCAATTTTGTATTAAGGGATTTGATCTTATGATCCGTGCCTATCAAACATATACCCATGTTTGCACTTTCGACCAGACTGCGATACATGTTCTCGCTTTCTCGTAATGCCTGTTCGGCTTTAATGCGATTGGTTTGATCGGTAGCCATGGCATAGCAAATGCCATCCGCAACATCGGCCACTGAGGACCACTCAATCCACCTGTAGGATCCATCAGCACAACGATAGCGATTCGTGAATCCGATTAACGGCTTGTCATCCGTAAGAGTGGCCATAGCCGCCTTTGTGCTTTCAATATCATCAGGATGCACGAAATCCATAAATGGCCTGCTGAGCATTTCCCGCTGGCTGTAACCCAGAACCGTTGTCCAGGTAGGATTTATCCGCGTAAAATAGCCGTCAAAGTTGGCAATCGCAAGAAGACCGACAGTTTGCTCAAAAATCTTGCGCTGCTCCTCGCGCGCTCTGCGCATATCTGTGATATCCGTCAGGATACCGCGGATTTCTATTACCCTGCCATCTTCTTTGTAGCCCCGGCTGAATGATCTAACCCACTTTATTTCACCTTTTTTTGTCAGTAACCGGTACTCGCTGGGCTCTACCTCACCTTTTTGCAGACGTACGAAACGATCTTTCAAACGGCCCACATCGGCTGGATAAATGTAATCCCAGAAATAATTCAACTTCAACTCTTCCGGTTTGGATCCCAGAATCGCCTCAATTGATGGACTGATATAGGTTATCCTGCCCTGCAAATCAACCGTGAATATCACATCATCGATGCTCTCGATCAGGTCACGGTACTTAAAATTGCCGGTACTATCTGCCTCAGGCTGCAAATAGATAATTAACAACGCTTCATCGCCATGCTTTATTTCATCATATCTAAGGTCAGCCAAAAATTCATGATCATTCTTTGTCTTGAATGTAAATGCAATTCCGGTAACCGGTTTTCCGCCCTGAATCAATCGCTTGAGCTTTTCCAGATATAAAGGATCGATCAAATCCGGCAGATCAAGATTTTGCCAATCACATACTGTGTAACCAATCAGCTTTTCCGCCGCACGATTGCCACAATAAAGGCGGAATCCTTCATCACAGATGAGGATAGCATCGGGAGAACCCATAAAAAGAGCTGAGCCGAGAGCATTATCCTCAAGAAGATCAAGCCCCCTTTGCCTGATCGGCCCGGTATAGGTCACGATAAATTCCTCAATTTCCAAATAATGGACGAAGAAAATAGATGTTAATCCGCATGTGTGGATTATCAAAATGCGAAAACACAGAGTTTAACACGTTCCTGTCCAAATAATACCCATTAATTGAATCGGCAATATTCAAGAAACCGCTTAGTCAAATACGCAAAAAATGCTCACTGCATTGCCGCAAAACGCGGAAAAACAGCAAAAAAGTCAATTTTAGCCCAAATTTTGCCCTTGACATAATCAGATTTCGATATATAATGTTTCTATCAATAGAAACGCAGAATCCGAAAGGAAACATGGATTATAAAAGGCGCTTAATCGAAGCCATTTGCGAGATAGACAACTACGATACTATGAAACGGTTTTTCGAGGAAATATTTACTCCTGCCGAGATTCAGGATGTGGCCCTGCGATGGCGACTGATGGAGATGCTCCATGAGGGTGTCCCCCAGAGGCAGATTGCCTCCCGGCTTGGTATCAGCCTGTGCAAGATTACCAGGGGATCCAAGGTCTTGAAAGACAATAGATCAGTCGCAAAGAGAATTCTGAATCAAGAAACAGGAGAAAATTATGCACCGCGCCAGAAAACTGGAAAACTTACCTGACGATAAAGGTTATTTTGGAGAATATGGCGGGAGCTTTGTTCCCGAACCTCTAATCCCTATTCTTGAAGAAATCACATTAGCTTACCTCAAATTGAAGAATACCCGCGAATTCCAGGATGAACTGCGGGCGCTTCAAACCAATTATGTCGGCCGTCCCAGCCCAATTTTCCATTGTAAAAACCTGTCCGATAAACTGGGCGGGGGCCAGATTTATCTCAAACGTGAGGACCTGAACCATACCGGCGCCCACAAGATAAACCATTGTCTGGGTGAGGCCTTGCTGGCCAAGCATATGGGCAAAACCAAAATCATAGCCGAAACCGGGGCAGGCCAGCACGGTGTGGCATTGGCTACAGCCGCGGCTCATGTCGGCCTTGAATGCGAAATCTATATGGGCGAAGTGGATATGGAAAAAGAATATCCCAATGTCATCCGCATGAGAATCCTGGGCACCAATGTCATCCCGGTCGGAATTGGCCTGAAAACCCTCAAGGAGGCTGTCGATTCGGCCTTTGAGGGCTACATGAAAGATCCCGTAAATCAATTCTATGCCATTGGATCGGTTGTCGGCCCGCATCCATTCCCAATGATGGTGCGTGATTTTCAGCGTGTGGTCGGCGATGAAGCCCGGGTGCAGTTCAATCAAATGACCGGCAAACTGCCGGATAAGCTGGTCGCATGTGTCGGCGGGGGATCCAATGCTATCGGGCTCTTTACCGCATTTCTGGAAGATATCAATGTCGAGATGATCGGCGTGGAACCCTCCGGCCTGAGCTTCAAGGAGGGTGAACATGCCGCCACATTGACACTGGGCAAACCGGGCATTATCCACGGCTTCAAATGCTACCTGTTGCAGGATAGCGAGGGCCGTCCATTGCCGGTTTACTCGGTTGCCTCCGGCCTGGATTACCCCGGCGTCGGTCCCCAGCACAGCTATCTCAAGGATATCGGCCGTGTTCAGTATGAGACTATCAGCGATAAGGAAGCTATCGACGCCTTCTTCGAACTTTCCCGCAGCGAGGGCATTATCCCGGCCCTGGAAAGCTCGCATGCGGTGGCGCACGCAATCAAGATCGCATCACGGATGAATAAAGATGAAACTATCCTGGTGAATCTATCCGGACGAGGCGATAAGGATATCGAATATGTCACCCGCAAATATGGAAGCGAATATGGCATAAAATAGCCAACTAATTGACATTTCTCCCATAAATCCAGATCCCTTCACTGATAATCCGTCCGGGCCACAAACCGGACGGATTTTTATTTGTCATCTCTTTGTATCTCGTGTAAATTGAATCTATCAATCATTTTAATGAGAGGATCTTTCATGATTCATGCAAATTCGCGCAAATTGATAGTCTTAATCATTGTACTAGCCATGATCATTTGTAATAACCTGACTGCACAGCCGTCATGGCAAAATCAAACCGAGGGTATTACAATTACTGTTTTCGAATCTGACCATATCCATTTCCTGCCCGACAGTTCGGACAAATATGGCGGTGACAATCTGATAGTCGAGGATAACGGACGGCATATTCAGAGGAAAATCATTATCCCCGAATATGATCTACCGGTGATAATTAAGGCCTATGTTGCGATCGAACCTGTGGCCAAAGACCCTCGTTCTGTATCCGATCCATGGGATCGGGCCGGAAGCATATATCTGGACGGTGATGGAAATGCTGATATCGAGCTTATAAAATTCATCACCGCTTATGGCGGTTTCACTGAATTCGAGGCAGACATCTCCCATCTTGCCCCGCTTATAAAAGATGAATGCACATTTGGGGCTTTCATCGATACATGGCTCAGTCCGGCCTGGCAGGTTGATTTTTATCTTCATTTCGAGCCTGCATCGGATTCCATCAATCCCGCATGGTCCGGCGCATTGGTCAATGAACAATCATACACATCAGAAAAGGAACTGGCCGGCGGAATAATCTCTGAGATCGAAATACCGCAGGGCCTCGAAAGAGTCAGGCTGTACTATCTTGCTTCGGGCCATTGCACCGATGGGCGCGAGGATGATGAGTTTATCACCAAGGATCATGTCATATACGTGGATGACATCCCTGCCCACAGGTATCGTCCATGGCGCGATGACTGCCGTGAATTTCGCGCTGTCAATCCCTACTGCGCCAAATGGTCGGATGGATGGTGGTCATCGGATTTCAGCCGCTCCGGATGGTGCCCGGGTGATGATGTCGAACCGGTAATACTCGATTTAAGCGACCACCTGACTGCAGGCACACATATAATCAGGTTTATGATCGAGGGTATCCGTCCCAAAAATGAAGATGGGCATTATGGCTACTGGCGCATATCCAGTTACCTGGTTGGATGGAAAAACAAGTAATCAGCCATGCAGATTGACAACGGTTCTGCCGCTGATTTTGCCCTGAAGTATCAGGTCAATCTTCTCGTTTAAATCATCCAGCCCGCATTCATGCCCGATTTTTTCGAGCATATCCGGTTTCCATTCATCAGACAGTTTGTCCCAGAGCATTTTCTTGATCTCAAGCGGCGTTTCGGCCGAGGCAACCCCCAATAGATTTATTCCGCGCAGAATAAATGGAAAAACGGTGATATCAAGCTCCGGCGATTGCGCCACACCACAGCTTGACACGGACCCGCCATAACGGGTTCTGCGGATAGCGGCGGATAAAATATTCCCGCCCACAGTATCGACCACACCGGCCCATTTTTCGGAGAGCAACGGTTTTTCTTCTTTTATATCTACATCCTCGCGGCTCAAGACTTCGGATGCTCCCAGTTCACGAAGGTAATAATGCTGATCCTGCTTGCCAGTAGCCGCACAAACTTCATATCCGAGCTTGCCGAGTATTGCCACGGCAATTGATCCAACCCCGCCGCTTGCGCCGGTAACCAGCACCGGGCCATCCTCCGGATCGAGTCCGTTGTGCCCCATTTTATCTATCATTCCGGCCGCAGTCAATCCGGCTGTGCCGATAATCATAGTCTCTTTCAATAACAGCTTTTCCGGCTTCGCCAGGGCCCACTGCGATGGAACCCGGATATATTGCCCGAATCCGCCCGGAGTATTCATCCCCAGATCGTAGCCGGTCACAACCACCTCATCGCCCGCTTCGAATTTTCCTGATTCGCATTTTTCGACCACACCTGCGGCATCGATTCCCGGGGTATGTGGATAATTTTTTGTTACACCCCTGTTTCCGACAGCCGAGAGAGCATCCTTGTAATTCAGCGATGAATATTTCACCTTTATAAGCAAGTCGCCCTCGGGCAGGTCATCGAGTCTTCTTTCCTGAACCGCGCGAATAAACTGCCCGTCCTCTTCAGTAACGGTCAGGGCTTTATATGTCTGCGGCATTTTTTACCCCTTTCATGTATTGCCCAAATAAAAAAGCCGACGGATACAAGATATGAAATCCGCCGGCATATGCAAATCAGCACTTTTAATGCAGACTTATTTCTCTTTATATTTCAGCGCCTTGAAATATTCGCGATTGAGTCTCGCGATAAATTTCACGCTGATCTCCTTGGGGCAGGCGGCCTCGCATTCATACTGATTGGTGCAGTTGCCGAATCTCTCGAGGTCCATCTGCGCCACCATCTTGACCGCCCGTCTTTTGGCCTCCACCTGCCCCTGGGGCAGATTGGCCAGATGAGCCACCTTGGAAGCCACAAATAGCATAGCCGAAGCATTCTTGCAGGCCGCCACACAGGCCCCGCATCCAATACATGCCGCAGCATCAAAAGCTGTTTCAGCGGCATCCCTGGAAATCGGGATGGCATTGGCATCCTGTGCACCGCCAGTTGACACAGATATGAAACCGCCGGCCTGGATGATTCTGTCGAATGCCTTACGATCGACAATCAGGTCGCGCACAACCGGAAATGCGCGTGCTCTCCATGGCTCGATATAAATCGTATCGCCATCCTTAAAACGGCGCATATGCAACTGGCAGACAGTTGTGCCGCGATCGGGACCATGCGGATTGCCGTTGACAGTCAACGAGCAGGTTCCGCAAATTCCCTCACGGCAGTCATGGTCAAAAGCAATCGGCTCGATACCCTGATCCTCGAGCTGAACATTAACCACATCCAGCATCTCCAGGAATGACATTTCCGAACTGATATCCTTAGCCTCATACTTTTCCATGTGGCCTTTATCTTTGGCGTTTTTCTGGCGCCAGACATATAATGTCAGGTTCATTACTTGTAACTCCTTTGTGCCAGATGAACCTCCTCGTAGTCGAGGGATTCCTTGTGAAGATTGGGTTTCTTACCGACACCGGCAAATTCCCAGGCGGAAACGTAAAGATATTCTTCATCATTACGCAATGCCTCGCCCTCGTCCGTCTGATGTTCCTCACGGAAATGCGCACCGCAGGATTCATCACGCTCGAGTGCATCCTCACACATTAACTCCGCAAACTCCAGTAAATCAGCCACTCGTCCGGCACGTTCGAGCGCCTGATTGAGTTCCTCGTTGCCGCCCAGTACACGGACATCCTGCCAGAACTCATCGCGGATTTTGGGAATCTCCCTGAGAGCCTCTTTCAGGCCCTGCTCATTGCGGGACATTCCGCATTTATCCCACATCACATTGCCGAGTTTGCGATGGAAATAATCAACGGTTTTACTGCCGTTGATCGAAAGGAGTTTATTGACCCTCTGCTTAACCTCATCCTCCACCTGTTTGAACTCTTCCTTGTCTTTCTTGACACTGCCGACGGAAATGCTGTTAAGGTAAGGGCAGATTGTATATGGTAAAACGAAATAGCCGTCGGCCAGACCCTGCATCAACGCGCTGGCTCCCAGTCGATTGGCGCCATGATCCGAGAAATTGGCCTCACCGATAACGAAC
This sequence comes from uncultured Ignavibacteria bacterium, assembly GCA_964627935.1. Taxonomy (GTDB): domain Bacteria; phylum Zixibacteria; class MSB-5A5; order JAABVY01; family JAABVY01; genus JAABVY01. The sequence goes on from CAZVLB010000007.1 coordinate 62,493, forward strand.
AGCCCGGGGATATTGCTTTCCAGATTGTAATCGACCCACAGGCCGCCCATGGTGTAATGCGGCGCTGGATAGATTCGCATCGGCACCTCATACGGATTTTCGGCCGTGATCTTTTCGTACATATGGAACAGGTTGCCGTAACGGTCGCGGATCGTGTTTTCACCCAGACGATCTATCGCATCGGAAAAATCGAGATATACCCCACGGCCCGTTTCGCCCACACCACGGCCCTCATCACAGACCTCCTTGGCTGACCTGGATGATATATCGCGCGGCGCCAGGTTACCATAGGAGGGATACTTGCGTTCCAGGTAATAATCGCGATCCTCTTCCGGAATATCATTGGGATGACGGTCATCGTTTTTCTTCTTTGAAACCCAGATACGGCCGTCATTACGCAATGATTCCGACATCAGGGTCAGCTTGGATTGATAATCACCGCTGACCGGTATGCAGGTCGGATGAATCTGGGTGTAGCAGGGATTGGCGAAAAAGGCACCGCGTATATAAGCGCGATAGACAGCGGTGACATTACAGCCCTTGGCATTTGTGGAAAGGTAGAATACATTGGAATATCCACCGGTTGCCAGCACGACCGCATCGGCCGCATACGACCGGATCTCGCCCGTAATCATATCCCTGACCACGATTCCTTTAGCATGGCCGTCGACAAGCACGATATCGAGCATCTCGGCACGATTATACATCTCGACTTTGCCGGCCGCAATCTGACGGGCCAGGGCCTGGTAGCATCCCAGGAGAAGCTGCTGGCCGGTCTGCCCGCGGGCATAGAATGTTCTCGAGACCAATGCGCCGCCGAATGACCGGTTGGCCAGAAGGCCGCCGTATTCACGTGCAAACGGTACTCCCTGGGCCACACACTGGTCAATGATATTCTCCGAGACCTGCGCCAGACGGTAGACATTAGATTCACGGCTGCGGAAATCGCCGCCCTTGATCGTATCATAGAACAGCCTGTAAACGGAATCATTGTCATTCTGGTAATTCTTGGAGGCATTGATACCGCCCTGTGCGGAAATGCTGTGTGCACGGCGCGGGCTGTCCTGGTAGCAGAAGCACTGGACATTATAGCCCAGCTCAGCCAATGTGGCCGCGGCCGATCCTCCCGCCAGGCCGGAACCGACTATTATGATATTGAATTTACGTTTATTGTTGGGACTGACAGGCTTGATATCGTTTTTATGCTTGTCCCATTTTTCCGATATATGTCCTGAAGGTACTTTTGGATCAAATGACATGCTACATCACCCCCTCAGGAAGTTTGAGCCAGCCCAGCAGAACCGCCGCCGGGATGGAGAGATATCCCAGAAAGAGCAGCCATGCAAAAATCAAACTGCCGGCCCTGAGCAGCCGTTCGAACCTGGTGTTGTTCCATCCCCAGGTCTGAAAAATACTCCTGGCGGCATGCACCACATGGTAGCTGACTATGGCAAGTGACACAATATAAATACCTGAAATCAGATAATTCTGAAATCCCATCACGACCATGCTGTATGTGTCATGACGTCCGTAGACATCATGCAGATCGGCATATTCGGGATTGGTAACGAACATGGTCAGGTGCAAAATATGATAGACCACAAAAAGAAAAACGCCGATGCCGGTCCAGATCATCGTTCGCGATGACAGGGGGGCTTCGACGTAAACCTTTTTCTGATAACCGATCGGCCGGGCCGACCAGTTTTCAGTTTGCAGCTTGATCGCCATCCAGACATGCACGACCAGGGCCGCAAGAAGAATCACACGCACGAACCACAGTATCGGCCCCAGCGAGTGAAGAAATGCCGCATATGCATTGAGCTGATTCTGCCCGATAAATATCTGCAGGTTGCCCAGAAGATGCCCGACCAGATATAAAAGCAATATCACTCCCGTGACAGACATCAGGAGCTTCTTGCCAATCGACCTGGCATTCAGGCGAGCGCCGACAGATGAGGCAGTTGCAGCCGCATCAACATTCTGCATACAACCAACCTTTCTTTATGTAATTATATTATCCGCAAGTTGCCTGAGCATATATTTAACTAAATAATATTTTAAACAGCATGCCACAAGTTTAAATAATCTGTGACACAAAAAGGCCCTTATTGCACAGAACTTCAGGCCTTAAAGAATGTACGCTTCCGGCGGGTGTGGTTATAGAAATCTTGGAATATAAATGCGTGTCAAAATAGAAGAACGGTCAAACTTCAGAAATTAATAATAGTCCCGATCGGCATCGAAATCAAAAACCGCAATTTCCGGGCGGGCCCCGATACGGATCGGGATCCATGAGGCGCCTATTCCGCGTGTGATGAAGAGCAGATCCTCACGGCCATTGCGATCATAGAAACCGGATTTAAACGGGCTGGCGGAATTACCATAGAGTTTCTTGGTCAGGGGCAGACGAAACTGGCCGCCATGAGTATGCCCCGAAAGAATCAGCTTGATATTGTCCAGATCGAGACGATTTATAATTTCCGGCGAATGAGCCAGTAGTATCCGTGGAGCATCCTCTGGGATATCCTGCACAGCCCGGGAGTAATCATCATAGCCCAGATGATTATCATCCAGCCCAACAAAGTAAATACTCTGGCCGTTATGCTCAAAACGATGCGACTGATTGACTAGCAATGTCGCGCCGGTAGTGCGAATCGTATCGATCAGCTTTTCGGTGTTCACGACCACGCTCATAAAATGATGGTCATGATTTCCCAGCACGGCATAGATCGGTGCAATCTTCTGAATTTCGCTTAGTATCTCCCGGCAGGCGGGAATATCCTCATTGCTGTTCACGAAATCGCCGGTGATAAAGATCAGATCCGGCTCCAGTTCGCGCAATGAATCCAGAAGACGTCTTTCCAGTGCACCCATATAACGTGTATGAAGATCGGATATATGAACAATGCGAAGGCCGTCGAAATGCTCACTCAGCCTCTCAGGCCGATTGTGAAAAAAGGCGACCCTGCAAAAATTTGTATCGTAGTATGTCTTGCCGGCAGCAAATAAAACCAGAGTTGTCATTAACATGATTATATACCTATCGGTTAGCCTTCGTTTTAATTTATGTTTTAAATTCATTATTTGTGCCCCACTTGCTGACACGTATGAAACGACTTTTATACATGAAGATGAGAGTTATGATCCCGCAATTATAATATATGGGCCGAAAATGAATGCCAAGTAATTCGCTTGAAGTAACTTATGGATAAAAAAACTCCCGCAAATTTCTTGGCGGGAGTTCTCTATATTGAAGCCTTAAATGCTATTTCTTTTGCTTTTGTATCCTGGCCCAGGTATCGCGCAGGCCGACTGTGCGGTTGAATACCATATGATCCGGAAGGCTGCTTTTCGAATCCAGCACGAAATAACCCATACGCAGAAACTGGAAAAACATGCCGGGACCGGCCGTTTTCAGGCTCGGCTCCAGTTTGCATCCTTTCAGAATCTCCAGCGAATTCGGGTTGATATTGACATGAAAATCCTCATCCTCCAGCGGATCCTCTTTGGTAAACAGGCTGTCATACAAGCGAACCTCGGCATCGATTGCATGTTTGGCCGAGACCCAATGCAAAGTGCCCTTGACCTTGCGGCCATCCGGCGCCGATCCGCCCTGCGTTTCAGGATCATAGCTGCAACGCAATTCGATTATTTCACCATTGTCATCCTTGATAACTTTCTCACACTTGATGAAATAGGTGTGTTTCAAACGTACCTCACGTCCGGGCGCAAGACGGAAAAACTTTTTGGGCGGATCCTCCATAAAATCGTCCCGCTCAATATAAAGCTCGCGTGAGAATGGCACCATACGAGTACCATCAGCTTCATTCTCCGGGTTATTGATAGCCTCGATCTCCTCGACTTTATCCTCCGGGTAGTTTTCGATAACTACTTTGAGTGGATTCAAAACCGCCATCACTCTCTGAGCGCGAAGGTTCAGGTCCTCGCGCAGGGTATGTTCCAGGAGCGCTATATCGACAGTACTTTCACGTTTGGAAACACCGATTCGATCACAGAATTTCTTGATCGCTTCCGGGGTGTATCCGCGACGGCGCAGGGCCGCAATGGTAGGCATACGGGGATCATCCCAGCCCTCCACATGGCCCTCCTGCACAAGCTGCAGCAGCTTGCGCTTGCTCATCACCGTATAGGTAAGATTGAGCCTTGCGAATTCTATCTGCCGGGGATGATGAACCTCGAGATTGTCCAGGAACCAGTCATACAACGGCCGATGATCCTCGAATTCCAATGTGCAGATTGAATGCGTAATGCCCTCGATCGAATCGGACTGACCATGCGCCCAGTCATAAGAAGGATAAATGCACCACTTGTCTCCGGTCCGGTGATGGCTGGCATGCTTGATACGGTACATAACCGGATCACGCATATTGATATTGCCTGACGACATGTCGATCTTCGCCCTCAGCACCTTGGCGCCATCCGGGAATTCACCTTTGCGCATACGCTCGAACAGATCCAGGTTCTCTTCCACGCTACGATCACGATGCGGGCTGTTTTTGCCCGGCTCGGTCAAGGTGCCACGGTATTCGCGGATTTCCTCGGCGCTAAGGTCATCAACATAGGCCTTGCCTTCTTTTATCAGCTTGACAGCATATCCATAAAGCTGATCGAAATAGTCGGAGGCGAAGAACAACCGGTCCTCCCAGTCCGCGCCCAGCCAGCGGATATCCTCGATGATCGAATCCACATATTCCTGCTCTTCTTTGAGCGGATTGGTGTCATCGAAACGCAGATTGAACTTACCGCCGTAATCGCGGGCTATGCCGTAATTGAGCAATATCGATTTGGAATGGCCGATATGCAGGTAACCATTCGGTTCCGGTGGAAACCGAGTATGAACCCGTCTGTCAAAACGGCCGGTCTGATTATGCTCATCTATTATCTCGCGGATAAAATTCGATGTTTCAGGAACTGCTTTCTCTTCTTCACTCATAATAACTTACCTCTTACCGGTAACAAGACTAAACGAAATTCGCTTTTTATGTTTCAATGAATGCGGAAATATATGCTATTCTGCCGCAGGCTTCAACCAAATATTCAATAACGATTTAATCGACATAAAATCATATCAGTTTAGCAGGCCGAATCCTGAATAGAAATGGCACTGAATTAATTTGATAAATTTATCAATTACAACAACTTTGACTATACATTCAATAATAGAGAGGAATTTAATCTTTTTTTCAAGATCAGAGACTTTAAATCCGATAAAACAAGTGTAACAACATTTTCCTTACCATTTCAATAACCGTTCTTCCAGCTTAGAGTCAACTTTTTGCAGGAGTTTATAATGTTACGAAGAATGTTACTGTGTGCTGCGGTTATGATAATTATGACAGGTTCGCTTTCGGCCGGGAATCTATCGAGCGAATATGAAATTCGGCCGGAAATCAGAGTGGCAATCAACAGCGGTTATTTCGGCGGGCTGGGCTTTCATGCTAATGGCATGATTTCCAATTTCGCCCGGGATTTTCCGTTAAGTATCAGCCTGGGAATAGGATACACAAAGGTTCAGGCGGGTGATCCGGCCGCCGCACGGCGCATATTTATTAATAATGCCACCAATGGTATCCCGGAAAAAAGCGGACGGCAATGGGATTTTCGTATGGATTTCAGCTATCCGGTTAAGCTGTTTTCACTTAAACGTGCCTCGGCATATGCCGGACCGCGCCATATCCGCTTTACAGGTAACTTTAAATATGTCGGCGGCAATGAGGATTTCGATATCGTCAGCAATCAATGGGGAATTGGAGCAGGCCTCGTAAACCGTTTTGCCATCAGCCCGATTATCGATATGGTCATCACAACCGGAATCGATTATTATTTTTCGTCAACCCTGACCGGTCATGACACTTCCTACAGCCCCGATGGTACCGATATAAACGGTCGTGAGGATTATACTTATGATGATGCCAATGATGCCGTCAATCAACCCCGATTCGAGCCCCGGCTGATGCTCGGTTTCAGCTACAGGTTCTGACAAAGAATCCTTGCCCGCTTCCCGGCAAGATTTATTCCATCAGGGCCGATCCAAAATGGTCGGCCCTCTCATCTTTGGAACAAAATATTCCAAAATCAGGCGCATTTCATTCAGTCATGACTATTCAAATCCGATATACCCCATGAGGGTATAAATGCAGGAAAAGACGATAATATACGGGGAAATACTGGATCAGGCTGAAAAACAGGAGATCCGGAACAGCTTTCCCTCCAATTTTGGACAGATTCAATGGCACGCAGAAGCGGAACCATTGGAGAAGGCTGAGGGTCAGGCTGTCGTCTATGTCGACCTGGATGATCCCCGTTTCAATGCCGACAAATTCCTGGTATCGCTGGCCAAATCGGGCAGGGATGTGCGCCTGATCGGAAAATCGGCTAATCCCAGCCTGGAAACAGCAATGCGTGTGGCCCGTCTGGGAGTAGCCGAGATCCTGACCCCCGACCAGGTTTTTTCTCGTCTGCATGATTTTCTGCAAAGCCTTGAGAAAAAAAGCGTTATCAAAGATGATGAGAAACCGCCCAAGTACAGCGCCGACACATTGATCGGCAAATCAACGCAAATCGCCGAGATCAAAAAGATGGTGCGTCTGCTTTCAGATATCGACTATCCCAGCGCATTGATCCTGGGAGAAACCGGCACCGGCAAAAGCTATATATGTAAGATTCTGCATAACACCGGACTTCGCAGCAAGCACAACCTGGTTGAGGTAAACTGTTCGGCCATACCGGATAACCTGTTCGAATCAGAGCTCTTCGGGCATGTCAAGGGCGCTTTTACCGATGCCAAATCGGAGAAGATTGGCCTGTTCGAGCATGCCCAGCATGGCACTTTGTTTCTTGATGAGCTTGGAAGTCTCTCCCAGTCGTCCCAGGCCAAACTGCTTAAGATCATTGAGGATAAACGTTTACGCAAAGTCGGCGATGTCTCCGAAAAACCCATCAATGTGCGCGTGGTGGCGGCAACAAATAAGGACCTCGCCACTGAAATCGAGAACGGCCAGTTTCGAGAGGATCTGTATTACCGCCTGAACCTGATCGTGATCAGGATTCCTCCCCTGCGGGAACGCAAAGAGGATATCGAACCGCTTGTGGAACATTATCTTAACTTTTATTCCACGCTCTATGGCATGCCCGATACCGCTATCAGCGAAAGTGCCATTGAAGCTATGTTCGATCATGAATGGCCCGGCAATGTGCGCGAGCTGTGCAATGTCCTGGAAAGAGCGGTGCTATTATGTAAAGGAAGGACTATCGAAGCTGATGATGTCAAGGCCGCTTTTAAAAATGACAGGATCAGCATAAAGGACCGTCGCCAGATCGTAATCGATGTGCCCAGCCAGGGCATCACGCTTTCTGAAATCGAACAGCATGTTGTCGTGCAGGTACTCAATATGTGCGACTGGAACAAAACCGAAGCCGCGAAATTCCTTGCTATTTCCCGTCCGCGCCTGAGACGCATCCTCGATAACGCCCCGGTGGAACAAAACAGACGATCACGCTAAAATCGGCACAAAATATTCCGATTGCTTTCAATTCCCGCTAAAACGTTTCATTACAACACAATCACCCCAAACTACGTCGCATCGCCCGGAACATATCGTTCCGATCACAGGCTTTCGGGATGATTTGAGCCACATTCGACATGTAGCCATAATCGATTGCTGTTATGTGGCTTACGAGAATGCTCCGGGAGTGGCACGCCCATTGCAACAGTATTATCACGCAGATACGAAATAGAGGTCTTGAAGGAATAAATCAAAGGAGTTTTTAGATGAACCTTCCAAAGAACAAAGCAGTCAGCATCGCATCAGCACTTATCTTCTCGGTTTTGCTGCTTGTTGTTGGATGCTCAGAATCACCAGTAGGGGTTGACAGCGATTCCAGGCCGGTCCTGGTTTCCCGTAATATGGAAGCTTCCGCGCTGGGTCAGATGTCGGATGTGCCACTTTACACCGAGGCTGTTGTCTCAGCCGAGCAGGGCGGAGTCCTGCAGCTTTATGATGTCAGGCTGGATATTCCTGCCGGAGCGATTGATAATGACACGCTTTTCTTCATCAACATACCTGACGTCAATGTCTTTTATAACGAATTCGGTACACATGGCCTGGTATTCAATGAGCCTGTCAGGGTGACCATGTCTTATCGTGAGGCCAATTTGAACGGTCTGGATGAAACCACTATCAGAATCGGATGGTGGAACGAAGCCATGGGCGAATTCCAGGATGTTGAATGTGAAATCGATTTCGCCAGCAAGACAGTTACCGGATATCTCAATCATTTTTCCGCTTACGCGTTAATCTCGGATGAACAGTAGAAAGGTCAAACACTAATCAGGGAATAATGGATAATTATGGAACTGACAGTTAGACATACGGAAAACGACCTCTGTTCGGAATTACGCGACGGTCTTCCTCTGCTGGAACTTGCTCGCGGCTGGCTCAAACAGGGAAATCCGGTAGTGGCGGTGGAACTGCTCAAATCGGCCCTGAAATCACCGCAGGCCGAAACCGACCAGGTGCTCAGGGCACGCATACTGAAAGAGACCGGAAGAGCCATGATGATGCAGTCTGATTGGGAAAGTTCGGAGCAATATTATCTGCAGGCCCAGCTTGTTTACCTGAACCTGGATCATTTCAAGGGAGCAGCGGAATGTGCCCGCAACCGCGCCAATATGTACTTCCAGAAAGGCAAATTCCGTGATTCCGCGCAACTCTGTGAAGAAGCCCTGAACTGGGCCTCACAGATTCAGGATCACGAGCTTCGAGCAACAATTCTCAACACCCTGGCTGCCATCAGGTCCGCTACAGGGGAACTCGAGGAAGCGATACAGACCTTCAGGCTCTGCCTGGCCGATTTCGAGAGCGCCGGTAACCAGATTCGTCAGGGTTACGTGCTTTTAAACATCGGCCTGACCCAGACCGAGCTGGCCGATTATCAGGCCGCGGTTGCCAGCCTGAACAGGGCCCTGGCTATCGCCCTCGACGAAAAAGATCTCAGCCTGGTCGAGATATGCTATCAAAACATCGCCAAATGCTACCTGGCACAGAAGGAGACAACTATGGCAAGATCCGTTTTAGATACTGCCCGCAAAATCCTGCCCGGTTTGAATTCCAGGGCATTGACCGCGGAACTGAATCTAATTGATTGCAAGATTCTGCGCTCCTCGGGCGACCTGGAAAAGGCGCAGCAGCTCCTTGGCGAGACATACCGCATGGCGATCGATAACAATATGACCGCGCTGGAAGCCGACGTACTCTTCGAACAGGGACTCTTGTTCAAGGACAAGGGTGAATTTGAAATAGCCATATCCAAACTTGACGCCGCCGCCAACCTTTACCGCCAAAACGGCGTCGACAAGGGATTCAAAGAATCCATTCAGACACTGGAGTACCTCAAGAGGAGAGCATATGCCTGAGGTTCAACTTGCCGGAAAGATCATCAATATGAGCCTGGAGAAGGTTCTGGGCGGATGCCATAACTGCGCCGATAACGCGGAATGGCAAAGTACCGCCGCCAACCTGATGAAACTGGCAAAGGAAACCAATAAATCCTATGAATACGACAAGGCAATTCATTACCTCAGTACTCTGGAAGAAATTTGGGACTCGAAGGCTCTGCCCGACCTGCATCCGGAACTTCGTATCGAGCTTCATCAGGAAAAAGGCAAAGCCTTCGCCTCCCGGGGAAAATATGAGGAGGCCATAGCAGAATATCAGAAAATAATCGCATTGTGCAGTGACAATGACTTTCTTTCCACCAGATCAGAGACATTTACACAGATCGGCCAGCTACTGGCCAAACAGGGTGACTTCGACCGTGCATTAGCCTACCTGCAGAGAGCCATCGGCGCCCACCGCAGGCTGGATGACAAAAAGGGAACCTGCCGTGCTTTACGGAACCTGGGAGTGGTTTACGTGGAACTTGGCGAATTCGAGGAAGCAGAACTGAATTATAGGGACGCTATTGAAATCGCCAAAGAACTGGGCGAGGATATCCTTTACGCCGACCTGGTCAACAACCTCGGCGCAATCATGAACATGAAGGGAAACTGGAAAAAAGCCCTCGAACTCTACCGCAAATCATTGGACATCTACAGCGAACACAAGCAGACACGCAAACGCGCCTACACGCAGAATAATCTTGCCATTACGCTTTCCGAACGCGGATTCAACGATGAAGCCTTCGACCACTTTAAATACGCTTACGAAATCGCCGCAGAGATCAAGGATGCCTCGCTCACTTTGATTGTGAATATTAACCTGGCCGATCTGTATCTCAAAAGGGGAAACTCTGACGCTGCCAGAAAACATTGTCAAAAAGCAGAAAATTATCTTCTTGACGCCAACCTGATCAACGGCAACCTGGCAGAAACACGCAAGATCGCCGGTAAGATCGCTCATTTCGAAGAAGATTACGATGAGGCCCTGAAGCAATATCAGTCGGCGCTCAAGGTCAGCCGCGAAATTGGCGCGCAGTTTCTGGCGGCGGAGATCCTGATGGAACGTGGAATGCTTTTCAGATCGATGAAAAAGCATTTCGAGGCGCTTTCCGACCTGGAGGAATCCTACCATATCTTCAGCACACTCAAGGCACGGAGCCGCAGGGAACATACCGAAGAACTGATCGATTCAATCGAGGAATTGTACCTTGAACTGTTCGATTCGATTGCCCGTGAAGTTGACCGCAAGGATAAGTACACCAAAGGTCACTCCGACCGTGTCGCCACATTGGCGCTGCTTCTGGGCAAAGAACTCAACCTGACCACCAGCGCCCTGAAAACTATCGTGGCCGCCTCGCTTCTGCATGATATCGGCAAGATTAAGATTGAGGATGATATTCTCAAGAAAGCCGGCAAACTCACAAGCGAGGAATTCGATAGAATCAAGGATCATCCCCAGCTTGGCGTTGAACTTCTGCGCGGCAAGGAATTTCCCTGGGATATCAAGCCGCTGATTCTCTATCATCATGAGAAACTGGACGGCAATGGCTATCCTCTCGGCCTGAAAGGCGAGGATATTCCTCTGGGCGCACGGATAATCTGTGTGGCCGATGTTTTCGACGCGCTTACCTCGGACAGGGTTTATCGTAAGGCATTTGATACAGAGAAGGCCCTGGCGATCATGGAGGAGGAATCCGGCACGACATTCGATCCGTTTCTCCTGAAATGCTTCAAGAGCATGATCACGCAGGGCAAGGCCGACCTGGTGATTAATTCGCGTACCCGTGATGATGAGATGTATTCGATCTGGTCGCAGTGCAAGCTGGAAGAGAAGTCATCAGAGGAGCCGTTTGAAGAAAAAATTACCGCCTGATTTTTAACTTTTGATATTGCCCGTTAAAAAAGATGAGATGGCCCCATACCCCCCGAAAGGGCCATCCCCTGTTTGATCCGCCCGGCAATGACGCTGCTGAGGTTTCACCTACCCTTAAAAGTTCAACGCCAGGCCGAGGCGGATATTGCGGCCCGGACCATAATTCAGCGGGTTATTGGCTATGTCGGATCCCTCCTTAACCTGCCCCTGAATATTTGTACCCGTGTCCGGACGGCCGGTGTTTGAATAGACCTGCTCAACATTTTGCGTGTCGAAGAGATTTGTAATCATCAGCTCAATGCTGTAATCCAGCCCGGCCAGAGCGAGGTCCTTGTGAAAACGCAGATCGACTATCGATTTGGGCGGACGGCGCAGGCTGTTGGTCTGCGGATCCTGCCCGGCCACAAGGCGCAGAGCCGGATAACTGCGGTCCGGCGTAAACGGTTTGCCGGAATAATATCTCCAGTTGACGTTGACTCCCCAGTCATTGGGCACCCTAAATCCGAACAGGTTCAGTTTCTGCGTGCGGGGAATATCCAGCGCCAGGTTTAAGTTCAGCTGATGGCGCACATCCCATTGCAACGGATATTCACGAATCGGGATCGCGCGGTTATAGAAATCATCGAAATAGCCCGATGATGCCGATGAGCTTTTGCCGTATGAGAAAGCATAGGTATACCCCAGGTTGCCTGAGAGATTATGGCCGAACAGTTTGCGCAACTGAAACTCAAAGCCACGGCTGCGGGCGTAATCCATGTTTTCGTATTCATGGCGGCTGAATGGCCCGTAGTCGCGCCGGGTTGAATTGATCAGCCCAAAAACATCCTTGAAAAACCCGGAAACATCCAGCACATAATCATCGGAGAGCACATAGGTTACCCCGCATTCGTAAGAGATATTCTTTTTATAGTCGAGATTATAATTGCCCACAATTCCAAATGCGCTGGTCGACTGCGTTGCCTGACGATACATATAGCTGTATAATGGCAACTGGTAATAATGGCCGTAATTGAAATATATCTTGGCCAGTTCGGTAATCGGAAAGCTGAACCCGAATCGGGGCGAAAAACGGAAGCGGGTCCTGATTTTTGGCTTGTTATCCAGAACCGGGTCAACAAGTTCATCGATATTGTCGGACTGCCTGAATATATCCAGCCGCCCGCCGATCATCGCGATCAATGTTCCGAATTCCAGCTTGAAATTGGTATATATGCCGCCCTCATACGGATACTGATCATAGAAATCACGAAAAATGCCGCGATCCGGATATGGCCCGCCGTCATCCTCGCCATCATAGGGATACATCGGATACTGCAAATCAGCCATATGCAGTTCATTATATCTTAGCTGAATTCCTGTCTTGAACTCGAGTTCGCGAAACATCTGCGTGATCAGTTTCAAGTCGAGGCTGTTGACTATGGATGAATGATTATGATAGCGTGCAAAGCGGTCGTAACCGTAATCATAGAAACCGTCAGAGGCATCCCATTTACCGTTGTGATTCATGTCCACAAACGGCTCACCGTAATCATAACGTCCATTGGGCGGATCATAGAGGCCGTTGTTATTTAAATCCTGATATGGTACTCCCGGCGACCAGGGATCATCGGGCCCGTCATAGCGGCTGTTGTAATTGAGATCCATATTCAGGCCGGGATCGGAAGACATGAGAAAGACATCGATACCCTCTTCGAAAATACCATTGCCGTTGATATCCTGAAAGGGCTCACCCAGCACATTGTCACCATCGACATAGGCTTCCGGTTCATCCAGGTCCACATTGCGGGCACGGTCAGTATCGAACAGGCCGTTGCCATTGGTGTCATAGGTAAGGATGTCTCCGGCATTCCAGCGGCCGTCGCCATTAATATCGACAAACGGCTCCGAGTCCGCATTATCGATATATCCATCGCCGTCCCAGTCCCAGAAAATCGTATCGAACATGGCTTGGGCCTGATCCCAGGGCATCTCGATAAAGCGATCCCCCATATTCATTAGTTCCCAGAATTCCTCGCTGTTGTACCAGACCCCGCCAAAACCGAGCACATCGCCGGAACTATACTGCGGCAAACCAAAAGCGGTTGTATCGCCATTGACATTTATAAACGGCTCGGGGGCATCATAGCGTCCGTTATCATTCATATCCAGAAAATCTTCCCACTGATCAAACAGCATAAATTGATCGGGATAGATTCCATGGCCCGGATTGAGCGGATCATCGGGAAGCTCAGTATATTCACGCTCATAGCGGGAGAGGACAAACTCATAGAATGTTGATTGATTTAATTGATGATTGAATGTCAGGCTGTAGAGATTCGATTTCTCCTTAATAAAAGATGAATTGCCGGGAGTGTAGCGATAGCCCCAGTCCATAAGCGGATTATAGTGATTCCGCCTGCCGTTGTAATTCAGGGTCATCTTTATGGCATTTATGGGCCGGTAGGTCAGTTTGAGATTGAACTGGTAGTCATTGTACTGACGGTCGCTGATTTCAATTCCGAGAATATTGTGAGTTTGATAATCGCGTTGCTTGAATGCCGGCACGTAGCTGTTGAGCGCATAGGGGCCGTCCTCTTTGCTGATGTCGACATTCAGGTAGTATGCCAGCCTGTTGCGGAATAAGTCAATACCTATGGCGGGCAACAGATGATCTGCCAGCAGAAACTCTGGGCCCCCCATGGAAAGGGCCAGACGGTCATGGTTCCAGGAATCTCCATTTGATATTATACCATCCAGATTGTCGGTCCAGTAGCTTAGCTGTCCGACTGTATTATCCAGGCTTCCTTCACGAGTTATAATATTCACCGAACCCGATAGTATATTTCCGTTTTCCGCATCGATTGGATTTTTATCATATTGAAATTCCTGAAGAATGCCGGTGGTCAAACCCAGCATGGTGTTTCTGCGGCCGGTATTTTCAAGCGGGTCGCTGACCCTGATGGCATTCAGGTACACAACCAGCTCATCCCCACGACTCCCGCGCGAATGGATCCCGCTGTAATCGATGATTATGCCCGGCTGGCTGGCGATAATCTGCTCTATATTCTGTTTTGTGGAATATTCCAGTTCCTCTTTGTTTGTTACATAAGATGGCGCGGGATTGTCTATGCGCAGCATATCTTTTTCAGCAATCACAACCTGTGTCGATTCGGGAATTACAGTTGATTCAAGTGTGACATCGAGGGTAGTGGTCTTGTCGGAAGAGATTCTGACATCTGTGATGATTTTGGTTACATAGCCGATCAGATGAATCCTGATGTCATAACTTCCGGGCGGGATGTTCAGTATTGTAAATCGGCCCTCGCTGTCGGAAATTGCGCCGATTGTGGTGTTCTCGATGCTGACAGTGGCGGGCAGGCTTTCATTGGTTTCGGCATCGAGGACGATTCCGGCCAATTTTCCGGTGGTCCCGCCATAGGAGATTTTGATAGGAAGAAAAATTATTATGGCCACCAGAAGAGCTAAACGAGGTATTATCCCTGTCATAATCCCTGCTCCCTTTATTTGGTGGTTTGTTTTTTTCAGGCTCTAAACATTTTGGAATGGCATACTTATCAGCCCATATCGGATCCCCCGAATAAGGTTAGGTTCTATCTGTTTGTTCCAGGGTGTGCTACCCTTAAGACGATTTATTCGCCTTTAGATGCGTGTTGTAGATAAGACGGGGATATTTGGAAGGTGTCAAAAAAATAATGGATATTTTAATCCCGGAACATGATACTGATCGAATCGCGATTATGTATGCGCTTTATCGCTTCGGCAAAAAGCGGTGCGGCGGATACCACATCGATCTTATCGGAAAACTCAACCGGCTGATTTTCAACCGTATCCGTGATCAACAGCTTTTTAATCGGGCTCTGATCGATCTTTTCCATCGATCCCTCGGCCAGCACACCGTGGGTAACCATGGCATACACCTCTTTGGCCTCACGCTCGATCAGCTTATGTGCAACATTGACCAGCGTACCGCCCGAGATGGTGAAGTCATCAACCACCACGGCGGTTTTTCCGGCCACATCGCCGATCAATTCCAGCACCTCGGCCTTTTCATCATGTTCCTTGCGGCGTTTGTCGGCAATCACCACAGAGGCATCCAGGAGGTGCGCATATCTTCGCGCGGCGGCCGCAAATCCTGCATCCGGGGAAACAACCACAATATCATTCAGGGCCAGGCTCTTGATTCGTTCGCATAAGACCGGCGCGGCATAGAGGTTATCCACCGGTACCCGGAAAAAACCCTGAATCTGAGGCGCATGCAGATCCATGGTGACAACACGGTCAGCGCCGGCGGCCTCGATTGCGTCGGCGCAGACACGGGCGCGGATCGAGACACGCGGCTCATCCTTTTTGTCACCCTTGGCATAGCTGAAATATGGTATCAAAACAGTCACTGTTGATGCACTGGCACGTTTGAAAGCATCGATCCAGAACAGGAGCTCCATAAAATGATCATTGGCGGGAAAAACGGTTGTTTGAACCAGATAGATATTGCGTCCGCGTACATTTTCCAGTACACGCACAAATATATTGCCCTCGGAAAACAATATGGTTTCATTTTTGCCGGGTTTCGTATTGAGATAGTCACAAATCTTGGCGGTCAGTTTCCTGCTGCCGCTTCCGGCAAAAATCCTGATATCATCTGCACCCATAACCTGTCTCCCTCCCGTTAGTATAAACTCTCCTGCACATCGCTTAGAACCGAAATTCTTGGCCAAAGTGCAAGCAAAAAGAAACCATACCGTGTGGTAATAAATATCAGTAGAACATGGCGCGCTCGACATCATCATCAGTGAACATCCTGCGCCGTTTCAATATAAACAGAAGCAACTGACGTAAAAGCTCGAATGAATCGGCGGTGGTCTTGAGCAAATCCTGATCACTGATTTTGTCCCCGTGCACAGCCTTGGAACGCTTGCTGTAGAGACGTTTGATGGCTTTATATTTCTTGTGCCGTTCCTCCCCGCGCGGGGCCAGAATTGAGGCTGACAGGATCGACAGACGCATGCCCAGTTCCATGCGCATGCCGAATAATGATTCGATCCCGCTCCAGATACGCGCCACGGCCGCACGGGTTGTTTTCAGATAGCGCCAGTCTATTGATGCGTCCACGGCATATTTGAACTTTTCGCTTTCATCAGCCAGCTTGCAGAATGCGGGCAGGTTTTGCGAAATCCATTCGGCATCTTCTTCATCGAGACAGCCTAATGAGTTGCCGGGAAGAATCAGGTTCATGGGATGATTCAGGAGGACACCCGTGAACTTCGAAAGTTTGCCCGATGGATTCGCTTTGCCGGATTCAAGCCTGCCATTATGCCCGGCGATCCTGTTCCAGGAATATGCGCTCGAGGCCAGGCATATATGCGAACTGAAACCGCGCAGGTTGAGAATCTGCGAGATATAGTTTTCACGATGAGGCGTAAGACATTCCATCTTCCGGGCATTCTCAGCCGAGATCTCAAGTTCCGCCCGGCATTCGCCTGCAAACGCTCCCAGAACGGGCCAGCTCGAAAATCCAACCGCCCCCGCATGAGCCAGGTCATTGACTGTCAATGCTTGATCCAGCTTGCGCAATTTTACTCCATCCGCCAGCTGGATTTCATCTTTGCAAAGCTCTAAACCATAGATAAGAATGTAATAAGTCGAGATATCGGGGATAACATGGGCCACAAACTTCTCCCGCATGATGATTATGTGTCCGGGGATATAATAATAAAATGCTGATGTTCAGGCAACCGGTCAGATATTAGAAATTAATTGGCAGGACTAAAATTGCATTTATGCCATTTTCCTGGCATACAGCATGTATGATATAAATCTTATCAGGGCAAATGCCGGTACCATGGCAATCAGAAAAACAGGCATCCTCTCATTAGTGATTTCATAGACGATCATACCGATCCAGATCAGCCCGACAATTATCAGGGTGATACGATTGGCCAGAAGCCAGGCATATCGTTGACGTTCATCCATACTCAAGGCATCCATCTCGCTCTTCATCTTAGCTCTCCTCCCGCGAAAGTTCAAACAGCTCGCTAATTTCCATACCCAGCGCATCCGCTATCCTGAATGCCAGCAAAGCCGAGGGCACATACTTGCCCTTTTCAATCGCCAGGATAGTCTGCCTGCGCACATCAACCATCTTTGCCAGATCCTCCTGGGTCAGGTCGAGACGGGCGCGATGCTGCTTGATATGATTAATCAGTCTGTATTTATTCTTGTTATTCATACTATATATAATATATAGTATACCGGACATTTTGTCAAGTAATAAATACCTAACAGGATGGTTTTTTTATCTGATTTTAATTCCTTAGATAGGAGGCGCCGTTGATATCGACTATACTGCCGGTCATATATTCGGTTTTTCCGGATGCCAGATACACTACCGTATCGGCGATTTCTTCCGGCTGGGCGGCGCGATTGAGCGGGCTTTGCGCCTTGATTTCATCCCCCTCAGGTCCGGACAGCATCTCCCTGACCATATCAGTTTCCACAAAGCCGGGTGCTATGGTATAGACAAAAATCTTGTAGGGGGCCAGGGCCTTGGCCATAGACTGGCTCATGGAGTTCAAACCGGCCTTTGACGCACCATAGGCGGGCGCGTTGGGTTCGCCCCGGAAGGCACCCCGTGAGGAGATATTGATGATCTTGCCGCCGATATTATTGATCATATTCTTGGCCACGAAAAATGTCAGGTTGGCCGGACCGATCAGGTTTGTGAATATGGTCCTGCGCCAGTATTCCTGCCATTCCTCATAGGAAAGATCGGTCAGCTTATGTTCCTCGAATATGCCGGCATTGTTTACAAGGATATCGACCTTGCGAACATTATGGAAAGCGTAGTCGGCCATCTGATGAACCGATTCGGGATCGGACAGATCGGCCTGGACCACCAGGTGTGGTCCCCCGGGAAGATCATCGCGAAGCTTTTCAGCCGACTTGCGATCCCTGTTATAATGGATGATTATCCTGGCCCCTTTTTCTGCAAATTGTTGTGCTATTGCTTTTCCAATTCCGCGGGATGCGCCTGTCACCAGCACAACCTTACCGTTCAGATCATCCATGAACTGCTCCTGCCTTTTATTTAACATTCCCATTAAACATTACTGAGCGTAGGTTGTGCCCTCCATACGGTAAATAATTTAAAAAGCTCCACCCCTAAAGTCAATCGCCTATCTCCCCTAATTTTTCAGTCTAATTTAATCCATTAATCAACAAATACTTATAGCAATATTTTTTTGCCTATGCGGCATATAATCGAGCCCAAAAAGTGGTGCTAAAGAAATGCTTTAAACTGGTCAGAAATTGTTACTTTTCGATTTCGTAGCGGCCGTTTTTGTCTATGCTTATCCCTGATAGCTTACGGTTTTCCTGAAAATAGTCATAGGCCGGGCGAAGCTCCTCCCAGAAACCCAGCAGGCGGAGATTTTTTGCGGCATAGTCGATGTAGACTTTCTTATTTACCGGTTCATCCAACCGGAATGGAAAGATATGCACAGGGATTTTATCCTGGCCGTTGCTTTTTGTATCCACGGCGATGATATACAGTTCTTTGATTCTGTCATCGCCTAAGGGAATGCATCCAATAGTGACCCGGTTGCCATGGATGAAGATATCGCCTCCCGGATCATCTTTTGTTTTGCGGATTCGATCAGATTTGTTGGGATAGTTAATCCCCAGAGACATATGAAATTTGCTGGCCGGATTAAAACGGTCTATATAATAGAAACCCTCCGGGATCTGCATGTCACCCTGATAACGTTTCGGGCCCAGATCACCGCTATAGGCGGTAAAATCATAAATCCTCAGCAGTTGAAAATTCTCCATCGTGCTGTCTTTGACCCAAAGTTCAAGCTGACGTTCCCGTTTGAATGCGCGCATAAATATCTGCCCGGGAGGATAATCTATATTGGCCGCTTTAAATAGTGAATCTATCAGGTCCGCTTTTTCCTCACGGGCCGCCCTGACGCGTGGATATTTGCTTTGTTGTGTTTTGAATGATTCCGCCATGACTGGAATTGATAACACGAAAAGTAATGAAAGCAAAACAGCAACAAATCTGGCGGGATGAGTTGTCATATTTCCTACTATAATACCTGCCTGAATTCCGCTATTTGATCGACCGTGCCCATGATATACAAAAGATCATCATCCTCGAATACAAAACTGCCGGGCGGATTTGAAGTCATCTGACCGTCCCGGACCACAGCCAGCACGGTGATGCCATATTGCCTGCGAATATCCATGTCGGCCAGGCTTTTTCCGGACAGATCCGATTTTTTGCTCAGCCTCAACGAGCAGACATCCATGCCGGAAAGCTGCCGGTCGGCATCGCTTAAATCCGCGGTTCGTCTTGTCAGGCTTCTGAGCATGCCATAGCTGTCGGCCCGGATTTCAGACACAAAACGTTCGATATCATCGCGCGGCACAAGATATTTAGTCAGCACCAGGTTAAACAGCTCGATCGATGTTTCGAACTCCTCCGGGATAACATCATCAGCGCCAAGCTCATACAGCGGCTGCATTTCCAGCACAAATCTGGTTCTGACTATAATGTGAATGGTTGGATTAAGCCGACGGGCCAGGGTGATTACACGACGGGTAGCGGTTGGATCGGATATGGCTACGACTATAATACGGGCTTTTTCAATACCGGCCTGCCTGAATGTGGCCGGGTTGGTGGCATCACCGTATTCGATCGGCTCACCTTTCTTTCGTTCCACACGGACTGTATCCGGGTTCATCTCAATCACGCGATAATTAATCCCGGCCGACTTTGCGGCCCGGGCCAGATTGCGACCATTGATTCCATAGCCGACAATAATCAGATGATCCTCCAGATCAGGTATATCGCCGGCGGCTTCTTTTAAATCAATGTTCATTCCGGTGGTCAGTGATGAAAATAATGGCCATTGCGAAACTCTGTCGGCAAGCCTGGGAGCGAAAGCAATAATAAAAGGAGTGGCTCCCATCGTGATGACAGAAACGGCAATAAATAGCTGGTAAATATCCGGCGCTATCAGATCGAATTTCAGGCCAACTTTGGAAAGAATAAACGAGAACTCGCCAACCTGGCCCAGGGACAGCCCGGCTATGATTGCCGAACGTATCGACATGCCGAGTATCAATGCTACCCCGCCCGCAATGGCGCTTTTTAGAACCAGTACGATAATGGCGGCGGCAATGATCAGAATCGGATTCTGTATCAGGAAATTTATATCCAGAAGCATTCCAACCGAGACAAAGAAAAAGCTGGTGAAAACATCCCGAAACGGCAGTACGCCCTCCAGGGCCTGATGACTGTATTCCGATTCAGATATTACCAGCCCGGCCAGAAATGCCCCCAGTCCCAGGGACAAACCCGCCTGCGAGGTCAGCCAGGCCACGGCAATGCCGATCAACACAATGCTGAGCAGAAACAGCTCGCGGCTCTGGGTTCTTGTGACCAGGAATAACAGCTTGGGCACAAAATATTGCGCGGCCAATATTACCAGCACAACAACCACAACGGCCTTAATGATCAGGGTTGTAATAGACTGCTCCATCCCCCCGGCAGTTTGAGCCAGAAATGGTGTCAGGATAATCATCGGGACAATAATCATATCCTGATAAATCAGAATCGCCAGCCCGGTCCGTCCATGCGGGCTCTGTATTTCGGCCCGTTCCTGGAAGGTGCGCAGGACAATAGCCGTACTCGAGAGAGCCATCAAAAATCCGATAAAGAGGGCCTGATTGAAACCATCCACAAATGAATAAACCAGGCCATAGGCCGCGGCAATCGTGATAAATACCTGCAAGGTCCCGCCCAGCAGTACCGATTTCTTGACCATCATCAAGTTGCGAAATGAGAATTCTATGCCAATCGAGAAAAGCAAGAGAATCACGCCTATTTCCGCCAATACCTCAACATCATGGATTGACCTCACCAGTCCTGTGGCCGAGGGGCCGATTATTACACCGGTAATCAAGAACCCGACAATGGGCGGAATTCGCAGGCGATGGCATACAAACAGCACAACCACCGAGGCGGCGAAAATTACCACTATATCCTGAAGAATTGGGATATTTTCCATAACTCAGCCTATTATAAACAGATTAATATGATTAGACAATAGTCAACTGCGGGTAAAGTATATTTGCAATGACAACCTACCGGGATGGATTATTCCGGGGCTTGTACAACTTTGTCAAGCTCTTGCCTGACAGCCACAGCAAGCTCATCGAGGGTTAGCGGCTTTCGCAGAAATCCTCCCGCACCCAGCTTAAGTGCCCTGGTGACAAGTTGGCTTTCCGCGAATCCGGATATTATCAGGGCTTTCTGGGTGGGATTTATCTGCCGCGCCCGTTCAAATGTCTCGGTACCGTCAATACCATCTGGCATTATCATATCCAGAAGAAGAAGATCAAATGACTGCTTCTTGAGAATTTCCAGTGCTTCCTCACCGCTTGATACGGTGGAGACATTATAACCGAGCCGTTCCAGCAGTTTGCGCGCTACAGTGCGCTGAAGGCCGTCATCATCAACGACCAAAACACCTTCTTTCCCACCGTCGGCTTTCTTTTCTTGCCGGGGGGAAATCGGCTCTTTGATGGCCGGGAAATAGAGATGCATGGTTGTACCCCGGCCGGGCTCTGTATCACAGTCCATGTAACCTTGATGATCCTCGACTACGGAATTGACAACACTCAGTCCCAGTCCCGATCCCCTTTTTCGCGTTGTGGTCTTGGTGCTGAAAAACGGCTCGTACATATGCGAAATAACTTCGTCTACAATACCGCTGCCGGTATCCGAAATGCTCAAATGCACATACTCTCCGGCCGGTATGATACCGAATGCTCCCGGCTTTTCATCTATGGCCGCATTTTCCGTCTTAACAGTAAGAATGCCCTTATCGTCCATAGCGTCGCAGGCATTGGCAAACAGGTTGTTTATGGCCCGGATAATCTGCGAACCGCCGCCCCTGATATTGTGGAGATTCGGATCGAGGTGCTTTTCCAGCTTTAGTTCAGGAGGCAGGGGCATATTTCTCTGCAGGAATTGATTAACCAGGTCATTCAGATTGAGCAGCTCGACTGTATAATGCCCGCGCCGTCCAAGAGTAAGAAGCTGTTGATTGATATCGGCTATCTGCTCGGCGGCAGCCTTCATATCATCCAGGTATTCATTGATCGGGCTGTCATCCGAAACCTCGGTCCTGATCAGGTCGGGATAAGCTATCAATGGTCCCAGCAGGTTGTTGAAATCATGAGCCACCTGTCCTGCAATTTTCCCGGCTGTTTCCAGACGCATGGCTCGCGAGGCAAACTCCTGCAGCCTTTTCAATTCCGAGACATCGCGGGCAATACAGAGCACTGTCTCAACTGAGCCGTCAGAAGCAAACTCCGGAATCAGCCGCACATTAAAATATTTGGGCTCCTCGGATTCCGGCAGCCGATACTCGGCTTCATAGATTTCTCTGGTTTGAAGCACTGATTGCAAACCGCGATTCACCCGCATGCAGGTATCACCATCAAGGCCCATTTCCTCTGTTGTTCTTCCAACAAACTCATCAGCGGCCCTTCCTATAAGTTTTTCTACAACAGGGCTGACATACAGGTATCTGCCATCCTTATCGAGCCGCATAATTATATCAGGCAAGTGCTCAGTCAGAGCCTGATACATCTTACGGCTTTCGCGCAATTCTCTGACCGCCACCTTGCGATCAGTGATATCTCGTTCGACCACCAGAATCTCATTGTCATTTATTGCCGAAAAACGGGTTTCATAGGTTTTACGGCCCATTGGAGTATCCAGTTCATACTCGGCTGTCTCTATCTCTCCGCTCTCCGCCGCTTTTTTCAGCATCCCCAGGCTCATCCTGACATGATCCTCCGGAAGGCCGATATCTGCTACATTTTTGCCAAGAAACTCCTGCGGCTGAAATATCAAAGTGCGCTCATCCTTGACATGATAGTCCAGGAATTCGCCTTCACGGCTGATCACGAAAATAAGATCCGGTATGCTGTTAACCAATCCTGACAAACGCTGATTGGTGCTTTTTAGCTTCTCTTCTGCATTTTTAATCTCGGTGATATTGCGGCAGATTTTGCCCACCGCGACCGTTTTTCCGTCCTCGGAACGAATCGGGTAGATCATATCAGAAAACCATAACGTCTGCGACCTCCAGCCGACACTGTTTTCCCGCACCATTGGTTTGCCGGTAGAGGCAACTTCCTTTATTTGTTCTATGATCTGTTCGGCCTGATGCTTTTCAAACAGATCCAGGGGAGATTTACCGACCAGATCATCGCCGCTAACTCCGAATTCGCTGGGTCCCGAGTAGTAGACATATTTTCCCGCTGTATCATGCATGCAGATGATATCTTCGGAATTTTCAAGAAGCAGGCGCAGACGTTCCTCGCTGCGGCGTAACTCATCTTCAATTTCCTTCTGTTCCGATATTTCACGGCTGATGCAAATATACTGAAGCTCATCACTTTGCTCCGTGGGAGAGGCTATACATTCCAACCAGACATAATCTCCATTGGCGTTTCTGATCCTATGCTGCTGGCGGATCACCCCTTTGTCACGTTCTGATCTTTTCAGTTCCGATCTGACTTTGTCATAGTCATCGGGATGGATAAAATCAAATACTGATTTGCCCATGATATATTCCGGGTCGTAGCCCAGGATATCCTTGAATGAGGGGCAGGCGTAAATAAAGGTCCCATCCGCCGCATTGAGCGAAATCAGATCAGAACCATGCTGGAAGAGAAGGGATGCGATTTCGATTTCCAGATTACTCGGCTGTTCATCATTGCCGTGTGAGTTTGTTTCACCCACTATGCCCGCCTTTCTGAGCGACCCAGCTCGAAGGATATTTTTAAAGGAACGATGTTATTCCCAAATTGAGGATGCGTACTTCTATGTGTTGTATACTGTCGTGCAGTCCCTGTATTCCCTTATATAATCAATAAGCGAACTTGAAAGCGGATAGCAAGCTTTTTCTAAGTGGATAGATGTAAAATAAACATGGACCTGTATGGAACAGATTTGCCCGGGTATAGTCTTTGCCTGATAATTAATGCCGGTCAGAAACAGCACAGGCCCAAAGCAAAACAGTTGACTATAAGCTGTATATTAAATACTTTCAAGGGGAACAAAAAAACCCATAAAATGCGAGGACTTTTACATCAAATGCCCCGACTCATCGCAAAACCACATTTTATTATAGCGGCAATCTCAATCCTGGTCGTGATGATGGCTGTACCTGCATCAGCATACGAGATCGATACCACCATGGTGCGGGAAAAACCGGAGCAGAGATCATCAACCGCCGATGCGATCCTGTCCGTGCCATCTTTTATACTGGCGCTTCCATTTCAGATACTGGAGGGTGTCTCAAGCCTGGTGATGAATGAGATAATCTTTTCCGATTTCATACAAAGGCTGTTTTTTCTGGAAATCGACCGTGTCTGGGGCCTTTACCCGGTACTCGGCTATGGCTCAAATCCAGGGTTCAAGCTGGGCCTGACATTCAGTTCCCGGGATGTTTTCACAAAAGGCTCGAGGATCGAAGCCAAGGGCTATTTGTCCACACATGACTATCAGCTCTACAGAATCGAATATAATGCACCCTCGGATTTCGGCATATTCCGGAACCTGGGATTAATGGCAGAATACAAGCAGCAGCCCTGGGAAACATTTTACGGGCTCGGCAATACCAGCAATGAATCAGACCATGTGTCATTTAATCTGGAACGAACAATGTTTGAAGTCTCCTGGTCGCACAATATCTACCAGGGATTGAATCTTGGCCTGAACGGCGGCTATGGCATCTATAATACATTCGATGGCGAGGATCCCGACCTGGTTGGTGACCTGGATTCGATTCAGAACAGGTTTAACTTGAGCAATGAGGAAATAGCTTCATCGCGGGTCTGGAATATAGGTATCAGCCTCGAATATGACTGGGTGGACCAGCCCGGACAGCCCTCATTCGGCGGCTATGAGAAAATCAGCCTCAATTATCACAAGGGCATAGATCGCAGCGATGACCTGGAGTATTTCCATGGACGAATTGATATCGGCCAATATGTCAATCTGTTTAAGAAAAGGATAATAGCCCTGCGCCTGATGGCCGAGGCTGTCAATCGTCCCGATGATACCCCGCATCTGCCATTTTACCTGCGTCCCTCGCTGGGTGGATGGGAAAACCTGCGAGGATACAAGGACAATCGTTTCGTGGATTATTCACTGACACTGGCCACGCTTGAATACCGCTACCCGGTAATACAGAATATCGATGGCTTCATATTTTACGAGCAGGGCCGTGTTTTTGAGGCCATCACGGAGCAGTTTGAATTGGAGGGCTGGCAGTATTCTGTCGGCGCCGGGCTGAGGCTCTGGAATATTGAAGGGGCCCTGTTTCGCGGTACAATCGCATACAGCAAAGAGGGCTTTCAGCTTTATGCTGAATTCGAGGAAAGCTTCTGATTATTATGGACATAAACAAGGCAAATAGATTTTCATGGCTACCGGCCGGCTTTTTATTTTTAATTATCATCAGTCTGCTTTCATGCAGCCAGGCCCCCAATATTCAACCTGAGGGTCCCTACTGGGTCGACAATGATCGTAAGGATATCCCCGAACCATCTTATCAGGACCCCAACCTGCTCTGGATGTCGCTCAAGCGGTCGTTTTTTGACCAGATCATCCAGGGTCTCGATATGGCCCGCAACGCCCGCAAACTAACCGGCCATCCTCATCAGGCGGTCAATATCAACAGCTATGATGAAGTGCCCAACAGTAGCTGGTTTACCAATCGTCACGGCTTCAAACCGCTGACCGCGGAGGAAATCATGCGCGGCCCGGCGATAACTCCGGGTCCCGACACAACCGGCCCCTGGCAGATTATCCGCGCCAAGGTTCAGGGCGCCACACCCGGCTTCTGGATCGAGGATGCACGCGGAGATCAGTATATCATGAAATTCGATCCGCCGGAAAATCCGGAAATGGCTACCGCGGCGGCGGCAATGGGTTCGCGCTATTTGTATGCCTGCGGTTACAATGTCCCCCAGGAGACAATCGTATATTACCATCCCGATATACTGACTATCAAGCCGGGCGTGAAATTCGAAGACAGTTTTGGAATCAAACGTGAATTTACAGGCGAAGACCTTGAGAGAATATTAAAAAAGGTGCATCGCGATTCAAATGGTATGATCCGTTCCCTGGCTTCCTTATCGCTGGGGAAATTCGGCAAGATCAAGGGGCCGTTCAGTTATATGGGGACGCGTTTCGACGATCCCAACGACTGGTTCAAGCATGAGGACAGGCGTGACCTGCGCGGCCTGTATGTTATCGCCTCGCTGGTAAATCATTATGATCTCAAGGATCAGAATTCGCTGGATGTCTATGTCACCGAAAACGGCAGGAGATTTTTACGTCATTACCTGATCGATTTCGGCTCGACATTCGGTTCAGATGGAAGCAAAGCCAAAAACCCTCGCAAAGGGTACGCCAATACAATCGATTTACGCGATGCTATGGTTTCCCTTTTAACACTTGGCCTCAAAGTCTGGGGCTGGGAATACGCGGAAAGCTATAAGTATCCCTCAATCGGATATTTCGAATCGAAGATATTTCATCCGGCCAAATTCGACGCAATCTATCCCAATCCGGCATTTGAAAATATGACCGACAGGGATGCTTACTGGGGTGCCAAAATCGTTATGGCCTGGCGCGATCAGGATCTGGAGGCATTAGTCGAAACGGGGCAGTATTCCAATCCCCGGGCTCGATCGTACCTTCTGCGAACTCTGCGTGAACGGCGCAACAAAATCGGAACGTACTGGTTCAGCAAGGTCAATCCGCTGGACTATTTTGAATTCAATTATATCGGACGGGATATCAAAATCGATTTCGATGACCTGGGAGTGAAATACAGCCTCTGGCCCAGAAATGCCCGGTACAGGTGGGAAATCAGGTATCGCGATGAGGTCCTCAAAAAAGGCGATATGACTGATACCGAGATTGTGCTTGCCGAAGAGGATTTGATATGGCTGGCCTCCGCTTTCAAACCGGGTCGTGATCGGGATCTGACCGATGATTATGTATATACAATTAATATCCACACCAAACGGGGCAGGGCCGACTGGAGCAAACCGACCAGAATCCATCTCTGGTACAATCCCGATGAAAACTTGTTTTCCCTGATCGGCATCAAACATGTAGATTAGGACAAATGGGCACGGTCATGAAAAAAACATTCACTGCAATTTTGATGTTCTGGATAACAGCCGGAATTCTGCTTGCCACATTCAATCAGCCATTCACGGGTGAGGAGTTCAATCAGCTCATAAAAAACCAGCGGGTGGAGTTTCAGAGTCGTCTGGAGCAGATTTTTTCTGAAAATGACGGTTATCAGGTATCCGGCCCGATGCCCTACAGCCCCTATTCATCATTGCGGGTTATCTGTCCCGACCTGAAGAGCTATGATTCGGCACTGACTCTTGCCGCATTGAATTCAGCGATTGAATATAAATACGACACCTCGTATCTCAGTTCAGATCTGATCCCCTATGAAAACACATTGCACACGCGGGAATTTATTTTGACTATTGCCGATGACCAATCATCTGATTTCATGATTACAACCACGCAGGGTATTCGTTTTCGAATCTGGGTCAACGATCCCTCCAATATCGATATACTGGCACATGAGAACGGCGAGCTTTATTACTACGCTGTCTATGAATACCTGGCGCGGATCGATTCCGGGATGGTTGATCTCGAGGCTCCCGATGCCCTGGTCTATGGCCTGCCCGCATCATATGATATCTATGCTCCCGATCCGCCCTATGTGATCGAGGGCTATCAGAATTACAAAGATTTTCTCTACAGCCATCGGGAAATAGATCTTGAATTCATAAGCGGCGTGGAGGAAATCGGCTCGACCGGGGAAATCCTGGAATGGTTCAAGGTGAATGCCCCCCGTGCGGCCTTCCCAAATAAAGAGAAGCCCAAATTGCAGGAGGAGTATCGCAAATTTTTTGAGCGTGGCGGCGATGTGCGTATTATGCAGACACTTACAAAAGCCGCTTTCGATACGCTGGCAAGCGGCGAATATTTCTTTGCCGTAGGCGCCAGCGGCAAAATTCGCTTCGCACGAGAACTGTTGCGCGAGGAAGTGGAACGGATCGAAAATGAAACCGGGCGCAAGGTGGCTCGGGCCAATCACGCTTTCCTGTTTCCAGGCGAGCCGATCCTGACCGCCGGGGCATTCTGGATCAATGCAAAAAATAAATACAAACTGGAAGCTGTGAGCGCACAGTCGGGACATTATTTCTACAGCAATATAACAGCTACGATAAAAGAAGACATAGTCGAAAAATCGGACTATTACCTGACCACCCTGGGACATTTCTTCGATGCGCTGGACAGCCTGAAAATAGATTATCAGAATGTCCTCATCAGCAAATTTTAAAGGATGCGGATATTGCATAAGACAACGATCAGAATAGCATTTCTCATTGTACTGGCAGTTATACTTGTATCTTCAGATTTGCCTGCCGGTGACAACGATTATCTCGATACCGGGGATTTCGCATTGATATCCGCAGGCTCAATGGCTCTCGGGGGGCTGGGTTTATGGGCGATTAATTTCGATACCAGCAAGATCCCGATTGTCGATACACGACTTCCGGGCGAACTGACGATCCAAAAATTCCTGGGGGGTGAATATTATCGCGGTAAAACCAACTTTCTGGACAATACGGCCGGTTCGGCGGCCACCCCGATCGCTGGGGCATTGATCCTTACCTACGCCAACCTGACCTGGCCTCACGGCTCAGCGGGCAAAGACGCCGCGCAGGACCTGTTCCTATATTCTGCCGGATTGATCGCAACCAAGGGCATAACCGGCATGGCCAAAGGCATAATCGCCCGTCCACGTCCCTATATGTATTATGATCAGGAATATCCGGTAGATGATCTGGCGGAGTTTCGCCGCAGCAGGCTATCATTTTTCTCCGGGCATACATCCAGCGCCTTCTTCTCGATGACCTTCCTCAACAAGCGCATCAGGGGCATACTCAGACATGAATTGAGCGGCAGCGAATTCGACAACTGGAGCTGGGTCCCGCCCGCTGTTTTTTATACATGGGCCTCATTTGTGGGATGGACCCGTATTCATTCATATAAGCATTATATCTCTGATGTTATCTTCGGGGCTCTGGCCGGATGGCTGCTGGGTGAGCTGTTTTATTCTTTCGGGGATGATCACGAAAGCAATGGCGGGTCTTCGCAGTCAAATAAAATGCTCTTTCAGATCCGCTTTCAGTTTTGAGATTAAACGAATGTCTTCACAATCTCGTTCTGAAGTCCCTGCAAATCGGCATAGGCCTTATTGATCTCATTGATCTTCTCTTCCAGCTTTTTCATCAGCTTCTGGCGCTCTATACCGTTGCGCAAAACGATCAGCAGGTCATCATTATCCCAGGGCTTCTCGATATACTGAAACAGCCCGACATCATTAATGGCCTTTATGGCGTTTTCCTTGTCGGCATAGCCGGTCAAAATTATGCGGGGCACCTGGGGCCGAATCTTCTTCACCTCGGCCAGAAAACTGATACCGTCCATCTCAGGCATCAGGTAATCCGATATTACCAAATCGACCCTGCCGTTCTTTATATATTCAAGAGCATCCTGGGCCGATGTAAAAGCTTTAACTTCGTAGTCTGTCTCCAGACCCAAAAATGAGCTCAGGCTTGTCAGAACCATCTCTTCATCATCAACAATCACTATAACACTGGTATCATTATCGGAGGACATCAATAATCTCCTGTCAACTGTTTAAACTCTATTCCCACCAGGGTAATATCATCATCGAAATTTCCGGCACAATGTTGCTCTACTTTATTGGCCAGCAGATCCACAATTTTGCCTGCCGTGGCGCTATTAAGCGATTTCATTATATCGGGCAGTTTTCTGCTCTCAAAAAATTCGCCATCAGCATTGCGCGCCTCGCTCAAGCCGTCTGTATATAATATCAAACTGCCGCCGCGGTCAAGTTCTACCGTGATTTCATCACCGGAATTGTATACCTGGTCTTTCGCCAGACCCAGCATCATACCGTTGGCCTTAACCGTTTCATAGCTTTTGCCGTTGCCATGAATCAAAAATGGATGAGTCAGGCCGGCATTGGCCAGCCGGCATTTTCCCTGGTCGGGCATGATTTCCACTGTTTGCGCCGCCACGTAAATATCCTGCGGTAAGCCTCTGCAGAGCATCGAGTTCATGCCGTCGAGTATCTGCCGTGGACCATAGTTCCCATTAGCAAAGCTGGAGAATGCAAATTTGAGCAGTGCGGTACACAGGGCCGCCTGGATACCATGACCTGTGGTATCGGCCACAAGAATACACCAACTGCTGTTGGTCAAAGGTATAATATCATAGAAATCACCGCCGATTTCCAACGCGGGCTGATAGCGGGCTACTATCTCTATGCCCGGAATCTGCGGCATTTTTGATGGGAGAAGCCTCTGTTGTACCTCGCAGGCCATATTCAGTTCCTGCCTGAGCATATTTTCGCGCCGAAAGAGCTCATCACGGTTTTTCAGCACTCGATCCAGTTCCTTCAGCTTGATTTTTAGATGCTGGCGAAGGCTGCGCGATTCTATCGCGTTTTTTATTACCATCAGGAGCTGATCATTATCCCAGGGCTTTTCGACATACTGGAACAAACCGATATCGTTAATGCCCCTGATCGCATTTTCCTTATCCGCGTAACCGGTCAACAGGATCCGCGGAGATTCCGGATAAATCTTTTTGACCCTTCCCAGAAACTCCAGGCCGTTCATATCCGGCATTAAAAAATCAGAGATGACCACATCGGCACTGCGGCTTTTAAGATAATCGAGCGCCTCGCCCGGGGAATGGAAAGTTTCAATACAATAATCAGTCTCCAGCTCCAGAAATGACCCCAGGCTGCGCGTGACGATCGGTTCATCATCCACGATCA
This sequence comes from uncultured Ignavibacteria bacterium, assembly GCA_964627935.1. GTDB lineage: Bacteria > Zixibacteria > MSB-5A5 > JAABVY01 > JAABVY01 > JAABVY01. Next base: position 93,829 of record CAZVLB010000007.1, read on the forward strand.
TAACCGTGTGTTGGCAATCTGCTCCCTGACTATTCATTGGCCTCAATTACCTGTTGGAAGAGTTATGATGAATTTTGTGCCTTTGCCGGGCACGGATTCCACATCTATTTTGCCTTTGTGATCCTGTATAATCTGATGTACGATCGATAACCCCAGGCCGGTTCCAACCCCGGCGCCCTTGGTGGTGAATCCGGGATCAAAAATTCGGCTCAATTTATCCGGCTCGATACCCCGTCCGTTGTCCTCAAATTCGATCACCGCATTATCATCTTTTTTAAAGGTACGAATCGTGATTCTGCCTTTTTCCTCAATTGCCTGGCCGGCATTGACCAGGATATTCATGAAGACCTGATTCAACTGATTAGGATAGCAGCTTATTTTGGGCAGATCGCCGAAATCCTTTTCAATTTCAATGCGGCCCTTGATCTGATGATGCACCAGAGTGAGCGTGTCTTCGATTCCCTGATGAATATCCACCCGATCCATCTCGGCCTGATCGAGCCGTGCAAAATTCCGCAGGCTGTTGACAATATGGATAATTCTCAGGGCCGCTGATTTATTTATGCCGGTCAGGTTATCAATGCTTTCGAAAATTTTATTCAGTTTCTCGTCCTCGCGCACTTCCTCCGGGCAGGAGGGATCATCAATAATCGTCTTGATCTTCTGGATCGATCTAATGAACAAATCGTTGTTGCTGTGCAGGGCTCCTAATGGCGTGTTGATCTCATGGGCCACTCCGGCTACAAGGTTGCCAAGCGCGGCCATCTTTTCCGACTGTACCAGTTGAGTCTGTTTCTGCTGCAATTCGCGGGTTCGTTCCATAACCCTTCTTTCCAGAAGCTCATTGCTTTCGCGCAGCTGATCCTCGAGCCGGACCCGTTCGGAGATATCCGTTACAATATTCACCTCGCGCCATGATCCATCCGGGTCGCGAAAATAATTGGTGGCAAATTCATACACCAGGCCATTGGGAAAGCGTTTTTCCTGATGGCACACGCAATCCTGCCTGAGCTTGGCCGGGTCGACCTGATCGTGAATGTTTCCCTGCGACTGCCAGCGATAGGGGCAGCATTCCAGGTTGGCAACCTTAAACAGCTCCCTGATTTTTTTATTCTCGAATTCGATCTCGGGATTCCTGTCGACATTGCGCCTGACACCCAGCCCGACCGGCATCATATCCAGCACAGACTCGTAATACTTTCTCAAATGTGAGTTCTCGCGCTGGAGCTTGAGTCTTCCGGTTATATCGCGGCAGATTCTCTGAATCACTTTCTTGTCGCCGTATTCTATCAGCGAGGCCATGATTTCCACGTTAACCATACTGCCGTCTTTTCTGATCATCCTCAGATCGGGGCAATAGCCCTCGCCGGTTTTCTTGACCGTATCATAAAGCTCTATCGAGATATCTTTCTGATCCAGCGGATGAAGCTCCCAGACCTGTTTGCCGACCAGTTCCTCTTCCGAATAACCGGTAACCTCGAGCGCCTTGCGGTTGACTTCAAGAATCTCCCCACTGTCCGGATCGACTGTGAAAATCGAATCGCTGGCGAGCTCGATCATCTTGCGATATTTCTCCTCCGACTCACGCAGTCCCGTCAGATCTTTCTGATCAGCTTTTGTCATCATCTCTGTCCTGCATATCCTGTTGTCATTAATTAGCCTGCCACTCTTTCCACCAGCCCGCGCAGACGGCGCGCCACGGTCTTGATTACTCCCTGGGCAATCTGCACATGATCGGCCAGGAGATCTATAAAATCCTCGCGGTCGATGCGCAGCAGATGGCAGTCGTCATCGGCGGTGGCCGTTACCACACGGGGCTGTTCATCAAACAGGGCCCAGGTACCGAAAGCGTTCTTCTCCCCGGCAACCTGTATCGTATTGCCGTCACGATGAAGCCTCACCTTGCCGTCCAGAACCATATAGAGCGCATCCGCGGCATCATTTTCCTTATAGATATCGTCACCCTTGATATAACTGTCCTCCTCGGCAATTGCCGCCAGAAGGGCCAGTTGCTCGGTGGGGACATCGCTGAAAACATCGATGCTCTGCAGATAAATCACTTTTTCAATCGTAGTTAACATACTCTCTTCTCTTCTATGCGCAATTAAACACCTGAATTCACTGCTTTGTTCACTTTCGCTCTTTTCTCTCACGCGCTGAAAGCCCTGCCGTTTCACGGATTATCGGATCGGGATGATCAGTAAGCTGATCGACTATTTCATCCAGCCGTTTGGATTTGATTCCGGCCGAGGCATAAATAGCACAACACTGCAACCAGACATCCCGTCCCTGAATCAGTTTTTCCAATGCTTCTTCCCTGCTCTTGAAACGAATCTTGAACAGCTCCTCGCCCTTGCGAATAACCGATTCTACCGGAAGATCATCCAGGATGGGTAAAACGTATTTCTTGACATCGCGTTGCAGGACATTATCCAGAAACTCGATCGCATTGGCCTGCAGAGCCTTTTGACCCGAGACAAATCCCTGATAGGCATAAAATATGTCATGCGGTGGATATACCAGGCCCATCAAACGGAAAATACGCTCCAGGTTGAATCTCTGTTTTTCCTCCAATGCCCTTTTAAGAAGCTGCGAGGCCTCGCTCTTGTCAAATGAGTGATTGGAATAAAGAATCTGGTAGATTTCATAGTATTCGCGGGTTTCATCGATCAGCACCGGCTCGATCTTTTCCTCATCGAATTTCAGATCATCGTATTTGCTGCGAAGTGAATTTAAAGCCTTGACCACATAAAGTTTAAGCGATGCTTCCACTCGATCCAGAAGACCGGTTAGAATATCCACGGTCTGTTGTTTTGGAATCTGGCGCATAACCCTGGGAATCGCTTTGCGGATATTGTAATCGATATTACGGTCCTGAAAATAGTCACTCAAGGTTCCCAGGACACCGGTTCCGAATTGTGCCAGCGCATTACGCGTATCCACACGCAACTCCCTGTTGGAAAGCCGTTCCACCAGCCAGGGTATATACTGCCTTTGATTGAGCCGTCCCACACTGTCGATTGCCGCCCTGATTACATTAATAGAACTATCCCTGAGAAGCCGATCCAGGTAGGCATTATATTCCGGATTATCCAGGACCCCAATCGTATATGCCAGTTGCACCCGGCCGGCCTCGGCGTCATCGGAATCATCATTCAATATTCTTTCCACTACAGTCTTATCAATCAGAGCCTTTTCATCATCATCACCGTATTTACCGATACAGGCCAGTGCGCCATGCTGAACCTTGGGATCATCGTAAGTCAAAAGTGCTTTCATACGGTCATGCCGCTGTTCGCCTGCATTCAGGGCCAGGAATTTTATCGCTTCGCGGCGTACTTTGATATTCTCATCGGCTATCAGTTCTTCCATTTTCGGATCCAAGGATTCATCCGCCTGCTTCTGAAGTATGCGGATAGCCCTGTCGCGAATCTCAGCTGATTTATGATTCAGAAGCGGGACAACATCATCGGCGATTTTGATCCCCTCCGCCGATGATAGCATCTCCAGGGCGTAGCTGACCTGCCTTTCATTATTACTCTTCAGGGCTGCCACCAGAGTTTTCACTGTGGACTTATCGTTTAATCCGCTGGGCAGGCTGGAAAGATCGATTTCGCGTTTTTCGATCGCCTTGCGGAAGCTGTTTATATATTCGCGTCTCATAAAAACAGTCATCACCAGCCAGATCGCCAGAAGCACCAGCACCACGATGCTGATCTGCTGCACGCTTAGCTTGAACACCAGCGTAAGCAGGAGCAAAAGGCCGCCTGCCAGCCCACGGAACCAGCGATCGACAAACATATCGATAAAGATCTTGGTGCGTTTCTTGATCTCGAGCGGAATCGGCAGAAACAGAAGTTCGCGTCCGGTTTTATCGATAGAATATTTCAAGCTTCCATCAGCTCCGCGCAGCAGAATTGCCGATATCAGTCCCGGGTAGATCAACATGGCGAGCGAGCCAAGGGTCAGCCCGATGGGCAGAAACATAATCACGCCGCCCACACCCAGTATGCGGATAAACCTGTAAGTCAATACCAGTTGCAATACAAGCGAAACAAGACTGAGCCGTCCGTAGAACACCCCCAAAAATGATGTCAGGCTGGCCTTATCCGGAAAAGTTTGATAGGATACGGTCTTGAACTGGAAATCGACAAACGACGCAACCATCATGGTCATGGCGATAATGCCGACCGTTAATGTCAGATGACGGGACCGGAAAATCGTCGAGACAACTTTGCCCACATTATCGATCACTTCACTTCTCTTGCGGGTGGCCTTTTTGATTTCCACCTCTTTCTGGCCCCATTTGCGCCAGACTATGATTACCAGGACAGAGGTCACTCCCAGAAGCGCCATACAGATAAACAGCAGATTCTCGGTGGATACATCGAAGTATTTGACCACAATACTGGTTACCTCACCGCCGGTGAATGCGCCCAGGATTCCTCCCAGGCCGATTAATGCGAATACACGTTTGGCCTGCGCAGAGTCAAAAACCGCGTTGGCCATCAGCCAGAACTGCGAGGTTGTCAATGCGCCGTAAATGCTCACCCAGGTATAGAACATATAGTAAATCCAGGGCTGATTTATTGTCACAAGCCAGCGCAGTACGAACAGATTTACTATAATTATGAGCGTCGTGAAGTTAATCAGCCTGTTCATGGGCATTTTGCGGCTGGCCCGTGAATACAGCGAAACAACCGGTGCGGTAACAAGCGCGGTGATAATAAACACCAGCGGGAGCATCTCCGGACTGACCTTGACAAGAAACAGCGAATCCCTGGCCGGTTTGAGGAAATAATAGGTTACCAGGAGCAGGTAGTAGTTTAGAAACATCAAAAGCGTCAGGGCAATTTCACCCTTGCGTATATCGAATATGGAACCGAAGATCTTTTTCATTTCAATCCAGTTTCTGAGGCAAAAGATAAACCCTCAATTAACAGCACTCTCAGCCATTATCAAGGATTTTGTCCAGATTCATGGGAAGCTTTATAATAAAGGTCGTGCCCTTTTCCGGTTCGCTTTCCACCTCGATCCTGCCGTGATGCGATTTTATAATTTGATAACAGATCGATAGACCCAGGCCGGTGCCCACGCCAACACCCTTGGTGGTAAATCCGGGATCGAAGATCTTAGCCCTGATCTTATCCGGGATTCCATGCCCGGTGTCGCTGATTCTTACAACTACCATATTGTCTTCGACCGCAGTCCTTATGGTTATCTTGCCCTTGCCTTTTATGGCCTGACGGGCATTGATGATAATATTAAGGAAGACCTGATTGAGTTCACCGGCAAAACATGGAATTTTCGGCAAATCACCATATTTGCGCACAACCTCGATATCATGTTTCAGCTCATGATGCGCCAGTGTCAGTGTATCCTCAAGCGCTTCATTAATATCTGTTTCCTTTAGTTCGGCTTCATCCAGGCGCGCGAAACTTTTTAACCTGCGCACGATATTGGTAACACGGCCCGAGCCGCTTTCGATCACATTATTTGCCTCGGCGATTATCTGCAGGTATTTGTTGAGCTGGTCCCGGAGCTCCGGGCTGGTATCCTCCATATTATTCAGGATATCTTCAATCTTTTTGACCGCCCGCACCAGCGTGTTGTGCATGCTGTTGATTGCCCCCACAGGGGTGTTTATCTCATGAGCCACACCCGCTACCAGCATGCCCATGGAGGCCATTTTTTCTGACTGCACCAGCTGAGACTGTGTATTGCGTATCTCGCGATTGGCGGCTTCAAGATCGGCCATTGCTTTTTCCAGCTTTTTGGCTTCCTCGAGCTCTTTTTTCTGGAATTCTATTTTCTGCTCCAGAAGTTTATGCTCCAGTTCCTGCTCTCGCGCCTTGACTTCCTGTTGCACGGTCACCTCCGAGAGCCTTTTAACCTCGCTCAGTTGTTTTTGCAGGTCGATATGAGTGTCGGAAAAATTCTTGGCCAGGTACATTGCCTCACAGATAAGCAAAGCCGCGATTCCGAACAGGTAATAAAAATAGTAGCCCGGTATAATCGGCGGGAAAATACCCAGATCCATGAGCATCTCATACACCGCCAGAAGCACAAACAGCATAAAACCGACACCGATAAGCCAGGCTGACCTCTTTTTGCGAGTTATGGCCATAATCACGACACGCACAGATTCGGCCAGCACCACAAGAGAATAGATGTATACAAAGGCCCGATGCAGGGGCACAACGCCCGGCAGAAGAATCACCCCGGCAACCAGAAAGACCCAGAATTGACGCGGCAGTTTTTCATGAAACAGGCTGTAGACGAACAGCAGGCTGAACACTGAGGCAACTATGATCGATATTTTCAAGCCGGATACCAGAATTATAAAGGTGCTTATTTCGTAGATTCTGTCGGTCTCGGGCGGGAAATAGGCCATTGCCGCAAAACCCAGTGATACCAGCGCAAAATATAAGTTGGAGACATCCCGGGGCGGAAATAGATACATAAAAATGGCAACCAGGAAAAAGGCAATCGCCAGACCCACGAAAAACATCTGGTTGGCCGCCAGTCCCTTTATGCCCTGTTCGAAACGGGTTATACCGGTCTCGTAATCGGCAATCCCGACCATCATGCCCCAGCCCATGTTTTCTGGACTTTTCCCCTCATGACCAAACCGAATCGCCAGAATATGAGGGCCGGAATCAGGCAATACAAATCTGATCGGGCGATAGAAGCTGGTGACAATATTCTTAAACTTACCGGGATCATCGGAAATATTGCCCAATCTGTCCGCCAGCCGGCCATCGATATAAATCTCGGCCGCCCCCAGCATCATCACGGTCAACCCGAGTTCATGCCCTATAAGCACGCTGTCTACCGAAAGCTCAAGACGGAACCATCCGACACCGTCCCAGCCGGGTAAATCAGCTGTGCTGATCTTTTGATTTTCCAGCCAGCCACTGTGATCATAGGATGGATCGGCGAAGATACTGCTGTCATGAGGATTGTATCGCCATACCCCGCGGATAGCGACTGTATCGCCGGCCATTATGCTTTCGCTTTTTATATGAAATGCGTCAGCTTGTAGAATTCCTGGCAAACATGCCATGCAAAAAAGGGCAGCTAAAAGCAGCCAGGATATATTCATCGCGCTTTTTCTATAGTCTGTTTCACTTTTCAAATTATAATCCAAATCTCCAAAAAATCTCTGACAAGTATACTCCATTTCAGCCAAAATGTTAATTATAAAATAGAAAATCAAGCATCGGGTCGATGCTTTTTGGGAGTAATTCTTTAACTAATGTCTGCAATTCCAAAGCCTGTTTGATTTTCCAGCGATTTATAGCTCTCAATATCCCCTCAGAAACACGAACTGCATCCATAAAATATTGTATGCCAATCACATAGAACTATTTTTTAAAACTGGCGCATTGCTCCGGCTAACCTGTAATCGTTAATTAATTAACTTCTAATATTCAGCTAACACAAATAGTCATAAATCTCTGTTTCTTAGCGAGTGATAATGGGAACGTGAACCTGTATTTATGAAATCGTATCGTAAACATCGCTATTTAAGAATATTGAATGGATTCAAAATAAATTAAAAGGATTTACTTTATTAGTATGTATCTGGAGGTACTATGCTTTTATCAAATGAGAGAAACTATCAGAAAAATCTTTTGCGATTATTTATCTTAACAAGCTTTTTGATCCTGTTGTTTATCCCTGATTCCCACGCAGCCACAACCGGTAAGATTTCCGGCACTGTCTATGACGCCGAAACCGGTGAGACCATACCAAGCACCGTTGTAATGATCCCAGAACACAAACTTGGCGCACAGACTGATCTTGATGGCCGCTTTACAATCATGGACGTGCCTCCTGGTGCGCATACTGTCGAAGTCAAGGTTGCCGGTTATGCCAATATGACTATCAACAATGTGGAGGTGGTGGCTGGTAAAACTTATAAACTGGAACCTGTACTCAAGCCTGAGGCATTCCAGGATGAGGATGTAGTTGTGGAGGCCAAAATGGACAAAACAACCATTGATGCATCCATCACGCGCAAGAAAAATGCAGATGTCGTCATGGATATAGTGTCGGTTGATGAAATCAGCAAGGCCGGTGGCGGAACCGCGGCCGAGGGCCTTTCCCGTGTTGTTGGCGGATCAACAACTGATGGCGGCAAAAAGACTATCATCAGGGGCGCCCCGGGAAGATTTGTCAGCTTCCAGATGAATGGTACCGAAATGACCAGCGCCGATCCAAACGAGAAAACATATCACACCGATATGATTCCCTCTGACATCCTGGAGAATATCAGCGTCGAGAAGACATTCTCGCCCGATAAACCGGGCAACTTCTCAGGCGGAGTGGTCAACATCAACACCAAGACATTCCCGGAATCATTTACATTAAAGGCCTCCGTTTCCAGTTCATACAATACTCTGTCAACTTACGAGGATAATTTCCTGCGCTATGAAGGAGGCGATGATGACTGGCTGGGGATGGATGATGGTACCAGGGATTTGCCGGACATGATCAAAGAAAGGGACATTCCCTCGTTCAATGACGCCTTAACCGACAATGGAAAAGCCTGGCTTCTGGATACGCTTTCCAAAGAATTCAACGGTATCTATAATCCTTATCAAAAGTCCGCCCCATTAAACGGCAGTTACGCTTTCTCGGTCGGCAACAAGACCACATTGTTCGGACAGGAATTCGGCTATATGGGCAGTTTGAACTACAGGCGCAGCTACGATTTCTATGAAGGCGGCAGGGTGGCCCGTTACCGCGTCAAAGGCGATCAGGCCTCGACACTGGATAATGAATGGGCCTTCAGTGATTCCAGGGGTACCGAGGATGTTTTCTGGGGCGGACTGTTCACATCATCATACAAGCTACACAGAAATCATGAGTTCACTTTCAATTATATCCATTCCCAGAATGGGGAATCTCAGGCCCGTTATTTGACCGGTAGATTTTTTGATGGCAACCTGCCGGATGGTTCAATCTATGAAACCCGCGTGCTGGGATATACTGAAAGAACACAGAATACCTACCAGTTCAACGGCAAGAATTATATGCCGGGTATTCTCAAATCCACGATTGAATGGAACTTCACATACAATGACAGCAAGCAGGATCAGCCCGACCTTAGATTCTTCTCAAACGATTACACGATCGACGAAGAGACCGGCGAACGAGACTATGGTATCCAGAAAAGTGGATATACCCTGCCGACGCGCTATTACCGCGAGCTGCATGAAAAGACCCGCAGTTTCAGCATTAAGTGGTCGATCCCCTTCAAGCAGTGGAACGGCCTGAACAGCAAGGTCAGCTTCGGTTCACTCTTTTCCGAGAAGAACCGCAATAACTATGAAAGAATTTTCAGGGTTTGGACCGGAGACCGCAGTTACAATTATGATGGCGATCCGGATGCATTTTTCTCGGATGATAACTTCGGTATTGTCGACAGCACATATAATCCCTTCAGCCAGACCTGGCGTTATGTCTATAATCTCTATTATGTTGACATGAGCGAGGATCGCTCCAATTACACCGGTGACGAGAATATCGATGCCGGATTCGCCATGATTGAACTTCCGCTGCACAGCAAACTGAAATTTATCGGCGGCGCCCGTTATGAACGCACTTATTCGGAAGTTGTCACCCAAGACTCCAGCTATGCGTCGGGCATTATTGATGAAGATGATATTCTGCCCTCGGTCAATATGATATATAAAATCGGTGAAAACATGAACCTGCGCGGCGCCTACGGCCGTACCCTGGCCCGTCCCAATTTCCGTGAGATGGCTCCGGTGGTTATGTATGAGTTTGCCGATGGTTACTATTTCGTCGGTAATCCCAATCTTAAACGCACCCTGATCGACAATTTCGACCTGCGCTGGGAAATCTTCCCGCGTATCGGCGAAGTCATGGCCGCCAGCCTGTTCTACAAGCACTTCGATCAGCCGATCGAAAGAGCGATAAAGCATGAAAACGGCGAAATTCAGTATCAGAATGTGGATGAGGCACGTGTCTACGGGGCCGAGTTCGAGATTCGCAAACGTCTCGATTTCATGGGCAAACTGTTTCGCAATTTCAGCACCGGCGCCAATCTTTCTCTGATTCATTCTGCAGTGAAGATTCCTGAACTGAGATTGTCATACATTAAAGAGTATGATCCCAATGCCAAAGATACCCGTCCTCTGCAGGGCCAATCGGATTATATCGTAAACTTCATGCTCAGCTATGATAACTATGCTTCGAACACAAGCGCCACGGTATCATTCAATGTTTATGGTGAAAGACTCTCCGAGGTGGCCGAACGTGCCACACCGGATATCTATGAACAGCCCAGGCCGGAACTCAATTTTGTGATGTCGCAGGGCATTTTCTCCAATTTCACATTCAAAATGTCCGTCAAGAATATCCTCAATTCCACCTATAAGAAGGTTCACACCTACCTTGATGAGGATTATGTGTCTCACGAACATGATACGGGACGCAAACTTTCATTAGGCATAAGCTACTCAATATAAGTCTCATTTGAGTATAGCTACTTCCAGAGGGAGCGGGATTTAAACAATCCCGCTCTTTTTTTATTCTCTAAGCTGTTGTAAATCAACAACCTGAGAAAAAAACAATCACTTCTTTGGAATATTTTATACAAATATTGGAACAATATTAGACAATGCGGGGTTCTAGTAATTAGAAATTAGACAATAATGAAACAAACAATTAGGAGGACTTAAAAATGGCACACACTAACGAGAAGAAGAAAAGACTGGGATCAGGAATCAAATATGACGGACATCGTGGCTTCAAATATTACAGGGACAGCAACGGCCAGGTCTGGGCCTGCCATCGCCGGGTAAATCCGGGCGCTGACTTTGCCGGCTCCGGATGCTGGATGGACGGTAGTGAGGAATTCACTCGCAACGATTAAAAGTTTGCACTGACAACATGGAACGACAACGGGCAAGGGCCGCTTCGTGAGAAGCGGTCTTTGTGTTTTCAGGCCGTTAATTAATCACTTTCACACCGCGCGCCTGAAGCCCCGGGATCTGATTATCAAGAGCATTTTGCGACAGTGGATTCCCGGTCACCCTGATTTCAACCCCGCTTCCCAGGTTGCTGTTTTCCACCAATGGCCCCAGGTCAATGACATTGTTATTGCTCAAATCAATAAGCCGCAACATGGCCAGTGATTTCAAGGGCGTCAGGTCATCGACATCGTTATCGGCAAACAACAAGATTTCAAGGTCCAGCATCACAGCCACGGCATTGATTTCTGCAATGCTGTTGGCATTGATACTCAGCTCCTTCATGTTGAGCATGCCGGAAAGGCCCGAAAACTCTTCTATCTGATTAGAATCCAGGTCTATTTTTTCGATATCCTGCAACGGCCCCAATGAGTTGATGATTTCTATATTATTGGACCTGATATACAGCTCGGTGACATTGACCACGCCCGAAAGCGGCAGTATCGAGGCAATATCGTTATTATTCAGATTTAATGAGGCGGTCAGGTTTTTGCAATGGGACAATCCGGTAAGATTTGATATACCGCGCCCGGAAGCATCCAGTGAAATAATGGTCATCAGGTCGGAACGGTATATATCGCCCGTAGGCCTACCGATTTCTGACCTGATCGCATCCTCGAGCTCCGGATCGGGAATCGAAACAACAAAATCGGAAGGATTATTTATACCATCACTGTCGCCACCACAGGAAAAAAGAAAAAACATAAAAAGCATTGCTGTTAGTGGCTTCAATAAAACCGTCCTCATGATAACTTATTGTCCTTTCTGAAAAATGCGGCTGCTCCGTTTGGACTCAACCATTAATATAGTAATCAAAGCTATATTGATTCTCAAGAAAATATATCAGCACAGGAAAAGGCCCGGAGATCATGCCCCGGGCCCTTTATACGCACTCCCATCGGAAGAGAGTTATCTATTCGCTTGAGGCAACCTCCTGCTTAACATACATTCCATCAAATCCAACATTCCATGTATTCCCGCCATTGAGAATGGGCGACAAACTGATCGGCCTGAACCATATTACAGCTTATATACGAGATCAATTATGTCGTGTTTCATCGCGTATCGGAAAATCATCGACAAATATGCAAGCTGATGAGAGTTATTGCTTTAGATATTTTTTGTTGCCATCTTTAGGGCTTGTTTTTATAATTTATTCACTATGCCGTTTTGGACAATATTCTGGATGACAGTTCCGCCAATCGTATTAATCACCATCGAACTTATATATTTCTTCAGGTGGAAAGATAAGGACAAAGAGGCCTGATGGACGCTATTACCATCGGATTTGTGGGATACCTTGTGATCGTGCTGGTGGTCGGATTCATTACCGCCCGCATGAATAAGACCCTGCCCGATTACCTGATTGCAGGACGCAAGCTGGGGTCATGGGTGACCGCCTTTTCCGAGCGGGCCTCGGGTGAATCGGCCTGGTTGCTTCTGGGATTGCCGGCTTTTGGATGGGCCTCGGGGTATATCGCATTCTGGGATGCTATCGGCTGTTGTTCCGGGATACTGTTTTCATGGCTGGTGATTGCACGACGTTTGCGTGCCGAAACCGAGAAATACGATTCGATCACTCTTCCGCGTTTCTTCGAGGCCAAGTATAATGACACGACCCAGATACTTAAGCTGACCTCAACCCTGATCATTGTCTTTTTTTTCACCCTCTATGTCGCCGCCCAGCTTCTTGGTGCGGGCAAAGTGCTCAATTTCTTTTTGGGAGTCAGCGAATTTTGGGGGATGATGATCGGCGGGGGGATTATACTCTTTTACACCATGATGGGCGGTTTCTTCGCCGTAGCCTGGACCGATCTATTTCAGGGCATACTGATGGTGGTCACATTGGTGCTGATTCCGCTTCTGGGCCTGATCACGCTGGGATTTTTTACGCCATTGCATGAAGCAGTTGTCAATTCTCCCGAGCTTTATATGCACACCCTGGCCGACGGCACTACAATAACGGCATGGCATGCCGGTCTGGCGCAACTGGGTTCAATACTGTCGGCGGGTGGTAATTTTCATCTGCTGAGTTTCTCCCTGAATAATCTTCTCGATCCTGCGGTGGTTTCATCCATACATCAGAACATGCAGTCTCAAAGCGTCGATTTCATATCGATAGTGGGTGGCAAATCGGGATGGCCAATGTGGGCCAGTATCCTGGGCGGACTGGGAATCGGTCTGGGATATATGGGCCAGCCGCATCTTTTGACAAGATTCATGGCCATCAAGAGCGTCGACAAATTGCGCCAGGGCTCACTGGTTGCAATTATCTGGGCCCTTCTGGCTTTCTGGGGTGCTGTGCTTATAGGCATCGTGGCCAACGGCATAGTTCATACACAGTCGGTCGATTTCGGTCAGCTTACAATCCTCTACCATGATGCCGAAAAGGTCATGCCGTTCATGGCTACTTTGCTTTTGCCGGCCTGGCTGGCGGGTATACTGATATCGGGCTCGATTGCGGCCATGATGTCCACCGCCGACAGTCAACTTCTGGTGTCGACCTCGGCTGTTTCTGAGGATGTTTATCATCAGATGATCAACAAGCAGGCCAAACAGCGCAGGCTGGTCATGATATCCCGCATAGCTACGCTGATGATCGGAATTGTGGCATTTATACTGGCCATTACTGCCAGCGACCTTGTCTATGACCTGGTGCTGTATGCATGGGCCGGGCTTGGTTCTGCCTTTGGGCCGGGGCTGTTGCTAACATTGTGGTGGAAACGTACCACGGCATGGGGCCTTCTGTCAGGCATGATAGTCGGCACGGCAACTGTGATAATCTGGAAAAATGTGCCCGCGCTGGATGCTTTCATCTATGAAATCATCCCGGGCTTCGTCTTTGCGCTGATATCGGTCGTGCTGGTCAGCCTGCTCACACAGAAGAGCTCTAAAACAGTGGAACTTTAAGCTTGCCAAAGATGTCCATCAAACCTTTTTTGAACGGTATGCATAAACCGATCCTAATCATAATATTTGCACTGGCACTTGCCTCGCTCACATCTTCACCGGCCAATGCCAATACCATAATGACCTCATTGTCTTCACCCGCTTATTACAGCATGGAACCGACTGATAGATGGACTCATAACAGCTTCAACCTGCTTTTGCTCTATTCGCTACCGCAAGGCTTTGTAAATGAAAGACCTTATTGTCACGAACAGTTCTATGATCAGATTCAGCACTACTTTGAGACATTGAAAGAAAAGAAGACTAATCCTGTAACCACATGGGAAGCCGAAAGACTGTATCGAGGCTTGCAGGAATTTCCCGAAATGTCTTCAGCCAGCACTGTATCGTCACTTTTCAGGTTTACACCTTACAGCCTGAACAGCTTCGAGGATAAAGCTGAGCCGCTTTTCCGCTATGGCCTAAAGGGCGAGGTGATCTTTCATTTTGCATCCAATCTCTTTATGCAGGTCCGCGGTCGCCTGGAGAACAAAGGCCATCTGGACAGCTTCGCCAAAGTGCGCCGCTGGGAAGACAAGTTAACCGGCTATTTCGATTATGCCCTGCTGGGCTTCAGGCATAGGCATTTCGATTTCACAATCGGACGAACATTCAGGGCCTACGGTCCACATGACAATGACCGTCTGCTGATTTCCACAAATTCTCCGGCATTTGACCAGATTTCAATGAGTTATTCCAATTCATGGCTCTCTTTCAGCTATTGGACAACCCGCCTGAACAGTTTCCATGACGCCGATTCAAACAAGATCAATCGCTATCTTGCCGCGCACAGGCTGGCGATAAAGCCGCACAAACGCCTGGAGATCGGGATGACCGAAACGGTCCTATATGGCCGCGAGGGATCGGGATGGGAGCTTTATTATCTCAATCCGCTTCTGCCCTTTTACTGGGAGCAGTATAACAACCGAATTGATGACAATATATACTGGCAGATGGACTTCTCATGGTTTGCGATGGATGGCTTGAAGCTTTATGGCGAGCTTCTGATCGATGATTTCCAGATCGACTTTGTAACCGAACCTCATCAACTGGGCTTTAATCTCGGGTTTTCCGAGCTGGGTCTTTTATTATCTGACTATTTGCAGATCGAGGCTGATTATACCCAGATTCGCAATACAGTTTACGGCCAGAACAAGTTCTGGAATGTCTTTGCTAATGAGGGGGTGGTAATCGGATCATCACTGGGTACCGATGCTGACCGTCTGCGCTACCGTATCACCTGGCATCATTCGCCCCTCTTGCGCTTTGCTGTTGGAGGTAGTTTCGACCGCAAGGGTGAGGGAAGATATGACAATCGCGATGCTTACCCCGCGCCCCAGGATCAGCCCTTCCCATCCGGCACAGTGCAGGAAAGATGGGACAATTATTTCCAGGTTCATCTATTCAATAACCACCAGTTTGAGCTGCTGGCCAGGGGAGGTTACAGGCATATCGACAACCTGAACAACATGGATTCGGATTTCCATACTTACTATTTAACCCTTAATATATTTTATTATCTTGATATTCCATTGGCCATCCCACTTTCATTATAACTTGCCGTGAATCATCATAGTATAACGGTGCCATTTTTTTGAGTCCTTAAAATTGGGCATTTTTAATACCTACATAATTGCGCAGTTGGATGCGTAATTTTCCTTGACAATAATACTGCTCGAATATAGATTAATGATAGAGCCATTATATCCTTTTTTCGATGTTATAAATTGAGACTATCCGAACCTCTGCCATAAAGGAGTTTTTGACTTAGAGAATTTTACTTGGGATAGAAAGTCATCCGTTGTGTTGACGGCAAATCATTAGAGAGAAGCAACGGTATGGGGGCTTTAAAAATAAGGTTTGCCCTGTCAATTCCGGAGCATTTTGAAAATCGCTTCCTGGAGGCAAGATGGAAATTACAGAGGTGAGGGTAACCTTACGCAACGAGGAGAAACTCAAAGCTTTCGCCAATGTCACTTTTGACAGCGCTTTTGTTGTGCGCGGTTTGAAGGTGATCAAGGGCTCGGGTGGTTTTTTTGTGTCAATGCCTTCCCGCAAGAGGCCCGATGGTTCTCATCAGGACATCGCTCATCCAATCAACACCGAAATGCGTACGTATATCGAAGAGGCGATTTTGGATGAGTATCATAAGGTGGTTGACAAATCGGAAGATCAACCCGTTATTTCCGGCACAGATACACCGTAGAATTTGCAACTGGGGTGTCGTCAAGGGGTAAGACACGAGCCTTTGGAGCTCGCATCGCAGGTTCGAATCCTGCCACCCCAGCATTGTATTTCGGACAAATTCTGAGTTAAGAAAACAGGACAATTCTATCAGGCTATTGATTTAGAAGGTAAAGCTTAAGAATAAAAAAGCCCTGATCAATCGGGGCTTTTTTATAAACTTATCAGACTAATTCCAGGGCCGGCTGCCTGGCATTGTAGGTTGGCCAGTTGCGCAGAAGCAATGTGAGCACGTTTTTGTCAACAGCGGAGGTCTTCACTATCTGGAATCCCGCCTCAAACATCTCCGAAATCGGATTCTTGCGAATCCAGCGGCTGCGCATGTCAAATTCCACCTCGTTGCGGTCCAAAATGCTTTCCGGCAATGTGATCCGGCATTTTAGGAGATCATGCGAATTGAAAGGCTCATCGGAGGCAAGCATCAAGCCCTCTACAGCCATGTTCACGATTCTGCCGATATAACGATCATTTTCCCGGTCGAAAACCAGGTAAAAATTGGTCGGCAGCTTTCTCTCGTGCCTGCGTCGTTCAACCATTTTAAAGCTCCTTAGATTAACAGCTCTCTTTTGCGGGGCTAATATAATTATCGTCGAATTTTTCATCGACATTAGGGGCTCGGCCCATTTAAGTGCATATTATTGCTGAATTTAGCAAATTTAGCTTGATTTCTGTTCGAAATTGGTTAATTTCAACCTTTTTTCCGCTGATCATGGAACAAAATCCGATCAGACGAATTAAAACAACTTTAACTTCTTCATTAGGGATAAATACCTGATAAAGTTTTAGATCAAGATTGTGGAGTTAAATATATGACCAATGTTAATATTCAAAAGATTCGCAATGTCGGAATTGTGGCGCATATCGATGCCGGAAAGACTACGACTACGGAACGGATTCTGTATTTCACCGGACGGACACATAAAATCGGCGAGGTTCATGACGGCCAGGCCGTGATGGATTTCATGAAGCAGGAACAGGAACGCGGGATCACCATATCCTCCGCGGCAATCACCTGCAACTGGGAAGATCATCATATCAATATTATAGATACTCCCGGGCATATCGATTTCACCCTGGAGGTGGAACGAAGCCTGCGTATCCTGGATGGTATCGCCATGGTGTTCTGCGCTGTGGGCGGTGTCGAACCACAGTCAGAGACTGTCTGGCATCAGGCCGACCGCTACAAAGTGCCCCGGATAGCTTTCGTAAACAAGATGGATCGACAGGGAGCCGACCTGTTTCAAACTGTCGAGATGATGGATGAGATGCTTTCGGCCAACCCGGTGCTGTTTCATCTGCCAATCGGCGAGGGAGCCGATTTCCGCGGTGTTATCGACCTGGTAAACATGAAGGCGGTCACATTCAGGGACTTCAAGCGCACGATCGAGGATATCCCCGAGAATATGCGCGAGGAAGCCGAGAAATGGCACAGGATCCTGATCGAGAAGCTGGCCGATTTCGATGACAACCTGATGGAGAAATATCTGGATGAGAAATTTATCACACCCGCCGATATTCGCAAAGCCGCCCGTCACGCAGTAACGCATTTGTGCGTAACCCCCGTGTTCTGCGGCTCAGCCTTCAGAAATGTCGGTGTCAGGCTGCTTCTTGATGCGATAGTGGACTATCTGCCATCGCCGGCAGATCGCGGTATCGTAACAGGGCATGCTCCCGATAAGCCCGAGGTTGCGGTTTCGCGCCGTCCGGGCACAGATCAGCCATTTTCGGCCCTGGCTTTTAAGATCATCAACGACAGTTTTGTCGGACAGCAGACATTTATCCGTGTCTATTCCGGCGAGCTGAAATCGGGAAGCTATATCTATAATGCCAGCAAGCAGAAACGTGAGCGTATCGGACGAATCATGCGTATCTCGGCCAGTAAACGTGAGGATATCGACAGCTTGCGTGCAGGAGATATCGGAGCATTGATCGGCCTGAAATATACGACAACCGGCGATACTCTCTGTGATGAAGATAATCAGCTGTTCCTGGAAAATATACATTACCCGGAAACCGTGCTTGATCTGAATATCAAGCCTGGCAATATAAAGGATCGCGACAGGCTCTCATTGGCCCTGAACCGTATGGGCCTCGAGGATCCCTCATTTAAGACTCGTTTTGACGATGAAACCGAGGAAACGGTCATATCCGGTATGGGCGAACTTCATCTGGATATTATCGTGGACCGTCTCAAGACCGAGCATAAGCTGGATGTCAATGTCGGCGAACCATCGGTGGCATTCCGTGAGACGATTACGCGTGAGGTTAATCATAATTATAAGCTTAAAAAGCAGACCGGCGGCAAGGGCCAGTATGCCCATATCGTATTCAGGCTGGAACCGAATACCGGCAATGGTATCGAGTTCGATGATCATGTCAAGGGCGGAAACATCCCCCGGGAATACATTCCGGCTATCGAACGAGGATTCCGCGACACCATGGCCCGCGGCCTTCTGGCCGAATATCCCATGGTCGATGTCAAGTTCGTGCTGATCGATGGCAGTTATCATGAAGTCGATTCGAGCGAGATGGCTTTCCGCACTTGCACCCAGCAGGCCTTAAAAGAGGTCTTCACAAAAGCCGGCCCTCAGCTTCTGGAGCCGATGATGAAGATCGAAATCCGAACCCCGGATGAATATATGGGCGACATTATCGGTGATATCAACCGCAGGCGCGGCAAGGTCTCAAATATGAGACGTTATCGCAAGGGCTCGCAGAAAATCAACGGATTCCTGCCCCTGATGGAATCATTCGGATATGCATCCACGCTGCGGACATTATCGAGTGGAAGAGCCAACTATTCCATGGAATTCAACCATTACAAGCCTCTTCCCAATGAACTGGAAGAAAAAGTAATAGAAAAGCGACGTGAGCAGAAGAAGGCCAGCTAAGGCCCTTTTCCGCATTTAATTCTCCATTTGATCCCGTGTGGCAATTTAGATTATTGTCGCAGGGGATTTTTTTTCGTATTATTACGGGTGGCGGAAACAAATTTATTCATCATCAGGCAAAACAGGAATAATATCATGAAGAGGTCATTCTTTATATATGTGCTGGCAGTGTTGGCAGTGCTGCTGTTCAGTTGTTCATCAGAGCAGAAATTTACCGATGAATATGATTATCCTCATGCCCCGAGGCAGGAAATCTATGATGAATATCACGGTGTAAGTGTCGCCGATCCCTACCGCTGGCTGGAATACCCGGACGATGCCGAGACAATGGAATGGGTCAGGGCTGAAAATGCACTGACACGTTCATTCCTGGATGTTCCCATGCGTGACGAAATCAAGGCGGAGTTCACCGAGCTCTGGAACTATGAACGCTATAGCGCGCCATCTCATTATGGCGGTCGATTTTTCTACTGGAAAAATGACGGCCTGCAGAATCAGGATGTGCTCTATATGCGGCGCTCGCTGGATGGCCAGCCGGAGGTGATTTTAAATCCCAACAAGATGAGCGCGGATGGCACAGTTTCCGTCTCGGAGAAGGCCTACTCGCATGACGGTAAATTCCTGGTTTATGCCATTTCCGAAAAAGGCTCAGACTGGGAGAAGCTGAAAATCCGGGATATAGATAAGAAAGAGGATTTCGAGGAGACCCTGCATTACAGCAAATTCAGCGATATCGGATGGCTTTACAACAACTCGGGCTTCTTCTACAATCGTTACCCGGATACGAACCTGGTGGCCTACGAGGATCGTCACCTCAACAATAAGATCTACCTGCATAAATTGGGCACAGATCAATCGAAAGACGAACTGATCTTTGAAATGCCCGATGAACCCAATCTCGGCCTCAGCCCAAAGGTCACCGAAGATGGCAAATATCTGATTATTAACATCTGGAAGGGCACCGACCCGGAGAACCGAATTTACTACAGAGAAATCGGCCGAGACGGTGAGTTTGTCCGTCTTCTGGATCAAGCCGAGGCAGAATATGTTTTCCTTGGCAATAGAGATGACCATTTTTATTTCAAGACTCATCTGAATGCACCCAACAGCAGGATTATTGCTATCGATTTGAGGAATCCGGAAAGGGAAAACTGGATTGAGGTTGTACCTGAAGATAGTGATGTATTGGCATGTGCTTATCTGGCCGATGAAAGGATAATTGCCACATATCTGCACCATGCCTATTCAATAATGAAGATTTACAGCATGGAAGGCGAATATATCAGGGATATTTCTCTGCCCACCATCGGCTCTGTGCACGATATCAAGGCGAAGCAGGATCAGTCCAATGTCTTCTTCAAGTTTTCGTCATTTCTATATCCCGCAATGGTATTTCGCTATAATCCGGAAGAGAACGAGCTGACCGAATTTGCCGCGGCCGGTATTGAAATCAATGCCGATGAATACGAGACATACCAGAAATTCGCGACTTCCAAAGATGGTACCAGGGTTCCGATATTCATAACCCATCGCAAAGGCCTGGAATTAAGCGGCAAGAATCCAACCCTGCTATACGGTTACGGTGGTTTCAATGTCAACCGGACCCCCGGCTTTTCCACCAGTAAATTCTTCTGGATCAAAAACGGCGGTGTTTATGTCAGTTCGGTTTTGCGCGGCGGCACAGAATACGGCGAGGAATGGCATCGTCAGGGCATACTCGAGAACAAACAGAATGTTTTCGATGATTTCATTGCCGCGGCCGAATGGCTGATCGACAGCGGATACACCGATACCGACAATCTTGTAATCGAGGGCGGCTCCAACGGTGGCCTGCTGGTGGCCGCATGCATGATTCAGCGTCCCGATCTTTATGGTGCTGTGCTGTGCAAAGTGCCGGTGATCGATATGCTGCGTTATCACAAGTTCACGGTCGGCATGTACTGGACCGGAGAGTACGGCAATGCCGAACTGTACAGGGAACATTTTGATTTTCTCATGGCCTACTCGCCCTTGCACAATATTAAAGAAGGCGAGACATATCCTGCGACTTTAATTACAACCGCCGATACCGATGACCGCGTGGTGCCGATGCATGGCAAGAAATTCGCCGCGGCATTGCAGTACGCCGATTCCGGCAAAAATCCGATTCTATTGAGAGTGGAAACCAAAGCGGGCCATGGCGCGGGTAAACCGACCACCAAACTGATCGACTATTACACGGATATTTATACCTTCCTGTTCAAGGTATTGGAGATGGATCCCTATTCTGATGGAGATTGAAGCGAACAGGCAGGATTAAGCTTTTATGGACTTTTTGCGTCTGACCTTGCTTATAATCCTGTTCACGGACTTGATTTCGTTGGATAGATTTTCGCGCAGATCATTGTAGGCTTCGCGATCCGGGCCCTGTCCGGCCAGCTGGATAAAGTGCGCGGCCACAACTCCAATATAGCTGATCATCAATGCCGCGAAACCCATCAGGATAATAGTCGAAAGCCTGCGCGGGCCGGATTTCGTAGCGGGTAATGAGGGCTGATCGAGGACCCGAACAACCGGGATATCTTTCTGCGCATTTAATTTTGCGATTTCATATTCCTGCATGAGTGTCAGGTAGGTGGCCGATTTGATCTCGATATCGCGCTTATAACGAGCCATCATCTTGAGGATCTCGGGATTGGTAGTCGAGGCCCATCCGCGATTGGCATTCTGGAATTTTTCAAGCCGATCCTCGGACGCACGTAAATCTTTCTCGACATCGATCAGCTGTCTCTCAAGGTATCGTGCCGCCTGGCTGGCCTGTGATGTGCGCTTATGCACATTAAATTCTTCCAGCTCTTCCAGATATGCTTCCAGAACAGCCTTCGAAAACCCGGGATACTTTGTCTCCACACCCATTGAAATTACGCCTGTTTTCTTGTCGTAATTGACGGAGGTGATTTCATGGAGCTTAGCAAGCTGACGATCGGGGACACCGGTATCGAAATATTCTGCCAGTGTCAAAGTTTTATTCTGGTGGCCATGTTCAAATGAATACTCGCGGGCAAGGATCTCGTGACCAACATGCCGCGATGAAAGAATTACCGGGTAAAGCTCGGATGAATTTTCATCGACATTGCTCAATCCCCCCATCTGCGCCAGATCTTTCAGGGCGGACAGCTTATCCGGCTGGCCCGAGGGCAGAATCCGTGCGGTCGCAGCGTATTGATTGGGCGTCAGGAACATCACCACGGCCGTGATAATCATCACAGCCAGGGCAGCACCAAAGATAATCCGCTTACTCTTTAGCAGAAGCCCGGCCAATTCGAATATATTGACCCGGAATTTTGCGCCGCCCTCGCATGAAGAATCGCTATTCACCCCTGAGGTCGAATCCTTCCTGAAATTTATCTTACCCTGCATGCAGTTTTCCTGTACCTTTCCACAGGCATATAATACAAATATTCTGCCAAACTGAATGGAATTCGCAATACTCTCGAAAGCCGCATAATATCATGGCTTTATAAGGACAGATCGATTGACTGGATCAGAAAAGTCAGCATATTCTCGGAAAAGATTACATTTTGAGCAGGAAAAATCTTCCAGATAAATATCCCTCAAACAGGAGCTGTATTAAATTTCGTTTTTCATGCAAAAAAGGGCTGTTTTAATGCTAAGCAAACTGTGATGAATGTCGAAACTGATAATGAAAGCAAGTCTGTAATGGGGTATATTCAAAGCGATTGAAACAAAGCCAAAAACAAATTAAAATAGGAATTGGATCGACCCACGATCGTTTCATCGAAAGGGATATTTGATGAAAACTGCACGAAAAGCTCTTAATATAATATATGCCTTAATCGATATCCTGGGCATCAATGCGCTCTTTCGTTATCTCAACCGCGACAAGGCTGTGGTACTCTGGTATCATGGGGTCTGCGACGATGATTTCAAATTGCTTAAAGGCTACGACGAACGTCATGTGCCGGTTTCCAAATTCGAAAAGCAGCTGGAATACCTGAAACGTAAGGGCTATAAATTCCTGACCATGAGTGAATTCATGGACAGGATTGAAAACGGCCATGATGTCGGCCGATGTGCGGTTTTGACTTTCGATGATGGCTTTAAAAATATTGTGCGCAATGCCTACCCATTGATGAAGAAATACGATGCGCGCGGATGTTTCTACCTTGTCTCCGACCTGATCGGCACCGAGAATCTCCTCTGGACCGACCTGGTGGAAACTGTGCTACGTGAAAATAATGAGCGCGATTTTAAAATTGAAATCAAAGGCAGTCAACTCAGACTAAGCACCGGCAGCAAGTCTGCCCGAGAAAAATCAATGCTGACCCTGAAACGCAAACTTCGAGCTATACCAAATGTCGAGCGCGAAGCGGAGATTCAGAAGCTCAGAGGTAGATTCAATGGCAACGCTCCGCATGAATTCAAATTCTCGAGCTGGGATGAGATAGCCTCCATAAACCGTTCGATTCTCGAAATCGGATCACATACACGCACACATCCGAACCTGCCGGCCCTGACAACAACAAGCGAGGTCACGCAAGAAATCGGCGGTTCAAAAAATGTAATCGAAGCCAAGTTAAAAGATAAAGTGGATCATTTCTGCTATCCCGCCGGAGCCTATGACAACCGTGCAGTTGCAGAGGTCAAACAGAGTGGATATAAATCAGCCGTGACGACATTGCCCGGCTTAAATAAAGGCGGTGTCGACAGATATTTGATCAAGCGTGTAGTGGTAACAGAAAGCATGGCCGCATTCAAGGCTTATGTCAGCGGCTTTTATCTTTTCCTGCGCAAACTGGCAAAATTTGGAAGGGGTTAAAAATGAACCTGGTATTTTTAACATCGAAATCGACCCATCATTATTACCTGATAAATGAAATTCACAAAACCTATCCGGTCAGCAAAGTGTTCTTCCAGACTATCCATGAGGAAAGAACCAGCACAAAAACACGCCTGAAAAGGTTATTTACGCCAAAACAGACAAAGTTTATCATTCGCCGTCTGATTTCGCATATGCTCTTCTGGCGCGAAAAGGTAGCTCAGCCGGCATATGAAAAGAAAATGTTTTTTGGCCAGGAAAGCCCGCATCTTAATCCCGAGATACCATCCCAGACAGTTTATACATTCAATGATCCCCAGGTGGTTAAAAGTGTGCGGGCCGAGGAACCGGATTTAATCATTGTCTTTGGCACCGAAATCCTCAAGGGCGAAATCCTGGATATCGCAAAAAAACAGATCTTGAATATTCATCGGGATATCCTGCCCAAATACCGTGGTGGCGGTCTACCCTACTGGGTTTTCTACAAGGAAGACTTTGACAATCTGGGCGTGACCCTGCATATCTGTGCCAAAAAACTGGATGCCGGTCATATAGTGGGGCAGAAGAGATACAGGCTCGAGCCGGATGACCGCATCTTCAAACTGCGCTACAAGACCACCAGGCTTGCGGTAGATCTGCTGAAAGAGGTTATCGAGAAGTATAAAAGCGATTCGGTGGAATACACAAAACAGCCCAAAACCAAGCTCTGGACAGCCAAGCGGCTGACCATCGGCAAGGAAATCAGGGCCCGCAAGAATTTCGATCGCTACATTAAATCACTGCAGAAAAAAGAATCTTAAGATACCGGCTGTTTCTGCCTGTATGCTACGGGCACTTTCTCGCGGTTGACTGTTTCTTCCGGAACGTCTATTGCAGTTTTGCGTCCGGGTTTCCCGCGCACTGCCAGTTTACGCATGGCGGCATCATAGACCATATCGACTGATATAGAATTGATACATCCGCAGGGAGTGGTGCATCTGTTCTCGAATCCAAGGCTCAGGCATGGCAGGCAGTTGTTGGTTTGTGTCAGGATCAATGTGTCGTTCAATGGCCTCGGTCCCCAGCGATTGGGTGAGGTGGGACCGAACATGGCCACCATCTCAGCCCCACAGGCGGCCCCGAGATGCATAATGCCAGTATCGATCGATATCAGGAGGTCGGCGGCACCAAGCGCACAAGCCATCTCGCGCAGGTTAAGCTTGCCGGCAATTGATCGACATGAGTTGCCATGACGGTTTATAATTCGGGCAATGTTCTCTGCACGCGGCATATCCTTTTTACCGCCGCTGATCATTACATTGTACCCGTCTTCACACAGCCGTTCGCCCAGTTCGGCCCAGCGCTCATCGGGCCATTCTTTAAGATAAGCCTTCGAACCGGCTGAGAATGGATGCATTATGATGTTGGATTTATGGAATGTGAAATATTGATTTTTCTTCTCTCTGTAATCCCCGTAGATTTTCAACGAGGGCTCAACTCCTGTCGGTTTAATTCCGGCCGCCCTTAAGAGATTGCGGTAATTTTCGATTTCATGGTTGTTGTCGGAGTGATCCACGATTTTATCATAGATATAATGCCGGTGCATACCGGGACGTCTGAATCCGACCTTAAAACGGGATTTGAGTGCATATGATATGATACTGTTAATCCTGGGCCAGGGGCCGAAATCAAAAAGCAGATCAAATCTGGCCAATTGCCTCAGAAGCTTGAGTGATTCCAGCGGTTTCTTCAGGTTGAACAGAACAACCTGGTCGATTTCGGAAATCATCTCGGCAATGGCTCGATTTGTGCCGGTGCAGACAAATGTAATATGGCTTTCGGGGTAGTGATGTCTCAATTCGCGGATCACGCCTGACACAAGCAATGTGTCGCCGATTCCCGCAGTTTTTAGAAGCACGATACGCGGATTTTTCTTTTGCAATATATCATCTGAAATACAACGTTTTCTACGCAAATGGCCGAGCGTGAAAATAAGCGGTATGCCCGCGTATTTATCACACAGCTTAAGCAGTCTGTTGCTACGTTCCTTCATACCCATACCCCTGTTTTGGCGTTTCCCCCATATTCTCCGAAATAAATACCAGCAGGATCATGACAGCCGGCATGCTGTGCCAGTATGTGATCACATCGGCCGATATCATATTCGAAACCAGCCCGATCCATAATGCAATCGCCAGCACCCCCAGCGAGCGGTAATTTTTAAGCTGGCTGAATCCTGACCTGAGCCCCGTGAATATCAGATAAAGCAGCACCATCAAGCCAAACAGGCCCATCTCAAACAGCGCCTGATTGAAATTGTTGTCAGGCAAAGTCTCGTAATGAAATTTGAGCGCCTTATAACCCAATCCAAATGGCCAGGCTGCTGCATTGTTTTTGTATAAGTGCCAGCTTTCCTCCCAGTGCACATTGCGATGAGCGGAGATTGTCTCGAAATCCTCGGTCAATCTGCCAAGGTCGGTCACTCGCTCGACCATATCCTGCGAGGCCAGCTGTATTCGTTCATTGTCAATCATCTTGAATGCCGTGCCGGCCAGGATGACCATCGAGAGCACCGACAATGCCGCAACCTTGAACAGCTTACCGGGCCTGTTCAATAACGACACAAGCAGTATGACAATACCGATCGCGGCCATGACCATGCCTCCGCGTGACAATGATACCATCAGCCCTGCGCCGCAGACTGCCAGGGTTAATAGTGACAGCTTGCCCAGGCCGCCATATTTGCCGCTATGGAAGATCAAGCCCCAGGCGGCGATGATAATTGCGATTCCCATGTAGCTTCCGAATGATCCCGAATTGCCATGAGTACCTGCCGCGCGGAATATCTCCATGCCATCCTCGAAAAATGTCTGCGATTCCCGCAGGGTGATACCATTGAGATACATGAACACGCCGACACCGGCAGTTACTGCCGCGCCATACATGAACATCCTGATCACATCCTCACGCTTCAGGGAGCGGATAACCTGAGCGGCCAGAATCACTGGCAGTAGCATCTCCGACAATCGTACAAGACGCAGGAAAATACCCATTGTAAATGATTTTGTCATCAGGCTGAAGCTTATGAACGATAAAACGCCCGCAAATACCACAAGAACGAAGGCCCAAACTAACCTGGATTTGATCTCAAAACCGTCTCTGGATAGATTGACCAGAATGCATATTGCGGTTGGGATTGCCAGAAGATCCAGTACTGTGATTTCGATTGAACCCAGGGGCATCGGCGGCAATAAGGGCACAAGCACCAGGTAGCCGCCCAGAAGCCATTTCGGGCGATTCATAACTGCCGGTACCATGGCCAGCGCAATCAGAAGCGCCGGTATTGCCAGCATGAACATAGCCATCAGATAACTGCCCCTTGTTCTTCTTTATGCAAGAGCCTGTCATATTCCCTGATGATATTTTTTACAACCGCGTTTATCGAAAATCTATTTTCGGCAATCCTTCGCGCCTCTTTGCCCATCTCCAATCGTTTTTCCGGATCCTCGATAAGTTCACGCATATATCTGCAGAGGGCATGATGATCGCGTGCAGGAAAAAGAAGCCCGGATTTTTTATCATCCACCAATGCGCTGTTGGCGGGAATATCGGATACCAGCGCGGGAAGCCCGCAGGCCATCGATTCCAGAAGCGAATTGGACATCCCCTCCCAGAATGATGTCAGAACGAAAACATCGGAGGCCTGCAGATAATCGATCACATTGGGGACAGTGCCCTTAAATGACAGAGTAACCATATTTTTCTCGCGGGCATACATGCGCAGCTCTTTTTCACTGGAATAAACCTGCCCCTTGGAATCGCCCAGCAGAATCAGGTTCAGGTTGCCGTAATCACTCGCTTCGCTCAGCTTATGCCAGGCTTTAAGCAGAGTCATCAGGTTTTTCTCCACAGCAAACCTGCCGGCATACAGGAATATTACAGCGTCCTGCGATAATGACAGCTTCTCCCGCAATTCCCGTTTTTGAATCGTGTCAACCGGATGAAAATGATCTGTATCAATACCGTTGGGCACATTGGTTACCCTCGAATAGCCGATATCATTTAACCGCGCAATAATTTCCGGTGATATGGCCAGCACCCTGTCGGCCCGTCGAATCATGCTTTTGCGGGCATAGCGTAAAAACGGCAGCATGGCCGGACGGATTATGCGATTGGAAATACCACCGCCGCGTGTCGGTTTCAGGTTATGTCCCTTGCTGGCGCCCGAATAATTCAGAAAATTTGGGTTGGTCAGCTTCATCAGGTACGGTTTGTGGGTAAATCTATGTGCCAGCATGGCCGACCATTCGAAGGGATTGTTGCCATGGCAGTGAAGCAGGTCGTATTCATCCTTGTGCTGCACGAGCCATCTGGCCGCCGGTAATGTCGATTTCAGTTTGGCTGCACCGGTGGTGCCATCAAAGGGCAGACGGTTGATCTTTATTCCACGGTATGTTTCCACGAGTGGCAGGTCGTTTTTGCTCTGACGGGTCAGGACACTGACGTGATAGCCATATTTCTGAAGTTCCAGGCTGATGCGCAAGGCCTGCTGTTCGGCCCCGCCCAGCACCGGATAAAACTGATCAATCAGCATCAAAATTCTATTCATTTTGTTACTCTCGGCCATCTATCCTCCACAATCGCATAGCATTCATATTTTTATGCGGCCTGTCTTTTGTGATGCTGTCCCCTTTTAGGCGCGGAAACATAAAATGCTCCCCCTTTTGATCACTCACCTTAATATTTTATTCGGCACTGATGGTCAGCTCTTAAGCTCCGAAACCATATGCAGAAATTTACCTGTGCGTGTTTCCGCTATTTTATCAACGAAATCATAATCCACCCTGCAATCATCGCCCATCACCAGACGGACCTGTTCTTTGATCTGATCCAGGTGACGATCGGAAGTCTCTCCCTCACGAACCATTTTGATCACGACTTTATCGTAGTCTTTTTGAACCACCTGGAATCTTTTGATTCCGGCCGAGCGATGAACCACACCGATCAGATGCGCGAAATAAACCGGTGAGATAACCCTGCCGTCCGTGGTACGCAAAACCTCGCTGGTACGCCCACTGACACTTTGCAATCTGGGGTAGCTGCATCCGCACTCGCAGTTTCTTTCGGATTTCATCACACCCAGATCACCGATCCGATAGCGTACAATCGGCATGGAATGATTATCCAGATTGGTTACAAGTATCTCCCCTTCTGTCCCGGGATCGCATGGATTACCCTCATGATCGACTATTTCGATGAAATTATGATCCATCAGCAGATGCATACCGTCATGCGCCTCGCATTCCGAGGCGATACTGCCCACCTCACGGCAGCCGTAGTGATTAAATACCGGGCAGGCAAAGACCTTTTCGATTGTGGCGCGCATATAATCATGCAATGTGCCCGCCGCACAATGAATCGCACGTTGAGGCCGGACCTCGATTGCTTTGCGATCAGCGTAGGCGGCAATTTCATAGATGCCATCGGCATAAGCGCGAATCATGCGCGGGCGATGATTATTGAGGATCCTGATATATCGTTCCATGTCAGCGGGACTCATATTGAAGCTGTTGATCACTATGCGGTTGCTCAGGAAATCGCGGATATGATTGCGCAATGGTTTGCGTCCCTTGAATGTATCCCTTTCTGAGCCCCAGATATAAATTTCACTGTCATATGGTCCCACACCTTTCCAGCTCCTGGGCAAGAGAAATGTCGCGCCTTCGCTGATCAGATAGTCCTGATCCTGCAAAATCCTGACCGGCTCACCTGTCGAACCGCCCGAGGAGTTCATATATGATTTTCTCTGTGCATGATCACGGGCATGTAATTTTGAGCCCTGCTCACTGATCATCTGCCTGGTCAAGGGCGGTACTCTTGTGAAATCATCGAAATCTTTCAAGCATACACGGCCCCTCTTGAATTGCACATAATCCATCAGGATCTCTTTGTAGTACGGCACATTATCGAAGGCATGGTTTAAGAGCGCATTCAGGCGTTTAAGCAAACGATCATCCAGCTCCATGCGGCTCAATTTTTGATGTTGCTTATAATGCTCGAATTTCTCAAGAATCTGCCGCCTGTTGCGGTAGCAGAAAAACCTGATTATCTTTTGCAACCCATCCATAGCTTTCACCTGTGTCACGACAAAACATTATTCCAGTTTCATAATTATTTTTGATCAATGCTGTTCTTCGCAGATACTTTAAATCGATCCTTATCTAAACCTATTTCGACTTTGTTCACCAATGCTTCCCCTTTTCGTTTCATAGTTATTTTACTCCAGATACCGCCTAGAAATTCTCTCTCGCCTTCATCTATGAAATGGCTTTTTGCATAAACATATCCAATCGCTATGGTAGTAACCGCCAGAGATAGCTTTAATGCTATGCTGTCAAGAGCGGAAATGAGAAAAGCGGATAGAATTATTGCCACAGACCAGACCAGCAAATCCGCTTTTGGCTTAACTTGCCTTTCAGGGGGTACCGGAGAGAGCCGGTAATAGAGATAGAAGTATAATCCGGAGTCAATCACAACCCTGGCTGTCCATGCTACGGCGGCACCGATAATCCCCATCCAGTTGATGAAGAAATACAGCATAACGGCATATAAAGGTAACTCGGCCAGATGAAGTTTGGCTGTAACATCCGGTCTGCCCATCGCCTGGATAGCGCTTGAAGGTACCTGAGATATAGAATTTATCAGCTTACCAACTGCCAGAATCTGCAGTATAACGGCACTATAAAGCACAAATTCTTCACCGAGCCAGAGCTGGAAAAAGGGCCTGGCAATAGTAACCGCAGCAAAAACAACAGGCACCAGAATTATGAGCAGGTATTTTAAAGAACGGTTAAACAGATCCATCATCTTTTCATGTTGTCCAGATGAAAAAGCGCTGAAAGCAGGGAAGACTACCCCCAAAAAACTGCCGGTTATGATCAGCATCTTGGCAACCAGCTCGTAGGGAGTCACATAATACGCTACCGCGCTCATGGTCAGCATAGCGCCAATTACAAACCTGTCCATATAGTTCATGAATGGCCAAACCAGATGAGAGATAGTCAGCCAGCCTCCATAGCCGAGAAGTCTTTTAATCAGATCCTTATCGGGAAAACAGATTTTGCTCAGTCCACTGGTTGACCTGAAACACAGGAATAAATAGGCCAGTAATCCGGCCAGTCGGCTGAGAATCAGGACGGCAACTATCGGTACCAGGCTGTTCGTGAATATCAGGATAAATAGCGGCGACACGAATGCGGCTGCATATACCGGTATCTTGACAATGTTAACATAATCGAAGCGTTGCTGAGCCTCCAGGACCCCACGTGCCCCGGCAGTCATAGATACAACAGGAATGGATAATGCCAGCAGGTAAAATGCAGTCCGTGATTCATCTATCAAATCGGCGGGAATGTTGAGTACCGATTTAATCAGGACCGGAGTCAGGAGAAGCGCAATCAATGAACCCAGCATGCCAAAGCCAAGCATCAGAAGCAATGATGCCCAAATAATTCTTCTGACCTTATCATGCTCTTCAAGCGGCAAATATTCCGCTACAAACTTTGTGGTAGCCCGTCCCAGGCCCATATCGAACAGGCTGAAATACCCAACAACCATCCATGCCAGGGTTAATACTCCAAAGCGTCCCACACCCATGCTATTGATCATGACAGGAATAGTGACAACTGCCACAATCATGGGGACAATCTGACCAACAAGGTTAAGTGCCGTGTTTTTGGCCAGAAGTCTGCCACCTGTAAGCGCAGATAAAGCGGACTTACCGGTTTCGTGCCTGTGATTATTGTATTCCCGCTGCATGGAGATTACTTACGCGCCATCCTATGACAATCGGCTTGTTTTAGTTCTTATTGATTCGAGCAACAAAATATAGAATTGATCTGCTATTAATCTGTCCCCGGTTCTTGATCATCCTGAAGAGCCATGTACCAATGGCATTCAAAAAGGGTGATTTGAACCAGCAATAGGGAACTATGCCCATTTCTTCTATACTCAAGCTATCCGGGAGAAATGCCCTGATTTCGGCCTCATTCTGAAATGAGTGCTGGTGTCCATAAGGGTGAAACTTATGCCTGCAACTGGGACAAATCACGCTGTGTTCATCAAGATTCTCCTGATATGGAATTGTGGCTACCAGCAATCCGCCATCCGCAAGCATTGTCTCTATATTAGTCATTGCTGAGTTCAAATCAGGTACATGCTCGAGCACATCAAAACAGGTAATAAGATCATAGCAATCCGGGCTAACATCCATATCCGACAGATCATCTACATGGAGACTGATATTTTTGTCTTCATTATCAAAACATCGGCGAAGATATTCCACGGCATAGCCTGATATATCGATTCCGGATGTTTTCATCCCCAGGGAATATAACTTTTCAAGAGTATAGCCCTCTCCTAAGCCTATATCGCAGGTCCTGAGGCCCGGTTTTAGATAGCGTGCTATTTTTTTGAAGACATAATCTATTTTCAACCGATTGCCGCGCCATACCCTTCTTTCTCCCTGAAGGTTCTTTTCTGCCAGGTAATCATCAAGAGACTGATTCTCGGGTTCCTTTGTCTTTTGCAGATTCATGTCAGCTCCTCTTATTGCTAATGGCGGGATAAGGCTCATTCCTGTTGCCTATGAGTCCAGAACCCATGCTATCCGCCCAACTTCATAATCCCATTATTTTAAAGAGTCTTTGTTTCAGTTTTAATCCGTCTGTTGAAAATGGAACGGACTATCCCAAAATCCAGGTTATTGATTTTAAATCGTCTTTGTGATTTCTTTCGGCATCAGGGGCAGATTCCCTTAGACTGTTCAGAAAAAAAACAGAAATCTAATAAACGGTTCAACTTGAAAAGATTGTCCCCAATCTCGCGTATCGTTCGGGATAAATTAGCCGCTTAACCGATACCGCCTTTCTGCCGATCTAATCAAAAAACTCCAAATCCCAGAGGACTCCGTCTTGATATACCTTAACAATTCGGCAACCAGCTACCCGAAACCGGAGATAGTCAGATGTGCCGTAAGGGAATACATGGAACAGATTCCCGGCGACCATTCCCGCAGCGGCTACGAAATCTCCTACACCAATCCGGTTGCGGAATGCCGCAATAAACTGGCCCGACTCTTTAGTTCAGATCATCCCGAACGAATCGTATTCACCTCCGGCTCGACCGAATCGATAAACCTGGCCATCAATGGCCTGGAATTGAATAATTGCCATGTAATCACCACTGAAATCGAACACAACTCAGTCCTGCGCCCATTAATGCATCTCAAGGACCGGGGCAGAGTCGAACTTACCATAGTTGACTGCGACCTGACCGGAAATGTGCTGCCGGAGGATATCGAAGCCGCAGTCCGGCCGGATACCGCGCTGGTAGTTGTGAACCATTGCTCCAATGTGACCGGCAGAGTTCTGGATATCGCCGGAATATGCAAGGTGGCCCATCAGCACGGCATACCTGTTCTGGTCGATGCCTCCCAGTCGGCCGGAATGATTGCGATTGATGCCAAAAAGCTGGAAATCGATATGCTGGCCTTCACCGGACACAAATTCCTTTATAGCCTGCCGGGGATTGGGGGATTATATGTAAGGCCCGGAATAGATTTAAAGCCGCTGAAGGTTGGTGGAACCGGCGTGCGCAGTGATCTTCTTCTGCATCCGGAGGAAATGCCCACTCGCCTGGAAGCCGGTACCCTTAATTACCCGGGCATAGTCTCGCTTCTGGCAGGTTTGGAATTCATCGAGCAAACTGGTATAGACAGGATTCGCAGACGGATCACCGGCCTGGTTTCCGGCCTGATTAAACGGCTGGTCATGAATCCGGAGATTATATTTATCGGGCTCAGCGCCAACACCAGCAACCACAGCATGTTGAGCTTCAATATCCGTAGCATGGATGCATCCGAGGCCGGATATATACTCGAAAACTCATTCGCCATACTTGTAAGAAGCGGGCTTCATTGCGCGCCTTTGATTCACAAGGCCCTGGGCACCCATCCATGCGGCGCGATTCGTGTCAGCCCCTCTTATTTTACTACAGAGGATGAGCTGGACTGCCTGATCGATGCTCTTGAGAAAATCTGCAAGGGAGCCGCGGTTTATGCGCATAGTTGAAATCAGGAATCTGGATGATTGCTTTGATCAGGGAATCATGAAAGAAATTCTCTTCGATCAGGAGGTCGACAGTGATTTCATAGAGTTTCTCGGCAATCAGGGTGATTTGAGCTATTATCCCGATTTCGGCCGGCCATATTACCGCATGGACAGTCCCAACGGCTATATCATCAAAGGTGTTGAGGGGAATAACCACTCGCGGGTCATATTGTCACGCGATCATCCGACAGATAATATCGAAAGCATAATAGAGTTGATAAAACATTACGATCAAATCTGTTAACGCATCATTACGAAACGCAGGGCATTATTTTTTTTTAATCCCTGTAGATTAATTCAGTATATCGATTATCATCCGATAATCTATATAAATAGATAGTAAACGGATTTCATTGTAAACATAAACGGCTCAGAAAAATAGCTCAATGCAGACAACGACTACGAAAAAGATGTCATCCTGCGGGTCGGAAGTTGTGCTTAAGACCTCTCAGAAGTTTGATTCCGATAGAATGCGTCATTATCTCAATGGCCGCCAGACTGTTCTGCATTGCCATCACTACCTGACATTGTTCACCCAGATGGCCTGGGATGCGGAAAATTTCAATGGTCCCAAGCTCTTGATACAGTCCAGTGCGGAAACATTCTACTCCATGCTCTGGGATTACTATAAGAAAAATCGCATTACGGAAATTTGCGACAGAATTTCAATTGCCGAACAATATTTCAGATTTGTCGGGCTCGGTTCGATTCGATTCGAGTTCTGGGGCCGGAATGGCCTGGCTACGATGCCATATTCGCATATTGACGAGGGCTGGATGAAAAAATGGGGCCAGGCACAGAAACGTGTTAATTTTATCGGTCAGGGCTATATCCAAGCGGCCTGCGCCGCCATATTTGATCTGCGTTCACCGGATAAGATTAATGTCGAGGAAACCCAGAGTATTGTTTGTGGAGCCTCAACCTCCAGCTTCACCATCAACTGGTAAAGGAAGCATGATACAATGGCCATAGACAGATCCAAAGCAATTTCTGATTTTTCAAAACTGCGTGTATCGGGCAATGAAAACGGCCTGATTCCGGCTTTCGGTGTCCTGGTCAATAATCTGCCGTCAGATTTCTGGAATACATTCTCGGAAAAGATTCTCCAGGCCGCCGACGATGACCTGTTTGACGCAGCCGAGGGCCTTTTGGAACATGCTGCAGCAGAATGCGGCTATCATACCGGGCACGGAATCATGACCTCGGAGGAATTCGATGCGGTAATCGGGCCCATGATAGAAAAAAAGCCCGAGGATATAATGCATGGGGTCTATGCCGTATTCAGCGCCTGGGGCTGGGCCAATTTCGAAATAGTCGAAATCGATTCGGGTAAGAGGATGGTTGTGCGGGCCTATGATTATTATGAAGCTGATGTCGAACATCCCAAAAAACACTTTGCCTATATGATTCGCGGTATTTCTCGTGCCCTCATGGATCTTATCTACAGCGATGAATATCCGCATGGTATGGGGAAATTCAAATGTGTGCAGACAAAAGGAATTGAAATGGGTGATGATTACGGGGAATTCGTAGTTACGCCCGTATAGTCGAGCAAAAATCAGGATGACAAATAGAATTTATGTGACCCGCCTGGCTGACAGGCGGGTTTTGTTTTGCCCTAAACCGCCGCGGGAAGCTCCTGGTCCTTGTATTGTAATTGATACAGGTTATAGTAGATGCCCTTTTTGGCAAGAAGCTCTTCATGGCTTCCGATTTCGCGGATTTCTCCTTTGTGAACCACAACGATCTTGTCGACCTGCTTGATGGTCGACAAACGATGAGCAATAATAATGGAAGTGCGCCCCTCCATCAATTTTTCGGTCGCCTGCTGAATAATCAGTTCAGTTTCGGTATCAACTGAGGATGTTGCCTCATCCAGAATCAATATTTTTGGGTCATAAGCAAGTGCCCTGGCAAACGACACAAGTTGCCTCTGGCCCACTGACAGAAGCCCGCCCCGTTCACCCACCATGGTTTTCAGGCCATTCGCGAGCCCGGCGCCAACATGAGTCAGGTTGACATCATTGGCCGATTTCGTGATCTTTTCATCGCTGATCGAATCATTGCCGAGACGAATATTCTTCGCTATATCACCGGAAAACAGGAACACATCCTGAAGTACCAATGAAATGCTCTTTCGGATTTCATTCGCACTCTGCTTTTTGATATCAACTCCGGCCAGAAGCACTTCACCTTTCTGGTAATCATAGAAACGCAGTATCAGGTTGGTCAATGTCGTCTTGCCGGAACCGGTGGCCCCCACAAACGCCACTTTCTCGCCGGCGCCGATATGCAGGCTGATATCCTTGAGAATCCATTCTTCATCATTATATGCAAACCAGACATTCTTGAACTCGATCTCGCCCCTGAATTTCTCCGGGATCAGCGGTTTTTCGGGATCGGCAAATGACGGTTTGGTATCCAGAAGTTTAAACAGGCGCTCCGATGATGCCATGGCCGATTGAAGGATATTATATTTTTCTGAAAGATCCCTGATCGGCCGGTAAAACATCTCCATATACTGCGAAAATGCCACCAGCGTGCCGAATGTCAACGCGCCCTGAATTACCTGCCCGCCTCCATACCAGATAATAATACCAAGCGATATTGCACTGATAACCTCAATGGTCGGGAAGAACACTGCGAAGTAAAGAATCGATTTCTGATGACGATTCTTGAGCTCATGGTTGATCTGATTGAATTCATCGAAAACTTTCTTTTCGCGTCCGAAATACTGCACAATCGACATGCCAGAGATATGCTCCTGAACATAGGCATTGAGCTTGGCAATCAGTCGCCGAATCTCGCGATAAGCATGACGAACCTTGACCTTGAATATTATTGTGGCACCAAAAAGAAACGGCAAAACTATCAACGATATCAGGGCCAGCTTGGCATTTATAACCAGCATCACCCCTACAATACCGAAGATCGTTAATATATCTCCAAGTATCGTAACAACACCCGAACTGAACAGCTCATTTAAGGCGTTAATATCCGAGGTCACACGAGTCAGGATACGTCCGGCCGGATTGCGGTCATAGAAACCCATCGACAGATTCTGGATATGCGAAAATGTCTCCATGCGTAAATCGTAAATGGCCTTCTGGCCAATCCATTCCATCAGGTATATCTGACCCCAGGTGGAGAAGAACTGCACCACCAGTATGGCGGCATAGAGCATTACCAGCCGTCCCAGGCCGTCAACATCACCGGCCGAGATATATTTATCAATCGCGGTCTTGATCACGATTGGCCCGGCAAGTTGCAGAAGCGAGGCTATGGTCATGACTACCAGCGCCACCACGAGCCAGAATTTGTACGGCCCCAGATAACGCAGCAGACGTTTTACCAGCCGCGAATCATAGGCCTTGCCCAGGCTGTCATCTTCGAAGTATTCGCGTTTCATCTAGATACTCTCCAGCTCCTCTTCCAGTGACTGCAATTCAACAATATGGGCATACAGTTCGGAGCTTTTCAGGAGCTCATCATGACTTCCGCGGTCAATAATTTTGCCATCCTCCATAACGCAGATTATATCCGCATTCTTGATCGTCGAAATCCTGTGTGAAATCAAAATTGATGTTTTTGTTTCCAGCACATTACCGATACGCGAGAGGATGATCTCCTCGGTGTTTGTGTCAACCGCTGAAAAAGCGTCATCGAGGATCAGTATTGGCGGATTTTTGGCCAATGCCCGGGCCAGCGACATACGCTGTTTCTGGCCGCCCGACAGTGTCATCCCGCGTTCGCCGATAATCGTGTCAAAACCGCGCGGGAATTCCTCGACCTCATCTTTTATCCCCGCGGTTTCAGCCGCCTTGAGGATCTCGGCTTCTTTTATATGCTCAACGCCGAAGGCGATGTTTTCCTTCAATGAGCGCGAGAAAAGAAACGAATCCTGGGGCACATAACCGATAGACCTGCGCAGGTTATTGAGCGGAATCTTGTTGATATCGATTTTGTCCATGAAAATCTGGCCGTCGGGAATCTTGAATGTCCTCAATATCAAACTGACCAATGTCGATTTACCGCATCCGGTCGGCCCCACTATCGCCATTGTCTTACCTAAGGGAAGATGCAGGTTGATGTCTTTCAATACCGGGCGATCCGTTCCGGGATATGCAAAGGACAGGTTTTTAATCTCGACTTCGCCCGTGGTCGGTTGAATATCTGCCGTAACATTGGTATCCTCGACTTCCGATTGCCGTTCCATGATTCCTTCAATTCTTTTCAATGATGCCGTACCGCGCTGGTACAAGGACACCACCCATCCCACCGCCAGCATGGGCCAGATCAGGTTCATCAGGTAGAATATGAATGCCACCAGCGTGCCCAGGGTAATCGTACCGGATATCACCTGTCGGCCGCCAAAATAGATCAACAGAAGTATCATGATTCCCACGATGGCATAAATCGAGGGCAAAAACACGCCGCGTGTTTTGGCCAGGCTGAGGTTAAGATCGATATATGTTTGATTCAGGTCGGCAAACTGCTCGGTCTGATCTTTTTGCTGATTATAAGATTTTATCACTTTGACACCGGAGATATTTTCCTGCACAAAAGTTGACATGGTGGAGAAATGCTCCTGTATTTTGAAAAACTTCTTGTGAATTTGCATCCCCAGACGATTCATCAGGAGCGATAAAATCGGCAACGCGGCCAGTGATATCAGGGTCAGCTTCCAGCTCAACACAAACATCAACGTCAATGCCACAGTCATGGAAACGAATGAATTCATGATCTGCATCACTGCCGGCCCGGCCAGAAGACGGATCGCTTCGACATCATTGGATCCGCGGGCAATAATATCGCCGGTATTGGTTTCCTGGTAGAACGAGCGCGGCATCTTCAACAAATGCTCGAAGAATTCATTGCGTGTCTCATACTCGAAAATCCGTGAGCCCCAGATAATGGTCCGGCGCATGAAGAATCTGAAGACACCGGCTGCCACAGCCAGCCCCACAATCAGCATGGCATAATAGCGCAGTTCATCGCCGGTGGCAGTACCCTCCTTGAGCGAATCGATGGCGACTTTAACCACCCAGGGGGAAATCATCCCCAGAACATTGGTGGCAATCGTGACCAGGATGCCCCAGATCAGGTATCTTTTATAATTCCTGAAGTACCGTATCAGACGGTGTAATTTTGACTTAAAATTCATAAACATAAAACATCAAGAATGCTAACAGCAAAGACCCTGTTCAGTTCCCCAAATTAGGCCTTTACAGGCCAAGGGCCGTAAACTATCCTGTATATATAGCTTTCAGGATTATATATGTCAATTGAGGAGTTAGAGGTCAAATTTGCGGCCGATGATATGGTCGGCGCGCTGGCACGTTTCCTGCGCATGCTTGGCTATGATACTTTCTATCATCCGCATGTCGATGATCAGGAGCTGATCGACATCTCACTGCGGGATAAACGAAATATCCTAACCCGCGATACGCGTCTGATCGAACGAAAACTGGTGCGCAAATATATTCTCATAGAATCGGATAATCCTGAACAGCAGCTTATGCAGGTTTTCGAACAACTCGATCTTGATCCTGAACGTGATTGTATGCTGACCCGTTGCCTTGAATGTAATCATCCTCTAAAGAAAGTAAACAAAGCGGATATCCGGGGTGAGGTCTGGCCCTATGTTTATGATCATCATGATGATTTCAAGCGATGTAACTCATGCGGTCGGATATATTGGCAGGGAGATCATGTCCGAGCCATGCTGAAAAGATTTGAGAGAATGGGGATATTCAGAGACTAAAATCCAAGCGGGATCGATACACCGGCAAAAAGTGAAAGAAACTCGGAGTTAAACGATACAACCTCTTCACCGGAATACTGCTCAAGATCCTGAACTATATCATATTGTATATTGAAATCGATAGCCACTTTGGCAAAGAAATAGACTTTCAGCCCGCCGTTTAGATTCCATCCGAATTTGGTTTTGCTGTCCAGCGTATTGGAAGCGATCACATCATCCTCATCGGTCTTCAGCTCTGTCTTGCTCTCAAAATAGTAGATGCCGATTCCGGCCCCGCCATAGGGTTCGATCGAAGCCAGGCGCCTGGAAAATTCAACCCCCAGAGTGGCTTTAAGCAGATCATTGGTATAAGTCTCGGTCAATAGATCATCAGGATAGCCCTCGAGCATCACGCGACGGTTGTCATGCTCGAAAAAAACGCCCTGCACACCGAGCCTGAGACCTAAATAGGGCATAGTGGGAAGATTTAGTGTGCCGAAGCCCATTATAGTAAAACCTGTCTTGGTATATTCATTGAACTCACCCTGCGGAATAGTTGCCCCCAGGCCACCCCCCACCGATCCGGAGATCTGTGCGTAAGCGGGTGATGATATGATCAGTACAAGAAGAATAGCTACAAAAACCTTCTTCACCGGCATCCTCCATCGAAAACCACGGTCCCAGCTATATTTATCCCTGGCAATTTTAAAAAAATATACTGATCGAGTCAACCCAAAACAGGCGGGATTTTGTTGGTTATTTATGAGTAAATGAGTAGGAAAACGGCTGATCCAGACCAGTGCCGTAACGATCGGTGGCTGTGCTGTCCACAAAAATCGTATATTCATTGCCTTTGATTATATCATTATCCAGAAAATACATCATGGCATTGTCGAAATACCATTCATGACGACCCGGCAGTTCTCCCAGCCCGCCACTGAAACTGAATGCCTCCTCCACCGACTGACGATCCATCTTGGTATTGAAACGCACTTGTACGATTGGGCGATCATGCTTGAGCGGAAAATCCGGATTGGGAAAATGATAGATAAGTTCGATTTTTCCGGTTCTAAATGTAACCTCTTGGTCGGTTGTGACTGTATTGCCCCATTGATCGAAAATATCCCCATCAACAGACACGGTATAGTCAGTTTCTGCACGCAGGGCATCCACGAGCTTATATTCAAAAATAGTGCTCTGCCTCTCGATTTTGCTCAATTCGTATTCAACCTGCCCCAGGCCATGCAGAGGACCTGCCATATAAGCCGGATCGATATCGGTATTGAACCTGAGACGAATCCCGGTCGGAAACGCCGCTGCACTGTCGACCGGATCGTTAACGGTAGCTAAACTCAGCAAGCGGGCATCCTGCGTGGTAAACTC
This sequence comes from uncultured Ignavibacteria bacterium, assembly GCA_964627935.1. Taxonomy (GTDB): domain Bacteria; phylum Zixibacteria; class MSB-5A5; order JAABVY01; family JAABVY01; genus JAABVY01. The sequence goes on from CAZVLB010000007.1 coordinate 135,012, forward strand.
AAATTCATACTGTCCCGGAAGATAAACAGTATCCTCGGCCAGGAAGGCTGTGCTGTCGATTGTGCCATGATATGTTGTACCGGGAGTGAATGGCTGATCTGGATAAAGGTATATCTGGTAGTAAATCGGCTGGCAGAGCGAATCTCCCGGGCTGCAGATCGGAAATGTGGTCCAATGGATTTCATGTTCAAATTGCGGGGTAATAGTCAACGCTTCCTCAACCGACTGATGATTCATCTGTTTGCGGAACGAGATAATCAGTGGCTGAGTCATATCCACGATCAAGGTATCCGGGCCATGAGAGACACGGCCGATGAATTCATCAAAGGGATCGATTTCGGGCGCTGTGGGCGAATCACTGCAAGCCATAATCCCGGCCAGAATGATTAAAAATATAATTATGATAAAGTATTTCATAGTGTTTGATTAAAAGATATAGCTTTCCCCAGTATATACAAGAGATAAATCCCCTTTGATTGATTGAAAATATGATTGATTCCGCGATCTATGGATTTTAATGATTGCCGTTGCCGTTTTCCAGCGAATCGACCACCAGGCCATCCTTGATTTTAACCACCCGGTTGGTGCGCTTGGCGATATTCTGATCATGCGTGATCATCAGGACAGTACTGCCCGACTGCCACAGCTCATCAAACAGATCTATAATCCCGCGGCCGGATTTTGAATCAAGATTGCCTGTCGGCTCATCGGCCAGGATCAGTCTCGGACGGTTGGCCAGCGCACGGGCTATGGCAACACGCTGCATCTCGCCGCCAGATAACTCGGTGGGACGATGATCCATGCGATCACCCAGCCCGACACGGTCGAGAAGCTCGGCCGCGGTTTCGCGACGTTTTTTTGTGGGGACATTGCCGAATATCATCGGAAGCTCAACATTTTCGAATGCGGTAGCATAGGGAAGCAGGTTAAAGTTCTGGAACACAAAGCCGATCTTACGATTACGTATTTCGGCCAGCTCTCCCGGCTCGAGGGTTTCGACCCGTTCGCCATCCAGGATATATTCACCCGCGCTCGGTACATCAAGGCATCCCGCAATATTCATCAAAGTCGACTTACCCGATCCGGAGGGACCCACGAGTGAAACGAATTCTCCGGCCTTAATATCCAGGTCAACACCCTTCAGGGCCTTCACTTTCACCGCGCCGGTGTTGTATACCTTGATGATCTGATTCATTTTAATCATGCTTTGCATTTTTCTTACCTCTTATTCATAACGGAGTGATTCGACCGGATTAACCGAGGCCGCCTTACGTGACGGGAAGAATCCCGACACCAGTCCGATCAGACCGAGTATCGTTGCCGTAACAATTGCAATAGTTGCCGAAATCTGCGGCTTGCCGAGCCATTGCAGGGCCTCATTGGAGAATTCAACCGAACCGATCGCACGGGTCAGCCCGAATGACAACGATATCCCAAGCAGCCCGCCGATTGCCGCAATCAACAATGCTTCCAGCATAAACTGCATCATCACCTGATACTGCTTGGCGCCCAATGCCATCTTGATACCGATTTCGGTAGTACGCTCCTTAACAGCCACATACATGATATTGGCTACACCCACGCCGGCCACCAGTAATGTCAATCCGCCGATCAGTCCGAAGAAGATTTGCATACCAAGCATAACATTGCTCATGGTCTTGACATTCTCGATGAAATTCCAGACATGAATTGTCGATTCATCCTTCGGATCAAACTGATACCTGGCCCCCAGCTCCGCCGCAATGCGCTTTTCCACAAACTCCGTGCGATCCAGCTCATACGGTTTTACCACCATATTATTCAGATAGCGATGCCCCCAGATGCCCTCGAATGTTGTGGCCGGGATTACCGCACGGTTCCAGTCCGGGCCGGAATACATGCCCATCTGCATCTTCTTCTTGAGCACTCCGATCACTGTAAAACGATTGCGGTTAATTTCAACCGTTTTGCCGACTATCTCCTCGCGTGGGGTATCCTTGCCGAAAATATCATCAGCCAGTTCATTGCCCAAAAATACCACCCGGCGCTTTAGTTCCATGTCCTTCTTGTTGATAAAGCGTCCGCCCATCTCCGGAATCATGTTGCGCATCTTTTCATATTGGGGATAGACACCGTTGACCATACGGCTGAAGAGCTTGTTGCCGGTGCCGACCGACTGCCCCCAGCGCGTGTATTCTCCGCCGATCATCTCGATTTCCGGAATGCGATTTTTCAGATATTCGACATCATCCCGCTCAAATCGAATCGGTCTTCCACGCGGCAAGCCTTTGTATGGCATACTGGTCTGACCGCCCCAGATAATCATGATACCCTCGCCCATGCCTTTCTGGTTAACCGCTAATTGCGAACGCAGGCCCTCACCGAATGCCAGCAGCATTGTAATCGACATGGTACCCCAGATGATACCCAGAATTGTCAGGGACATCCTCTTTTTCTGCGCCCTGAGTTCGCGCAGAAACATTTTGAATACAAGAACTACATTGAACATAACTATCTACATCATCTTCAGGGCCGTTACCGGGTTCATTGTTGCCGCGCGACGGGCCGGGAAATAGCCGGACAGAATCGCGATAATCAGGAGAGCGCCGATAGTACCCATGCTCACAAATGGCGAAACCTGTGGAATGCCCACATATTCCTCCAGATCCAGCCTGCTGAAGATATTGACTATCGCATAGGCGAATAAATAGCCCATTATGCCGCCGAAAAATGTCAGGAATAATGTCTCGAATAAAAACTGGCGCATGATAAATCCGCCCTTGGCCCCCAATGCCATCTTCAGGCCGATCTCACGGGTGCGTTCCTCAACTACAACATACATGATATTGGCCACGCCGATGCCGCCCACAATCAATGTTGCCACTGAGATTACATACAGGAAAATCCGAAATCCCCAGAAGAAATATGTAAAGAACTCCTTATTCTCGGTGGTATCCCACATCATCAGGGCCTGTTTATCGGATGGATCAAAACCATGTATGCGCCCCATGATTTCGTAGTATTTTTGCTTGGCTATGGGGTGAACCTCTGTCGAGGCGGCTTTATAAACCACATTGTCGACATAATTCTGGCCATACAGGGCCACAAAAGTTGTCGATGGTATCACCATTTTGCGGCTGTCGCGGCTATTGTATGATGAATCCTGTTGTTTCTCTTTTAAGACTCCAATCACTGTGAAGGGCATGCCGGAAACCTGAATAACTTCACCGACCGGATTCTGATTCTCGCCGAAAATCTGTTCGGCCAGTTCATTACCGATAAACACAACCCGCCTTTTCTGTTCCATATCATTGCGGTTGATAAAACGTCCCCCCATTTCCGGGATAATGTTGCGCATATCGGCAAACTCCGGCCAGACACCGACAATCGGGGCCACCAGCCGCTTCTTTTCCCACACCACCGGCTTGTTCCATTCGGTATATTCAGGAGAGATGTATTCAATTTCCGGTATCTGCCTTTTCAGCTCATAGACATTTTCGACCCGTTGACGAATGTATCTTCCACGCGGCAGTCCTTCGAATGATTTTGAGGTTCTTCCACCCCACACGATCACGATATCCTCGCCCAGTCCCTTGAAGGCCTTTTCCTGATTGGCATGAATACCGTAGCCAAATGCGCCCAGGAGAATTACCGCGGCAGTGCCCCAGAATATTCCAAACAGAGTCAGCATTGTACGTAGCTTCTGCCCGCGCATATCGCGCAGAATCTGCTTGATAAACATCAGGTTCATTACTCAATTTCCCTCGGAGGATATTCGACTATCTTCTGACCCTCTTCCAGGCCGGCGATAATTTCGATATTGAGCCCATCAGATAAACCGGTTTCGACCGGAACTGTCTCAATCGCACCAACTGAATCCTGAACATCCACAAAACTGGAATCCTCTTTAAAGTCAACCAGACGTTCCGGAATCATCAGCACACTGTCCTTTTCATTGATAATAATTTCAGCGGTGGCAGAGTATCCGGCCCTGAGTACGCTTTCACCCACATCGGTAATCTCGATTTCGACATCGAATACGGTAGTCTGGTCCTGCTTGCGGGCCTTTGAGGCTATCTTATACAGATTGCCATGCACGGTATCTGCCGACAATGCGCCGACTTTAAGCGTGGTTCCCATGCCCTCGCGCAGCTTGCCGACATCGATCTCATCCACAGTACCGCGGAATACCAGGTTCTCCATATTGGCAATTGAAAGAATCGGCGTGCCCGGCTGATAGGAGGTCATCGGTTCGACCGGATCGCCCTCTTCATTATATATCTGAAGAACCGTGCCGGAAACCGGGGCATAAATTATAGACTCTATCGCACCGGAGGCGGAACTTGTTTTGCCGTCTTTTAAAAGTGACAATGCCTCTCTTTTTCGCTGTACATCAAGACGGGCAACATCCAGATTCTTTTTTACATTATCATATTCCGACTGTGAGAGCAGATTCTTTTTGAATAGCTCTTTCTTGCGTTCAAAATCGGTGCGCATATTTTCGAACACCAGCTCCGATTCCTGAAGCGCAAGTTCGGCATAGACAATCTGATCCGGTGTCGGTTGCGGAGCTATCTCGAACAATGGATCGCCGGTCTTGACCTGATCGTTTTCCTCCACAAAAAGCTTGCTGACCACACCGGCGATATGCGACTTGACATTGACTTCCTTTTCCGGCTCTATCTCGCCAACTGCTATGGCCTTATCAATAATATGGCCGCGCGTGACATCGATCAGCTTGATACCTTCCAACTGGTCATTACCGCTTCCCCGAAAACCGAAGAATATTATAGCTGCAACGAGAATCAGGATAAGAGCAGTCGCGGTGATTTTCTTGGCCATGTTTCTCCCCAATCTAAAGCTTTAAAATATCTTTGTAATTCTATTACGAATCAATCAATACAAGGTTTCTTCTAATATAATTTGACAGCGTATAAACGGGCAGGTTGCAAAAAAAGATTAAGATTGTGCTGTTTCTCTGAAAGCTATTCGGATGTTATTCCCAGATTTCCTCTATGTCCAGCTTACGGCGAGCCAGCTCTTCCATAAATACCTCTGTCGGCACTGAAAGCTCCTGGGGCACCACGCCCTTACGTTCAATTTTCCCTTCGGCCATCATCTGGGCGATTATGGCGGAGGGAAATCCGGTCGATCTCATCATGGCTGTCAGCCCGGTGTTTTCATCGAAATAATCAACCATGCGATAAGTCAGTTTTTTCTGCTTGCCGCCGGATTTGCCTTCCAGTATAACCGATACCAGCACCACATCGCGATCATCACCCGCCAGCACCTCCTGCAATAGCCGTCCGGTCAAATGGCGCGGAATAACCTCGCCCCTTTCAAGGCTGACCTTCTCCGAGGAGCAGAAACCGAGGCTGATCAGGTTTTTGAATATCTGGCTGTGACCGGGATAGCGGATTGTCTTATAATCGAGATTTTTCACTTTGCCATAAAAAGTGATCGGCATTGTCGAGGTGCCGCCCGAGGTCTGGAACGCTTCCAGTTTTTCGAATGGTTTAGGAAATGATATCTCCTCCACCTCACTTAAGGCCTCGACATTCTGAACCTTACCATTGCGAATCACGATGGCATCCTCGATATATTCATTGATGAGCCCTTCAACCGAGAATACGACCTGATAATTGAGCGGAGGACGGGGATGTTGCGGAAGTCCGCCGACACGCATCCTGATATTGTCCAGCTCATCGAATTTGGAGGCGCCATGAGCGCATAATACCTGTACCAGCCCCGGGGCAAGGCCGGTATCCGGGATAATCGTCACGCCTTTGGATTTTGCTTCTTCGTTTAGGCCCATCTGCTTGCCGACGACCTTGGTATTTCCGCCCAAATCCACAAAACCGGCGCCGATTTCGATTGCCAGACGGGAGAGGTCATAGTTGAACTGATAATGTATGGCGGAAATTATCACCTTGCTGCCACCGATGGCCTTTTTCGTGCCCGGCAGATTGCGCACATCCACCCAGGTCGGCACAACCTTATCCGAGCCGATAAATTCGGCCACCTGTTTGGCTTCGCTGATATCTATATCGCAAACAAGGATTTTCTCTATTTTGGGATTCTTGCTCAGATCAAAGGCAATCGCTTTGCCCATCATTCCGCTTCCAAGCAATGCAACCTGCATAATACCTCCAGTTTGTAAGCTATGCTAAGATACATAATTCTGAGGCGAAGTCAAAGGGATCGGATATGATTCCACCATTTAAGACTGCTGAAACTACAGGATGTTTAGATGAAATCGGCGTTGAGAAAAAGATTAGCAGAAAGTCAGCAGCCGTAGCGGTTTTCGAGATGATCCAAAGTTGCGCCGTCGGGCAGGCCGGAACGTTGCAGGTCGTTGTCATCCTGGTACTTGCGAATCGCCGCGGCCAGTTCCTCGGTATATTCATTGCTGATCTCGCCATGATAATAATCGAGGTTCTTGAGACGATCCGCTACGCCGGCAAAAAGCCCCGGGGGACGTAAATGGCCGAGATTGAATGTAAATTCATGCTCCTCAAAAGTGACAGTGACAACATCGGTGCCGGGCGGTATTTCGAGATCGATCTTGCCTTCCGAGTCGGTCGAATCGGCATATTCCTCATCGATACCCGAATAATTCAATCTATAATCAAGATTGGAAAGAGCCGTCCCCTCGGCATTCTCGAATTTGACCGTGAATCCCTCCGGCGGCGGCGGAGTCACCGCAATATCGATCGGTCCGCCGTTTTTGCCCCTGGTCGGCATTGCTGGTGGATCTGTGATGGGCACATTAACCGGATCACCCGGCACGAGCAGGTTTTTTTCCGGACGTTTCTCGCGCAACCCGGTATTGGATTCCAGGTTATAGACCTGATCCGGGTCGGGATTATTGTACCGGGCGGCGATTTTGCCGATCCAGTCGCCATCTGCTGTTATATGCAATATCTCGCGTGGTTCTTGTTGTGATGAATCCGGCATGGCTTAATGATAAATCTGATTAGTGCCCCTGTCAAGATAAAGAAGAATACCCTTATTGTCTTTTTTACAGGATTCTAAAGGAGAATTCGCATGCCGGTAATTGGCGCGAAATCTTTGCGTGTATTTTGATGCGCAAGGCTTGTACTTTGTTTGAGGCAGGGTTAATGAGGAGAAGCCGCGGCAGTTTTAAATGTCGCGGCTTCCTTAATATAAAGAGCGGACGCAGACCAAAAAATCCGCGTCCGCCATAATACGTAGCTGTATTGCAATTACTTAGCCAGAATCATCTTCTGCGTTTCCTCATAATTATCTGTCTGCAGACGATAGAGGTAAACACCCGATGATACCTTCTGGCCGTTATCATCAAGCCCGTTCCAGGTTGTCTCATATTCACCTGCATCGAAATATCCATTAACCAGCGTGGCCACTTTCTGGCCCAGTGTATTATAAACCGCCACCTCGGCATTGCCGGGCTGAGGCAGGTTGAATTTAATCACCGTGCTGGGGTTGAACGGGTTGGGATAGTTCTGAGCCAATGAATAGCGATCCGGAACCACAGGGCTGGAACCGCCGCCCTTGGTATAGAGCGTGCTGATATCGACACAATCGCCGATTATGTTCCAGGTGATTTCGGGATAGACCCTGGTACCATTGACAAAGATACTCAGGCTCTCGCCTTCATGAGCATATACCTTGCTGACAGGTGTCTGCCTGTCGAAACCGTAAACCGGTGTAAACTTCAGCAGGCTGCCGTTATAAACGGCCTTGCCGCACAGGGCGCCGCTGGATGAATAGACCTCAATTGATGTATTGGGCTCAAGCGCAACATCATCGAGCCTGATATCACGGCCATAGATATTGATCCATGTGCGCGAGGGCTGAATTTCAGCGGCATATGATGATCCGTTGCCGGATGGCATCATTTCAATTACACCAAATCCGGGATAGAACAACATTCCATCCTCGGAGACCTTGTACCAGTAACCCAGTCCGGGGGTAAGTTCAGTCAATGTATTCAGGCCGCCCATACCCGGCTCCCAGGAAAGGCCGCCGTTATCGAATCCAAGAGCGACCAGCAGGATATTCATAATCGAAGCCAGCGCTTCATCGATATCATAGACTGTCTGGGGCCAGTAAGCGGCAAGGTTCCAGCCCATTTCCAGATCGATATAGCTGTTGGTCGGAATTTCGCCGGCGCAAAGCTGTTTCTGGTAAGGGCAATCCATGCGGAACCAGTAACCATGGAAATAATCCAGCGTATGCAGGGTTGAGAACTCGGGCAGATCGGGATTATATGTCAGCGCGCCCTCCTCAAAACCGAGGATTACGCCGACACATTCCTCCCAGCCGGAAATGAAGCTCTCCACACCTTCGCTATAGGCAACATTCCATGATTTCAGGTTCCAGCCTGATTCCAGGTCGAGGGTTACGCAGTTCTCGGTGGAGAAGTTACAAACTTCGATACGGTCACCGTTTTCGGTCCAGATCAATGACGGTATCGGGAAGACCTGATTGAAATTGATCTGCATCGAGATGATATCACCCGGCTCGGCGCCTTCATCTTCCTCCTCGGTAGTCGGATCATCGCGGTAAATCGGCATAAAGCCATAGGAACCATCATCGCCGACTTCTCCCATTCCGCACAGGACACCATCAGGATCATATGCGCTGATAATATCTCCCGGTATCAACGGTTCACCATCGAGCATCGGGAATTCGCAGTAAATACTGATCCATTCTGTGGTCGGAATCACGATCTGAAGATCGGTAATGCAAACAAAATCAAATATTGTATGAGTCGCCGTGCCGCATTCGTTTTCGGCATAGAGCGAGACATCATAACAGCCGTTGGAATCATAAGCATGAGAGGGCTCGAATTCGGTGCTGGTGGCACCGTCACCGAAATCCCACTCAAAGCTCATGTCTCCTGAAAACTCGGTATCATTGGAAAAATACACGATCACTGAAGACTGTCCCTGTACCGCGGAATCAATGCTGAATTCCGGATTGGGATGCTCTATTACAGTCAAATCAATAGTAAACTGGCAGGTATCAACGCCACATTGACCTGTCGCGATAATGGTAATCTCACGCATCTCGGATTCAGTGGCCACGAATTCAACCTGGCCATTGACATAGTCAGCGCCGGTAATCTGGATATCGGTATAATATGCTACCGGGACCGGAATGCGCACATAACTCGCCAGGCAAATCGTAATCGCTGTGTCTGATGGACAGAAAATCTCGGGTGGCGGGCTATAATGTACAAAAGCGGTAAAATCACAGGTGTCCGCGCCGCATTGATTCGAAGCAATCATCAGGAAATCAAACTGCAAGTTCTGGCCACCCTCGGAATCGGGGATATCCACACAAACCTGCTGATTTGCCGGATCATAGGTCCCGACTCCATCAAGGATAACATCATCGGCGTTTTCAACAGGCAGATCGAAGCAGAATTGTCCCGTCTCACATATCTCAAAGTTCAAATCTTCCTCGGGACATGTAATCACCGGCGGAGTATCAGTTGTGACATTGATTTCCAGGTTACAAGTATCGGCAACCTCGCATGCATTATAGGCGATCAGCTCGATCATATAGACGCCTGATGTATCGGCCAGGAAGTAGAGCCTGCCGTCATCCCATTCGCCATAGGATGCCACCACCAGGCTTGCACCTGTAATCGGCACAATAACCTCGCCCAGGTCGCCCTCACAAACCGTAATCTCAAGCGGCTCTTCAGGGCAGGTGATGACCGGATCGGGCACGAATGTCACGAACACCGCCAGCATACATTCATCCGTACCGCATTCATTCTCGGCGGTAACGGTAAATGTATACTCGCCGGCCGTATCGGCCTGGAAACAGAGCTGTCCATCGGCCCAAATGCCGTTATTGGTTACATCCACACCGTCATAATTTTCGATCAGCAGATCGATACATACCTGATCCGCCTCGCACAGGGTATCCATATAAACTTCCTGGTCGCAATGAATCATCGGCGGAGGAATAAAAATAATATCAAAATCCACAATGCATGTATTGGTGTCACACATGTTGCTTGCGGTTATGGTAATCGACTGCGGGCCGTCATTGGCAGGAGTAAAACAGAGCTGGCCGTTTTCGTATGTGCCCAAAGTTGTGCTGATCTCATCAGCACCGAGAATCGGAATGTCGACACAGACTTCATCTCCGGGACAAATCGCAGCTTCAACAGCCTCTTCCGGACAGACAATCGTGGGCGGCGCTAAAAATATAACTTCGTAGATAATCTGGCAGGTATCTGTACCGCAGCCATTCTCGGCGATAACATCAAAATTATAAATACCGGCTTCATCTGCAAAGAAACACAGTTCGCCATTCTCCCATGTGGCACCATTGACATAGACATTTTCAGCGTCCAAAATAGGAAGATCCAGGCAGATTTCCTGAGGTTCGCAGATCTCCATAGAGAAGTCTTCTTGGGGACAATCTATCACAGGCTTTTCATTGATGGTAACAATCGCGGTTACCACACATGTATCCGCTCCGCAATCATTGTAGGCATATACCGTAAATGTATATGCGCCGGATGTATCAACATTCCAGCACAGCTGACCGGCGCCCTTGTCGGCGGACATATATGCTTCGCCGGCCTCAATCGTAACCGGGGTGGGACTTTCAACCGGCATATCCACACACACTGTGCCGGGACCGCACATGGTCAGTTCAAAAGGAAAGTCCGGGCAGACAATAACCGGTGGATCACAGTCGCCATCCTGCGCCAATAGATTCCCGGCACCTAGTAAGAAGATTAATGCAATCAGGAACAGTAGAGATTTTTTCATAACAGCCTCCCGAGCCCTGGGGCTAAATTGAATTATTGTGGAAACGTTTATTTATCCCATGTAATATGGTATCATTATCGAAAATATTAAAAAGTCGATGCGAATATCCATAACCCCCCCTGCAAGTAGACGAAGTCTGGAGTTATAATTCAACTCGGCCAGGTCCCCGGACCGATACGAAATTATATGTATTTCCGACTGCTTGCCTCTTCAGGGTGTGTAAACTCGGCTTCAATGCCCGGAATCCATTTACCAATAATATATCATTTACAAAACGTTGCGCAAGCATTTAAACCCTTAAAACATGCAACTTTCAGGATATCTATTCCATCTTTTTCAATAAACATTTGCATTGTGGATTAATTTTATCTTATTTGTACTGATTCGAGAATCTTAAACGGGGGGCAATCTCTATGAAACATGCATTTATTATTCTGAGCATACTTCTCCTGACACTGTTTGCCTGCAGCTCCTCGACAACTTCCGGACCGACATCATCAGGAACCGTATTCCTCTGGATCGGAGCGGACAAGGACACCTGGATCTGGCAGCAATCTCCGGATAACAGCTGGGGCCAGGATGGTTATGTGCGTATTGCCTATGCCAATGATATCAAGCGGGGCTATGTACATTTCCCGATCCCCGATCTTCCTGAGGGTACCACTATCGATGAAGCTTACCTGGAACTCTATCATCCGGGCAAGAACTCGGATGGTCAGACCGATGATATCGAGATCGATGTGCAGCGCATGAATTTCGAATGGAGCCCGTCGGAACTGACCTGGAACAATCAGCCGGCATTTACCGCCGCGGCGCAGTTCACAATCGATCTGCGCAGCCAGGCCTGGTCATCATCGGATGATATCGTCACCATGATTCGCGATATCTTCGATGATCCGGCCAATTTTCATGGCTTCACCATTTTCTGGCAAAGAAACGCCGGCTTTAATATTGAAAAAGGATTTTCATCAAACAATTATGACCGGACTGCCGACGACATGAAAAAAGCGCCCCGTCTTCTGGTCAAAATAACTCTTCCCGATGGCAAAAGCACGGATGACATATCCCTCCCTCCGCTGATCGATGACAACGATCTCGATTTCCCGGCGGGAACAGAGATACTCATGCTGCGTTATTCGGGTGGAAACAGCTGGCCGGATTCATGGGAAGTGGTTCATGATATGTAATAACGAAATTGCAAAATTATTGTATGGCTGAAATAAAATCGAAATCTGCAAACGGGCCGTTTGGCAGAATCAAAAACCTGCTGAGACAATTCCGGCATGATCTGCGTGAGCCTATCGAAGGCACGGAAAGCCTGCCACGCAGAAAAAGGATAGCGGCCAGGCTTAAATTTCTTTTCAGGCGCTATGGATGGAAACTTGTCGCCGGCGTATTTTTGTTCTATCTGATCCGCGATTCGATAGTCTATATTATAATTCCGTACCTTCTGGCGCGCCATATTATTGCCGGATAACTCTTTGCGAATATGCATGTTACCAGATTGAGCAAATGTATTTGCCAAATATATTCAAAAAATCGGGACTTTATTTGTCGATTTAGCTTGACCTGGAACTTTGTATTAGCTATAAACGTTTAAGTTAGGTCTTATGGAAAGCGACATTATAAACTGATCAAAGCCGGAGAGTACTGTTTTGCCAACTGTAAGACTCAGATATTTATTTAAGAACCATTGTTTGAAAGTTAAGATTATGATGGATAGATCCGCTACGTGCATCTTCCCTCTTAAGTAGACTTCTTCAAACAGGAAACCAAAACAAAGAGGTTAAGATGCAAGAGAACAAACTCTATGTAGGAAATTTAAGTTACTCGGTAACGGGTGAACAGCTGGAAGAACTTTTCTCAAATCACGGCCAGGTCAAAGAAGTCCGCCTGATTGAGGGAAAGGGCTTTGGCTTTGTTGAGATGTCAAGCCGCGATGAAGCGGAAAAGGCCAAAGAGGCTTTGGACGGCTCGGATTATATGGGCCGCACTATGAAAGTTGATGAGGCTCGTCCGCCCAAGGAAAAAAACAATCGCAGGAGAGACTTCAGATATTAATTAGTGAATAAGATTCTCCGGCCTATTTTCATAGAATTAATTGAATCAGTTATATAAAATAGGGAAAGTCGCAATAAAGCTTTCCCTATTTGCTTGACATCTAACCGCTAAAAAAGATATTATTGTAAAAAACAGAGCATTGCCGTTGCGGAATCCGCTGAGCGGTTCGGCTTATCCCGGTGTTGCAATATGCGTATAAGTCAGCATAAATCAGCTAATAGGAAAAGCGATTAATGAATAACGGAAGAAAATTCTCGGTCATCAGGGGCACCGGATGTTACATCCCGGAAAAGCAGGTCCCCAACAGCCTATTCCTCGAGAATACATTTTATGATTCCGAGGGAAACATATTTGACAAAGACAATAAAGAAATCGTCAATAAGCTGGAGGAGATTACAGGAATTATCGAACGAAGGTATGTTTCGGACGACCTGGTAACTTCCGATATCGCCTACATGTCTGCAATGGAAGCCCTGGAAAGCTCCAATACAGACAAGGAGACACTGGATTATATAATTGTCGCTCACAACTTCGGCGATGTGCGTGCCGATAATAAAAGATCCGATTTCGTTCCCAGCCTGGCGGCAAGGGTCAAGCACAAACTGCAAATTAAAAACCCATACACTATCGCCTATGACCTGCCGTTTGGATGTCCGGGATGGCTCCAGGCTGTTATCCAGTCCGACTATTATATAAAATCGGGTGACGCCAAGCGTGCCCTGGTTATCGGGGCGGAAACATTATCGCGGGTATCCGATCCGCATGACCGCGACAGCATGATTTATGCTGATGGCGCCGGGGCGACTATACTGGAGGGTGTCGAAAGCGATACTCCCCTGGGTATTCTCTCCCATTCGGCCAGGTCGGACACTCTCGAACAGGCCTATATGCTCTGGATGGATAAGTCATTCAATTCCGGTTCACCCAATGGTGAGATTTATCTCAAGATGCATGGCCATAAGCTCTATCAATATGCCATTAAGACCGTTCCACTGGTTGTTAAGGAGAGCCTCGATAAGGCTCAGGTGCCGGTCGATCAGGTCAGCAAAATCCTGATTCATCAGGCCAACGCCAAGATGGATGAAGCGATTCTGAAGCATATTTTCCGCAAATACAGCAAAGGTCAGGCGCCATTGTATATTATGCCCATGATCATATCCCGTCTGGGCAACAGCTCGGTTGCCACCCTGCCCACCCTTCTGGACCTGATGAACAAGGGCAAGCTTGAAAATCACAGCGCCGAAAGTGGTGACATAGTGGTTTTCGCCTCCGTGGGAGCCGGGATGAATATCAATTCACTGGTATACAGAACCCCATAATAGCCTTTTCTTCGAGCTTACTCTCGGCTATCGTATCGGATTTGACCCTCAATTTGAGTCATTACAGGCCAGGTTTCAGCATCTCCGCATTTTTCATAATACTGTTCAAAAATCGTACTCTGCCGCTTTAGAAGCGTCCACCTGAAACCGATAAACAAAACAGAGTAGGTTATTTACCTCGAACAAGGACTGAACATGGCCAAAATTCTTCACAGTGGAGATATCCATCTCGGCATAAAACTATCCGGGCTGGGCAAGTCCGGTGACAAAGTCCGTGCCGCCCTTAAGGATTCATTCAGCAAAATGATCGATATCTGTCTCGAATCGGATATCGATGCTTTCGTTATTGCCGGAGATCTTTTCGAATCTAACAGGATTTCCAAGCCGCTTCTGGATTTCGCCCTGCGCGAAATTGAACGGCTGAAGGAAATCCCGGCAATTCTGATACCCGGCACACATGATTGCCTGGAAGAGAATTCGATTTATAACACATTGCGGGAAAACGAGATTCCTGACAACCTCTATATGTTCGGCGATCCCGACAAAACCCGCATTGCCTTTCCCGACCTGGGATTGACATTTTACTGCAATCCCAATCAGACAGTCAAATCGACCAGTTCACCTATAAAAGGTCTCGAGCCGGAAAAAAGTCCCGGCTACCATATCGCCATTGCCCATGGTTCCCTGCAGATTCCGGGTAAATCATCTCCCGATGACTGGCCGATCACAATCGAGGAAATTGAAAATTCCGGCTTTGATTATATCGCCCTGGGACACTGGCATTCTTATCTGCGCGCTCCAACAGTGAAGGTCCCGGCGGTATATTGCGGTTCACCTGAACCATTGACCTTCAAGCAGAAAGATGCCGGCTGGGCGGCGATGGTAAACTTGGGCGAGGGCAAAGTTGAAATCGATAAAATCAAGACCGGCAAGCTGGAATGGAACACCATTGAACTTTCATGTCAAAGCTTCAAATATACATTGGAGCTGGAACGGGAAATCTCCAAACATACCGGTGAGAACAAACTCCTGCGCGTGCTGCTGACAGGCATATTCCCCTCCGACGGCTATATCGATTTCGGGCGCCTGTACGAACATATGGGCGATCAGTTCCTGCATCTGGAACTGGTCGACAGATCACAGTCGGTGCCGGAGGATCTGGAGCAGATGAATCTGCCGCAGACGACTATTCTGGGCCAGTATATCAAGCTCCTGGCCGCTGAAATAAAAGCTGAGGAAAACCCCGAACAGGCTCATCTTTTAAAAGAGAGCCTCAAACTCGGATATGCTCTTTTATCCGGCAAGGACGCCATATAAAAGGATCGCTTTATGAAAATAAACAGGCTGGAAGTTAAAAGATACAAAAACCTCAGGGCCTTCGATGAAACCTTCGAGAATGGCATCAACCTGATCAGCGGGCCCAATGAAGCAGGTAAATCGACACTGGTTGAGGCAATTACCGATCTCTTTTTCGAGGATCCCTCATCGACCAGAAAAGAGCTGAAAGAGAAAGTCGGCTGGGACTGCGACCAGGCCTTTGAGCTTTCGATGGAATTCGAGATCGATGGCAAGCTCTATCGTCTCAGCAAGGATTTTGAGGAGGGTAATGCTCTTCTGACAAAAGTCGAAGAAGGCGAAGAGATTAGCGACAAAAAGAAGATTCTGTCCATCATCGAATCCGGGATGGGCCTGGCCAACCGTGATATCTTCCTGGCCACATCGACTATCAAACAGGATGAGATCGGGCGTGTATCGAAATCCTCCGAGGCGATCAAGGATAAACTGGAGGGGCTGATCACCGGCGGGCGCGAGGAGGTCCTGGCCTCAGAAGCTATCAGTAAGATCGAAGACAATATTCGCAATATCAAGAAAGAGGGCAGCAAGCATTTCGGTGTCCTGCAGAAGCTGGAAAAGACAAAATCCGAGCTGGTCTATGAGCTCGACAAGGCCAAACGGGAAATTGATCAGATCGGCAAGAACAGGGTCAAACTGAAAGAGACACAGTCACTTCTGGAAGGCATCAAGACCGAATACGCGGCCAAGAAATCACATATGGAAAAGGCCGCCAAGGCGGCCCAGAATGAGCAGCGGCTGGAGGAACTGGAAGATCGTTTCCAGGACCTCAATAACCGTGTTGCCTCGGTCAGATCATCAGAGGAAATAGTCAAAAAGCTTAAAGAGGAAATCGCTGAATTACCCAAAATAGATTCGAGCGACCTGAGCCTGGCCCAGGAACAGTCGGCCCAGATTCGCTATCTGCAGGGCAAATATGATACGGTCGAGGAAAAGGTCGATGAACTGGCCGAGCAGGTTTCACTGGCCAGCCCGGGAATGTTCATCAAGGCGGCATCGCTTTTCATGCTGCTTCTGACTCTTGGTGCCGCGGCTTACTGGTATTTTATGCTGGATATGGCCGACAATCGTTTCATATTCGGTGCCCTGGGCGGATTCGTGCTTTTCATCGTGCTAAGTTCTATCTGGGGCTCCAAGGCCAAACATACCGGCGCCTTAAAACTCAAGTACAATCTCAAGCATTCCAACCTGGAGGATCTTGAATCCGACCTGGAAAATGCGCGCGTATCGGTCGAGACAGTGCTCGAAAAATATAAGTGCAGAGATATCAGTGAATTAAAGAACAAATACGACAATTATCGCGATCTCGATCGCGAAATTAAAACCGAGGTCCGTCGCTACGAGGGCTGGCTCAACGGCAAGGGCATCAAGGAGCTTGAAAAGGAACTCCAGGAGGTTACCAAGAACCTGGCGATGGAGACCGAAACCAACCGTGATCTGAAGATGTACAGCATGAACGCCGAGGAGAAGGAGAAGCTCAATGTACTGGTCGAAGCGCTGGAAAAACAGAAATCGGTGCTGGAGGGCCAGGAGGTGGCCCTGACCCGTCAACTGGAATTCGCCGAATCGGGATGCGAACTGCAGGCCTCGCTGGAGGAACGCCTTGAGGAAATCGGCGATCAGATCGAGAACGTAAAGTATGAGCTGAAATTGTATGAAGCGGCCAAAAAATATATCGAGGTGGCACGCAAAAATGTGCTCAAAGCCTCGCTGGGAGTTCTGGAACAGGAGACCTCAGAAGTGCTTTCTCAGGTGACTTCTGGACGCTACAGCCGGGTCCGGTTCGATCGCCAGAGCCTCAAATTCGAGCTGTTTTCGCCTGAGAAGGATGACTGGGTTGATCCGGATACGGCCCTCTCACGCGGAGCCCGCGATCAGCTGTATCTGGCTGCAAGAATGGCACTTGTGAGGATAATTTCGCAGGAACGCAATCCTGTTTTGATATTCGATGAACCGTTTTTGACCTTCGACTCGCGCCGTCGCGAAAACGCCATCGGTATCCTCAAACAGTATGCTCAGGATTATCAGATCTTCGTACTCAGCTGCAACAACTATTATGATTCCTCGGCGGCTAAGAATATCTACCTGGGGGATGTTCAGTCGAGCTATCCGACAGCCGTTCCGCAGACATTAGAATGATATTTTTGTAACAATCAAATTATAAAAACGGGACTTCATGGATTATGGAGTCCCGTTTTACATTAAAAAAACCACCATCTTAATCCATATTAGTTCATTAATTTGGCCCACTATTTATAAAATTCGCTTGACATTTGAACTTTCTGCAAATTAATTTTGTTGTGAAAGGTTTCACAATATAAGGGCAATTTATCTGATTTCCTGCAGGAGGAATTTTGACCAAGTTAAAGAGAATATCCGAATCGACCATCTCCCGGCTCTCGCGCTACTATCGGGCGCTGGTTCAGCTTGATAAAGAAAACTACGAAACTGTGTCCTCCAAGGACCTGGCGCGCATGGAACATCTGACCCCGGCCCAGGTACGCAAGGACCTCTCATTCTTCGGATCATTCGGAACCCGTGGCCTCGGTTATCCGGTCAAGGAATTGCGCGACAAACTGGCCAAGATTCTGGGTGTCGACATGCAATGGCATGTTGCCCTGGTTGGAATCGGAAATATCGGTTCGGCCCTCGTGTCATACAAGGAATTCACCCGTCAGGGTTTCAAGATAACATTGCTGTTCGATAACGATCAGCGTAAAATAGGTTCCAATCATAAGGGTATAGTCATCAAGGATGTCAAGGACCTGACAAAGGAACTGAAAAGCAATCATATCGAAATCGTGGTCATTGCCGTGCCGCCCCAGCAGGCCCAGAACGTTGTCGATGATGTGGTTAAGGCCGGTATAAAGGCGATTCTTAATTTCGCCCCGATAAACCTCAAGGTGCCGGAGGATGTTTTCCTGCGCAATGAAAACATGGCCATGGAATTGGAACATCTATCTTTCCGGCTGGTTAACTCTTCTATACGGGTTTGACGATACTATATTAGAAGCATCTGCATCAATTTTAGCTTGACTTCTGTGAAATGTTGACATAATCTTAATTTGGTATGAGCTATTTTCGCAATCATGGATTAATAATAGCCCTCTTGATAACGGGGCTTTGCATGACGGGCATCGCGCCGCTTTGGGCTAACCCCGGCGATGACTGCACAATATCGGGCAATCTTCAAATCAACGGTCAGAATGCGCCCGCCGGATCACTGGTGGAGGCATATATTGATGACGAAAAGATAGTCTCCACCCGTACCATCCAGGCCGGCAAATATGAAATCACAATACCCAAATACGATCCGGCTGATCCCTCGCAGAAAGGCTATCATTCCGAGAATGATGTGGTACTGATTAAGGTCGACAATCGGAAGGCGGAACCAACATTCAATCCCGCTCCGGGCGCTATGAAAATCAATCTGAATGTGAATACATCGCTATCGGTCAAGCTGACCACATGGGGCAAGATCAAGGCCCTCTTCAAGTAATTTTAATTTCTTTAAAAAAATTCTATTACAATTCCCGCCAAATCATTATCATAGGTCATTAAAGGTGTAAAATACCGATCTTGCGGTAAGGTACTGCGTATACCAAAGCATAGGAGGAAGAATGAGTATCTCCACCCATGAGAAGGATGGAGTTGTGGTCCTCGAACCCGAGGGCAAGATCATGGGGGGTCCGGAGGCGACCGAACTTCGCAATCAGCTTTATGAATTGATTGCCAAGAACCAAAAAAAGGTTGTCATCGACCTGGAAAACGTGGAATGGATGAATTCGACCGGTCTGGGTATTCTCATCTCCGGTATGACATCCCTGCGCAACAACAAGGGTGAATTGAAACTTGCGGCAGTATCCGAAAAGGTTGCCAATCTTTTTGAGATCACCAAGCTGAATAATGTCTTTGAGTCGTTCAATTCCACCGATGATGCTGTTAAGTCGTTTTAGTTAATCTGACAGACACCCTCACGATCTAATCGCAAAGGGCTCAATGTGGGAAATCAAAAATATCAGCTAAAAATACCCAGCAGCCAGGATCATCTGGCCGAGGCCGACCGTTTCCTCGAAAGCCATTTGAAAGAGATCGGCCTGGATAATGATGAAATCGCCGATCTGGCAATCAGCACAACCGAGCTGATCAATAACGCCATTGTGCATGGCAATAAATTCGATCCCGAAAAAGAGGTCACGATTGTCCTGGAAGTATTAGATGATCGCCTGGAGATTACCATCAACGACCAGGGCTCGGGATTTGTGCCCGATGAAGTTCCCAATCCTGTCGATGATGAGAATCTTCTCAAGGAAGCCGGGCGGGGTATTTTTATTGTGCGAAGCCTGGTGGATGATCTCAGGATAGAAACTAATTCTGATGGCGGCACCCGTGTGGTGATAGTCAAAAACCTGGCTTCATAATTGTTTTAATAGAGGCAAAGGGCAAGAGTGAATTTTCAGCTTTTAGTCGGTGTAATATATTTAATTTTCTCTGCTCTGCTTTTTTTTACCGGCACCATTATTTTCAGAGAAAATCCATTTCGCCGGTTGAACCGGGTTACCAGCCTGCTGTTGATTTTTGCCGGGCTGGCGCCCCTGTTTGCCTCTCTGGGTGTCTTTATGGGCCGGGCCGGAGAAATCGTGGCCGCGGCTGTTCCCTTTTATGAAAACCTGTTCTTCCTGTGGGAACTGTTCTTCCCGCAACTGATTCTCTTTGCCTTAGTCTTTCCCACCGAACATCCGATCCTGACCACCAACAGCAAAGTCAAATACCTGATTTTCATCCCGCATATCTTCCATATTGTGCTGGTTACGATTTTTGCCGACAGCGAACGGCTGGTGGAAATTCTGCAGGTTGATTCATCAGTGGCTTTCTTTTCATGGATCACCGATCGTTTCATATTCTTCATCGGTTTTGTTGCCGCCCTGCTGGACTTTCTGGTCAGGCTGCACCTGCAGACATTCGCGGTTATAAATATTGTCTATATCATCATAGCCCTGATACTCCTCTACCGGGGCCTCAAATCGGTGGCCAATCGTCGACTGAAAACCCAGACCCAGATAGTCATCTGGGGTATACAATCGGCCACCGGCCTGTATATGATCTCATATCTTTTGCCCAACCTGAGCGGATTTGACATGTCCACCAATGTTCAGGTGGCCATGGCCATAGCCGCCCTGGCAATCGGCAATGGCGCGATTATCTATGCCATTATCCGTTACCAGTTTCTGGATGTGCGCCTGATTGTCAGGCAGTCCGTGGTCTATACCATCACCTCGGCGATTATAGTCGGGGCATATCTGCTTATATTGTCACAGTTCACAAAACTGCTCCAGGATATTTTCGACCAGGATACCCCATTTTTGCCGGCCATCTTTATCATCCTGGCACTGATATTTTTCCAGCCAATCATGAACCAGGTGGACAATTTCCTGAAGAAATTCTTTATCAAGGGCAAAGTCGATATCCGCTATGTGACCGAGGAAATCGCCCGTGAGTTGACCTCGATTCTCGATCCGGAAAAACTGCGTGATTCTGTGGTCAGAATTTTACGCGAAGAGATGTTGATCGAAAAGGTGCGCCTGTGCCTGAAATCGGAAAACGATCAGAGCCTTGTGCTGCTCCCCCAGCCGGGCGATACATCGCCGGAGATGACCTATTCGATCAATGATTCACTGACCGAGGAGATGGTGAGACGGGGCCGTCCGGCACTTCTGGAGGAATACAAATCGATTGAGAAGGAGTCTCCGCTTCTGGATGGGCTCGAGAAAATGGGCTACCAGATGATCGCACCATTGATCAATCGCGGGGAAATCGAGGGCTTCATCGCCCTTTCCAACAAAATTTCCGGCTATAATTACAATTACGAGGATATTACAACATTGAATATCCTTTCCAATCAACTGGTTGTGGCCATGTCCAACGCCCGTCTCTACCAGGAATCGCTCGAGAAGCAGCGACTCGAGGAAGAGCTTTCGCTGGCCCGCCAGATTCAGAAGGACCTGCTGCCCAAATCATTGCCAAGCGGCGAAGATTTCGAGATAGCGGCCTATTCCGAGCCCTCGCGCTACGTGGGCGGTGACTTTTACGACTTTTTGCAGACCCGGCGAGATACGACAGGTATAGTTGTGGCAGATGTTTCCGGTAAAGGTATACCTGCGGCGCTGATGGTTTCGCAGATTCAGGCCATGCTGCGAAGCGAGGTCAGAAATACCGATTCGCTGGCAAAGATATTGAAAAATGTCAATTTCCTGATGGCTACGACCACATCATCGGAAAAATTCGTTACGCTTTTCTATGCCGATTTCGATCAACGAAATCACGAGCTGCATTATGTCAACGCCGGGCACAATTACCCGATTGTGATTCACACCGACGGCAGCCACAGCTTTTTGACCGAGGGCGGGCTCTTGATCGGCGCATTTCCGGAAGCCAGCTATAAATCAGATAGAATATCATTATCGCCGGGCGACCTGGTCTTTTTCTACACTGACGGTGTCAATGAGGCCTTTGATCGTGATGGTAATCAATTTGGCGAAGATCGGCTTCTGGAGCTGATCAAAAGCTTGCGCGATCAGTCTGCTCGCGAGATTACCGAAAAAGTGGTTGATGAAATCAAGGAGTTTTCCTCGGGTGAAATTCCGCAGGATGATATGACGGTGGTGGCCCTGAAAATGAATCATGGCTGATCTGTGTTCAAACTTGCCAAAGGAAGCATTTAATGTAAATTCCTATTGGAGCAAAATAAGTTATGAGTGTCTATAAATATTGCCCGCAATGCAGGGCCGAACTGGAGGATTACAGCGACGAGGGTTTCCAGCGTCAACGATGCCCGGAATGCGGATTTATTCATTATCGCAATCCCGCGCCGGCGGCCGGATGTGTGGTCTTTCATGAGGGTCGGCTGTTATGGGTGCAACGTGCTCATTATCCCAGGCAGGGCTACTGGACAATCCCGGCCGGTTTTATCGAATGGGATGAGTCCCCGGCCGAAACCGCGGTCCGTGAATTAAAAGAGGAGACCAATCTGGATGTATGCATTACCGGTCTTTTTAAGGTCTACAATGGCAATGATGATCCGCGAACAAATGCCATCCTGATCCTGTATTTCGCCGAACCTGCAGGCGGTGAACTTAAGGCGGCCGATGATGCCATGAAAGCGGTCTTTTTTGAACGTGATGAGATGAGTCCCGATAAAATAGCATTCGAGTCGCATCGCCAGGCGCTGCATGACCTGAAAACCCATTACCCGGAAAAGTTTAGAAGCCATGCTGATAAAAAATAAGTTCTTCCTGAGGCTGTTTCTGCTCTCTTTTGTGCCCTTCCTGATTCTTTCGCTGGTTGCAGTCTATCTCTTTAACCAGGGTATCAGCCAGGTGATTTCACCCGGTTTTGAGCAGTCCCTGCGCAATTCTGAGTATATGGTTGAAAACAACCTGGAATTGTACCGGCTGCGATTTCTGAACCTGGTGGATATCCTGGCCAAGGATTCATTGACCTCCGAAGATATAAAATATTTCGACCTGATCATATTCATTTCCCAGACCGATACCCTGGCAATCAAATCCCTGGAAAACGAAGAGTACAACCGCATGTTCATGGAGGAAGCGGCCTTTAAAGCGGGGGCATTCCCGGAGATAATCAGCTTTGAGGGACGCATACTGGTATATCAGCGTATCTCACTGGCGCCATCATTGGATCCATCACCGCTGTTGATCCTGGGGCAATATCTGCCCGACGATTTTTCGCAGCGTGCGGCGGAAATCATCAGCGCCAAGACCGAGTACAATCGCCTGAAGAATTTCGTCGAGGCTTCCGGCAGCAATATCGCCTGGTTTTTATGGATAAGTGTAACAGTGATTTTCCTGACATTTATTATTTATATCGCCCGCTGGTGGGCCAATTCGCTGATCAAACCAATAAATAATCTCTCGCTGGCGGCATTTGAAATCGCCAAGGGCAAATGGGGCAAGACTGTCAGCTATACCAAAGATGATGAACTGGGTACGCTGGTATCATCGTTCAACTACATGTCCGGCGAATTGCGCAATAACGCCCAGCGCCTGCTCCAGGCCGAAATCGAGGCGGGATGGAAAAATACCGCGCGGGTTATCGCTCATGGAATCAAGAACATCTTAAGTCCGATCAAGACAGCCATGCATAAGCTAACCGGCGCCTCGGATATGGAACAGGCCCGCAAGGATATCGAGACAATCTCGACCGAGATTGCCAAGCTGGAAGATATAGCCAATGATTTCTCCATGTTTGCGCGTTCGCCCGATATACGGCCGGTGCTGGTCAATGTCAAGCGTATCTGCCAGGATGCCATCGAACTGGCCGGACGGAATTATCCCGCTATCGAGAAGAAAATCGATGTCGCCGATGACATCTACCTGGAGACGGATTATGAAATCCTGCGCAGCCTGCTTTTTAACCTGGTCAAGAACAGCCTCGAGGCAATGCAGGAATCGGGCCGTCTGGAAATCACAGCCATGCGCGATGATAATGTTGTTATAATAACCGTCAACGACACCGGCCCGGGAATCCCGCGCGACCTGAAAGAGAAGATCTTCAAGCCCTATTATACAACAAAATCCCGCGGTACCGGGCTGGGACTTCCCATAGCCAAAAAATTTGCCCAGGCCCTGGGCGCGGAAATGGAACTTGATTCCGATCAGGATGGAACCACTGTGACTCTTGAATTTGGCGGTGCAGGTGAACAAGAAAGTCCTTTTAGTCGATGACGACCGGCCCTTCACCGAGCAGATCGGCTCACTTCTCGATGGTGAAGGCTATAAAATAGATTCAGAGAACATTTCCGCCAATGTGCTCCAGCGCCTTAAAACAGGCTCCTATGCCGTGGTTCTTCTGGATATTCAGATGCCCGATCCGGACGGGCTGACACTTTTAAACAATATTCGTCAGCTTAAAAGTCCTCCCGAGATTATCATGTGTTCCGGGCAGGCCTCATTGCAGGAAGCGGCCGATTCAATCAAAAACGGCGCCTCGGATTTCCTGGAGAAACCGCCTGATGTCAAGCGTCTGCTGGTAGTTATAAAAAGTGCCATGGAAAAATATAACCTGCGCCAGGAAAATCGACGGTTCCGTGAGGAAAAACTTTCGCGCTACGAAATAATCGGTGAAAGCGAGCAGATAGTAAAACTGCGCCATACAATAGAAAGCGTGTCAGCAACCGACAGCCGGGTACTGATCTGGGGCGAAACCGGCACCGGCAAGGAGCTGGTCGCCTCGCAGATTCATTATCGCTCCGCCCGATCATCTCAGCCGCTTGTGACGGTAAACTGCGCGGCAATACCGCACGATCTGGCTGAGTCAGAACTGTTCGGACATAAAAAGGGTGCCTTCACCGGGGCGATCAGCGACCGTCATGGCAAATTCAAGCAGGCCGATGGGGGCAGCCTGGTACTGGACGAAATTGCTGAACTTCCGCTTGCCTTGCAAAGCAAGTTACTGCGTCTGCTGGAAAGCAATGAACTGGAGATGATCGGATCGGACAAAAAGGTTGAAATTGATGTGCGCCTGATATCCATCAGCGGCAAAGACCTTGAGGAACAGGCCAAACAGGAAAAATTCAGGGCCGACCTGTTGTACAGAATCAATACTATCCCGATCTATGTCGCGCCTCTTCGCGAACGCAAAGAGGATATCCCGCTTCTATTTCATCATTTCTTCAATCGCTTAAAAGAATCCACATATCAGTTTGAACGAACCTACGAAAGCGATATCATAACGCTTCTAAATTCACATGACTGGCCCGGAAATATCCGGGAGCTGCGGAATTTCACGGAACGTCTGTTTTTTATCTGCGACCGCGATGAAATCAACCGCGATTTCGCATCGAAATTGATGAGTAGCGGTGATCATGCAACTGATGAAGATCAGTTTTCGGAGAAAAATATTCTCAAAAGAAATGTGGCCGGGTTCGAGAAAAACTTTTTGAAAATCAATCTCAGGCAAAGTGGCGGAAACATATCGGAACTGGCCCGCAAGCTGGGTATGGATCGCGGCAATCTGTATAAGAAACTCAAAAAGTATAAACTGTTGTGATTTTTACAACATTACTATCATAGCGATTGTAAAATATACAACGCCATGTATATATAATATCCGGCTTTTGGCCGATTTGGCCCAAATAACGGCTATTTTCGCATGCGGTACAATGTTTGCTATTTATAATGGCAAACAAAGGAGGAACGATTGGTTGATAACAAGATTACGATTCTGATAATTCTGGCGGTACTGCTTTTTATTGCCGCACTTTTTCCAAACGGGGCGGCCGCCCAATCGGGCAATAAATTCCTGATCGATTACATGGAAGATGATTTATACATAGAATTGAACTTCGCTGGCCAGCGCAAGACAGTGTCATCATCATGCGCTTTGGTTACCTATTTCGAGAACGAAATCAGTATCGCTGACGGTCCGGTATTTTCCGGCCAGTCTATCGTATGGGATGATATCGAGGTTCCTTATGAGTTACTCAAAGTGCGCAAGGTCGAACGGATTTCCGATGACCGAGTGCTGGTTGAATTCCAGATCAAGGATGAACCCCCGCGTCGTCGCATACCAACAGATATGTTCAACGCCTTCAAGCCGGCCATTATCGACTCGGAGATTTTCGTGCGCGGTGACCTGATCAATGTCGGCGCAGATGTTGAATTATACGGCGAGGTGGCAGATAATCTGATCAGCCTGTTCGGCGATGTGACGCTTCATTCACGATCGCTGGTGCGCGAAAACGTGGTGGTCATTTGCGGACGGGTATATCGTCATGAGGATTCTCAGGTGTATGGGCAGATCGTCTCGATGAAAGGCTGGCAGGAAGGCGGAAGGAAATATGGTTCACGGCGCGGGTATTACCGCGAGATTGAATTCCTGGGGTCGTTTTCATACAACCGTGTGGATGGGCTGGGGGTCAATATCGGGCTTAAATATGAAGACCCGGATCATATCTTTCCATCGGTTTCAGGATCATTCGGCTATGCTTTCGAAGCCGAAAGAACCCGTTATGACCTGACAGTATCACAGAGGATATTCAATAAATATGCCCTGGAACCATACGGCAGCCTGTATCGTGAAACAGCCACCGAGGATGACTGGATCGCGGGCAAAAATGAGAATACTGTCTATGCCCTGCTGGTGAAAGAAGATTTCCGCGATTACTATGAGAAAGAGGGCGGCAAAGTCGGAATCAAGCTTCATATAGGCGATCACAATAAGGTCGATTTCGCATACAGCTATGACCGGCTGGACTGGATGGATGCCCATCCGCGGCTGTGGAGCCTGTTCGGCCAGGAAAGATTCAGGCGCAATTTCAGTACGGTCCCCCTGGATCTTCTGGATCAGTATCGTTCCGACTTCGAGAGCAAATTGTCGCTTTTTACTGTCACCTATACATTCGATAGGCGTGACAATATCTATGACCCCTGGGCGGGATGGTACGGTGAGGCTATGTATGAAAAAGCAGGCGGCGATCTTAAGGGCGACCTGACTTTTTCACGCTGGCGTTTCAGCCTTGTGCGTTATCAGCCCCTGAACGAGTACCTGGGATTCAACCTGCGCACCATCTACGCCGGATCATCGGACAGGATTCCGATTTTCAAGAAATATTACCTGGGCGGCCTGCGCTCGCTCAGGGGCTATGATATCAAGGAATTTTTCGGCGATCAGATGTTTCTGGGGAATATCGAATATGTGGTCAGCTTCAATGCCTACTCGCGCGGGATGATCTTCTTCGATATCGGCAAGGTGATCGGGCAGGATGATGATATCTTCGATGATGGCGAATTCAAGTCTGATATAGGTCTGGGTGTCAGCCTCTCCCCCGGATTCAGGGTGGAGCTGGCCAGGGCCCTGGATGATTCTGATGCCGATCTCAAATTCTGGGTTACATTCGGCAAATCATTCTAATCATGAATATTTCAGGAGATATAAGAATCAGGGCCGGATATGCAGCGGCCCTGATTCTTTTCGTTTTGCTCATCATTCCGCATGATCTTCAAGCTGAAGATTCCCCAGTCTTCGAATTGTTTCTGTATCAAAATCAGTTGACCGCGGCATTTGACCTGCAGAGTGTACTCGATTCGGCCAGATTCCGGAGTACAAAAGAAAGCTATCCCCTGCGTCTGAAATTCAGGGTCGAATTAAAGAAGTCTCAGTCACTATGGTTCGACCATATTGTCGATGAGAAACAGGCTGCCCTGGAGATTGAATACCAGAGCTTCGGTTCCAGGTACAACCTGAGGCTGCTGCCATTTGATGGTAAGCCATTTGATAACACATACTTAACCCGCAATGATATTCTTGAGGCACTCAACGAAAGACTGCTTTTATCATTCGGACAGGTAGATAATCTGAACCGTACGGCAAGATATTACCTGAGACTGGAGATTGAGCTTAAAAGGTTAAGCGCCAAAGACATACAGGATGCCAGCCGATGGTATCGGGGGCTGGAAAACGACACATCCCATGGTTCGGGACAGGATTTTCCTGTGCAAATTCTTGACAATCTATTGAATATAAGCGGTTTCGGAGCGGAAAAACTGGTCTTCCAGAGTCCCCCCTTTCGAGTCTCAGATTTGAAGATTGTAAAATCACAGAACTAATTCGCATAATTATAGGGGCTTTTTGATAAGACTTTAATATTATTGGGGTTAACGTTTGCCGCAGGCTTTCCGATAATTATACAGACGCATATTAAATCCATAGTTCAGGAAAGCGTATGGCAATAAAAAAGACCTCCGTTACCAAATTCGATACCACGGATAAAATTATCGTCCCTGATAAGCCCAGGAATCAGGATGTCAGGGGACAAATTGATGATGAAATGGACCTGCTTTCCGAAATGGAAGACAGCCTGTCATCAATAGAAAACAGGTACCCTTCGCTGGCAGAAAAGTCCCGCTTATCGGAAACCCGAACGGCCGATCTCAAGGCCATCCTGGATATCTCGCAGGCGATAAATTCATCGCTGGTCCTGGATGAAATCCTGCATAAGGTACTGGAACATGCCATTAAGCTGCTGCAGGCCGAACGCGGATTTCTGATGCTTCTGGATGAAAGCGGTGAACTGCAGTTCAAAACCGCACATAATATTGCCCGGGAAAAGCTATTGGGCGATGATTTCAAGATATCAAATTCAATTGCCAACAAAGTCGCCCGAACCGGCACCTCGGTATATACTTCCGACGCCCAGGCCGATGAAAAATATGCCAAGCAGAAATCGATCGCGGAACTGAATCTTCGCTCGATCATGTGCGTACCGCTCAAGATCAAAGAAAAGATCATCGGGGTGATCTATCTGGACAACAGCAGCGAGGCCAAGGTCTTTTTACAGAGTGATTTGTACCTGTTCGAACTCCTGGCGGAACAGGCCTCGATTGCGATTGAAAATGCCAAGCTCTATGAAAACCTGCTGATGCTGAAAAAATACAATGAAAATGTTGTCAACAAGACTCCGGTAGGAATCATAGTGGTAAACACCAGTTTTAATGTCACCAGCCTGAATGATGCCGCCTTTGAAATCCTGACTCCGCCGACACGTAAAAACAGCGAATTTCGAAATAAAATAAGTGGTGCCCGGATTTTTGACCTGCTCACAGACAGCGAAGCATCTTACTGGGAACGCAACCTGAAAAAAGTATTCGAAAGCGGCCAGGTATTCGAGGACAGCCGCTATTACTATAACGTCGATGAAGAAGAGAAAGTACTCAACCTCAAGATTACGCCCATGGATATCGAGCCGGAAAAATCTCGTGGTTTGATTATCGTGATCGAGGATATCACAGAAAAAGTTATCCTGGAAAACTATGTCATGCTCTCCGAGAAACTGGTCGCCAAGGGCGAGATGGCGGCATCTATAGGCCATGAGCTGAACAATTACCTGGCAATTATCTCCAACAGCGCCGAATTGATGATACGCAATGTCAACCTGAAGCGCTACGACAAGCTGCAGAACAATTGCGACTCAATCGTTGACAATATCTCCAAGATCAAGCGCTTTACCGACGGCCTGATGGACTTCTCCAAACTGGACAAGGAAATCGTACGCTACGATATCCGCAAGCTGGTCGAGGATCTTCTGTTCTCGATCAAACCGCAGAAACGCTTTGCGAATATCACTTTCGAGGTCGAGATCTCGCACAAGGTGCCGGCGCTGGAAATGGATGTGGGACAGATTCAGCAGGTGCTGATAAATTGCATCTATAATGCCAATGATGCGATCCAGTCTATACCGGATCACAAGGGCATCATCAGGATACAAGCAGAACAGGACGAAAACAAAGACAGCCATGTGGTCCTGAAGGTCACAGACAACGGTCCCGGTATTGAACCCAGGAATATAGTGAAGATTTTTGAACCCGGATTCACAACCAAAAAGAACGGTCACGGCCTGGGACTGGCCAACTGTCGCAGGATCATAGAGAATCATCACGGCACGATGGAAATCGAAAGTGAGCCGGGAGAGTTTACCAGGTTTATAATTGTCCTTCCCGTAAACCAGCCCAGGGGCTGACAGGGTTTTTAAAATGAAAGATTTGGGCCTTGCCGAACGGTACCGACCGCTTCATGAGATCGGGTCAGGGGGCGGCGGTGAGGTATATGCTGTTCATGATAATCATCTCGGCAAAGACCTCGCATTAAAAATATATAAACCGGATCAGCATCGACCCGCCGATGACCTCTCCTTTTTCAGGGAATTTCTGCTGGTCCTCAGGCTTTTCAATCCCAATCTGGTTCGCGTTTACGATTTTGGCTATACCAAAAGCAATCATCCCTTTTATACCATGGACCTTCTCGATCAGGCCGGTATCGAGGATATAATCCGCGCTGATGATCCGCAAAACACCATGAAGATCTGTGCCGATATCGCCTCAGCGGTAGCATCATTGCATTTCTTTGATCTGGTCCATAATGATCTCAAGCCCGAGAATATAAAATTTATCAGGGAGAATGATGAAATCCGCATCAAGCTTCTCGACCTGGGCCTGACCCGTGATTTCTCACCGGATAAAGTCGATTCCTCGCTGGCCGGCACAGTGGAATTCATGGCTCCGGAGCTGTTCGACAAAAACCCGCCCTCACAGAGATCTGACCTGTACAGCCTGGGGGTTATCTTTTACAGCTTTCTGACCGGCAGCCTGCCGTTTCTCTATGATGATCCACTGCTTGTTATTTCGCAGAAGATGGAAAATGATGTTCCTCAGATAGACCGTGCAGAGAGCATCTATCCGCAGGAGTTTATCCAGCTGACCAAAAATCTGCTGGCGCGCAAAGCCGAGTACAGGCCGCAAAGTGGTTACGCTGTTGCATGTGAGCTTGCGCAACTGGGCCGGACCAAACTGGAATCTCCGGATTTCGCCGATCTGCTCAAGAGCGCAATCGGAATCAGGATAGCGCGATTGTTTGAGCTGAATCAGTATCATAAGTCGGATCAGGGCATCTTCTATTTTCATGATTCCGCAGTCCTGGAAATTTTCAGCAAATTCCTGAAAGCATATCTTCAGGCGGATTATCATAATGTGGTTGAGAATGGCGATGAGAATATCACAGACGTTTCACCAGGAGCCGAACAGAATTCAGTCATAAATACGATCAAGATCAGACCCGGAGAGAGTTATGAACCTGATGAAGAAAAAATATCGTCAGGGGATAATTTAAAATTCAATCTTGTGCTGCTTCCTTCTTATGGCCCGTGTAATATCGCACAAGATAAAATCATAGCATTTGATTCGGCGGCACAGCTCGAAAACTGGTTCGATCAGGAGATTACCAACCAGGAGTATGTGGAAAAAATCGATGATCTCTGCTCCGACAGTATCGAGTCACTGGCGGATATCTGCAATGACCTGCAGGCCAGGGGCATAATCCGCTTCAAGGGCGATTTGTGGGAAATCGATTCATCGCGTTTCGTATCATACAATATCTTCTCCCAGGTTCATAAACAGGCCCTGGAAAGAATCGCCTACCTGAGCCATGAGGATTTCAAGCTCCTGTCCCGGCTGGCGGTGATGCGTTATGCTTTCGAACGTCCTCTTGCGCGCCGTCTGCTGCAGAACATTCAGCCCGACATCAATTCCTTCATGGAACGGATGACCTCTCATGGCATACTGGCCTTCGATGATAAATACTATCGTTTCAAGAGTGCCATTCTGCGTGTGGCGCTGGTACTAAATCTTGATCCGGAGGAGCGTAAAAAGGCTCATTTGAAGGCGGCCGAGATTATCCGCAGCAGCGGCGGTATCCCGGCAGAGCAGAAGATCCTGGCACTGGCCCAGAATTTTATCAACGCGGAGCAACCGGATCCGGCTGTCAAATGGACATTGAAAGCAGTCAAGCACCTGATCGCCCGCGACAAGTATCGAGTTGCCCTGACCATGCTCGAAAACTGCCTTGAACTGGTCTATAATACCGAAATTGAAGAGAGAAAGCCGGAGACCATCTCGCATCTCCTGGCGGCCCGCGGTGAAGTCGAAAACCTTCTGGGCCTGGCCAATAAGAGCCTTTCGACTTTTGCACGGATCATTCGCCTGCAAAAGAGCCATGATAATCGCGAGCTGATCGCCCGGGCCTATAAATACATTGGCGATATCTACAAGGCCAACAGCAAATCGCAACGTGGCTTGCGGGCTTTAGAGAAAGCCCTGGCGATCTTCAAGGATCTGGACAATCAGATCGAGATATCGCATACCTACAACAACATCGGCAATATCTACTGGGTCGCTGCCGAGATGGATAAGGCGCTGGAATGTTATCAGAAAGCCCTGGATATTCAGGAGAAAGAGAACCTGCTCAAGGATGTCGCCTCAACCCTCAACAATATGGGCTCCTGCTATATATTCAAGAATCGTCTTGATAAAACGATCGAATACTACAAGAGATCGATCAGGATTAAGGAAGAAATCAATGACCGTCCGGAACTGGCGCGCACATACAATAACCTGGGAGCGGTATACCTGGAACTGGGTCAGGTCAATGAAGCTCTGAAGTATCTTCATGACGCACTCAGGATCAACCGCGAAATCGATTCGACCCGTGAAATACTGCACAACCTCGAAAATATCACATTTTGCGAATTAACCCGAGGGCAATTCGAAAGAGCCGATTCATTTGCCAACGAGGGTCTCAAAATCGCCCATGATATAAATGACATTCCTTTCCAGGTAAGTATGCTGACCGGACAGGCCATAGCCGCCGTGGAGGTGGCCGACCTGGGACGGGCAGATTGCCTGATCAGCCAGGCCAACCACATGGCTTCCGGCTTGTCCGACCAGTCGGTCAGATTTCTGATCTACCGGGCGCTGGCCACTATGTACCTGACCATGTATGCCCGGGAACCGTTCCGGGAATGGGTTCTGAGGGCCCGCGAGGTGGCGGAAAAACTCGGTGATGACCGTGGTCTTGCCAATATCGACACGCTCTCATGCTATGGCTCCCTGCGTTTCGATCAGACTACAGAACAGGCCGAGAAATATTTCGAGCAGGCCATGCAAAGAATACCGGACATCGATTCCAATCGATTAAGCTTGCATATGCATCTCAATCGGATGATGATCTCATTAAGAAAATCAGAGGTTTACAGCGATGAGCCGGATAATTTTGCTCAAATGCTTTCGGATCCATGCTGCCAGCTAATGATGGCCGAATACAAATATCTGTGCGCAGCGCAGAAAATGCTGGAAAATGATCACGAGTCTGCATTGGAGGATCTTTTCGAGGCCTCGAGAATAGCCGAAAAGCTGGGCCAGAAGGATTTACTCTGGCGAATAAAGCACAGCCAGGGCCTGGCCGAAAAGAAGATCCTTAACTACGAAGAGGCCTATTTAAATTTCAAGCGCGCGGTATCGATCATCAAACAGATTGCCGCCACTATAGATGATCCGGTCTATCTCAAATCATTCCTGACACAACCCGAAGCATTATCCTTAAAACAGGATATTATTGAACTTGCCGGCAGGATGGGCCAAAAATAAAAGGCCACCCATAGAATGGGCAGCCTGTAATCCGGTCAAACCAGGGCTTCCTATTGTCCGCCCTGACTAATGCGAATCGGAGCCACTTTTTCTTCCAGCTCCTCAATCATCAGTTCGTAGAACTCCATCAATCACCTCCTATGTAATGATTGACCGGTATGAGAGACCATCGTACGATGGTTTTCTTCCTATGTTATTCCTCTAAGCCAAAAGCAGAATTGTGTTATTAATAATAACACATATGATTGCTATGTCAAGACATAAAAGCCCTTAAATGTGAGTGATTTAACCATTCTAAAAAGTTGAAAATTTATAAAAACGGCAACTCTTTTTGTTTTAACGGCTTGCCGGGCAGATTCTACCACCAGGACCAGAATTCCACGCGGAAAAATCTCATGAATTTCCTGAACATAATACCGGCTATCGATGATTTTCCGCAGTATATCTTGGCATAGCCCTGCATCCCGCTTTTGAGCGTGCCATCCTGGTTGGGTACAATGCTGATAGCGATGAAATGATTGTCTTGATCCTGGACCGCATGCGAACTGGCCAGCACCTTGTCGACCCGTCCGCTAAATGATTTCTGGGGATAACCGGCCACCCTGAATGTCAGATCCTGTCCGACATTGAGAATATCGATCTGATCCTCGGGTACACGGATGACAGCCTCCATCGTATCGGTATTTGCTACCGAAACAAGCTCATCATCGACACCGAACAATGTCAGCCGCCCATTAAAGGGCGCACGGATCGTGCAGGATTCGATCTGCTGCTGAAGATAGCGGGCCTTAGCCAGAAGACGATTTATTTCGGCATCCTGTTTCAATAGTTCCTCGGATTTCGGGCCCTCCCTGAGCAGATCAAATTCCGACTGAGCGATCTGGACCTTCTTGTTCTGGACATAGCGTGCGGTCTTGGCGGCATCCCATTCTTCTTCGGAAATCAAGCCTTTTTCCCACATCTTGCGCGAACGCTGGTATTCGTTTTCAACCCTGATCTGTTCCAGCCTGGATTCTTCCAGTTCAGCCTTGACCTTGGCCAGTTCAGCCGTTTTGGGATCAGACAGGAGCAATTCATACTCTGCGCGGGCCTTGTCGATTTCCGCCTCGGTCTGCTCCAGCTGGCTGATAAAATGGTCGGATGATATTTCCAGCAGAATCGTGCCGCTGTCGACATAAGTGCCGGGCGTAAGAGTCGGTTTGATATCCAGCACGGCAAAATCGGAGATACTGAACTGGTAGACACGGTTGGCCGGCTTCTGGTCTATGCCGCCTTTAAACCAGCTGATTTCGAGCTGGCTGTTGGCGCCGCCCTTGATGGTATATCTCTCTAACGGCGCGATGGTCAGGGGCGCATTGATCTTCAGGCTGACCGGTATCAATATGGCCGCCAGCACGACAACCAAAAGAATACCCATCCAGATGTAGAAACGAAATGATTTCGGCACCACTATCCCCCGTTTACTGAACAATCCGCCAAAAGCATTGAAAACCTTTCTGATAGGCTCATTGAAAATAATAATTACTATCGCCAAAAACAACAGAAATCCTGTCCCGCCCCAGGCCTCCACCAGAAGATTGTACAACAATCCGCCCAGCCACAGGAAAAGAAATACGGAGTAGAGTATGGCCAGTATTGAATATGTCAGAAATATTCTCTTCTCACGGGAGGTCAATTCCATTCTCTTTTCAGGCGGCCCGATAAAGATCCGGCGCAATATGGATTTTAAGAATCCGAAGGCTTTTGCACGCAGATTGGGGATTTCGACTATATCCGTCAGCAGATAGTAGCCATCCAGTTTCAAAAGAGGATTGAGGTTGAAAAGCAATGTCACCAATGCAATCGAGGCGGTAATAAATAAAAGATCGGAAAAAAATGTTCCGGTCTTGACAATGCGCCAGAGCAGAATACAGGCGGCACCCAGGAAAGCCTGGAAATATATTCCGGCCAATATCGTGAGCACGCGTTGCCGCTTCTTTTCGAATAGATACGAGTCTGACAGGTTGCAGTAGAAACAGATTTGAAAATACAGAAGCAGGAAGCCCATCTCATTGACCTTGCCGCCATAATGACGGCAAACCAGCGCATGCGCCAGCTCATGCAATGACACGACTGCAAAAATCGCCAGGATGATAACCGGGATAGACGATAGTGTGAAGATATCATAGACATTATAAGGAATCGACCCGGCCATGGCAAAAGCCTGCATGAAACCGATCAGGATAATCAGGGATGATATTATGATAAAGGGAGTGGACAACGTGAACCTGAAATAGCGGTATAACCATTCCAGGAATCTGCCCGGATCAAAGGCCTTGAGTTTGACAAAAAGTATCTTATCGATGAATGATTTTCTGGGCTCCCGGACATTTTTGCGGGAAAGCTCATATTCGGCTTTTTCTGTTTCCAGGAATTTTTTCTGATGCAGCAGGTCAATAAACTTCTCAACCTGCTCCGCATCGATCCTGAGTTCGAACTTTTCGGCAAAATGTTCGGCAACTTGCTCAGGAGAGGTCTTTCCGTCGAGGCTTTTCGCGAGGAAATATTCCGGTTCACGCAACTGGAAGAATTTATCTGTGCGGGGGTCCTTGATAATATAAACGGTCTGGCCCGCCTGGGTTTGACGGCTGACCACCAGGTCGTCCCTGAGCCTGGGAAACTTGCTATTCATCCGGTTTACTTAGTCTTTCGATTATCTTCCTGTTATATGCGGAATAAATATCGCCCTTTTCAAGCATGCCGACAAGTTTTTTGGTATTTTCATGATCTACCACGGGCACCACATCGAGGTCACGCGCGGCAATTTTACGCAGGGCCTCATCCAATGTATCTTCAGGCGAGATCAGCGAGAACTGGGTGTGACATATGTCAGCGGCTATCACCAGTTGATCCAGACCGGTCGAGGATGCTATTCGTCGCAGGTCCTGAAATGAAAGCGCCCCTACCAGTTCGCCGTCGGTTCTGACCACCGGGAAATAATCATGTTCACTGTCCTCGAAAATTTTCAATAGCTGGCCCAGATTGGTTTCCGGCTGTATCGACCTGTAGTCGGTATGCATAACATCGCGCACCTTGATCGATGACAATATGGCAACATCACGTCCGCTGCGCAGTTTGACCCCGCGACGGCTCAGTTTGAGCGTATAGATTGATTCGTGGTTCAAACGCCGGGCAATCAGGGTAGCAAACACACAGGTAATCATAAGCGGCAGGATCATCTTGTAATTGCCGGTCATCTCGAAAATAATCAGGATAGCCGTGATCGGTGCATGCGTGGCACCAGCTACCACGCCGGCCATGCCGACCAGGGCGTAGGCTCCGGATGGTCCGGTTACACCGGGAAAGAGCATATGCGCGATCTGGCCGAAGAATCCGCCGGCCACTGCACCCATAAACAGCGACGGCGCAAAAATTCCGCCCGAGTTGCCCGAGCCCAATGTCAGCGAAGTGGCCAGGATTTTGGCCACGACCAGGATACCCAGGAGCAGAAGCGGCAGACGGCCCAGAAGCGCCAATTCAATCGTGTCATAACCATCAGCAAAAACCTGCGGCAAAAACAGCCCCACCCCGCCCAGGAGAAGACCGCCAATGGCCGGCTTTAGGAAGCCGCTGATTTTGATCTTTTCGAATATATCCTCGGCAAAATAGAGAACACTTGTGAAGCCTTTGCCGACTACAGCGGTAAAGGCACCCAGGGCTATATAGATCGGGATTTCATAGGCCGAGAACAATGTATAAACTTTCGGCACATCAAAAGCAGGTGAATCCCCCAGAATCGAACGTGAGATAACCGAAGCGATAACCGAGGACAGTATTACAGGTGAGAATGTCCTGATACCGAAATCGCCCAGGATCACCTCCAGCGCGAATATAACTCCCGCAATCGGGGCATTGAACACCGCCGCAATACCGGCCGCCGCACCGCATCCGACAAGTATCCTGACCCTGTCGCCCGACATGCGAAATACCTGCCCGATCATCGATCCGATTGTCGATCCGATCTGCACAATCGGTCCCTCACGACCGGCTGATCCGCCCGAACCGATACATACCGCCGAGGCGATCGACTTGGCCACCGCCACACGGGGCCTGATGATACCGCCTCTCAGGGCCACCGACTCCATCACCTCGGGCACACCATGACCGCGTGCTTCACGGGCGTAGCGGTATACTATCGGGCCGACAATCAAACCGCCAACAAAGGGAATCAAAGGAATCCAGAATTTCCATTTGACAATAAACTGGTTCAGATAGGAAAGCGAATAACCGAAGAAAAATTCCTTGGCCCGCTCGATCAGCCAGATAAACAGGACCGCACCCAGGCCGGTGGATATACCCACCACGAAAGACAGCAGAATCAGAATCTGCGTCTCCGAGGGCTTGTGACGGCTGTAATACCGTGAGCCGTAAACCTGAACCGCTTTTGCCAATCGGGCCAAATTCATAAACTGAAAGTATATCATGTAAGAGTGAGTTGACAAGGCTTTTATAGGACTCTGCGGATAAAAAAATCCCCTTCAGAGCCTGAAGGGGATTTCGGGGTCATATTCTTTCGGGGATTATTCCTGCAATTCTTCCTGGAGTTGTTTAAGTTCCTCACGCAACTGGTCCAGTTCCTCGCGCAGTTCATCCATGGACTCCTGCAATTTCTGACGGAATTCCGGGCCAAACTGCTCTTTCAGTTCATCCAGCTGTATGTTTAGCTCATCCGGATCGAAATGCCATTCCATCCCGGAAAGATTGGGGATCGCGATTCCATCCTGACCGAAAAGAGACTCAAAATTATGCGGGAATTCGCGTTCATCGAGCTCGGCCATTAAATTCATCTTATTTCCATCGCGTACAACCTCGATTTCGATTTTATCGCCTTTTTTATGGTCACGAATCACCTCGGTAACATCGGAGGCATCGTCGATTTCGGTGCCATTAACGGCCACAATAACATCACCGGCCTTGAGCCCGGCCTTTTCGGCCGGAGATTCCTCGATAACTTCGCTGACAAGGGCACCATCCTCCACCTGGAAATATTCTGCCAGCTGATCACCCAATGACTGCAGACCAACACCCAGGTAACCATAAGGCTTGCCTTCAAAATTGAAAAATAATTTTTCCGGACGGGGAGCCTTAAGAGAGAATTCATAATCTTTCTTGCGTTCGGATTCACCCAGTTCAACATTGTAAGTCTGTTTCTCGCCATCACGCCAGATTACAACCTCGATTTTATCGCCGGGTTTATGTTCCTTTATTTCACGGCTCAGATCATCGCTGTCGGCAATCACGATTTCCTCGACCCTTACGATCACATCGCCATCCCTGAGGCCGGCCTTATCCGCAGGAGATTTTTCTATGACCTTATTTATCAGGACGCCTTCTTCGATTTTCAATCCCAGAGCCTCAGCGACATCATCGCCAACATCCTGCATATATATTCCCAGCCAGGCCTTTTTGTTGAAATTGCTATCATCGGGATCGGCGGCCCACAGAGTTGATCCGATTAAAAGCCCCGCCGCCAACACAAAAAGTGTGGCCAGAAATAATGTCTTCTTTAAGCTGCGCATAAGATTCCTCCTC
Source organism: uncultured Ignavibacteria bacterium (assembly GCA_964627935.1). Taxonomy (GTDB): domain Bacteria; phylum Zixibacteria; class MSB-5A5; order JAABVY01; family JAABVY01; genus JAABVY01. The sequence goes on from CAZVLB010000007.1 coordinate 174,069, forward strand.
GCAATGGATTGGTTTTACATTTCCATTTTACTGGAAAAAAATCGCGAGGTTGCATTTTTTTAGAGAATCTCAACTTCCGTCTGGATCTCAGTTCGTCCCTTAACTGTTTGCGAGACAGAGCAATACTTGTCCATAGAGAGGTCAATCGCCTTGCGCGCCTTGTCCTCGGTCAGGTTCTTGCCGGAGAGAATATATTTGAGTTTCATGCGATCAAAATATTTGGGATAGTCATCCCTCTGTCCACCTTCGATATGAACCTCCACACGGGTCAGTTCAATTCTCATTTTTTGCAGGATATTGAGCATATCGATGGCAGTACAGCTGGCAATACTCATCAGCAAAAGTTCCGTCGGACGCATCCCGCTGTCATCACCGCCCTTGTCTTTGGCCATATCGATTACTATGCCATGGCCTGATTTCAGCCCCTGCCCCACAAGTTGCCTGTTGCCGGTCCATTTAACATTTGTCTTTATCATCTCAACTTGCTCCCGGATTTGAATTCGCAATTACCGTCCTAGTAGCAGGCTACCGCCTCGATTTCAACCATCACATCCTTAGGCAGACGAGCCACCTCGACTGCCGCACGGGCCGGAGGATCATCCTCAAAGAAGCTGGCATAGACCTCGTTCATGGCCGCGAAATCATCCATGCTTTTTAAGTATACCGTGGTTTTGACTACATTGACACGAGCCATTCCTGCGGCCTCGAGGAGGCCAAACAGGTTTTTCAGGACCTGCCGGGTCTGTTCCTTTATGCCACCCTCTACGATTTCACCCGATTCGGGATCGATCGGAATCTGGCCCGAACAGAACATAAAGCCCTTGCAATCACATTTCACTGCCTGGCTGTAGGGCCCGATTGCGCCGGGCGCCTTATCGGTGGATACTACTTCCTTTTTCATAATAATCTCCCATGCAATACAGTTTATTTTAATGCAAAAATATCGCATTTAAGACATTAGATCAACTGTTTTCTGGAGTGATAAAAAGGGGCTTATGTTCCTGGGAAGAGAATCAGGTTGCGATACTACTCGATTTTATTCTGGTAATTATCCGGGCCCATCAGGATCGTAAATTCACGCAGATATCGTTCATCGAAATGGCCCTTCATTTCAAACATCAGCTTCAGGGCCGGATACGTGCCCATGGCGGCCTGATAAACCCTTTCGGTGGTCAGGGCATCGAAAACATCGGCAATCGCTATTATGCGTCCGTAATCATGAATCTCGCCCCCCGTCAGCCCCTTGGGATAACCGGACCCATCCAGGCGTTCATGATGCTGCATGACCGGCAGATAGGATTCATCGATAAGCAGATTGGATTCCATCAAAAGATCGCGGCCGATGGCCGGATGCTTTTTCATGACCGCGAATTCGGTCGGGCTCAGCGCGGCCCTTTTCTTAATGATTCGCTCAGGTATCTTGACCTTGCCGACATCATGAAGCAGCGCCCCGATACCCAGTTCGCCCAGTGCCTTGCGGTTGGATATGCCGATCTTCTGGGCCAGGGCAATCGTAAATGTGCAGACGTTGACTGAATGCGTGAATGTATAGTAATCGAAAGAGGTTATTCTGAGCAGGTTCAAAAAGGCCTCGCGGCCGCGCAGGATATATTCGACCGTATTTGAGACCAGGTCCTTGGAACGGCGGATATTTTCGCCAATGGTCGGGTTGGCCAGAACCTCCTTGACCAGGTTCTTGGAGGTCTCATAGATAATACCGGCTTTCTTTGGTTCGGGGACCTTTTCGTCGCTGATGATTCTGTTCAGATTCTGCTCAATATAGCGCTGGTAGTTTTTACGTTCGCCCGGCTTGATATACAGGCGGGTAACCCGGCTTTCCAGCAGCTTGCCCTTGGTTTCATCAGTGAAAGGCAGGTTCTTGGAACGGTACAGAACCGGCTCATTGGCTATACGGATATACAGGTCGAAATCGAGGATCGTATCTATCCTCAACGTCTCCAGATAAATAGGCAGATAATCCCTGATATGCAATCCGGGTTCCTTTTTGGGAGTAACCAGCATATTAGAATTATCGGTATATTTCCTTAATTAATTAAAAAAAACCCCGCCGGGGAGACGGGATTTTTTTGTACACAAGGAGTAATAAATCAGGAGGTATAACTGCGCACCATGAGAAGAACGGACTGCAGCGAAGTAGTGATATTCGATAAAGTCTTGGAGTAGCGTTTCAGCAATTCGGAATACTGCCAGCGCATCGAAAATGCCTTGGGCGGAAAATCGAACAGGTCCAGCAGGGTTTTGCGATGAATCTCTTCCAGGTAGCGTACCACGTAATAGGGATAGTCGCCGACATCATGTTTTACCGTTTCGCCTCTTTTGATCCGGTCGCGTACATTTTCAACCTTCTCCAGAACAACCGTTCCGAAACACCAGGGGGACATGAATACTCCCAGACTGTCATCGGTACTGTAGAATTTCTTTATTGTAGTCAGCACAATTTCATAAATCAGCTTACGGGCCCGGTAGAAGGCCTTGGCTTCCATCAAGTCCTCCGATGTATTATCAAGCTTCTGCTGAACATCCTTGTATTCAGGTATAGCTCTGGCCCACAACTCTTCGAGGAACGAATAGTAGTCCTCGACATAGACTTTGACTCCCTCGGATATGCTGTTTATATACCAGCCGTTTTCATCTTGTTTGGCTTTCGGCTCGGTAATCCTGTCGAGTCTTTCTGTCGGGAATCCACGTTTGCAAATATCGCTCAGCATCGTTGACCTCCTTGTGGGTTCATTCAGTCTATCCCCTTATTGAGCAAGCCCTGTGCCGGAATAAAAGGATTTGATTCAGTCCTCAACAGGCGATTTAAAACCATAGTTTTCCCTTTACATTTCAACAAATTAGCCGAAATCAGCCTGTTTGTCGAGCGGTTGTCAACATTTGCACAGATGTGAATCTTGATGCGCTCCATTGAAATCTGTATGCAGAATCTTGCAGAACATGCATGATTTAATCCAGATATTGAATTTGAGATATAAAATCCGTATAATCTCTGGAGATGAGATTAATGGCTATAGATTATGGTACCAAAAAGATCGGCCTGGCCCTGTCCGATCCGTTTAAAAGTTTTGTGGCCCGGACCATGACCCTGGATGTCAAATCCGATAAGGATGCCGCCCTGCAGATAAAGGATATAGTCCGGCAGGAGCAAGTGTCGAAAATCATACTGGGGCATCCTTTGAATGATGATGGCTCGGTGGGCCCGATGGCTGAACAGGTGGAACAATTTAAAATACGCCTGGAGAAACTTTTGGAGGCCGAGATCATATTATCAGATGAGCGCTATACATCGGAGGAGGCCCTGAAATACCTGCATATGGAGGGTAAGAAAATCGAAGGCAACAAAAAAAGGATCGACGCTATCAGCGCCGCCTTGATTCTTGACGATTATATAAAGGAGAACCCGGCTTAGATCAGGTTATGGTTTTATTCGTGCTTGGATTACTGGCATCACCTTTGATACTGGCGGCGGTCATTCTCTATTTACCGTTCAGACTGACCGGCCTGCTGATTGAAAAACTGCGGAGGAAAGAGACTTGAAAAAAGGACTGATACTCTTTCTGATATTGATCGGCACAGTTCTGATACTGGTCAATATCTACCTGTATAAATCGGTCAGCCCCTATGACCGGACGGTTTACCTGATGGTTCATGAAGGGGAATCATTGAGCAATATTATGGATCGTGCCGACAGCTTAAATCTTTCGCTTTCCGGTTTAGTGGCCAAAAGCTATATGCGTATCTACGGCGCGGATAAAAAAATCGTCCCGGGACGATATGCCGTCAAGGAGAACACCTCCCGTCTCGATCTTTTGAGACGAATCAAAAACGGTTCGATCGATTATGTCTGGATCACAATACCCGAAGGTTTGACTGTAAACAAGACGATTGAAATTCTGTCATTGAGAAGCGGCCGTCCGGCAATCGAATTTATTCGCCTGGCCAATGACCAGGCATTTCTGGCAAACCTGCCGCTTGCTCCTGATAACCTGGAGGGCTATCTTTTTCCGGAAACATATAAGGTGCCCTATTTTGCAGAGCCCGAATACCTGATCCAGACCATCGTGGGCGAACTGGATAAATTCCTGACCGATGAAAGAATCGCCCGCGCCGGGGAGGCTGGATTCGATATAAATGAACTTCTGACATTCGCCTCATTGATCGAAGCCGAAACAGCTGACCCGGGTGAGATGCCGATCATATCATCTGTCTTCCACAACCGTCTCGACAGAAACATGAAACTGCAATGCGACCCGACCGTGATTTACGCCCTGGGCGGACTGGATCGTCCCCTTTATAGAAAAGATCTCAAGTATGATTCCCCCTATAATACTTATGTCTATAAGGGTCTCCCTCCGGGTCCGATAAACTCTCCCGGCAAGGCCGCAATTATGGCTGCGCTTTATCCCGATGATACCGATTATTTGTTCTTCGTGGCCGATATAACCGGGCAGCATATTTTCACTGAGACAAACGCTCAGCATAACCGTGCCAGAGAGGAGATCAAAAGAAAACGCAGAATGTTTAATGACTGATTTCGTTTTTCCGTTTGATCTTCTTTTCTCCTTTTGAAAAAAATAAAAATCATCCTTTAAAAATAAGATAAGTTTTAGAGTTTTTTGTTGACTAGCTGTGAAGAAAAAAACTATTTTGTTCGAAGATATAGAGAGAATCTATGCAATAAATAAATAAGGAGGAGGGTGTAATGCCTGCCAAAAAGAAAACAGCAAAACGTAAAACTGCGGCCAAGAAAAAGCCGGCGGCAAAAAAGAAAGCAGCCAAGAAAAAAGTAGCGAAGAAAAAAACCGCTGCCAAGAAGAAACCGGCCGCTAAGAAAAAAGCTGCACCTAAGAAGAAAGTGAAGAAGGTCGCCAAGAAGGCTAAGAAGACAGCTAAAAAGGCAACCAAGAAGGCCAAAAAGACTACCAAGAAAGTTGCCAAGAAAGCCAAAAAGACCGCCAAGAAAGCAACCAAGAAAGCCAAAAAGACTACCAAGAAGGCAGTGAAGAAGGCCAAGAAGACCGCCAAAAAAGCGGCCAAGAAAACAACTCCGAAAAAGACAGCAAAAAAGAAAACAGGCACAAAAAAGAAAACTGCCAAGAAGAAATAAATAAAGCGGTTTTGGTTTGCCGCTTTTACTACCGGGAAAGGCCGTCATTCTTGACGGCCTTTTCTTTTTTGGTCAGGCGAATAGGAGTTAACTTGACAATCACCATTTAAAGTATAAATTCCCAGACGTTGACGGAGCTTATGAAATGATCTCGATCGAACAGACAAAAAAGATTGCCGACCTGGCGCGCCTGGATCTTTCCGATAGCGAGTTCGAAAGATTCCGCTCGGAGTTGAATCTGATCCTGGAATATTTCGACCGCCTGGGTTCGGCCACCTTGCCGCAACATGAAAACGGTCCGGAGAAAAAGGTTGTCAACCTCATGACCCTGCGCAAGGATATATTCTGTGATTCTCTCGCGCAGGAAGAGGCCCTTGCCAATGCTCCATCGACAATTGACGGAATGTTCAAAGTACCGAAAGTGATCTGAATTTGAAAGCCCTGGGAGTTATACCGGCACGCTACGACTCGAAAAGATTCCAGGGGAAAGCCCTCTTCAAAATCAAGGGTAAACCGCTGATCGAATGGGTTTACCTGAGCTGCAAAAAAAGCCGCACCCTGGACAAATTAATTATCGCCACCGATGACGAACGCATAGCCGAAGCCGCCCGGAATTTCGGTGCCGAGGTATTCATGTCCAAAAAAAGGCATCGCTGCGGAACAGAAAGGGTGGCCGAAGCCGCCGCCGATCGGAAATACCCGATTGTGGTCAATATCCAGGGTGATGAGATGAATATCAGCACAAAGATTATTCGCAGGACAATAAAAAAGCTGGAATCCGAGCCAAAATCATGGGCCGCAACAGCCGCATTTCGGATCAGCGACTTTGAGCAGGTCAAAAATCCGGATTTGGTAAAAGTTATTGTTGATCGGTCGGGAAACGCCCTTTATTTTTCCCGCAGTGTAATTCCGTATAATGCTGATGAAGAAAAGAGGGCCCGGGAATTTTATGGCCATATCGGAATTTACGCTTTCAGAAACAGTTACCTGCAGAAATTTGCACGGCTGTCGCAGGGGCCCTTGGAGAAGGCAGAAAAACTCGAACAATTGAGAATCCTGGAACATGGCGGCAGGATAGTTATTTCAATTACCGGAGAGCAAACAATAAGTATAAATAGACGTACCGATCTTAAATGGCTCAACAAAAACTTTGATATGGCGGGATAAATTAGATGGTCTCTGATAATCGCACAAAATATATCTTCGTAACCGGCGGTGTGGCCTCGGCCCTGGGCAAGGGTATCGCCTCAGCCTCACTCGGATTACTTCTCAAAAAACGCGGCCTGAAGGTCAATATCATGAAGCTCGATCCATATCTCAATGTCGATCCGGGCACCATGAACCCGTTTCAGCATGGTGAGGTATTCGTACTCGATGATGGTTCGGAAACCGATCTCGACCTGGGGCACTATGAGCGTTTTATCGACGAGAACCTGACTATCGACAATAATGTCACCTCCGGCAGTATCTACAATACAGTCATATCACGCGAAAGAAAAGGCGACTACCTGGGCGCCACTGTACAGGTCATCCCGCATATTACCAATGAAATCAAGGATCGTATTCGCAAGCTGGGCAAGCTCAACGGCAAGGTCGACGTTATTATTGTAGAGGTCGGCGGCACGGTGGGCGATATCGAGGGCCTGCCGTTTCTGGAGGCCATTCGTCAGATGGGTCTCGAGGAAGGTCCCGAAAATACACTCTACATACATCTTACGCTGGTGCCGTATCTCGAATCGGCCGGTGAGATCAAAACCAAACCGACCCAGCACTCGGTCAAGGCCCTGCGTGAAATAGGTATTCAGCCCAATATACTGCTCTGCCGCACAGTCAAGGAGCTCAAGCCGGAAGTGAAGGAAAAGATCGGTTTGTTCTGTAATGTCTCTCCCACCGCTGTGATTCAGGCCATCGATGCGGATACCATCTACGAAGTGCCCCTATTATTACATGCCGAGGGTATGGATGACCTGGTAACCCAGCATCTGAAGCTGTTCTGCCGTCCGCCGGAACTCAAGGACTGGCAGAAAATGGTATCCAGAATCAAGAGCCCCAAGAATCATGTGCGCATCGCCATGTGCGGTAAATATGTCAAACTCAAGGACGCATATAAATCGATTATCGAAGCTTTCACCCATGCCGGCGTAGAAAATGACACCGAGGTCGAACTGGTCTGGGTATCGTCGGAGAATATCAAGCAGCATGGCGCAGAATTGTATCTTAAGGGCATGGATGGCCTCTTGATCCCGGGCGGATTCGGCGAAAGAGGAATCGAGGGCAAAATCGAGGCGATCCGTTATGTACGCGAGAAGAAAATACCGTTTTTCGGGATTTGCCTGGGAATGCAATGCGCCGTGATTGCAATCGCCCGCGAGATTCCCGGCATGGATGACGCCAACAGCTTCGAATTCGACCGCGAAACAGATCATCCGGTGATCCACATGATGCCGGATCAGGAAAATGTGACCGAGATGGGCGGCACCATGCGTCTGGGATCATATATCTGCAATATCACTAAAGACACAAAAACATATCAGGCTTACAAGAGCAAAAGCATTCAGGAACGTCACCGTCACCGCTACGAGTTCTACAACAAATACCGTGAAGTACTGCAGGAACAGGGTATGGTCATTGCCGGCCTGTCACCTGACAAACGGCTGGTTGAAATCATCGAGTGCAAGGATCATCCCTGGTTCGTCGGTGTCCAGTTCCATCCCGAGCTGAAATCACGGCCATCGCACGCACATCCGCTCTTCCGTGAATTTATCGCCGCCGCATTAAAACACGGCAAATCGAATTTTGATACGGATGAAAACGCTCCCATCTATGCCAGGGTCGATGAAGATAAGGATTGACGATTTCGAGATAGGCCGCGACTGCCCGTTGGTGATAATCGCCGGTCCCTGCGCGGTCGAATCTGAGGAAATCGCATTTCAGACAGCCGATAAGCTCAAGCAGCTTTCTGAAAAATACAGTTTCCCGCTTATCTATAAATCATCATTCAAAAAAGCCAACCGTACCTCGCATGATTCATTTACGACCATTGGAATCGACCAGGCGCTGGAAATCCTGCAAAAGGTCAAGGATAAATTCAATCTTCCAATCCTGACAGATATCCACAAGGAAGGGGAGGCCCACAAGGTGGCGCAGGTGGCGGATGTTTTGCAGATACCCGCTTTTTTGTGCCGTCAGACAGACTTAATTGAGGCGGCCGCAAAAACCGGCCGGGTCGTGAATATAAAGAAGGGCCAATTCATGGCGCCGGAAGATATGAAAAACGCGGCCGAAAAGGCGGTCAGCACCGGTAATTCCAAACTTATGCTGACCGAGCGCGGGACAACATTCGGCTATCACAACCTGGTTGTCGATTTCAAGTCGCTGGTAATTATGCGCGATCTGGGCTATCCGGTCGTCTATGATGCCACCCATTCGGTGCAGCTTCCCAGCGGATCATCGGGGATTTCCGGTGGTCAGCCACAGTTTATCCTGCCCCTGGCAAGAGCGGCTGTAGCAGTGGGATGTGATGCGCTCTTTATTGAAACCCATCCCGAACCATCGAAGGCTCTTTCCGATGCTAAGAGCCAGCTTAAATTATCCGAATTCGAAGACTTTATCAAAGCTATCAGGCAAATCAGGAAATCATAAAATGGCAAAACTAAAACGCAGCGAGCTTTTAAAGAGGCTCAAGAAGGTCAAATGTTTGATTATGGATGTTGACGGCGTCCTGACCGATGACAAGATTTATATCGGGCCGGACGGAAGCGAATTCAAGCGCTTCGATATCGGTGACGGCCTGGCGACATGGTTCGCGCGCAAAATCGGGCTGGAGCTGGCGGTAATATCATCCCGTTATTCCCCCGCCACGGACTCGCGCATGAAAGAACTGCGCATTAAACATACCTACCAGCAGCATGACAAAATGGCTTCCTACGAGGATTTGAAAAAGAAGACCGGCCTGAATGATAATCAGATCGCATTTATCGGCAATGATCTGCTTGATTTGCATCTGGCCCGCAAGGTCGGCATAGCTGTTTCGACTGCAAATGGTATTGCATCGCTGAAAAGAATTTGCCATTATACCACACGCAAATCCGGCGGCGAGGGTGCCGTGCGAGAATTGATCGAGTTGATCATGAAGGCCCATGGCTTGCGCGAGGAGGATATGCTCGAATGAGCAGCGACCTGGCAAAAGATATAATCCGCAGAGAGGCCGAGGCAATCGCGGCCTTGGCCGATAAGCTGAATTCGCAATTCGAGAAAGCTGTAGAGGCGATCTACAACTGCCGCGGGCGGGTGATTGTTACCGGCATGGGCAAATCCGGGATTATCGGACGTAAAATTACGGCTACTTTCAACTCGACCGGAACCTCGGCGGTTTTTATGCACCCCTCCGAGGCGATTCACGGCGATATCGGTATAGTGCGTAAGGATGACCTGGTCCTGATTATTTCCAAGTCGGGTGATACCGATGAAATTTTTGAGCTGCTGATACCCTTTAAAAGACTGGGTGTGCCGGTCATTTCGATTCTGGGCAACACCAATTCGCAGATTGCCAATGCCTCCGATATCGTTCTCGATGCCTCGGTTGAACAGGAGGCGGAATCTTATAATCTGGTGCCGACCTGCTCTACGACCGCGGCCCTCGTCATGGGCGATGCACTGGCTATTGTGCTATTGAAAATGCGTGATTTCTCGCCCGAGGATTTTGCCCGCTTGCATCCGGGCGGGTCACTTGGACGGCGGCTGCTTTTACGTGTTGATGATCTGATGCACAAAGGTGAGGAAATGCCCGCTGTCAGGCTGAATTCATCCATGCAGTATACCATCCTGGAAATGACCTCCAAAAGACTGGGCACTACACTCGTGCTCGATTTCGAGGGCAAACTGGCAGGGATTTTTACCGACGGCGACCTGCGGCGGCTGGTTGAAAAAAATGAGGAATTCATGAAAAAAACCGCCGGCGAAGTTATGACCAAAGGCCCCAAGACTGTCAAAAAGGAAACCCTGGCCGATGCGGCCTTAAGTATCATGGAAACTCATGCGATTACCGTCCTGCCGGTGGTCAATGATCCGGGCTTTCCGGAGGGGATACTGCATATTCATGATATCCTGCGCAAAAAAATCGTCTGATCCAATCTTGCATTTTTATTGAACTTTTCCCGATATATCTATATAAAGGATTACAAGAGGTGATAATGAAATCAAATGCCATAAACATATTTGCCGCATTAATTCTACTGATAATCTCCTTTTTTATAGTTAATGCATGTTCAGGCGATCAGCCGGCCACATCGGATAAAGCCGACAAAAAACAGGCCCTCAAAGAACAGGTGCTCATGGATTCGCAGATCAAGCTTTCCGAAAAGGGCCGTACCGCCGCTGTCATAGATGCCAAATATATTGAAAAGAGATTCGGTCAGGAAACTACCAATGCGCGCGAAATCTATGCTACTTTTTATGATTCGGCCGGGCATGTGACCTCATGGCTTACGGCAGACTCGGGGATTGTCAACCAGGATAAAAACCAGATCAATGTTTACGGTGATGTGGTCGTGACCTCCAAAGACAGCGTCCGCCTCTATACCGATTCATTGAGCTGGGACCAGAAACTCAACAGCGTAGTCACCGATGATTACGTAGAGATCCATCGCGGCAAAAATATCCTGCGCGGCTATGGCCTGATCACCGACCGTTCATTGACAGAATATACCATCAAGCGACAGATCACCGGTGAACTGGAAAAACTGCCCGGCGCCCGGGAAGAAGAATAAGCGTCCCCCCCGAATTAATTAATTGGAGAGTAAGGTTCGAGATTTTAAGCTCTACGGCTCAACTGTGATTAAGCCGGTCATGACTGCCGGATGAATTTCACAGCGATAGTTTGTCACCCCCGCCTGGGTGAATACTACAGTGAACGTCTCACCGCTGTTCATATTGCCCGAATCAAATGATGATGTGCCGCTTGTCGATGTGGCGGTATGAATTATGGCATCATTATTAGTCCAGACAATCGTATCACCCACATTGATCGTAACTTGATCCGGCACAAATGCGGTATTCTGCATGGATATATCCACACGATCAGCCGAACCATTGGCCGGCGGATTCGTGCCGTTATTGCTGTCACTGCTGCTGCGCGCAACTAAAAATATCGTTGCAACAAATAATAAAAGAATGGTAACCGCTTTCATATTAGCCTGCCTTGATTAGAGATTCTGAAGAATTAGATTCTAATAGTACAAAACAGGACTAATAATGTATGCGTTCCGAATTTCTCAATTTTTGGTAATGGGTCCGGGCGAATCTGGCAGGTCTCAGGAGTTGTTGTTGGGCTTGAACAGCTTCTCGGCTTTTTCGGCTGAGGTGATGATTCCGCGGATCATGGCGGAACTGAAACCGCGGTGTTCCATGTTATTGAGGCCGGCAATCGTGCATCCGCGGGGTGTTGTAACCCGGTCGATCTCTGTCTCCGGATGATTCTGGCGCATATTCAGAAGAGCGGCCGCGCCTTTGGCAGTTTGCGCCGACATTTTCAAAGCGTCATCGGCATCGAATCCGATCTCTATACCTCCCTGGCTGGCGGCCCTGATGGCCCGGAAAAAGAAGGCTATACCGCAGACGCATAGAGCGGTTGCCGGAATCATGAGCTCTTCGCGGATCACCAATGTCTGTCCCATCCGGGCAAACAGGCCTTCGGCAGTGATTAATGCTTGCGAGTTATCATCATCACAGGCCAGACAGGTCATTGACTCGCATATCGCCACCGCCAGGTTGGGCATAATCCGCACCACTCCGATATCATCACCGCAAAGCCTGCAAATATGCTTGATTTCGGCACCGGAAACCGCTGATAAAAGTGTATGACGGCCCGTTTGGAGCAGATCGGCAATCTCCCGCAGGAGGGCCATAAGCTCCTGCGGTTGAACGGCTATTATCAGGATATCGGCCTTTTCGACGGCCTCACGGTTAGCGGAAGTCAACAGACATCCGGCATTTTGAAATTCATCCAGCCTATCCAACCTGCGCCGTGTCAGGATCAGATTCTGCGGATTGCAGGCCGCTGATTTTATCAGCCCGCGAGCCATGGCCGATCCGATACTGCCGCATCCCAGAATCGCTATTTTTTTGCTATCTGTCATTTTTGCGAAACTGCTCCATCTGATTTTATTTACGGCATTTTGAAAAAAAGCTTGAATTGCCCGGTATAATAAGTATGAAAACGATGATTATATTAATATTTCGGGCCCCGGGGGCAAACTTTGATTGACACTATTCCAAAAATCAGTATATTATTTTTAGACGAATAAAGACATTTGGGCTCGATTTTTGCTTTCGAGCGGGGAGAATTTAACACGATATGCATGATGATCCCTCAAATGCAGATGCAACAAAGACTTCCGGGGGCAGAGGGAATGCATCGATTCTATTTTCGGAAAATCTTGAGAAATCATTTAAGCGCAGAAAAGTGGTGGATTCTGTCTCGATTGAGGTCAAAACCGGCGAGATAGTGGGGCTTCTGGGTCCCAATGGCGCGGGCAAGACCACCACTTTCTATATGATTATCGGCTTTATCAGGCCGGATCGTGGACGGGTGATGTTTGACCGGACCGATCTGACCGGCCTTCCGATGTACCGTCGGGCTCGTCATGGGATCGGTTACCTGGCCCAGGAACCATCCATATTCAGAAAGCTGAGCGTCGAGGATAACATCATGGGTATCTTACAGATGCAGAAAATCAGCAAATCCCGCCGCAAGGAGAAGCTGGAGGAACTATTGGAGGACCTGGATATCAAGGATCTTCGTCATAACTATGCCTATACCCTCTCCGGCGGCGAGCGCAGACGTGTGGAAATAGCCCGGGCTCTTGCGGTTCGACCAGATTTTCTGCTTCTGGATGAGCCCTTTGCCGGTATCGATCCGATTGCGGTTGAGGATATTCAGAACATAATAGAGAAGCTTAAATCCGAGGATTTCGGTATACTGATTACGGATCATAATGTGCGCGAGACGCTTTCGATAACCGACCGGGCCTATATCATGTGTGATGGCCGGATCTTGAAATCGGGCACATCGGATTATCTGGCCAATGATCCGGAGGCGCGTAAAGTCTACCTGGGCGAAAAATTCCGTTTAAATTAGCCAAATGCGTGCCGATATTAAGTATAGATAGTCAATGTCCGAGGATAACATTGTAAGTACATACAAAACAACGAATTAGATTTTTTATGAAACTGGGATTACAACTCAAATTAAAGCAAACGCTGGCACCGCAACTGATTCAGTCACTGAAAATGCTGCAGATGCCTATCCTGAAACTGGAACAGGTTCTCAGACATGAACTTTCAGTCAATCCATTGCTGGAAGAAGAGGAAGTACTCAGTCAGGATGGCGATGGCCAGGATGATGAATACGAAAGAAACGATACTCTGGATACATCCGACCCCGAACTCGACCCAAATATGACCAAGGGTGATATCGACTGGGATTATTATCTTGGCGATGATGCCCAGGATTATGTTTTCCGCCGCATGCGCGAAAAGAGGGAAGAGTGGCAGACCAATACTCCCCAGCTGGAGAAGTCATTATATGAGCATCTGGTTGAACAGCTTTCTCTTATGAAGCTGGATGAGGAGCAGTACAATATCGGCGAGTTTATCATAGGCAATATCGATGAGTCCGGGTTTTTGACCTGTTCGGCCGAGGAACTGGCCGAAATTCTCAAGGTCGATATAGACAAGGTCAATAAGCTGATCGAGCTGATCCAGACTTTCGACCCGCCCGGCGTGGGGGCACGTAACCTCAAGGAATCATTACTGATACAGCTCAGGGAACGCGGATTTGAAAATTCCCTGTCGTGGAAAATCATCGATCAGCATTTCCATGAACTGGACCGTAAATCCTCTCTGCAGCTGGCCAAGAGTTTCAATGTTCCGGCGGAAAGAATTTCTGAAGCCATGGCGATAATCAAATCCCTCTCCCCCCGTCCGGCGTCAGGCAAGTTCACCGAGGCCGCCAGCGCGGTTATCCCCGACCTGATTGTGGATAAGATAGAGGGCGAATATTTAGTCTTTCATAACGACAGATCGGTCCCCCGGCTGAGGATAAACTCATCCTATAAGGATCTTCTGGGACGCAACAAGAAGACCGAGGCCAACACCAAGAAATATGTCCGTGAAAAGCTGGAACAGGCCCGCTGGCTTTTAAATGCCATCAATCAGCGCCGCACGACAATGATCAATGTCATGAACGCAATTATAGAGAAGCAGTACGAATTCTTCGAGAAGGGCCCCGATTATCTCAAGCCGATGAGGATGGAAGATATTGCCCAGGAAGTGGATATGAATGTGGCCACGATTTCACGCGTATCCAAGGGCAAATATGTGCAAACTCCCCAGGGCGTGTTTGAGATCAAGTATTTCTTCAAGGGAGGCCTGCGCAAGGATGACGGCGAGCTTATGATCAAGACCAAGGTCAAGGACAAGATCCAGGAGCTGATCAACCATGAGGATAAGGCCAGGCCCTTGTCGGATCAGGAGATTCAGCGCCGTCTCAATGAGCAGGGGATCAAGATCGCCAGACGTACTGTAACCAAATATCGCGAGGATTTACAGATTCAGTCGGCACGTTTCCGCAAGAGGGTGCCGAAAGAAAACGGTTGACAAAACTGAGTGTATTGATGATTTTCTTAATGTGGCAAGTAACTCTTTGCACATTTTCCCCGCCCCGGCTTTCAAGGTTGAAATTTAATGCTTAGGATGCTTATACATAACCTGGTGAACAGGTATCTCTTAAAAGAGGGAAAACAGACAGACTTTCGTTCAGGGGTTAAAACTTTCCGCTCATGGAATACGTTTAATTTATGAAGGAAGACTGGAGGGCGCATGACGCGCGGGTTGAGAGGCCATAGAACGGCAATAAAATGGGAGGTTTACGAATCCGGACCGATATATGAGGTCCCATTTTCAGACTTCACATTTCCGGCAACATCACAAAAGCAGAAAGGAGTTCCGGAATGAAAATCAACATTACCGCAAGACATTTCGAGTTAACCAATGAGTTAAAAAGATTAGTTGAGGAAGAAGTCGAAAAGCTGACCCGCTTTTTTGAAAATATTATCTCTGCCAATGCAGTGCTCGAGGTTGAAGGTTATCGTCATCTGGCCGAAATAAGTGTCAGGGTCTACGGTTCCACGCTGACCGGCTCTGCCGAATCGGATCAGATGCAGGTTTCGATCGAGCAGGCTATCGATAAGCTCGAGGTTCAGCTCAAAAAATACAAGGGCAAGCTGAAAGACAAGAAGCAAAAGAAAGTTGCCCAGAAAAAGACCACCATACCGGAATTGACCAAGGATGATGATATCACTCTGGATTACTAAGCTATGAGCGAGCTGACAGTCGAAAAGCTATACCGTCAGTGTAAGGAGATATTCGAGCTGTATCTCCTCACCAACGATACCGGCATAAAGAAGAAGATTCCCACGCCGGCGATTCACAGGCCCGGCCTTGCGCTGGCCGGCTATACTCAGCGTTTTGCCAATAATCGATCCCAGATCCTGGGCGAAACCGAGCTGGCTTTTCTTCAGAGCCTGCAACCCGGCGAACGTACCGATCTCCTGGAAAACATGTTCAAAAACGATATGCCGCTTCTGATCGTCACCAAGGCGATCAATCCGCCCAGTGAACTGGTCGAAGTGGCCAACAGGTATAATACGACGATTTTCCAGACCCGGCTGTCAACAACCGACCTTATAACCAGGCTGAGCGGCTATCTCGATGATTACTTTGCGCCGTTTATCAATACTCATGGATCCCTGGTCGATGTTTACGGCGTCGGCATGCTCTATACCGGCAAATCAGGTGTGGGCAAGTCGGAATGCGCGCTGGACCTGATCGAAAGGGGCCATCGGCTGGTGGCCGATGATATGGTGCGGATTACCAAGAAAGGCCCCAATTATATTGTCGGCAGCGGCAATGATCTACTGGGTCATCATATGGAGGTGCGCGGTATCGGTATTATCGATATCGAGCGCCTGTTCGGAATCCGTGCTATCCGCATGCAGAAACGTGTCGAATGCGAGGTCAGGCTGCAACTCTGGGATGAAACCACCGACTACGAACGGCTGGGCATCGAGGAAATGTATACCTCCATCCTGGGAGTGGAGATTCCGATCATCACTGTACCGGTATCACCCGGTAAAAATATCACTGTGATATCCGAGGTGATCGCCATGAACCAGATGTTGAAAGTCTATGGCGAAAACACGGCCCAGCAATTCTCGCGCAAGCTTTCCGAGAGAATGCAGCGCCGTCAGCTGGTGACCAAGGAATATCTGCAATCCGACTATGAATAATTTTTTGGTGAATTGAATTTTTCATAAATGGCGGGCTTAAATGCCCGCCATTTTATTTTCAACCAATGCAAGTCAATGTTTTAGGTGGAAATTTCTTCAATTA
Source organism: uncultured Ignavibacteria bacterium (assembly GCA_964627935.1). Classification (GTDB taxonomy): domain Bacteria; phylum Zixibacteria; class MSB-5A5; order JAABVY01; family JAABVY01; genus JAABVY01. Next base: position 190,648 of record CAZVLB010000007.1, read on the forward strand.
TGTCGATAATATCCAAAGAGCAACAGGGAATCGTCACACTTCCGGACTGGAAAGTAACAACAAGTGAATGCCGCCATTCATATGGAATAATAAATGGCTGACGATAACAGGAAATCAAAAGGGGCGCATGAAGATTTTCTTCGCAAAGGCGAAACTCATAATGATCTTTTCAGGCTCCTGTTCGAATCCTCGCAGGATGCTATCCTAGTCGAGACAATCGACGGAAGGATCCTGAAAGCCAACCGTGCCGCCTGCGAGATGTTCGGCTACGATCGTCCAGAACTGCTCAAACTAACAGCCTATGATCTGGCACCCAATCCCGACCATGAATTTATCAATGATCTGAAATCATGTCTTCCGGACAACTCTACCCTGCAAATGCAGGCTGTCAGAAAAGACGGCAGGAAATTCGCGATTGATGTCAGGTCATCCCGGGTTAAGGTTGATGGCCGGGAAATTCTTTTTGTAACTATTCGCGATATATCAGCAATAAAAGAAACCCGGCAAAAGCTGCTGGAAAGCGAAGAAAGATTCCGCAGCTATATCGAAAATTCTCCTGATGGTATTTTCGTTGTCGATGGCAAGGGCAACTACATCGAGGTCAATCAGGCCGCCTGCCGTGATACGGGATACAGCAGAGAGGAATTGTTAAAGCTAAATACAATGGATATCGGCAGTCCCGATGATTCTCCCGTAGCCCTGAACTCCTTTAAAAACCTCAAGCAAAGCGGCGAGATATCGGTGGAGGTCATATACAGGAAAAAAGACAAAACCACAGGCTGGTGGAATCTGAGGGCAATCAAATTATCAGATGATCGTTTTATAGCTTTTTGCCGTGATATTACAAACCGGAAACAGCTTGAAGAAGAGCTCGATCGCCAGAGATTGATTCTATCCGAGGCCGAAAGAATGGCCAAAATCGGTGCCTGGGAATGGGATCTTAAAACCAATAAATTAACTTTTACTGATGAATGGCTGAAGATCCACGGTGTACAATATGGACAGATGAGCCCCGAAGAACTGATGCCCATCGCTCATCCGGATGACCGCAAAAAGATTCTAAAAGCCTGGGATGACGCAATAAAAGGCAAACGGGATTATGACATAGAACATCGCATAATTAATCAGAAAACGAAAAATGTACATACGGTGAAAGCTTATGGCAAGATCGTACGTGACCAGGAGGGACAGCCTGTCAGAATGTATGGCACCGCCCAGGATATAACTGACCGCAAAAAGTCCGAGGAGAAGCTTCAGAGTGCGATTCGAGACAAGGCGCTTCTGGTTGATATGGGTTCTGAGATGTTTGCCTATTATGATCTCGATCTGCGTATCCAGTGGGCCAATAAGGCCTCAGCGGATTCTGTCGGCCTATCGGCGGATGAATTGCACGGCCGGCATTGCTATAAAATCTGGCACTGCAGATCAGAGCCATGCGAAAACTGCCCCGTCCTTGAAGCCCGCGAGACAGGCAAACTCTGCGAGAGAGAAATCCAGTCTCCCGATGGCCGTCACTGGTATCTTCGCGGCTATCCGATTAAGGATGACAATGGCAAAGTCATTGCATTGGCTGAATTCGGGCAGGACATAACCGATCGTAAAATGAACGAGCTCGCCATCAAGGAAAGCGAGCAGAAATTCAGGGCGGTTTTCGAAAATGCGCCATATATGATGCTGCTGATAGATTCTGAAACAGGGCAGATAGCGGATTTCAATGACCGCACACATGAAACCTATGGCTACACCAGGGAGGAATTTGAAAAATTCAGCGTGTCCGACATTGAGGCCAGTGAAACCCCTGAAGAAATTGATAAACATATCAAATTGACCCTGGCCCGCGGCCATGACAGCTTCCCGACAAAACATCGCACCAAAGCCGGACATATACTGGACATTCAGGTCAATATCAAGGTAATCGAAAAGGAAGGCCGTAAGTATTTTGTATCCATCTGGGATGATATCACCGAGAGAAAGCGGGCCGAAAAGGCACTCCGCGAAAGCGAAGCCAAATATCGCAGCCTGGTGGAAAGCCTGCCATTGGGCGTAGCCCTGATCGCTACCGATATGCGTGTGATTTCGATGAATAAAAAGCTCCGGGAATGGTTCCCGGAGTATAAGGAGCATGAACCGCAGGTATGTTATAAAATTCTGCAGTCCCCCGAAACTGGCACAATGTGTCAGGACTGCCCGATAAAGAAGACTTTCCGCACCGGCGAGGCGCAGGATAAAACGGTTCAGGCAATAATTCTGGGACGCAAACGTGATTTAAGAATGATCTCTAAGCCTGTTAAGGATTCTGATGACAATTTGATCGGGGCCATCAAAATTGTGGAAGACATCACCGATAAACTGCGCATGGAAAAAGAACTCAATCGGGCCGAGAAGCTCGAATCGGTGGGTATCCTTGCCGGAGGCATAGCTTATGATTTCAATAATATCCTGTCGGCCATACTTGGTAATCTATCACTACTGCGATCCGACCTGAGCCATGATGATGAAATCATGAAACTGCTTGGCGAAGCCGAGCGGGCTTCCATACGGGCCCGCAACCTGACCCAGCAGCTTTTGACATTTTCCAAAGGCGGAACGCCGATTTTGCGTCCCACTACAATCGAAAATGTCATCAAGGATTCGGCCAAATTTGCCCTCAGGGGATCGAATTCGGGGTGTAAATTTGATTTTCCTGAGAATCTGAAACCTGTCGAAGCAGATGAGTCGCAGATCAGCCAGGTGATCGGTAACCTGGTTTTGAATGCCGATCAATCCATGCCGGAGGGCGGTATTATCAATATAAGGGCATCCAATGTAACTATGGAGGAAGGTGCGGCCACCTCGCTCGAGGCGGGTGATTATGTAATGATCTCTGTGCGAGATAATGGTTGCGGCATTCCTGAAAAATATCTTAACCGTGTTTTTGATCCGTTCTTTACCACAAAGGAACGCGGCAATGGGCTTGGTCTTGCAAGCTGCTATTCCATAATCAAGAAGCATGGGGGTACGATTCAGGTCAAATCAGAATTTGGACAGGGCTCCGAATTTTGCTTCTATCTACCCTGCTCAAACAAGCCCCCTGAAAATAAAAAGCCAATCAGCCGTCCGCTGATCCATGGCCATGGGCGGATACTGGTGATGGATGATGACAGCTCTATCCGCAGGGTGGCGCAGGTTGCCCTTCCCAGGCTGGGTTACGATGTCACTGTTGCTGAGAACGGCGAGGATGCGATCACACTTTATAAACAGGCACTCGACCAGGGCAGCCCCTACGATGCGGTCATAATGGACCTGACTATTCCGGGCGGGATGGGCGGCAAAGAAGCCCTGTCTCATCTTGTGGAGATTGATCCTGGGGTTAAGGCGATCGTTTCCAGCGGATATTCCAATGATCCGGTACTGGCCAATCATCAGAATTACGGTTTTTGCGGTTGCCTGATCAAGCCATTCATAGTCCAGGACCTGGCCCAGACCCTTCATCATGTAATGAACAATCCAGTGCAGGCATAAGTATCCCTCTGTAATTAAACTACGCGATTTAGTCTAATGCAGTGATAATAGAATATTGCAGGCCTCCTGCTCAGCCTCGTATATTCGAGCCAGTGATTTTTTCAGATCGGGCACCTGGCCATTCTTCAGCTCCCTGACAATCGAGTTATAATTCTCTACCACCTCAGAATACAGCCGATATGCCTCGACCAGCTTTTTATGGGGCATATACAGATTTGCCTCGGAGAGGAAATCACGATACATACGCCGTCCCAGCGCCCCACCGGTACCGGCCTTCTCGATCTGGATGTAAAGATATTCGGCATGCTTGAATTTGGATGAATTCCCGGCAAAAACTCTCAGGGCCGCAAGACCATTGCCATTGGGAGAATCAATCATACGTTGGGCGTTATCGCGGATGATATCCCACAGGTTCTCGAGAATCGGAAGTTCATGATCAGGCTTTTCAATGAACAACTGCAGGTTTTTGGGATCGAATGGCCCGGTAGCGGATCGTCTCCCGATCCTGAAATTGTCGATCGATGTTTTTTTAATCGACCTGAATCCGGTATCGGCCACATAGACATAGCTATCATCGATCCCGACCGGTATAATCCGATGGCCGGAAAAATGGAATTTGCTGCGGAAATAATCGAGATAGTAAAGATCGATTTGAATTATCACCGGGATATCGGACATTATTTTGCCGATCATTGCGCGATGAGCCGCCTCGGGATCATCCTTGCGCAGTTCATATAGTTTGAGATTGAGATTATCGCAGAAACGGTAAATCATGCCGGAGGAGCTGCCTCCGATGAATGGATTGGGGAATCCCGGAAGTTCACGATAGTAGAATCCGATTCCTCCCGCCAGCCCGAATATCATGTCCTCGGAGAGCAGTATATGATAGTAGTTAAGTATATTTCGCAGGGCGGTGGTGATACAATTTTTGCCCGGCAGATGTTTGAATCCTTCAATAGTATATTTCATAATCGGTCAGATCTATTTCAGGCTACAAGCTGTTAATTGAATAAAGATTATAGCAATCGTGAAGACATTTTTCAAATGATTTTGGAACCCCGGGGCTAAAAATCATAGAATAGGTTGTAATTGAAACTGGTTATTTTTAAAGGATTTACGAGGGGCTCACATTTTTTTAAAAGGGGATTGTAGTACTTGACAGGATTAAATTAAAGATATATATTCAAGGCTTCGATGCGGGGTGGAGCAGTCTGGTAGCTCGTCGGGCTCATAACCCGAAGGTCACAGGTTCAAATCCTGTCCCCGCTACCAAATTTAAGCTCCTGAAGTTCAACGACTTCGGGAGTTTCTTTTTTGGCGGGATTTCCTTCGAATACCGGATTTTCTAACAGTTTTCTAACAAAATTTCCAAAAACCGTTTTATCCAATCTCCGGGCGGCATCATTATCAAGGTTTGGCATTAAATGTCCATAGCGATCCAAGGTCGTAGTCGCCGATGCATGACCAAGTTGTGACTGGATGAATTTAATGTTCTCACTCTGAGAAATCAGTAATGATGCATATGTATGCCGGAGATCGTGGAAGCGTATCCGGCGCAAGCCTGCTCTGTCCAGGGCGGGATGAAATTCCCGCTTAATGAGGTTTTCGGGATCGAGAGGCAAACCGTTCGCATTGGAAAAAACCAGTTCTCTTTCAGACGGTTTTCCAGACAAACGGTGTTGTTCAAGTGCCTGACGCAATACTGGAGACATCACTATTCTTCTGAAGGCATTCTTTGTTTTGGGAGTTATGAATTCCCCTTTGCAAATCGAACGCCTGACTGATATCTGACTGGAATTCCAATCAATATCTCCCCATTGCAAGGCTAATAGTTCACCGCGTCTCATTCCGGTCATTATGGCCGTCATAAACAGCGCATAATAATTGGGATTTACGTTATCCAGAAATAGCTTAATCTCCTCCGGATTGAGGAAATCCATTTCCTGCTGTTCTACACGGGGACGCTTCACATACAATGAGGGGTCACGTTTGATATATCCCCAGATCAGAGCATGCTTGAGCATCTCCTTTAATGGAATCAGAATATTCACCACGGATTTGGGGCTTAATCCATCCTTCGTAATCTTTTCAGATACAAGTTTCTGAATTTCAGCCGTAGATATCCGGTGCAAATATTTTTTGCCAAAAGTGGGATTCAAATGCAGCCTAATAATGGATTCATAGCTTAAGTAAGTGGATTTCTTGACTGAAACCTTGACATAATCAGACAACCATTTGGCCGAGAAATCTTCAAAGAGGATTTTTTCCGTCTCCTGATAAGTCCCGGAATTAATCTGGTCAATCCTTTTGGCCAATAGCTTTTCAGCCATTCGTTTGCCATTTCCGGCTTTTTCCCATTTCTGGACAGCACCATCCCGATAAACCGCATACCAACTTCCAGAGCGTTTAATAACGCTTCCTTTTGCCAATTCTATATCACCTCCTTTCAGTGTGGCTAGCTTAAAGATTATAGATTTTTCGAACAGCAAGGGCATTAAGGTATATATTTGCCCCTGCCATTCCCTGATTTTGCATAGGTTTCTCATAAAACCCAAAATACGGATTCATGGAAACCAAGTCAATCATTTGATCCAATATCATCCAATCCATGCCATTATCACTCCGAGTCAATGGCATGAATTTTCAGGTAGTCTTCAATCTCCGGTATTGAAAACCGCAAATACCTGCCGATTTTGTAAAACGGCAGTTTTTCCGGTCCGGATTTCCGTGTTCTATCATATATCCATGAAAGAGGCACTTTCAGCCATTGCGCCAACTCCTCCGGCGTAATCAGATAATTGAGAAGGCTAGTATCCATAGTATTTTCATTTTTGCCAGCGGTCATTTTCAAATTCCTCCTCTTCTATTTTAATTGACTTTTTTACAACATCACCCTGCAGCAATTTCACTCTGCGCTTCTCTATTAGCTGGTCAACCCTCGCTGCCGGAAGCGCATATTTGCGGTTTGATATCTCTACTACCCTGTTGCAATCTTTATCACGAACTCGCACCTCTTCAACAAATTTGATCAAAAGCGGTATGGCTTTATCGTCTTTGACTTTAATCTGGCAATGTCTTTGAGGCTGACACATAACCCAAGCGATATATTTCTCTTTGATTTCCTCAATAGAATAATATTGTCGATTGGCCAATTCCTGCTCGCGAACATATTCATAGAAAGGCACCACCGTTGTAGAGGAGGATTCGCTCTCGCTATCGCTCTGTATATCACTCCTACTTTGAGATGAGGACGAGGAGTTCATATTAAAATCACTGAAAGATTGACCGTGGGCAAGAGAATCAGTATGAGAATAAATGTTATCGGCAAAATCCAGGCCGCTTCCAGGGATAATGTGATCAGCGCTACCGGATACGGTACCAGAACCTGATCCCGAACCGGATCCCAAGCTATCTGACGTACCGGAAGATTCCACTTCGCCACGAGTTCGTGATGATGAATGTCCAATGCTGGTGATTTCTCTTACTGTTTCATGGGGAATTAGTATGCTATGATGGATTTCGTCTTTGATTTTGTTCCCATGAATTGAACCGGCAAACAACTCACCAATCAATTCTTCGCTGTCTTGACGGCTGGACTTGAAAGCCAGTTTGACATCACAGTTGGTCATGACATTTTCATAATAGCCCGGAATCTGCTTAATCTGTGCTAATGTCTGATAGCAAAGGGTAAAGAATATGCCGAATTTTCTAAGCGCCTGAAGAGAATACGGTAGGTCATTCGAAGTCAGCTCGGCTGCTTCATCGACAATGACAAAAAACGGTTTCTTTGCCTGCCGCCTTGTTCTCTGGAATGCAAAATTAATAATCAAATCGATTAAAAGGATTCCCAGGATTTGTTGGCATTCTCTCGATACTTTTATAGGAGCCAGATTGACCAGGATAATCTTGCCTCTTTCAATGGCTTCTTTGATATCGATGGTAGACTGCTGTTGACCGATAATTCTCCTGATTGGATCGGAGAGAATTATCTTGGCAGCGCGATTAAGGGGCGCTTCGATTAAGTTTTCTCTTTCGGTGCGCTTCTTGATACCGTCAAATCCCTGCCATTCGCGCTTGACGTAATCATTGGTTACATTATGCAATGCCGCTTCCCGATAGAAGGAACTGGTAAGTGACAAGAAATCAAGCATATCCGCCAATGTCAGATTGGCTTCGATCAGGGAAATAAGCAGATTTCTTTGCCAGCGTTCCAGCCTGGGCTTTGTATCGCTATCCTCTTCTCCAAATACTTTGGCAATCGCCTTCATAACTTGGGAGGCTTGAGCGGATACATCCATGGCGTTGCGGGTGAGAAAATTCAGGCCGACCGAGTTTTCCATTTCATTTGGATTCACCAAAATCACCCTATTTTTGTATCCCATTGCCGTAACATAGTCCAAAATATCGTCATACAGCGAGCCATGGGGATCCAAAAGAATCAAGCCATGGCGATTTTCTATATGATAGCGTGTGCGTAAATCTAACATCTTGCTTTTACCACGACCGGTTCCTCCGATTATGGCCCAATGGAGCAACAGATTGACATAATCAATAAAGAAGTTTGCCCCATTTAATGTATTCTCTCCGATATTAAATCCCCTATTAATAATCATAGTCTCACTCCTGCGTTAAATAGTTGCTTGTCATAATGATCTATCAATTCATCAGCCATATCCGGAAAGTCCGTTTCCACCATTTTGATGAAACGGGCGCGATTAAGCGTTCGCCTTGAGATATTGGCATGAAACGCCTCCTCCTTTTTGCGAGCTATCTCATCTCTGATTCTAAGATTTTCGAGTTCCTTGGCTGCGCCATTGGTTTGACACGAATTCGCATGTTTTTTCTTGAGTGCCAATAGCTTCTCTACCATTACCAGTCTGAGATTTGCCGTATCAGAGTGCATCTTGGCAACAAGGCGATCACTTTTGGCTCGGGCTATGCGAAGCTTATTCACAATTTCCACCCGGCTTTTTAAAAGATCCAGTGTATGAGACTGCTCTTCCCTTTCCCATTGATGTACCGCCATTTTCAAGCGGCGAAGTCTCTCATACTCAATCAGAAAATCAAGTTCACGAAGGACCCGCTTTCGCTGCTTTTTGTTGAGGTCCGGATTATCATTGATTTTGCGCTGAAGCTGAATCTTTAGGCTCTCAAGAGATACAGTGCCGAGCAATTGCTCGGCACTGGTTTGATGTTTGACCATGAGTTTCATTACTTCATCTCCTCATTTATCATTCTCTCAAGGAGATTAGTTTCAGTATGTCCGCTGAGTGCCAATTTCTTTTCGCACTCATGCGAAATAAGCTTGTACAGGCCGTATCCTGCCAGAAATATGACAGCGCCAGCGAAAAGACCGGCGCCCGTGTCTGCCGGTGCATCATGACCGGTAGTTTCATTTGTCGCCTGCTCTGTTGGTTTTTGTTTTGCTTCCTGTGATTCCATGATACTTCCTTTCTTTAAAGGTTCCTATATTTCGTTCACGGAATCAATATGGAGCCTGGGATTAGCAATGTCCACACAGGCGATTTGTAAGGATTGTAAGGATGGGATTAGTCTCGAGGTATCATGTAGCCGGATCCTTTGACTGTTCTTATAATGTCCTTTGCGGGAAGTTTTTTGCGGATTTCAGCGATATAATAATGTGCTCGTCGGGGAATACCTTCAAGTTCACCGACTCGTTCCTGATAAAGACCTATCAATTCCTGATTACCTTTGGGATGTCCCTGATTTTCAACCAGACATTTAAAAATCTCCAACTGGATACTGCTTAAGGAACTTACCGGGCGCTTACCATCTGCATATATATCACCGGAGAGCAAATCTACTCTCACGCCCTTTCGGGAAAATGTAGTTATTTTCTTCTTCTTGATAAGCTCAAGATACTTGGATAATTCTACCTGCATGTTTTTTGCCATCGTGTCAGCCTGGTGAGAAGCATCTATTCCGGTTTGACTCAACTGCGCGATTGTTCTTCCCATATCAATGAGTTTTTGGCCCTGCTTTTCGTTGTGAAGATATTTAAGCGAAAGACCGAACTGCTCAAGAACCAATGGCAAAATGTCGCTATGGAGAAAATAATCCGGAGCCATAATATCAAGCACCTTCCAAAAATATTGGATTGCTCGGTTGTATTCGCCCAGACCATTAAATGCGGTGCCCTGACCAAGATAGATAAACGGGAAATACTTCTGGGATTTGTATTTCTTCACTTGTTTATCAGCAAATCTGTACCACTCAAGAGCCTTGTCATAATTTCTTCTATGAAGCAGCAAGGCGCCTACTCTCTTAAGAATCTGCGGTGTTTTAGTAGGTACGTTATGCTTATCGGATAAATCAAGAGCTTCATTATAAAGCCTTTCGGCTTTGTCAAAATCTCCAATTGCTCTGAAAACATCGCCCTGATAAAGAAAGCTCTCAACGAGCAGATCATGCCGTTTGATTTTCCTGCATGGCTCATCGATTTCCTCGAAAACATCCAATGCCTCGGCATACTCCCCCATTACCGAATATAGCTTGCCCTTTAGAATGAGTGTGTCTACCAGCGCATCCTTTTTATCAAGATGATTTGCTATTTTGAGAGCTTCTCTGATAAAAACACAAGCTTCTTTGTAATTCCTTCTGCATTTATCTAGCTCAGCAAGCTGAACTAATGCGTCCGCTTCCAGGCTCGTAAGGCCATTATCCCGCGCAATGATCAATGCCTCGACTGTATATTCTTCTGATTTCTTGTACTCAAGGTACTGATAATACAGATAGCCGCATTCGATTAGAGAGTTAGCGTGAGTTTCTTCACTGCATTTAGCGGGTGCCAGCTTCAAAATCTTGCTGGAGAGACTTTTGGCTTTAGCCGCATTGCCCAAAGACATGTGAGATTGCATTTGAAGGATAAGACATTGGACTAGAAGGTCATTATCATTCCTTTTCTTCGCATTAGATATGGCCTCCTGTAAAAGCTTTAGTGCTCCGGAGAAATCATCATTCCAATATAAGGATTTTGCCTTTTCCAGTAATTTTACCAAAGACTATCTCCTTCGTACTTTTTCACCTTAAGCAACTGTCCAAAATTATGCAACTACTTCTTTAATCAAAAGGACAATAAATATGACAAAAAACTAATTATTACAGCGATAATAGCGGCAGCAGCCAGTGCAGGCGTGTGATTGCTGACCGGGGAGGTATAGATGATTGCGATGAAATATGAATTTGAGAATAATGGTGATGCAGAGACCAATGAATGTGAAGAATGGATAACCCAGTGTTTCGGTATTGATGGCATCTCATATGTTACTAAATAAATCGCACTAAGTAATAGTCATAAATGTATAGTAATTGATACCCTAAAATGCTTATATTATAGAAAAGCCAAAATATGCATTTACAATATTTTAAAGAGATATTCATGTGGAAACTGATTGTCGTAGTTTTTGTACTGTTGGTGTTATTTATCAGCGCTTGTGCCGGTGGTAAACAGAAATCGGGCACGCTCTCTGAACGGGCCAAAAAGGCATGGATTGCCGAACGTGACACAACGGATGCTGAACATGAACTTATCCGCCGTGAAAAACTAATCCAGGTATTTCGTATTTTACGGACATCAGCCCAAGATGCTCATGGGAAGAGCATTTATGAGCAGATAAAGCACAGGGACATGTTGGCAGCTTGGGACGAAATCGATTCTATTATCCAGGCATATTATCAGTATATGGATACCAGGAATAATCCTGATACACCGGAAAATGAATGGTACCAGAATTTGCAGAAACGCATTGACTGGTGTGACCAGTTTGCCGGAAAATGGTGGCAAACTGATGATCGACGTGCGTATGTTGCTATTCAGCTAGGCGTGAAGGGATTAAATTATTCATGGGAATATGAAGGGCCATGCGTCTCCAGCAGTGGTGAATTAAAAAATCGGGGTAAATGCATCCATTGTCAGATGTCATATCCGCGTCGCGGTACCTATATCCAGCTGCAGGGCAATGAAGCGCTTGGATATTTTGACCAGGTAGTAGCCTGGATTGATAAGGATGACCCGGCTGGCCATTCCCGATATTCATTAGAGGAAATTCAGACCCGTCAACATCTTGCTATAAAAACATTCCAACAGCAGGTCACCAATCGGGAACAGCCGCCGCAGTACCAGCCGCTGCCAGAGGCAGATAAAGATCTAGACATGGCCATGCAGATATTCCAGCGAAAAGTAGGAGATAACATATATGAAGTATGGTCTACCCTAGCACTGCCACTTGATCAGTTCGATGCGGATTCAAATGGCACTATAGCTTTTCGTATTGAGCAAGTTATCCGCAGCTCGCTGCCACCCTATACAATCAAGGACAGCAGTGCCACTGAAACAGTTCGTATTCCGAAACAGCAGTGTCCAAAAGGCAGTTATTATTTTGCCGCCTTGAACACGACGGTAAAACCAGGAACATGGCAAATCGTAGTGACGCCGCAGGAAAGCGGTACTGACAATAAAACAATATACAGTATCGACCTGGAGATACCAGGGCATAGTGTCAAAGGTGGAATTAGCGATATTGTCATGTACTACGATCAGCAGACTGGCAAACAAAATCAGCTGGAGATTAACGGCACTGACTATACGGCGCTACCATTTAGGTCATTTCGACGAAGTGATTCGCTGAAAGCACTGGTGACTAATTATGATTTACCAGCTCGCGATTCATCATTAGTGGTATGGTATTTGTCGCCGGTTCAGAAACGGAAACGTATCGGCCGGACAAATGTCGTCGTTGATTCGATATTCTGGAGCCAGATGAATGAGCAGGAATTTCCTGTACTTCAGTTTTTGGAAAAATCTGATATTGTGATCGGATTTGAACGTACAGTCAATAAGCCGGTGTTTACTGTAGAATCAGAATTGAGTAATATTCCGCCTGGCGAGTATACCCTGAAATGCCTTGTCATCGAACCACGCTTACGCATTCGCCAACCAGCGCGTGAAGTGAGCACGCGCATTATGGTTAAATAGCACTTTATCAAAACTCCCGTAAGAAGGGCAAGGTCTAAATTGGGGTTCTTCCTCAGGAAGGTGGAGACTTGTACTACCTTGGATGGATACTGAGTCTCTATGAGACCCTGCATAGACCTATGGCAAGCCGCCTTAAAAAGTCGTGTGCGAAATGAATATCATCGGGCATAGGCTATTCTCAAGAGCTATAAATAAAAACTATCCCTGCCTCACCATTCCATGCTGAATAAATCCTTAATGGTGGGGATTTATTCAACCAGGGGAAAACTGTCACCGACAGTATCCCCTGCTCTCACTGGACAGCATGGCCCAATATCGGAGAGAATGGAATGAATGAGGCTGGGACAGGCCACATCAATCAATGAGACTATGATATGGATTCTGTGGATTTGCAGTTACCCAAACCGTCTCAAAAGCCGATTCCGGATTCTCAAGATTGAATACATCCGGCACAGAGAACCAGAACAAAGATCGTGCCGCTGACACCTTGCCAAGATTCTGAAAAACAGAAAGAATATTCGCAATCCTGCCGGAAATCGATCTATCGGAGTCGATTTTTCCAGGTGTCAAAAATAGAACCGTAAATCCTCGGACGTGAGGAAATTCATCTGATTCTCTATTTCCTCTAAAACCTGATTCATCGGCAATTTGCAGGCCGGTGACGTCTCCGTTCGGCAGGATTGAATAATGATATTTTCTCATATACTTCTTGGATTTCCGGTAGTAATAATAAGCGAATATCTTCTTCCGAATATCCGAACGATTGGACTCGGATACAATCGGCATGGTACCCCGGTCAAGCTCGAGAAAATAATGTGCCCTGCCTTTTCCTTCCACTTCAAGCCCGAAAAAGGCGTCCGGGTCGACGGAAAATCTCTTTTCCTCGCCGCGGTGGTCAATACCGTGCACATAATCACGAAGCATGGTTCCCTGCTCCCAGAAGAGCAATTTGACTTTTCCGTTCGAGCCCCGGCAGGCAAGCTCCAGAATGACCCTGAACCTGGATATTTCAACAGCATGCTGCCTGAAAGCAGATTTTACTTTGTTGGCTTCCACGATATATCTGACCTCTTTCGGATCAATACCAATCATATCCGAGAGGATTTTGCTGCTTTTGGAGCCAAGGCCATAAATCGCCTGGCGTACGCCGTGCCCCTGTCCCGATTGCTCATCGTAGATATAATAGCGGTTTAAATATCTGGCCTTGTGCAGCTGCAAAAGCCGCTTGTAGAGCGCCTGCCTGCCGAAAGCGTAGCGCTTGGGACGCCGTTTTCCGTTCCTGCCGATAGCTCCCTTATCGGCAGGATTATCTTCTGGCATCAGAAGATACCAGAGAAGTTCAGTGCTCAAAAAGCGGTGGGAATAAACCAGTTCTAGAATCTTCCTGTCCCTCTCTCGAATTGCTAACTCACGGGATTTCGCCCTTTTTGCTTTGGTTGTCAAAGTACTTTTTTTCGGGTGGGATTTTTTCATATTGTATTATCCTATCCATCCCGCATTATGCGGGATACAAGTCCTCGCGCGCCCCCTCGTCGGACGGCCAAAAGTCGAGCCCAAAAGGGCGAGACGTCCGCCCCGCAAAGGCAAGCCCCAGAGGGGCGCAGGCTGCGCGGCCTGGCGGTTTGAGGCGCCCGACTACCCCTGCTTTGGTCGAGCCCCACCAACAGATATAAACGGGGGCGAGACCCGCAGCCCCGCCGCGTATGCGGGGCGGAGTCGACTCTCTCCGGGTTCCTCTGCCTGTTTGCAGATTTTGTGGAAGAGGCCATACCGACAGCAAACAGGCAAGGCGGAGAGAGGAGAAAAGCAGGGGTAGTCGGGCGGCAAGCCCTGACACTATCCCGTTTTATAACAAGTCGTTATGGCTTGTGAAAAGTAGAAATGATCGGAAATCAATTCTACTTTTTAAAAGTAAGCATTTTTGCTTACGAAAACAAGGGATATGTGTCAAAGGGTGCAGCCGTCCCGACGAGGGGGCGCGAAAAAAACAGGTTGGCCGCCGCAAGGTGGCCAGAATGAACGTCATATCATGACGTTCGCCGCTTGCGGCAGTAATAGCAGAGTTTTCCGAATTCAATCTTCTTTTTGCATATCTGACATTTCGGTTGTCTGGGAAAACGGTAGGTTTTCCTTGCCCGAACGGACTTTCCTATTTTATGCCTTTTTGGCATATTTTGTAGTTTAGTTTAAAGTGCGTTTTTCCGCAGGCAATGGCGTCAAATATATTCTGGAAATATACTTCCTTGCAGCGTTTATCCGAACCGATATAGTATTTCAGTTCTGGATAGATTGTTACCAATACTTTCGAGACATCCAGCTTGACAGCATTACCATCATTGCATACTGCTTTTTTGATGGTTCTGGGAGCGTATTCCACAAAGGGAATCTTGTGCTTTTTGGAAATCCCCTTGATTTTACTGATGGCAATCACCAGTCCGGCGTTTTGAGAGGCATGGGAAAAGTTATTCTTTTCCAGGGCCAATATACATGGTTGCTTTTCTTTCAAGAATCGAATGACTGTATCCGCAAGATGAATATACATTTCCTCAAGTCTCTTGCCGATACGGAGGTATTTGACTCCGTAATCGACAAGATCCTCGTTTTCAAGGTAAGCATAGCCCATTGCCTGCGTGCCGGGATCAATTGCCAGAATTTTAATTTTCTTTTTGTTTTGCATATTTGCGCAGCAGAAAGATGAATAAGGCAGGACGTGATTTCTTGATTTTTTCGGAGGGAACTGATTTGGCTTCCTCGAAAGCCTTCTTAACCAGTTCTTCACCATATTTCCTGGTAAAGAAGTGATACATGGGAAGGTGCACTTCATCGCCGAAAGTTTTGGCGATTTGATGAGCCAGTTCATCCCGTCCCGCATCTGAATTGAACGGGATAGGCCTTTTGCCATTGTTCTGTGCGGATTCTGGGATTTGATTTTGAGGCATAGTTATTGTATTTAATTATTAGCCTGCATCGAAAGCGTACAAAAAGCTCAAAAGAGTCACAATTGCCGGGGATGGGATATATTTGTGGATTAGTAAATATTTATTGAAATGAACCCAAAATTTGGGTACAGGGCTTGAGGTAAACTCAAGCCCTGCTTTGCTAACCCATTTCGCCCAAATTGAGTTTTGATTATGCTGCCTGATTCAAGAGCGCTCCGGCCCTCCGTTCCAGGAACACTCGCTTATTCATGTAATTGAAACTCTGGGCATAGTTGGTCAGACCCTGTACCAGTCCCCAGATCGTATTGGCCTTTTCGCCGTTGGCTTCGCTGATCGACCAAGCCTTCTGCAACTCGTTCTGGGAAAAAGGCCGATCTTTGGCCCATTCAAGAAGATCCTCGAATCCATCCGCAATCTTGATGCGCATGGCGTTATCTACAACGCTCTGAATCACAGAGGGAACGGCACTTCTGTCAATGAAGCTTTTGAGCATGGGCATGGCTTCATTCCAGAAGTATTCCTCGGCATTCTGGCGATGCTGAAACCGAAATTCAGTGATATCCTCTGCATCCCAGACAATATGATTATCACACATCGTGTTGTAGAGGAAGGTCATCAGGCCGAATGATGAGGCGCCGGTCTCGGAATTCCAGCAGAAAAAACCTTGCTTTAGTTCGGCATCACCGATCCTGACGGGAGATTCATCATTGATCAGAAAGATGAACATGTCCCGATCCGAAGCATACAAACCATTTGGCTTCTTATCTCCATTACCGTCTTCCAAGGATGGTATGTGCCACGGAGTGCCCTTTATGGCCTTACCTACTTCTTCCAGGACATCGGCATCCCAGATTCGTCCGTAGGTCGGACCGGTAATGGCCGCGGCACACAGGGTGTCATCTGGAGCTTTATCATTGAATGCCTTTCTGACCAGGAGCTTGCAGGAACGATTCGTTTTCTTAAGGCCAAATCCCAGACATTCCTGCACCAGCGGAGCCGGGAGCTTGCGCAGGTACTTGGCGGGCGCATCCACAGAAGAGCAGAGCTGCCAGAATGACCAGTTGGAGAGATGTGCCATGCGCCCGTTCCCGTTTACTACCAGGGAGCCGGTATCGGTGGCGGACAAATGCATCTGATTAAGATTGAGTGCGCGCTCTGTTGAGGTCTTCTTGCGGAGATTGAGGAAACGATAGAGCGATCCCAGTGAACTGAATCGCTGATCCGGTGGTCTGAGCGACCACTGCCGGTAAGCTTCATGAAGGTTTCTGGACATATAGTCCTCCTTTCCAGAAATTGTTTTTGGGGAAACAGGTTTAAAAGAGCTATGTTTATTTTGGGTTTTAGGTTTGAGGATATGAGTCAGAGAAGGATTTAAGCCGGGCCTGCCGCTCGCGAGCCTCTGCCCGCAACTCTCTGAATCGTTCAAAGAACAATACCTCGACAGGGCAATTGAGGGCTGCAGATAGTTTCATGGCATTTTCCAGAGTCGGCACCCTGACACCTGTTTCCCACTCATTGATATGGTTTTCATTTCGAATGCCTAGAATACGCGCGGTCTGTTTAAGAGTTTGCCCACGCTTTTTTCTGTATTCTCTGATTTGATTGTTCGAGTAGGATTCCGCCCTGGGAGCCATGTTTGTAGTATTTATCTGCAATCAACAGCTTAGGTGATATAGTATGGTCCGACTATTGCCGGGGGCGGCAAGTATATGTGGATATGTAATAGTTGTGCTATACATGAATATAGCCATTTACAAACTAAACCGAACAGAAATACGAACAGGATAGACAAAAAAATATCATAGAAACCTTATGACCAGAAGAGGGATAATATCGGAAATATGGTAGGAATTAGACTTGGCAGCAGCAATGTTCCCGGGTCTGGCAAGCAGGACATCGCCCTGTTTCATATCAATATCGGAATTTTCGGGATTGCTGACCAAGCAGATTATTAGTGATTCATCAGGAATAATGATTGGTAATATAAGCTCCGGTGCTTTTTCATTCTCATAAGGAATGACCCGGCCATTTTCAAGCCGATGCGTGACCTGTTGGCTTAAATTAAAAGCACCTGTACTTTCTTCGGCACCAAAGCTGATCCCTCTGGGAAAGCCGTCAGATTTGATATATCCTTTGAGCTCAAGCTGACGTAAGTGCTGGTGTATGCTTGAAGGTGCTCGTCCAATATCAGCACTGATTTCCCTGACAGTAGGCATGTAACCTTTAGTGGCATACAGCCTTTTCAGGGAATCAAAAACCTCCTTTTGAGATTTGGTTATAGGTTTAGGCATCGCGCTATCTTAGATGATATTTAAAGAATAGTCAAGAGACGCTGTTGATATACTGTGAATAAATCAAGCTGCAATATTGCTTGAATATGGCTAATGAAAGCCCCTGAGACGGTAAGCGAAATTAATCAGAAGAACATCTGTCTTTTTAAATGCAATACTCATATTCGACTCTAACCGGCTAATTCTGTCAAAGCCTTTATCCGCTATCCAAACTTATTTATAATCCACCCGGTTTTCCAAGGGGGAAAAGATATATAGTTGGGCTAATCCCCCTGGATAATCCGGCAGTTTTATATTGCCTTTGTTTCAAACACAAAAACCAAACGATCGCTTAGAAAAACGGCTATCCCGATTCATCAAAATTATTTCTCTTTAATAGCCAGTCGGAACAAAGTATTTCTTGAGAGAATTCACCTGAGCCAACGAAAGCCTCTGTTCCTTGACATTCACCGGCAATTCCTCCGAAACCTTCTGTGGCCTGACGGAAAAAACCCATTCGAAATTGGTCCTCTTGACCGGATTATTGGCTTCGTCCACTGCCGTAATCACGTCATATATCGAAAATATAACAGTGCTGGCGTTGGTAATGGCTTCCACTTCCGGGCCGGTCAGAGTGACATCCATATCCTCATATGGTGTTAGCACCGCTCTGGTGAATTCATTTACCGTGGTATTGTCAATAGCCACGCTTTTGCCATCGATTTTGAGAGACAGCACCGACCCGTTCAATCTAAGCACATGATTAAGTCCATTGACCACATGCAGGGTCATAGTCAGATTATCCGGACTTATCATCAAGTGGTGAGGTGTTTCTGTCACTTTGTATTTTTTCTCGCTGTTTACTCTGACTAACTCGAACTGTTCTTCCAGGCTTCTCTCGTAAACCGGCTTATGTATGAATTCTTCGACCGTCAGGTTGATTGTAACAGCCTCTTTGGTTAGGTCATAGGCATAGCCCTCGGCGGGTTCCAGAGTGGGCACGACACCGCTTAAAGTGACCAGCTTGGGCGGACCCTGCTCCTTAGGCTTTTTGGCACTGGCGCAGGATAATACTAACAAAACTGCCAACAATAAGAATGCAGTGATTTTAACGTTTCTCATGATTTCTCTCCATTTCCAAATAATTTCCTGTATTGCCGCTTGATATCACCCAGCCCGAAGCGGGCATAGCTGTCATAAGTAGTTTTCACTGAACTGTGCCCCATAATGAGGGAGAGGATCTCAATATCCCCGCCTTTTTCTTTCCATAACCTGGCGAAACTGTGTCTTAGCAGATGACAGGTCACATTGCTTCGTTTGGGATTGGGATTGTGGATTCCGGCCCGTTTTCCGGCAGCGGACACGATTCTGTTTAACTGCCTGACGCTGACGAATCCGCCTTTACGTGAAACAAAAACAGCTCCCATTGTTCTCTTCCCAATTAAGCGGACTAAAGCGGATAGCAATCCTTTGGTCAGGGGTATAATCCGAGGTTTTTGTCCCTTGCCCATCTTAACTCGCAACTGAATATTCTGTTTGTCGATATCCTCTACCTGTAGGGCAGCCAATTCAAACCTGCGCATACCCGTTTCAATGAAAGTGCGCAATATCAGACGATCCCTTTCGTTTTTCCCGGCCGATATCAACCGGTCAAGCTGATGTCTGTTCAGGTAGTAAAGCGCGTTTGATGACCGATATTTGCGGCTCTGTTTTTCCTGTTTACGGGACATAACGGCCCCGAAAATCAATGCTAAAAACCGGCACAACCGTTTGATTGCGCCTTTTCTGCGGCTTGGTTTCACAA
>CAZVLB010000008.1:0-190334 GCA_964627935.1 uncultured Ignavibacteria bacterium
CTGGCCCGACCTGAGACATTTCTCCTATCAGGTCGTAATCGGGCCAAAACTTTGAAAACATGAACAATTTGGGGGATAAAATGAAAAAATCCATAGTAATCGGGTTAGTATGTCTTTTAGCTTTATTCGTCTGCGAACTGCATGCGCAAAGCGATTATTTCTATTATTATCTTAATGGCCAGCAGGTGAGCGCTGAATATAATGATACGCTCATAGCGATTAGAATTGACACTCTCATCAATCTTACCTGTCCCATGGTTGTGGGGATGTTTGAATGTTTGGAACATGGGTATAGCAACGAATATATTGGCGGCGGTTTCAACACGTATAAGCTGAAGCCGGGATATGACCTTCAGGCATCAATGGAAATTATCAGGCAGCATGAAGATATGTTTATGGTTAATCCCGTAATCATGAAAAGGGATACAGTACCATTATATGTTAACAATCAGATTGTAGCTTTGTTTGAGGAGGGTATACCCTATTCAAATATTGAGTTATTGGCAGAAATCTATAATCTTGTAATCACTGAGATTATGGGTGACGAGTATCCTGTCTATTATTTGCTGGAATTCAGGGGATCAACGGATATGAACATTCTTGAAATTGCCAATTACCTGTCCGAAGATCCCGTTTGCCGGGTTGCTCATCCAAATTTCTTCTGCGATTTCAATAATCTTCTGGTCGAACCGCAGGATCCCTACTTTATCGAACAATGGCACCTGCATAATACTGGGCAAAGCGGCGGTACGGAAGATGCCGATATTGATTTTCCAGAAGCCTGGGAATGGAATACCGATACCTCATGGCAATTTAGAATAGCTTTAGTGGATATGGGATTCGAAATGGATCATGAGGATCTGCCTGCCAACTATCTCTGGAGTCCGATCGATATCGGGGGAGCAAATATTCAAAATCCGGGCAATCAAATCGACTATGATCCATCCAATCCTTGTGACGATCCTGCTCCTGCATGTTGGCACGGAACAATGGTATTGGGGTTGATTGCGCCGATTATTGACAATTCCGTTGGTTTAAGCGGGATCACCAATAATGTAAAGATCAAGCCAATAAAATACTGTGATAATTACGGTTGGTATTCATCTACAACTATTCTAAGATCTTTACAGGAGTCACACAAAGTGCCCTTTAATGCGCATATTGTTTGCTGCCCGTTTTTCGCACTGGATTCATCAGGCACATTAGCGAATGAGCTCGAATCAATGTATAACAAGGGAATTCCTGTCTTTTTTGCTGCCGGCAACCAGTCATTTGTGGAATTTCCGGCGAATCTTCCCTCCGTGTGTGCAGTAGGAGCATGCGATAAAAACAACAGCATTATCTCTGGCAGCCCATCAGGGTCGGATCTTGATTTGGTTGCACCCGGATCAGAAATCTGGTCTTTCGATTTAATGGGGGAGGCTGGCATTAACGATTCTTTGGACCTCTGCAATGGAGATATGAACTACTATTGTTATTATTCAGGTTCTTCAGTTTCAGTGGCTATTGTGGCTGGAGTGGCGGCACGAGTCTGGGCTACCAGGCCCATAATCAAGACTTTAATTCTCTTATATGCACGTATAACATGGCAAACCCAGATAAGTGCCTCAATTTTTAAAATCGGACTAAAAAGGTGGTTGGTTTAGTGGGCGAGTTGAAATGAATCTCCGACAGATAGCCCTATTTAAAATAGATCAGCTAATTTCGATCAGCATATTTGGGCATTTGAATGAGCCTTTTCTTCTTTTTGTATCAGGATTTACAGGTTTTAGGTAGCCATCTTTTTCCAAAATCTGGAGTGCTCTTTTGTATATATATGCAGGAGTTTCAGTCAGAGTATATTCTCTTATCGTTTCCACTGTAATCCTTTGCCCGCGAAAATTATTTCTAATATCCTCAGCCAATCTGGTATCAGGGTATGAATTTTCATCAATACATGAAAGTTGATTGGGATTGTTTTTATCAGAAAAACGAAAAGAGCCAGATTTGTCCACTCCCCACATTGCTTTTTTCATGTTTTCAAGCCCGGCCAGATGATTGGTACAAAAAAACAGCCAATAAATCGGATTATCACTGCTATCTGCCATCACAAATTCCCATACATATTCAACCTTGCCAATCGTCCGAAGATTACTTTTATAGGTGTTTAGTATAAAAGCAGCCCGATCTTGCCATGGAAGATTGAGTACGTCTTGCCAAACTTCATTTCCGAATGCTCGATTAATTGATTGATGTTTGGACTGATCTGGGCTAAAACGATTTATACCTTTCCAATGGAGGTAGGCAAATATTTCGCACATGCTGTGATTCATTATCAACTTTATTAAACTCATTGAAATGTTTGAAAAGCCAAATTGATCCAAAAACATTAAGGCGGGTCCGAGGTTTTTATTCTTTTCATCATATTTATTAATGCCTTTAGTTAAAATATCTTCGCAGTCGCCATTTTTAATTGTTATATTATCTATACGTTGGAGATTAGTGGCTTCAGATTTAATTTTATCCACGACCTGTTTTAAGATCCTTATTCTGTCATTTCGATTATCTATAAACAAGAATCGTATTGGCGTAGGCAGTTCTCCAGTATGATCCAAGGTCGCCTGTAAAACAACGGCCGGACTCCCAGGCTCTCCACCCTTGTATTTTCCCGGACCGGCAAAACCATCTACAAACAGTAATGATTTATTGGAATTTTTAACGTGTCTCGATAATATTGCTAACCAGGCATCAAAATACATCTTTAATATTTCATGCTTTGCAAATGTATGCGGTTCGGCTTCCCAAACAGTGTCAAGCTTGTCAGACATTTATCCCCCAAAATTTAGAAAATAGAAAATGACTTTATATCACAGCCGGCATTTGATCCCAGGTTTTGCCATCAAGGATACGGCCGGTTTTCTTCTTGTTGATTCCGCCCCATTGCTTGAAGAAAAATGGTACATTGAATTTTAAGCATCTGTCTCTTATCTGCCTGATCCATTCGGGTTTTATAGGCCTTGCATGCGGGCCCGATTCACCGCCCACAATTACCCAGTCTATATCGCTCAGCGGCAATCGTGGGATTGCTCCCAGGAGGGGTTCTATCGAGAGGAATTTTACTTTGGCGGGGATTTTCCGAAGCTCGGCGATCCTGAACCTGCAGCGGGAATTTTCCACCGTCGCGCCTATCCAGATATTGTCGGTCCAGTTAAGATCATCAGCGATTTCGAGTGCTTTACCCGGACGCTTGGTCAAAATCTGAAATGTGTGCTGACTGCAATCATTCATTACCCTAAAAACACTTTTGATGAATTCAAGCGGTATATCTTCCAGAAACAAATCGCTCATGGAATTGACAAAAATCACACGCGGCTTCTGCCAACCGTAGGGTTTGTTCAGGACCTGCGGATGAATCGTAATCTCGAATCCATTGCGATACTGATATTTTCCCATCGCCTTCAACCGTTTAGCCATTCTCTCGGCATAACAGTTCTTGCATCCGGCGCTGATTTTCCTGCATCCCGTAACCGGATTCCATGTCGATTCCGTCCATTCTATTTTCGATTTACCAGCCATATATATTAAAATACAAAATAATAAATAATTTCAGCAATGATTTTTCATCTTTTTTAAATCCTCAATTTCTTCTCATTAATAACTGGAATTCCGGGGGCTTTTTTTTATATTAGACCTTTCGTTATGGCGAGGAAGAGTGATCTCTAAAATATAAAGGAAAGGTAGATGAAAAATCCCAAGGTAGAAGCTATCGAAGTTAAATCACGTAAGATTTCCGGACTGCTGGAAGCTATGGCCCAGACCGGTTTCCAGGGTAAATCACTGGCCCGCACTGTCGATGTGTTCGAGAAGATGGTTCGTGACCGCAATTCCACCATCCTCTTCGGCTACGCCGGATCATTGTCCACCACCGGCCAGTGGAAAATCATCAACTGGCTGATCAAGCAGGGCTTTATCGATATACTCGTACCCACCGGCGCAAACATTTCCGAAGATATCGTCGAGGCCATGGGCCACGCCTATCTTCAGGGCAAACATGTGACCGACAACGAAAGGCTCTTTAAGGAAGGCTATAATCGTTACTACGATGTCTACGGTTCGGAAAAGGAATATCTTGAGATGACGGAACTAATAACCGAATTCATCATGACCCTGAACCAGAGCCATAATTATTCATCACGCGAATTTCTGAACCTGTTCGGCAAATGGCTCAAGAAACGCAAGATCAATTCCATAGTGGCCACGGCGGCTGAACATAATGTGCCCGTCTTCTGTCCCGCGATTATAGATTCCCCCTATGGCGACGCGGCCCTGATCGCCAAAAGCAGAGGGTTTGACCTGACGATTGACGGTATCAAGGACTATGTCGAATTCATGCAACTCTCCGAAAATGTCAGGGATACCGGTGTGGTCTACATCGGCGGCGGAGTGCCCAAGGACTTCATCCAGCTCTTTGCCGTAACCGGCGATCTGCTCTTCAAGGATCGTCAGGTTCCCGGAAGAAAAGGCGGACTTACACGCAAGGCCACCGATGAAACCTATTATCCGCATAAATATGCTATCCAGGTGACCTCCGATGCTCCTCAATGGGGCGGGCTTTCCGGATGTACGTTCGAGGAGGCGGTATCATGGGGCAAGGAGGATCCCTCCGGCGATTTTATCCAGTGCTACTGTGATGCCACGATTGCATTGCCGATAATTTCGCATGCGCTTAAAGAAAGAATCAAGACCAAACGGGAGAATCGCAAGCTGTCCAGACGTTTTCAGGATTAAGCTACTTTTTCCAGAAGGCCGGTATAAACAGGACCAGCACGGTAAACAGTTCCAGGCGGCCGATAATCATCAGCAGGGCCAGGATCAGTTTGCCGATGCCGGGGATGAAGGCATAATTCTGCACAGCGCCGACCGCCCCGAATCCGGGACCGATATTGGCAAAGCAGGCAATCGAGGCCGTGAATGCCGTATCCAGAAGACGTTCACCGGCCGGGAGAATCAGGGTCAATGATAATGTCCCGATAAAAAACAGGAAGATATAGGCCACAAAGAATGTCAGCACTTCCTTGACAGTCTCCTCCTCGACCGGCTGTTTGCCGATTTTTACCACACGCACGGCATGGGGCTGGAAGGCATGATAGATATTGATCAATGCCGATTTAAACAAAATAATTACGCGCGAAACTTTCATGCCACCGCCGGTTGATCCGGCCGATCCGCCAATGAACATCAGCGTGATCATAATCAGTTTCGAGAACCACGGATAGACATCGGAATCCTCGGTACCGAAACCGGTTGTTGTGCTGATCGAAACTGCCTGAAACAGGGGCTGGATGATTTTATCGCTTACAGTTTCATGAAGATTCCATGTATTAACGCCGATCAGCACAGTCGAAACCAATAAAATCCCCAGGTAAACCTTCAGTTCTGTATTAGAGAACGCCTGCCCGAATCTTTTACGCAGGATCAGGTAATAGACACCGAAGTTAATTCCGGCCATAGCCATGAAAATGGTCACGATGATATAAATTGTGGGGTCCTGAAAATAGCCGATTGATTCATTACGGGTTGAAAAACCGCCGGTTGCCAGACATGCCAGCGAATGACAGACAGCATCATGAATACTCATCCCGGCCGTAATTAAAAGAATCGCCATAGTGGCGGTAATGCCGGCATACAATCCCCACAAAAGCGTGGCGGTCTGTTTCAGTTTCGGTTTCAGTCCCTCGGTAATCGGCCCGGGCACCTCGGAACGGAACATGTGCTTGGCGCCGATACCGAGTTGGGGAAGGATGGCTATAAACAGCACGATTATACCCATACCGCCCAGCCATTGTGTCAGCGCGCGCCAGTAAAGCAAGGCATGCGAACATTGGCGCACATCAGTAATTGTCGTCGCACCTGTCGTAGTAAATCCGGAAGCTGTCTCGAAAAAAGCATCGATAGGACTTGCCAGCACCCCTTCCAGCATAAATGGTATCGCCCCCAGGATCGAAACCGCCAGCCAGCTTACAGTCACGACTGCGATTGCTTCACGGGCGTGGTAGGTCAGGGTGGCGCCCTTGCCAAAATGACGGAATAGCAATCCAAATGCGGCGCAGATCAATGCTGACAGGCCCATATTTATAATCGTGCCGGTGTCATCCAAAAAGATTGCCCAGATAAGAGAGGTGGTCATAAAGATTGCGCAACCGATGATCAAAAGCCCCAGGAGATATGATACAGCACGATAATTCATGGCGGATTTTTATACCTTGAACAGTTTTTCGACTTTGGGACGGACATCGGGGGTGGTGATCAGGATAACTGTCATACCGGCCTCGATAATATCATCGCCGGTCGGTATGCTGATCCCGTTCTTTCCGGCCAATGCGCCCACAATCGAGCCCTTGGGGAATTTTATATCACGTAATGGTTTGCCGATGGCTTTGGAGTTTTCCTGGGCCAGAAGTTCGATAATCTCACCCTTGCCCTTCTCGATCACTGAGACACCGATAATCTCACCCTCGCGCACATATTTAAGAATCTGGTTGGCTGTCACCAGACGGGGTGAGACGGTAGCATCGATACCGACCTGTTTATACAGCTCCTGGTAAGCCGGACGATGAACCAGCACGATTGCTTTTTTGGCGCCCAGTTTCTTGGCGATCAGGCCGGACAGCAGGTTAATCTCCTCATGGCGCGAAACGACCGATACCAGGGCGTCGCAGGTTTCAATGCCGACTTCCTTGAGCAGATTGATATTGGTTCCGTCACCATTGACCACAAGAACATTATCCAGTTCCTCGGACAACTTGCGGCAGATATTCTTGTCCTTCTCGATCAGGGTCACATCGATGCTCTCTTTCTGCAATGAGCGTGCAATTGAAAAGCCGATATTTCCACCGCCGACAATGACTACCTTCCTGGCCGAGCCGCGCTTCTTCTTGCCGAAAAGTTCCTCCGCACGAGGGATAGCGTCGACCTTACCGATAATAAACACCTCGTCATTCAATAGCAGTTCCGCCTGACCATCAGGTATGATAAGTTCTTCATTGCGAAGTATTCCGGCTACCAATGTGCCCTCGGGCATGCCGATTTCCATCAGACGTTTGCCGACCACTTTGAGCTGTTCATCAAGCGGAAGCTGAATCACCTCGATACGGTTTTCGGCATAGTTCTCCACCATGACCGCTCCGATTGACCTGACCTGCTTCTGGAATTCAACGGCCGCCAGCACCTGCGACGAGATAACCATCTCAATTCCCAGGATATTATGATAGAAACCGGTTTCGCCCTGTATATAATCCCGCGAACTGACCCGCGCGATTACTTTATTGGCGCCAAGTTGTTTGGCGGTGTAGGCGCACAGCAGGTTGACCTCTTCATCATCTGTGACCGCGATCACAAGGTCCGCCTTGCCGGCCTCGGCTTTGCGCAATGTTTCCAGCGATCCACCGGGCCCCACAAGCGCCAGGACATCCATGAGTTCCTCCGCCTCAGCCAACGCTGGGGAGGAGTTATCTATAATGGTGACATTATGTTTTTCTCCAGAAAGATAATGGGCTATATGCTTGCCAACCTCACCCATACCTACAACAACTACATTCATACATCCTAATCCTTATCAGAACAGAGGCGGAAATTATATTTCCTCGGATGCCCTGTCAAATCCTTTCAGCGCCTTATTTGCATTTAAATTTCGGAATAATGAACATCTATTTCCACATAAAAAAGCTCAATCTTCAATGTTCAGGGTTTCCATGGCCTGTTCTATAATCCGGTAACGTCTCATGAACTGGGTAACTATCTCGGCCACATATTGATGCCCTTTGGCATTGTAATGGATGTAATCCTTCAGTTCTGGATCGAAATAGCCCGGCTGATTGCGAAAATAGGTTGCCAATGGTACCACCCAGTAGCCCTTATGGTCACGCAGATCGCGGACTATCTGGTTGTACTGTTCATGAATCCTGAACAGGTTTTTGAACTGCGAATGCGCCCCGGTACCGAAATAAACCTCGATATCCGGTGAAGGAGAAGTGAAAAATAGCGCTATGATATTACTGTCCACACAGATATCATGAATCATTTCCAGGTTCTCGCGATATTCCTCGGGCGAGACACGGTATTTCGGGTTTTGCGGATCGAAACTCTCCAGGCCCTCCTTTTCGGTTACTTCCAGCAGCATATATTTCAATGCCCGGTAGGTGTGCAGTTTGGCCAGGTTGTTTTGCAACCAGATAATAAAGGGCGAATATGTTTTCTGCTCCCGGTCGGTGACACCCTGGCCCGCACCCCAGATATCATTCCAACCGAATGAAAATGTGATAATATCCGGATCGAGCTGTAGCGCCCGTTCTTTCAGGAGCACCAGTCCCTGATGCGAGGTATATCCCGGCACGCCCATATTGATTACCTCGAATTGCTGATCTGCATAGCGTTGATTGAGCAGTTTTTCGATCAGGCGCGAATAGTATTCTCCCGATGGTATTTCCCATCCGAATGTATTGGAATTACCGATACAGCAGATTCGCACAACGCTGTCCGGTTTTTCCACCTTGAATTCAGGCCCGCGAAAACCCTTCGAATTTATTTTATATTCCCCCTTGGCCATGAAATCACCGCGGATAGTCTTATTGGGTACGAGTTCCCAGAACAGGGTTGGATGGCGCCGGAAATACTCGGGGTATTCATGTACACGCAGGAGCAGGAAAAAGGGCGATTCGCGACGGGCCTGTATACCGGCGATTCGCAAAAGTCCCTCAAGAATGAGAAATAACACAAACAGGACTATCAGGATATAAACTGTCTTGTGCCCTGTGGATATGTTTTTGGCCGATGTCATGCTTATAAAATTACAGAAAGCGGTGAATATTTCAACCTAAAAGATATTGTAGATAAACGGCGCCAGGGCCGAGGATTCTGTGAAAAGAATAAATACTGCCAATAGAACTATCAGCACGATTATGGGTAAAAGCCAGTAGCGCTTGCTGGTCTTGATAAAAAGCCAGAATTCTGAGAAAAAACCGGGCTTTTGCTTGTCAGGATTTTGCTCGGTCATGTGTCTATATAAAGCAGACTGTCTCAAATAGGCAAGCGCAATTTGATGTATGTCTAATATCAGGCGGATTTGGCCGTATTTTGGGCAATTAGCCGATTGACTTTATAAAAAGGAATGGTATTTTTCAACTATGCATTTTGCCGAATCTTTTTTTGTGGCTTTCCAGTCGTTGCGCAATCATAAGGTGCGCAGTTTCCTGACCATGCTGGGCATCATCATAGGTGTCGCTTCGGTCATCACCGTGTTTGCCATGGGCCTCGGGGCGGAAAAGGCGACATTAGAGCAGATCCAGAAATACGGCACCAATGTGCTCACTATCATGCCCAACTACGGCCGCAGTCATGGCGCCAGGGCCAGCGGGCAACGGGTTCGGCTCTACAATGAAGACGCCAAAGCGCTGGAGGCAATCCCCAATGTCTCCGCGGCTGTACCGGAGGTTACCAATTACACCCAGGTCAAATTCGGCAATGAGGTTACTTATTCGCGCGTGGTCGGAACTACACCGGAATACGAATGGGTCAAAAATGCCCCGCTTGTGGAAGGCAATTATTTCAGCCGAACCGACAACGCCAGTTTCCGGCGAGTGGCTATAATCGGCGCCGAAGTCAAAAATATTCTTTTCGGCGAGGAGGCCATCTCGGTGATCGGCAATGAGATCAAGTTGCGTGGCATCAGTTTCAAAGTCGTGGGCGTGCTGAAGGAAAAAGGGCGGGGATGGTGGTCGCCGGATGAATCGGTGTTGATTCCGCTTTTAACGGCTCAGAAAAGGGTTTTTGGCGATAACTATCTGAATTCGATTACTGTCAAGGTACCAAAGTTGGAACTTCTCGATCCGGTATCATTGGCAATCGAACGGGAACTCAGGCGCCAGCATAGATTGACCAAAGATGATGAAAACGATTTCCGTGTCTACAGCCAGGTGGACTTTATCGAAACCTCGCAAAGCACCACGAACACATTCAAGCTCCTTTTGGCATCAATTGCAGGAGTATCCCTGATTGTGGGCGGTATTGGAATCATGAATATCATGCTCGTTTCGGTTACCGAAAGAACCCGTGAAATCGGCCTGCGCATGGCTGTCGGGGCCCGTAAACGTGATATCAGGCTTCAATTTCTGATAGAGGCCTTCGCGCTCTCGATTCTGGGCGGTCTTTTGGGAATACTAATGGGTTCGGGGGCATCATATATACTATCCGCGAAATTCAACTGGAATACACTTATCTCACCCGATTCGATTATGCTGGCATTTGGTTTTTCGGCTTTTGTGGGAATTGTATTCGGGTTCTACCCGGCCTGGAAAGCCTCGCGCCTCGACCCGATAAATTCATTGAGATATGAATAAGCTGAGCATTATGGGCCAGCCGTAGCATCCCCGCCATGTTTTCTTATTCTCAGATGCAGATAAAGCAGGCTGGCCACCGACCCGAAGACCACATGCGTGAGCATCGAAATCCAGTTCCTGGCCCCCTCGAACCATGGGAACAGTCCTGTGAATATATAGAAGTTGATCATATAAAGTAAAAGCCCCAGAATCACACCCATCAGAAACGCCGCGGTCCGCGCCGGCCGGGACACTATGGCACCGATCGATGTATACAGGATCGACAGGGCAAAATGAAGAACAAGCGCCGCTACCAGCACCAGTATATCAAATGTTGCCGGCGGCGGGAGAACGCCCTTGCCGAGCACAATAGCCGCAATCATACGCAATGTAGCCCAGGGATTGACATTCTTGATCAAAGCATTAAGTGGCAGGATAACCGCCAGAAATGCCACGCCGGCAATGCTCCCCGCGATTGCCGCTGACTTGAAACTGAATCTGGCTTTCTGTCCGACAGGGATTTTTGTTTGTGCCATACAAACTATGCAACAGAAAGATATTCACTCTGTTTCGATAATCTGTCGCAACAGTATTGAGAGTATCCTTCAGCGATCCTAAAATGCTATCCTCGCTTCGGCCATGCGCGGGAACGGATAGACCTCATGAATATCGGTCAGCCCCAGGATGGCATAGGTCAGACGTTCCACCCCAAATCCGGCTTGACACATACTCATCCATCCCTTAAATTCCGCACCAAAATTACTGCACTCCCGAAAGGAAATGTCCGCTATGACCGATATCCTGAATCTTTCTCTCGACCAGGCCCGTGCCAGACTGCTCGAAATCGTCAATGATGTGGCCGTGTTCAAAGGCGAATTCATCTTAGCCTCGGGCAAAAAATCAAACTACTATATCGACGGCAAATACACCTCTCTGACAGCCGAGGGACTGGCCTATTTCGCCAAGGTTGTGCTGGAGATGATCAAAGATGAGGACGCCCGTTATATCGGCGGGCCGACTATGGGCGCCGACCCGATTATCGGCGGAACCATTGCGCTCTCATACCTGATGGGCCGTCCCATCGATGGTTTCATTGTGCGCAAGGAACAGCGTGACCATGGCCGTATGCGCATGATCGAGGGCCCGCTCAAAAAAGGCGAGAATGCCATTATCGTTGAGGATGTTACCACCAGCGGCGGTTCGGTTATCAAGGCCTGTAAACAGGTCGAGGAGATGGGATGCAAGGTTGTGCGCGTGATCTGCCTGGTGGATCGCCTGCAGGGCGCGACCGAGAATTTCAAGGAAGCGGGCTATAAGTTCACGCCCATCTTCCGTGTCGATGAGCTGGATATCGATTGATTATTTGAAAAGATCGTAATTGCCTTTGGCCACCGGGAATATCTTTTTGGCGGCCAGAAGTGAGACCGTGCGGCCACTGCCCAGGTACTCAGCATCGAATCCGCGTTGCCTTAAATCCTCTGCAAATTCCGAGAATCCATGCAGGGTGAATACTTTTTTCGCGCCGGATTCCTCCACATACCTGATCAAATCATCGTAATCGGCATGATCCGAGAGCGGAATGATCACATCCGCACCCGACCTATATTTCGGAGCACCGCCCAGCGCCCATCCGGACAGGAAACATGTACGTTTGGGATAGATTGTATTGAAAAGCGATTTGTACTTTTTGAAATAAGGCGGAAATACTATTACCTTGCCCCTGAAATCCTCAACCGGGAAGGAATGCAGGTTTTCAAACTTGACTCCGCATTTACGGTACAATTCGCAGAAACGGTAAACATTGTCCTCGGCATAAATCTCGAATCCGAAATCCCCCAGTATCTTTATCGCCTCCTGCGCCTTGCCCAGCGAATAGGCCAAAACCACCGGCGTCTGACCGGAAAGCAGTGTCTTCTGTACAAATGATATCAGCTGATCCACGACTTTGTCACGATCAGGAAACTTATACTGAGGTTTGCCGTAGGTCGATTCCATGATCAGGATATCGGTCTTGAGAATTTCTGCCGGTGGCGAGGTGGCGCTTTTGCGCAGCTTAAAATCACCGGTATAGACGATTTTTCTGCCTTCATATTCAAGACGAACCTGGGCGCATCCGAGTATATGCCCGGAGGGAATCAGCTCGACCTTGAAATTGCCCATCCTCTGCTTCTGCCCGAACGATAATGCTCTCGCCGCGGGACGTTTATAACGCTGGCGGAAAAACAGAATTGTCTCCGGTGTTGCCAGTATCTTTTTATGCGAGGCTATATGGTCGGTATGTGCATGCGACACGAAAGCATAATCCGCTTTGCGATGAGCATCCAGCACAAACTCCAGGCCGTCGATTTCGATGCCGTTGTTGTAAGTCAAATTCATTGGCTGTCAATCATCTAAAATTTATAACCGATTTTGCGCAGGAATTCCTTGCGGAACTTGATATTCTCCTCTTTTTCCACGCCGACCGGCGAGTAACCATCGATCACACCCATAATCCCGCGTCCCATCTCGCTTTCGGCCACAATTACTTCGACCGGGTTGGCAGTGGCACAGAATATACGGCAGACCTCGGGGCAGTTTTTGATAGCATTCAAGACATTGATCGGGAAAGCATCCCTGAGAAATATCAGGAATGAATGTCCCGCGCCGATATTCATGGCATTCTTCACCGCCAGGTCGATCAGGCCCTGATCCGTGCCGGTGATACGAACCAATCGTTCCTGCGAGGCCTCGCAGAAAGCCATGCCGAATTTAACACCCGGAATTGTGCCGACCATGATCTCATGAATATCTTCAACCGTCTTAATAAAATGCGACATGCCCAGGATCAGATTGAGCTCATCAGGATTTTCAATTTTGACCAGCGATGTATTCATGCGACGCTCCTTTTTCCGATTTTGAGGGGTAAACCTGTAATTTACTCATCCGCATGGATAATTTCAACCGAATTTATCCTGTCTGTCGGCAAAATCAGGTCAACCCGATGTAAACCGTCGATTACCTGCCCGAAAGCCGTATAGCGATAATTCAGATGAGGCTGGGGCGACTGGCAGATAAAGAACTGGCTGCCACCGGTATCTTTTCCCGCATGAGCCATGCCCATTGTGCCGCGCCTGTATTCATGACGGTTCCATTCGCTGCGAATCGTATACCCCGGCCCGCCCCATCCATCGCCATGAGGATCACCGCCCTGGATCACAAAATTGGGCACCACGCGATGAAAGATCAGGCTGTCATAGTAGCCCGATTCTGCCAGTTCAATAAAGTTCACCACGGTTTTAGGGGCTTTGTCATACAGCAGTTCAACTTTGATCGGGCCCTTTTCGGTATTTATAACCGCCACCGGATTTTCCTGAAAACGTCCATAGTATTGGTCGTAATTCGATGGTGTGATATCGGTGTTGAATTTGCCGCGATATTCCGATTTATCGGCGCCGATCCTGGCAAATGCCCTGATTGCCGCCTCACGGATGTTGCGGTCGTCATCCTCCAGCGCCAGGTTGAGAATATCGACAACCTCGGGATAGACAAATGAGCTGTCCTCGATCAACGAATTTGAGATTGTTGAAATGATCGAAAACCGAAGTTCGGAATTATCCCCGGCATCGTCATAGGCTTCGAAAATATAATGATAATGGTCTTTCAGCTTCTTTTCGGCGACAATATCAAGGGCAATGCCTTGTACAGCGAAATCGTTGTCATCCATGGCTTTTTCCACATAATCGCCGAAGTTTGCCAGCTCATGGGCCGCAAGCGCGGTATAGGCCGAGGCACGCACACGATGATCCTCATCATTTAGCAGGTTTTCCAGAATCGATACCGCCTGCGTAGTCACTATTTTTTCCAGGGCCTCGGCAACATAAGTCTTTAGATGCCAGCTATAACCTGCAAGTTCGGCCTCGATTTGATCCATGGCAATTTCCGGATTTAAAACAGCCATTGTTTTCAATGCGGCGCCTTTCAGTATATCCCTGTCGCTCTTTAAAAAAGGCATGACTTTGATAATTGCAGGTTTGATATCCCATTTGGCGATAATATCCAGGGCCATCTCGGTAATCAACGGATGTTCGTTTTCGCTCAAAAGGTTCATTAAATTCTTCATGACCCGCTTATCGCCGATTCTTTCAATCGCAGTCAACAGGTTAGCCTTAACTCGCCAGTCGGTTTCGCCCGCCAGGGCATTGGAGACCTGTATCAATGATGCCGAGTCTTTCATCGATGCCAGCCCCAGGGCGGCATTCATGCGGATTTCCGGAATAGTATCGCGCAGCCTGAACCTGAGATTATCGGCCGCTTCTTCGATACCCAGCCGGCGCAGGGCGTAAACCGCCGCTTGCTCCACTGCCACCGAGGAATCGCGCACAAGTTCGATCAATATATCTGCAGACTGTTTGGCATTGGCACGCCAGAGCCCCTCTGCGGCCCATACCCGATGTTCCTCAATCGTATCGCGTGCAAGAGCTTCCAGTACTTTTACGGCGGTATCGCCGCCGATCATGCCCAATGATATCACCGCCTGCCTGCGGATTGCCAGATCGGGATCATCCAGAAGCGGAAAGATCTCATCGGCATAAATGCTGTCGGCCGTCAGGCCCATTGCGAAAACTGCCTCCACCCGTACCGCATCCTCCGGATCGACCAGAAGATCGGCGATATATGCCTCTGCGCCCTCGGGAGCAATCATGCCCAGTGCGTAACATGCTCTGGCGCGAATCAATGGGTCGGGATCCTCCAGATATGTATACAGGAGTGTATCGGGCCAGCGGCTGTCCTCCCAGATGGCAATTTGAGTCATCTTGTCGGCTTCACCGGCGGGCTCTTTCTCTCCGCCGCATCCTGCTAAATATAAAAGACTTACGAGAGTCAGGATAATGCTTGCATATTTTTTCATAATCTACTTCCCCTGTTTTTAAGCAATCTAATCCCAACTCCCCGGATTTCAAGTTTTATTTGGAATTAATTGCTTTAGTCTCAGCCGGATAAGTTCAAATGATATCATTTATATCAAGTTAATCTTTTTTGTTTTTTGCCGACAATTTCAATAAAATATGTCAAATCTGAAACGGATCGGTGATCTCCTTATCGAAAAGGGGCTGATTGATGAAGATCAGCTCAGGGAGGCGCTGAAGCAGCAGACGGCCACAGGCAAAAAGCTGGGGCAGGTCTTAATTGATCAGGGGCTGATCACCGAGGATCATTTGGTCGACGTGGTCGGCTCACGGCTTGGTATACCCAAAATCACGCTTAATTCGCTGGTTATCGATCCATCGGTTGTTGAACTCGTCCCGCTCTCCGTAGCCAAGAAACATCAGCTAATTCCCATCTTCAGAATCGGCGCGGCCCTGACAGTGGCCATGGTCGATCCGCTTGATATCATAGCATTAGACGAGCTCAAGTATATCACCGGCATGAAAATAAACCGTGTGGTCGCCTCCACACATACGGTGCGTGAAGCGATTGAGCAATATTACTCGGTCAAGGATTCGATGGCCGAGGTTATCAGGGACATGGAAGAGGAGGAAATCGGCCCGATTGACCTGAAAAAGGCTCAGGCCGAAGCTGAGGCCGCCACCCAGTCCGAGGCTCCGCTTATTAAGCTGGTAAATCTCCTGATTATCCAGGCGGTCAAGGAGAAAGCCTCCGATATTCATATCGAGCCGGATGATGAAAAACTGCGTATCCGCTACCGTGTTAACGGCATTCTGAAAGAGGAAACCTCTCCCCCGCGCAATCTTCATTCGGGCATAATTTCGCGCCTGAAGGTTATGGGGCAGATGGATGTGTCCGAGAAACGCATTCCCCAGGACGGCCGTTTTGCGGTCAAGGTCGGATCGGCTGATGTTGATGTGCGCGCTTCTACCCTGCCCACGATTCATGGCGAGAAGGCGGTGCTCAGGATTTTGGATAAACGCAACCTGGTACGCGGGATGAAAAATCTTGGTTTCGATGACTGGTCCTTTGAACATTTCAGCGATGTGATCCGCAAACCGGAGGGCCTGATATTGATAACCGGGCCGACCGGTTCAGGCAAAACCACCACGCTCTATGCCACCCTGGAAGAGATCAAGACTATCGAGAAAAATATCATCACGCTGGAAGATCCGGTAGAATACAGCCTGCCGATGATTAACCAGGTGCAGATCAATGAAAAAGCAGGGCTGACATTCGCCTCCGCGCTGCGCTCGATTCTGCGCCAGAACCCGGATATCATCATGGTCGGTGAAATTCGTGATGCCGAAACGGCGCATATGGCGGTTCGTTCGGCATTGACCGGGCACCTGGTACTTTCCACCCTGCATACCAATGACGCTCCCAGCGCAGTGGCCCGTCTTCTGGATATGGGTGTGGAACCGTATCTGCTGTCCTCCTGTCTTCTGGGCGTTCTGGCCCAGCGCCTGGTGCGCACAATCTGTTCTTCCTGCCAGACTCAGGATAATATTCCCGATGCTGTGGCATCGATGCTGGATATCGATGAGGACGGGAAGCAGAAATTCTTCCGGGGCGCCGGATGTGAGGATTGCGGCAAGACAGGCTATAAGGGACGAACGGGTATCTATGAATTTCTGAAAGTTGATGACAATATTCGTGAGATGATACTGGAACGTGAATCCAGTTCGCATATGATGCGTTCCGCGCGCAGGGCCGGTATGTCATCCCTGTTCGAGCAGGCACGTGCAAAAGGCCTGGATGGAATCACGACATATAAAGAAATCCTGAGAGTGACACGCAAAGAGGAAATCGCCGCGAAGGTATAGGCTATGCCGACTGAATTTTTATACAAAGCCCGTAATCAGGAGGGCGAGGAGGTGGTCGGGGTTGTGAGAGGGGATACCCGGGCCACTATCATCGATTACCTGGCATCGCGTGAATTGATTCCGATTAATGTGCGCGAAAAAGGGCGTGGTGGATTCGGCGGTATTAGAGGTTTCTTCACCAAAAGAGTACCATTGACCGAACTTGTGCTGTTTACGCGTAAATTGTCGGCATTGTACAAGTCCGGCCTGCCCCTGACTCATGCATTGCGAGTGATTTCCGACCAGGAGGATTCGCCTGTAGCAAAAATCGCCGAACGGATGCGTTCCGATCTGGAGCGGGGAGATTCGTTTTCCGAGGCAATCTCGCATCATCCGCATGTCTTCTCGGATGTCTATATCAACAGCATCAGGGTGGCCGAGGATTCGGGACGGCTGGATGTTGTGCTGGAGAAGATGTCCGATGCGCTGGAACGTGATTTCGAAACCCGCGAGCAGATCAAGACAGCGGTTCGTTACCCGATTATCGTGATCTGCCTGGTAATTGTGGCATTTTTTGGCCTGGTGACATTTGTGGTACCCAAATTCGCCGAATTCTATGCCAAACAGGGCGCGCAGCTTCCGGCACCGACACGCATATTGATACAGCTCAATGATTTCCTGACCAACTTTTGGTTCATACCGGTTGGTTTGCTGTTTGTCATGATTCCGATGCTGTTCTGGCTGTTCAGGATTGACAGATTCAAGCGCCTGTTTGATGGCTTCATTCTGAAGATGCCGGTCTTCGGGTCCCTTTTGACAAAGATTTATATATCGCGGTTTTCTCATCTGCTGGAGGTCTTTTTCGGTTCCGGCGCGCCTCTTCTGGCGGGACTGGATACAATCAAGGCCGCGGTGGGAAATCGGGTAATCGAATCCGAAGTCGAAGTAATCAAGCAAAATATACAGGAAGGCAATGATCTCTCGCGTCTTCGCAAGGAACTTCCGCATTTTTCCAGCCTGGCCCTGTCGATGATGCAGGTCGGCCTGGAATCGGGCCAGCTGGAATATATGCTCAACCAGGTGGCGACATTTTTTGACCGGGATGTTGACTATACATCCAAACGCCTGATGACCTTAATTGAGCCGTTTTTGATCGTCTTTCTGGGCGGTGTGGTGCTGTTTCTGGCGCTGGCGATCTTTTTGCCGATGTGGAATCTTATTGAAGTATTTCGAACACAGTAGTTTAGCTTTGATATATATGACCGAAAATAAAAACAGGATAACCTTAGCGATATTGTAAGATTGAGGAGGTGCTTTTATGCGCAGGTTTTTAGGATCAAAAGCAGGTTTTACCCTGATCGAGCTGGTAATCATAATCGTGGTACTGGGCATACTGGCCGCAGTCGCGGTACCCAAGTATCAGGACATTACAGCCGAAGCAAAAGAATCGGCCTGCCGCGGAGCATTGGCAAGTTTGCGCAGTGCGATAACGATTTACTATGCCAATGAAGCGATCAAGAATGATTCGGCCGCATTTCCGGACTATGATGATTTGATCAAGCCGGGTGAGGTGCTGCTTTCCGGAATTCCCAAGAATCCCTATCAGCGCAGCGACCGTTTCCCGGATTCGATCGTGATGACATCCAAGAAAAAAGGCAAAAAGCAGGGCAATAAAGGCGGCTGGTGCTACAATGAAGCAACCGGTGAAATCTGGCCCAATACCCAGAGTCTGGGTGAAAATGAATGGTAAAAGTCCATTGGTTGACATGCGCTTAGATAATAAGCGCGGTTTCACGCTGATCGAGCTGGCAATCATAATTGTCGTGCTTGGTATTCTGGCGACTTTTGTGGCGGCCAATTATGGCGATTTTATCAAGCAGTCCAAAGTCAACGCCACCAAGAGCGAATTGCAGGAACTCAAGCGTGCAATCATTGGAAATCCCAGGATTACCGGCGGCGGAAAATATACCGATATCGGTTACGAGGGTCATCTGGGTGCGCCGCCATCCAAGCTGAACGACCTTGTGACCAAACCATCAGGTGTGCCGGATTATAACAAGATCTCCGGCCTGGGATGGAACGGGCCCTATATCGATGGCAGTAATGATGAGTACCTGACTGATGCCTGGGGCAAGAACTATGTCTATGATCCTCAGGCACGGACGATAAAGTCAGTCGGATCAGGAGAGGATATAACGGTGAGTTTCTGATGATCAGGTTGAATCAAAACAGAGGTTTTACGCTTGTCGAGGTGGTCATGGTGATAATCATCCTGGGCATCCTGGCATCAATTGCCGTAAAATCACTCTCATCAGGTCTGGAATCGACCCGTGTCGAGGAAACCAAAAAGGAGCTAAGGAGCCTGGCAATGGCCATTTATGGCAATCCGGAGCTCTTTGCCAATGGTATCCGCACCGATTACGGCTATATCGGCGATGTGGGCGGGATGCCGCCTAATCTGGATGCGCTGGTGACTAATCCCGGCTATGGTTCATGGAACGGGCCCTATATTCATTCCGATTTCGCCGGCTATTCGGATGATTTCAAGAAAGATGCCTGGGGTATTAACTATATCTATTCCGGCTCCAATTTTATCCGATCAACAGGCGGCGGAACAGACACGATAGATTTCACATTGACCCCCAGCCTGAATCATCTGCTGGCCAATACAGTCAGCGGCTATATTACCGATGCTGTCGGTAATCCGCCCGGTGATTCATCGGCTCAACTCCGGGTTCGTCTGCGTTATCCCAATGGCGCCGGGGGCTACCGTGATTCTATCATAGTGCCGAATTCATCGGGCTATTTCTCATTCGAGGACTGTGTTCCGATCGGCAATCATACGATTGAGGCGATTTATGCTTCTACCGATGACACGGTGCTTTCCTATGTCTCCGTTGTGCCCAAATCCAATGCCAGGACTGCCTTGCGTTTTCCCGGATCATTATGGGCATCATCACCCGGCGGTCCGCAATCAGGTTCCGGCTTGTTGGAGTATGTAGCGGGAAGCGCTCGTGCTTATGGCGGAGGCAATGCCAGTATCGAATTCACCGTACAAAATAATTCTGATCAGTCCGGAACGATCAGCTGGATCAGGCTGACCTATGCCGAGGTGGCCTATTATCAGAAGGTTACCTGGGATGGTGGGACATTGTTTAACAATTCCAATCCGCGGGCCGGATCGAATGAGCAGGTCAACCTGTCGGCGCCGCAGAAT
Organism: uncultured Ignavibacteria bacterium; assembly: GCA_964627935.1. Lineage (GTDB taxonomy): Bacteria > Zixibacteria > MSB-5A5 > JAABVY01 > JAABVY01 > JAABVY01. The sequence continues at coordinate 20,301 of CAZVLB010000008.1, forward strand.
ATTGTGCCCTATCAGAGCGCCTTCAAAATAGAAATAGAAAATTTCAAAAACTCGCCTGTGGGCGGAGCAAATGTGGATATGAGCGGGAAGGATGTCACGGTCGAGTTTTCCGACGGTACCGTGATATCATTTACCACATGAGAATTTTATGCAGACTCAGATTGCAAATACGGAAAAACAGCTGAATTTCAGCGAATACAGGTTTGGCGGCGACAGCACAAAGTCATCACCACGCAGCGGCAAACAGATATTCAGGATCGAGCTGGGGTCGGATTATCTCGTCTGGTCGCTTCATAAGGGCACCCAGGTCGGCATGGCCGGACTTCTGACCGATGATGATTTCTCCGATCCCAATAAAGCGATTAACCATCTTGAAAGATTATGCGATGACCTGTCGCTAAAAAAGGCCGAGATCGATTTATTTATATCACTACCCGATGGTTTGTTGCGTTGCTTTTATATACCGGTCGTGCCCAATAATGAACTGGAGCAGGTGGTATCATGGGAGGGCAATAAGGTTTTTCCGTTTGATTTGCAGGATGCTTATTTCGACTGGAAGATCAAGGAGCAGTTCGAATGGAGCGGTTCAAAAAAATATGAAGTTCAGGCCGCCGCTATTCCGAAGAAGAAAATCAGCCCGCTTATAAGTTATCTGATCGAAAAGCAATTTGTGATTCGCAGGGTGACCTTCACCTCGCTGGCCTGGGAAAATATAGTTGAGTACAACTGCCGTAAAACACATAATGATTGCGGCAATATGGCCCTGGTCAGGCTGGTCGGCCATGATCTTACAATCCTGTTTTTCCATAATTATTTTCTCGAATTCCTGCGCGAAAATAATCTCGAGGCCGGAAGCCTGGGTGGAGGATACGAGGAATCATTGCGTTTTCTGGACAGCCCCGGAGGTGGTTCGGTATCGGGCGCCATGATTGCCGACAGCCTTGATTTCGAAATGATCGGGCGTAATATCTCTGACAGTATGGATTATTATCACGGCCAGTTTTCACAAAGAACACTGGACAAAATCGCCCTGGCATTTCCGCCCGAAGTGCAGGATTATGCCATAGAAAGCCTTACGGATTTGCTGGATATACCGGTCATTTCAGCTTATCCCGATAATTTGGTCCAGAAGCTCCCCGGTTCGCCGTTCAATATCTTACTGCCTTCGGCTTACCCGGTCGGACCTCAGAAAAACAACCTCAATCTTAGACCGCATGAGTATGTGCAGAAGCTCCAGGAGAAACAGAGATTCCAATCCATACTGGGCGGGGGAGTTGTACTGTTTTTTCTACTGGCAGTATTAAGTTTTATACAATTCCGGCAGCTGGCAACCTCCGAGCAATCGCTTGAAATGATAAACAATGACCTGGAAGCGTTGCAGTCATCGGAAGCCTATTCGCAAATACATCAATTATCCGAACGCGAGGGCATGCTGAGTTCGCAGCTTGCTACTGTGCGCAACCAGGATTATCGCCTTTCGGCGTTTTTGAAGGCGCTTTCATTGGTTACGCCGGAGGAAATTCGCCTGACCGCATTAAATCTCGATGCCGAGCTGGCGGAGGGCGGTGTATATACCGGAACATTGAGCGGTTTCATTCCTGCCGACCGGGGCTATCCCGAGGTGGCACTGGCCGATTATATCAAACATATCAACGCTGTGGATTTTGTCTTGCGAAGCGAGCTTAAACGTCAGGATATAACTTTGAATTCGAGTGGCAAGAGGCTAGAATTCAGCCTGGATGTGGAGCTGAAATAGTATGGAAATGTTGCTGAAACATAAATCATGGTCACTTCTGGGATTAATACTGATCCTGTTTATCGCCTGGCTTAACCTGGTATATCTGCCGGCCGGATCATCGCGCAAAGCCAACCTGGCGGATATCTCCTCAACCCGGAATGAGATAATGACCAGCCAGCGCATGATTGCCGAGGCGGGGCAGATCAGAAGCAGGCTCAACAAAGTTGAAGCAGCGATGCAGAAGCATTTGGACTATCTCTGCCCGACCGATTCCCTGGCCCATTTTATCGAGCGGATCGAGGCCGATATGAAATCCTATGATATGATCGGAGTAAGCGTGGTGCCGCGTGTACCTGATATTCTTTCAAATGAGAATATCACGCTGGGCGAGGGACGTTTGAATCGTGTCGAATTCGATCTCAGCGCTCAGGGCAGATTCCTGCAGATCGGCAAATTTATCGAGGTATTGCAAAAAGAAAGCTTCTATGCCGGCGGGAATCGCATCGAAATCGGCTACAGCGCCAGCATAAATCCGCGGGTCAGGTTCAGTATGACTTTCACCGCATTTCTTAAAGGACGGGAGGGCTGAGATGACCGAGAAAAAACGCAAAAGAATAGTCTATGCCATCTTCGTGATCGCGGTTATCTGGGGTCTGTTCAACTTTCCATTCGGACGGAGTCGGCCCGAATATATTTATCAGGAAGACGAAGAATATGATCAGGTTGAGGAAGCCCTGAATTCGGTTCATACTCAGAATGTGAATGTCGACCTGCAGGGTGAATGGGGCGGCGATCCCTTTGCCCGCAAGATATCGAGATCATCGCAAACATCCGGACCCGCTCATAATTTCAAACTAACCGCTGTCTCGGAATCAAACGGCGAATACTGGGCCCTGATTAATGGCAAGATATTGTCGCAGGGGGATTCAATCTCCGGGTGGAAACTGATCAAAATAACCCGCGATCATGCGGTTCTGAGTGCAAATGGGAATACGATTACATTAAACATACAAGGCACCTAATATGAGATATAACCTGAAGAAAATAGCTATAATCATGGTACTGCCGCTGCTTTTGGGGCAGGCTTTGATGGCGGACAGCGATTACGGCTTTCTGCAAAAGAGAGTGTCATTGGCGGTCGACAACAGCCCCATAGAGGATGTCATTCGGCTCCTGGCAAAGCAAAATGGTTTCAATGTCTCTGTTTCCGGTGAAGAACTGGGTGAGGTATCATTTATACTCAATGACGTTCCGCTGTCGGAAGCATTGAACTCCATACTCAATCCGAATGGACTGAGCTGGTATGTGCGCAATAATGTAGTCGTTATCAAGGATGCCAAGACATTATCGGTGGATGAGATCCGTACCGATATCGTGATTCTCAAATATGTTTCGGCCGATGAGGCCAAGCTGGCGGTGCAGCATCTTTTGACCGAGGGCGGAAAATGCGAGGTGCTCAAAGAAGAAAGCAATATCGACCTGGACCGAATCTCCTCTAAAATTGTTATCTCCGACCGCATGGATGTTGTGCGGGCGGCCAGAAGCGTAATCGACAGTCTTGACAAACCGATGCCTCTTATCAACATCAGCGTTAAGCTGGTCGAGACAACATTAAGCGGCGATGACAGGCTTGGAATCGACTGGCCGGCGGCCCTGAGCGGAACATTCGGAGGTCTCTTCGATGAGGAAACGGGCACTTACAATTTGGGTATCTATCCGCTCGAAGGCGGAAGCTGGACCTGGGGCAAATTCAGCGCCGATGAGGTCTCCACAGCGCTTGATTTTTTGATCCAGCGCGGCAATTCACGTCTTCTGTCCGATCCCAACCTGACAACCGTGTCCAACAAACCGGCCCAGATCGCGGTCACGACGACGATACCGATTCAGACCATCAACCGCTTCTCGGAGGGCGCAATTGTGCAGGATATAGTGACCTACCAGGATCTTGATGTGGGTATTACCCTGCGCGTGATTCCGCGTGTCAATGAAGAGGGCGTGATTACGCTCAAGGTGAACCCGATTATCGAGGAAATTATAGGTTACACCGGGCCTCCCGAGGATCAGCGACCGATCACCTCCAACAGGTCGATGCAAACCGAGGTGCGTGTCGGCCATGATGAAACGCTGGTGATGGGCGGCCTGTTGAAAGAAAGCAAGTTCGAGACAGTCAACAAACTGCCTCTCCTTGGCCATATACCGTTAGTGGGAAAACTGTTTCAGCATCACAGCCTGAAGACCGAGCAGACCGACCTGACGATCTTCATAACTCCTCGTGTGCTGGAAGAAAATGTTGCCGGACTATAAAATTACATATTGAAGTGCCAGAGCCATTCGCTTTTGAGTTCCTGTTCGAACTGAACCGGATCGATTTCATAGCCCTGGGCCTCGAATGAGGTTACGAAATCGGCATGATCGCGGTTCTGGCGATACTCCGGTTGACGATGCGGGACTTTTAAGTATCTGCTGATCAAATCGATTTCCTCTGCCAGATTAATCACAGCGTGAAAGAATACGATATCCTTATTGCGGTAAATTGATGATCCGACTACCTTCAAGCCATTCAGGATTATATCCGAGTAGCCCGCTTTTTGCAGGTTTTTCACACCCAGCTTCTCGAATGCCTTGATCAGGAGATGATCGAAGAGATGGAAGTATTCGTTATTCTTTTTATCACGGTCATTTTTCAGCGCCAGTGAGACGACAATCATGCGCGGGGACAGAATCACGGCACATCCGCCGGTATCTCGACGAATAACCTTGATCATGTCCGCATCTATACGCTCGGGGATAAGTTCTTCTTCGGCTTTAGAGCCCTTGCCGATAATGATCATCTCATGCTCCGGGCGCCAGACCATGATACCGCCGGAAACGGAATTGCCCGACTGCATGAGTCTGCAATCGGGCAAATTATAATCATCGATAATTTTCATGTTGCCGATTCCTAAATATGTACCGGCCTATCGGCGGCAATAAAGCCTGCTTCCATGAAGGTTTCGGAAATTGTCGGATGAGCATGCACCACCCGGGCCACGTCATCAACCGTGCTTTCGAGCTCCATCGCCATGACCGCCTCGGCAATCATATCGGTGGCGTTGGCGGCGACAATATGTACACCCACAACCTCGCCATACCTGGTCTCGGACAGAACTTTCACGAAGCCATCGGTATTACCCTCGATCATCGCCTTACCGTTGACCGAAAGCGGGAACTTGCCGACCTTGTATTCGATATTCTTTTCTTTGAGCTGTTCCTCGGTCAGGCCGACATAGGCGATTTCCGGATCGGTATATATATTAACCGGAAGTTTGTTGTAGTTCAGGGTTTGCTTGATATCATTCATATGATTGACAGCGCAGACCGCCTGGGCTGATGCAACCTGTGCAAAGAACTGCTTGGTGACATCACCCGCGGCATAGATATTCTTGACCGATGTGCGCATGAATTCATCAACCTTCAAAAATGTGCCATCTTTATCCAGCTCGAGGTTTTCCATCTCCGGGAGCACGGCATGACGTCTTTTGGCATTTAAGATAAGATCGCATTTGACGAAATCATCGCCGATATAGACACCATCTTTGGCATCCTTGGTAATTTCCGACTTGTAATAGACCTTGATGCCACTCTTTTTGATTTTGTCGGTCACGAATTCACGCAGGGAACCGTCAAGGAACGGTATCAATGTCTCCTGTTCGGTAACCATGCTGACCTCACGGCCGGTTTTGCGCAGCATGAAAGCCAGCTCGCAGGCGTTGATCCGTCCGCCGTCGATCAGGATATTCTCCGGCATCTCTTTCATGTCGAAGAACTCATCGATTTCCTTAATCTTGTTCTGGTCGACGCCATTGTATTCGGCACGGATCGGACGGGAGCCGGTGCAGATCATCAGTTTGTCGGCATTATATTTCGTATCGCCGACCTGAACATGCTCGGCATCCAGGATTTTGGCTTCGCCGTTTATGACCTGGACATTGTTCTTTTTCATCAGGAATTCGACGCCCTTTACCAGGCGGGTTACGATTCGATCTTTGCGTTGACCGGCCTTTTTCCAGTTGAAGGAGAGCGCTTTCTTGTCGATGCCGTCGACGCCGAACTGGGCCGCCTTGGTGATTTTATCGAACAGCTTGGCCGATTCGATAAAGGCCTTGGAGGGAATACATCCCCAGTTCAGGCACATGCCACCCATCTTGCTTTTTTCAACCACGGCGACATTCATGCCAAGTTGGCCGGCCCTGATAGCGCCGACATATCCGGCCGGGCCGCCCCCGATAATTATCAGATCAAATGTCTGCGTTTGCATAAGTCGCCTCCTACATCATTAACATGGTCAATGGATCGGCCAGCATGGCCATGATATCCTTAATAAAGCGGGCCGCATCCGCGCCGTCAACTATCCTGTGATCAAAACTCATCGAAAGCGGAAGCACGTAGCCCGGTACGATCTGATCGTTTTCGTTTACCACCGGGCGTTTGACTATGCGTCCAATGCCCAATATCGCCACTTCGGGATAATTGATCACCGGGACACCGTAGGTGCCGGCAATCGAACCGTAGTTGGTGATAGAGAATGTCCCGCCACGCAGTTCTTCGAGCTGAAGTTTACGGTCACGGGCACGTTCCGAGAGATCGATCAACTTTTCGGCGATTTCGATGATGCTTAGCTGATCGGCATTTTTAATCACCGGAACCATCAGGCCATCCGGGGTATCGGTTGCAAAGCCGACATTGTAGAATTTTTGATATATAACCCGGTTGTTTGCCAGGTCGAGCTTGCAGTTCAATGATTTATGGCGTTTGAGCGCAAGCGCAACAGCCTTGATGATAAAGGGCATATATGACAGCTTGACACCCTGCTCGGCCAATTGCTCTTTCTTTTCTTTTCTGAGCGCAACCAGCCTGGAGACCTCGACCTCCTCGAATGCCGTGGCATGCGGGGCGGTACGTTTGGATTCGACCATACGATTGATAATGGTCTTGCGGATCTGGCTCAGTTCCTGGACCTCGACCTGATCCTCATCCTTGACCTCCATCGCTTTCGGCTTTGGTGCGCCGGGCCTGACCTCCTCGCCGCGTTGCTTGGCATCAAAGGCCTTCTGGATATCGTCTTTCATCACACGTCCTGCCGGGCCGGTGCCCTTGACCTGGTTGATATCGATACCCAGGTCCCTGGCCATCTTGCGCGCTACCGGAGTGGCCAGCGCCTTGCGTGGTGGCGCTTTGGACTCTTCCTCGGCCTGACGATCCTCGAAGCCCTCGCCGGTGGCCGGAAGGAAGGCGTCGGTTTTTGCTTCCTCGATCATGCCGACCACGCCGAAGCCTTTTTCCTCAATCGGCGTTTCTTCGGTTTCGGCTTCTGCTACCGTTTCGCTGGAGGCAGGCTCTTTGCCTTCGGGCTGTTTGGCTTTGGCCGGTTCCTCGACCATATCCTCTTCTTCGCCCTCGATCTCCATCTCCACCAGGGCATCGCCAACATTTATGACTTCGCCCTCTTTTCCATAGACATTCTTGATCACGCCGTCTTTGGGGCTGGGTATATCGGTTACCACTTTATCGGTTTCGACATTAACCAGGGCATCGCCCTCGTCAACTTCCTGGCCCTTTTTGACATGCCACTTGAGGATTTTGCCTTCGTGTATGCCTTCGCCGATATCAGGAAACTTGAATACGTAAAGCATAAACCCTCCTTAATACTCTACCACTTTTTTGATCTCATAAAACACTCTAACGGCATCCGGGAAGTACAGATCCTCGCCCATCGGAAGCGGCACGACCGTATCGAAACCGGTCACACGGCTGGGTGGAGCCTCCAGGTGCAGGAAGGCTTCTTCATTGCAGAGAGCCATAATCTCCGCTCCGGCGCCGAAACTGCGATGAGCCTCGTGCACGACTACTATTCTGCCGGTCTTTTTGACCGAGTCAATAATCGTATCAGTGTCCATAGGCTTGATTGTGCGCAGGTCGATCAGTTCACATGAGATACCTTCCTTTTTGGCCGCCGCTACAGCCTGCTGGGCTGTGCGCAACATCGCGCCGTAGGCGACCACCGTGATATCCTTGCCTTCCTGGACAATCTTGGCCTTGCCGATCTTGATACGGTAGCCCTCATCCGGGACCTCCTGTTTGATCGCGCGGTAGACCTTTTTCGGTTCCAGGAACATGACCGGATCATTATCCTCGATGGCAGAGATCATCAAACCCTTGGCATCATAGGGAGTAGCCGGCATGACAACTTTGAGGCCGGGAATGTGGCCATAAGTTGCTTCCAGCGACTCGGAATGCATTTCCAGGGCACGAACACCGCCGCCGTAAGGAGCACGGATCACCATCGGGCAGGTGATAGTTCCGCGTGAACGGGTACGTATACGTGAGGCATGCGAGATGATCTGGTTGAATGCCGGATAGATAAACCCGGAAAACTGTATTTCGGCCACCGGCCTCAATCCGGCCGCAGCCATACCCACGCCGGTACCGACAATCATCGATTCCGCCAGCGGGGTATCAAAAACTCTTTTTTCGCCGTATTTCTTTTGCAGGCCCTCTGTTACACGGAAAACGCCGCCTTCCACGCCGACATCCTCGCCGTAGACTACCACTGTTTCATCGTCATCCAGCTTGAAATCGAGAGCCGAATTAATCGCCTGAACCATATTCATGACTGACATCTTACTGGCCCTCCTTCCACGACAGGAATTTTTCCATGTAAACCTTCTGCTTTTTCAGCACATCCGGCATCTCCTCATACATATACTTGAAGATCTGATCCAGTGAGGTGCGCGGGTATTCCTCGACCTCCTTGAACTGTGCGCTGATATCTTTCTTGGCGTCCTTGACGTATTTCTCTTCCTTGTCGTCATCCCAGAGGCCTTTGGCTTCCAGGAATTTCTTCATCCTGGTCAACGGATCCTTGGCTTCCCATTCCTTTTCCTCTTCGGCGGTACGGTACTTGGTGGGATCATCCGAAGTCGTATGATAACCGCGCCGATAGGTGTAAGCCTCGATCAGGACCGGGCCTTTGCCGGAACGGGCATGGTCGGCGGCCGCTTTTGTGGCGGAGTAGACGGCGAAGAAATCGTTGCCGTCAACCTGTATGCCGGGCATGCCATAGGCTATCGCCTTTTGCGCCAAAGTTTCCGAGGCTGTCTGCATATGACGCGGGACGCTGATGGCGTAATGGTTGTTGTTGCAGAAGAAAATCACCGGGCATTTGAACACGCCGGCGAAATTTAGGCCCTCGTGGAAATCGCCCTCCGAGGTCGCGCCATCGCCGAAATAAGCGATTGCAACCTGGTCGGTTCCTTTGTACTTGATGGCGTAGCCGATTCCGGCAGCATGCGGGACCTGCGAGGCCACCGGTACCGCGCTGGGCATGAAATTGACATCGTCGGGAGTGACATTGCCATCCTCACTTCCGGCCCAGTAGAGATAAAGTCCCTTGGCGGTCGCGCCCCAGTAGAGCCATGCCGCCATTTCACGGAATGCCGGTACCATCCAGTCTTTTTTCTTGTCAAGTGCATATGCGCTGCCCAATGCGGCAGCTTCCTGTCCAATATTAGGTGGAAGAGTAAAAAGTCTTCCCATTCTCTGGTAAGCCACAGCCTTCAGGTCAACCTGACGGGCATAGAGCATATACTTGTAAGCCTCGACCATCTGGTCATCGGAGAGCTTGGGCATATGCTTGTCATCGATAATCTTGCCGTCAACGTCCATTATCTGAAGCTGCTTGCCTTTCAATGGATCGAAGTCTTTGAACATTACAGTAATAACCTCTGGTTTATATGTGTATTATTATTTTTTCTGAATCTACCAGTCCATTATGTCTGCCGGATTTAGGGAGATAAACTATTAAGATAGATTATATCTCTGATTTAGCAAACCAAATCTGCTACCATATCCCCAGTACATCCTTGGCATAATCGGAAGCCATCTCCTCCGGGTTCCAGGGCGGATCCCAGACCACTTCGACATCTGCCTTTTTGACATCATCCATCTTCTCGACCGTCAGCCTTACGGCATCGATTAGCTCCGGGCCATAGGGGCAGGCCGGGGTGGTCAATGTCATCTTCACGGTTACTTTATCTTCATCTATATCAACGCCGTATATCAGGCCCAGGTCGACCACCGAAAGGCCGATTTCCGGGTCCTTGACCGGCATAAGCTCTTCTTTGACTTTTTCCTCGGTCACCATAATTTACTCCGTACTGATAACTTTCAGTTCCCGGCCCTTTGCACGGGCCTCGAGGCTGTCGGTCAGGGTTGTCCATGACAGCAGGGCGCATTTGATACGAACCGGAAATTTACGCACCCCTTCAAGCGCCTCCAGATCACCCAGGTCATATTCGCTTTCATATTCCTCGCCCTTGAGCAGGTGTTTGACCGCCGCCGATATCTTTTCGACATCTTCGAGCGACTTGCCTTTGAGGATTTCGGCCAGCATCGATGATGACGCGGTGCAGATTGCACATCCGGTGCAGTCCACCCCGATATCCTCGATTTTGTCGTCCTCCAGCTTGACCTGCACAGTCAGGGCATCGCCGCAAAGCGGATTCTGGCCCTCGTTTTCAAGGTCGGGATTTTCCAGTTTTTTCTTCCCGCGCGGATACTTGTAGTGATCCATGAGGATATCCCGGTAGAGTTCTTCCAGATTAGCCTGCATAGCTGTCACTCCTTATGCCCCCGTTTGTGGCTCCACTTGAGGATTCCTGAGTTGAAGAGGCGGGAATTTTAAATTTATGGTGCGGGCATTGTTGTCCGTTTATTAACTGTCTTTTCGACCCGCACCGTTTGTTATAATTATCTATCTCAGCTTCCATTTTCTTATAAATGTCGTAAACTATACACTGGTTCCATTATTCAGTTTAAATTCGACCAGATTATGCATCATCTGACGCAAATCATCAGGCACCTGCCTGAAAAGCGGCTCGATGAAACCGATCACGATCGCACGAACCGCATCATCGTAGGAAAATCCGCGGCTGCGCAGGTAGAAAACCATCTCCGGATCGATCGGCCCGACTGTAGCGCCATGGCTGCATTTTACCTGGTCATTCAAGATTTCAAGTTCCGGAATAGATTCGGCCCGGGTACCCCTGTTGAGCAGCAGGTTGCGATTCTCTTGAAAGGCCTCGCAATTCTGGGTATGCTCCTCGATTTTGATCAGGCCTGTATAGGCCGAGAGTGCTTTGTCTTTCAGCACCACCTTAAAATCTATATTGGAATAGGTATCGCCGGACACATGATGATGTAAGGTATGGTGGTCGAAATGCTGTTTATTGCTTCCGAACAGTATTCCCAGCATCTGGCTGTGGGCCCCTCGGCCGTTTAAGATGGTGCCCAGATTGTATTTGGACACATCTCCGCCCAGCGAAACGAAAAGCGTATAAAGCTGGGCCTCCTGTTCGATTCTGGCCCGATGAGTGACATAGGAACTGGCATCATCAGGCACATTCTGGGGCGAGACAAAACGGATATTGGAGGCCTGTCCGGCAAAAAGTTCGACCACGCTGTTGGCTCCGATGCGTTGTCCTGTGCCCTTGCCGGCGTATTCATCGATAATCGTGGCGCGGGAATTTTCGCCCGCCACCACCAGCAGACGGGGCATGTTGTATTTATCATTGGGATGCCTGTGCATATAGATCGGCTTATCCAGTGTTACATTATCGGGGATATACAGGAACATGCCGCTGTTCCACAGGGCCGTATTCAATGCCTCGAATTTGCCGAAATCTGCTCCGATCAGTTTGCCCAGATATTTCTCGACCAGGTCGCCATGCTGTTTGATGGCTGTCATCAGGTCCAGGAAGATCACGCCTTTCTCGCGCGATTCCTCCGAAAGCTGGGTATAGGTAACCTGCTCGCCATGATTACATCCAAAAGCGGCAAAATCCGGCTTAAGTGGAGCCATCCGGCTTTCTTCGATTTGCGACACAACCGGCATGACCTCGAATTTTTCCGCCGGGCTTTTGGGCAGGAACCATTTTGGCCTGGTATATTTCCAGAGATGATCCACCTGCGAGGGCAGCGGGATATCCTGGTAGGCTTCCCAGGCCCGGTCACGCATACGATAGAGCCATTCCGGCTCACCCTTGGCGATCGGGCGGAAAGCTGTCTTATCTATTGTTCTTTTTTCAGTTACAGTTGCCATATAACATTATCTCCGATTTTAGCCGACCGAACCCTCCATTTCGAGCTCGATCAACCTGTTTAGCTCAACCGCATATTCCATGGGCAGTTCCTTGGTGAACGGTTCAATGAAACCGTTGATAATCAACAGCCTGGCCTCATCCTCGGTCAGCCCGCGTGAGGTCAGGTAGAAGAGCTGCTCCTCGGCCACCTTGCTGACCCGGGCCTCATGCTCGATACGCACATCGTCATTGTCGATTTCCATAGTCGGGTAGGTGTCGGATCGTGAGGCGCCGTCCAGGAGAAGGGCATCACATTCGACCGAGACCTTGCTTTTCTCCGCCTGCTGGTAGACCTTAACCATACCGCGGTAGGAGGCTCTGCCCCCGGCCTTGGAGATGGACTTGCTGGTAACTCGCGAGGATGTTCTGGGTGCCACATGGATAACTTTGGCCCCCGCATCCTGATGCTGACCATCCCCCGCAAAGGCAACACTGAGTATCTCGCCCTTGGCCCCCTCACCAAGCAGGTAGACACAGGGGAACTTCATTGTCAGCTTGGAACCAATATTGCCATCAACCCATTCCACTGTGGCGTTCTTGTGTGCATGGGCCCTCTTGGTAACCAGGTTATATATGTTATGCGACCAGTTCTGGATAGTGGTATAACGGATGTAAGCATCATCCAGGGCAATCAATTCAACCACAGCCGAATGCAGGGAATCTGTGCTGTACGATGGTGCCGTGCAACCCTCGATGTAGTGCACACGGGAACCCTTGTCGGCGATGATCAGGGTGCGCTCGAACTGGCCCATATTCTCGGCATTGATGCGGAAATAGGCCTGCAGGGGAATCTTGACATCCACCCCGGGCGGAACATAAATAAATGATCCGCCGGACCATACCGCCGAATTCAGGGCTGAGAATTTATTGTCATGGGGCGGGATTACCGTGGCCCAGTGCTTTTTGACTATTTCCTCGTATTCACGCAGGCCGGATTCCATATCCAGGAATACTACTCCCTGCTTTTCGAGGTCCTTCTGCATGGAATGATAGACCACCTCGGATTCATACTGGGCCGAAACACCGGCCAGGAACTTCCGTTCCGCTTCCGGGATACCCAGTTTTTCGAATGTATTCTTGATCGATTCCGGGACCTCATCCCAGCTTTTGCCCTGCTTTTCGATTGGTTTTATATAATAGTATATATTCTCGAAATCTATATCGTTCAGGAGTTTCGTGTTGCCCCACTTGGGCATCGGCTTGGATAAAAAGATATCCAGAGCCTTGTGACGAAAATCAGCCATCCAGCGCGGTTCATTTTTCATCTGCGAGATCATCTCCACGACCTCATGGCTCAATCCCCGGGCTCCTTTATGGAAATATTCCTCGGGATCGCGAAAACCGTACTTGGTGGCGTAATCTGTCCCTATATTTACAAGATCTTGATTTTTTGCTAGTTCAGCCATATTTATACCTCTATCGATTCAAGGTTTTCGGCTTCTTTTATCCATTCATACCCCTTTTCCTCGAGTTCGAGGGCCAGTTCCGGACCGCCGGAGCGGACCAGCCTGCCGGCCATCATGACATGCACCTTGTCCGGCTTGACATAATTCAATATGCGCTGGTAATGAGTCACCAGCAGCATTCCATTTTTATCGCTGGCCACGGAATTGATGCCCTCGGATACGATTTTGAGCGCATCAATATCCAGCCCGGAATCGGTTTCATCGAGGATTGCAACTTTGGGATCCAGCATTGCCATCTGCAGAATCTCGAGCCGTTTCTTTTCACCGCCCGAGAAACCCTCGTTGACATATCTTGTCGCGAAGGATGGATCGATTTCCAGAAGTGCGAATTTTTCCTTCAAATCTTTTCTGAATGACCTCAGCTTCTCCTCGTCACCGCCATATTTGGCCTTCATCGCCGAGCGCATGAAATTGGCCACGGTAACGCCCGGTATGGCCAGCGGATACTGAAATGCCAGGAACAACCCTGCCAGGGCACGTTCGGTAGCATCCATCTCCATTATATCATGGCCATCGATGCGGGCTGTGCCGTTCGTGATCGGGTAGGCCGGATGGCCCGCCAGAGCATTGGCCAGGCTGGACTTACCGGAACCATTGGGGCCCATGATGGCGTGAATCTCGCCCTTTTTTATATCCATGGAAACACCGCGGACAACCTCTTTGCCCTCGATCTCGACATGGATGTCATCAAATGAAAATATTGAATTGTTATCGCTCATGATTACCTCTATCTATGTGTTAGGTCTGTTATCAATTTTCAAACTCTGGTAAAGATCGTTGAAATCATAGTTGCCGCTGGCGACATCCGCCAGGCTCATACGATCCAGAAAGCCGTTGATAATGGTGGAAAAGCCTTTCCAGATATCCCGCACAGTGCAGTCATCGGTATGCACGCAGACGTCATTTTCGCCGGTGAACTTACCGCAATGTCTGGAATTATAAAGCGGATCGCCCAGGGCCTGGAATATCTCCTTAAGGGAGTATTCTTCCGGGACCTTCTTTAGTTCATATCCGCCCTGACGGCCTCTTACGGCCTTGACCAAATCGGCTTTCTTCAAGATCATCAACATCTTACCGGCATAGGATAATGACAGCCCCTCAGCTTCCGAGATTTCCGGTAATGTCATCGGGCCGCCGCCGTTTCTGGCCAGCAGAATCATACATCTGAGACCATATTCTTCCAGTGCCGATACCTTCATTGTTTCCTTTCATTTTCAGGCTACTGCCGCTTTTCTTTACTAAAAAGTACAGTATTTTAACAAAGAAAACGAAAAAGGTTCGGTATTGTTCCAAAAATCGGGACGGAATTTGTCGAATTTAGCCGGATTTGTCAAGCGCTTTTCGGTGTTACTCGCCGCCGGAGTAAATCTCCTGCATCTGTGCCAGCATTTCATCGGGTTTGGTAACCGGCAGACGGCAGGCGAAATTCATGCAGACATAGGCTGTTGCGCTGCCGTTTAAGCTGTCCTGCTTTTCGGTGTAGGAGGCAATTTTGCTGATTTCCGGCATTTTTTCCTCGGCTGGACGGAAGAGGACGATCTTGTTAGGTATGTAAGTGCCGTGTAATGATTTACGAAGGTCCTTCAAGTCCTCTGCATCTTCTTTTCCGGCCAGAACTATTTCAAATGAGGGGCCGATCTGGAAATCGACTGAGTTTAAGAGCATGCAGAATCCCGATGGTACCTGGCTGACCTGATTGGAGAAGGCCCTGCCCAGGACAGTCGCTCGCTCTTCCATTTTGGCATCTGCCGTGATTCGCCCCAGCTTGATCAGGTTCATGGCTGCCACGGAATTGCCCGAGGGTATCGCGCCATCATAAATCTCCTTGGGCCGGTGAATCAGTTCCTCGGCGCCTTCGGCGGTCAGGAAGAATCCTCCGCCCTGATCATCCCAGAAAAACCTGATCTGATAGGCATTCAATGCCAGCGCGGATTTGAGATATTCTATATTAAATGAAGCTTCGTAAAGTTCTATCAGTCCCCAGATCATGAAGGCGTAATCCTCGATGAAACCATTCAGGGCCGCCTCGCCCTCACGATACCTGTGATACAGTCCGCCATCATCTTTGCGCATCTGATCGAGAATAAATCCGGCCGCTTTTTGGGCGGCTTCCAGAAGTATTGGATTGTCAAACACCTTGGCTCCACGGGCCAGGGCGGCAATCATCAGGCCGTTCCAGTCGGTCAGGATTTTATCGTCTTTGCCGGGATGAACCCGTTTTTTGCGGTAATCGAATATCTTCATCCTGATTATATCCAGCTTATCCTCGAATTCCTGATCTGTCATGCCCATATCGGCGGCCAGGTAGGCAAACGGCTTTGACAGATGCAATATATTCTTACCGGTTTTCTGGCCGGTGGCTTCCTCGGCGTAATTGCCGGTCGAGGATATATTAAAGACCTTTGTGACGAATTCCAGTTCATCCTCTTTCAGTACATCCTTTAATTCGGCCTTTGAGAAAACATAGAATTTGCCTTCCTCGCCTTCGCTGTCGGCGTCCTCGGCCGAATAGAAGCCGCCGTTATCATCAGTCATATCGCGTAAAACATATTCGAAAATCTCATTGGCGGTATCCTGGTAAATCTTTTTGCCGGTGGCCTGATAGGCCTCGATATATGCCAGCGCAAGCATGGCCTGGTCATAGAGCATTTTTTCAAAATGGGGCAAAAACCAGCGCGCATCGGTGGAATAGCGATGAAATCCGAACCCGATATGGTCATACATCCCGCCCCTGCGCATATTCTGCAGGGTCTTTTCGACCATCTCCAGCGCATTGCTGTCGGCGCTTCTTTTCCAGTAACGCAGGAGAAACATAAGATTATGCGGTGAGGGAAACTTGGGCGCATTACCAAATCCGCCGTAGCTCTGGTCGAATGATGATGACAGGTTACGGTAGGCTTTTTCCAGTTCAGGCAGGCCCAGTTTGTCGCCCGGCTCCTGTGTCGATGTCTTTTGCAGGCTTTCTGTAATCTGGTCGGCCGACTGGAAAATCTTTTCGCGCTCATTCTGCCACAGGTCCTTGACACGCATGCCCAGCTCGGTCATACCGACCCGTCCGTAGCTGTTATTTTGGGGTATATATGTCGCGGCAAAAAAGGGCTTCTTATCCGGTGTCATAATTATGCTCAAGGGCCATCCGCCGGAGCCGGTCAGCATCTGGCAGATCGACATGTAGATATTGTCGATGTCGGGACGTTCCTCGCGGTCGACTTTGATATTGACAAAGATATCGTTCATCATCTGCGCCACATCGGGATCCTCGAAGGATTCATGTTCCATGACATGGCACCAGTGGCAGGTGGAATATCCGATTGAGAGAAAGACCGGTTTGTCCTCGTCCCTGGCTTTCTTGAACGCCTCTTCGCCCCATGGGTACCAGTTTACAGGATTATCTGCATGTTGCAGAAGATAAGGGCTTTTTTCATTTTTCAGATTATTCAATTTAGTTTCGCTTTCCGCGGACATAGATTCTCCCTGCTTAAAACCTCCGGTAAATTTAAAATTTAAAACCGGTAACGGCATAATTCGTTTCCCAAATTGAAAAACAAAAGTCCCGCCCTGATGTTTGCTTTTTTTGAAAATTATTGTAATAAGGCTCTGTTATGTGTTAATTGCCGGGATTGACGGAGATTGATTATGGCGGAATTCAGAATAATGAAATTGGATGATATCGAACGGGCATTCGAGATAGTCGACATTATGAACTGGGGTTATTTCGAGCGTGATATCAGGCGTCTGATCGAATTTGACCCGCAGGGGAATTTTGTGGCTCTCGATAATGGCAAAATTGTCGGGGTCGGCTTCACGTCGTTATTCGATGATTTCGCCTTTATCGGGCCGGTAATCGTGATCAGGGAATATCGCGGGCAGAAAATCGGCGAAGAATTAATGAAGATGGCGATCGACCATCTTGTAAATATGGGCGCAAAAACGATTGAGCTGGATGCGGTTTTTGAGGCGGCCAGGCTTTATCGACGGCTCGGTTTCAGGGATAAATACTTTTCATATCGAATGTGGCGCGTGTCTGATCTGGATTACCGACAGCCGGCCATTACCGGGAAATCGCAGGTGGATCAGATTATCGCATTCGACCGCAAAATGACCGGTATCGATCGCGAGAAACATCTGCGGAGATTTTGCGATGAATTTGCTGATGAGTTATATGTTTTGAGCAATAATAATGCTGAGTTGACGGCCTATGCCATTGCCCGGGAACGCAAGGCCGATATAGTCGTAATCGGGCCGCTGGTGGCTGCCGATGATCAGGCCGCATCGGAGCTTTTCAAGCAGGTTTATGCACGATATCGTGGCCGGGAGGTTGGGCTGGGTTTGCTCGAGCCGAATCGTTTTGCAATTCAAATGCTGAGAGATACAGGTTTTGTTCATAATCAACCGGCTTTGCGCATGTATTATGGTGAGAGGCGCGAGTATCATGAGCATATCTACAGCATAATGTCGGCGGAGAAGGGTTAGAGATGATCGAGTATGTCCGTGTAGAGGCGGGTGACAATCTTAAAAAAATCAAAAAGCTCTTTCGCGAGTATGAGGAGTTTTTGGGTTTTGAGCTTTGTTTTCAGGATTTCGAGAATGAGCTCAAAAATCTTCCGGGCAAATATGCTCCGCCCGAGGGACGGCTGATTATGGCCCGTGTGGATGGTGATATTGCCGGATGTGTGGCTTTGAAAAAAATCGCTGAGGGCATCTGTGAAATGAAACGGCTGTATGTGCGGCCCGAATTTCGCGGTCAAAAGCTGGGACGGAAGCTGGCGGAGTATATCATTTCGGAGGCTATGGAAATCGGCTATGATAAGATGCGCCTGGATACCTTGCAGCGCTTGAAACCGGCCCTTGAGTTGTATCGTTCCCTGGGATTTCATGAAATCAGCGCCTATGTCCATAATCCGCTGGAGGATGTGGTTTATATGGAGAAGGTGCTTAGGTAAAACTGGCCTTACTTATCAGAGCGGCAGTTCACCACTGCGTTAAAGAACTGCCGAAACATGCCCCGGTTTTACAAAGACCATTAGGATGTTCTGCTATGTCTTGATTCAAACTTTAGTTTGAATTGTGACAGGCAGGATTATGTCGGGTTTCTCATTGCGCTCCGCTTCATTCGGAAACCCGACCCGAAACTTATATTTTCACTTCTCGGTAAATTATCTTGGTCAAGGCCCTTCAGTGGTTTGACCTGCCGAGAATCCACGCCTTTCAGGGCCCGGGCAAAGCTTGAGCCTGCCACCCCATTTCCAGGCGGATGTGGGCATCTGCCCGGCACTGCAACACCTTTCCCGGGGGAGCACGGGGACGTACTCCCGGCACAGTCAAGTCCCCTCAGGTCCGGGCAAAGCTTGAGCCTGCTACCCCTTTCAGGAATTTGCCGGTTGATTTCTGCGGATAAAATATACGTATTCATTACGCAGTTAACACGCATTGTAATTCCTCATAAAAATTGCTACACTTTAATTAACAGAAAGAAGACCTGTTTGAGGGGCATTATCCAAACCTTAAAGGAGGGGAGGAGCTATGACAGTAAAAGGAATAAATGTAAAAAGCCTGTTATTCGCAGGCTTTGTGGCCGGGTACCTGATGTATTTTGTCGACAAGTATTTTGGCGGATTTCTGGGTCTGTTCGGTATGTTTCCGGGCACCAGCAATATTTGGTGGATGGTGGAACATCATGTTGACAGCATAATATTCGCGCTTCTGTTTGCCTGGCCGGTTGTCTATGACAGATTGCCGGGACCATGCTGGGTCAAGGGCTCGATCTTTGGATTCGCATGGACGATTGCATTGATGATAATTACATTGATTGGCGGGGCGCTTGGTTCGGAGACATTTCAGGCCATGTCGCAATTCAACGTGGCAACCGGGTTCAATATGTTCATATTGCATATAATCTGGGGCTTTTTCCTGGGAGCATTATATCATCCGCCGCAAACACCGCCCCCGGTGACAGAACGATAAATTGCATTTTCATGAACGATAATAACGGCAGAGATTTTTCTCTGCCGTCTTTTTTATCCTCACCGGGAGCACGGGGACGTACTGCGGGGCACAATCAATGCCCCTTCAGGCCCCGAAAAAGCTTTACAGTTGTTGTATCATGGTCTTGGCTCCGGCTTTAGCCGGAGGTGTGACCTGACACTTATGGGACAGGGCGCATAACGGCGGCAAGTAGGTCGGGTTCTGAGCGCAGCGAAAAACCCGACAGGTGATTCAGTCAGGAAAGATTCCTGACGGCGCATGATTGGGGCAGTATTTATAAGCGGCAGTTCACCACTGCGTTAAAGAACTGCCGCAACAGGTGCAAAAAAGTTAGATTGCCATGTCGCTTCGCTCCTCGCAAAGACATGGATATATTAATTTGCCTCGGATAAACTGGGTGGCCTGCCCAAACTTGTTTGGGCAGGAGTTCTTCGGAATAAATCTGCAAAAAATTCTGACAAGTTTTATATATGGCAGCTATTTTTTAAAAAGTGCTTGACAAATGAAAGGCTATATGAAATATTAGGCGCCTTATTAGTTAAGACATCTCGGATAATTGACGAATAATGTAATCAAAGCCCGCATAGCCTGCGAGGTTATTGCCGGGCAAATCTAAACAGTTAACCGCAGGAGGTTAATCATGCCAGTCCAACATACCATGGGCGATTTATCGAAGCTATGGCGACGGTGCAACTGAGATTTGGCACGAGACAGATATCCTGCTCCCGGCAGGTATCGATGATCTGATTTTTTCATCCTTCGTTCCTTTCTCATTTGCACCTCTGACAATTTAATCACGCTCTGAATTCTATGATCCCGTGTGCAGGATCCATGGCCGTGGGATGTCATACATGCAGGGCAGAAATGCAATGTGCCGATTCGCGCGAATTCTACAAATATATGCGGGATCGGGAGAAAGGATATCATTTATGGATCAGCTTGAATTGTTGAAGGATAAATTCCTTCGCATCGGAGCTCGCTTGAAGATTTTCGAAATCCCTCACCACATGCGGGACAGCAATAATAGTTTCCGCTTGATTCGCATCGGAGGTGGCTTGCGAGTTATCAATGTCCCCCGGGACAGGAATTATGGTTTCCGCCTGGATATTCGCAATGATCGCAAGGGTGAGTACTTCGAGTTGTTGCTGTTTCCCGTACCGGGAGAACTTTTTATTGTCGATTTCCGTCCGAACGAAAGGCCTCTGCTCCTGATGGCCAAATTCCCTCGTGAGGCGCTGGAAAGCGGTGCCGACCGTCGTGCCAAATTTCTTTGCGGCCATGATGAAAGGCACTGGTTTTCAGCAGGGGTCGATCCCAATGCCAGGAATGTTGCTGATGCAATGCAGTCGCTCAAGCCGGAGCATGTAAACGAAAAAGAAAGCCGGTATGGAGTAAAGGCTCGCAACCTGCATCGCCGCAGGAATGGCGCCAGGATTCGTCAGGGCGAATGGTTTTTCATTCCCGCTCCTGACCTGAATGTCGATCCAAACCGTGTCCGCAGCCCGGAGCCGATTGTCCGCGGACGCGGCAAGGCGCATATGGCCGATGAGGGTTATCAGCTTGGCGGTGAAAGGGTTTATGTAACCCGTCAATTTCCCAACGGTTTGACCGAGTCGGAATACGCTGAATACCTGGCCGAAAACCGCGATGCCAAAAATTGGAACTGGAGAGTTATGACCAGGGATGCAGAAGTGTATGTGCGCGGACGCGTTCGTCATCCGGATCATGCCACGGTCGTCCTGAATGGCTGGCATCAGGTTCTGCCCAATGAGGAGGTTTCATACGAGATCGCCGGCAGAAGCCCAATGGCTTTTCTGGATTAAGTTGAGCTCACAGCGGGCGGGCGGATATAATATCCGCCTGCCTTTTTTATCGCCTGATGCTCTTATCCACATCGCGTAGCATCTCGCACAGGTTACCAACCACAAAGCCAATCACCAGAATTGCGGCGATGATAATTAGGATTATGAAGAGTATGTTCATGGCATTCCTCTTTGTTTTTTACGGTCCGGGTAGATGCGAGCAATTACAATGAACTGCAGTTCACCGCTTTGCTCAAGAACTTCCGCAACATGCCACGGTTTTACAAAAATCATTAGGATGTTCTGCCATGTCTTGATTCAAACTTTAGTTTGAATTGTGACATGGCAGGATTATTCGGGTTTCTCATTGCGCGTTGCTTCATTCGGAACCCAACCTACTTTCGACTACTGCCAAAACCAGATTCCATTTGACCGGAAAGTCAAAGCCTATTTAATCCCAGCTGCCGCGGGTGATCAGTTCCACCAGGTTGCCGCCGGGATCATGGAAATATAATGATACTCCATCGCCAAATGAAGCCTCTTTTAATATTTTGATATCATTGTCTTCAAGATACCGGCGCCATCTGTCGGCATCATCGGGTTCGATTTCCAGAGCAAAATGCACAATCCCCTCCGCGCCATGAGGAGGAAGAAAATTATCACTCAAGGTAGCAGCTTTATTGAATACCAGTAGAATAGTATCGCCGACAGTGAAGAATATATGACGCCCCTCTTTTTTAGTCAGTATATCCAGCCCCAGTAAATCGTGGTAGAATTTTTCAGCCGCCTCGAGATCATCGATATAGATCCCGGTTTCCTTGACAAAACTGATTTTCGGCCTGTCGTTCATGCCAGAGCCTCCCCGTTTTGGCTTTTATATGCTCTAACATGAAATCCGGCCTAACGTTTCAGGCGCTTTTGGTCCGGGACTTCTCAGATTCGATTTTCTCAATCCGGATATCACCCTCGATACCAATCGTATGAACCTCAATCGGGATATCCAGGTTTTCCTGTTGCAGGGCCATTATGGCGGCCTGGGCGATTCCGCTGCAACAGGGCACTTCCATTTTGAGTACAGTGATTTTTTCAGGCTGTGCGGTGCGGAAAATCTCCTTGAATTTCTCGAAATAATGTTGCAGGTCATCCAGCTTGGGACATCCCACCAGCACTTTGCGATCCTTGAGATAACGGTTATGGAAATCCGGCACGGCAAATGGTACGCAATCGGCGCAGATAACCATGTCGCTGTTTTTCAAAAACGGCGCATGCGGCGGGACAAGCATAAGCTGTATGGGCCATTGTGATAGCCGGGACTGAGCCGATATGCCGGTTGTTTGCGGCTCTTTTTTATCATCTCCGAATGATCGCAGTGCCGACCCGGGGCATCCCTGATGCAGTGTCTGCGGCTGCGGCGATGATTCGGGTTTCTTCTGCTGTTTGGCTTTTTGCATATTTTGTTCGGCGGCTTCGTGATCGAATTCGGCCACATCACGCTTCTCTATCTTGAGCGCATCCTGCGGGCACGATCCCAGGCAGGCCCCGAAACCGTCGCACAGGATTTCGCTGACCAGTTTGGCCTTGGCGTCGATTATCCTGATTGCGCCCTCAATGCAGGCATCCACGCAATCCCCGCAACCATCACATTTTTCCTCGTCGATTATGATTATATTTCTGTATGGCATAGTTCTCTCCTTTGGAATTTATCAATATCGTATGTAATAATCGGAAATTGGAGAGAAAATGTCTTTGATATAGATCAAGCTTTCAGATTTTTTCGCCCTCGGCGATATCTGAAAGCCTGTCGGGATTAAGGATTTTTATCGTTTTGCCATTGACCTCGATGATGCCATTGTCGATCAGCTTGCGCAGTCCGCGCGAAAATGTCTCGCTTTGTGTGCCGAGTTGTTTGGCCAGTTCGGCTTTGCTGGTTTCCAGCTTGATTGTGGTTTTGCCTGTTCGGGCATGGATTTTCTGCAGGTATGAGGATATCCGCGAGGGCACCTCACGCAATGAGAGGTTTTCGACCATTTCCGTGAATTCGCGCAGGAATCCGGCCATGGAGGCGATAATTTTTAATGATATCTGGGGATTGTTTTCAATCATGGAGATAAATTCATTCTTGGGGAAGAAAGCCACAACTGAATCTTTAATGGCAGAGCAATTGGCCGGGTATGTGCCACCGTGGAAGATGGCCACCTCGGCGAAGATCTGTCCCGGATGAATGCGGTGCAGGATCTGTTCACGTCCCTCCGGTGATGATTTGTAAATCTTCACAGCGCCTTCCAGCAAAATAAAAAACCCATGAGCATCATCACCCTCAAAGAAAAGTATCTGTCCCCGGTCGATTTTGCTGATGCGGGCAATCGCGGCTATTTTGGCGAGTTCATCGGGATTCAGGCCACGGCATAATCGTGTCGATTTCAGGTGCTCGATTTTATCCATGGGATGATTTATATAATCAAATATTGAGATGCGCAAGCTATATCATTTTTTTAAACTACCCAAAATACTGTATTTATAGCAAATAATGGACCAAGTTTATCCATGTATGCGCATTGTTTTGATAAACCAATTGTGTATTCTGTTACTATGTATTATTTTAGAAAAAATAAATGTGAAAATAATAACGAAAAAGTGAAGAGGTAAGAGATGGGCAAGAGGTCATTTCTCTTAGTTTTGCTTCTCACTGTTCTCTCACTGGCAATTATTATCGGCCCGGCTATCGGTCAAGAGGAGGCCGATGAATGGGTTGAAGCCGGCGAAGGAGCATTGGGAACGCGGGAGTATGATGATTATGATACCCCAGAATATTGCGGGGCATCATGTCATGTGACATTTTATCAGCAATGGCAGCAGGCTATGATGTCGCAGTGCTATATTCATCACTGGGATGAAATCGAATATTTTGAACTGGCTGTTCCGCATGCCGAAAAAGACACAATGGTTGCCGGTGTGAAGGCCGGATGTAACGGATGCCATGCGCCGTTGTCATTTCTGGCCGGTGATGTCCCCCCGCCCCGTCCTGAGGAGGGATCGCGCGCAAATGAAGCGGTATCCTGTGATGTCTGCCATACAGTGGTAGCAATAGCCGGGGATACGGCCTATAATTTCAACTGGGTATCCTCTCCGGGCGATGTCAAATACGGTGTGCGCAATGCCGATGTCTCGCCGGATCATGAGATTGCCAAATCCGAGGTGCTGGGGGAGGCCAAATTCTGCGGTACCTGCCACAATGAAAAGAGCCCTTATGGCGCATGGGTTAAAGCCACCCAGCTGGAATGGGAAGAAGGCCCATATTCGGAGGAAGGTGTGCGCTGCCAGGATTGCCATATGACCTATGCCAAATCTGCCACAGCCGAGATGGGCAATGTCTATGATGATGCGGCCATGCACCTGTTCCATGGCGCGCATGATCCCGGCAAGGTTCAGGGTACGATCGAATTACGCATCAATCCCAATATCAGGAACCCGCTGATGGGCGATATTGTGGAATTTACACTGGCATTGTTTAACCAGAAGACAGGCCATAAATTCCCGACCGGATCGGTGGAAGACCGCATAGTCTGGGTGCACGTTGAAGCTGTCGATGCGGACGGCAATGTCTATCATCTGCCGGTCGACAAAAAGGGCTTTGAGGGTGAGGAATGGACAATTGCCGCCGATGAGCTGGCCTACCAGGATATGGCGGTACCATTGGATGATCCCGATTTCAAGGGTGTGCAACGTGATGGTGTGCCGGTGGGTGATCGTATCTATCGCATGCCCTATTTTGATCCGCAGGGCCGCATGACTATCATGCAATGGAACACGGCTTCATTCGGGCCGGATTATCGCATCGGGCCTCGTGAGACCAAGCTGGAGACATACACATTTGAGGTGCCTTTCGATGCCGCTCCCGGGCCGATGACAGTTACCGCCAAAATGTATTACAGCAGGCTGGTTGAACCTGTGGCAAAACTCCTGAATGTGCCCGAGGAAGAGTATGAGCCGATCCTGGTCAACAGTCATTCAACCACAATAGAATTAATTCAGTAAGTGAGGTTATGATGCGCAGAAATATATCAATTGCAGCTTTTTCATTTTTTATACTGGTCAGTTTTATAATCGTGTTTTTCGCGGATATTCAGTCCAGTAAAGCCATCCCGGCATTTGCCCGTCAATACCGTATGTCCTGTACAACCTGCCATGCGCCATTCCCGAAGCTGAAACCTTACGGCGATGATTTCGCCGGCAATGGATTTGTGCTGACAGACGAAGAGGCGCCCGGCTATACATTGGAGACAGGTGATGACAAGCTCGACCTGATTCGTTCATTCCCGCTGGCGCTGCGTATGGAAGGCTATGTGCAGTACCTGAGCGAGGGGGATCGAGAGGTTGACCTGTCAACTCCCTATAATCTCAAGTTGCTTTCAGGCGGTTCGGTTTCCGACCATATCGCCTATTACTTCTACTTCTATATGAGCGAGCATGGCGAGGTGGCCGGCGTCGAGGATGCCTATATCATGTTCAATAACCTGTTTAACAGTGAACTTGATGTCTATGTCGGGCAGTTCCAGGTCTCAGATCCGCTGTTTAAGCGCGAACTGCGTCTGACAGTTGAGGATTATCCAGTCTACACCGTTTCGCCGGGTATGTCCAGTATCAGCCTCAAATACGACCGCGGTTTTATGTTCACCTATGGCTTTGAGACCGGCACCGACTTGATATTTGAGATTATCAATGGCAACGGTATCGGCGAGGCAGATGAATCCAAGCTCTTCGATGACGATAAATACAAATGCTTTGCCGGCAGGATCTCGCAGGATATCGGTGAATATTTCCGGCTGGGCGGATTTGGCTATTATGGCAAGGAAGGTGATGATATCACTAACGAGGTCAAGTATTTCGGCCCGGATGCATCGCTGGCGTACAACAAGTTCGAAGTGAATTTCCAGTATATGGAGCGGCGAGATTCCGATCCGATGTTCGAGGAGCTGGAGGGGGATGATATCGAGACCCGCGGCGCCATGATCGAGGGGATATACCTTCCCGATGATGAAAAGAGCGACTGGTATCTGGTGGGGCTTTTTAACTGGATCGAATCCGACTACGAGAGTTTGAATTACCGCAGCCTTAGCGGTCATGCCGGATGGGTGATCCTGCGGAATCTTCGTCTGTTCGGCGAGATGACATACTTCATAGAAGAAGAGGAAATGCGCGCCATGCTGGGATTTGTAGGTGCGTTTTAGGATAAATTGGATAATGTATAAAAAAGGCGGATCCGAATCGGGTCCGCCTTTTTGATTAGGACTATGATTGATCTGACCGGTGGGTCAGTTCATCTCTTTCATGGCTTTTGCTGATCCTGGGGGCTATTATATGGTATGTTATCAGGGCCACACCTGCCAGAAGCAGCATGATACCAAATGCGAAAACCTCCGGCTCACCATCGGCCCAGTATGATTTCGGGGCTATCTGATAGGCCAGAAAGCCGATCCCGACCGCTACCAGGATCATGCCCCATTTAAGTGAGGACATAACCCCGTTCTGGTATTTCCAGAGATACTTAACCTTTTCATCCACAAGACCTTTATCGATCAGCCTCTTTTTCATTTTATAATCAAGCGACTGTTTGATAATCATGAAAACCAGCCAGAAGGCCGCCAACGGTACCAGTACCTCTTCAAGATCACCCATCTCTATCTCCTTTGTTTGAATATGTTTTCATCTTTCTATTTCGATCAGACAGGAATGCGGGATAAATGTTGCCAAAAAGTTAAATATTTTTCTGCAACATTATCTTGCCATAGCTGTCCGATTCAGTTAGGAATATGATATGCACGAAAACAGAGCGCTTGTGGAGCGAATACTGGCCGGTGATCAGTATGCATTTGAACGACTTATCAAAAAATATCAGAAGCTGGTCAGCCATATTGTTTTTCGTATGGTCAAAAACGAAACGGACCGTGAGGATATATGCCAGGATGTTTTTATCAGGGTATACAGAAACCTGGAAAAATTCCGTTTTGAATCCAAGCTCTCGACATGGATCGGGCGGATCGCCTATAACGGATGCATAAATTACCTGGAGAAGAAAAAGGTACCATTATATGATGATATTACCGATGAAGAGCGCAAATTCGAAGAAAATATTGCTGATCAGCCCGGTCCGGATGAGCTGGCGGCCGAAAGTGATATATCGGAGAAGTTGAAGAATATGATTGCCGAACTGCCGTTGAAATACAGGACAATCGTGACATTATACCACCTGGATGAACTCAGCTACGAGGAAATCGGCAGTGTCATGAATATGCCCGAGGGCACGGTTAAAAGCTATCTTTTTCGGGCCCGCAAGCTTTTGAAGGAGAAGCTCGAGAAACGATACAAAGGTGAAGACCTATGGAAATAAATCATCTCACAGATGAACAGATTCAGGACTATATAGATGGTAATCCTGTCGTAAATCGTCAGGAAATCGAGTCGCATATGGAAGGATGCGCAAAATGTGCCCGTGAGATGCGGCATTACCGCAAGCTTTCCATGATGCTGTCATCGGAGCCGGAATTCGAGCTTGCGCCCGATTTTGCCTCCGAGGTGGTGGCATTTATGAATGAGCAGGGGGCCGAAAAATTCTTCCATAAGCTGGCCCAGGTTACTATGTGGGTGGCCGGTGCGGTGGTCGGCCTGATTCTCCTTATTCAGTTTACTGATTTTGAGGAAGCATTCAAAGGCTTTACCTCGGGCGGCGAGGATGGCAAGGGCTATTTTGATGTGGTCGTTGGCGCATTTCAGAATCTTTTTGCCGGTTCGGAAGCCAATATCGCTATGATTGCCCTGGCTGTGGCTGTGATTTTTACAATTTTCGTTATTGACCGCCTGATATCAAGGGCACGCAAAGACCTTGGATCGACTACCGGTATGCTGATTTAGCTATTTTAGCAGGTCTTTCTGGCTTCGAAGGGCAAAGGAATGACCGTCGATAGCGCGCTGCACCGCCAGGATGCCGTCCAGATGATCGTATTCATGCTGCAATAGTTCCGACATATCCCCGCCCAGCAGGAGATCGGATTGATTCCATTCCAGATCGCGGTATTCGATACGGCATTTTTTGTGCCGCCGGACTTTTACCAGCAGATCGGGGAAAGACATGCAGTCATCCCAGAGTTCGATCATATCCTCGCTTTTGTCCACCAGCCTGGGATTGACAAATACCAGCGAGGTGCCAATATGCATATAGATCAGGCGTTTGAACACGCCGATCTGTGGCGCCGCAATCGCCCGCCCGGTATTGTATTTCTCACGGAACGCCATCAATGTATCATGCAAATCCTGTACGACCGGTTTGAGGCTCTCGAGCTCATCGCGGGAAACCTCCTCGGATTTGCGATACAGTTCGGGATTGCCAAGTTGTAATATCTCTCTGACTGCCATATTTATCTCTTTGCTATGTCGATTATCTCTCCGTTTGCAATACGCAGATAATCCGAGGTTTTCATAATGATAGAATCGGTCAATGATCCGGCATTGAATGCTATCTTTTCGTTTTCGGTGATTGATTTGTCTATAAATAAATCAAGATCGAGAATCGGCCTTCCAAAAGGGGGCACCGACCCGGGTACAAGGCCGGTCAGCTTGATCAATTCGTCTTTATCTGCAAAACGGGTCTTTTTTGCATTAAACAGGTTTTTGATCTTTTTGGAGTCGGTCTTGAACACTGCGCTGATAACGAACAGCTTGAAATCATCATCACCGAGTTTCATTACAATCGCCTTTCCGCCGACCTCCAGTTTCTCGCCCCGTACATGGGCCGATTCCTCGGAGGTGAAAGTCGGTTCGTGATGAACTGTGCGGTAATCTATGCCGCTTTTTTCGAGCAGATCTTTTATGTCTTCGAATACGCCCATAATTTTATCATGCGAGTTTGTCTATCAAATCTTTGTAGTCGGCGTATTTTTCAACAAGCTGATCATGATCTGCGGCCGTGTAATCATCGTAATCGAATCCCGGCGCCATGGTTGTGCCCAGAAGCGCGAATTTGCCGCCCGGTTTTAGGTGTGATCCCTGCCATGTGTCACGTGGTACGACCAATTGCACATGTTGATCCTGCGTTATGTCATGTCCCAGCGTGATTATTCTGCCGGAGCCATCGGGATATAGATGAAGCATCTCGACCGGATCACCCAGGTAGAAATGAAAGACCTCATCGGTTTTGAGTTTATGCAGGGCGGAATGGCTTGTATCTGTAAGCAGATAATATATGGCTGTTGAAATTGATTTTTCTGATTTATAGCGTTCCGGGAGATTGTCCGCCGGCAGAGTTTCCTCCGACCTGTAATTCTCGAAAAAATAGCCGCCTTCACGGGGATGGGGTATCAGGTTCAGTTTTTTGATGATATCATCGGCTGTCATTGTTTTCTCCGCTCATATTCATTTCCACCAGTTTTTTCCAGCTATGAGTCAGGAGGAAGCTTTCCTCGATATTGTCCTCCATCTCATGAAACATATTTGTCGGCACCGCAAAGGTCATGTATTCTTTTCCCAGTTGACGGGATGTATAAATGCGGGCCGAGATATCCACCAGCCCGATAACAGCACGGGGGTTCTCCTTTTTTGCTTCAGCATAGGCCATAATGCCGATTGACTGGCAGCCGGCAACGAATGGTGTATAGACCGTCTCGAAACTCTGGCGCGCGAAATTGGCCATGACCGTCAGGGCCGAAAGCTGGTCGGGATTGACAGTAAAGATTATTATCTCCGGCTTTTCCTTCTTATCATCCACATATTTAAGCGGTTTGAAGATGACATATCTGGTTGGAATATCGATCATCGGCAAACGCTCGAGAAATTCCCTGACCAGTTCCGGATTTTTGACATAGCGTTCGCCATGCAGAAAATTGCTGTATGACTGACTGCGCCAGCGGGCTTTTTCTTCATCAGTGAATTCGCCTTTTTCTATACGTTCTTCATTGCCGGTGGAGAGAAAATGGCAGAAGCCTGTTTCGCCGTCGGGAAAGGCCTGCTCATAGACATTGCCGAAACCAAGGCCGGTACCGCCGCCGAAGCATCCGTAGGTTGTGCGGTCGAATACGGCTGTACGCCCTTTTGCGGCCTGGGCAAAGAGCATCATCACACAGCCCCATTTGCCTTCCTTGAACTGGGCCGCATCCTCGGGCTTTTCATCGGACCAGATTATAGCCACGGGATTGTATTTTAATCTCAGTACTGATGACAGTCGTGAATGCATGTTGACAGCCTCCGGAGTTGTTAAATGGCCCGATATTTTTTACAGGCCGGTGATTGTCTTTATCAAATTGGGATCATCGGGCAATAGTTCCGACTCAACCAGTCGTGGCACCAATATGCGCCAGTTTTCATCCATCTCAAAGACCTCTTTGAAGATCGGCATGGCCATTTCCGGCTGGCCGGCTTCAACCAGTGTCACCGCGTGCCAGAACATGATTTCCGGGTTACCGGGCGCAAGTTCCGAGGCTTTCTGGTATTCCTGGTTGGCTTTGTAATAATCCTCCTGCGCGATATATTCATCACCCTTGTTCATATGCTCATAGGCGCGGTTGATATCCAGCAATCTGCGCAGTTCCTTCAGCGGTTGGGGGGAATCATCAACGCGCAGATCGACCACACGATCGACCCAGGGCATGCCGGATGATTCGGCGCGCACCACCAGGATGGCCGCCGACTGCTGGCCACGAATATCGCCGCCCTCGGCCTGCGCCGCCTCCATGGCCGACATCATTTTCTCGGCCAGGTCGCCCTCGGTGGTTTCAAATGCCACCGCCATAGCATCCCAGACAGTTTTTTTTTCCATCAGGTTGGCCTGTACGCTGTAATTGGATCCGGTGCGATGACCCGCTTCGGCGATGCAGTTCTCGCCGGTATGGACCGCGACCTTGCCGTTGATATCGATCATGGCCACCTGGCGCACATCACTGTTTGGGTCGGATGCCAGCACGCCGGCCAGGGCCTGCCGTGCGGACTTGCCCATTTTCATCATTTCCAGCCCCAGCGGACCATAGCGGAAATCAGCCAATGATTGCGTGGCGACGGCGCCGACACCCGGTTCGGCCCAGATAACATCGGCAACCCTGAACCAGTGCGACTGCACAGCCGCGCCGAACTGGCCCGTGGCGGAATCATAGGCCACTATCGAATACGTATTCACCGGATGAAGCGGGAAAAGCCCGGAATCATCGGCAAAAAGCGACCCGGCCGCCAATAATACTATTACTATGATGGTGATTGATTTATGCATGTGTCCTCCTCCGTGAGAAAATATTTCAATCATTTTATCTAATAAACGGAATCGGAACAGGATAAATCAAGTGGTAAAATCAATCATGGGATTGTGATCCGGCTGATCCGCAGTTTAAACTACAATTAAGCTTCATTTTAGCTTATATTCGTGAACATTACAGTCTAAAATGATTGCAGGGAGAATAAATTGATCGAGTTTCCGGTCAGCGGAGTGGAGACATACTGGTGGCTTCCATCTCTGGTAGCCTTTTTCATATCACTTCTTACCGCAAGTTCCGGGGTTTCAGGCGCATTCGTGATTTTGCCGTTTCAGGTCAGTGTGCTGGGGTTTACCAGTCCGGCTGTCAGCCCCACAAACCTGCTTTTTAACATAATCGCTATACCATCTGGGGTTTACAGGTATGTTCATGAACGGCGTATGCTCTGGCCAATGGCGATAATTATAATTGTTGGTACCCTGCCCGGATTGATTGCCGGTGTTTTTGTGCGGGTCAGCCTGTTGCCCAATCCGGGAGCATTTAAATTTTTTGCCGGATTCGTGCTGTTGTACCTGGGCGGAAGACTGACTTATGATCTCTTAAGCGGAAGAAAGACGCGAGAAAAAGCGAGAAACCTTGATCAGCCGTTCGAGGTCAAGACCCTGTTGTTTAATTTTCGGATACTGAAATTTGAATTCAATGGAGAGGTCTACAGTATTTCCTCGCTCAGCCTGTTTCTGTTATCGCTGGTAGTCGGTTTGGTTGGCGGGATTTATGGCGTGGGGGGCGCGGCCTTTATTGCACCAATCCTGGTATCGATATACCGTATACCGGTCTATGCCATCGCCGGCTCGACCCTGGCGAGCACATTTGCCACATCGGTGATTGGCGTAATCTTCTATGCAGTTATTGCCCCATTCTATTCCGACAGCGGCCTGGCGGTCAGCCCGGACTGGCTGCTGGGGCTACTATTTGGAATCGGCGGGGGTTTGGGTATGTATGTCGGAGCCCGCGCCCAGAAATATATGCCCTCGAAGCTGATCAAGGCCATACTGGCCCTGTGTGTGGTATTCGTGGCCGGGAAATATATTTTCGAATTCATCACCTGATTCATGAGAATATTTTCACAATGTTTATTGACAGAATCAGGATCGTATATATATTTGGGCGATGGCAGAAATGACAACGAAAGCACTACTAATCGCGCTGGCACTGGTTCTGGCTTTTGCCACCGGGCTTCTGGCAGATAAGGTCCCGGTGATTAATGATACCTGTACTGATGATCCTTCAGAACGCATAATTCGTGAAGACAGCGTATCTGATACCGCTTCCATGGCTGTGGTCGACGACGAGCATGATCGTGAGGAGCACAGGAATTCCGGGCCCGGGGTGCCGGCCTGGCTGAGTATCTGGGGATCAGGGAAATATATCGGATTCTGGGTTCTGATGGCTGCAGGGCTGGTGCTTCTGTTCTGGAAGAAGACCAATGTCTGGGTGCGGGCCGGTATGATGGCTGTAGCGTTCATTTTATATGGCCTGGAGCTGTTTTTTCCGCTTCATCCCAGCCCGATGTGTGCCACAACCAAGCTGTTTATGTATAAAATGGTCTGGGGCGAATTTTTCCCCATGTTCCTGGCATTATTCCTGGCCATGATAATCCCCAGTCTGATCGGAAGGAAGCTGTATTGCGGATGGGTCTGTCCGCTGGGGGCTTTCCAGGATCTGGTCAACAAGGTTCCGCATAAATTCAAATGGAAGAACTTCAATTTCACTGCCTTCAATTCGGTTCGCTTTTCTCTTTTGATACTGTTTTTTCTGACATTTTTTATGGTCCGCAGCCATATCAACGGTCTGGCCGAGAGTGTCGAAGCCGATCCATCGGGAAGTATGTGGGAGGCTTTTTCCGCCTATAATGCTTACGAGCCGATCAATATGTTTGAGATTCTGCACTGGCATATAGATGTGATCTTTGTTGTCATGATGGCCATCCTGGTGTTGTCCAGCTTTGTAATATACCGTCCATTCTGCTACATGATCTGTCCGATCGGGGCCCTGACATGGTTGTGCGAGAAGATCGCCCCCGGGCGCGTTCGTGTCGATCACAATAAATGCGTTCAATGCGGCACCTGCCAGGAAAAGGCACCCTGTCCGACAATCGACAAACTGCTGGATGAGAATTCCAGAGTCGCTCCCGACTGCACCTCCTGCGGCGAATGCCTGGGCGGTTGTGAAGAGGATGCGATTAAATTCAGTTTTAAGAAGTAGTCTCCTTCCCTTTCAATTGACTTCCGGTCCAAAATAAATTAATCTAATATAATCCTGACAATTACTATTTAGTTTTCCGATCCATAAGCAGAGGACATGGACAGGTTGCGATGGGTGTGGGTAAGCAATTTTGCATAACAGGGGCTATGCTGATCTTTCTGGCGCTGAGCGTTATGCCCGCAAATCAGGTATATGCCGAGCAGGTTTCCCGGGACAGGGCTGATTCGGTATGCGCAAATTTTGTATTCATGAAAATCATGCAAAATGGTGACTGGGGCGGATCGGTTCAACCCGGGATTGAATCCTCGGAGATTCTGCAATCAGATGGCCGGCCTTTGGCCAGCATGTATACAATTTCTCCAGCCGGATTTGTACTCGTAAGCATGGATGACCGGTTGCCGCCGGTCAAGGCCTGGTCGGATGAGCATAATCTGGATGAATTGCAGTCCGGTGGCTTCGTAGATTTAATTGCCACGGAGCTTTCAGATAAGCTAATTATCTTAAGTCGCAATTCGCTTTCATATTATTCCGATCAATGGGCCATTCTTTGTGACCGGGATTTGGTTTTAAACCGGATGAATAAAGGCGGTCAAGCAGTCGGGCCGTTATTGACATCAAGCTGGCATCAGGCCGGACCGTATAACCGCGACTGCCCTGAGGGCGATGGCGGTCGTTGTCTGGTCGGATGCGTGGCGTCAGCTATGGCGCAGATTGTCAATTACTGGCAATGGCCGCCTCATGGCGCGGGATCACTAAGTTATATCTGGGATGGCGATAATTCCTGCGGGGATGATGGCTATCAACAGCAAATTTCCGCCGATTTCAGTGATCCCTATGACTGGGACAATATGATCGACAGCTGTGAAAACGGCTGCTGGCAGGCCGACAGTTCGGCGCTGGCTGAATTGGGCTATGAAACTGCTGTGGCCATGCAGACACAGTTCGGAGTATGTAATTCAGCCGCGAATGTGACTGAGGCCCTTGAAGCTTATAGAGAGCATTTCAGTTATTCGAGTTCGGCTGAAATCGTCTATCGCAATTCGATGTATTCCTATCAATGGGACAGCATCCTGACCGACGAAATCGATGCCGGCCGTCCGGTGCACTATTTTATACCGGGCCATTCGGTCGTGATTGACGGCTACAATCCAAATGGACTGGAGAGCGAGTTTCATATCAATTACGGCTGGGGCGGACCATTCAGCGCATGGTATATCCTCGACAGCATACCGCGCCTAAGCAAAAACGATAAGATGACCTCGAATGATTACGCCATAATCAATATCCGTCCCCAGACCCGTCCAGTGCTTTCGATCACTGATGTCGCAATTATCGACAGCCTGGGAGATTCGGACGGCCATGCCGATGTGGGCGAGACATTTGAAGTAGCCATCAGGGTCGAGAATGATGGATATGATGCCTTGGATGTGACAGGTTTTGTTTCCAGCGATGATCCCCATCTGATTTTTCTGATCCAGAATCTTCAGTTTGAGGATATTCTCTCAGGTGCAGAAAAATTATCATCGAATAGCGTATTGATGGCTGTTTCCACTGCATGTCCCGATCCGCATATCGCCCCGATTTATATCGCGGTCAATTCGGGGTCAGGAGACGGCGGTTCGGATACTCTACTGCTTTACGTCGGTGACAGCGATGGATTTGCGGATGATTTCGAGAATGGGCAGGGGTTCTGGGACGCATATACGCCTGAAAGCGAATTTGTGCAGACCTGGCATATTGAGAGTTATAATCCGCACAGCCCATCGACATGCTGGAAAGCCGGTGGAATTGGAAATGGCGATTACAACAATAACAGCTACAGCTGTCTTGTATCTCCGCCGATTCTTTTGCCGCCCGCGCCGCGGCTTAGGTTCTGGTATGATATCGATGCCCAGCTCGATCCGGCCGGGACTTTTGCGCGTGACGGAGGATTTGTGATGATCTCGCAGAATTCATTCGACTGGGAGCTTTTGACTCCCGACGGCGGTTATCCCTACCTGGGCCAGTTCGGACGGTGTTTTTCGGGCGATTCGGATGGATGGCAGCAGACATCATATGATCTGCAGGGCTATGCGGGTGTTGTATGGCTTATGTTCGTTTTCCGGTCGGATCAGTCTATTACCGGAGAGGGCTGGTATATCGATGATATCTCTGTTGACAGCGATGTAATCTGCGGCGATGCCAATTCCGACCGGAGTATTGATATATCCGATGCCATCTATATTTTGAATCATGTCTTCAGCAATGGTCCCGCTCCTGAACCTGTATGTTCCGGGAATGCCAATGGCGATAATTCCGTTGATGTTTCCGACGTGGTTATCCTGATAAACCACGTATTTAACCACGGCCCGGCGCCATTACCGGGCTGTTGTGAATAATTGAGCAGGATTTGGGCGCCCGACAACGCTCAAAATACCTTGACCTGCGTTAGCTTTTTGTTAAATTATAGGGGTATACTCCTTTTTTGGGATCTATCGTACTTACAGGATAACAACCGAACCAAATACAGATAGATTTGCAAATCTATAACTTACCGCCTCTGGAGGGAAAAATATGTATAGCAAAATGTTACTGCCAAAAGTAATTTTGGCCGTTTTGGGGCTCTTATTACTGACCGCCGGGGCAGTTCTGGCGCAGGATAAGGCCAGTCCTTATTCCAGCACGCCGATCTGGACCTACGGCGGCGACAAAGCTGTTGCCGGAGTTGAGGTTGCCGATTTAAACGGGGATGATGTTCTGGATGTTATCGCCCATGAGTATGTCTCCGACAGCTATGAGGAGGCCAGTAAAACCTATGCGCTGGATGGCGTTACCGGCGACACATTGTGGACATTCGAAATTGCTGATGCTGTCAGATCGATGACCGTCGGTGATATTAACCTGGATGGTACTCCGGATGTGATTATCGGCGGATCATACGGCGGAGATACCACAGTCGATGGACGTGTCAGGGCGATCAACGGCGCAACCGGCCAGGAGCTGTGGAATTTCGCTATCGGGGCCTCGATAGTCGATGTCGAAATTGGTGATTTCAACAATACAGGTAATCTGGATGTGGCCGCCTGCGGATTCGATGACTATTTCTACACCATCGATGGCGACAACGGCAGCCAAATCTGGCGCAAGTATCTGGGCAGTATCTTTATCAATGCCATTGCTGTTGGCGATGTCAACAATGATGGTGTCGATGATGTCGCCTATGCCCATGAATACCTGGCCGGTTACGATAATTACATGGGTGTGGCCGATGGTGTCGATGGAAGCGAAATCTGGGAACTGACCCTTCCGCAATTCGGTGTCGATATCGTGTTGGAAGACATCGATGATGACACACAGCTCGAGTTTTGTGTGGGCCTGCTTTTTGATGATGACCATGGTGAGGTTTCGGTCAGGAATGCGCTGACCGGCGCCGAAGAATGGAGCTACAATATCGGTAGTATGGATCATGTCAATGGCGATATCACGCTTCAGGCTTATGATTACGATGATGACAAGGATCTTGACCTGGTGGTCAGCAATTACCTGGCAGTGCGCAAGATTTTCATCTTTGACGGCGATGTTAATACGCCACAACTCGAGACTGAATTGCTCGACAGCTATTCTTATGATGTCGCCTTTGGTGATGTGGATGGCGATGGCCTGCTGGATATGGTTTCGGCGACATTTGACCGGGTGCAGGTGATCGACGTCATAACCGGCCTCAAAAAGTGGTATTACGCCGTGGACGGCCGGATCAACTCGGTTGCCGTAGCCAATTTCAACGGCGATGAGAAAGACGATATCGCGGCCGGCGGTGGCGCGGCCTATGTGGGCGGTTTCCCCGGAACCCCAACTACAACAGTTTGGGCCCTGCGCACGATTCAGACCCCGCTTCTGTGGGAGTACACATTCGGCGAATACGGCAATATGATGGATGTAGCCGATTTGAATAATGACGGTCATGCCGAGGTGATCACTGTGGCCTCGCTGGGTGATAACTGCGTGGCAATTGATGGCAAACTGGGTGATTCCGAATTGTGGAACTGGCAGGGCACGCAGAATTTGTATTCAGTGACCACCGGTGATTTCAATAATGATTCATTTATTGATGTTGCTGTTGGTGGGGCGGATGATATGGTTACTGCAATCGATGGTCAGAGCGGGGATGTGCTCTGGCAGTTTACCACACCAACAGACCAGATCTACCGTCACTGCCTGACAGCAGCCGATTTGAATGGCGATGGTTCAGTTGATGTGATTGCAGGTACTGATGACTCGCACATATATGCTATCGACGGCAATACCGGAACGGAGTTATGGAGCTACAATGCCGGCGGTGACCTGGAAGAGGTCGAGGTGGCCCAGATGAACGGCACCGGACCATTGGATGTGATCGGCGGAACGGCCACCAATAAAGTAGTCGTGGTGGATGGTTCCGACGGCTCATTCCTGTGGGAATACACCTGTCCCAACAAAGTCGAGTATGTTGAAGTATTCGATGTCAATGATGATGATATACCTGATGTCGCGGCCGGGGTGACATTGTCTCCCAAGCAGGTTGTGATGATTGACGGGTTCACGCATGACACACTCTGGACACAGCTGGTAGATGTCAATTCCAATGCTCATTCATTGAGCCATGGCGATATTGATGATGACAAGACTCCGGATGTCCTGGTGGGCGGCGGAGATAATCAGGTGCATGTTTTCAATGGTCAGACCGGGACACTTCTGGGCACATTCCCGGCAGGCGGCGATATCGAATCGGTTCTTGGCTATAATGTTGATGATGACGAGGCTGATGAAGTAGTTTTTGGCTCAGCCGATAACAATATCTATGTCTATGATTTCAGCAAAGGTGAGATATTCAGCTATGCCTGCGCCGATGAGGTCAAGCATATCGCTATCGGCGATATTTCGGCCGATGGTGAACCCAATATCGCCTGTCTGACATTCGGTTCCGATGGTGTGGCCTATGCTTTCAAGAGCCTTGTGCTGGGACCCAATACGGCGCCTTATGCGGCCTCCTCGCCCGATCCGGCTGATGATGCCTTTGGCGTTCCGATTACGGCCGATCTGGACTGGACCGGCGGCGACCCGGATGGCGACGAGGTTACCTTCGATGTCTACTTCGGGACCGCGGAACCATTGCCGCAGATCAGTACCCAGCAGCTGGGCAGTTTCTATGATTTCACTACTGACCATGATTACGGGACCGAGTACCTGTGGTATATCGTGACCTGGGATGATCGCGGAGATTCGACCGCCGGGCCGTTGTGGAGTTTCACCACGGAATTCGATGTTATTTGCGGTGATGCCAACGGAGATACCGAGATTAACGTTTCGGACGCTGTCTGGATTATCAACTACGTGTTTGTCAACGGTGATCCGCCTGACCCGCTTTGTAAGGGTGATGCCAATGGTGATACAAATGTTGATGTTTCCGATGCTGTCTGGATTATCAATTTCGTTTTCGTGAGTGGTGATCCGCCGGTTCTCGATTGCTGTGGAAAATGACTGAAATAGAATAAAAAAGGCCCGTCTGCGTAATGCAGGCGGGTTTTTTTATCGAAAAAATAAAGGCGCCGGAAAATCTTGGGAGGTACAGGCGTTAGATGCTTCCCGGCGCCTTTAAAAGTTGCTGTATCAAATATTTTATTCTTCGGTCATGAACTCGGCTTTATAGCCGGCCTTCTCGATCGCTGTAATCATCTCCTGATTGGAGGGCATGCTGTCTTTGAAATAAACCTCTGCCATATCGGCATCCAGATCGACATGTGCGGAATCGACACCCTCGATACCCTGCAGGGTTTCGGTTACGCGTTCGACGCAATGGTTGCAGGTCATGCCGGTAACTTTGATTTTAACCATACTTTCAGCCTCTCCCTGTGAACATCCGGCAAAAGCCAAAACCATCAGGGCCATTGCCGTCGTCAAAGCCGTCATTTTCAATAATTTCATTTTCAAACCTCTTATTTTAAAAGCATGTATGCTCATTGTTCCATGCTTTCCCATATACAAAAATCAGATCAATTTATCAACAAACAAAAACAGGACAAAAAAGTGCCCGTTGGCAACATTTATCTTGATTTGGGCGTATAAGTTTGTGTCTGTGAGGGATATTAGTAACAGCTGATGGCCGGAAATGTTTCTATTGACAATATTTTGCCGATTTTGAATCTTATCAGATGTTTTTCAAAATATGGGAATGATTAATCTACAAATACAAAGGAGTATTGATGTCTCTATATCGTAATCGCAGGGCTTTGGGCCTCTGCTTTGTACTTGCAGTATTGGTACTGGTATCATCGCTGGCCTGCTCCGGCGAAAAAGAGCCTGCTGCAACACCGCCGATTGCTCAAAAGAAGCCGGTTGTGGATACATTTCATACCGAAATCCGTGCTGATGATTATTTCTGGCTGAGGGATGAAAGCCGGAGCGATTCGATGGTGATCGCTTATCTCAATGCCGAAAATGCTTATACCGATTCGATGATGGCTCATACCGAGGAATTTCAGGAGGAGCTGTTCCAGGAGATCAAGGGACGGATCAAGGAAACCGATATGAATGTGCCTTATCGCCTGGATGACTACTATTATTACACTCGTACTGAAGAAGGCAAGCAGTATTCGATTTTCTGCCGCAAGAAAGGCAGCCTGGATGCCGAGGAGGAGGTTTACCTCGATCAGAATAAGCTCAGTGAGGGATTTAAGTATTACGATCTGGGTTCGGTTCAGATCAGCCCGAATCATAAGATGGTGGCCTACTCGGTGGATACGTCGGGCTATGAAAGATTCACGCTGTTTATCAAGGATCTTGAAACGGGTGAGTTGCTCACTGACCGTCTGACCGATATTTCATACTCTGTGGTCTGGGCCAATGACAACAAGACGCTGTTCTATACTGTCCGTGACCAGGCCAATCGTCCCTACAAGGTTTTCCGTCACAGCCTCGGCACCGTCCAGCAGGATGATGCCATGGTCTTTCATGAAACCGATGACCGTTTCTGGGTCGGGGTGGGCAAGACAAAAAGTGAGGAATATATTTTCATCGGCCTGGGCAGCGCCAATACCTCCGAGTACTATTTTATGAAGGCCGATAATCCGATGGGCAAGTTCAAGCTGTTTGCGCCACGTAAATATGAGGTTGAATACAATCTCGATCATCATCATGACCATTTTTATGTGCTGACCAATGAAGATGCGCAGAATTTCAAGATCATGCGTATGCCGGTGGACAAGATCGCCCGTGAAAACTGGGAAGAGGTAATAGCACATCGTAAGGATGTCACCATAAATGGCTTCGATCTGTTTGAAGACTACATGGTTGTTTATGAGCGCAAAGAGGGCCTGGAACATCTGCGCGTGATGAATCTCGACAACGATGAAGATTACTATATAGAATTCGATGAGCCGGTTTACGGTCTTTCCGGGGCGGAGAATCCGGAATTCGACAGCAAGTTTTTGAGATTTGCATATTATTCTCTGACCACGCCTAATTCAGTCTATGATTACAATATGGAAACCCGCGAACGGGAATTATTGAAGCAGCGCGAGGTGCTGGGTGGATACAGCCCGGATGACTATGTTTC
This sequence comes from uncultured Ignavibacteria bacterium, assembly GCA_964627935.1. Lineage (GTDB taxonomy): Bacteria > Zixibacteria > MSB-5A5 > JAABVY01 > JAABVY01 > JAABVY01. The sequence goes on from CAZVLB010000008.1 coordinate 61,534, forward strand.
CGAGCGAATCTGGGCCACCGGACATGACGGTGTCAAGATCCCGATTTCGCTTGTTTATCGCCAGGGCAAGCTCTTGAAAGACGGCAGTAACCCGTTTTATATGTATACCTACGGATCCTACGGCAATACTATCGATCCCTATTTCTCCTCCAGCCGGCTAAGCCTTCTGGATCGCGGATTCGTATTCGGAATTGCCCATATCCGCGGCGGCGGTGCTATGGGCCGGGCCTGGTATGACGAGGGCAAACTGCTCAAGAAGAAAAATACCTTCTATGACCTGATCTCATGTGCCGAGCATGTGATTGAAGAGAAATATACCTCCAAAGATAATCTGATTATCTCGGGCGGGTCGGCGGGCGGTTTGACAGTAGGCGCGGCCATGAATATGCGTCCCGATCTATTCGAAATCGTGGTTGCCAATGTGCCATTTGTGGATGTGGTCAACACCATGATGGATTCCTCCATACCGCTTACGGTTGTCGAATATGATGAATGGGGCAATCCCTATGATGAAGAATACTATGATTATATCCGTTCATATTCGCCTTATGATAATGTTGTCGAGCAGGGCTATCCCACGACATTGATCACGACCAGCCTGTATGATCCTCGTGTGGGTTACTGGGAGCCTGCCAAGTGGACGGCCAAGCTGCGTGACATGAAAACCGATGATAATGTTCTGCTGTTCAAGATCGACATGAAGGCGGGTCATGGCGGCGCATCGGGCCGTTATGATTACCTGCGCGAGCTGGCATTTGAATATGCCTTTATATTGAATCATTTCGGTATTCTGGAATAGAGCAATTTTGGGCAAAATAAAAAGGCGGAGATCAGGTTCTCCGCCTTTTCTCTTTTGTGTCTCTATTTAATATCAGGCATTGACTGTCTTTTTGGATGATTTATTTTTGGCCGTGCCCTTTTTTGACTTAGTTGGTTTCTTCTTAGTTGCCGTATTGGCCTTAGCTTTGGTTGCTGACTTCTCTTTGCTTTTCGATTTGATTTCGGATTTGGCTTTGGCTTCCTTTTTCTGCTCAGGTTTTTCCTCTTCAGCTGCGGTTTCAGGTTCAGCTTCGATATTCGATTCTGCTTTTATTTCGGGCTCTGATGGTTCGGGCTCCTGTGCCTGCTCCGGCTCTGCTTGAGCTGTTTCATTGGCAACTTCAGGTTCCTCGGGAGCCAGCATTTGTGGTTCATCCGTTGCGGTTTCCGTGACTTCGATGGTTTGACGTGATGATGATGTCAGCTTTTCGACTTCGCCCAGAAGCTCCTCAAAATTGAGCTTGGTTATATGCGCATTGGCTTTGAGGAAATTGGCGCGCGTTTTCATGCCGATATCACCGATGGATGAGTAGACGATAACCGGCGTATCTTTCCGTTCACCATTACTACGGATTGCGACTGTCAGTGCCAGGCCATCCATGCGCGGCATTTCCACATCCGAGATAACCAGATCAAAGGGCGGGTCGGCCCGTTCGAACAGTTCTTTGGCCTCAAGACCATCCCGGGCCTGTTCGACATCAAACCCGACCTCGGAGAATTCGGTCACCAGCATATTACGAATGGCCGGCGAATCCTCGGCCACCAGTACTTTTCGTCCCTCACCGGTAACATTGGCGCGCTCGAAACGGGTGTTGGCGTCGGTACGCAATTGCGGGCAGATATCAAGGATAATATTTTCATAGTCGAGAAGCAGGATCATCTTCTCCTCGGTCGGCTTGACAATACCGATGACATATTTCTGGTCGAAGCCGTGCAGTATGCCCTCGGCATCGATAACATCCTCCCAGCGGAAGTGATGAATCCAGTCGATACGGTCAACCCAGAAACCGTTTTGCATCTCGAAGAACTCGGTGATGATAACTTTTTGCGGCGGTTTGTCATCGACACGAGGTATGCCCAGAAAATAGGCCAGGTCAATCAACGGTACGACAGTTCCGCGGTCCTCGAAAACACCCCGCACGGAATCATGGGATTCAGGCATGGCCATGAACTGATTTACGTGCGAGACGATCTTCTTGACCTTGAGGATGTTGATACCGAATGAATGGCCGCAGACATTGTACTCCAGCACACGTAATTCATTGGCGCCGGATTTCAAATAACTTTCAGCCTCGAAACCATCCATATGAGCCATAATGCTTACCCCTTTATGTTTAAAGTAAAGTTGAATTCAGCGCCGCCATCGGGATTTCCCTGGGCCCATATTTTGCCACCCATTGCGGTAATGACCTGATGGCAGAAATACAGTCCCAGCCCCACCCCACGATGCTTGCCGTGCATGCGCAGTTCCAGTTGCTTGTATTTATCGAACAGGTCAGCCGGATCAAATCCCTCGAATCCGGGACCATCATCGCAGATACTGACCTGCGCTTTAGATTTTGTATGGTTTACAATCAAGCTGATTGTCGATTTCAGGGACGAATGCCTGAGGGCATTGAAGAGCAGGTTATCCAGCACACGCATCAGAAGTTCCGGGTCGGCCTGTACCTGGATTTCCTCCTGCGGCAGAGAAAGCTCAAGCGAGATATCATTTTCGCGTGCCGAGGGTTTGATCAGGTCGACGGATTTGCGAATAAGTTCGCAGAGCGGCACGGATTGAATCCTTATGGGAATGCCCATTTTGCCGGATTTGGAGACCAGCATCAGGTCGCCGATTATAGAACGCGCACGTTCCATGGCAATATTGCCGCTTTCTACCAGTTCGGCATGATGGCTGTTGTTCAGATCCAGACGTCCCTGCCTGGTCATACGCAGAATCGACTGCATTACAACCAATGGCCCCTCCAGGTCATGGACGAACAGCGAAATCAAATCCAGGAGCTGGTCGATATCGGCATTCCCGGATTTATTCAATTCAATATATTTTACATCAGATGCGTCCGGCACTGATTGAAGCTCCTTTACCCCTTTTGTCTAAGGCGAAAAACGCCCTGAAAAATTACCGCTATTGTTTATCATATCGGCATTCAACTATATAATTTAAGATGAGTGCGGCTGCCTTTGTGTAATAATTCCGGATTAAGGGCCTATTTTCAATATCAGATTGCTTTTTCAGGAATTCGGTGTATTTTAAGCAGTTTGAAGATGAAACGTCTGGTTCTTTATGAAAATTCTATTTATAGGTGAAATAGTCGGCAAAACGGGGCGGGACAAGGTCTGTGGCCTTATACCTGAACTGATTAAAACTCATGAGCTTGATTTTATTGTCGCCAATGGCAATAAAATCGACCGGGGATTTTCGACTGTAGCCGAGGATGCCGAAAAGTTGTTTGATGCCGGTGTCGATATTATCACATTGGGCGACAACTGCTTCAAGAAAAAGGCGACTGTCGATTTTCTGGGCCAGACTGAACGCGTTTTACGTCCGATCAATTCCTTTTACGGCAATCCCGGCAATGGCTATAAAATATTAAATGCCCGCAACGATATCCCGGTTTGCGTTATATCGGCTTTCGGACGCACCAATTTCAATAACCCTGTGCTGGACAATCCCTTTCATGCCATGAAACGGGTCGTGACCCAAGTTTCCGAGCAGGTGCGTATTATTATTGTCGATTTCCACGCCAATGCCACTTCGGAGAAACTGGCGATGGGATTTTATATGACCGGACGAACAACGGCTGTGATCGGCACTCATTTTTCGGCCCAGACCTCGGATCTCAGGCTGGAAAATGGCACTGCCTATATAACCGATATCGGGATGGTGGGAAGCAAATACTCTGTCTGCGGCTATGAGCCCAAAGAGATAATCGAAGCCTATAAAACATCACTTTTCCCGCATAAAAAAGTGCGCGAAAAGGACTACATATTCAATTCCCTGATTATTGAAGCTGATCCGGAAACGGGCAGGGCCACGGATGTAAGCCTGCTCAATATGGATCTGGATTAAAGCAAGCGTTATTCGACCCTGAATCTGCTATCTGTATCGTTTTCATGCCGGATTTCATCGACCGCATCATTTTTGCCATCACCGGCATAAAGCCTGTCCGGGGCGTTGAATACCAGCCCCTCGATTTCACCAATGTTTTTGTAGGCGTGAACCACTCCGGGAGGGATAGAGATCAGGGTCGGAAAGTCCTCGCCGGCGGTAATTTCCTGTTTGGTTTCGTATGTGGTCGAGTTTGAGCGATTGTCCCAGAGGTATATTTCAAAATTGGAGGGGCCGACGAAGCACAGGTTGTCGGTTTGTTCGCGATGTTCATGGGGGCCGCGTACAATCCCCGGAAGTGACATCGAGACATAAGCCATGACCGGCAAATCGCGCCCCTTCATGGAATCGGCACGAAAGAGCTCGACCAGCCAGCCACGGGAATCCTGATGGAGTTCCAGCTTTTTTATGATCACGCCATCGATTTTGGATTCGATTACACCCGGCATAGTCTTTTAAAATTCCTCCAGAATAGACTTCAGGTAGCGGCTGTAACTGCTGGAATTGTCTGTATCTATAAGTGACGTAAAGCCCCTTTTGTCTATATAGCCGAGGCGCAGGGCGATTTCCTCGATGCAGGCGATTTTCAGGCCCTGGCGTTTTTCGATAGCGGCAATAAAGTTAGCGGCGGCCAGCATCGATTCATGAGTACCGGTATCCAGCCAGGCCAGGCCCCGTCCCAGACGCATGGCCTCAAGCTCGCCCTGATCGAGATACATTTGCATTATCTCGGTAATCTCCAGTTCACCTCGTGCTGATGGTGTGAGTTTCGAGGCAAATTCAACTGCCCGGCTGTCGGCTATATACAAGCCGGTCATGGCATAGCGTGATCCGGGATGAGCCGGCTTCTCTTCGATATCCACCGGTTTGTCATTGTCATCGAATTGAATTACGCCGTATCTTTGCGGGTCGGTGACCGGATAGCCGAAAATGAGCGCCCCTTTTTCGAAATTTTCAATTCTGTCCAGATAATCGGATTCGCCATAAAATATGTTGTCGCCCAGAATCAGGGCAGAATTGTCATTCTGCAGAAAATCCTCGGCGATCAGATAGGCCTGGGCGATTCCCTCGGGCTTTTTTTGCACCGCATACGATAAATCCAGCCCAAGTTGATGGCCATTACCGAAGAGTTGCTCCAACCTGGGGGTATCCTCGGGGGTTGAAATAATCAGGATTTCACGAATTCCGGCCTGCATCAGGGTGGCCAGGGGATAATATATCATCGGCTTGTCGTAGATCGGCAGAAGCTGTTTGGACTGAGTACGGGTGGCCGGATAGAGCCGTGAACCGGAACCCCCTGCCAGGATTATGCCCTTTTTGACTGATATATTCATGCTTTTAGTAGCTCAGGCAGCGTTTGAACCAGCGGTTGTAAAATGGTTTATGTTCGCCGTTGATGCAGTCTGAGATCCAGTCGATATGATCCAGGCACCATTTAACTGTGCTCCTGAGACCCTCCGAAAACTCGGTTTGCGGCTGCCAGCCAAGCTCGGTGCGGATTTTCGATGCATCGATGGCGTAACGTCTGTCATGGCCGGGACGATCGGCTACATACTTGATCAGTTTCTCATGGCCCTCTTTGCCGGTGAGATCATCGATCAGGCGGCAGATCATCCTGATCAATTCGATATTCCGAACCTCATTATCGGCCCCGATATTGTATTTATGGCCCGCTTCGCCGTGATGAAAAACAAGATCAATTGCCCGGCAGTGGTCATCGACATGAATCCAGTCCCGGACATGCAATCCGTCGCCATAAACCGGGATAATCCTGTTATTGAGTGCCTGATGAACAATCAATGGGATAAGTTTTTCGGGAAACTGATAGGGGCCATAATTATTGGAGCAATGGCTGACCACAGTATCGAGCCCATAGGTTTTATGGTAGGCACGGACGAAATGATCGGCCGAGGCTTTGGAGGCCGAATAGGGCGAATTTGGCATATAGCATGATGTCTCCTTGAATTTGTGTCCATTGGATAGGCTGCCATAGACCTCGTCGGTGGAGATATGATGAAACCTGATATGTGTAATTTCCCCCATCTGCTTGCGGCAGGCTTCCAGGAGGGTGAAGGTTCCGATGATATTGGTCTGGATGAATTCATGCGGGCCCTCGATCGAACGGTCGACATGAGATTCTGCGGCGAGATTGATCACGCCATCGATTTTATACTTTCCGAATATCTTCCAGACATGTTTCTCGTCGGCTATATCACCCTGAGAGAAGACATAGTTGGGCCGTTTATCGGCCTCTTCCAGGCTTTCCAGATTGCCGGCATAAGTCAGCTTATCCAGGTTGACAAAGAGATAATCGGGATATTTGGCGGTCAGGTAACGAAGAAGATTCGAGCCGATAAATCCGGCGCCGCCGGTTATCAGCATTCTGCGTTCGAAATCTTCAACATTCATATGCAGTGTCCATTTCCTGTTTTGGATAAATCCAGCTAATAATAATTTAGTTTGTGGGACTTGTCAAGTTTTTGAAATCTATTGAGTAAACGGAAATCCTTATATTTGGATAAAATTAACCTTAGATCCCAACATTTACTTGTATTTAATATAAAATATATTATTATAGGGCGTCGGCACCATGGGTTAGTTCCGGCTATAAAAGTATCCGGACGATACGTAACTATTTTGGGAATAGTATCTTATGAAAAGCCTGGTGTCGTTTGTTTTTTTACTTCTATGCTTTGCTTCGGGGCTAGGGGGGGAAACTGTCTTTGTTCCGGCACAATATGAAAGCATAAATTTTGCTATCCAGGCAGCCAGCCAGGGCGATACGGTGCTTGTCTCCCCGGGCACATATTATGAGCATATCGATTTTGCCGGCAAGGACATTGTGCTGGCCTCACATTTCGTGCTCGATTCAAATCCGGTCTATATCGGTGTAACCCAGATATCGGGCGAGGTTTCCTCCAATCCAGATTCCGGTACGGTGATTATTTTCCAGAATGGCGAAAGCAATGCGGCGCAGCTGATCGGATTTACTATTCGTGATGGTTTCGGGACACTGGTGGGTGGAAGATATATCGGGGGCGGAATACTTTGCCGCAACAATTCTCATCCCAAAATATGCCATAACATTATCCGAAACAATAATTCCCTTGAGGGGGGTGGATGTGCCTTTATTGATTCCGATCCACTGTTCCATTGCAATCGGGTGTATTCTAACCGGGCGGTAAAGGGTGGAGGGATGTACTTGGATAATTCCCGTGTCCAGGTCGACCGTTGTATTTTTGCCTATAATCGCGCCACAGACCAGGGGGGTGCGGTTCAAATCCTTTTGTCCGATGGTCCCCTGTTCCAGAATTCGGTATTTTACCGCGACAGCGCGGCATTTGTGGGCGGCATAAACTGTTTCTTCAGTTTCCCGACTATCCAATATAATGATTTTCACAGTAACCCGGGAGGTAATCTGGGCGATTGCCATGCCGATCTGGGCGATACCACCCAGTGTCTGAATTTCAACCGGATTCCCTGTGACGGTTATTACAATATTTACCGTGATCCCTTATTTATAAATCCACAGCAGTTTGATTTCAGCCTGAGCCCGCTTTCGCCTCTAATTGATGCCGGTTCGGACACGACGGCGACATTTCCCTTCCATGGAATCAGGACTGATATAGGTTACTTCGAATTTGATTATTTTGTGGGGGATTGTAATGTGGACGGCATTTTCAATGTGAGCGATGTTTCATTTTTGATAAATTATATTTTCGATCAGGGGCCGGCACCATTACCGCTCTTTTCAGCGGATTTTGATTGTGACCGCAGGATCAATATTGTCGATGTACAATTGATGATTAACTATATCTTCAAAATGGGCCCCGGACCATGTAGCGATTACACCAGCAACGAATCCTGCCTGTAATACGCGTTTTTCACCAATTGCTGTTACTTCGATTTTCTAAAATAAAATCTCGAGATGGCTGTAGAATATAATGAATGATGGTGAATTGAATTTAATTTTATTGCATTTTAGCACAGATATCTTTAACTAATTCGAAAACAAACCCAAGAAATGGAGGTCAGAATATGGAAAGGAAATCCACGAAAAGAAATTCAAGGCCATTGCTCTTGATCATAATGCTTCTTGTGCCCTTGATGTTTGTCGGCTGCGGTACCCAGATACCGTCGGGCCATCATGGCGTGAAGTATTTCAAATTCAAGGGCGGAACGGAGATGGGCGAGATATACAACGAGGGCTTCAACTGGCATATGCCCTGGAACTCGATGTATGTCTACAAGACCCAGCTTCAGGAACGCCAGGAGATTCTGGAGGTTCTGTCTTCTGATGGCGCCACGATTCAGCTCGAGGTCTCGGTCTGGTATAAGCCGATTTTCAATAAACTGGACAGCCTGCAGGTCACTATCGGCCCGAGTTATTATGATGTGGTAATTGCCCCGGCCTTGCGCGGTGTAGCGCGCACTATTGTGGGACGCTACAAACCTGAGGAGATCTATTCTACCAAGCGCGAGGAGATATCCAAGAACATTATATTTTCTATGGATTCGCTCATGAGGGGCAAATTCATAATTGTGGAGAACACGATCGTCCGAAATGTCGGCCTGCCCAAGAAGATCTCGGATGCGATCAACGACAAACTTGCCGCCGACCAGGAGCAGCAACGCATGCAATTCACGCTCATGAAAGAGCGTCAGGAGGCGGAACGTAAGGTAATCGAGGCTGAGGGTATCAAGAATTTTCAGGAAATTGTCTCGGCCGGACTGACCAAGGATTTCCTGCGCTGGAAGGGGATTGAGACGACTTTGAAACTTGCCTCATCGCCTAATGCCAAGGTGGTGATAATCGGATCCGGGGCTGACGGCCTGCCGATTATCCTCGGTGGCCAATAGATTATTCAGATGATTGGTGATTGCGGACGGCAAGATCAAATTGCCGTCCGTTTTATTATCGGGCTTGACTGAACAGGCTGGCCTTTATAACTTTACCTGATTATGTTACTGGCGATCAACTGTGGAAATACAAATGCCGTGTTCGGGCTTTACCGTGAGCGCAAACTGCTCATGGAAAGCAAGGTGCCGATCAATGACTTGCAGAGTGCTCTGGATTGTATTGATGCGGTAAAGCTATTCCTGGGACGGCAGAGACTGCCTGAGGATGCTGTCAAGGGCGTTGTAATCGGATCGGTCGTACCGCGTTTGACGGGTGTGATGATTGATATGGCTCGTCGTGAATTCGATATCGAGCCGGTTGTTGTTGACGGCCGTTCCCCTCTGGGAATCAAAATTCTTTACGATGATCCGGATCAGGTCGGCAGCGACAGGATTGCCGGAGCACTGGCCGCATACACGTTATATGGCGGACCATGTATAGTGGTCGACATGGGTACGGCGACGACATTTAATGTGGTCAGCGCCGAGGGAGAATACCTGGGCGGAGCGATTTGCCCGGGAATCGAAAGCTCGATGCATTCCATGAGCGGCCGCACTGCGCGATTGTATGATATTGATATTGAACCGACCCGCAGGGTGATTGCACGCAATACCACCGATTCATTGAAATCGGGGATATTCCATGGCTCGGTGGCGATGATCGATGGCTTTATTGTGAAAATCACCGAGGAGCTTCGTCAAAATTTCAAGGTCGTGGCCACAGGTGGATTTGCCGAGATGATTGCCTCTCATTCCAACCTGATCAAGATAGTTAATACCACCCTGGTACTGGATGGCCTGGCTATAGCCTATGAAAATATCAGCGGTAATGCTTATTAGCTATTTCTTCTGAAGCACCGCAATCATGCGCCAGCTGGCATCACTGTTGTCCATCTTTTTGCGTAAATCGAATTTTCCCCAGCTTCCGATATAACGGAATTTGCCGGAGAAGTCCACCAATAGCCTGAACTCCTGATAGGGGATAATGCGATAGGGATCGGTGAAGACGAATTTTCTGAGCCGCTTGCCCTTTTCTTTCACTTTCATGGTAACACGTGTCTGATAAACCTGGGCGATCGGATCGAATGGATCCTCATCGCAGCCCCATTCGACATTGACCTTGGTACCGTTGTTTTCCATTTCCCAGACATTGGTTTCTTCACCTTCGTCATCCTCGAAGAAATTGTCGCGGGGATGCTGGAGTTCGATGATATACAATCCTCCGGGATTCAGGTTGCGTGCGACCGCATCGAGATTCTTAAGCTGATCCTGCCTTTCGGTCAGCATATGTATGGAAGCGATCATGCACACGGCTATATCGACCTTGCGGGGCAGTTTGAAATCGATCATGTCGCCCTTGATAATTTTGGCCCTGCCGCCCAGGCGCTCATTTTTTTCGCGCGCGTATTTGACCATATGTTCGGAAAGATCCAGGCCGTAAGAGTATTCGATATCGTCTTTCATCGAAAAATGGATGGCATGATAAGCGGGGCCGCAGGCAATATCGACTATTGATTTGGGGTCTCGTTTATTGATTCTTTTAAAAGTCTTGGTGATGAAATTGTGTTCCTTGTCCAGATCGCGGAAATCAAAAGCTATATCATAATAGCGCGGATGAAGATAAAGCTTATTGCTTGACACCTTTTCTCCTCTCGAAAATGGTTAGATATCATCGTCCTCGGCCAGCTTCCACCCCCCTTTGCGATATCTCCACATGGAGAGCGCCGACCGCACAGTCCAGTCGGTGAACATGGCCCACCAGACCGGATAAACACCTGATTGCAGAATATAAGCAAAAAAAGCGGCAAAAGGCAAGCGTACAAGCCATGCCCCTGCAAAAGTTATATACATTACCCAGCGGGTTTCTCCCGCGCCTCGTAATGCGCCTCCGAAAACCATGGTAATTGCCAGCACGGGTTGCATGGGCGCGGCCATGCGGCAGACATATTCGCCCAATGGCACGACTTCCGGATCGGTGGTAAAGATGCTGACCCAGAAGGAGGGAAAGACCAGAAAGGAGAGCCCAAAAATACTCATAATGCCCAGCGCGATCCATCCCGATTGATAGCCGGATTTCACCGCCTGATCCATGCGTTTGGCGCCCAGATTCTGTCCCACCATTATCTGCGCGGTTTGCATGTAGGCCAGTCCCGGCAGGAAAGAAAAAGCCTCGATATTGATCACGATCTGTGTGGCGGCATAGGCGGCAACCGAATAATGGCTCAGGATGATAGCGTTGTAGATCATAATGCCGGTTGAGACCAGCGCCCGTTCTCCGGCGACCGGCAGGGCCAGGTTCCAGAGCCTCTTAAGATGCTTCCTGATGGCCCAGCCGAGTTTCAGGTTTATCAGGCCGCGTTTGACCGCTATGGCCAGAAGCAATGAGGCCCCCAGGAAATCCGAAAGAACAGTGGCCCATCCGGCGCCCTCGATACCCATGACCGGCATTCCGAACTTGCCATTGACCAGGATATAGCAAACGGCGATATGGATGGCATTGGTGAACGAGACAATATACATGGGTGTGCGGGAATCGCCGGTGCCCTGGAAAACGGCAGTGAATACGTAGACGAATACCCGGAAAGTATAGAAGAGCCAGATAATGCGCAGATATTTCCAGACCAGGTCGAGCACCTCAGCATCCGCGCCCATGAAGGATGCCAGCCGTCGTGATCCCAGCTCGCCGGCCACAATCATGATCAGGCCCACGATTATGGTCAGCCAGATCGAGCTGTTTATGATCCTGGTTCTTTTTTCGGGGGCATTGGCGCCGGTGAAATAGGAGACCATGACATTGACCCCGACCGAGAGGGAATAGGCCAGGGCCATGCCGACGAATGTTATCTGCTGTCCTAATCCTATGGCGGCCAATGCATTCTTGCCTGTGTGGCCAAGGATGATAATATCGGCGATGCCGACACCCCTGATCAGCACGGTGGAGGCGACGATCGGCCAGGCCAGCCTGTTTATTTCGCGGCGCAGTTCCTTGTTGGTCATAAGCTATGAAAAAAGCACCAATCAGGCAAAAAAGTCAACATGAGAAAATATTGTAATGAAACCAATTTTTATAAATGACGTTGATTATTACCAGCATACCTGCTAAATTAAATCAGATTAATATTAGCGATATTGGAGGATTGATGAAACACCTGACGCATGTCCTGATATTGGGACTTATTCTTGCGCTTTGCGGCACCCTGAGTGCCCAGGACAAGTTAAATATCGATGTCAAGGAGCATACACTTGAAAACGGCCTGAAATTCCTGGTAGTGGAGAATCATGACGCGCCCGTATTTTCGGCTATCGTGAGGGCCAAGGTTGGCGCAGTGGATGAAATTCCAAGGCAAACCGGAATCAGCCATTTTTTGGAACATATGATGTTCAAGGGGACCGAGATTTTCGGTACCAGAAATTATGAAGTGGAAAAGGGGCTTATGGCTCAAATCGATTCGCTGGCGGAATTGCTGCATGCCGAATGGCAGGTAATCAATGATCCGCTCAACTACCCACCCGATTCAACGCTCTACAAAAAATACCGTGATGAGATAGCGCAGATTCAGGAAGAGCAGAAGCAGTATGTGATCAAGGATGAGCTGTGGGAGACTTATTTGAAGCATGGTGGTACCGGATTGAACGCCTCGACGGGCAGCGATGGTACGCAGTATTATGTCTCTCTGCCCGCCAATCGTCTGGAGCTGTGGTTCCTGATGGAATCGGATCGTCATATGAATACGATATTCCGTGAATTTTATTCTGAGCGGGATGTGGTCTATGAGGAACGCAGGCTACGTACTGACAACAGTCCCTATGGCAAGCTCTCGGAGCAGTTTCACGCAGCGGCCTTTACGGCCAGCGGGTATGGTCATCCGGTGGTGGGATGGGCCCCGGATGTTGAAACCTGGGATCATGACCTTCTGAAAGAATATTATCACAATTATTATACACCCAACAATATGATCGTGGCAATTGCCGGTGATGTGGATGCCGGGCATGTATTTGAACTGGCTGAAAAGTATTTCAGCGGATGGCAACGCGGGCCGGAACCACCTCGTCGCCGCAATATCGAGCCGGAACAGAAGGGTGAGCGCAGGATCGATGTGCAGTATGATGCCAATCCGATGCTGATGATCGGCTATCATATCCCCGCCGCGGGTCATCCTGATATACCGGCCCTGGATGTGCTTTCGGATATTTTATCAAGAGGACGTACTGCACGACTGTACAAGTCTATCGTGGATGATCAGAAGCTTTCCTCGGGCGTTTCCGCCTATTCCGATTTCGGCCGCTATTCATCGCTGTTCACATTCCGTGGCGGGCCACTTAAAGGTGTTACAACACAGCAGCTTGAGGATGCGATCTATGTTGAAATTGAAAAGATCAAGCAGCAATCCGTGACCGAGTGGGAGCTCAAGAAAGTGCACAATCAGTTCGATGCCTCGATGATCAAGTCGGTAAATTCCAATATGGGTATGTGCTGGCGCCTGGCCAATTACGAAGCCATCACCGGATCATGGGAGTATATCAATAAATACTGGCAGGATTACAAGACTGTCACATCCGAGGATATCAAGCGTGTGGCCAATAAATACCTGGTCAAATCGAACCGGACTGTGGCAATCCTGGACAGGCCCGAGGAAACAGTGGAAGAAAAAACCGGGGATGCAACCCTTTCCGGCGTCTCATATTAGTTTGCGGAGGAAACTATAATGAAAAAGATCTTTGTAAATATATTTATGCTATTGCTGATCCTGTCTCTCGGGCTGTATGGCCAGGATATGGAAAGCAAGGGTTCGCAGCTCGTGGAACAGTTGACATTCCCGGAAATCGAATGGGATGTTCCCGAGCTGGGTAAAGATGTTGTTGTAGATACATTGTCCAACGGCATGGTGCTGTTTATGATGGAGGATCATCGTCTGCCGGTTTTCAATGTGCGCGGGATAGTGCGTACCGGGTCAATGTATGATCCCGAGGGTCTCGAGGGCCTGGCCTCATTGACCGGCAATGTAATGCGTACCGGCGGTACGGAAAATATCAGCCCGGACTCATTGAATGCCGATCTGGAATACCTGGCGGCTTCGATTGAAACCTGGATCGGCACCGAACAGGGCGGTGTGAGTTTGAACTGCCTCTCAAAGGACAGGGATGTTTGCCTTGAATATATGGCGGATTTGCTTATGAATCCGGCCTTCCCGCAGGACAAAATCGATCTGCGGAAGAAAAGCATCAAGGAATCGATTGTCAGGCGTAATGATGACCCGGGCAGCATAACGGCGCGTGAATTCGATAACCTGATCTATGGTGATCATCCTTACGGCAGAATACTGGAATGGGAATCGGTAAATCGGATCGGGCGTGATGATCTGGTCGAGTTTCATCGGAGATATTTCGTACCCAACAATATCTGGTTGGGAATTACCGGAGATTTCGACATGGATCAGATAAAGGCCCGGCTGGAGGAGATATTCGCCGACTGGCAGAGCGATGAAGTCGCTTTCCCAGAGGATCCCGAAGTCAAGGAAGGAAACAAGCCGGGAGTATATTTCATTGACCGCGATTTGACCCAGAGCAATATCCGTTTCGGCATGCTGGGAATTCGCCAAGATAATCCGGATCGTTATGCCCTGGCGGTGATGAACTATATCCTGGGCGGCGGATCGTTTACCTCGCGCATGACCTCGGTGGTTCGTTCCGATATGGGGCTGGCCTATTCGGTCGGTTCACGTTTTGAGACCGATTCACGCGATATCGGATCATTTTTCGCCTATTGCCAGACCAAGACCGAATCTACCTATAAGGCTGTTTTTAATATGCTGGATCAGGTCAAGAAGATCAGGCAGGCCGAGGTTACCGAATTTGAATTGAATTCGGCCCGGGATTCATATATCAATCGTTTCGTGTTCAATTTCACCGATCCGACCTCGATTGTGTCGCAGTTGATGAATCTCGAATACGACAATATGCCGCGTAATTTCTATAAAGATTACATTGCCAATATCCAGGCGGTGGGTATGGATGATGTTCAGCGCGTTGCAAAAAAATATCTCAAGCCTGAAAAGATGATTTTTTTGATTGTCGGTGACTGGGACAATCTCGACGGTGACCTGGGTGAATTCGGGGAGATTCATATGATCAGCCTCGAGGATCCGATAGTCAATGTAGATTAGAATAGATGTCGGTTGATTATATAACGGCGGAGGGTATCTTCCGCCGTTTTCTTTTTGACAGTGAACTTTTTGCTGCGTTTATTCTATAACAGGTGATGCAGAAAATATTTACACACATATTGATCATAATCATTCTGGCTTGCGGAATGTTGAGCGGCAAACAGCTTAAACCTGGAAGCGGTGACCATAAAAAGTATCTCGAAGCGAAGGAGCAATATGATCGGGGCGAATATGACCGGGCCCGTGAGATACTTTATCCCATGTCACGCGAGTATCGTCATGATGCGCAGTTCAACTACCTCCTGGGCATGACATTTGTGGGCATCGGCGGTGTCAACGGCCGGGTGCATGCCCAGAAATACCTCAAACGGGCGGTGGATATCTGCAAGGATTCGACCGACTGGCGCTATCAGCTGGGACTGGTGCAGGTCGAGGGAGACCTGCGTCACCCCGCATATCTGGAATTCAAGAAAATCATAGAGACCGACTCTAATTATCTGAACGCCTATCTGCAGGTAATCGATTTCTGCATCGACAGGTATTTTTATAATGAGGACCGGGATCGCCTGGAGGAGGCCTACCGCACTATCCTGATTGCTGAAAAACGTTTTCCCGGCAATAAGCCTGTTCTCTTCAAGAAGGCGCTGGCGGCATCATTATTTAAGGTCTTCGATACGGCTGATGAAGCGATATCCAAAATCGATGATCCGGATACATTGCAGAAAGAAATCTATCTTCAGGATGCATATATAAAATATAACCTTCGTCAATTCGATAAGAGCCGTGAGCTATTTCTGAAAGGCTTTGAGTTGATGGACAGTGCCGAGGTTACCGCGTATAATGATATCAGCCTGCTGTTCAGCCCGCAGGGGCAACGTGATTTTGGGGCGCTTGATTCGGCCGAACGTCGGGCCTATGCCGACAGCGCCTGGCAAATCCGCGACCCTGACCGGACCACGTCGATTAATGAAAAGAAGCTGGAGCATTTTGCAAGGGTATATATGGCGGATTTGATGTTTTCGCAACCGAACCGTGGGAAACGAGGCTGGGAAACCGACCAGGGCAAACTTTTTATCCGCTACGGCCCGCCTCAATTCTCGGAATGGCGGCTTCCTGAGGATGGCGATATGGATTTGAACTGCTCATGGAAGTGGATTTACTACATGGACGGTGAAGTTTATGACATCGAGTTTAAAAATATATTTGGTGGCAACAGTTATATGCTCACCCCCATGGATATGGGCAATTCCGAATTTAAAGCCTATGAGATGACGGCCGAGGTGCCGGAACAGCAGGCCTTTGCAGAGAAGCGTGATCTGATTGATGCGGTTTTCAGCAATTTCGTTTATAAGGGTGATGATGGTCAGGCGATGCTCGATCTGTTTGTGGCCACGCCCTATAATCAATTCGAGTATGAACCGGTTG
Organism: uncultured Ignavibacteria bacterium; assembly: GCA_964627935.1. GTDB lineage: Bacteria > Zixibacteria > MSB-5A5 > JAABVY01 > JAABVY01 > JAABVY01. The sequence continues at coordinate 77,950 of CAZVLB010000008.1, forward strand.
AGGGTCATGCGGTTTGCGATATAGAGTACCGTCTGGCCTTTTACGATCAATCGGACAGCGTCTTGAATCGTACCAGAGACAGCCAGCAACTTGTGATTTCGCCTACACTTTCCAGAAATCCGGAATTCTACAATTTTCACACAATCCGTATGCCGGCGCCATCAGAGAATCTGACCGTCGCCTGCGCAATCGAGCAGAAATCGGCGCAGAGAGTGAATCTGTACGAAATGCCGCTGGAAATATACGATTTCTCCGATGACGGATTTCATCTGTCGAGCCTGATACTCGGTTCGGAAATCAGCGAAAAGGAGAAGGACACGCAGTTCGACCGTCGCGATTATAAGCTGATACCGAATTACACCTCGACCTATGAGCAGGGCGATACATTGATAGTCTATTATGAAATCTATGACCTGCCCACAGATTTACGTGGACGAACAAGATATCTGTTCACGTATTCGATCAGGGAGATCAATCCGCCAGCCAATTTATTCGGCACTATTGCCGGATTTCTCTCCAATCGCACTCGTATGGAAATTTCGCATACGACCCAGCGCGGGGATGTGCGCAGCGATCTGTATGAGCCGTTGCGGGTTGACCTGGCCGATCTGGAACCGGGCCTGTATGAATTTTCGCTCACGATCGAGGAGCAGATTTTGGGCAAAACCCTGACCCGCACCGCGCCATTCAGTTTAATAAAGAGGGGGGAGTAGTGTACACAAACTTTAGAAGACTTTAGATCATATGCTTGAACTTTTTTTTAATTTCCCTGGAAGTTCTCGGAGATGCCAGTAATCCCTCGCAAATTCTGATCATTACAGATTGATCGAAACTTTCACGCGGTTCAAAATCTCTTTGAGCAATGCGAGCCTGTATGGATTCTCTTTTTTCAATTCTGGCATTTTCGTAACTTACAACCGTTTCGTGTTTGATAAAATTGTGATCGCCCTCAGATAAAATCGTTGTAGTATCGGATGTTTCCTTTTTGGTGGTCAGAAATAGGATAATTACTTCATCGGTTTCCGGGGTGGGATCATTCGCTATAACCCACAAATGACCGTTGAGAATAAATGTTGATCCACAAACGCAATTGAATTCCAATTTTCTACTCTAAATACAGATCCATATAGGCCAGCGATTCTATATCATCAAGAATAGCCGCTATTTCTGCCTCAGTTCTTTTTGCCGCTTTCAGTATATCTTCGTATTCGATTTTAATTGATGATCCCTTTGGATTTTGCCATTCTTCAAGACTGTGAGTGTAATCTCTCAGTTGCCATCGCGATTTGCTTCCATGGTCCCTGAAAATCTGATCGATTATCTCTTCTTCAGCTTCCGACAGTTTATCTTCAGGAGCATTACCGATAAGCTCAACTTCATTGTTTGATGGAACGGAAATGGCTTTATCCCACGGCCCCCCCGTTTTGATATCACCATGAAGTATATTTAAGGTTTGGCTCAAAACGGGACCATGATCCATCGAGACATAATTGTCAAATGTAATTGGCTTGCCCAATTTCAATATCGCTTCTCGTTCAGCCAAATACAAGAGCTTCATTAACTTTAGATGACTCATGCCCCCCCCCCTCAACCTGAGGAATCGGGCTGCCATCTGAGTCGCTTTGTCTTCTCTATAGTTTGGTTTCATATCTACATCCTAAATCGGGGATAAAAATTGTCAAGTAAAATGTAAAGGTGCAATGTCACTTTCTAAACCTGTCCGTCTATTTATACAATATCGATATGATATTGTTTCTGCCTCTCATATATAGAAATATCGGACATGAATTCAGTCGTCTTGATGAGCGGTGGCAGAATAGGTAAGGAGATGAGTATAAAAACCTGGCTAGTCTGTTTTGTGGGTCGCCCAATAGTTTGAATATGATTATTGACATGTATGGTTATGATAAATTAAGTGATTGTGACAATTGTGCTTAGATGGCAGGTAATAATATAATTTAATATTAGTTGAAAGGAAGGCTCATCTCCCCCGTGCTTGACAATTCATGCCGCTATCAGTATTTTTGGTTAAATCCATAAAATCGAAAGGAGCAGTATATGGAGATACAAAAGGTAGGCATGGTCGGGTTCGGCCAGATGGGCACCGGTATCACCCAGGTATCCGCCTCGGCGGGGTATAATGTCGTGGCTTATGATATCAAGGCCGATATCCTGGATAAAGGCATGGCGCGTATAACAAAAAACCTCGATAAGGCTATCGAAAAAGGCAAAGCCAGCGAGGATGACAAGAACAAGGTTCTCGGCAATATCAGGACCACGACCACATTGGGAGACCTCTCCGATTGCGACCTGGTACTCGAGGCCGTGGTTGAAAATATGCAAACCAAGGTGGATATCTGGCGCCAGCTTGATGACACGGTCAAAAAAGAGGCGATTTTCGCCTCGAATACATCGTCATTGTCAATTACTGATATGTCGGCCTGTACTGAACGTACCGATCAGTTCATGGGGCTGCATTTCTTCAACCCGGTTCATATCATGAAGCTGGTGGAAGTTGTCAAATCGATCGCCACCTCGGAGGAAACTTACAAGAAAGGCAGGGAATTTGCCGAATCAGTCGGCAAAACCGTGGTAACCTGCGGTGATCGTCCCGGATTCGTGGTCAATCGTCTGCTGGTACCGTATCTTCTGGACGCCGTGAGAATATATGAGGATGGTACCGCCAGCCGTGAGGATATCGATAATGGTATGATGCTGGGCTGCGGCCATCCCATGGGCCCGTTGACATTGATCGATTTCATCGGCCTGGATACCATATTGTATATCGGTGATATCATGTTCGAGGAATTCAAGGATTCTCATTTTGCCTCCCCGCCGCTTTTGCGCCGGATGGTCAATATGGGTTATCTTGGAAAGAAAAGCGGAAGAGGATTTTACGACTATACAAAGTGAGGGATAATGGACTACGCTAATATCAAAGTTGAAACCGAGGGGCCTCTTGCAATACTTACAATCAACCGTCCCAGGGCCATGAATGCGCTTAATGATGAAACCCTGACCGAAATTGAAAAGGCGCTGGATGAGCTGGAGGGTAATGGCCAAACCCGCGTGATGATAGTCACCGGCGAGGGCAAAGCCTTTGTTGCCGGGGCCGATATCTCTGAATTGCAGAAAGCTGATGGCGAGGGCGGAAAAAAGATATCATCCAAGGGCAATACTTTGTTCAAGCGTATCGAGGATTCGGATATTGTGTCGATCGCGGCTGTCAATGGCTTTGCGCTGGGCGGTGGATGTGAGCTGGCGATGGCCTGTGATATGCGTTTTGCCTCGGATGCGGCCAAGATGGGCCAGCCGGAGGTCAACCTGGGCGTGATCCCGGGATATGGCGGTACCCAGAGGCTGAGTCGTCTGGTGGGCAAAGGCAAAGCCAAGGAGCTGATCCTGACCGGCGACATGATTGATGCCGAGGAAGCCAGCCGGATCGGGCTGGTGGAAAAAGTTGTTGCGGCGGATAACCTGATGGAGGTTGCCCGTAAGACGGCCGAGAAGATAATCTCCAAGGGTCCGGCTGCGGTACGTATGTCCAAGAAAGCGATTAACTACGGTTCGGAAACTAATCTGGCTGATGGCATTCAATTTGAAATCGAGAGATTCAAGGATATTTTCGAGACCGAAGATAAAAACGAGGGCACATCGGCATTCCTGGAAAAACGCAAGCCGGAATTCAAGGATAAATAATTCCTGATTATGGGGTTTTTATGGCGGCATTATAATGGGTGCCGCCATTTTTATGTCCCGCTATTTTTGGAATATTAATATTGAAAAATATTCCTTATTCACTATTATAGAGGTCTATCATGGAGGTTGTGTGCTTTTATCGACTACACCGAATATTGAGGGCCACAAGATAACCGATTACCGTGGAATAGTAACCGGCGAGGCTATCCTGGGGGCCAATATAGTACGTGATATTTTCGCCTCGATTACCGATATAGTTGGCGGACGATCCGGCAAGTATGAACAGGAACTGGTCAAGGCCCGCAAGGTGGCCCTGGAAGAAATGGGCGATGAAGCCAAAAGCCTGGGCGCCAACGCGGTGGTGGGCGTGGATATCGATTATGAGGTGATCCGCGACGGGATGCTTATGGTTGCGGCTTCAGGTACTGCGGTTACGATCAAGAAGGAATAATTAAAACGATTTACCCCGTTTGGCGTTATAAATTATGGTACATTTCAACCAGAACAGTCCCGGGAGATAAGATGAAGATCAAACCTGCCCTGTTGCTTTTTTCAGCCATCCTGCTCATATATTCCAGCATTTTTGCTCTAAACAATGAGAAGATCCATCCCGCCCTGCAGGATGAAATATCATCATTGGGGCAAGAGTATCATACGGTGCTGATCCGTCTTGCGGACAGGCATAATAAATTCACGCTCAATAAAAAGCTGGGACTGGATACCTACAGCCGTCAGGCGGCCCATTATCTGGCAATCACAGAACTCAAGAGTCATGCCAGGGAAACCCAGCAGGATCTGCTTGAATTTCTGGGCCGGCAGGTGAAGAATAAAAATGTCAGGTTTTATAAATCTTACTGGATCGACAACCTGATTCGGGCCGAGGTGTCATTGGAGGTCCTGGATCAGCTAAGCGAATTTGATGAAGTCGAGACGATCTTCCCGGATGTCAGGGTTACCACGATAGAACCATTGGATTATCCTGTATCGAAAGTATACACGCCCGGGGAACTTCCAGATCATCTGACAGTAATCGGCGCCGACAGTATGTGGAAGCTGGGCTATACCGGTGAGGGCACATTGGCGGCCACATTCGATACCGGCATCGAGGGAACTCATCCGGCCCTGTCAGGCTCATATCGTGGAAATTTCGGCTACTCCCATGAGCAGTGCTGGTTCGATCCCTATGTCAATGATACATTTCCGCACACGATCCGTCAGGTGCCCAGCCAATATAGATTTCATGGCACCGGTACGTTGAGCCTGATAGTTGGCAAGGATGATGCCACAGGAGATACATTGGGAGTGGCATTCGGAGCGCACTGGATCTCGGCGGCGGTAATCGATATCCCGCAGGTTAATTATATCCTGGATGCATTCGAGTGGATTGTTGATCCTGATGGTGATCCGAATACGATCGAGGATGTCCCGGATGCATTGAGTCATTCCTGGGGCTATGATAATGACATACTGGGATGCTCGGATATATTTTACACCGCAATAGATAATGTCGAGGCCCTGGGGACGGTTGTTGTATTTTCTGCGGGCAATGATGGTTCGAGTTACAGGAGCCTGCGCAACCCGGCCAACCGTGCCTCCTCGCCATATAACTCATTCGCCGTCGGCATGACCCGCCTGGAGGGTGATGAGATACTCGTTGACCTGGGCTCATCACGCGGACCTTCAGAATGCAATACCGATATTATCAAGCCCAATGTGGTTGCTATGGGCCGTAATGTGATGATTGCGGATTCCAGCGGCTATGGTTTTAATTCGGGGACATCATTCTCCGCCCCGCAGGTGGCCGGCGCAGTCTGCCTGTTACGTCAATATAATCCCAATGCCCCTGTTGATTCAATCAAAAAGGCCCTGATGCTCTCGGCTACCGATATCGATGAGCCGGGGCCCGATTCGGCGGCCGGTTACGGTCTGATAAATGTCCCCGCCTCGCTGGAATACCTCGATCCCAATAATCAACCGGATGTCTTCATCAATTCGGTAACCATGCCCATGATTCAGCCCGGAGACACTGTCGATGTGGCGCTGACATTGAAAAATGATGGTCCCGGGGTATTGAGTGTTACAGGCATTATGCGTGGTTCCGACAGCGATGTCGACCTGATCGACAGCAGTGCCACGTTCGGGGATATCGCCTTGAATGGCAGTGCCGATAATATTGCCGATCCGTATAGAATTTATTTCGATGAGGATGTTTTGGAAGGGACCGACATAACGATCGATCTATTGGTAACCGCCTCGGGTGGCTATGAAAAGATTATCCCTGTCCATTTCCTGGTGGGAAACAGGCAGGACCGTTCGCTTTATACCCATGATGCCGGGGCATTTTTGTTCACGATTTCAAATTTCGGCGCCTATGGCCTGGATGCGCTATCATTGACTGATCTGGGCGGACAGGGATTTGTCTTTCCCAAAGACAGCGAGTCGAGCCTGTTTGAAATGGGACTTTTGATCTCAGCCGGTGACAGCAATCATGTTTCCAATGCCGTGCGCAATCAGATTGGTGTGGCCGATGAGCATTTTCGCGTCGCGCCGGCGGGAAATCTGCAGGAGGTAGTGCCCACCGACACATCGATTGCCGAACAAACCATCTCGAAATTCAATGACCTGAATGCCCCGATGCCGATTGGAATCGAGGTAATGCAGGAATCGTTCGCTTTCGATAATCATACCAATGATCAGTTTATGATATTTATGTATGTACTGGAAAATATCTCGGACAGTAATATTACAGATCTGTATGCCTCGATTTTTGCCGACTGGGATTTCTACACCACTACCGGCGGCCTGGTGGATAATGCCGGCTATGATGCCGCCAGCGGTACCGGTTACATGATGCATGCCCTGCAGACCGATTATCGCGGTATTACGGTATTGAATGATGAAGGTGTCTATTCATACAGGATCATTCCCGGGCAGGATTGGCTCTATAACGGTTTCAGCAAATCCGAGAAATGGATGTTTATCTCCGAGGACTCGATATCAGAAGCTGCGTTGACTATCAATGACTACACGCATATGATCACCACGGGGCCGTTTGCATTGGCCCCCGGAGATGTCGACACGGCGGCATTTGCTGTGATAGCGGCTGAAAGTCAATTCGATCTTCTCGATTTCTATGCCCAGAATGCGATAAATCAATACAATAATCTTCCCACTCAGCAGGATACTGTCAAGCCGGGATTTTCAATCAATATGCTGACAAACCCGGTGCTTCATTTTGAAGCTGATTTCTATGCCTATGCCACGGAGGAATTGAAAGAGGAGCCGGTGATGACAGTCGAGGGGCCATTGGGTGCAGTTACCTACACCATGGATGACTTGCCGAACCGTGATGCGGTGGCATATTTCCAGAGCCTTCGTATCGATCAGGATGGTGATTATTCGATTACTGTCTGCGGCGAGGACCTGGCTTTAAACGAGGGCTGCGAGATACTCGATCTTTCCGCGGCGCTACTCAAAGGAGCAGGTTTTGCCCGGCTGCAGTCAGCGGATGGGCTGATTGGAGCGTCGATCAAAAGCGATGATGATTTTGCCAAAGGCATGCTGTTGCTTGTTGAAAATAATGAGGTGGACATTTCAAGTGACTATCAGGCCGTCAAGAAATTCGGGCTGAAAAAATCCGCCGGCCTGGATCAGGCAAACACGCAGCTTGAAATCCATGCGGATAAGCTGAATTTTGATTACAGGCAGGCTGTGCTTCTGCATGGCACAAATCTCGATCGTGTAGAGCTTCAATATGATCAAGCGCGGCGGGTGTTGATTGCGGATGGCGTTGATGCGGGTGATTTTGTGTTGGCCAAATCTGAGAATTCAAGTGAGATTGAATCTGTGCCGCGTCAGTTTGCGCTCTACCAGAACAAGCCCAATCCATTCAACCCATATACCGAAATCGCATTCGAGATTCCCAAAGATGCCCATGTCAACCTGTCGGTTTATAATATCCTGGGTCAGAAAGTGACGACACTTATCGATGAGCATCTGGGCGCCGGAACCCATTCCACGACCTGGGATGCGCTCAACAGTTCCGGTGACAATGTCGCCTCCGGTTTCTATTTCTATAAACTGACCGCCGGGGATTTAAGCGATGTCAAACGTATGCTTCTGTTGAAATAAGAATATGGAGATGAAGAAGATGAGAAGTTTATGCCTGATTTATATACTTGCCACTATGTTGATTCTGCTGGCAGCCTGCAGCAGCGGCAACGGTCCGGGTTATGATGTCGACGCCAACCTTTTGATCGGATGGGATTATGTCGAGGACGCTGACTACCAGAATGCGGTCGACAAATTCCATGAGGTACTTGAAAATGATGATGACAACGCTGTAGCCCTGACAGGCCTGGGCTGGAGCTTTGCATTTGATATGCAACTCGACAGCGCCGAGAAATATTTCACCGGCGCATTGGCATACGACCAGAATTCGGATATACATATGGGTCTGGCGGCTGTGTACCGCGACAAACCGAACTATGCACAGGCTGTATCCTATGCCTCACAGGTAATCAGCGATGATCCCGATTATGTTTTCACATACAGGATATCGATCAATTATCAGGATGCCTACCTGATTCGCGCCCAGAGTTATTTTGCCCAGGGCAGCGGTCAGTTTGCCAATGCCGCGATGGATGTAAATTATCTCTGCGACCAGAATGGAATCGCTCAGCTGCCCGATCCCGCTTCAATTTCTGCCGCAGAATACGAGCAGGCACTGGCCGAAAAGCTGGATCAGCTATCGGAATTGATATCCTGACAGATCCTCTCGGATCATCCCTCCCAAAATCGCTGAGAAGCCCGTAAATTATGGGCTCGCAGGCTCTTACGCATACTCCGGGGCGGCCAATATTGTTGTTGCTTTTTGGGGGTAAAAAGCATACAATTAGAGGTTATGATTGCTGCGTCGGAGATCGGTTCAAGGCTTGAAGCTGTACGGGAAAGTATCAACAATGCGTTGATCAAAGCGGGCCGCAGAGGCGATGAAATCACGCTTGTAGCGGTTACCAAGACATTCCCGGCAGAATTTTTAAGCGAGGCAATCAGATGCGGCCTGACCGATATCGGCGAGAGCCGTGTGCAGGATTTCGAGGAAAAGAAGCCCAAAGTCGAGGGCCGCGCCCGTTATCATATGATCGGGCATCTGCAACGCAATAAGGTCAAAAATGCGCTGGAGCTTTTTGATATGATTCAGTCAGTCGATTCGATTCGCCTGGCAAAAGAGATTTCCAGGCGGGCCGAGAAGATGACCGAAGTCCTGGTACAGATCAACAGTTCCGGCGAGGAAAGCAAATACGGCTTCGATATGGATGAAGCAACGGATCGTCTGCTGGAAATCGCCGAGCTGGATAACCTGAAGGTAATGGGCCTGATGACTATCGGAAGGTTTACCGATGATGAGACCCTGATTCGCAAAAGCTTTACGCCGGTTAAAGAGATGTTTGACGACTTGAAAAAGCATGAACATGATAAGTTAAGGATGGTTCATCTCTCGATGGGGATGAGCAGCGATTTCGAGCTGGCGATCGATGAGGGTGCGAATATGCTCCGTATCGGTACCCAGATATTTGGAACGCGAGGTTAATTGTGGATGAAGATGCAAAAATAACGGCCCAGGATATCCGTCATCAGGAATTCTCGGTCAAAATGCGTGGCTATGATCGTTCCGAGGTGGAGGAATTTCTTTCCACGGTAGCAGATATGCTGGAGAAAGATACCTCGGAGAGATCGGAACTGCGTCAGAAAATCGAACTTCTCGAGAAGCAGCTTCAGGAATTCAAAAACCTGGAAGCGACATTGAAGAATACCCTGATCCGCACCGAGGAATCGGCCGAGGATGTCAAGCGGGCGGCGGAACGTGAAAGCGAGCTGATAATCCGCGAGGCCAAGGTCAAGGCGGATAAGATGTATTCGGAAAAGATGGAGGAACTGCACAGGGTCGAATCGAGTTACGAGGCGATGCAGGCCAAGTGGAATGAGTACTATATCAAATTCAAAAACCTGCTTACATCTCACCTGGAAATTCTCGAAAAGATGCAGCAGGAATACAAGACCATAGGAAACGGCGGCGGGACTGAAAGGTCCTGACGGCAGGAATTTTCCAAAAGGGAGAACAAATCAAGATGAAAGATCTTAAAAAACATATCGGCGAGGCGGTTGATGATATCCGTCTGGTTACCAGTGCCACGCCGAAGATCGGTATTATTCTCGGTTCCGGTCTGGGCGGCCTGGCCGAAAAGATGAATATCGAAGATACTGTAAGCTATGAGAAGATAAGCCATTTCCCAATTTCAACAGTCGAGGGTCATGCCGGACGGCTGCTGTTCGGTAAGCTGGCGGGTAAAGATGTGGTCGCCATGCAGGGCCGTTTTCATTATTACGAAGGCTATACGCTCAAGCAGGTGACTTTCCCGATCCGTGTACTCAAGGCCCTTGGAATGGAAACGCTATTGGTTTCCAATGCCTGCGGAGGGCTCAATCCGCAGTTCAAGGCCGGCGACCTGATGATCATCACCGATCATATCAACCTGCAACCGGATAACCCGTTGCGGGGATGGAACGATCCCGACCTGGGCGACCGTTTCCCGGATTGCAGTGAATGCTACAACCATGAATTGGTCAGGCTGGCCGAGGAATGTGCCCTGGAACTCAAGATTCCTGTGCAGAAGGGTGTCTATGTTTCTGTGCCCGGTCCTAATCTTGAGACTGCCGCGGAGTATAGATTCCTGCGTATAATCGGCGCTGATGTGGTCGGGATGTCTACTGTGCCGGAGGTGCTGGTGGCTCATCATCAAAAGACCCGTGTGCTGGGACTTTCGATCGTAACTGATATGGGTCTGCCGGATGCATTGAAACCGACCAGCCACGAGGAAATCCTCGAAAATGCCGGTATTGCCGAACCGAAACTTACAGCAATAGCGGAAGCAGTAGTCAAGAAACTATAAAACTGATCGTGGATAGAGGATATGTTTGACGAACTGAAAGGTGATTTTTCGCATCCCAAACTTGAAGAAGATATAATCAAGTTCTGGAAAGATAACGACATCTTCAACAAGGTCCAGGAAAGCCGTAAGGACAACCCGCCCTTTATCTTTTATGAGGGTCCACCGACAGCCAACGGCCGTCCCGGGGTACATCATATAATCACCCGCACGATGAAGGATATGGCCTGCCGCTACAAGACCATGCGCGGCTTTTATGTCGACCGCAAAGCGGGCTGGGACACTCATGGCCTGCCGGTCGAGATCGAGGTGGAAAAACAGCTTGGCCTGGAAAGCAAGAATGATGTCGAAAAATACGGCATTGATAGATTTAATAAACAGTGCCGTGAATCGGTGTTCAAATATAAAGAGGAATGGGAGCAGATTACCGAGCGAATCGGTTACTGGCTCGACCTCGAGAATGCCTATATTACCTGCGAAAATTACTATATAGAGTCGGTTTGGCATATCCTGGCCAAGCTCTTTGATGACGGGCTCTTATATCAGGGCCATAAGATTCTGCCCTACTGCCCGCGTTGCGAAACGGGCCTGTCCTCGCATGAGGTGGCACAGGGATATATGGAAGTTGCCGATCCCTCGATCTTCGTTCTGGTCAAGGTCAAGGGAGAAGAAAATCTGTATTTCCTGGTCTGGACCACCACGCCCTGGACATTGATATCCAATGTCGCCCTGGCGGTTCATCCGGAGGCCGAATATATCCGTGTCAAATATGACGGCAAGGAAATCATCCTGGCCGAGGCACTGGCGCAGAAAATCCTCAAAGATGAATTCGAAATCGAAAAGCGCTATCTCGGCAAAGACCTCGAAAACATGAAATACGAGCCCTTGTTCGATTACTACAAAGATGAGGTCGAGAAAGCTTATATCGTGACCAATGCCGATTTTGTGACATTGGAAGACGGCTCGGGGATTGTGCATGTGGCCCCGGCCTTCGGCGCCGATGACTATTCTGTCGGTCAGAAATATGGGCTGACCATGATACAGGCGGTAGAACCGAACGGCAATTTCAAGCCGGAGGTGACAGATTATGCCGGGAAATTCATTAAGGAAGCCGATCCATTGATTATAAAGGACCTCAAGCAGCGGGGCCAGCTTTTCAGGAAAGAGAAGTATGTGCATAATTACCCGCATTGCTGGCGCTGTGATTCGCCGCTGGTTTATTATGCCCGCAAATCATGGTATATCAAGACAACCCAGTTCAAGGATCGCCTGCTGGAGAACAACCGCAAGGTTAACTGGTACCCGCCAGAAATCGGTACCGGCAGATTCGGCGAATGGCTGGAGAACAATGTCGACTGGGCGCTTTCACGTGAAAGATACTGGGGCACGCCCCTGCCGATCTGGATCGGCGAGAAAACCGGCAAGATGACTGCCATCGGATCGGTGGCCGAGCTTAAAGAACGCGGTGAGAATGTGCCCGATGATCCCGATCTGCATAAGCCTTTGATGGATGAGATCAGGATTCGCAATGAAGAGGACGACGAATGGATGTATCGTACGCCGGAGGTAATCGATGTCTGGTTCGATTCCGGTGCCATGCCGTTCGCGCAGCATCATTATCCCTTCGAGAAGAAAAATGAATGGGACAGATATTTCCCGGCCGACTTTATTTCCGAGGCAGTCGACCAGACCCGCGGATGGTTCTATTCGCTGATGGCCATATCGACTCTGTATGCCGGCGAGCCGTCATTCAAGAATAACATTGTCTGTGGCTTCATCCTCGATAAAGAGGGCAAGAAAATGTCCAAGCATATCGGCAATGTAATCAGCCCCTGGGAGGTGCTCAAAGATTATGGCGCTGATGCGCTCAGGTGGTACCTCGTGACGGTCAACAATCCCTGGCTGCCGATCAGGTTCGACCTGGAAGCCCTGGGTGAATCTCAGCGCAAGATGCTGGGGACGCTTAAAAATACTTATACATTTTTTGCAATCTATGCCAATATCGACAAACTGGATCAACGAGCGCAGGATGATAATAAGACCTTGATCGATTTCCTCGAGTCCAAAGCGGGCCAGCCGGAGGAGATCGACAGCTGGATTATCAGCCGCCTGAACACATTGATCAAGAACGTCGTGGATAACCTGGAAGAGTACAATGTCACCGCCGCCTACCGCAAGGTGGGTGATTTTGTGGTGGATGAGCTTTCCAACTGGTATGTGCGCAGGTGCCGTCGCAGGTTCTGGGCCAAAGGCGACGATCCGGATAAATTCCGCGCCTTTGCGACATTGTATGAATGCCTGATCAAGGTCGCCAAACTGATCGCGCCGATCATGCCGTTCTTCTCTGAAAAGCTGTATATGGAGCTTTCTGCTAACGGCACTGATTCGGTGCATATGGCCAGTTTCCCCGAGGCCGATCTGAGCCTGGTGGAAAAGGACCTGGAACAAAAGATGGCCTCGGCGATTACGATTGTTTCGCTGGCTCGCACGGCACGAACCAAGAGCAGGCTGAAAATCCGTCAGCCCCTGGCCGAGATGATCGTTGTATTGCCCGGAGGCATTGACCCGAAAAGCCTTGATGATCTGCATGATGTCATCAGGCAGGAAATCAATATCAAGCAGCTATCTTTCAGTTCCGATGACGCCGGTCTGGTCAGTTTGCAGGCCAGGCCGAATTTCAAACTGCTCGGCCCTAAGCTGGGCAAGAAGATCAAACTGGCCAAAGAAGCAATCATGAATCTCGAGGATGATGTCCTGCGTGATTATGTCAGGGAGGGCCGCATGGCGATCAACCTCAAAGGCGAGGAATTCGTTATCAGCGGCGAGGAACTGGAGATCGAGACTGTCGATAAAGAGGGTTTTGCGGTCGAATCCGAGAATGGCTATACCGTGGCGGTTTCGACTGAGTTGAATCAGGAACTGATCCTCGAGGGCTATGCCCGTGAATTGATCAACAAGATTCAGAATATGCGTAAGAGCGCGGATTTCAATGTCACCGATAGAATCAGGGTGAGGTTGAAATCAACAGATGAAATCAACAAAGCCCTTGATAGCTATGGTGATTATATTAAGAGCGAGACTCTCGCCGATGAAATCGTGCCCGGCGAGGATCAGGGCGAATTAACCCAGGAGTGGGATCTGAACGGCCAGCCTGCCACGATCAGTGTATCCCGCGTCTGATACAATAAGGAGACAGCCCATGCGTACCCGGGAGCTTGAACGGTTCGAGAAGCTCCTTCTCAAGAAGCGGGCTGAGATATTCATGGAGATTGGAAGACTGTCCCGACCGGCCAAGGATGAAACATTGCGTGAAGCCTCCGGGGAGCTTTCCAGCCATACATTCCATATGGCCGACCGCGCCACCGACCAGAGCGAACGTGAAAAGACCTACATGCTATCCTCCAAGAGCAGGCGCTATCTTTATCATATCGATGAGGCCCTGCACCGTATTAAGGAGGGCAGTTATGGAAAATGTCATGTGTGTGGCGAGAATATTTCCATGGAACGTCTGCGCGCCGTACCCCATGCTCGTCTGTGCATACAATGCAAGCAGGCCGAAGAAGACAAGAACCTGAGAAGACGGTAACCCTTGAGCAAAGGTAACTAAATCAAAATGCGCCGCGATCTCATACCCTACCTGCTATTGACCTTCTCGATTGCGCTTGTCGATATCGTCACAAAACTCGTCGTTCAAAGCAACATGCAGCTTCATGAAAGCCATGAGGTATTCGGTAGTTTCTTTAAGATTACTTATGTACTAAACTATGGCGGTGTTTTTGGCAGCAGATTGGGCTCGAATTTCTTCTACCTTGTTTCCGCAATTATTGTTGTATTGCTGGTGGTCTTCTTTCTTGTCCGGGAGCTTGGCAAGAACCGCTATATCGACCTGGCGCTTTTTGTTGTACTGGGCGGCGCGATTGGTAACCTGTTCGATCGCATACGGATGGGTGCGGTGGTCGATTTCCTCGACTTCGATTTCTTCAATATAAATATCCTCGGTTACAGGTTCGATCGCTGGCCCACATTTAATATAGCCGATGTCGCCGTGACTGTCGGGATGATTATTATTGTGGCGGCCGTGATTTTTGGCTTCGGCAGGGCTAAAGACTCTGAAGAAAATACCGAAGATAAATAAGAGATTATTAAAAAAGCTGATTTTGCTTGACAAAAGGGTGATGATTATTTTCTTTTCAGTATTACTTTGACGGACAGCGTGGGGCAAAGTATTCACCCGGGAATAATCTCAAGTAAGTATAAAAAATTGAATCAAGAACATGGCCGGTCAGAATCCTGCCGCTAGATTCCCTAATTGAAGCTCACCTTTATACCCCTGTGGCATTCTGACCGGGCTTTTTTATGTCCAATTCTTTATTTATTTAATTCTTCAGGAAATATTCCAGGACCTTGCGCCTGTATTTTTCAACCTGCTTGTATTCCTTATCCAGACGTTCACGTTCCTTGCCACTCAATTCTATATTGCGGCATTTATCCACTTCGACCAGGCATTCATCATAGTTGCCCAGCTCATAATGACAGACCATACGGTAATAGGCCAGTTGAAACTGATTATAATTGCTCTGATACGATTCGGAATCAAGCATGACCTGCAGGCTGTCAAAATATGGTAAGGCCTTTTTGTATTTTTCCGCCTCGAAACAGGCCGCAGAAATAGCCCATAGAAATGATTTTCCCTGCGGGTATTGTGCCCGGAATTTCTGCGCAATTACCACAGCCGAGTCATACATTTCTTCATTGGTATAAATATAGATCAACGCGTTTTTGGCCAGCTCCTGAGAAAACAACGATCTTTCCGTCGCTATCCGGATGTTTTCGATACCCAACTCGGTATCATCACCCAGAAGAGGCAGCCAGTTGAATTTTTCTGTCTTGACCGAGCCCCAGTACTGCGAATTGCCCAGCCCGAATCGGGCATCATGGTTTTGCGGATTCTTATCGAGGCATTTTTCCAACAGGTTTTTGCAGCGAATGCCTTTCTGTATTACCGACAGCTTATTACCTTTGCGCACATCCTGATAGGCCCAGTAGGCATTGGCCCCGCCCATGAAGAAATAGGCCCAGTCGCTGTCGTAATCACGCTCACGCATCCGGTCGGCCATATCGATAACATCCTCCAGATACTGATAAAAGCTGTCATCATGCATGAAATTCTCATGATCCTTCATCTCGGCCAGAAGAGTTGCCGCGCGGAAATACTGAGCGGCCGGTATATCGGGATATTTTGACTGGAATGTTTTAAATAGCGTATGGGCGCTGTCATACTGCTCGTTATAGGTCAGACCGATGCCCTCGCGGATCAGATTGATATCGTGCGGGTCGGGAAATTCCGCCTGAAGGACAGCTGTCGAAAAAACGAGAAGCAAAAGCAGTAATATATGTAATTTTGCTGATTTCATATACAAGCTGTCTTACAAACCGGGGTAGCCCGGGATTCATAAAATTTCATGGTCGATATTAGCAGATTTTTTGTATTTTCGCAAAGTAAAACGGGAGAAACGGCCCCAATATTGGTTTGACATTATGTATGCCTGCAATATATTACCAGATCAAACATTGAAGACGGAGATAGATATGCGTGCGTTGATAACCGGAATAACCGGGCAGGATGGTTCCTACCTGGCCGAGTTTCTGTTGGAGAAGGGCTACGAGGTTTACGGTATGGTCAGGCGTTCCTCGACTGAGAATTTCGAACGGATAAATCATATTAAGGACAAGCTGGAATTCGTGCAGGGCGATCTTCTGGACTACAATTCTCTTTCAACGATTATCAAGACAGTTGACCCGGATGAGGTATATAATCTTGCGGCACAATCATTTGTGCCGGCATCCTGGACGCAGCCCAGCCTCACGGCCGAATTCAATGCGGTCGGCGTAACCCGTCTTCTGGAGGCGATTCGCGATCATAACCTGAAAATCAAATTCTACCAGGCCTCATCTTCTGAGATGTTCGGAAAGGTGCGCGAGGTACCACAGACCGAGAAAACGCCCTTTTATCCCCGTTCGCCTTATGGTATTGCCAAGGTTTACGGGCACTGGATAACGGTCAATTATCGTGAATCCTACGGCATGTTTGCGGTATCGGGAATACTTTTTAATCATGAATCTCCCCGTCGCGGGCTGGAATTTGTGACCAAGAAGATATCCGATGGCGCGGCGCGGATCAAGCTGGGCCTGGCCAGGGAACTCCGCCTGGGTAACCTGGATGCCAAACGTGACTGGGGTTATGCCGGCGATTATGTGCGCGCCATGTGGCTGATGCTGCAGCATGATGAGCCGGAGAATTTTGTTATTTCAACAGGTGAAAATCACTCCGTGCGTGAATTTGTCGAACTGGCATTCGATCATGTCGGACTTGATCCGGATAAATATGTCAAGACCGACCCGCGCTTCGTCCGTCCGGCCGAGGTAGATTTGCTCCTGGGTGATGCAACCTGTGCTAAAGAAAAGCTGGGATGGGAGCCGGAGGTAGCCTTTGCCGATCTGGTGCGTATGATGGTTGACTATGATCTCGAGAAATACAAAAAGTTAGCGGCAAAGTAATGAAATTGAAAAGGGCGTTTATCACCGGAATTGCCGGATTTGCAGGATCATTTCTGGCCGAGGAGCTTCTGGCCCAGGGCTATATAGTAACCGGCACATATCTTCCCGGTGAGAGCCTGAACCGTCTGGACGCAATCATCGATAAAATCGAAATCAATCCGCTGGATTTTGCCGAACCGGATATAATTCCGGACATGATAAAAAAAATAAAACCTCAGTATATATATCATCTTGCGGCCCAGCCCTCGGTGGGCAGATCATTCAAACAGCCGCTGGAAACATACACGGCAAATTTCATGGGCAGTTTTTATCTTTTGGAAGCGGCGCGCAATTTAAAAGGTTTGAAGGGCTTTTTGATGGTAACCTCGGCCGATATTTACGGTTCCGTGAAACCCAAAGAACCGCCCCTGACCGAGGATCGTCATCTTCAGCCGGTTTCGCCCTATGGCGTTTCCAAGGCGGCCGCGGATATGATGGCTTATCAGTATCACAAAAATTATGATCTGCCGGTGATCAGGGTACGGTCATTCAATCATTCCGGGCCCCGTCAGGCGCGCGGATTCGTGATCACAGATTTGTCTTATCAGATTGCCAGGCTGGAGAGAAACAGGGCCAGAAAAATTATAAAAATCGGCAATCTTTCAGCCAAACGGGATATCTCCGACGTACGTGATATAGTTCATGGGTACCGTCTGGCCCTCGAAAGGGGAAAGCCGGGTGAGGTTTATCATCTCTGTTGCGGGAAAGCGTATCAGATAAAAAGCCTCATGAACAGGCTGTTAAAGATGGCCAATGTCGAAATCAAGACCGAAATCGATCCGAAACTGGCCCGTCCAACCGAGGTGCCGATACTGAAAGGTGACCCGTCAAAGGCGGAAAAAGAACTTGGTTATAAAAGAAAATACAGCATTGACGATACATTAAGAGATTGTCTGGAATATTACAGATCGCTTCAAGGAGGAATGAGTGCCTGATCTGAAGAATAAATTAAAGGAAAAGAAAGCGGTAGTCGGCATCATAGGACTTGGCTATGTCGGCCTGCCGCTGGCGGCTGAATTTGGACGAAACGGACTGAAGGTAATCGGATTCGATATTTCCACAAAGAAGGTCAAGCTGATCAATGCCGGTAAGTCGGACATCGGCGATGTGCCCTCGGCTATGGTCAAGGAGCTGGTCGGCAAGAAGCTTTTGCGGGCCACCGATGATTTCAGCCAGCTCAAGAAAGTCGACTGCGTGGCTATCTGCGTGCCCACGCCATTGTCCAAGACCAAGGACCCGGATGTGACCTTTATCCTCAATGCGGTTGACCAGGTCAAGAAATACCTGCACAAGGATATGCTGGTGGTACTCGAGTCGACCACTTATCCGGGTACGACAGAGGAACTAATCCTTCCGCAACTGGAGGAAACCGGCCTGAAAGTCGGGCGTGATTTCTACCTGGGCTTTTCGCCGGAACGAATCGATCCCGGCAATCAGTTTTTCGGTACCTCCAACACGCCCCGTGTGGTTGGCGGCGTGACGCCCAAATGCCGTACTGTGGCCAAGGAATTCTACCTTTGTATTATCGATAATGTCTATGATGTCTCCTCGACCAAGGCGGCCGAGATGGTTAAGCTGCTGGAGAACACATTCCGCTCGGTCAATATCGGGCTGGTCAATGAGGTGGCCCTGATGTGCGACCGTCTGGGGCTGGATGTATGGGAGATTATCGATGCCGCGGCCTCGAAACCATTCGGGTTTATGCCCTTTTATCCCGGCCCCGGTCTGGGCGGGCACTGTATCCCGATCGATCCGCATTATCTTTCATGGAAACTGAAATCATTGAATTACTACGCCCGCTTTATCGAACTGGCCGGAGATATCAATTCGCATATGCCCGAATATGTGCTCGACCGCATCACCCGTCAGTTAAATGAAAATGGCAAGGTGCTCAAGGGCTCGAAGATATGTATCCTGGGCGTGGCCTATAAGAAAGACATTTCCGATGTACGCGAATCGCCGGCATTGGATGTCATCAAGCTGTTGCAGGAACGTGGTGCAAAAATTGTCTATAATGATCCTTATGTGCCGTTGGTGCATTTCGATTCGGGTAATCTGAAATCGCAGAAGCTGAATAAACAGTTGCTCAAGTCATCGGTATGCACGGTAATCGTGACAAATCATACCGATTATGATTACCGCTGGGTGGTCGACAATTCGAATCTTGTGTTTGACACCCGCAATGCCACCCGCGACCTCCGGGTCAGCAAGAAGAAAGTGGCAAAGCTGTAGATTGATTTTAAAGAATCGGATAGATCATAACCCCGTCGATTGGCGGGGTTTTTTGTGAAAATTAGCACTTTGTTTATCATATCCCACCGCTAAAGCGGCGGGCACCCAAAAAACTCAAGGTACCGGTGGCGGCAGTTCACCGTCCTCCCGATAAAATCGGGAGAACTAAAGAACCGCCGCAACATTGTAAAGTGTTACCCATGTAGTGAGCCCATTATGTTACCTATCTTGTGAAACGTACAACAATAAAATGTACCGCACCTGCTATGATAAAAGTCAAAAGATTCGTGGGCGGCAGATGCCCACATCTGCCGGCTGTTACACTCATCCATTTAAGGGCCGGATTAGTTTTGCTGCTACGCAAATATTTCCTTTCCCACCGCTGAAGCGGTGGGGCATCCCGGCGCATCAGTACCCCGGTAAAAATTAGTCATCCAGCTTTAAAAGATTTTGCCTTTTCAATGATATATTTTCAACGCTGCCGTTTCTGGAAACTGAAAGCGAAATCGATTTAGAATCAGTGCGGAAAAGCAGGTCATGCATTTGGTTGCGAGTAATTTCCTCTGAAGCTATTCCGTTTATTGATAGAATCTCATCTCCCAGATTAAGTCCGGCACTGTCCGCTGGCGAATTTTCCCATATACCTTTTATCGAAATTTCGCCCGATTTATGTCTGCGTGGAATAAATCCAAATGAATAAAACTCGCTGCTTACGGTTTTATTTTTTACGGGCGTCAAATACAATCGATTATTTATAAAATCAAGTGAAACCAGAAAATTGGACAGGAAATCTCGTCCAAACACGGCTAACTTATCATAAAATATAACCGGTTGGTTTTGAAGCACGGTATTTCCGATTTTCATGGAATTTATGCTCGATAGAAAGCAGTCATGCTGTTCGGCAAATGACCATTTGAGGTACTCACCCTTCATTTTTATGAAGTGTTTTTCTACCAAGAAGTTCAATGTATTCATATAATCTGTTGGCAGAATTAGCGCCGATGGGGCTCCGGTGTCTATTCCTATGGCTACGTCGATGCTGTCTTTCAACCTGCATTCTATAATCGGAATTCCGCCCATAGGCGAGATAAACATATCCGTTGAAATGGTAATGTCCTCGTCCGGGAAAGGTTTATCACCACTGGATATAATCAGCCGTTTGTTCTTATAATCAATGGTAATTATAGATTTGCCAAAGAAATCACAGCCGATAAAACCTGCAAATTCATAATCTCCCAACAGATTTCCTACATCACGACTTTCAATTTTAAATCCTGATTTCGATATCCCGCCGATTCGAATAGAATCCAACGTGCAGTAGTAAAAGGCGATAGGAAACAGAGGGCTTTTATGTGTGGTTTCAGCCTTAAGCTCTAATTCTTTAAAAGCGTCATAGTTCATGAATGTACGACTTCCGGTATCGAAAACAAAACTGAGCACCTCGTTATGGTCATTGATTTTAACATCCACCAGAATCATATGCCCGTCAAGTCTGAAGGGAATGACTGAATCAGTATCTTCGGCATGAGTTCCCGACAGGGGGATGAATGTCAGGGCGATTATAATTGAAATGATTATGTTATTAATCATATTATTCCAGCCTCCTCCCGTGGGCAGAGAAAGATTTATTTTTTCGCTGTGCTAGGTCATATAAATGTAATGTTCTCAGGGTATCGTCGATATAGTAGGAGCTTTTGTGCCTCTCTGTGGGCGGCAGATGCCCACATCTGCCGCCATGTTATATACTCCACTCAAAATTTGTTTCTACCGGTATCCTACCTTTTATACCCAATAACCAGTCTTTTGCACTGGAATAATTCCAATCTGTTTCTTTTTCTACCAGACCTGCTCGTAATGGATTTGTATGAATATAATCCAGTTTTATTTTAAACTGCCTTTCTGATACTATTGCCTGGTCGTCATACCGTGGTTTCCAAAGTCGGTAGACTTTGTTTTCTATTAGCCTTGATACCAGCCAATCGGGGCAATCGGATTTAATTCTTTTGGATGAGATTATTTTGAATGATTGCATAAAACGCGATAGTTCAGCAATATTTTTCATACAGATTAGTCCATGAAAATGATTTGGCATTATAACAAAGCCGAGAATCATGGCACTGAAATTTTCCAAATTTGTATTCAACGTATCGAGGACTATATCTGCTGCTGTCGGATTATTGAATACCGGTATCCAGTTATTGGTTGTTGTTGTTACAAATATAACTGCGCGTCCTTTCAGCTTCAGCTTTTTTCTAACTGCCATATATTACCTGCTCCCGGCAGATGTGGGCATCTGCCGGGCACTTGTTTGATTTATGGGCATCTGCCGGGCACTTGTTTGATTTATGGGCATCTGCCGGGCACTTGCTGGATTTGTGGGCATCTGCCGGGCACTTGTTTGATTTATGGGCATCTGCCGGGCACTTGTTTGATTTATGGGCATCTGCCGGGCACTTGCTGGATTTGTGGGCATCTGCCGGGCACTTGCTGGATTTATGGGCATCTGCCGGGCACTTGCTGGATTTATGGGCATCTGCCGGGCACTTGTTGGATTTGTGAACATCTGCCGGGCACTTGTTGGATTTGTGGGCATCTGCCGGGCACAAGCACTGTTCTTGTCTCTGCTAAAGGTTTTTTCCATGGTCGCTGATGATAAACTTTCCCCTACAACCACAAGTTCCGGTCCAGGCTGCGGTACTGGATTGCTTCCGAGATATGGCTGGTCTGGATGTCTGCCTCGGAATCGAGGTCGGCGATTGTACGGGCAACCTTGATGATACGGTCATAGGCCCGTGCCGAAAGCCCCAATCGTGTTATCGCCGTACGCAACAGCTCCAGTGATTTCGGCTCCAGCTTGCAGAAACGCTGTAAATCCCTGGACTCCATATGCGCATTGCAATACATCAACGGCTCGTTATTGAATCGATCCAGTTGTACCCGACGAGCACGATTAACACGGGCCCTGACTGTATCGGATTTCTCACCCGAGGGTTCGGCCGCCAGATCCTTGAATTTCACCGCCGGCACCTCGATATGAATATCCACCCGATCCATCAACGGCCCCGATATCTTCGACATATATTTCTGAATCTGCCCGGGATTGCATGTGCACTCATGGCTGTTGTCGCCGAAATATCCGCAGGGGCAGGGATTCATCGCGCCCACCAGCATGAACTTGGATGGATATGTCAGGCTGATCATGGAACGGGATATAGTAACCTGGCCATCCTCCATCGGCTGTCGAAGCATCTCCAGGATATCCTTACGAAACTCGGGCATTTCATCAAGGAATAGCACACCATGATGCGCCAGCGAAACCTGCCCCGGTTTGGGCACCCGTCCGCCGCCGATCAGCCCGGCATCCGAGATCGTATGATGCGGGGCGCAGAATTGACGGGTCGCGATCAATGCCTTGTTAGCCGGAAGAAGCCCCGAAACCGAATATATCTTGGTGACCTCCAGCGCCTCCTCCATAGTCAGGTTGGGCAGTACCGATGGCAGGCGCCGGGCCAGCATGGTTTTGCCCGATCCGGGCGGGCCGATCATAATGATATTATGTCCTCCTGCGGCCGCGATTTCCAATGCCCGTTTGGCACTCTCCTGGCCCTTGACCTCGGCGAAATCATTGGCGTAATTCAGCGCCTGGCTGAAGACCTCGTCGACATCGACCTCGAATGGTTTAATGCTGTCGCCGTTTTCCAGGAACTGCACTGTTTCCGCCAGGCTGGACAGGGGATAAACCTTGAGCCCGGAGGCGATCGCGGCCTCGCGCGCATTTTCCAGCGGAACAATCATGGACTGCTTTTTCTCTTTGGCGATCTGGATCGCAATTGGAAGAATGCCGGGCACCGGTTTAAGTGAACCATCCAGTGACAATTCGCCGACCATGATGTATTCGCCGAAATCCTCGCGCAGTATCTGGCCGGTGGCGCCCAGGATGCCTATGGCCATGGGCAGGTCGAAGGCGGAACCCTCTTTGCGGATATCGGCCGGCGCCAGGTTGATCGTGATCTTCTTACTGGGATAGACGAAATCGGAGTTCTTGATTGCCGCGGCCACCCGTTCCTTGGCTTCCTTGACCGCACCCTCGGGCAGGCCGACTGTGGCAAATGAGGGCAATTGCTGGGAAATGTCGGCTTCAACCTCCACGATATAGGCGTCGATACCCAGCACGGCTGCTGAAAGAATCTTTGCGAGCATAGGTCAACCCCCTGACAGCTCGATGATAAATGTGTTTATGTATCAGGCTAAAGAAGGAAAATAATTAATCTTTGATATTTTGTAAATGATTTATTGCCGCTTCCAGCTGATCCAGCGAACTGATTATGGCATCCGGTTCCTCAGAGGGTATGCGCGCTTTCTGATCCTTGTGTAAGCCGATGGCATATTTTATTGCGCTCAAACCCATACGTTTGGCAGGCACGATATCATTGTCGATCCGATCACCGACCATCAGGCATTCTTCCATTGGTATTTTTACCCAGTTCGAAATATACTCGAAAAAACGCTGATCAGGTTTGGAATAGGGCATATCGGAAGACATCTCCTTGAATGTGAAATGCTGAAGAATCCCGGCCTGCTCCAGGAATCTGCCGGTCACGCTGCCCTGATTGGCGGCGATTGCCAAGATATAGTTGCGTCTCAATGATCTGAGAATCTCCTCGACACCGGGATGAATTTTATAGAATTGGGGAAAATCAAGCTTATCGAATTCGGCCCGGAATTTTTTAAAAAGCTTCTTATCCGGCCTGAGGTAATGCCAGAGTGTGCCGGAATAAACCGAGGGGCAGAAACATTCGACCATACTGCGGTTGGTTTCCTCGATTTCCTGCAATGTTATCTCGCGTCCTATGGCCTCGGGCAGATTTTTCAAAAGATAATCGTTCCAGTAATCATCGAGAGCAGAATCATCGACAATCGGCCCGCCCACATCGAGAAGTATAGCTTTAATAATTTTTGTGGCCATGATCACTGATTATAAAACAAATCAGCGCAATTGCAAGGAAAAGTATCAGGCGGTTTCGAACTCGTTTTGTTTGTATTCGCGGTAACCCAGGATATTGCCATCAGGATCAGTGAAGAATGCATACCGCGCAAAGCGGCTGTCTTTAATGCCGCCTATGATTTCCACGCCGTGCAGTTTCAGGAAGGCGACATGATCCTCGATGCTTTTGACTTCGAACTGAATCGACATATTGTTGTTGCCGGCCGATGACAGCTGATGCGTGGCATCGGGAGTTTTCTGGTGCAATGCTATATTTATATCACCAACCCTGAATTCTGCCCAGGTGGGCGAATTCAGGATCACATTCAGCTTGAGAATATTTTTGTAGAAGTCCAGCGATCTTTCCAGGTCATCGACCAGGAAGACAATGCTGTCCAGCTTATCCGGTCTGCCACTCCTTTTCATATATAGATTTACGGCAGATTTCCTGTATTTCTTTATTGTTCAGCGATTTCAGGATGAAACATCGGGTCAGGCCAATATGAATTATAATATTGATATTCAATTAAATCGGTGCAATAAAAAAGCCGCCCGAAAAATGGACGGCTTTTTTAGATTCTATGATCAAAACTTAAAAATCTGAATCAAATGGATCATTGGTGATCCTGGGTCGTGAGAATTCAACTGTCCATGTGCCGCCGGAATACACACCTTTGGCTTTCATGACATCATTGCCCTCGGATGGGATCTGCGCGATCCATCCCGGAAGTTCAGCCGATGCGGGCCATTCAATCGTTCCCATATAAGGCGTGACAAAATAATCCCACATTGGTACGGATGCCTCAAAGCCGGGATCATTTTTATGCAGCCTGTGCATGTAAATAGGCAGGCTGTCGAAGAAAGTGCTGTCGTCAACGATACGCTGTCTGACAAACAGGTTCTGGTAGATGGGCGGAATACCGTCATCATCTTCGAATCCGAATGATGTCAGGCCTCGGTCATAACCGATTTCCAGCGGATTTGTGCGGACCGAACCCCACTGCCAGGTGTCATTGATAATACTGGGTGCAGGCGAGGCCATCCTCTCGGCTCCCAGGTGACATCCCAAAAGGCATCCCAGGGCTCTCCAGTCATTGATGAATGTCCGCGATTCCTGGAACATGAGAGCCACACGGTCCTCATAGGTCCTGTTAATGTGGAACAATTCATCCTCTGTGTCATAGGTCCAGTTCAGGTGGTTTTCATTTTTGCTTACCATGAAACCGCCCTGTGCAACCTCGCTCCAGCGAACCAGGAAATAGACGTTGTAATCATCGTATGCCGCCTTGACTGTAGCCTGGTAAATGAAATTATCGGCATAAGCCTGATGTTCGAGTTCAATTGTGGAGGATTTTTCACCCCACTCGTCCGAACCGCCATCCAAACCATCAATCACCGGTGGTCGGGCGAGCTTGTTGGCCACTACCACAGATGATGAGGGAGTGGCAGTTGAATCATATGTGAGCGAAATTGTGTTGGCTCCGTTATGATCCAACTCGGTACCATTGAAAATCGCCAGGGCAAATACGCGATCGGCCGGCGGTCCAATGGTTGCATCGGGACCATCCTCACCGGCAGGTCCCTGCGGCCCTTCAGGACCCTGATCACCCTCGCAGGCCAGAACCGCGAGAAGTCCCATCAAAAGGGCAGCCAGCAATATATTTACTATTAGCTTCTTCATAATCATGGCCTCCTAAAACTGGATGTCGTTTCCGCTTCCCGTGTTGCGAAGGCGCCTGATTTCGACTGTCCATCTCGGATTCTCATAAAGTCCCATCGATGCTACATTAGCACGATCACCGTAGGGGATCAAAGCCATATAACCCGGAATAGTGCTGTTGCGCGAAAAACTGCCGTCATCGACAAACTGCACTGCATGTCTGAACCAGAACGGGTAAAGAGCATTTTCATTGGGATCGTCATAATGCATCCAGGCCGGCTCATCACCGTCAATGTTGCGCATAAATGCGGCACCTCCGGCATCGCCGACAGGACCATTGACCGCACCGCCTGAATAAGTCATATAAAGGTCATCACCAAAACCGACCAGGTCGGTTATGGAGGCACGCCAATCCCAGACATCAATTCTCATAGCCGAGGCCAGCGTGGCGTTATCCAGGCCACATTCCAGCAGGCAGTCATTGGCGCCCGGTGTGTAGGATGTATCTGTCAGGAACATCATCCAGACACGATCCTCGGAACCTGTCGGTTCAAACCCGGCCTCATCGCCAAATCCGAGATATCTCCATTCCTGAAGGTTACGGCTTTCCGAGGGCTCAGGGCCGTCAAGAACATTCTCCTCAACCCAGGTCAGGAAGAAGTAGATATATTTCTCGTCATAAACACAGCGCACCGAAACCTCGCTAATCATATTGTCGTCACCGACAATACCCTCAAGGGGAACATCGCTTTCGAACAGATCTTCAGCAAATCCCCATTCATCAATATCACCGTCTACACCATCGATCTCCGGAGCGGCACTGACATATCCGGCCACGACCACGTCCTCGGCCGGTTCAGCGGTTGAATCAAAAGTGATGCGCAGGAAATCATGTGCACGGTAATTTGTTGCAGTGCCATCGAATTGATTAAAAATGGCCAGTGAGAAATAGATGTCATCGGGTGGAGCGATTTGCAAATCTTCGCCCGGTTCGCCCGGTTCACCTGGAGGGCCCTCGGGGCCCTGAGGTCCTTCATCACCCTCACATGCGAGCATAAAAGACAGCGCCAAAACTGATACCAAAATAATGCCCAGGCGCAATAGTTTACACATATTTTAACCTCCCGTAGAGAATCATAAATAATTTCGTAGTAATTAGTTGAATAAGGTCTAATCCTCCCAATCAAAGAATGGATTATAGAACAATCCGTATCAAAAAGCAAGCTAATTTTTGTCTATATGACGATTTTGAAACGGGTTCGTTTAAATATAAAATTGTAATGATTTAAGCGGGGATAGAGCAGTGTTTTGATCTTCTTTTTTTCAATTCTCGGGAGGCTGTTTTTCGGGCAGAATGCGGGCGATACGATCGACCAGGAATGTCCTGCGGGACTTGCGAACCCGGCAGAATGCATCGATATACAGCTTGCCTGCATCAAGAAGCACGCCCACAGGAAGAATCACACGCCGGGTTTTCTGATTATTGCGGCTGACATACTCGATTTCCACATCGCGTTGCTTGTCCAGCGCCGATTTGAGCCATTCCGGTATTGAATCGGCCAGACGTCCCGGATGGAACGAGAAGCGTTCCAGAAAGACAGTCAGACCGCCGCCTGATTTTCTTGTGAATCTTCTCAGCAGATAACGAAATAGTTCATATGTGCCCAGGCAGTCGCCCATGGCGCGGTGACGATTTCTGATTTTTATTCCAAATAACCCTGTCAGGGTGGAGAGTCCATAGGATTTGCTGATGACCAGATTACGGGCGGCTTCGCGAGTATCGAATAAAAGCGGATCATCATAATCTATTCCCGATAGCCTGAACTCATTGCGCATGAAACTGTAGTCGAAAAGAATATTGTGGCCGATCAGGATGCCATCTTTGACTATGGCATATATCTTATCGGCAATCTCACGGAAGATGGGCGCGTCGACCAGTTCCTCATCGCTGATTCCATTAACCCGCCGGGCGCCGGGAGAAATCAACCTCTGGGGATTGATGAGGTGCTCGAAACGTTCGATTATCTGCAGATTTTCATCAACCTTCAGTAACCCGATTTCGCATACCCTGTCTCCTGCGGAGGGAAACAGCCCGGTCGTTTCAGTATCAATGAAACACAGATGCACAGGTTATTCCCGGATAGAGTTATATATTATAGAACGCAAATTCAGCTGGCGAAATGGAACTGCTATCTTCTCTTTTTGAACCTGCGAGGTGTAAAGTTCTTTAGGAAATTTTCATCATCGGGCGCAAAACGCATATTGAGCGCTTTAAATCCCCGATGACCCTTTTGAACCTCGAATACCATTTTCGAGCCGACTTTTATATCCCTGAAACGGACATATCTCAGCCAGCGCTGGTGAAAAAAGATGTCTGTGCCATCCTCGGTGCGGATAAAACCAAAGCCCATACCTTTTTCAAGCCGCACCACCGTACCTGTTGCCATAGTTTTTTTAGGCTCCCGCTTAGTTACCCCTGTGAAACTCATGATAAGGCCAGCGCGCATCTATGCGCAACCTCATTTTTGCCGCCAGTTTGCCTGACATATAAAGCTCATCCAAACAAATGATTGAATGCTCCCTTTCGGATCTGATTCATTTGAAAAATATTATAATGCCAGCCCCGGATTATTGAATATGCCACTATGGCAGACTCAAATAATCCCATACCTTTGTTTTATCCGAAGGATAGTCAAACTGTAGATTCCTCTCTGCTATTATATGACAGAAGAGAGGAAATTACAACAGTTTAAATGCAAAAATTTTCCAGTCTTCGGTGGTCTTGCGCAGGCCCCATTTATTGTAATATTGCTTGCTTGAGGCGCGGTCGATAAATGAGACCTCGACATAGGCGGTATCGCCCAGGACCTCTGTCTCTCCGACCACGATTTGCTTGTCGGTCCAGAGCCGGCGAATTTTGCCATCCGGTGCAAACAACTCTGAGAAGCGGTTAATATTCTCCCTGACAGACAGGGAATCATTGTAAGTATAAACATTGGGCGCATTTTCACGCACCAGCTCATTGACTATAAGATAATTATCCAGTTCGATCTGAGTGTCGCCGCGCAGGGCGTTGATAAATCCCAGCACGGTGTCCTTGGGCTGAGGGCCGCTTTCGCAGGCCATGATGATCAGCCCGGCCGCCAGCAAAAAATAAAAAAGAGGTTTTTTGAGCATACTAATTCCCCCGCTAAGTCAGCCGGTTACCAGCGCCTGGCGATATAAACCCGATGCGAATTTCCCAGGTCGGCATAGGGTACATAGGCATAGTCAAATGACAGTTTATTAAATATCAATCCCAGCCCGAATGAAAGCCCGGCCAGGTTTTCATTATCGCCGCCGGTTTTATAGTCGCTTCCGATTGTATTATATCCGACACGCAGGCGCATCATCTCTACACCGGTGAATTCGACTCCTCCGCCCACGAAGAAATCGTTATCTGAGTATTTGCCGCCATCGGCGACGACATTGAACGGCGCGCCATGCATCTTGTGAGCGATTCCGGCCTTGAGCATAATCGGCAGGGGATCCTTATGTTCCTCGGACAGGCCGGAAAGCTGGAAACCCAGATTCGAGGCCGCCACGCCGATCCTGGTATTGCCCTCCGGGAAATGATACAATAGGCCGATATCCATTGCCAGGCCGGTAGAACTGAATGAATCGACCGACTCATAGATGAATTTTCCGGTCAGGCCGATATCCAGGTTTTCGACAAGTGACTGGGCATAAGCGGCTGAAATCGCCAGGTCACCGCCTCCGAATGTGCCCTGCACTTCGCCGGTTTGATTTGTCAATGGCGTGTCGCCGAAATTGAGATAATTTACCGACAGCCCGATTTTACGGTTTTCGCCCCAGGGCAGGACTGCGCTCAGGTAGCCGCCCTGGATGTCGGCCACATAGCTGTGATAGCCCGATGATAAGGCATAGCCGGGAATCTGATTCAGGCCGGCAGGATTATAGTAGATGGCCGATTCATCATCAGCCATGCCCACAAAGGCATTGCCCATTGAAACCGCACGGGCGCCCACTCCGATTTTCAGGAAGGAATAGGCCGCCGTACCGGCTTTTGAATTTATTGCCAGAAGATTATTTGCGAAAAGAAATATGGAGAATAAGGCCACCAGTCCGAATAATGCGATCTTTCTTTTCATTTAATTTCCTTTGCTCTTTGACCTGATTGTATAATTACCAGTCTCTGACTGTTCTGTTTACTATTACCTCGGCAATTTTTTCAAGGGCTTCCGTTTTGCCGTCATCTAATGTTTCCGCCTGGGCGTCATAGAGCCCGAAGGCGGTCAGCCTGGGTTCTTCCCAGACCAGTTCACCATCGGCCTTTACAAAACGGGCCTGTATTGCCAGTGTGACCCGATATTCCTGAACCTGGTCCTCAATGTTGTAGATCTCGCTTGTTCTCTCAAATGAGGTCACCGTGGCATTAAGTATAGCATCGGCCGCCTCTCTGTCAACCACTCTGAGTGTATTATCGGCAACGATTGCATCGGTAACCTTATTTGTCAACTCTTCGCCCAGGCCATATTCGATAGTTTCATTGTCGAAAACCGGTATATAGACCGATTTGATCCCGGTGATTGTTTTACCGGAAAATGAGTAGGGTCCGCATGAAAGCAACAAGAGCAGGCAGACAATGATCAGCGCGAGATTTTTCAAAGTTCGAGTTCCTCTATAATTATAGTATCGGAAAGGCTAATTCGTTCCTTCTTTATTCCATACAATACGGCCGTTTTTTATAGTCTTTTCCACCTGGTTGATGCCATAAAAATAGGGTAGTTGACGGAAATTCGTGGCATCCCAGATAACGATATCGGCGTTTTTGCCGGCCTCGATCGATCCGATCCTGTCCTGCAGAAGAAGCGCGCAGGCCGAATTGATCGTGCAGGCATTTATGATTTCCGCCGCGGTCATCTTTAACTTATTGGCGGCCAATGTCATAATCATTTGCAATGATACCGTGACCGAACTGCCCGGATTGAAATCAGTAGAAAGCGCTACCGGTACGCCGGCTTCGATCATCTTACGGGCCGGGGCGTAATCCTTGAGATCGAGATAAAATGATGTGCCCGGGAGAAATACTGCGATTGTACCGGCTTCGGCCATGGCGGCAATGCCTTCATCGGAGATATACACCAGGTGATCGGCCGAAACAGCGCCCAGCTTTGCGGCCAGTTGTGCGCCGCCCAGGTTGACTATCTCATCGGCATGGAATTTCAGCTTCAAGCCATGATCTTTGGCGGCCCGCTGGATTTTTTCAGATTCCTCCAGCTCGAAGACACCTTTTTCGCAGAATATATCTGAAAAGACCGCCAAATTTCGTTCGGTCACAAGTGGAATCATCTCGTTTATTATCAGATTGACATAAGCATCTTTGTCGTCCCGGTATTCATCGGGAATCTCATGCGCGCCCAGGAATGTGGGTATGAGGTCAAGCGCGTGGTTTTCCGTAAGCATTTGAATCGCTTCCAGTTGCTTGATTTCATCCGCTGTCGTCAAACCATAGCCGGATTTGGCCTCAATCGTGGTGGTACCGTATTCAAGGAACATATCGAGATACTTGCGTGCGTTTTCATAGAGCTGATCCCGCGAGGTTTCACGCAGCACGCGGGTGGAATTGCGGATTCCTCCCCCAGCCTCGGCGATTTCCATATAGCTTTTGCCCATATTGCGCATCTCGAATTCATCCTCACGCGTTTTTGCAAAGACCGGATGAGTATGCGGATCGACCAGGCCGGGTGTCACCACCTTATTTACGGCATCAATCACTTTGGCGCGATTTATCAGGTTGATCTGGCGGTCAATTTCGGCGGTTGTACCGACAGCCACGATTTTGTCGGCCAGGCAGGCGATGGCGCCATATTCGATGACTTCGAGATGATCCAGGTCGGCCCTGCGCAGGGGCAAACTTCCACGCGGCCTGCAGGTTACAAGCTGGCCGATATGCTTGATATACAGATCAGCTTTCATAATTTTGGCCCTTTTTGATAGAATCCATAAACATCCTACCGGGATTGAATTTAACTGCAGAAATGTAGGCATTTTGAGGATTGCGGGCAACTTGTTTTTTAGCGGCTTATTGCTTAGGTTTACGTATAAAATCCTTATTTTTTGTATGCAAATGGTTTAATTTTATTGTTAGGGTGTCGATTCTTAAAAAGAGGACAGATTTTAATAGCCCATAATGTAGCTAAGCAGAATGAAGAGTAAAAAAGAACAAAAGAAAGTCCTGGTGGTCGATGACAACGATCACATGGCCCGCTGCCTGGCCGAAATGGTTGATATTTTCGGTATTCCCTGCGAAACCGCCAACAGCGGCGAAGAGGCGATTGAGAAGATGAAGAACCGTGAGTATGCCCTGGTTATAGCCGATACGAAAATGTCTGGCATTTCCGGATTCACGCTTCTCAAATACGTCAAGCGCAACTACCCGAAAACATCGGTGGCGATTATCTCGACG
Organism: uncultured Ignavibacteria bacterium; assembly: GCA_964627935.1. Taxonomy (GTDB): domain Bacteria; phylum Zixibacteria; class MSB-5A5; order JAABVY01; family JAABVY01; genus JAABVY01. The sequence continues at coordinate 110,541 of CAZVLB010000008.1, forward strand.
CGCAATTCCGATGCTACCCAGGGTATGGTGGTCAGGGATATGCCGGATTTTTATCTGCCCAAGCCGTTTAAGACCTCCGATGTGGAGGAGATTCTGGCCGATTTCAGGTAGAAGCCGCCGGGGACATCAAAAGGGGAGGGATTTCTTTTATTTGACATCCTGGTCGAATGCCTGTTAATTATTCGCATACAAGGACGTCAACATGAAGAGATTACTTATCCTGCTGTTTGCCTGCGCCGCACTTTTTTCCTGCAGCGATTCCGGTACCGTCAGCATAACCGTAACCGAGGGCACGTTCGAAGCCGGCGATTATGAGGTTTTCTGGGAGCCCGGCTATGAATCCGGGATAGCCCTTCCGGAGGGTATTTACATGCTCAAATTCGAGAGCGGGGATATTTCGGCCGAGCTTTATTTTGCGATCGGTAATATCGATTCTCAGCAGGGTCCGCGTTTTAAAAAGGTGCCGTATATGAAACCGATTCCGGGCGGCTATGCCATATCAATCGATAAAAGCCGTTATCAGCCGGGCGAGACAATGCAGATTTTATATACCGTTCCCGAGGTCAGCCAGGTAAAAATCAGCGTGATCTGGACCCGTCTGGAATTCTCACCGATTTGATATCCAATATTTCTCTCATTTTTTGCAAATTATTATAAATTCGTTACTTAAATGCGCCGATTATAGTAATGATATGACTGCCGCTTTTAAAAAGGACCTGGAGGCGGAGGACTTTTTGGTTCCCCGCACAAAGCTGGTTTCGATCTTCAAAAAGATCCTCTACCAGACCAAGAAGAGCAATATTGAATGGCGCGAACTTGAGCCCGGCACCTACCTGGCGGATGTGGGCAAATGCAACCTGCGTCTGCACGAGAATATGCTCAGCATCTACGATGAGGATGATCAACTCCTGGATTCTATCACCAATGATGACCTGTCACGCGAGCATGAGAATATTACCTCGCTTTTCAAATGTGCCCGCAAGAGCACTTTGCATGCTTACGAAAAGCTGGTCGAACTGGAAAAGACCCTGGATGGTATCCTTTAAGCCCCGCATTTTTTTCTCACATTAGATAAATAAAATCCTAACATACAATGCTCATTTATTGTATCCTGAAATTTCAGGATGAATGGAAACGTGAAGTCTATTAATACTACAGATTGCGGAGCGTCATCATGAAAAAGATTTTATTCCTATGGCTTTTGATGACTGTAATCATGGCCCTGGCCTGTGAGAAGAGCGAACCGGTGCTGAAGCAGACATTTCATGAGAACGGCGAGCTGAAGGAAGAATGGACCGAGATCGAGCATAAGGGCGAATTCGTAAAGCACGGCATTCACAGCATGTATGATCAGGAGGGCAACAAGCGCCGTGAAGCGCGCTGGCATATGGGCCAGAAAGAGGGCCTGCAACGCGGCTGGCATTATAACGGCCAGCTCTGGTATGTGATTCATTACAAAGATGGTGAACGCAACGGCAGGGTTACGCACTGGTACAATGACGGTTCGATAGAGAATGAAAGCTATTACAAGGATGGCCAGTTGCATGGCATTTCCAAAGCCTGGCATCGAAATGGCACATTGATCGAGCGTATTCAATATGACATGGGCAAGAAAATTGGCGAAAGAAAGCGTTGGGACCGTGAGGGCGAGTTGTATCGCCATGAGATATATGAAAACAACATGGTGGTAGAGAGGATTAAATAGGCGGTTTTTGCAGATAAATTTACCCGGTATTGGTCCGTCGATTCATTTCGGCGGATTTTTTATTGCTATTTTGATATATTTTCTTAGGTTTGAGGGAAAGGAGCCAAAAAAACAAGTTGCGGGATATGTTATGAAGAAAAACAGCCAGGTCACAAAGTATATTGAAAATGTTGATGAACCGATGTCATCTCTTATGTCTGAAATGCGTGAAGTTATCCATGAGGCGTTGCCGGATGCCGAGGAGAAGATCAAACGCAATATGCCTGTTTTCTGCAAAGATCGGGATATCTGCTATCTTCAATCATGCAAGGGCTATGTTAATTTCGGTCTGTTTCATTCCTCGGATATCGAGGACGACAAGGGCATACTGTTGGGCACGGGTGAACGGATGAGGCATATCAAGATCAAGGACAAGAAAGATATCCGCAAAACGATATTCAAAAAATGGCTCAAGGAGCTTTCCAAAAATTCCTGAACAGGGGAAATGCAAGTAGTGGCCAATATCAGGCATTACCTGAAAATAGATATCCAACCCGAAAAGGTCTATAAAGCGGTTTCCGAGCAGGAGGGGCTGGCCGGATGGTGGACAACCGATACTGTTGCCAGGCCGGAAATCGAATTCGAGAATGAGTTCAAATTCGGTGATCTTTATTTCAATAAGATGAAGGTCCTCGTACTCGAGCCCGGCAAACATGTGAGATGGCAATGTGTCGAGGGTGACCGGGAATGGATCGGTACGTATATTGAATTCGATTTGACTCCAGACAATGGAGGCACGATCCTGCGCTTTGCGCACACGGGATGGAGAGATGAGACCGATTTCTATGCGCGCTGCAATTATAACTGGGCGCTGTATATGAAAAGTCTAAAAGATTATTGCGAAACCGGCACAGGCTCACCCTTTCAGAAATAATCTTAAAAACAGGTTATATTTATGAAAAATATCAAAGTCGATCCATCAAAGTGGATCTCCGGCAAGGGATATAAAAAGCAAATCCTGGCTTCCCCGGATGATCTCGACAGCGGGGGAACATTGGCGCAGATAGTTGAGATCGAGGCCGGATCAGTCGTTGAAGACCATTATCATAAAGAGACCTACGAGTTCTATCATGTTATTGAGGGTGAGGTGACATTCGAGATCAACGGCGAGGTTACAAAGCTCAAACAGGGGGATATGATGATCACAGAGCCGGGTGATGTTCACAGCGTACGCAACGAAAGCGAGCGGCTGTTCCGCATACTTGTGTTCAAGACCAATGTGGTCGAGGATGATATTTACTGGAAATAAAAAAGGCGGAGATCCACAGTTCCGCCTTTATAATCTAATCTGATTTTTAGCAATCACATATTACTGGTCTGCTTGCGAATCCTTTCCAGGTTGTTCTGATAAATGGGCAGATTGGGGTCATCGATTTTCTGCCCTCGTTCAACCGCTTTAGCATAATTTTTTTCAGCCAGCGAAATTTTGCCCATGGTTTCATAGCATTCACCCATGCTGTCATAGACATTGGCCGAACCGGGATATTCGGTAATCGCTTTCTTGAAGACCCTTTCCGCTTTATTGAAATCTTCGGCCCGCAGAGCCTGGTAACCCATGAGATTATAGACTACCTCCGGTACACGTATTTCGTAGCCGTATCTTTCGGAATGCTGATCAAAGAATCTTTGCACCGAGGCAAGGCTACTGTCATAATAAACCGGCGGCAGTTGCCATCCATTGTAGATGAAACGCAGGCCGTCATAGATGGTCTGATGCACAGTAGAGCCGTGATCATCATCGCCCAGGTAGCTGTAATGCCATTTCAGTTGCTCAGGCGCGCGGGATTCGAGCAGTTTGACAAAACGGTCGGCGCCGGCTTTCATGACTTCTCCCTCATCGCCAATTGAAAAGTAGAGAAATCTGTTAAGCCGGGTGCCCTTTTCGAAAACATACTTGGCTTTGCGCGAGAGAAGCTGATCATCCCATCGAAATGTCGGGCTGATCGCGATATAGGCACCGAACATATCCGGCTCGGTCAGCATGGTATAGGTTGTGAACAGGCCGCCGAATGAATGACCGACCAGCAGGCGGAAATCATGGGTGCGGTATTCATTTTCAATAAAAGGTATCAGTTCATTCTTGAAAAAACGCAGGAAATTATCTCCGCCTCCAGCCGTGGGAAGATCATCGCCCGTCAGGGCCTGCCCCCTGGTTGGTGTCAGGTCACGGGTTCTGTCTGTATTGGCCACTCCCACGACAATCATCTGCGGCATCAGGCCGTTGCTGGTCAGAAATTCAACTATGCCCGTAACATGATGAAAATGGCGCGGGCCATCAAGCAGGTACATGACCGGATAGCGATTATCACCGTGCTCATAACCGGGCGGGGTATAGACCACGACTACGCGTTGTTCATCGAGGATATCCGAATCCAATATCCGGAAATTTCCCAGGTATATCTTGTCGCCATCTTTTTGTGCCGATGCCGGTGACGGCAGGGCCATAATTACCGCAAGAAATAAAATTAAAAGGCTGAGAAACCTTATGCTTCTATAAATTTGCATGATAACTCTCCTTCTAGGTGATAATCGGGCGATAGCAAAATAGCTGTTTATATATATGTGACTGAATAAATAATGTTTCACTGGAATTGACTCGGGTAGTATTTTTTATCTCAATAATTATCGATGGGAACAGGATATATTGCCTTTTCATTGTAAATTTATATGGAACAGAATAATAAAAAGCTCAGGGCGCACCTGATCCGGCTTCTGGAAATGAAGGGCGCTCATGTGGATTTCGAAAAAGCAGTCACCGGTATTCCAAGGGATTTGCGCGGCAAAGTGCCGGAGGGTGTAAAACATTCGGCCTGGGATATTCTCGAGCATATCCGAATTGCCCAGAATGATATACTCGATTTTGTCCGCAACCCGGATTATGAGTACCTTAACTGGCCGGATGATTACTGGCCAAAGGATCATGAACCGCCTGATGATATGGCCTGGGATGAAAGTATCAAAGCTTTTATGCGGGATACTGAAGAGCTGATGCGGATCGCATCTGATGAATCGAATGATCTTCTTGCCGAGATACCTCATGGCGAAGGGCAGACATTATTGCGCGAAATCCTGCTTGTCAGCGATCATTCCGCTTATCATCTGGGCGAGATAGTGCTTTTGCGCAGGATCCTGGGTGTTTGGGATTGATATCGCCGGGTGCCTGCCGTTCAGATATCTTTTTGCATCCAGACCATATCGAACCGGCGATTGAATTTGCGGCCGATTTTCTCGAACCTCCCGCATTCGCGAAATCCGTGCCGTTTATGGAAATTGATGCTGCCTTCATTTAAGGATGATATATGGGCCAGGATTGTTTCTATGTCCTTTTCGCGCGCGTCTGCGATGATTTTGTCGAGCATTTTTTTGCCGAGCCCATGACCGGTGTGATCCGGCATAATAAAATAGGTTATCGATGCGGTTTTTGAAAAGGTGTCGGCGGGATGGAACCTTTGCAATAAGGCAAAACCGATGACATTCTGGTCGCTGTCCTCGGCCACATAAAAGGGCAGGCCGATGGAGTTGCGTCGCAGCATTTCATAAAATTCCCTGCCGACCTGCCTGGTGTGATAGGCCGCGAATGTTTCCCGTATGAAATAATTTATGATAGAAACTATATCGGCCGCATCATTTTCAGTCACATCCCTGATTTCGTATCCCATTATAAGACCCCGATTTGTTTCGCGTTAAACCTTATAATATATATTGTTAAATGAAAGATGCCATACACTTTATCTCTTCAAATTTGCGCTGTGCTAAAAAATGATATTGACAATCTGAATAAAAGTGGATGATAATGATCCAGGTTTCTTTTCCCGATATAAATTATTAGCTTTCAAAGGAGGTTGATATTGAAACGAGCGGTACTGATCTCGGCCGTTATTCTCCTCTTGGCATCGGTATGCCAGGCGCAGGGGATTAGCCTGGGGCTGGGGGCATTTGCCGGAATCAATATTCCGGTAGTCCAGGATGACCAGGGTGGTGGCAGCGTGTTCGGTTTCAAGGCGCGCATCAATACGCCGGTGTTTTTTGTCCTGGAGCCGAATTTCACTTATTCCAAATGGGGCGAACCTGATGCTGTCGATGGTGTCGATCTGGGCGTCGATGGTTCAAAGATTACCTCATTTGGTATTGATGCCACCCTTGGTGGTGTGGGCGGCGGTAAGGGCCTCAAGCCGTTTGCCGTGGTCGGGGCTGCAATTTACAAGATAACCAATGATGATACCGATTATGATGAAAGCAAGCTCGGTGTTTCTGCCGGTGTGGGGGTTCTGCTTGGCATTATGCCCAATTTTGATATTGATGTGCGCGGCAAGATGTTTGTCGCACCGCAGGAGGAGGGATCCAAGAAAGGCATTATGGCTACGGCCGGTGTTAACTACTATTTCGGTGTAGGAATGTAAGGAGGTGAAGACGTGAATAAGATTATTTCCAGAATTGCATTTCCGCTTATGACTGTGCTTGCGTTCAGTATGCTGGGATGTATTGTTTCGGGTACATTTATAGTGGTCGAATCATTCACCTTCACAGCCTTCAGCGGTTTTTATTTTTACCAGGTCGATGTAACCAGTACCTCCACCTGGGAGGACCATTCGGATGATATCGATTTTATCGATGCGGTCGGGACGGAATTTTATATCACCAGCAATGAAACGTCGGATGTTGTATTCAATGTCTATATCGATGATTACAGCGGACCGGGTGCCAGTCCGACTTCTGTACCGGGCTCAGCGACGAAGGTAATCGATAACCTGACAGTTTCTCCTGGCACAACGATGATATCATATTCGGAATCACTGGGTTTCATTACCGGCATCGAACGATTGAAAGAGCTGGCCAAAGAGGGGCAGTTCGATTATTATGCCACCAGCACAGGTAATCTCGGAACGACCTTTGTTGTCGATTCGGGTAAGGTCATAATCACATTTAGCGCCAGCAGTACATAGAAGCATGGAATACGCTGTTTGAAAGTAAATACCGTCGGCCTTAGGTCGGCGGTATTTTATGTGGATAAGGTGAATTTCAGTAGCTCCTGAACCTAAAATAAGTTGTTGCAGCAGTACAGATTTGCTGGCTTTGTCCGATGAAATAAAATAAGTGGTAGAGGACTCTCAGGGTCCCAAAATACTTGTCCCTTCCGGAAAGTTTCACAGTTGCTTGCAATTTTGCGCAATCTCTGTGAGATCCATGATCATTAACAGGAATATGTGGACATCAGGTGCCTGCTTTAATGGGAACAAACAGAATAAAGCTAAAAGATCTGATTGACCTAAAGAGTTTGCAGAGTATCCAGGACTCTTTTGCTGCAGCCTCGGGAGTGGCCTCGATAATTATCGATATCGATGGAAACTCGCTGACAAAACCCAGTAATTTCTGCCGTGTATGCGAGCTTGTTTCCCAAACGGACCGTGGATCAGAGCTTTGCAATCTTTCCGACAAGACCCGCAATGAGGAGAGTGCCCTTCGACTTGCGCCTGTATATCATAAATGTGCCAGTTGCGGATTTGTTGATGCCAGCGCTCCAATATTGATCGGGGAGATGCATGTGGCCAACTGGCTGATGGGGCAGGCTAATGTGCATGATGTCGATCGGGATGCGATTTGCGCCTTTGCGCGGGAAATTGGAGCAGATATTGAGCCGATCCTGGAGGCCTTCGATTGCATGCCGCGTATCAGCCTGGAGCAATTCGAGAAGACGCTTTGTCTGCTGGATGATATCTGCAGGGGTATTTCCAACCTGGCATACAGAAATCTGCAGTTGAAAAATGAAATCAATGAGAGGGAGCAGGCGGAAAGATCTCTAAGGAATGAACGGGAACGCCTCTCGGCTACATTGCGTTCGATCGGCGATGGAGTGATTGTTACCGATCGGTCCGGCAGGATTACATTGCTTAATCAAAAGGCTGAAAAGCTGACGGCTGGAAAGAAGAACTTGTGATCGGCAGGGATTTCCAGGAAGTTTTCAAGCTGGTGTATAAGGATGATTTCAGTCCGGCCGCGAATCCTGTTAATGAGGCAATCGAAAATGATGCGGTCTATGAGAGCAGGCAGGAACTTGCGCTTCTTACCAGGGATGGAGCAGAGCGGATTATACACCTGACCGCGGCACCGATAAAAAATGATCAGGATGAAATCAGCGGTGCTGTGCTGGCCTTTCATGATATCAGCGAAATCAGGCGCCTGCAGGATTTTGCCGCGCGGGCGCAACGTTTGGAGGTGGCAGGCCGGGTAGCGGCGCAGGTGGCTCATGATTTCAATAACCTGCTGGCACCGATCAAGGCCTACCCGAGACTGATTAAAGAAGAATGCGATTCTGACAGCAATATCGCGCATTATGCATCTGAAATTGAAAAAGCGGGTGGCAAAATTACCGAAATCAATCAGCAGCTTCTGACGCTGGGAAGGCGGGCGAACAGCAGACATGTCGAGGTATCATTAAACGAGATCGTGCTGGATGCACTGTCGGCCATTTATCCCCTGGCGCCGTATCTGATAATCAATCTCGAACTTGCGCATGAGTTGCCTGCTATTTGGGGCAGCAAATCCCAGCTTTTCAGGGTGGTTGTTAATATTCTCAATAATGGCCGGGATGCTATGTCGGATGTGGGGCAGATTTCGGTAAAAAAGCAGGAGTTTCATGCGCCGGTTGATTTTGGTGCGATAACAGCGATACCCTCGGGACGATACCTCATGTTGTCAATTTCGGATACCGGCGAAGGTATCCACAGGCAGCATCTGGCAAACATTTTCGAACCGTTTTATAGTACCAAAACCTCCGATCGAAGACGCGGTTCAGGTCTCGGCCTGAGTGTGGCCCATTCGGTTATGGATGATCATGATGGTTATATAGACTGCCTCAGCAGTCCGGGGCAAGGCACAATTTTCAGGCTCTACTTCCCGCTCGGACAGAAAGATAGCGGGGATTCCCTGTTCGATATTACCGGCGGCAGCGAGAGTATACTGATTATCGGTGAAGAGAGCAATACACGTGATTCGGCCGCAAAGCTTTTAAACAAGATCGGCTATCGCGTTAAATCGACCGCAAATTGCAGCGAAGCATTCATGCTACTGAAAGGGAGGCATTATGACCTGCTGATTGTGGATCCGGACAGCAATGTTGAAGATGAGTATATGCAAGTTTTAAAGGAAGCGATGAAAATAAATCCCCGGCAGAAAATACTGATAACTTCCGACCGGGATTCAGAAGACACGTGGGGCCTTTCTAAAGAATTTCCGCAAATTTTGCTAAAACCATTTATACTTAAGAAGATTGCATCCGCGGTACGCGGTGAACTCGACCGTATCGCAGCCGTCTGAGTGTATAAAATTTGACTGACAATACGATTTTTTTAAATCCGTCTGTGCCATTCACCGATTAAAAAAAATAGCGATAAAAAGATTGGGGAATTTTTAGCGGAGCTACAATTGATGAAAATACTTGCTTTGGTCGACAGCAAAAACAAAGAAAATGAACTAAAGAAAGTGCTGGATGAAGAAAAAAACGATTTGATTTTTTCCGGTTCACCCAGGGAATTCATGCAGATTCTGGAGAATGATTATCAAATCGATTTGATGCTGGTTGATTCGAAGAGCCTGGCGGAATCGAAAACCGACCTGATTCGACATGCCAAAGCGGCCTCACGTTTTCAATGGATACCGATGCTGGCTTTATGTGATAATTGCCAGATCGAGTATGTGATGTCGATGATCAACCGTGGTATTCACGATATCATTGCCTATCCTCTGGATAAAAAAAGAGTGCAGGCCAAGCTGAAGAATGCGATAATAAACGGCCGTCGACGTATTGTGGTGGTCGATGATGATCCGGGAGTGCTCGAGATACTGTGTGACATCATGGAACTGGATCGGCATATTGTCTTTCCATTTTCGAGCGCCGAGGGAGCATTGAAATTCCTGCGCGAGACCCAAAATATAAATGCAGTTGTTTCTGACATTTTATTGCCCGGCATGTCAGGCTTTGAACTAATGGAACGGATCAAGGGAATCTACGACTATATCCCGGTAATTTTGGTTACCGGACATAGCGGAAAGTATTCGCCTCGTATGGCAATTGAACATGGTGCTGACGGATATTTCAAGAAGCCATTTCACAATAAAGAGCTTTTGCGCACGCTCGAGGCAGTGCTATTGAAGTATAAGCGCTATCACAAAGTGGCGCCAGTGCCGATCAGCGAAAGTAGCGCTGTGTGATCGGCATGCGCCGGTCGCGGCCGAAGGCTTTGGGCGTGATCTTTACGCCCGGCGGTGACTGGCGGCGCTTGTATTCCGCCAGGTCAACCATACGAATAATCCGCTGAACCAGCTTCTGATTGAAACCGCGGTCGACAATTTCACGCTGGCCCATATCCTTTTCGATATACAGCTTAAGGATCGGATCGAGCACCTCGTAGGGCGGCAGGCTGTCGGTATCCTTCTGGTCTGGACGTAACTCGGCCGAGGGCGGCTTGTTGATTATGTTGCGCGGAATGACGGTCTGTCCTTCCTTGCGGTTATAATAGCGGGCCAGCTTGAAAACCTCAGTTTTGTAGACATCTTTAATGGCGGCAAACCCACCCGCGGTATCGCCATAAAGAGTGGAATAGCCAACCGAAACCTCGGATTTATTGCCTGTCGTTATCACCAGCCATCCGAATTTATTGGAAAGCGCCATCAGTATATTGCCCCTGATACGGGCCTGAAGATTTTCCTCGGTGATATCGAATTTGTGACCCTTAAAAATATCTGCAAGCATTTCATTGTACTGGTCATATGCCTCATCGATTTCGATTGTCATCAGCTCCACATCCAGGTTTTTAGCCAGTTTGCGGGCATCGCGACAGGAATCATCTTTGGTGAATCTGGATGGCATAAATACCAGATGCAGCCGTTTTGATCCGACGCAGTCATGGGCGATTGCGGCTGTCAGGGCAGAATCAATCCCGCCGGAAAGTCCGACCACGATATCCGAGAAACTGTTTTTGCGGATATAATCGGAGGTGCCGGTAACCAGGGCCTGATACATCTCTTCTTCGCGTTTAAGCGGCTCGTTGATTTTTGAATGATAGCGCTTTTTACGATTGCGCAGTTTCAGATCATGCACATCTACCATCTTGACAAGGGGTATTTCCTTGGGTACGCTGATCGAAAACATACGCGGGCTGTCTGCAGATGGCAGGATATCGGCGATTACCAGGTCCTCCTGGAAGCTTTTGCCCATGGCCACAATTTCGCCATCGGGCAGATAGATCATACTGCCGCCATCGAAAACGAGCTCATCCTGCCCGCCCACGAGATTACAATAGGCGAAATAAATCCGGTTTGATTTGACTATACGTTTGATCATGCCCTGGCGCAGGCGGTTTTTGCGGACATGGTAGGGCGAGGAGGAGATATTTATCACCAGGTTGGCGCCATTTAAGGTCAGAACCTCGGTAATCCCGGGCGAAACCCAGATATCCTCGCAGATATTGATACCGAAGCGCATGAAACCGGCATCAAACACGAAGGCATTGCGGGCGGTTTCGAAATACCGTTCCTCGTCAAAAACACCATAATTGGGCAATGAGAATTTATCCACCGAGGCCAGCAGGCGGTTATTATGGATCACAGCGGCCGAATTTGTTTTGCTGCTTTTATTTTTCAGGTGGGGATAGCCGACAATCATCATGGGCCGGATTTTTTCATTCATCAAATTATGCAGGGCGACTGCAATATCGTTGTTGAAGCTCTTTTTAAGCAGAAGATCCTCAGGGGGATAGCCGCTTATGGCCAATTCCGGGAAAGCTACGATATCGGCTCCCTCACGATCAGCTTTGCGGGCGAATTTTATGATCTTATCGACATTGCTCTCAAGGTCGCCGACAGTTGTGTTAATCTGGGCCAGTGCTATGCGTACTGTTTTTACCATATCCGAATATAAGCTATTTTAACCGCCTATGTCAAACCACAAAAAGATATGGACAAAGCGTTTGCAATGGTATCGCGGATTTAGTATATTCAGGGTTTGACGTGATAAAATTCACAAATTATGAACTGGGAAAATACTGACGACAACAGGTTTAGCGAGCTCGGATTTAAATGCGGGCTCGAAGTTCATCAGCAGCTCGACACCGCCAAAAAACTATTCTGCCGCTGCCCGGTAGGCTATGTTAACCGTCCCCCTGACACAGTTATAGTGCGCCATATGCGTCCGACTTTATCCGAGCTGGGCGAATATGACGGCACTGCCTTGATGGAGTTCAAGACCAAAAAAGAGGTCACCTACGAACTCTATCGTGATTGTGTGTGCACCTACGAGATGGATGATACGCCGCCTTTTCCGATTAATCAGCAGGCTCTTGATATAGCCATCCAGGTTTCCATGATGTTCAACTGCGAGATCGTGGATGAGCTGCATATTACCCGCAAGCAGTACCTTGATGGTTCGATTCCGACCGGTTTCCAGAGAACGGCCATAGTCGGTGTCGACGGCTGGATACCTTATAAGGATCGCAAAATCAGAATCTATCAGGTTGCGCTGGAGGAGGATGCCTGCCGTGAAGTCTGGGACAAGGGTCATCAGATCCGGTTCAGGACTGACCGTCTGTCAACGCCATTGGTCGAGATTGTCACGCACCCGGATATGCTTACACCGACCGAGGCGATGGAGGTGGATGAGATTATCGGACGGGTATTGCGTTCCTCGGGACGGGTTCGTCGCGGGATCGGCGCCACCAGGCAGGATGTCAATGTCTCCATCGAGGGCGGTACCCGTGTTGAACTGAAGGGTATAGATAAGACGGGATATATTAAACGGTTAACCGAGGTCGAGGCGCTTCGCCAGAAATCATTACTGGAAATAAAATCCGAACTGCGCAAACGTGGAATTTCATCGAACACGATTCATGCCGAGAAGAAGGATCTGACCGGGATTTTTGCGGGCGTAGATAATAAGCGCCTGGCGGAAACAATTGCCAAAGGCGGCAAGGTGGGCGGTATAATGCTCGAACGGTTTGCCGGCATCCTGAATTACCAGACCCAGCCGGGCAAAAATTTCGCGGATGAAATCGCCGGCAGATTGAAGGTGATCGCCTGCCTGGATGAATATCCCAACCTGATCCATTCCGACAATATCGAAGGCTGGGGACTTTCGGCGGAGATGATCGCCAGGATCAAATCTGAATTCGGCATGCGTCATACTGATGCGGTAGTGATTGCCTGGGGTTCGGAAGCGGATGTCAATATGGCCCTGTCGGAGATTAAAATCAGGGCAATCGAGGCCACCGAGGGTGTGCCCAATGAAACCCGTCAGCATATCGGCGAAGGCATTACCGATTTCGAAAGAATCCTGCCCGGGCCGGATCGCATGTACCCGGACACTGATTCCTCGCCGGTGGCTATTACCGAAGACCGCCTGACCCGTTTGAAAGAGAAGCTCCCCGAACCGGCCTACAGCCGTGACCAGCGCTGGCGGGAGATGGGGCTGTCGGATGAACTGGTGCATTCGCTGGGCCGCTCGAAATGGGCGCTGATGTTTGACCGTATGCTGGCCAGGTTTCCGCAGAACCCGAAATTCCTGGCATATTTCTTCGAAGCATTTACAAAGAAACTCAGCCGCGAGGGCCATGATCTTAGTTTTATAGATGATCAGACATTCATCGACGCGTATGAAAAGATCAGGCAGAAAAATCTGCCGCATGAATCTCTTTTGAAAGTATTCGCCTATCTTGCATCCAATGGCAAGTCGGAAGGAAACATCGAACAGGTACTGGCCAGGCTGAATCTTTCTCCTTTGAGTGATGACGATGTCCGGAAAATTATCGATGGCAAGCTGGCATCAATAAAGAATGGAGATTTCGACTCGAAGGATAAGCTGATTCGTTACCTGACAGGTCAGATCAGACATGAAATCGATGGACGATTCCCCTCCGGCAAGTTATCCAACCTGGTCAGAAAACATTTTGAAGAGCAGAATGTTATTTCCTGATTTTTTGTATTCACCCTCTTGACAGCCATTCAAGCATTCCTTAAATAGCGCCAGAGAACAGTATTGTGGATTGTATTTACGGGGTTGTTTATATGCCCACGGTTTACTTCTCGGATTATGATATCGAGTGTGAAACGGATGAGGGCCGCACTATTCTCGATGTCGCCAAAGAAAACGGAATCATCATGCAGGCCGAATGCGGCGGATTTTGCAATTGCTGTACCTGCCATGTGGTCGTGGTCGACGGGCTGGAAAATACCAGCGTGGTAACCGATGATGAGGATGATATGCTTGAAGCCCTGGAGGAATCTCGCGATGAGGGCTCGCGCTTGTCATGCCAGGCGGAAATCTACGGCGATATCGTGGTTGAAATCCCGCCTCTTCCGGACTACATGTAAAACAGGCTCAATTTCCGTGTGATGAACAAAATGAATCTGCCCCCGGTGCTATGCGGTGATGTTTTTATCCGTATTTATACCTGCCCCGGATTAGACTCGATAAAATATATTAGATATATCTATAAAGGCCTTGCAATTTGATCAGGCTTTTGCTTAGATTCACACCTGAGGATCGGGAAAATTACCCTGATTGGTATATCTGATCTTGATCACTTGAGGTCCTTGATGAGCAAAAAGCCGATTATTCTTCTGGCGATTTTTATAGTATGTTTGATCGTCTATTTTCTTCCAATCGAGAGCCTCGAGGAAGCGCCCCGCAGATGCCTGGTGATTTTTGTTATGGCCGCGCTATTGTGGATCACCGAGATTATTCCGCTGTTCATAACAGGTATAGCGATTCTATTCGCTGAGGTTGTGCTTCTGGTGCCGGTCATGGATGTTCCCGCGCAAATCTTTTTCAGCCCCTTCTTTTCGAATATAATTGCCCTGTTCCTGGGCGGATTCGTGCTGGCAGATGCCTTGCATAAATTTCGCCTGGACGAACGCATATCGCGTATGATAATGTCCCGTCTGGGCTCCAATCCACGCATGATTCTACTGGGGCTGATGATCACCTCGGCTTTTCTTTCGATGTGGATGTCGAATACTGCCACGGCGGCGATGATGATCGCCCTGTCTTTGCCAATAATGCGTCGGATAAAATCCGACGATCCATATCGCAAAGCGCTGATCCTGGGGATTGCGTTTGCCTGCAACCTGGGCGGGATCGGCACGCCGATTGGCACACCGCCCAATGCGATCGCATTGAAATTCCTGGCCGATGCCGGTGTTGAAATATCCTTTATTAAATGGGTTGTGCTGGCCATGCCGATAGCCTTATTCATGGTCTGTGTGGCATGGTGGCTCCTGCTACTGGTATTCAAGCCCGTTCTCAGGGAACTGTCCATAGAGGCCAAAGCGACCGAGGAAATGGTCAAACGTCAAAAACTGCTCCTGATTCTGTTTGGTTTTACGATTCTGATGTGGCTGACAACCGGCGTGCATGGGCTGGCGTCGGGGGTGGTGAGCATGATTCCGATTATAATAATTTTCGGATCGGGCCTGATGCAAAAATCGGATTTCAAGAATCTGAGCTGGGATATACTCTTCCTGATGGGTGGCGGTTTGACACTGGGCGTGGCCATACAGCAATCCGGTCTTTCCGATTGGGTGATGTCCTATGTTGATGTTTCCGGCATACCGGCTGTGGGGACCAATGGCCTGATAGCTCTTATATCCGCCACGATGACATCATTCATCTCCAATACCTCGACTGCCAACCTGTTGATGCCAATGGTTATCGGTTTAAAGGGGGTATCGGTTGTCGCTGTCTGTATCGCTGTAGCATGGGCCGCCTCGGCCTCGATGCTTCTGCCGATTTCGACACCGCCCAATGCGATTGCCTACGGTTCCGGAGAGATAAAGATTTCCGATATGCTCAGGGCCGGATTTTTGGTATCATTGGCATCAATTGTGATAATCGCCTCGCTGGGATTCCTGTGGTTGAAACTTTGGGGCGTATTATAATATAGAAACCGGAGGCCATAATGGAATATACAGTAAAAATGGAGACCTGCCCCAGGTGCAGGTCGACCAATACCAAAAACTACGTTGCATTCAAGAAACACAAACGCATAACTGTTTTCGTTGAATGTGCAGACTGCGGTGAGTTTGTGGCACGATATCGTCTGCACCGTTATTTCGATGTCAACGAACCATATGAGTCATTTCTGTACCAGATCAGGTCATTCAGGCATGATTCGGGACGGATGACCCTGGATGCGTTCAAGCGATTTGGTGCCGATGCGCGCGAGGAGTTTGAGCAGGTCAAAAAGGACTGGAAGACAAAACCGGAAAGGCGCAAGATTTATCAGATTATCGAGCAAACCGGTGATGATCTCTATCCGGATGAAGATGAAATGTAGCCCTGTGCTAATCTCTGACTTCCAATGGTTCGAGCCTGGATTTGAGCCGCTGAGAAACCTCATAAAACGATGGCAGGGGATTCAGGTTGCGGTAAAACATTTTCTGAAGCGCCAGAAGATTACCCATTCCCTTGCGTGAATTTTCGAATCCGCCCACCAATTTGGCCAGCTTGACGATATCCTTGTGATGGTCGCGGTTGATCAGATACCTGGTATCTACTCCGGAACTTAGAAGTGAGATGTCATGATATATTGTCTGCCAGATTACCAGCAGATTCTCCACACGTTCCCGATCGCGGAAGTTAATCATGCCCTGAAATTCGAGCCAGAATTTATCGATCGGATTGCTCAGGAGATAGCCCAGCAATGTTACCGCTGTCTCGCGTTCCTCGATGAAATCGGATTCAATCAGTTTTTCTGCACGGCTGATCGAACCGAATGACAGTGAAGCGATGAATTTGGCGTTTTCTTCGTCCAGGTTTTTCTGTTCGATCAGGTAGCGGGTCATGAAATCCGGCCCGATTCTTTTGAAGCGGATTTTCTGGCAGCGCGATCTGATAGTTTCCGGCAGACGGTCGAAATTATCCGAAAGCATTATAATAAGGCACTTCGGGGGTGGCTCCTCGATTGTTTTAAGCATTATATCAAAACTGCTTTTTGGCATTGTCTCGGCTTTTTCGATAATTGCTACCCGGTAATCCGATTCCAGTGGAGATTTGTATAGTTCGCGCTGAAATTCACGCACGTTATCCATTTTTATACTGGCCGCCCGGTCGAATTTTACCGGGCTGAAGGGATCCTCGAGCTTGGACTCGCGGAAAAAGGAATTTATCTCCTCAATTTCCAGCTCGAGTTCGGATTTTTTCTTTTTCCTCGGGGTGGGAGTGGGATATATGATTTTCAGGTCGGGATGAAGCAGTTTTCGCGCACGTTCCGCCGCATTTCCATCGCCCTCGGAGAGTACCTCGGCGGCAACCTGAATTGCCGAATGCCATTTACCGGAGCCGGACGGGCCATAGAATAGATAGCTCGAGGCCAGCCGTTCGGATGATATCAGCCGTTCGAATATCCTGCCCACACGGGGTTGTGCCGGGGTGTCAATCATGGCCTTAAGATAAGAAAAATCGCCTTGCAGTAAAGAATCTTTAAATCATTTTATTTTAGCCATTCGACCGGATCAAATGATGTTTCACGGTTGCGGATGCCGAAAAATAGAACCGGGCCGACATTGGAGCCGGATTCGCCTGAATATCCGAGTAATTCGCCTCGTTCCACACGGTCGCCCTTGAGCTTTTCGATCCGGCCCAGGTGGCCGTATAGTGTGTACCATCCATCGCCATGATCAACGATAACCATGTTGCCATAACCGCGCAGATAATCTGAGTGTACCACTGTACCGGATTCTGCACTATGCACCTCGCTGCCGCCCGGTACACTGATCTGGATTCCGGGGCTGAATGTTTCGGTCCTGGTTACCTGATCGTATTCACGTCCGAAATGCCTGATTATCCGTCCTTTAAGCGGCCAGTTCAGTTTGCCCTTGAGTGAGGCAAAGTCCAGGTTGCGTGTGTCGGAATCGAGTTGCTCGGTCAGGTCGGCCAGCTGTTCCTGGTCCCTGCGGGCCTGGTTGAGATATTCACGGCGCAGGCTGACATCATTGTCGATTCTTGAAACCAGCCGAGATTTATCCTTGCGCCGCATCTCCAGAAGGCTCTCCTCGAGATTCTTGCGCTGAACCAGTTCCCTGGTCTCGGCACGCATCCTGATCAGGTTTTTGCGGCTCTGCTCCAGGTCGCTTTTGATCTGGTTAACAGTATCGATCTGGTTGTGCAGATAATTGACCGTCGATTTGAAGTAGTGCAATTGACGGGCCGCTTTGCGGATATCGCCGGCCGTAAACAGGGCCGCAGGCGCCGGGCGGTAGTTGATATAAAAGCTGCGCAGATTGCGCGCCAGGCCGGATTTCATCTTCTCCAGCCGAATTTCGCTGGAATCGATATTACGGCTGGTCTTTGCCAGACGGCTCTCGGTGTCTCTTAGCCGGCGTTCCAATTTGCGGATCAGGCTGGAGGTCAGGCTGAGCTGTTCATCGATCAGGTATAGCTGGTCTACCTCGGACTGTTTCAGGTCCAGGAGGCTGTCCAGCGTTTCTTTCTGCCTGCTGAGCGAATCGATATCGGTTTGTGCCTGTGGCCGGGCGATTGCCGGGACAAGAATAAATACAAATGCGATCAGGATAATTTTATTCATAGGATCGTATTTTCATCGGTTTCAGGACTGCCATCAAAAGTGTTACCAGAATAAATACGATAATAATCGAGGCTACATGGCGCGGTTCGAAAAATACCAGGCTCAAAAATCTTTCCGAAACAACCGATGATATTACTCCCAATGCAATCATCGAGGCGGCAATCGTGACCGTGGCCGAAATCATTGACCAGACATAAATCGGCATCCTGATTTTCAAGCGCGGCATACCCATAAGATGCAGTTTGGAGGCGGTCGGGCTGTGTTTGAGCCAGAGGTGGCTGAGGGTCATGTGAAACAGCAATATATATGCGCCCAGCACCAGCAGGATAAATGCCGATGATACCCGGATAAACATCGAGTTAAATCTTTCAAGTTCGGCCAGCCATTCGCCCGCGAATACAGCTTTCTCCACGCCGGGATTTTCCTCGACCTGCTTTTTCAGTATTTCCAGGTATGTGCGTGTTTTGTAGCTGTCGGTGGGGTAGAATACTATGCTCATCGGCAGAGGATTGTACCCCAGCACATCGGTGGGATCCTCACCCAGAATACCGCTCATACGATCCAGCGCATCCTTTTGCGTGACAGTCTCGATCCGTTCATAGGCAGGCTGATGTCTGAGGAAATATTTCAGCGAATCGACAGTTTCCCGGGGAGTGTCATTGCGCATGAAAATCTCGAGCGCGAATCGTTCCTCGAGCCCCTGCGCGGCCTGCTGAAGATTATATCCGACCAGCAGAAATGCCAGGCCCAGAAGCAGTATCAGCGCCATCGGGAGAGATGCCTTGAGAATCAGCATTTTGTGCCTGTTCAGAAATATCAGAATCTCCGAGCCCATTATTTTCCCCTCAGGCTGATTTCGGGCCAGTCGAGGAAATCCCTGACCTCTGGCAATGAGTAGGTCGCCAGCACCGATGATCCTGCATTGACCAGGTTATTAAGCGATTGCGCCGTCCATTTCATGCGTTTATGATCCAATCCGGCAAAGGGCTGGTCGAGTATGATCAGGCGCGGTGATTTGAGCATTATACGCAGCATCTCGATAATACGAATCTCGCCCCATGAAAGGCTGGCGATTTTCTTTCGGGACAGGCCCGAGTAGCCGTTTTCATACAGGCGCGATAATATTTTTGCACGAGGCATGGATCGTCCGGAGATATTCAGGTAGCGGCTGATATTCTGGACCAGGTTCATATCATTGAAGACCATTGGTTCCTCGAGCATAAAACCGATTTTGCGATGATAGGCGGTTAGCTTGGCCTTATTGAGCGAGGATAACTGTTCGCCCAGGATTTGCAGACTGCCCTCATATTTGCGGTAGATCCCCAAAAGGATTTTCACCAGTGTGGTTTTGCCCGAACCAGTGGGGCCATGGACCAGCATACCGCTCGAATGCGGCAGTTCGAATGACAGGCCCTGATACAGGCAACGGCCGTCGGGCAATTTATAATCTAAATTTTCGCAAATGATTTCGCCCATGATTAAAAGAGATAATAGAAAAAAAACGCCACCGTGCAAGGGATTTTGGTTGACTTCGAGGCTCTCCGATTTAGCTTTATCCAAATGACAAGGAGATTAATTTTATGAAAAATTTTCTGATTCTGCTGACACTGCTTCTGATCGTACTGGCGGGCTGTTCCAGTAAGGGCCCGGCCGACCTGAAATGGACATTCCAGGAAACCAATACCACCGAAAATATTAACAGCATCAGCTTCATTGACGGCAAACGGGGCTGGGCGGTGACCTCCGGCGGCAATCTCCTTGTCACCACAGACGGCGGCCAGAGCTGGAATATGCAGAATGTCACCGATCGAGCCCTGACCACGGTTTATGCAATCGACAAAAAGAATATCTGGCTGGCAGGTATGGATGGCGCATTGTACAGCTCCATGGAGGAGAGCCAGAGTTTCAATGACAAGTCGATGGACGATGATGTCGATTTCGTGCAGATAGCTTTCTGGAACGATGATAACGGTGTGCTGGTTGGCAACCGCAGCGACAAGGATGGTAATGTTTTCGGGTCCATATACCGTACCGAAGACGGCGGACAGGAATGGACCGAGATATATATGGATATCGACAGCATCACCAGCCTGTGGATCCTGGGTGATGACCTGGGATGGGTATCCACAACCGGGCATATCTGGAACACGTCCAATCATGGCGAAAGCTGGGAGGACAATTACCTGGGTTCGGATATCTCGATCAATAGCATGTATTACGACGATTTCAATTCCGGTTACCTTGTGGGTGACAGCGGAACCTACTATACATCTTTCGACGGGGGCTGGTCATGGGACAGCCGGGGCGGAGAATTCCCCGGAGTCAACCTGTATGATATCTGTTTCATTGACAGGTTCGTGGGCATGATTTGCGGCGCCAATGGTACGCTTATGATCTCCGGTACGGGCGGCGATTCATGGCAGAGCAACAGCGCGTTGTCGCAGTTCGATTTCTACGATGTCGAGGTGCGCGACAATCAATTCTGGGTCTGCGGCGCCAACGGCCAGATTCTGCATGTACATTGAGCCTGCGCTGTCGGGTTTTAAACATACTTCGCAATAATACATGATTCGGTCAGGATGGGAATCCTGACCGCGCGGTGTTTTGGTTCCGACATTTGGTTGATTATGCATTGGCGTATAACGGCAGTTCACCACTGCGTTAAAGAACTGCCGCAACAGGCGGAATCGTTTCTTTATCATCTACGTTTCTCACGCACAGGCAAAGCTTGAGCGTGCAACACCAGATTGGCAAAAAAAACAGTCTTATTCTTCTATCTCCGGTTGGGGTTGATCCGGTTTGGGGCCGGTTACGCCGGAATCGAAGGTGAACCGCCAGGTGCCATCCGGCTGTTTTTTCCAGATCGTAACATAGTATCCCTTTGACTGCTGTTCCAAACCGGCCGTATCAACCGCCGTGAATGTCCATTCCCCCAAAGTATATCCCAGGTCCGAGGACTGGGCAATGTCTGCGAATGTCGGTTGCCAGCTCAAAGTTCCGCCCTGTTCCCGGGGCGCGGGATATGATTCACGCAGTTCATCGATACCTTTGATCGGCACCCGGCCATCACGGTAAACCACCACCGAATCATCGGCGTAATGCACGAATGCTGCACGCATACCCTCGGCGATCGACATCTCGGAAAATTCGCGATCGGTCTGCATCATAGCCTCGAGTTCCATCTGCATAACATCACCCTCCGGCTCCTGACCACATGCGGCCAGCAATAACGCCAAAACTGCAATAGCGATTATCTTTTTCATAAGTGCTCCCTTTCCATTTCATTTTTGCCTGGGATTAAGCTAATAAAGCAGGGGAGTATTGACAATATAATTGTATAATTAGTGATAAGCAGACCGTCAGTTCACCGTCCCGATAAATCGGGACTAAAGAACTGACGGAACATGTGGGAGATAGTCATTCCAATAGATCGGGACTAAAGAACTGACGAAACATGTGGGAGATAGTCATTCCAGTAAAACGGGAATAAATAACTGACGGAATGTTTGGGGGGATAGTCATTCCGATAAATCGGGACTAAAGAACTGACGGAACATGTGGGAGATAGTCATTCCAGTAAAACGGGAATAAATAACTGACGGAATGTTTGGGGGGATAGTCATTCCGATAAATCGGGATCAAAGAACTGACTGAACGTGTGAAGTTATAGTCCCGATTGAATGGGAGCGGAAAGCTGATGGAACTCTCGGACATATGAATATAAGTGGCAAACCTATGCTACACTCGCACTCGCCACAAAGAAACATGAACTTATTTGCGGGCGACCAAAGTAAAACTCTTGGGGAGCAGGCCCTGCTGATCATAATCAGAAAACAGGTTTGAGATATCGTGAGGATATTCATCCAGCTCTATAATCTGCATTCCGCTGTTAATGATCGAATTGAAATAGTCGGAAAGCTTGAGCGTGTATGAATAGCTGGGCAGAGAATCATATTTACTTCCGCCGATATAATCCAGGCCGGCGTATTCCACCCAGGGCTCATTGCGAAAATATGAGAATACGATTTTTTCAGGATTTTCGGGATCATAGCCCTCATCCTCGGGGCAGGCCAGAAGATATGTAAAGGGATGCATCTCATAAATCACAAGATGCCCGCCCGGACGCAGCATGTTTGCACATATATCGAAGAATTTTTTCAAATCAGGAAGCCATGAAACCGCGCCGACAGTGATCAGCAGGATATCATATTTGTCAAAATGTTCAGCGCCGATATCATATACATCAGTGCGCACGAATTCGCATTCCACCCCGCTTAATTGAGACATCCGTTCAGCTTCGTTGATCGCCTCATCGGAGATATCGAACCCAACCGCACATCTGGCGCCCATATTTTTTGCCGAGAGGGTTTCACGGCCGTTATTGCAACACAACTGCGCGATATCTTTGCCGATAATTTTCAGGTTGCGAAGCTTGCGGGTCAGGACATCATCGAATGTTGTGAACCCCGGTCTTTTAAACTGCTCGACTAAATCTTCCTTACGGGCTTTTTGATGAATCGGGGTGACCTCGTTCCAGGCCGCCCGGTTGGCCGATGTCACATCTTTGAGCTGCATTTTTCTGTTTTTGCCCCTTGCTGACATAATTTGCCGATCCTTTAATATATTCGGTTTCGATAGCTTTCCTTTACCTGTATACAGGGCATTTGTTTAAAAAAAGTGCACTAAATAATAGCAGTATTTTATAACTTGTTTCAGCTTGAAAAACGCTTTATTCTTCCATCTCGAATGCAATATACATCAACCGGCCATTGCGGTCAATCTGCATTACTACAGCATCGCCTTCATCCAGGGCGGAGAGCGTGCCGCGAAATCCTGTCAATCCGGCCACCGGGGTACCATTGACAGAGTAGATAACATCGCCGGGAAAAAGCCCGCCGTCATAACGTGGTGAATCATACGACCGCGCGGCGACGATCAGGCCGTAATCGACACGAAGATTGGGCAGCAATGACTCATAGCGTTCATCAAGTTCCAGAAGCAGAAGACCGAGTTGCGGTACCAGGTTGTTTTCGGGGGTGACCAGTTCGGCAAACCTTTCGGGATTGTCGCTTCTTTCAGTCACGGCAACTGCCAGGCTCATCTCTTTGCCGTCGCGCAAAATATCCAGCTTGACCGCATCACCGATTTCCCATTGATAGGTGTTGACCATAAACTGCCGTCCGTTTTCCATCGGCTTTAAATTCAGTGCCAGGATTATATCCCCGATTTTCAGTCCTGCCGATTCAGCCGGGCTGTCCGGGTAGACATCGCCCACGATTACGCCCCAGCGACGGTCCAGGCCAAGTCCTCTGGCAAGTATCGGTGTAATAGTCTGGGCATAAATTCCGATTGTTCCGCGACGGACACGGCCATGTTCTTTGATTTGTGTGTAGACCGTTTTGACTATATTCGAGGGTGCCGCAAATCCGATTCCCTCGCTTCCGCCCGACTGGGTATAGATAAGTGTGTTGATGCCGACAACTTTGCCCTCATGATTCACCAGCGGACCGCCGCTGTTGCCGGGATTGATTGTAGCATCGGTCTGGATATATATCATCGGGTCCTCGGGTGTCAGCTGACGGGCGACTGCGCTGACCACGCCCATGGTAAATGAATTTTCCAGTCCGCGCGGGCTTCCGAATGCAAACACTATCTGACCCTTTTTGACTTTATCCGAATCAGCCAGTTCAAGATTGGGCAGATTCTCGGCTTCGATTTTAAGAACCGCCAGATCGGTTTCCAGGTCTATGCCGACAATTTTTGCATCATAGGCTTTGCCGCGCGGTTTTAGAATTGACTGCCTTTGTTCTTTAATTTCCGGATCGATCGGCGTGATCACCTGGATATCGATTGCGCCGACGACCACATGGGAATTTGTAATGATATATCCATCGGAATCGATAATCAGGCCGGAACCCGAACTGCGCCTGCGCGAGAGCAGTTTCGAGCCGTAGGCAATACCCCAATCTGCAGGTTCGTAGCTGGATGATATCACCTGCACAACTGCCGGGCTGATTTGATCGGAAAGCTCGGCCAGGGCCTTATTTATTTCGCTCAGGTTTTCCAGGCCGTTAGCCCGGATTGAATCAGTTCCCACTAAGTATAATGTTAAACTAATAGCGATTGCAGCAAGAAAAACTGACAGCCTTTTTGGCACCATACCTCCCTTGGATATTAATTAAATTCTTTAGAGGGAAAACAGATTTGATCAGAATCCGGTTCCGATTTATAAGTACTGCCGGACATAAAAATCCCCTCTTCCGAAATAATGATAGAAACTATCGAAAGAGGGGAATTATCTTCTAATTAAGCAGCGACTTCAACCAGTTCAACGTCGAAGATCAGCACTTTTCCGGCCAATGGATGGTTGGCATCCAGCGTCACGGTCTCATCCTGAACATTGGTCACAACCACATTGACAGTCTGACCATCGGGCCTGCGCATCTGCAGGGGCTGGCCGACTTCCGGGCTGATATTTTCCGGGAAATCGGATTTCTTGACATCAACCATGAGTTCGTCACGGCGCGGACCGTAGGCATCTTCGGGCTGAAGAGTTATTGACTTTGTATCACCTTCGGACATACCACGAATTTCTTTTTCAAAACCGGGAATAACCTGGCCCTCGCCTATTGTAAATTCCAGCGGTTCACGATCTTTCGAGCTATCGAAAACCTGACCATCTTCAAACTTACCGGTATAATGGACTTTTACTTTGTTGCCGTCTGTGGCCTGGCCCATTTTTTCCTCCTAACATATTTCGATTCAGGTTTCAGACTCAGTTCGGGTTGTTCAAGCCCGAAACTTGTACCGAGTTTCTCTCCATCAAATTAAAATTCCAGTTGCATCTAATGGCATTGTGGACGGAGACCTTGATTATTTTTTACGTATCTAACAAAATTTAACCGAAAATGCAAACACAATCTCGGATTAAAGTTCTCTCAATAACAGAACAATTCATAAATCATTAACACACATACTTTGCATTTGTGCCGACTGAATTTAGCTGACATCCTCTGATTTTATTTAAACTAATGGATTTCACCACAATACGAGATAACCGCGGATTATGAATCGTAGCTTTCCAATGATATTCTACAGGCATATTATTATATGCATCGGAAATTAGAACATAATCCTTACCGCCATATTAATTTAAATCTAACCGGAAATTATCAGTGGAGGAAGCGGCAGAGAATCGGATGGTATCAGCGATATCTTATCATTGACCAGTGGAATTGAATCCGGTTTCGGCTGTTCATCCAGCATGATTGAATGTTTGCCCTCGTTCTCCACGGGGGGCAGGCTATTATCCGGGCCCTCGATGGTTTCGGCAACCATCACCAGGAGCAACAGGAACAGGCTCGATATGTAGGCAATTACAAGATAGCGCATATTTCACTCACTTAAATAATCCAATGAAAAATAGATACGCCGATTAATTCTGGAAGTTGCGGATTAATAGCGGGGAAATTCTCTTTTTAATTCAGATTTTATGAAATCCTTGAATTTTTGGCCGATTGCCGGATTGGAGGCGGCGATTATGCCACGCGAACGATAATCCCAGAGGCTCCTGCCGTTCATCGAGGTACAAACATAACCATGGGCCTCGGAGAGGATCACGAAGCCCGGCACGATGTCCCAGATATGGGTTTTGTAATTGAAGAAAATATCAAACTGTCCCAGCGCCAATGATACCAGCGCCATCTGCCCGCTGCCCAGCATGCGCATATATCTGCAGCGTTCCATCATCTGATCCATGACCCCCAGCATCGCACGGCGCGCATCAGGTTTGCCGGAAAGATGAGTCATGACCATGCAGTCGGCCAGTTCCGATTTACTGCTTTCCAGTTTCAATGGCCGACGGGAACCGTTGCGCAGGTCCAGTGTTACCGCACCCTGCCCTTTTTGCGCGCAATAAAGTTCCTGCGTGGGCGGGTTGTAGATCACGCCGAGGACCGGCTCGCGGTTTTTAAGAAGGCCCAGCGATACGCAGAAATACGGAAAGCCGTAGGCAAAATTGAGGGTGCCGTCGAGCGGATCGACAGTCCAGACATATTCCGAGTTTTCGATTGTGTTGACTATATATTCTGAATCATGATAGGATTCTTCTGAAATGACGGCGTCATTCCTGGTAAGTTTATTGCCGGCAATAGCATCGGAAATCAATTTGCTGGCCTGTAAGTCAGCCTCGGTGGGGAAATTGCGTATACCCTTGTCTTTAATCTTGTTGCGGTAGAGGACCTCGTTGTAATAGCCCAGAATCGAGCTGCCCAGTGCCTGCGCCTGGATCCTGGCAAAATTATATCTTTCCTCGATGCTCATAATTTATTTATATAACATCGATTCGATAAATGAAATATTTAACATTCGGAATCAACCGAAATAAAGCGGAGTTTGGATATGAGCCCGAAATCATCATGGGAAGAGTTTTTCGATCATCATGCCACTGAATATATGCAGAACGTATTCACCAAAAATACCGATGCCGAGGTTGTTTTTATCAGCGATGAACTGGACCTGCCGAAGGGATCATCGATACTTGATGTCGGATGCGGCACGGGACGTCATTCTGTCGGCCTGGCCAAGCTGGGCTACAGGATGACAGGTGTCGACCTGTCTTCAGGTATGCTGGCCGAGGCGGAGAAAGCCGCCAAAGAAGCCGGGGTAGAAATCGAATTGGTCAAATCCGATGCCTCCAAGTTTTCATTCGAGCGCAAATTCGATGCGGCCATCTGCCTGTGCGAGGGGGCCTTCGGGCTGATCGGCGAGGGTATCGATCCGCTAAAACGCGATTTAAAGATTCTGAAGAATATCTCAAATTCACTAAAGCCGGGAGCTAAGCTTATATTGACTGTCTTGAATGCCTTCAAGATGATTCGTCAGTATAATGCCGAGGATATTTCCAAAGGCAAATTCGATCCGATTAATATCGCCGAACATACTACTATGGAATTCGATACTCCTGAGGGCAAGAAGAGTGTCATGGTTCATGAAAAGGGTTTCACCGCGACCGAGATTCGGCTTTTGATGGAGCGGGCCGGCCTGGAGATCAGATCGATTTATGGGGGTACAGCCGGCAACTGGGGCCAGCGCCCGATCGACCCGGATGAATATGAAATTATGGTGATTGCGGTGAAGATTTGATAATATATTACTTTCTGTCTACGTAATTCCGCTACGCATTCCGTATATAATCAATTCGCATTGATCTATTTAAGGAAATTCATGATCTTTGGGGTGTCAATTTGGAGAAAGATCATGGGTGGAAATAAATACAAATATATCCGTCTGTTTGAGGAGCTCGGATCCGATGACGTTTCCGTAGTAGGAGGAAAAAACGCCTCATTGGGTGAAATGATTAGGGCACTGAAAAAAAGGGGGATCCGAGTCCCGGACGGATTTGCCACAACTGCCGAGGCATATCGCGAATATATCGACCACAACGATATCGGCGGTAAAACAGCGGATAAGCTGAAAAGCCTGAAATCCGACAACAGCAATCTCGACAAAGTGGGCAAGGCGATCCGCATGATGTTCAAAAACGGTGAATTTCCGGATGAGACAGCAGAGGAAATACGAAGTGCCTACGCGGATATGTCGCGCAGGTACAATAAGGAAGAGGTCGGTGTGGCGGTCCGAAGCAGTGCAACTGCCGAGGACCTGCCACATGCCAGTTTTGCCGGACAACAGGAGACGTTTCTGAATGTCAGCGGCGAAGATGATCTTTTGGAGGCGTGCAAAGGTTGTTACGCCTCGCTCTTTACGGACCGGGCCATCAGCTACCGTGAGGAAAATGGTTTCGATCATCAAAAGGTGGCGCTTTCAGTCGGTGTGCAGAAGATGGTCCGTGCCGACAAAGCCGGCTCCGGTGTGATGTTTTCAATTGATACCGAGACCGGATTCGAGAATATCGTGGTTATCAACGCCTCCTGGGGATTGGGTGAAAACGTGGTCCAGGGGGCGGTTAACCCCGATGAATACCAGGTTTTTAAACCGCTCCTGAAGCAGGGAGAGTATAAGCCGATCATAGACAAGATCCTTGGCGACAAGGAGAAGAAAATGGTCTATGCGCGCGGCGGAGAAACAAGAAACAAGAACACCTCTAAAAAAGAACGCCGTACCTATGTGCTGGATGACTCCGAGATACTGAAACTGGCCGGATGGGCCGCGGAGATAGAAAATCATTATCAGAAGCCGATGGATATCGAATGGGCCAAGGATGGCGATTCGAAAGATCTTTTTATCGTCCAGGCCCGTCCGGAAACAGTTCAGTCGCAGAAAGAGGTCAGCCTGATGAAAACCTACAGGCTTAAGGAGGAGGGGGATGAGGTCATTTCCGGTACCAGTAT
Organism: uncultured Ignavibacteria bacterium; assembly: GCA_964627935.1. Classification (GTDB taxonomy): domain Bacteria; phylum Zixibacteria; class MSB-5A5; order JAABVY01; family JAABVY01; genus JAABVY01. The sequence continues at coordinate 139,208 of CAZVLB010000008.1, forward strand.
CGGAGGGGCGATAGCGGCCGGCAAGGCGCAAATAATAAAGGATGCCGATGATATCGACGAATTCAATGATGGCTCGATACTGGTCACCGGAATGACCGACCCGGACTGGGTCCCGATCATGAAAAAGGCCTCGGGAATCGTGACAGATTATGGTGGACGAACTTCGCATGCCGCGATTGTCAGCCGGGAGTTGGGAATTCCGGCCGTGGTTGGCACCGAGGAGGGCACCGAGACAATCAGGGATGGCGGCGAAATTACTATATCCTGCACCGATAATGAACGGGGAATCGTATATGAAGGTATCCTCGAATTCGAGACGCGTGATATAGATCTTGAGAAGGTGCCTAAAACAAGGACCAGCATAAAGATGAACATAGCCAGTCCAGGCGCGGCTTTCCGATGGTGGCGTCTGCCGGCCGAGGGTATCGGGCTGGCCAGGATGGAATTTATTATCAATAACGTAATCAAGATTCATCCATTCGCGCTTCTGAAATATGATGACCTGGAAGACAAACAGGCCAAAAAGACTATTCGACAGCTGACAAAGGGCTGGGACTCGAAAGAGGATTATTTTGTGGACAACCTGGCTCGTGGAATCGCCCGCATAGCCGCATCGCAATATCCCGAGCAGGTAATCGTCCGGATGAGTGATTTCAAGTCAAATGAATATGCCGACCTGATAGGAGGAGCACAGTTCGAGCCGGATGAGGAAAATCCGATGCTCGGATTTCGAGGGGCATCGAGATATTACAGCGAAAGATATCGCGAGGGCTTTGGGCTTGAATGCAGGGCGATCAAAAAGGTGCGCGAGGAAATCGGTATGGATAATGTGGCGATCATGATACCGTTCTGCCGCACTGTCGAGGAGGCCGACAAAATCCTCGATGTGTTGTCTGATTTCGGCCTTGAAAGAGGCAAACATGCCTTGAAGGTGTATGTCATGTGCGAGATACCTTCGAACGTTATCCTGGCCGAGGATTTTGCGCAGAGATTTGATGGTTTTTCGATCGGTTCCAATGATCTGACACAGCTCGTTCTGGGAGTCGACCGTGATTCGGCAGAGCTTGCGGAGCTTTTTGATGAGCGCAATCCGGCGGTCAAGAGTATGATAGCGGATTTGATCGAAAAGGCGCATAAGCATGGCAGCGAGGTCGGCTTCTGTGGCCAGGCCCCCAGTGATCATCCGGAATTCGCAGAATTTCTGGCAAAGCTGGGCATTGACTCAATTTCATTGAATCCCGACAGTGTGATTGAAACAATTGAGCACATCGCCAATGCAGAGAATGCAGAGACAAAGAAAAGCAAACATCACAGTAAAGCATAACTGCTTCACGGCAGTATATTCCCACAGATTGTCGATTACCATATAGGCATTGACAATCACTTCAAAAAGGCGGCCGGAGTTTCTCCCGGCCGCTTTTTTTATTTGCCGGATACGGTATTGCCATGTTCCGCTTGCCACATCGCCACCTCATTTCTATATTACCTGCCAAATTAGATTACGGCTATCCAAAGGAGGAATATTTATGCCCGATAAAGCTATTTCACGAATCTGGGCCGAATGGGTTCATGGGCTGACATTTAACGATCTCGATGAGGACACAATCTACCATGCCAAGCGGATTCTGTTTGACTCGATCGGATGTGCGCTGGGCGGTCATCGCGCCGAGGACTGCGAAATATCCCTGTCCGTAATCGAGGCCATGGGCGGAGTTCCCGAGGCGACATTGATTGCCACCGGATTCAAAACCAATGCCTATATGGCGTCGCTGGCCAATGCGCTGATGACACGAGTTATGGATTTTAATGATATCTACTGGAAAGACGATCCCTCGCATCCCTCGGATATAATCCCGGCCGCATTGGCTGTGGGTGAACGTGAAGGAAAATCCGGCAAGGACCTGATCCTGGGAATCGTAATCGGGCATGAACTTGAGATGCGCCTGTGTGAATTCGCCAAGCCGGGAATTCGCGAACGAGGCTGGCATCATGCTTCATTGACACAACTTGTCTCACCCCTGGTGGCGGGCAAGATGCTCGATCTGAATGTCGACCAGCTGACTAATTCGGTGGGCATATCAGGATGTCATAATTTCAGCCTGGGTGCAGTGGCGGCAGGTAAGCTGACCATGATGAAAAATACTGTCGATCCTATGGCTACCCAGTCGGGTGTTTTGGCGGCGCTGCTGGCACAGAAGGAGTATATCGGTACCGAGCTGATTATCGAGGGCAAGGAAGGTTTTTGCCAGCAGATGGGCGATGGCTATGATTTCGATGCCGTCACCAGGGGCCTCGGCGATTCTTTCAAGATTAAGGATTGTTCCTATAAGGCTTTCCCGACAGAATTTCTGACACAGTCACCGGTCACTGCGGCATTGAAACTGGTCAAGGATAAGGATATCAAATGGCAGGATGTCGAGGAAGTCACTGTACATACGATTGCCCGCGCAGTCGATATCCTGGCCGATCCCACCAAGTATCATCCGACATCCAAAGAAACCGCGGATCATTCCATGCCCTATTGCGTGGGTGCGGCGATTATGGATCGGATGATTACACCCTTGCAGTTCAAGCCGGAGAAGATTGCCAATCAGGATCTGATCGACCTGATCCAGAAAATCAAGGTTGTGGCCAATGATGATCTCGAAAAGGAATTTCCCAAACTGCAACCCTCGGTTGTTGACATCAAGGTTAAATCCGGAGAGAAATTCAGCCAGCGTGTCGATTATGCCAAGGGCGATCCGCGCGAACCGATGACCGATGATGACCTGCGTGATAAATTCTATGGCCTGACCGCTGATTTTATGGGCGATGAACAGCGCAACAAAGTCCGCGAGATGATTTTCGATATGGAGAACCTGCCGAAAATCGAGGAATTCATGCAATCGCTGATTGTTAAGTAAATTAAAATCTGATTTTGGTGATATCGGGAGGGAGGTCAAACAACCTCCCTTCTGTTTTAGGAGGTAGATAATGCCCGGGCAGGGAGATTAGTATTTCATGCCCGACGGAGTGCAGCATGGGGTAGTGAATTCAGGAGATAAAATCTTTAAAATGGTCGAGGTGTTTTATCCGGTCAGGGAAGACCTGATAGAAAAGACAAAAAAATAGCCAGGGATATTGGAGGGGAGGAGAACATGATCAGATTCATATCCGCGATGATATTAATTTTTCTTTTAATGTCTACAATTCTTTATGCACAGGAAGATGATGGGCGCACATTCGATTTTATGAAAATTTCCGATGAGGTCAGCTACTACTTTAATTCCGAGGATGATTTTGATGAGCGCGGACGGACATTGCAGATCGTGGCCATAAACCAGGTCAAGATCGGAAGATGGTTCCAGGTCGAATTTACCGGAGATTTTAACTGGGATGTTACATTGGATGTAGACTACGACTATTATATAGAAGTCGGGGTGGTCAAGACTGTCTGGAAGAATTTCAGCGTCAACTACCAGCGCATCTATGGCTCATTTATCGATGAGCCACTGAATCAATGGGGCATACGTTTCAGGCTGTGATTAGAAATCGGGCACAATGACCAGCAGTCCCGGCCACATGGTAATGTCGCGGGTTCCGACCTTCTTGTCGAATTTGCGCCATGGCTCGAATTCAAGACCGATCTGCGTGAAAATTTGAATCCACTTTTTGGCGCATTCGGGGTAATATATTTCCATTTCGGTGATTCCCTGTGCTGATGATTTCTCTATCAAATGTTGAAACAAGCGGTAGACGATTTTATACTCCTGATAATCAGAATAGGCGAACAGTTTTTGCACCAGCCCGACATGCTCTTTATCAGCTTTACGAACCATATGGGCGAAACCGACGGTCCTGCCGGCATCCATTAGTATATAAAACCACGAATTCGCGGATTCAATCTGTTCCCTGAGTTTGCCTGGCAGGTATTCTTCATCTATAAGGCGACCGATATCATCTGGGGCAGGAGCCTCATCGCAAATCTCCGCCCAGCATGATTTTGCGATCTGCCGGATGTCTTCGATATGGTCTGTTTCCGCCCTGCTGATGTTCAATTCCAATTTCCACCATCCTTTTTTATATGCATGAATATTGCTATAACTTGAATTTCTCTTTTGCTTTATCTGCTATGTATTCACCGATTTTCAATGATGCCGTGGCCGCCGGTGAGGGAGCATTGAGCACATGCACCATATCATCATCCTCGGCAAAATAGAAATCATCGATCAGTGATCCATCCTGATCCAGCGCCTGGGCCCGGATTCCGGATCCGCCCGGTTTGATATCACTCTGTTTCAGATCAGGCAGAAGCCGTTTTAAATCATCTGTGAAGGCCGATTTGCTGAAACTGCGATAATATTCGCCCAGGCCGGTCTGCCAGAATTTACGTGCCATCTTCCAGAAACCGCCGTAAAGAGCCATGTTGGCCATCTCGAACAGAGAGAAATCGGTTTTATCGTAGGCTTCACGGCTCAGCGCCAGGACAGCATTGGGCCCGGCTTCGACTAAACCATCGACACGGCGCGTGAAATGCACGCCAAGGAATGGAAAACGCGGATCAGGTACAGGGTAGATCAGGTTTTTCACCAAATGCCGTTTTTCTTTTCTGATGACATAGTATTCGCCGCGGAAAGGGATAATCTGGATCGGGGGCTTGAGCCCGGCCATGCGGGCCACCCGGTCGGAATAGAGCCCGGCGCAGTTTATCAGGTTGCGGCATTTGATCTTGCCAGAGGGTACAGTCAGTATGATCTCATTGCTTCCGCGTCGAACCTGGGTTACCCGCGAATTGAGTAATATCTCGCCTCCATTGGCCTGCACAAGCTCAGCATATTTCTTGACCACGGCGATGTAGTCGACAATACCTGTAACAGGCACAAAAAGCCCTGCAAGGCCGGCCGCATGAGGTTCGTATTCAGCAATTTTCTGCCTGTCGAGCCATTCGATATCCTTTACGCCGTTTTCTTTGGCCCGCTCCATCAATTTCTGCAGGTTATCCAGTTCCTCCGGTTTTGTGGCCACCACAACTTTGCCGCATCGTTCATGAGCGATATTATGCTCGGCGCAGAAATCATACATTGCCTCGCGTCCTTCGGTGCACAGGCGGGCCTTCAATGATCCCGGCTTGTAGTATATGCCGGAATGGATGACGCCGGAATTGCGGCCGCTTTGATGATGTGCCAGTTCTTTTTCGGCCTCGATTACGGCCACGGAAACATCATGTTTGGAGGTCAAGGCCAGGGCTGTGGCTGTGCCGACAATTCCTCCGCCGATTATGGCAATGTCATATGTTTTCATAGTTATGTCTATTTCCAGATTACAGATTCGCACACAATTATAATTACAACATCGCATTACGGCAAAAGTTAAAATTAAATCTTATGCCTTCGAATAACATTTTGATTCGGCAATTGCAAATAATGATAACTTTGCCCGGTTTAATCTTGACAAATATTATCCGATATATTATGTAGCGATTGTATGGATTAGTATAGGAACGAAATTTATTATTTGATTGACTCATTCTTCCGCTTTTTGTTTTCCGCACCTTTGGTATTGACAGTAGAAAAATAAGCGAAGCAGAAATAGTCGTATTAAATACGGCTATATAGATTAATTTTACCTTTTTGCAAATGGGAGGAATTATGTCTTATTTTGTTTTTATGCAAAATCAGGGGCATAAAAGGGCCGGCTTTTCGGGTCAGGCATTATTTACAATAGTCCTGACAGTTGTGTTGATTTTAAGCGGGGCTTTGTTAGGTGGACCCAGCGGTGATTATGGAGATGCGCCGGTAGGAGATAATATTGACAACATTGAGGCCTATCCCGGTGTGACCTCGCGTTTTGTATCTTATTACAATCATAAAAACACGGTTTTCATGCCTCTTCATGATCATGGCACCTATGTCAATTCAGGGGCAACATTCCATCTGGGTGTAATTCCCCCCACGATAAAAAATGACACTCAGCAGGACCCGGCTTTGCCGGAAAATGACTGTTTCCCGCTGGTTCTTCTGGAGGGTACTCATCCGACACCGGGTCCCAATCCTATGGCCTCGATGGCGCTGGATATTACGACAACGGCCACACATGATTCCAGTGCACCGATTTACGTCAATATCTTCGTTGACCAGAACCGTGACGGCCAATGGAAGGATGGATATCTGTTTGGCACCCAGGTTTTTTCATGGAACCAGGAATGGATAGTTATGGATGCGGCCATTTATCAGAATGCCGGCACCACTGTACTGCATACATTTTCGTTTTTCAGGATTGCCAATCCCACGGAAGACGTTTGGATCAGGGTTGTCCTGACCGACCAAAGAGTGGGTGAGATGTACCGGGATCTTCCGCCGCCGGCCGGTTCCAATTTCTGGGATGCAACAATGCCTCTGGCGGCTACAGCGGTTGGTGAGGTCGAGGATTTTCTGCTCCAGTATTATTCCGATCCGAATGCCATGCCAACAAATGGCATACGAGTCTGGGGTATGATCCTGCGCAGGTTTCTTCAGCCCAATCCGCCACCCGGGCAACCCAAACCGGATTGTTTTCTGTTTTTTGCCAAGGCCAACTATGCCCGGCCGTTCGGGGATATACGCAGACGGGTTATTGTCACGCCCTGGTGTATGAATGGCACGATCCCATTCGGACTGTCATTCACCACCGCCAATCTGAATGGAGGATGTGACAATGCCGATGCGATCGTTGGGTTGTATGGTTACAAGCTTGTAGCGGGTCGCGGTATGATGCCGGTTGTCTCGCGTACCGCGTTGGGCACTATGACACTTGCGGCTCCACCCCTGCTTTGTCCGCCGGCAATCTTTCTGCCGCCGGCTCATCCAGATGATCCACCTGATTTCCCAAAGGATGATGAGGGTGTGGCTCCGGTTGATGACTGGCGCAATGGCAGTCTGTTCTGGCAGGTCTGTTATCCTGATCCGCCGCGGTACAGGCGTTATGCCTCCAAGCTTTTGGCAGAGGCCTGCGGATCGGAGATTATGAATCACAGCGTTGTGCCGGGCTTTGATGATCCATATAACTATTCCACAGTTGCCAGCGCGATCGAACCGGCTCCCGGTATGAATGCCGAGGTCCATTTCGTTGCCGGTGGTTTGCTGGAAAGATTCGAGGATCCGGATGAGTTGATACCTTTTCCCGATCCGGATTTCCAGGCTTTCAGTTTCTTTTTGAATTCACCGTCGGGATTTGCCGATATCTTCCCGGATGATTTCAATACGCCGCCGCTTTCGGCCAAATTGCTTAACGGCGGATATAATGTCGCACCGCTGGTTCCCGATGAGACCCGTATTGATTCGGTTAATTTCTATTATAAGGGTACAGGCGGTTCTTACCAGATTTTAGGAGCGGGCGATCCATTGGCGGGTACAATTTCGCCGGCCGAATCCTGGCAGTTGTTTGAAATACCCATTCCGGATGGTCTCATTGTGGAAAATATTACAATAGAATTTCTGGATGGCTTCATAGATGACCTGTATTTGCCGTTGCAACCCTATGCTCCGGATGCGCCGTTCCCGATCGATGACTGCAATGATAACGGTGTCCTGGATGATATCGATATCGATGAAGGTGTGGCCGATGATGCCAACGGCAATTTCATTCCGGATGAATGCGAGGGCTATGTGCCTCCGGGCGAGTGCGGAGATGCCAATGGCGACGGCGATATCAATGTCTCCGATGCAGTCTGGATTATCAACTATGTTTTCGCGGGTGGCGCACCGCCTGAACCGCTTGATATAGGCGATACCAACTGCGATGGTGATGTTAATGTCTCCGACGCGGTCTGGATTATCAACTTTGTCTTCGCTGGTGGAAATCCGCCCTGCGACCTGGAAGGTGATGGCATACCGGATTGCTGATATGAGAGATTTATAGCACCTTAGAGCGTTTCACATACCTGATAATTCTGTCAAAAGGGTTAGGAGGGGGCTGGCGGATGCCCGTTCGGCCAAGGCCGGACGGGCGTTTTTATACAAAAATACTGAGAGAAACCGGATAAAATCGGTTGACATTTACGGTAATAATATACTAAATTGCTCCACATTAGGATTAAGGGATATTCTAAGGAGGATTACTTATGCCCGGATCTACTATTTTTCGCTTGACCACAGTTATACTTTTTGCGCTGTTATGCCTTTCATCCGCTGTTCTGGCCGATACGCCGAGGGATGCGCCCTCATCGGTTTCTGCCATATCATCGGAGGATTTTGAGAGCGCCAAGGTGCGCGATGTTCAGGCCCTGCTACAGCTTTCCGTGCCTACCGGTGATTTTGGTGATGTGGCTTCGGCCGGACCGAGGATCAATATCCGGGGCCGATCGAACCTGAATAACTATGTCCTGATTGACTGGAACATGTCTAAGACTTTTTATGGTACAGCGGATGAGGTTTCCGATGATGTCTCTTTGGGGAGCAATGGTTTTGAGATCGGCGCTGCCGGATACCTGAATGGTATATCCAATAATAACGGCCGGCCCGATATGTTTGGTCCCAATGCCTATATCAGCATAGGAGTGACCGAGCTGATTGAAAAATTCGATTCCGGCGATTATGAATTCCAGAGCTCCTCCACGAATATTTCCGGTACAATAGGTCTGGGTTATGACATCCCGATAACCGAGGTGATTAAACTGGGCGCCAGCGCGGAATACCAGAGGGTATTCGAGAGCAGCGAGAATTCTGATGCCAGCGATCCGGGGTTTTTCAATGTCGGAGCTGTTGTCAGCTATAGCTATGACTGGACCAATCATGACCGCTATGCCGAGAATGATTTTATCGGCCAGCACAGTGGAATTCAAATCGGTGTATCGGGCGGATGCGCATTTCCCGATGGTGATTTCGATAACGCCGTGGGCAGTGGCTTTTCATTTGGCGGCAAGGCTGTCTACCCGATAACGCCGTTAGTTAATGTCGTCGGGGCCGGTGCATATCAGATGTATTCGCTCGATGGCGTGGATGATGATGATCGCAGTGTCAATGAGATCGTTTTCGATGCCGGTGTTCAACTCAATGTCAGACCTATATTGAGAGAAGATACATATATACAGCTTGCTATCAGTCCCACGATTGTGACCGAGAAGTTTGAAGCCCGGGCTGAGACTATAGATGAGTCAGAGACAGTCATAGCGGTAACAGCCGGAATTGGGTATCGTGGTCATCTCAATGAAAAGTTTTACATCGATGCCGCGGTTCATACACCGGTTGTATTTCTGACAGATTCCGATATTCGCGATTTTGATACGCGCAAACTTCGTACAGAGCTTTCAATTATGTACAAATTCGGCAGCTATTAGAAGCAAAGTTTAAGGCTAACCTGAAAAGATAGTCAGCGATCAGGTTAGAGGGACAGCCCGTCGGGAGATAAATTTCGACGGGCTTTGTTTTTTTCTGGAGTTATCAGAGAAAGAAATTGAAAAAAAGGTTGCATATATGATAACAATACTGCCTAATTGAAAATATTATGAGGATAATTGGCAATCGTCCGGGAAGGGCCATAATCAGCTTCTTCCTGTTTACAATTTTTGCAGGCTCATTATTGCTGGCGCTGCCCATCAGTTCCGCCCGGCAGCCGATCGCTTATATAGATGCATTATTCACATCAACTTCGGCAGTCTGTGTTACAGGTTTGATAGTCCTCGATACGCCCGTTGATTTTTCTCTTTTTGGTCAGATAGTCATTTTGTTGCTGATTCAGCTGGGAGGCCTGGGAATACTAACCCTTGGCACATTGATTCTTTTCAAGCTGGTACCCACACCCTCTTTGCAGTTTCAAATGGATATCAGCAAATCGGTGGCAAGTCACAGGACTATAAAGTCAGGGTCCTTGTTCAAAACGGTTTTATTTACAACTTTGTTATTCGAGGGCTTTGGAGCCTTATTGCTCTTTTTTGGGTTTCTCAAATACTATTCACCCGGTCGGGCAGCCTATCATGCAATTTTCCATTCTGTATCGGCCTTTTGCAATGCCGGCTTTTTGACCTTCAGCACAAGTCTGGAATCCTTCAAAGCGGATATATATATAATCTCCGTTTTTGCTTTACTTATAATTTGCGGTGGAATCGGATTTGTTGTAATCCATGAGATCTGGCTTCGAATCAGGTACCGGAATGTGAGATTCTCATTACATGCCAGAATCTGTATTCTGGTGACGTTTATTTTGCTGATTTTAGGCACCTTCATATTCATAATGGTTGAGGATCAGAATGCATATAAGGCGCTTGATTTTCCTGTAAATGTATTTAATGCCCTTTTTCAGTCTGTAACTGCAAGAACCGCCGGCTTCAATACTGTCGGGCAGGAGAGCCTTAATGAAATAAGCCTGCTCGTAACTATGATTTTGATGTTCATTGGAGCCTGTCCCGGATCGACGGGAGGTGGTATTAAGACAACTACCATGGCAGTACTTATAATCCAGGGCTGGAATCGTATCAGGGGACGTGCCCATGCCAGAATATTCAATCGAACTTTAGGTGTTGATTCGATTAATCGCTCTGTGACCATAGCTATGTCGTCTATTTTTGTAATCGTGCTTATGTTTGCACTGCTCATGTTTGCCGAGGAGAAGCCGCTGCCGCATGTCCTGACCCACGGCTGGTTCATCGATACCGCCTTTGAGTCAATTTCAGCGTTTGGTACGGTTGGCCTTTCGCTGGGTATCACCGAAACTTTGCATACATTTGGAAAATTGCTGACAATTATATTGATGTTTGTTGGTCGCGTAGGACTTTTAACGGTAGTCTATGCCTTATCTCGTCCGCTTGACAAAGCTGAACTGATTTACGTAAAAGAAGATGTAATGGTAGGTTAGGATTATGAAGGATTTTGTGGTTATTGGTTTGGGAAATTTCGGTGCAACCGTGGCCCGTGAATTGATGGAGCAAAAGTGCAAGGTAACCGCTATCGACATTGATGAATCCAAAGTATATGTACTTAAGGATGTTGTCGATACCGAGATAGTCGGAAATGCTGTGGAAACAGAATTTCTTAAAAAGCTGGGCATTGAAAACTATGATTGTTTTGTTATCTCCACAGGAAAAGACTCCCATGCCTCTATTTTGATTACCCTGCATCTAAAGGAAATGGGAGCAAAAAGAATCATAGTCAAGGCGAACTCTAATGATCACGCCAAGATACTGAGCAAGGTGGGGGCCAATGAGGTAACCATACCTGAAGAGCAGATGGCAATTCGCTTATCCCGTTCTCTGGCCAATCCGAATTTGATTGACTATATCCCTTTGCTTGATGAATATTCTGTAGTTGAAGTACCGGTACCGGAGGATTTCATTGCCTTGAAGCTCGCCGACCTGAAACTCAGAAGCAAATATAATCTGCAGGTGATAGCCGTGCAAAATGAAGGAGAGGATAGTTTTACATTTATTCCCGATGGAGAATACACTTTCAGGAAAAATGATATCCTCATAGTGGTCGGCAAGGAAGAGGAAATTAACAAAATGAAAAGCTAAACGGCCGCCTTCAGGAAAACAGTCTTACAGTCCCAGCATCTTGATTTCGTAATCGAACTTGGAAGGTTTAAGCCGGATCAGCCAGCCGTCGCCATAAGGGTCCTGCAGCGACAGATCCGGATTGTCCAGTACTTTCTTATTCACATTCATCACAGTACCCGACAGCGGCGCCATAAGTGAATGCGACTGCATGTCGGCCGAGATTATCTGCAAAAATGCGCCGCCCTGACGGATTTCATCTCCGGCCGAGGGCAGGTGTATCGACTCAATTTTGCCGACCGTATGCAAAAATGTACGCTTAATACCCAGCAGAACTGTCTCATCCGACTGCATCATCATCCAGGAATGATCGCCCAGTGTTTTGAAGCGTTCATCATTTGGAGCCTGCTCCTGGTCTTCACCGCCGGCCGTTTTCTTACGGCAGTTCTCATCGATACCGGCTCGTACAAGGTCAGCGGCGCGGTTGACCACACCCAGAAGTTCCTTTTTGGTAAACGGCTTGGCGATATAATCGAATGCGCCCAGTTGAGTTGCCTGCAGGGCCGTGTTTATTGTGGCATAACCGGTAATCATGATCATCGGTATGCATTTGTCATGTTTCTTGACAATCGACATGAATTCCAGTCCGTCGATTTCCGGCATCATCAGGTCGGTCAGGACGATATGGATTTTGGTATCATCCATGATTTTGAGCGCATCATCCACAGTCAGGGCTGTGAAGACCTTAACCGCTTCCCTGCGCAGGTGCTTTTTAACGCTGTCCAGAACGATCTGTTCATCATCGACGACAAGCACATTCAGTTCATCAGTCATGGTTTCCATCTCCTTCTATAGCGGATAACCGCCCAATCAAGTTCACTTTATTCTTACCGGCAATACGATATTGAACACCGCACCCCCGTTTTCGGCCATATCTATTTCTATGGTACCTTTATGTCTTTCGATAATTCCCCAGCTGACCGCCAGCCCCAGGCCGTTGGTCCCCTTGGTCGAGAAAAACGGTTCGAAGATTTTATCGATCAGGTTTTCGGGAATACCCGGGCCGTTATCCTCAACCGAGATTATACATTGATCTTTGCGCCTGTTATAGATGCTTTTCAATCGGATCAGGCCCTTGCCCTTCATGGCGTCCGCGGCGTTGAGCATCAGATTCAATATGACCTGCTGCAACTGCTTTGCATCGGCCATAATCTCGGGCATCTTGCGATCCTGTTCGGTTTTGATCTCTATATTGCGGAACTGCGGCAGGCGTTCAACCAGCGAAAGGGCATGATTTATGATATCATTGGGATCGGCAGGATCGAGTTTGGGCGCCTCCTGGCGTGCGAAATCAAGAAGATTGCGGACAATATCACGGCATCGTTTGGTTTCGCGGATAATCACCGAGACATCATCCTGATGCTCATCATCGGGGGGCAAATCCTCAGCCAGGTCCTCGGCAAATGCCAGGATACCGGTCAGGGGGTTGTTTATCTCATGAGCCACACCTGCGGCAAGTTGCCCGATTGCCACCAGTTTTGATGATTGTACGAGTTGATCACGCAGGTGGTGTTGTTCGGTAATGTCACGCATAATAGTACAGACACCCATTACACTGCCCTTATAATCCTTGAGCGGAAAACGAACAGTCTGGAAATAATGATCCCGTCCCTCGATCGGTATGACCTCCTCGTAGGTTTTGTGGCAATCCTCTTCGATAACTTCCTGGTCATGTTTTTGGATTGTGCGGCCGAGCTCCTCGGGAAGCATCTCCTCGGCGGTTTTGCCGATAAAATCCTCCGGATTTTTGCCGAAAGCATTGGCCGTGACCGGATTGACGATAATATAATGTCCCTCCAGGTCTTTCATTGAAATCCAGTCATGGGCGGAATTTATGAAGCTGCGAAACCTCTGTTCGGCGCTTTCAATTTCGCGCCGCAGCATGACTTTTTCAGTGATCTTATGCCATGTTGCCAGCACTCCCTCGATTTCACCGCCGGCATTGCGGATCGGTGTCCGGGTCACCTCCCAATGTGTTTCATCGGGTGATGGTACGATCCAGATGCTGGTATAGGTCCCGGTGGTGTTGAGCAGGTTGGCCATTTGGTCATATTCGCGCAGGCAGTGTTTCTCGAATACTGTGCCCTGAAAAAGCTCCGGGCAGGTTTTGCCGATTGCATCTTCCTTGGATACATCCACGAATTCACTGAAACTCTGGTTGATCCTGATCGCCTTAAAATCCCGGTCGAGTACGACCAGGAGTTCCGGTATGCGATCCAGAAGACCCTGCAGGAAATTACTTTCATCTTCGAGTTTCAGCTCCAGGCGGGCCAGTTCCTCGATCTGGCGCTGTTGATCGGTCTGGGCGTTGACCAGGTCCCAGAAAATGCGGGCGATGGTATGATCGATCAGTTTTACGCCGATGGGGATTTTTTTATGCAAACTCTCAAGGACTTCATCGCGACCGGTCAACTCGATAATCAGTTCCAGATTTTCGGTTGCCAGGGCCTCGGCCGTATCGGTTGTGGTATAAATGCCTTTATTGCGGGCGAATTGAATCCCCGGCGCATTCGGGTCGGGATCCATAACACAGCGAATATTCAAGGTCAACTCGCGCAGGAACCCGCCCTCGGCAAGTTCGATAATCTCTCGGCAGGCTCTTCCGCCGCCGATAATTACAGTTTTCATAGCGCCTGATCCCGCTTAAATAAAAGTCGATCTCTGTCTATAAATTTACAAATATTTATTATAAAGGAAAGTCTCTTTCCAACATTTTCGTGTAATCAGCCAAAAGCTGGGAAATATTCAGGTAATAATCTTTGGGCCTGATAGTAAAATGCAGGAGAATATCATTTAAGCTGTCAGGAATATAGGGAAATAGCTTTTTCAGGTTCATGATGCGGTATTCATAAAAGGCTGAGGCGTCCTCGGGCTTTAAACTATTCTTGATTTCATCGCTGAAATTCTTCATCCGTTTCATCTGCTGAAATGAATTGATGCCTTTACCTGCGGCATAGCTGATGATATTGCCTATGCTCCACATATCAAAATCGGAAACATTCTGGTTCAGGTCGAAATCAATCCAGCGGTATTTGCCGGTATCTTTTTCTATGATGATATGGTCATTGCGTATATCGCCATGGCAGGTACCGATCTCATGCAGATACTGTATGGCTTCTATCGATGCGACCAGGTTGTGCAAAATTTGCGGAAGATCCTCGTGAAAATACTCCTCATGAGTTTTGGATATGCCATGTATGTAATTAAAAAAAGTATCGCCACGGATAAATTCCAATACGCGCACATTGTTGCCCCTATCATCCTCGAGGCTGTAGCCCTGCATAAAACGGTCATCACCCTTAACGAGCTGAAGAACGCGGGCTTCCTTTTCTGGTGAACGAAAACAGTGGATTTTAAAAATTCCGATATGAGCCATGAAATCCTCATCAAAAACCATCTTGAGAATTTTCTGGTCCCCGGTTTTCATGTCCATGGCTGAAAAGACCCAGTATTTGGGCTGTTCACCGATACCGAAACGGGTTTCATGGCGGTTTCCTTTGACCACGAAATCATTACCCTCGAGCCGGATAATATCACCGCGTGTGATACCCATCCAACCGGTTGTATCAGTCAGAATGCGGGGGATATCCACGAATGGCCACCCGGTCATTTCCTTAATCTTGTCTCGCAGTTCTTCTTTTTCGCCCATGTTTACAGCGCGGGACAAATTTCCGCCATTTTGAATCCATTGAATTGAAACAGGTTATGATATTCTCTTAAGAGATACACTGCTTTTGGGACAGATGCAAGTCAAATCTATATTGACAACATACGCAACTTATACGTATAATCATAATTGATAAAATGGACGATGTTACACTTGCCTCTTTAAATGCTTACATCTCTTGCTGTTAAAGGTGTGGCTCGAATCTGCCGAAAATTCAAGTAGGTCGCTGAATTATATAGATATCATTTTAAAGGATACTGATCTTGAAGGTTGCCATTTTAGCAGGGGGAATCGGTTCACGGCTTTCGGAAGAAACGGTTATCAAGCCCAAGCCGATGGTCGAAATCGGCGGGTATCCGATTCTCTGGCATATTATGATGATATATTCTGCCCAGGGATTTAAGGATTTCGTGATTGCATTGGGATACAAGGGCGAAGTAATCAAAAAATATATGGTCGACTATTGTTCGCTTAATTCCAATCTGTCAGTCAATACAAAATCCGGCAAAGTTATGATTCATGACGGCCAGCGTCTGGACTGGAATGTCGACCTGATTGACACCGGCATAAAAACCCAGACCGGAGGCCGGGTCAAACGTCTTCAGCCCTTTCTTGAGGGGGAGACCTTCATGCTTACCTGGGGTGACGGTGTTTCCAATATTGATATTAAGAAGCTCCTTGAGTTCCATAAATCACACGGTAAGATCGCAACAATAACAGCGGTTCGTCCGCCGGCACGATTCGGGCACCTGCAATTCAATGGCGATCGTGTTGTGCAGTTTACAGAAAAACCGCAGACAGCCGAGGGATGGATCAATGGGGCGTTTTTTGTGCTGGAACCGGAGGTTTTCGATTATATCGACAGCGACAAAACTCATTTCGAGAAAGAACCGCTGGAACGCTTATCCGCCGATGGCCAGCTGATGGCTTACAAGCATGAGGATTTCTGGCAGTGTATGGACACTCTGCGGGATAAGGTGCTGCTGGAACGACTCTGGAATTCGGGCGATCCGCCCTGGAAAGTGTGGTAGATTATATGAATATTCTGGTAACAGGCCACAAAGGATATATCGGCACTCTTCTTACTCCAATGCTCCTGAAGCTGGGCCATACGGTGCGCGGTATAGATTCCGATTTATACCGAGAATGTACTTATGGCAACGGCATACCTGAGATCCCCGAGACAATCAAAGATATCCGCGACATAGAGATTTCTGACCTTAATGGTATCGATGCCGTGATTCATCTGGCGGCGCTTTCCAATGACCCATTGGGCGACCTGGACCCGCAGCTTACCGACGAGATAAATTATCAGGGCACGATTCGTGTGGCGGAAGTGGCCAAGAAAGCCGGCGTGAAGAGATTCGTGTTTTCGTCATCATGCTCTAATTACGGGGCATCAGGAGATGATTTTATTGATGAAACAGGGCAGTTCAATCCGGTTACGCCTTATGGAAAGTCCAAGGTTAAATCCGAGATGAGCCTGGGGGCACTGGCTGATGACAGCTTTTGTACCACCAGCCTCAGATCGGGCACCGCTTATGGTGTCTCGCCACGTCTGAGATTCGATCTTGTACTCAACAACCTGACCGCCTGGGCCTTTACCACCGGCAAAGTTTATCTCAAGAGCGATGGCACCCCCTGGCGTCCGATAGTGCATATCGAGGATATATCGCGGGCATTTATATCTGTCCTGCATGCGCCTGAGGAGCAGGTCAGAGGAAAAGCTTTCAATGTCGGTGTAACCGATGAAAATTACCAGATCAGGGACCTGGCCACGATAGTCAAGGAAACTGTGCCCGGATGCGAGGTGACCTTTGCCAGCGATGCCGGTCCGGATAAACGTAACTATCGTGTTAACTGCGATCTTCTCCCGCAGACATTATCCGAGTTCCAGCCATGCTGGACAGCCCGCAAGGGAGCGCAGGAACTGTATCAGAGTTTCCGTAAAAGCGATATCACACTGGATGATTTCGAAGGTCCGCGCTACAAAAGAATTGATCATATCCGCATGCTGATCGAAAAGGGCCTGCTTGACCATAAACTGCGCTGGAAAAAATGAACATCACCAACTTAAGGATCATTATAAAAAACGATGGAATATTTTCGCTTTGAAAGTAAATGCCGCTCATGCGGTGCGGAAAGCCTCGAGCCGATAATTTCGTTCGGCTGGACTCCCCTGGCTGATGCCCTTGTTTCCAGGGATAATCTCGATAAACCGGAGATCACCGCGCCATTGGACCTGGTCTATTGCAGGCAGTGTCACCTGGTGCAGATCACAGCTACTGTCGAACCAGAGATTCTTTTCTGTCGTGATTATCCTTACTATTCCTCGGTTTCACAGGAACTCCTGGCGCATTTTGCCGACAGCGCCGATTACCTGATAGCTTCGCGAAATCTGGGGCCGGAAAGCCTGGTGGTCGAGGCGGCCTCGAATGACGGTTATATGCTCAAGAATTTCATGCGGGAGAAAATCCCCGTATTGGGTATTGACCCGGCCGAGGGACCTGCCAATGAGGCGGTCAGGGCGGGCGTGCCGACATTGAATACATTTTTCAATACCGAACTGGCACATAAACTGGTCAATGAAGGCCGCAGGGCCGACCTGTTCCTGGCCAATAATGTGCTGGCGCATGTCGAAGATTTAAATGGCTTCGTGAAGGGTATTTCGATTATGCTCAAGGATGACGGCATGGCTGTGATCGAATGCCCCTATCTGGTCGACCTGGTGGACCATTGCGAATTCGATACGATATACCATCAGCATCTGTGCTATTTCTCCGTAACAGCTTTGCAGAGTCTTTTTAATAGGCACGGCCTTGTATTGAGCGATGTCAAACGCACCGGAATTCATGGCGGATCATTGCGCCTGTTTCTGGAAAAGAACGCCGATGTCGGCGCTACAGTTAAAGAACTTCTGAGCCTTGAGAATGACAAGGGTTTGACCGGCATAGATTATTATCTGGAATTCGCTCATAGGGTAGCCGATATAAAGAACTCGCTTCTGAGCATTTTGTGGGATTTAAAGATCAAGGGCAGGAAAATTGCCGCCTATGGTGCGGCGGCCAAGGCCACGACCATGCTCAGCTATCTCGGTATCGATAAAACGCTGGTTGATTTCGTATCGGATTTAAATCAACGCAAGCATGGCAAATTCATGGGCATCAACCATCTGCCCATCTCGGCGCCATCACGGCTGCTGGAGGACAAACCGGATTATGTGCTCCTGCTGGCCTGGAATTTTGCCAATGAAATTATCCGTCAGCAAAGCGGTTATCTGGCACAGGGCGGGAAATTCATTGTGCCGATCCCCGACCCCAAAATTGTAGAAGAATAGAAAACCTTTATGGAATCAAGTAGCAGTTGTCCGTCCTGCGGCTCAAATAATATCAGGTCATTTTATAAGGTCGATTCGGTCCCGGTGCATAGCTGTCTTTTAATGGATCACGCCCATGAGGCGGCCGATTTTCCATTAGGTGATGTTAATCTGGAAGTGTGTCATGATTGCGGATTTATTTTCAATACTGCTTACCAGATAGAATACCGCGATTATTCTCCGATTTACGAGGATCAGCAGTCCTTTTCAGCGACATTCAATAAATTCGCTCAATACCTGGCGGAACGCTGGATCAATAAATACAATCTGCGCAACAAGCATATAATTGAGATCGGCTGTGGCAAGGGTGATTTTCTGATTTTGATCTGCCAACTCGGCCGGAATCAGGGGCTGGGGATAGACCCGGCGGTGCGTGTGGATCGAATCGATTCCGGCTCGGTGGAGAATGTACGTTTTCTGAAGGAATATTACTCCGAGAAGCATGGTGATTACAAGGCGGATATGATCTGCTGCCGTCATACACTGGAGCATATCGATAAGACCGCCGAATTCGTGCGCAATATCAGGAAATCGATAATGAATGAAAGCGAAACCCTGGTGTTCTTCGAGATTCCGGAAACGCGCCGTGTGCTCAGGGAGCAGGCATTCTGGGATGTTTATTACGAACACTGCTCCTATTTCACCCCCGGATCATTGGCCAGGTTATTCCGCAGAGAGGGCTTTGAGGTGTTGGATCTCTATACCGAATATGACGATCAATACCTTATTATTGAATGCAAACCGGCCAATGGTAATACTTCAAAACCTCATCCATTGGAAGAGGATGTTGCCGATGTGCTCAATGATGTTGATCTGTTTGAAAAGGGCATTGGCGAAAAGCTGCGTTTCTGGAAAGATTTTTTTGCGGATAACTCCAGCCATGGAAAAAGAATCGCGATCTGGGGTTCCGGTTCGAAATGCGTGGCTTTCATGACAACATTGGGGCTCAATGATCAGGTTGGCCGTATAGTCGACATAAATCCGCACCGTCAGGGCAAATTCCTTCCGGCCATAGCCAAAGAGATTGTTGCGCCGGAGACCTTAAAGAGCTATAATCCCGATATAGTGGTGGTGATGAATCCTGTTTACAGGCAGGAGATCACCGAACAGCTCTCATCGATGGGCTTGAACCCCATGGTGACAGCCGTTTAGATAACAGGGAAGTTATTCGATTGAGGAGCACGGGATGGCCCAATCCCCTCTTGTATCAGTAATAATTCCGGCTTATAATTCTGCGCAATGGATCGAGGAATGCCTGCGCAGTGTGGCTCAGCAGAGCTATGATAATGTCGAAATTATTGTTGTTGATGACGGTTCGCAGGATGATACCCCGGCGATTATTTCCAGCCTCGATATTGATCTGATTCTCGTAAAACAGAAGAACGCCGGACGGGGTGCGGCTCGTAATACCGGTATCAAAAAAGCAGGTGGCAATTTTCTCGCAATGCTGGATGCCGATGATATCCTGCTGCGTGACTCGATCGAAAAACGGGTCGACTATCTTATCGAAAATAAAGATAAAGGCTGGGTATTTACGGATGCCATGGAATTCGATCAGCGTGGTGATCTGCGTTTATTCATGGAAAAATTCGACTGGCTGAGGCCGGAAAGCGATCAGTTTGTTCAGCTATTGAAGGCCTGTTTTCCGCTCACGTCGACTGTCATGATCCGCGCTGAAATCCTTGAAAAAGCAGGTGGATTCAATCCTGAGATTAATTATGCCGAGGATCTCGAACTGTTCCTGCGCCTGGCCCTGCTCAGCGAGGGCGGCTATATCCGTGAACCATTGACACGCCGCCGGATTCATCCGGAACAGGCTGTCTCGAACACATTTGACCGCTGGGATTCGCGGGTGAGAATCTTTACCGATTTCAAAACACGTTATATCGAACTGGATTCGCGCCAGAAAGAGGCGCTTGAAAATGCCCTGAAACATGCCTGGTTCAAGCTCGGTGAATGTTACTGGGGGGTCTACAATAAAGCCTTTGCGCGCAAGTGTTTCCAGGCCAGCCTCGACAAAAATGAGTGGAGCCGCAAAGCACGATTCTATATTTTGCTCAGTTTTCTGCCGATATTTGTACTTAGAATCCTGCGATTTCTGAGAGGGCATTAGACGGTAGATTTATGTTTTTTTTACATATCGAAAGGGCTGAACAGGGGCATTCGGAGAACGCCGCAAAACGAAATCATAAGATAGTCTCGAGAGATGGTTTCAGGATCCGCTATGCCTGTGATGATCTGTATGGTTTTGCGGTGGAGAGCGAGGACTATTTCGTTGTCGGAGAGATAGAAATATCCAACGACATGAAATTCTACCTCGATCGCCTTCAGGGATTTCCCCGTGTAATTGACTTTTTGAACAAACCGGAATCACATGTTTGCGATTATGCGATAATAAATTTCAAGACCAAAAAGCTGATTTTCAGGCAGTCGCTTTCATGTAACCGCCCGGTTTACTATCGCCTCGGCAAACACGAAGCTTATATCAGCACCCATATAAAGGCTTTACGTGATGCCGGAATTCGGCTGGTGCCGGCAAAATCGGTTACACCGGAGTTTATGGCCTATCGCTATGTAACCGCCCCGCGAACATTGTACCAGGATATCAGCAGGTTAATCGGCGGACAGACACTAACATACGATTTAACTAATGGCGAAATTGTATCGGATGAAAAGCCGCCGTTTGCCGAGCTTGTGGATGTCGATCTGTCCACCCCCGAATCGGCCGGTGAAATATCCGACAATATTCTCTCGGACACATTGGGTACATATTATAAAAGCAGTTTCAAGACAGCGATAACATTATCCGGCGGGCTCGATTCCACAGCCCTGGCGGCGGTTGCCAAGTATCATGGCGCGGTCAATCCCGAGGACCTGACCACGGTATCATCATGTTTTTCCTTCATTATCGATAATGAAATGGAGTCGCAGTATGCCCGCACCGCGGCCGATGACCTGAAGCTGAAGCATAAGGTATTTACATCCAGCGATGAGCGTTACCTTGCCGCAATTGTCGACTCAATCTATCATGCCGAGGAACCGATTCATCATCTGCAGTCGGCCATGCTTTACCTGATGTTCGGGGAATGCCGTGAATTGAGTTATGATCAGGTGATCAGCGGCGAGGGTTCCGATGGCCTGTTTGGCAATGATCTGCATGTGCGCATATTCAACAACCTGCATCGCCTGGATATGCTCACCCGCATGCCGGTCAAACCGGCGATCAGGATGCTGCATAAGAGTATTTTCCGCAATGATGATCGTTTCCGGTTTTTTTCGCATGATTTCGGCAGGAATATTGAATCACCCGAACATATATTCTGGACCTATGGAAGATACGGAAATAGAGAGATTATACGCGAAATCCATGGTTGCAAACCCGCGGATATTTTCAGAAGCCGTCTGGAATTGATGAAAAGCTATTCTGATCGCAGTTTGCTGGAGAGTATCTCAATTATGGCGCTTCTGACAGAGGGCTATCAAACGATGACACTATGGAGCAAGCTGGGCGAGGCGGCCGGGGTTCGTGTACTCTATCCCTTTACATATCCCACCCTGGTGAGAGCGGCTGTAAGTATCCCCTGGTCGGTAAAACTTCAGGAACAGAAGTACATAATTCGTCAGATACTTAGAAAATACAGTGTCTCGGAAGATATCATCACCCGTCCTAAAAGAAGTTTCGGGTTCCCGCCCTCATTCTGGGCCCTGCCCAATCGCATCTTCCAGCCCTTCGTGGATATGCTCTCGGAGATGTTTGACCGCAAGCTGATTCAAAAGGTGCAGGATGAGCGTATTGACCGGGCTATGATCCTGTGGGGCATGATAAATCTGTTTCTCTGGAAAAAGATGATGATCGACGGGGTTGATCCTGCTGATCTTAAGAAAGAGGTGCTGGGACGTAAGCGCCGTCTGGAGACACCGGCTTAGATCATTCAGGTCCTGGCTGTTCTTCTGCCCTTCTCGATTTTCTGAGGTTCCTCTTGTGCGGATGTACCTTTGGGAGGCTTATAAGTCAGATCCTTAATCAAATCACTGTAATTCCACTTGATCCATCGCAAGAGCTGAAAACGGCACTGCATTTTTTCTGAAAATGACAATGGCGCGTTGCTGATTGCACGGCCATATTCACGCAGATATTTCCAGTATGGATAAGAACGTTTACCTTTTTTGCCGGGGTCGAACCATGCCGCCCGCATGCGTATGTCTGAATAGGCACGCACGGAACGCCGGGCATGTTCGCGGTGGAAGAATAGATGTTCCGGTACCTCATAGAATTTGCCGTATAGTGATAAAAGGGCCAGAAGAACCCTGTCGGAACCGACATAGTTGGCCAGTAGTGGAGTGGCCCGAAATATATCTGTACGCAAAACTCCGAAAACATGCACGCAGCCATGCGACTCGGTAATCTGGCGACGGAACCTTACCCATGGTTTCTCGGACATGCCCTCGAAGTTGTAATTCAGGCTCTTGATGAAATCGCCGTTTTCATCGATCATATCCGATTTGGGGTAGGCCAGAACGACATCCGGATGATGGTCAAGGGCATCAATGCATTTTTCCAGGAATGTATTATCGTAGAGGTCATCATCGGCCATCCATTTATAAAGCGGGCCCCGGGCCAGCTCGACTACGCGGTTGAAATTCCAGGAGGCGCCTTTATTTTCGATATTGCGAAGATAATTGATGCGCCTGTCCTGCGCGGCATATTTGCGGCAGATTTCTTCCGTGCCGTCAGTGGAAGCGTTATCCGAAATAATAAATTCGAAATCGCTGAATGTCTGATTGAGCATACACTCAATCGATTCTGCCAGAAATCGTTCGCCGTTATAAACCGGCAGTCCAATACTCAAACGGGGTGTGTTGTCGGGCATCACTCTACAAACCTTCCTTCTATTCTCTATTATGAGTATCGTCAGGTAATATGCCGCTCTTAGGTATATTCCTAAAAATATACGGAATTGTCAATATTTATTTGGCTTAGCAATTATCTTGACCGGTAATATTGGATTACATATACTATTTTTGTATTTTTACGTGAATCAGTTTAAGGAGTATGGATAATGAGTATTTTAAAATGGGTGCTGATTCTGACTGCTGCCTCGTTTTTGGTAATTTCTCTGGCGTGTTCATCAGGTGATTCTGTCGATGATGACAGCCCCAACGGTCCGTCTACCGAGGATCCGCCGGAATTTTTATCGATCAGGGCGATCGATATACCGGATGCCATGCGTCAGTCGGATGACACCAAGGCCCGGTTGATCAGCGGCTATATCGATGAAATCAACAGTTACGGCGAACATCTGATCGAACCTGATTTCAGCAGGAAATTGTCGGCTTTTACGGCTGTTTATAATGATGGCCAACCGGACTGGATCGATACGGTTGTGATCGGCCAGCTTACAGTTATAATAGAAATCTATGATGATCCGGATTTCTATGCCTGGAACTGGTTTTATGACGGCTATGATGGCCAGTTGAACTACACTAACTGGCAGGCCATGCATGCCGAGGTGCATAAAACCATGGGATTCGGCAATTTCATTATCTATGATCCGGCCTCATCGGGTATAAGCAGGCAGTGGAATTTCGGATACCTGGATCAGGGTGTCTATAATATGGATCTGTCTGACTACAGTGGCGGCCAGAGGTTCGATGCCAGGGAAAATCCTGATGGTTCGGGCAGGCTGGAGTATTACCTGCAGGACGGGCAGGATTTTGTGTTGCAATTGCGGGCGGAATGGCAGGCTGATGGTTCAGGAAGCTGGTGGGAATATGATAATGATGTCCAGACCGGCAGCGGGAATTGGTAAAATCGCTCCATTTATGTTTATTATGGAAATCGGGATTCAGACCGAAAGCCTTGTTGCCGATAAGGATATTGAAGCGCAGAGAGGAAATGTTTTTTCTGTTAAGGAGCTAATATTTCTTGACAGGACGGCTAATTGTTGTAGCTTACCTGCGTAAGTATTTTGATTTATGACCCTTTTCTCGGAGTTTTTATTTTTCTGGGCAAGTTCAATTAGCAGGCATAACTGACCCGCCGGATTAACTGCACTATATCATTGTAGCATCAACATTACAGCCAACATCTTAGTTTAGGTTACAAGATATTTTAAAGGCAATACAGGCGGATGATAGTATCTGGAGAAACAGCTTAGACAGCTTAGAGAAAAATTATCACAGGAAGTTATAAAAAAAGATAAATTCGTGCAGGCGCCCCACAGGCAATAGTGTGTGTGCGGAAGCCTGTGCAATGTTTCACTTTTCACTCTTAGGAGATTCTCGATGCAGGGTAACAAACTCTATGTTGGCAACCTTAATTATTCCGTAACCGGCGAACAGCTGGAAGAACTCTTTGGTCAGCACGGCCAGGTTAAGTATGTTAAGATCATCGATGGCAAGGGCTTTGCTTTTGTGGAGATGGAAACTCCGGAAGAAGCCGAGACAGCCATGGAAGCCCTTAACGGCGCCGAATTTTCCGGCCGTACAATGAAGGTGGCCGAAGCTCATCCGCCCAAGCCCAGAAACGACAGGCGCGGTGGATACGGCGGCGGCGGCGGAAGAAGATATTAATCGGCTAATCCGCTTAATTATATAGGAAATTCTAGTGCCGGGGTTATAATTCTAATCCCGGCTTTCTATTTGAAGTGAATCGCTGGTTTCCTTTTCGACACGTGTAAGGCGCGCAGTCAGCACCCGTCGGCCGTCCTGATAAGGCCCGCCGACAGATATCTGGAGCATACTGTCTTCAATCAGCTGATAGCTGATATCTGTCGGGAAATCATGTTCCGGGTTTTCGAATACTGCCAGCTTCTCCTCAGGATCATAGCTGGCCATATGAAACACCACGCTGGCGACTCCACGCGGATAGGGGCGCATATATACCGCGCCATTGTCCTCGAAAAACATCTCATATTCAAAGAATGTGCACTGGCCGCCGTTGTATTCCTTGCTGGCCGAAAGGATCACGCCGCCCTCGGGTGAACTGTATACCGCGGTGAAACGGTTGCCCTCGAAATCACCCTCCCAGAAACCCTCGAGCCATGCCAGCGCATATATGCCCTCGCGGTTATCATAATTCTCCTCCGCTATCGAGATCATATATGATGCCAGATATAGAATCAGCATCAGGATAATGGTCTTTTTGGGCATAATGCACCTTCCGTTAAAAGCGTTTAACAGGGGGAAAGCACTTTATTGTATTTAAGCATGGCGTCGACAGTCTCTTTCATATCGGTCGGCCGTCCGATCTGCAATTTCTCCATGCGCTGAAAATAGTTCAGGCAGGTTGTGCAGGAGAGTATTTCGGTGCCCTCTTTTTCGAATTTCCTGAGATGGTCGATCACGGCCGAGCCCTCGGTTGTAAGGTAAATCGCGGAATTCATACAAAATATTTTGGCCGGAACCTTTCCCGATTCGAGCAGCATTTTCAGGAACGAATCCATGAGTTTGGCGCCAAGGTCCGGTTCGCCCTGACCGATCTCGGATGAACCGAAGAACACTATCATATCATTGTCAACAGCCATAAGTTGCTCCTTATTCGCTTGATGCAAACTTCGCCAATGTTACAAATTGCAGTGCTGAAGATAAATGATAAGCAATTAAACGAAATTAGACAATTTAAATGTCAATCGAGTTGCGGGTGTGAGCCTTGTCTTCCTATCAATTCAAAGACTCCAACGTCGCATCACTCCTGGGAGTGACATGAAATGGTAATCCATGCCGAGCGTACCTACTGGCAAGTCCGGCTTTTGCCGAATACGCGCACATCAAGAATGGCATGATCAAATATGGGTATACTAAGATTGCACTTTTTTAAAAAAAAATCCTTGACATAATTACTATGAATTCTTAACATATTATTAAATATCACTCAAAACCAAGGGCGGAACCATAGCATGAAAACCAGGATTATGCTGTTATCATTGTTTTTGATTGCAACAGTCTCAGGTTGCGGCGAGAAGGATCATGTGCTTAAGCCGGTAATCTATGCCAGTTATGATTCGGATTCGGATTGGTCTCCGGATGGGAAATCTGTCATTTTTATCAGAGTCGGTAACTCGCTTGAGGGAAGAAAGAGCGCTATTTTAAGATATGATGTGGCCGACAGCAGTTTGTCCACACTTTATTTGACAGATGCAGCCGATATAATCTGCCCTCGATATTCCCCCGATGGAACGAAAATCCTCTTTTCTCAGTTCGGTGATCTTTTTATGCTTGACCTCGAAAATGACAGCGTATCGCAGATAACATTCAAGGGCGATATATACTATCCCGACTGGAACCCGGATGGCCGCAGGATTGCTTATCATGATTTTCACGGAGAG
This sequence comes from uncultured Ignavibacteria bacterium, assembly GCA_964627935.1. GTDB lineage: Bacteria > Zixibacteria > MSB-5A5 > JAABVY01 > JAABVY01 > JAABVY01. The sequence continues at coordinate 166,078 of CAZVLB010000008.1, forward strand.
GAAAGAGGAGTTTATATAATGGATCTGGAAACGGGCGCATCTCGACGTTTCCCCGATTATTCCGAACGGCCGGTCTGGTTTCCGGGTGGTAATACGCTGGCTATTATATCATTCAATTATGGCAGGGACCCCCAGATAGCTCGAGTAGATACCCTGGGAAATATTCTGCAGAAGCTGACCGATACGCCAACATATAAGTACCACATTGATATTAATATGAAATCGGCCAAAATCTGTTTCTCGCAGGATTATAGCGAAGGAGTCGTGAGGCTCTGGACAATGGGTTCAAATGGTTCTAATCTTAAGAGGCTCATAAATGAGGACTCGGATTTCCCGGCCTATTCTCCCGATGGTGAATGGATAGTATACACTCGTTTGAAATATGATGATGGTTCGCTCTGGGCGATCCGCGCCGACGGGTCTGACAGACACAGGCTGACCGACTTTAATGCGGATATTTACCAGCAATAGCCTTGAAGCTTCTCGTCTTTCATCAATAGAGTAGTAGGCTTTTACAAAATATATTACAACTTTATTCTTTAACATTTTTAGGGGAGGTTTAGTTATGTCTAAAATCAGATTAGAACATTCATTGATTTTATGGGCATTCATTTTTTTGTTACATTTGTACCATACCCAACGGGTGTGTGCGGGCTTTATTTTCTTCCCAATTCAGAAGACTCCCGCGTTGCTTCGCTCCCGGGAGTGACATCAAAATATAATCTTGTGCCGGACATAGTTCCCGAGGGGTGGCACGCTCAAGCTATGCTTGGGCGTGAAATGGTATTTGCAATCCGGCCCAAATAAATTTGAGCCGGCCACCCTTAGCGTACAAAACAGACTGAGATAATTGTACCACACCCAACGGGTGTGCAATCATATTATTAGCAAAACAACAAGCACCCACCCTAATCCACAACAAAACTAAGATTGCCACACTCCGCCTTCGGCAGAGTTCGCCATGACCTCAAAAAATCAGTGCACGGAGTATGTCAAATTCCTGTCCGGCTCTCGATAGGTGCTCGGCGCCTTCCGGCAAAACAGCAAATCAAAAAAGCCGTCCTGATCGGGACGGCTTTTGTATCTTAAAAGAAGAGAGGGAACTTGAAAAAAATGCTCCCTAAACCAGTACGGTAAAGGGTTTTTAGAGCCACCTGGATGTTTAGCCCTCGCTACTTCCACAAGGGAAGGTCACGGCTGAGGACGCAATCCGATGGGGGCAACCTTCATTATTCAAGTGTAAGAGATTTTTTTTCGATTAGCCCTCTCCTCTCTTTTTTCTCTTCATTTCGGCCCGTTTTCGGCCCAAATTTCTAACTCAATCTATATTCTATTTCGGCCGGATGCAAGCCAAATTTATGCGCAATCGCGTAAGCCCATGAATATCATCATTATAATTATCGGGATTGCCTGCAACCCGGATAATTATAGTCCTGTCTGTCTCGCGCATCCGCCTTAGGGTTATACGCGCCATGTTCCAGACAGATTAGAGGGAATCTGCCTGATATCCTATTTTCTTGACTTTCAAGGCGCTATGGCTAAATTTGAAACTATGGACAGGGAAAAACAGCTCCGCAATGAAATTGTCAGGATCGGACGCAAGCTCTATAGTAAGGGCTTTATCGCCGGCTCTGACGGCAACATATCCTGCCGTCTGGAGAGTGATTCTGTGCTGATTACACCCTCCGGCAAAGCCAAGGGAGAGCTTGGGCCGGATGATATGGTGGTGGTCGGCACGGATGGCACATTCCTGCGCGGCGACTCCAAACCCTCCAGCGAATATCGCATGCATCTGCTTCTCTACCAACGTCTTGAACATATTCATGCGGTAGTGCATGCTCATCCGCCGGTAATCACGGCTTATTCGGTAGCCGGCAAAAAGATCGCCACGGATATCCTGCCGGAGGGGATTATCATGCTTGATAAGCTGGCCTGGGTGGAATATGGCACGCCCTCGACCGATGATTTGTCGCTCAAGATGGAGAAGTATCTGCCGGAATCGGATATTTTTGTGCTGGCCAATCATGGTGCAACCTCAGCCGGGGCGAATCTTGATCAGACCTATAACAAGCTGGAGACACTGGAACATCAGGCGCGGATATACCTGTACAGCACATTAATCGGCGAAGCGAACAGCCTTCCGCCCGCCGAGGTGGAGAAAATCAGGAAGCTGTTTGATGTGGAACCGATTTAAATCAGCACCATTTTCATCGTAGCTTTTGACAAAGCATGTAAACAATTGCTATATTAGAGGCTTATGGCAGCCAAGAAGAAAACCATCGTTGAGCCCTCGGAGACTCTGTTCAAAATGCCGGAACCATTGGGGGCCCAGCTCGCGGGACTGGCCCGTCGGGTTGAGAAACGCAATATCGGCATAATCGACCTGGGCAAGCTTCAGATAACATTTCCGGATGACCTGAAAAAGCATCTGCAGATCAACCGCACAGATATCTGGGGCGACGCCAACCGTCTGGGACAATTTGAACTCAGTCTTAAACGCAAAATCGCGGCCTGGCTCAAGACCGATTATGATGTCAGCGTGGATCCCGAATTCGAGATGCTCCTGACAACCGGCAATACGCCGGGCATGTTTACGGCATTCATGAGCTTTCTGGATCAAAATTCGCAGGTCTTTATACCGGAGCCCTCGTATTCGCTCTATCGTTCATGCGCGCTGGCGGCGGATGCTGAGCCGATTGTATATAATATCTCCGAGGTGACCGATTTTCAGCCCAACCTGGAAAAGATCAGGACACAGATAACGCAGTCGACCAGGGCGATGGTGGTCAATTATCCGCATAATCCAACCTCGCGCGGCGTTGATCTGAAATTCTATAACCGACTATCCGAATTTGCCCGCAGGCATAACCTGATCATACTGGCGGATTCGGTTTATTTGATGCATGGCGGTGACGGGTTCTCGCATCCGATGTACCTGCAATCCGATTACGGCAAGATGACGGGTATCGAGATGATCACTTTTTCATTTTTGTTCAATCTGCCGGCTTTCAAGATCGGTGTGGCCCTGGGCCATCGTGATTTTATCTCGCCCCTGGCCAAGTTCCGGCATTTGTTTAATCTGATTCCCTCGGTATTCGATATTGAAATCGCTGACAGGCTGATGGATCATCGCGAGGATCTTCAGGGTTATTTCGCCGATAAATTTGCCGAGGATCGTCAGTTTGTGTATGAGGCTCTTGATAATCTGGGCTGGGAATATTTGAAGTCCAATTATGCGCCGTTTGTATGGATAAAACTTCCTCACAGGCGCAAGGCCAGCCTGAATTTCTGCAGAATGTTATTGAAGCGCACCGGAGTTATAATTCTTCCCGGGGTGTTCTTCGGCGATGAGGGTGAGGGGTTTGTGCGCCTGGCCCTGGGACAGCCGAGTGGAAAATTAAAAGAGGCCTTCGAAAGGATCAACAATTACTCGAAGTTTTACAAGGTTCCGCGCCGGATCAAGAGAAAGAGGAAATCGGATGAGTGATAAGATCAGGGTCTGCAATATGGTATTTTACGCTTATCATGGCACCTCCTCGGCCGAGCGCAAAACCGGCAATCGTTTTGAGGTCGATGTTGAGGTTGAATCCGATTTTTCGAAGGCGGGCAAAAGCGACAAGTTGGCCGATACTATCAGCTACACTCGTATCTATGAGATCACCGAGGAGCTGTTCACATCGCGTAAATACAACCTGATCGAAAAAGTGGGCCATCTGCTGGCGGATAAAATCAAAAAAGAGCTTGGCCCTGAAAAGGTAATCGTGCGCATCCGCAAGAAAATCCCACCCATCCCGGGCAATCTCGATCATGTCGAGATCGAGGTTGAAAAAGGCTAACAAGAGATTGACAAGCGGGCGAACTTTTATAAATTCCATCTATGCCTGAAACTGAAGTTTACATCGGCCTTGGGTCAAACCTTGGCAAGAGGGAAGATTTTCTGAAATCCGCATTGGACAAGATCAGGACGAATCCCGATATGACGCTGGAAAAAGTATCTCCGGCTTACGAGAGCGAGCCTTTGGGATTCCAGGATCAGGGGCCATTTCTGAATATGGCCGCAAAAATCAGGACGTCGCTTGCTGCTGATGAGCTGTTTGCTAAGCTAAATCAGATCGAGAATGAGGTCGGAAAAAAAGCGCAGTTCAAAAACGGCCCGCGTGAGATTGATATTGATATACTGGTTTATGGGGATGATGAAATCCAATCGGATGATTTGAATGTTCCTCACTCCGGATTAAAATCACGTGAATTTGCTTTGCGGCCGCTTGTGGATATTGCGCCCGATTTGACAGATCCATCAACCGGTAAGAGCTATTCATATTATCTGGAGCAAATAGCCGGCAGGAAAGATGTCCGGGAACGTCGCGATTTAAATTTAATGATAACGGGATAGCCGATGAAAACTGTCAATTACATTGCTGTTGAAGGGCCCATTGGTGTCGGCAAGACGACATTGGCCAAGCATCTGGCGGAGAAACTGGATGCGCACCTGATCCTGGAGGAGGCGACCGAGAATCCGTTTCTGGCCGATTTCTACAAAAACCGCAAAAAATATGCTTTTCAGGCCCAGATATTTTTCCTGCTGGCCCGTTATCAGCAGTTGTCCAAGCTTGATACGCATGATCTTTTCAGGCAGCGCATTGTTGCCGACTACACATTTGAGAAGGATAAATTGTTCGCCAGGGTCAATCTGGAGGACCGCGAATTGATCCTGTATGACAAAATCGCCGCCTCGCTTGCGCGCGATCTGCCCCGTCCGGACCTTGTGATTTTCCTGCAGGCCTCCACAGAAAATTTAATGAAGCGGATCAAACAGCGTGGCGTACCGTTTGAAAAGAATATAGACTATTATTATCTCGATGAACTTAATGATGCTTATAACTATTATTTCTTTGAGTATGATGAAACGCCGCTTCTGGTGGTAAAGACTGATGAGGTCAATTTCGTCGAGAATCCCGAGGACCTGGAGGCTTTGATCGAGCAGATCAAAAAGCCGATGTCGGGAACGCATTATTACGTTCCGCGTGGTTCGCTGGAATTATGATCTGATATTAAGTGGAGATTTGATTTGAAGAACAATCGAGTGAACATACAATCCCTGGCCAAGAAGAAGGCCAACGGCGAGAAAATCGTCTTTCTGACAGCCTATGATTACTATACTGCCCGTCACCTGGACAAAGCCGGTGTTGACGGCCTACTGGTGGGCGATTCTATGAATATGGTCATCTACGGGCAGGAGAATACATTGTCGCTGACAATGGAACAATCGCTGTATCATGCCGAGGCGGTCAACCGTGGCGCGGATCATGCCCTGGTAGTGGGTGATATGCCATTCATGAGCTATCAGCCATCGATTGAGACAGCAATCATGAATGCCGGCAGATTCCTGAAGGAAGCCGGGGTGCAGGCTGTCAAACTCGAGGGCGGGATGGAGATGGAAGATACGATTGCCAACATAGTCGAATCCGGTATACCGGTGATGGGGCATATCGGTTTGACACCGCAGTCGATTTATAAATTCGGTGGCTATAAAGTTCGCGGCAAAAAAGAAGTCGAGCGGACATATCTGATTGATTCTGCCCGGGCATTGCAGGAGTCCGGCGTGTTTGCGATAGTGCTGGAGGCGATTAAACGGGATATAGCGGCTGAAATTACAGAGTTGATTGATATACCTACTATAGGAATTGGAGCCGGCCCTGACTGCGATGGCCAGATAATGGTCATAAACGATATCATGGGAATGGATGAGGAATTTTATGCCAAATTCGTGAGACGCTATTTTAACCTGGGAGAAAAAATCAGGGAAGTCGGGGAAAAATTCGCATCCGATGTCCGCTCGGGCGATTATCCGTCCGAAGAAGAAAGCTACTAAATCCCTCCTTTATCACGTATTATGTAGATAATTATTGCCATGAAAACCGTTAAGTCCATTAAATCCATGCAAAACACCATGGCCCGTTTGCGTCAGCAGGGCCATAAGATCGCCTTTGTGCCGACTATGGGCGCTCTTCATGAGGGCCATTTATCTTTGGTGCGTCGCGCTGTCAATTCGGCGGATATAACTGTGGCCTCGATATTTATAAACCCGGCCCAGTTCGGACCTAATGAGGATCTGGATAAATATCCCCGTTCGATCAGGGATGACAAAAAGAAACTCTCGGACCTGGGCGTCGATTATCTCTTTCTGCCCACTGAAGATATTATGTATCCGCAAGGCTACGATACGTTTGTGGAGTTCGAGATGGGCTCAAGAGTACTTGAGGGGGAGCATCGTCCCGGGCATTTTCGCGGTGTAGCCACGATAGTGCTCAAGCTTTTCAATATTGTGCAACCCGATTTGGCGTTTTTCGGGCGCAAGGATTATCAGCAGTCGGTACTTATCAGGCGCATGCTTCGTGATCTCAATCTTCCGGTGAAAATCGTTGTTGGGCCGACGATTAGAGAGAAAACCGGGCTGGCCCTGTCATCCCGCAATCGCTATTTCGACGAGGAACAGTTGAGGCGTGCGACGGTTTTATATAACAGCCTGATGCTTGCCAGGCGGCTGATAAAGGGCGGGGAACGTAAATCCTCGCGCGTAATCGATGCCATGAAACGGTTTATAGCAAAAACACCGGGAACGAAGATCGATTATGTCGCTATAACTGATGACGACGATTTGGCGCCGCTTGCGGATTTGCGTGGAAAATTTACAATTTCGCTGGCGGTATGGCTTGACGAAGTCCGCCTGATTGATAATATTAGCATGACTCTTAAGGAATGATGACAGATGCTGGTTGATTACCTTAAAGCAAAGATCCACAGAGCCACTGTAACCGAGGCCAATCTCGAGTACGAGGGGTCGATAACGATTGACCGCGATCTCTTGAAAGCGACAGAGATGCGTGAATTCGAGCGGGTACATGTTCTCAATATCAATACCGGGGCCCGTCTGGAAACATATATAATTGAGGGTGAACCGGGAAGCGGGGTAATCTGTTTAAACGGTGCCGCCGCCCGTCTGGGACAAAAGGGCGATAAGGTTATCATTATATCATACTGCGCGTTGACTCCCGATGAAGCCCGGGAGCATAAACCCAAAATTGTTTCTGTCGATAATGATAACAGGATTATCGATGCCAGTTAATTCTCCCAAAACCGCAGCAATAGTTCTGGCGGCCGGCATGGGCAAACGCATGAAATCGGATTTGCCCAAGGTACTGCATGAACTCAACGGCAAACCTCTTGTCGGCTGGGTAGCCGATACATTGACCGGCCTGGATATTAACCGTGTGGTTGTGGTTGTTGGTTATAAGAAAGAAATGGTCGTCGATTTTCTGAAAGATTATGACTTCAAATTTGTCGAACAGGCGGAGCAGCTGGGTACCGGTCATGCAGTTATGATGGCCGAAAAGGAGCTCGAGGATTTTCAGGGCGAGGTGATTGTGCTGGCCGGTGATGTGCCCATGATTCGAAAAGAGACCATTCAAAGATTATTCGATGAGCATAGAAATCGCGGAGCTGTGGCTACCGTATTGACCTCCGAACCGCCCGATCCCACAGGATATGGCCGTGTGATCAGGAATTCCCGGGGCCTGGTCGAAAAGATTGTCGAACATAAGGATGCTTCCGAGGAGGAACTCAAAGCCGGTGAGATCAACACGGGCACATTTGTTTTTAACAAAAAAGACCTGTTCGAGGGGTTAAAAAAGATCGATAATAAGAATGTGCAGGGTGAATATTATCTGACCGATTTAATGGAGATATTCCTGAAAGAGGGCAAGATCACGGCCGCGTATATGACAGATGATTACCGGGAGGCTCTGGGAATAAATTCCAGCGAACAACTGAAAGAAGTTGCCCGGACGTATAATTTATAGCAGATAATGCTTGACAAAACCAAACAAAAATTGATTTTATCTGTTATATAGGGGGAAGATAGGAGAGTTGTATGAAATCAATCTGGAAAATCGCTGCATTTTTTATACTATTGACTTTTTCTGTCCAGGCTCAGACCGGACTGGAACGTCCTGCAGAGGTATCCAGTGCTGATGCTATCGGCGAGTCTCGTATAGACAACAAGTTTTCGCTGATCGATCTCTCCCGGCTGGAAATGGACCACAGCTATTCGATTGCTTATTTCTCCTCCGGCGGACACGGAACCACGATAGGAATGTACATAAATTCGATGAGATACAGGGTTTCCAATGCAATAACCGTGAACCTCCAGCTGGCATGGGTGCATCAGCCGGGTAATTTCCTGAATCGTGACGGCGGCACACCGACCGATTACGGGCAGATCCTCCCCAGCTTCAGCCTGGAATATCGTCCTTCCAAGAACTTCTATCTGGAGGTCGGATATCATTCGGTTCCGGCTTATATGTATCCTGGATATCCCAGATACCGGAGTTTGAAATCAGAGGACTACTGGTTCGATCAATAGCAGATAATGCTTCGCAAAAAGAAAAAACAAATACCCCCGCACAAAAAGTACAGACTGAGAATACTTCCCAGGCATAGCAAATATATTGACTATGCTCTGGCGGCTTTGTCTCTGGTTGTTGTCGTGCTTCTGGGTTCGACTGCGATCCGTATGGTTCAGGGGGAATCCAAAAGCCTTCCGCAGGAGATCACTATCTTGCGTACGCAGGTGGCCAATGGCTGCGGGGTGCAGGATGTTGCCGGGCGTTTTGCGGAATGGCTCGAAGATCAAAGTGATGATTTCCTGAAATTCGATATAATCGATGTATCCAATTATGATAATTCCGCCATTCCAACTACAATGGTTTTGATCCGCGATCAACTGGCGTTGCCCAAAGCCCGGCAGATTGCCGCACGATTGGGGATCCCCGAGGAGAATATCTCTTTCAGCGAACTGGAGGACAATTTCCTGGCGTTTGATATCACGGTTGTGGTCGGACAGGATTATGAAAAGTACCGTAGCGGACCGACTATCTTGCGTACCGACATACTGAATGGCTGCGGAGTTAAGGGCGTGGCCCGCAAATTTGCCATTCAGCTCGATGAGTTCGCCGATGAAAGGGTTGAATTCGAGGTAAACAAAGAAGAAAATTTCGACAACTTCGATGTCAGGGAGAGCCTCTTGATAATCAAATCCGGCAAAGCCGGTGAATATTCTGAGCATCTGGCAGAGAAGTTCGATATAAAGAAAGATAACATCATCACCGAGACGGGCGCACAATCATTCGAACAGAACGACATCACGATAGTTTTGGGAAGAGATTGGGGCCAGCGTCTAACCACAAATTGATGGAAAATGAGAAAGGAGAAACAACCGGGCATTTGACAAATAATACATCCAAAGAGCTGGCTCGCAAAGCCGGCCAATTTGCCTTGGAAAAGAAAGCCCTCGATGTGAGAATACTGGATCTGCGCAAACTCACATCCATCACAGATTACTTCGTGATTTGCTCCGGAGAGGCCGACGTACAGGTCAAAGCAATAGCCGACAATATCATAGACAGTCTCAGAGATGAGGATATTGATGTCTGGAACATGGAAGGATACGAAGCTGGCCGATGGATTTTGCTTGACTTTGTGGATGTAGTTGTGCATGTATTCCATGAAGAGTCCCGTCAGTTCTACGGGCTCGAAAGATTGTGGGGGGATGCTCCTGTGGTGAGTGTCGGCTAATTGGCACCGGCAACCTGCTAAAGAAAAACCTTTCTCAAATATTAATCTCGATAAAAAACGCAATTTGCATCATAGAAAGGATTGCGATATGGATATTGTTGATCTTAAAAACAAAACTATTTCGGAGCTGTTGAAAACAGCCGAGGAGCTCGATATTCCCGGGGTTTCGGGCTTAAGAAAGCAGGAACTTATCTTTAAGATCCTGGAGGCCAATACCGAGAAGGATGGTCTCATATTTGCCGAGGGCGTACTGGAGATTCTGGACGAGGGCTACGGTTTCCTGCGTTCACCGGACTATAATTATCTTCCCGGCCCGGATGATATCTATGTGTCTCCATCGCAGATCAAGCGCTTTGATCTGAAAACGGGCGACACTGTTTCCGGGCAGGTTCGTCCGCCCAAGGAGTCGGAAAGATATTTTGCGCTCCTGAAAATCGAGGCGGTCAATTTCGAGAATCCCGAAATCGCCAAACACAAAATTTTATTCGATAACCTTACCCCGCTTTATCCCGAAAACAAACTCAAGCTCGAACACAAAAACAATGACTGGACGACCAGGATAATGGACCTGATGACCCCAATCGGCAAGGGCCAGCGTGGATTGATCGTATCCCCTCCCAAGGCCGGTAAGACTATTATCCTGCAGAAAATCGCCAATGCCATCACAACAAATCATCCCGAGGTCAAGCTGATCGTACTTTTGATCGATGAGCGTCCGGAGGAAGTTACCGAGATGGCCCGTTCGGTCAGGGGCGAAGTAATATCATCGACATTTGATGAACCGGCCGAGCGTCATGTGCAGGTAGCGGATATGGTCATCAACAAGTCCAAGCGACTGGTGGAACATGGTCAGGATGTTGTGATCCTGCTCGACTCGATCACCCGTCTGGCGCGCGCCCATAATGCGGTCGTACCGCATTCCGGCAAAATCCTTTCCGGTGGTGTCGATTCCAATGCGTTGCATAAGCCCAAGAGGTTCTTTGGAGCGGCCCGCAATATAGAAGAAGGCGGATCCTTGACGATTATCGGTACCGCCCTGGTGGAAACCGGTTCAAGAATGGACGAGGTTATTTTCGAGGAGTTCAAGGGCACCGGCAATATGGAAATCGTGCTCGACCGCAGGCTTTCCGACCGCCGGATATTCCCGGCCATGGATATCAACCGTTCCGGCACCCGTAAGGAGGAGCTTCTGCTCAAGGAAGGCGAGTTGAACAAGGTCTGGATCCTGCGCAAGTTCCTGGCCGAGATGAATCCGGTCGAAGGTATGGAATTCCTGCTCGATCGAATCAGGAAGACCAAAACCAATAAAGCCTTCCTGGAATCCATGAAAGGTTGATACCTCTTTTTTCGCGATAAATTCTATGATGCAGACGGCGGGTTTTTTGATCCGCCGTTTTTTTGTGCCATTAAATCTGAACTCTTGTATCGATGAAAATGTTTGTCTTGTAAAGTCGATGAATTCCTGAAGGAGGATAGATGAAACTTCTGGTTGTATATGGAAGCCCCGATGATCGCGGCAATTCCAACCGCCTGAGCACCTCGCTGGTTAAGGCCGCTTCTGACGAAGGCGCCAGGGTCGAGGAGATCAATATCAATGATTACAGGATCAGCAATGTCTGGAAGAATTACTTTGCCGATGCGCTGGCCAATAATTTTGAAAGGGCGGGCGATGATGATATGACCGAACTGAAGCAGAAGATGATCAATTCGGATATAGTCGTCCTGGTCTCCCCTGTATACTGGTATCAACTCTGCGGCGCATTGAAGACATTTGTCGATCGCTGGACAGATTTGCTCAACCCGGATTTTACATCCGAACTGGCCGGCAAGGGATTGGCTTTGGTGACCACTCATTCCGGATTGAATGTAATGAATTCATCCAATTACCTGCAGCTGGCCATGCATGCCACGGCTGAATTTCTGGGTATGAAATGGATGGGCGGTGTGGAATCGAATACCAAGCTGCCGTTTAACGAAGGTCCGATTGATGCATATCAGGAAATCGCCGGCGAATTCGGCAAAAAACTGGCCCGCGGGGAAAACCTGATAGGTTTGAAAGAGCTCACGGAGCTGGATGTTATCAAACCGGCTTAAGCTTTTCGGTCGCGTGTAATTGTGATTATCAGGAATGCGACCAGAACCAGTATTCCGCCCGCAATATCGGTCAGGAAGACAGGCTGGCTCAAGATTAACGCACCCATTATGATTGCACTCAATGGTTCGGACAGTACCAGAACTCCGGCGCGATGCGGCTCGACAGTACGCATGCCATGATTAAACAGCAGATAAGCGAGGATAGTGGGGAAGAGCGTGAAGCCAATCAGCAAAAGCCAGGCTTCGAGCGGCAGATTAATATTAAGTGATGAAACCTCGGGATAGGGCAGCAGATGATTAATTATCGGCCAGAGGATAATCAGCCAGACCAAGCCGAATAGAAATGACCAGAATGTTACCACCAGCGTTTTATACTTCTGGGTGAATTTGCGCATGAAAAGGATATATATCGAATAACACAGGCCGGATCCCAGTGCGAACATGTGCCCGATCGAAAAGCTCTCCCAGCTCATGCTCCAGATTTGGAAAATCACCGCTACTCCCGACAGGGCCAGAAATGTGGCCAGTATACCGGCAAGGCCGATATCTCTTTTCAGAATCAGACGCGACAAAATCAGGGTAAATATCGGTTGTGTGTATAAAAGTAAGACTGCCACGCTGACCGAGGTTAAAACAGCCGCTGACATATATAGACCAAAGAAAAGAGCGATCCCTACCAGCCCGAACCATATAAAATGCAGCAGGTCATGTGTATTGATCCGCGGTGATATGTCTTTATTGATTGAAAAATAGGCCAGGAAGATAATTGAACTTGCCAGCAGCCTGAAGATAATCTGTTCCACTGTAGAGACATCGTGGCCGGCCAGCAGGGTGGCAAAAATTGGAATCGTTCCATAGAGTGCTCCGGCAATTATGATCAGAAGATACCCTTGCAGTTTGTTCATGATTCCCGCTTCCGGGCGCAGAACCAGAAATGAGTTTCATTGCCTGTTTCGATTTCGCGTTCGAAAATGATATCAAAATCGAGTTTGAGCAGGTCGCGATAGCGTGAGGGCGCATAATAGCTCCAGTACATATCCGTGCCATAGAAATCCTCTATACCCTCCCAGTCATCGGTGCCGGTGCTGAAAAGAAGAATGCCACCCGGTTTGAGGATGCGATTGAATTCGAGGATAATATGGTCATGCTTTTCACGGGGCAGGTGAAACATGGCGTAGGCACAAACTACACCATCAAAAGAGCTATCCTCGAATGTTAGTTTGCTAATATCCATCTGTAAGAATTTGCCTTGCGGTACATTGCCGCGAGCCAGGGAGAGCATCTTATCGGATATATCGATTCCGATTAGTTTATGGCCAAGATCGGCAAGATATTTGGCAAATGGTATACCGGTTCCGCATCCGGCATCGAGAACTCTGGAACCGGGCTTAAGATGTTCGGCGAATTCTCGAATCTCCGAATCATTGACAAACCGCCCTCTGTCCTTGAGGTATCTCAGGGCAATTTTATTATATCCCTGTATGACAATCTTTTTGAAGCTCATAGTTTATAAGAATACAAATTTAGTTTACACAATCTATAGTTTTAGCTTATTATAAAAAAGACAATTTTGTGTGTGAAAGGATATTTTATGAGATTTTATATACTTGATGTATTCGCCGAGGAGAAATTTGCCGGCAATCAGCTGGCGGTTTTTCGCGACTGCGCTCATCTGAGCGGCGAGCAGATGCAGAAGATTGCGCTGGAAATGCACTTTTCCGAGACCACATTTGTAATTTCCGAAGAGCCGAAAGATGGCGGCTATGATGTGCGCATATTTACCCCGGGCGGTGAGTTGCCGTTCGCGGGGCATCCAACATTGGGAACAGCATACTTGATTGCCAAAGAGATAATTGGAAGTGAGGTTGAAAAGGTTAGCCTGAACCTGAAAGTCGGGCGGATTCCCGTGACATTCGAGAATGATCTGCTGTGGATGAAACAGATACAGCCGCACTTTGGCGATAGGCTGACAATAAAACAGATATCCGGGGTGCTGGGCCTTGACAATAACGATTTTGATGATCGTTTTCCGATCGAGGAAGTTTCCACGGGCGTTTATTTCCTGATCGTATCCCTGAAAAATATGGATGCGGTTAAACGGGCGCGGATAAATATTGATCTGTTTCATCAATTGAGCAAGAACCTGACTGCCCGTGATGTGCTCATATTTTCTCCTGAAACATATGATGAAAAGCATGAACTGAATGTGCGCATGTTTGCTCCCGACCTCGGTGTGCCCGAGGATCCGGCTACGGGCAGCGCCAATGGTTGTCTTGCGGCTTACCTGGTAGAGCATGAGTATTTTGGAAGCAAGAGCATAGATATTAAGGTGGAGCAGGGATATGAAATCCGGCGTCCCTCACTTCTGTACCTCCGATCGGAAAAGTCGGGCGATAAGATCGATGTAAATGTGGGTGGTAAGGTTGTTATGGTTGCCAGGGGCGAATTTGTTTAGTATTTTTAGAACGGCAACTGATAATTTGAGAGCTAAAGCAGAGAAAGGGGAGTATTTATGGCTGACAAGCCCAAATATGACTGGTCCCAATTTCTGGTTAAAATAAATATTAAAGCCGCGCCATCAAAAGTCTACAAGGCGTGGACCAATCCGAAAATGCTGAATAAATGGTTCACCTACGATTGTGAACTGAGTCTCAGGAAAAATGGTATCTTCGCAATGACCGATATCTACGGCAACCGCTGGGAGATGAAGGTTTTGAGTTTCAGGAAGGACCGCCTGTTCCGTTTCACCTTCGGCAACCTGGGAGAAGAAGTCGAAGTTAAGCTGGGCAAAAAGGGCCGCACCACCATAGTTGAACTGCGTCAGTACAACATGAAAACAACTCCGCGATTCAAATGGGATATGCATATGGGCTGCCGTTGCGGATGGACATTCTTCCTGGCCAATTTAAAGGCCTTTCTTGAGCATGGTATCGATTTGCGCAGCCATGAGCGCGAGATGGGTTACAACAGTCATTTTGTCAACAGCTGAGAATTGAGGTTATAATGAGTAAAGTTTTGATGATACTGCTTGTGCCGGTTTTTGCCGTGATTTTTGCCTGCGGGGAGGCGGATGAATCGGCGCAGCAGGGTTCCAAACCGTCACAGGATGATCTGGCTATCCTGGTGGACTGGATGAGCGGCTATTTTACCCGCGCGGACCAGGCCAGAGAGGACAGCGCCTATTTTAATATCGCATTGCATATGAAACCGATCTGGAGAGAACGATCCGATGCGCACTGGCTCTATGTCGAACAGGCGGTTGCTGAGAATGCCGACAGCCCTTACCGTCAAAGAGTATATCGTGTCAGCCGTTTGTCCGATTTGACATTCGAAAGCGCAGTCTATACCATGGAAGATCCACAACGATTTGCAGGGGCCTGGAAGGATTCCATGCCATTGCAACAACTCCGCCCGGATTCATTGACTTTGCGCGAGGGCTGTTCGATCATATTGAGAGAAGTCGAAGGCAGATTCATCGGAAGTACAGTTGGCAAAGAATGTTCATCTGATCTCAGGGGAGCATCATATGCTACCTCGGAAGTTGTAATTACTGAGGACAAGCTGATAAGCTGGGATCGTGGCTTCGATGAAAGCGGGAAGCAGGTCTGGGGTGCCGAGCAGGGCGGCTATGTATTCAGGAAAATTAAAGACTATTGATTGGCATGCGAATTATGTTCAGAATTGCGTTGACTTTACTAATAGTAGCTTTGCCGGTCGTTTCATTGGTAGCCGCTGACAATGACCGCCCGGATCA
The DNA here is from genome assembly GCA_964627935.1 of uncultured Ignavibacteria bacterium. Lineage (GTDB taxonomy): Bacteria > Zixibacteria > MSB-5A5 > JAABVY01 > JAABVY01 > JAABVY01. Next base: position 181,559 of record CAZVLB010000008.1, read on the forward strand.
TAGGCAGATTCTGTCTGCACAACTTATGGAATTCCAGAAACATGTTAAAAGCATAGAGGCCAACACCCGCGGACGATTACCTGTGATGATTACCGATCAGGTTCTGGACAGCATCAAAACCACATTGAAGATCGCGGATTCGATCTGGAACAGCATAGAGCTTGACAGTCTTACCCCGCAGGATCTGGGCCTGAGTGAATATGATCTCGGTATGGTCAAATATAGATATGAACTTGAAATCGAGGCAATCGATACCCTGAAGTCGGCCATTAAGGCGGATAACCGCCAGAAGATTATCTATGCCGCCAATCAGCTGAAATGTGAGCTGAATCGCATATTCGATATACTTGAAGGGAAAGAACAAAAGGGGCTGATACAGGAGCCTCGGCCGCAGATTGAATAGATCTTATTGCTGGACCTTTTTGAAGGCCTGATAGAAACTGATTGATTCCAGTTCGGGACGGACCTCTGAGGTTATTGTGCGCAGGTTAAATCCGACAATGACTGTATCTTCGCGAACAAATTCTTTCAGCCGAGCCATCCATGCCGCCACAGCATCGGTACATGTCTGATCCAGTTTTTCCTCTGAGCCTTTGATCAGGGTTACATTACCGTTATGATCGACCGAGAATAGTTTCAATGCCAGATGCTGTTCCATCAATTCGTTTTTGGCCTTGCGCAGAAGTTCCGCCAGCCTGAAACGCGAGATCGTCTCGGAAAAATGTTCGCCGACCAGGTTAATTGCCTTAAGTAGCGCCTCAGCTGAGTTTGGTGTGAATGACGCAGAGGGATGCTGGCCCGGTATGCCCTTGTGCTGTTCAAGTGATACTGCTATGGATTTGAGCACCAGGTTCAGCGTGGCCACATTTAGATCGGATTTGGCCAGCACCAGGAAAGCATAGTAGCGAATAACCTTGATAATCGCCCAGCCCTGGCTCATCTTGATACGCATGGTCGAATCCTGCCCGGTCAGGTCCAATAGGTCCTGGAATTTGCGGTTGAGATTTTCCGCAAACTCCTCAGTAAAGCTGGCCGGCATGAGAGTCCTGGATTTGCCGCTGCGACGGTCGAAGATCATAACTCCGGCCACGCCAACCACACCGCGTATTTGATTTAAATAGTTTTCCATAATCAGGCAGCTTTCAAAAACTCCACAATCTGTCTGGCAGTCTCCTTGGGTGACGCATCATCCAGAAGGCTGATAATCAGGTAATTCTTCATATAGCGGAAGATCATGATGCGATCTTCATCCAGCACCAGATAGGCCTCTTCCATACCGCCCCATTTGGTGGTCTGATCCAGAAACTCGACCACCTCGAACAGGCGCTCGAATAGCTGAACCTTCTCAATCTCGATTTCCTCATCCCGAAACGGCGTCATCAGACCATCGGGAGTAAGTAAAAATGCACTACCGACACCCTCGATATTTATAACCTGAGAGAAATCGATTTCCTTTTTATTGGACTGGCTGTAGTTCAGGATCAAATCGCGATTGGACTCGACAATCTTCTCGACCTCGCCATGTTGCCGGTTGATGTAGTTATTGACTACCTGGTGTTCCTGCTCACTTTCCAGCGGGCTGTCCCATTCTTTCTGGATTTTGTGTATAATAACCCCGTCAAGGACAACGGAGGTGGTGATCCTGGGATGCGGTGTCCAGGCAAATTCGGTTTGAATCTGGATGATATAGTCCTGCCCGGAGACTTTGGAAAGCCTTCCGGGCGGCTGATATCTGCTCATATTAATCCGCTGACGATATTATCAGCATTTGGAAAAGCCGCATGAGGGACACACCACGCATCCGGACTCATGCCTGATCCTGTCGCCGCAGTCGGGACAGAATTCCAGATCAACATCACGGTCAATCTTGTGCTTGCCATTTCCAAAATGCTTTTTTAAAACCTTGGCTATAGCATCGGGAATTGACATCACCATCTCACCTTCCTGGAAGATCGGCGATGCTCCGCCAATGCCCACTAACTGATCTATTATATCGTCAACATCGATGCCTGATCTTAGCCCCAGAGAGATTAATCTGCAAATTGCCTCGGTATCGGCCATTGTGGAAAAGCCGGATTTACCGATCTGGGCAAAGATTTCGAAGGGCTTATTGCCGAATTTGTTAACCGTGACATACAGGTTGCCGTAACCGGTGACAATTTTTTCTGTGATGCCGTCCAAAGTATGAGGACGTTCCTTGGGCATCACTTTACGTGGCAGAACTTCCTCGCTGACTTCCGGTTGTGGTTCGATCGTCTGGCTGGCCTTGCCGGTTTTGCCGGTGGAAAGCACCTGGTTCTGACGACTGCCGTCGCGATATATGGTTACTCCTTTACATCCAAGCTTATATGCCTGCCAGTAGGCGGTGCGGACATCATCCTCGGTGGCCTCATGGGGCAGGTTGATTGTCTTGGAAACTGAACTGTCGCAATGCTTTTGGAACGCCGCCTGCATGCGGATATGTTCCTCGGGAGCGACATCGGCGGCCGTGATAAATACCCGTTTGACATCCTCAGGAATCTCATCAAAGCCCTGAATCGAATTCTCCTCGGCAATCTGTTCCATCAACTCACGGGAATAAAAACCGCGTTCCCTGGCAATCTTCTCAAAGAGCGGGTTCACCTCGATTAACTTTGTATTGTCCATGACATTACGAATAAAACTGATGGCGAAATAGGGTTCAATGCCCGAGGAACATCCGGCTATAATCGAAATTGTGCCTGTGGGGGCTATAGTCGTGATCGTGGTGTTGCGCATTGAAACACCCTCTTCGGCATAGATCGAGCCTTTCCAGTTCGGAAACTTGCCGCGAACTTTGGAAAGCGAGGATGAATGAATTCGGCCGTTGTTGTTGATGAATTCCATTACTTTTTCGCCCAGCTCGAATGCTCTTTCAGAATTATAGGGCACACCCAGTTTGACAAGCATATCCGCCCATCCCATAACACCCAGGCCGATACGTCGATTGGCCAGAGTCTGCTTCTCGATTTCGGGGATGGGATATTTATTCATGTCGATTACGTTGTCGAGGAAATTAACACCCATCTTGACCAGGTCCAGGAGCTTTTCCCAGTCGAGGCCCTTGTCGGGGTTGGATGGATTATAATTATCCGGCAGCGGGTCCATGACCACGGTACCCAGGTTAATCGATGCCAGGTTGCATGAATCGTAAGGCGGTAACGGCTGTTCGCCGCAGGGATTGGTGGCCTCGATCTTCTCAATGGCTGAGGTCGGGTTTTTTTCATTCATACGGTCGATAAAGACCACACCCGGTTCACCGGTCAGCCAGGCATGCTTGACGATTTCATCGAAGACTTTGCGGGCCTCGAGCTTCTGCGGGGTGCCATCACGTTCATAGACTTTATTTGTGCGCGGGTCGATCAGATCGTACTCGCGATTTTCCTCAACCGCTCTCATGAACTCATGCGTAATGGCCACAGATATATTGAAATTCGTGACCTGGGTCAGGTCATCCTTGCAGGAGATGAATTCCATGATATCGGGATGATCCACACGCAGGATGCCCATATTCGCGCCACGTCTTGTTCCGCCCTGCTTGACAGCCTCGGTGGCGGAGTTGAAAACCTTCATGAATGATACCGGGCCGGAGGCCACGCCTGAAGTGGAGGCTACCACCGAATTCGAGGGGCGCAGGCGTGAAAAGGCGAAGCCGGTACCCCCACCCGATTTATGTATCAGGGCGGCATGTTTGATTGTTTCGAATATCTCTTCCATCGAATCACCAACAGGCAGTACGAAACATGCGGAAAGCTGTCCCAGCGGACGTCCGGCATTCATCAAAGTCGGTGAATTCGGCATAAACTCGCGATTGGCTATAGCATTATAAAACCGGTCGGAGACTGTCTTCACCCCTTCATCATCAAGACCATACTTGTATTCCGCCTTGGCGATATGGTTGGCTACCCTTCGGAAAAGCTCATGCGGCTTTTCCTTCACATTGCCATCATTGTCTTTGATCAGGTATCTTCGTTCCAGAACCTTGATCGCATTTTCGGTCAAAACCAGTTTGCCCTCTAAGTTCATCTCTTTCCCTCCTCCTTAAGAGATCAGCTTTACGCAGTTGTTCTCGTCATCGATTTCCATATCCCAGAAAACTATCGGTGCCTCCTTTTTGAGGATGCGCAGAATATCCAGGCAGATTCCGCGGATTTCCCACTGGGCCCGCGGATTACATCTGACCGTACAGATATGCCTCCATTCGCGGAAATTGGCGGAAAGTACTATCTCCGATGTAATTCCGCCCGGAAGAATATAGCGTGCATCCTCTTTGGGCACACCCGCAGAAAGCATCTCCTCATACATTTCATGCGTCTTGTGCGCCAGTTCGAGGTATTTGTCGGCAAAGCCGGTGTCTTTCATGGTCTGTGGAACAACAACCTCGAAATGCTTGCGTACGCCGTATTCGACATAACGCTGCGATTCCTGCGAGGGCGAGGCCAGCCGATGACGGACCAGTTCGTGGGTAAATGTCCGCGAACCGCCTTTGATCCGGAATGTTGCCGAAGCATGCTCCAGGACCGAATGATGTTTCTTGCGAATAACCTTCTTGATCAGCTCCTCGGTCGAGTCCGGCGGATTGTACCTGTGAAATGAAAGATAACATGTACGGCAGGCCCGTTCGATAACATCCTGACCATTTGGCGTAATCGCCATCAAAATGACTTCATGATGCGCCTCTTGCGCTTTGTTCTCCATAACTTTTTCTCTGACTTCCTCCATGTCCTCCAACCAATCTTATATCAAAGTGAAAAATCTGTAAATCATTTTAGATACTGAATTTGCAATTTGAGACAGAAAAACCCTCTTTGTGAGAGATTCAATTAAATTATTTTGATTATTTAAGTTACTTTATAGCTTACAATTAAAGTAACACTTTAAGCGGTTGCTCGCGGATTTCATGATAACCTTTAATTTTAAAACAGTCAAGCGAAATATTCAAAAATTTCCAAAAAAAACACAATATATTGTATGTCAAGCGATTAAAGACCACATCATATTGTGTTAATTCTCCTTTAGAAAATCATGACTATTTTGTTTACTTTTCTAATCCGTTGGGCGCGAATTCATTGACATTTTGAAAATGTTTAATTTTGGTTTTGAGGGTCTTTTGCTAGGGATCCACTAAAGTCTCAAGTTTTTTTATCACAATAAGTTAGTATGTGATGCCCGGTAATGCCGGAGGATTTGAATTTTGAAAAATAGTCGTCAGTCCTGATTATGCTTGACATCACATCATTTCTGCAACTGATTTAGGGCTCAGACCCATGAAAATCAAGGAGAAAACAACAATGAAAATTCAGGTTCGGTTTCTTAAGCTCGCCATTTTTATAATCCTTATAGTTCTGTTGCAAGCCTGTTCCTCGGAGAAAGCCAACGTGGTCAAGGAGTTCGAGGATGCATTGAACCGTCATGATATCCAGGAGATATTGACTTATTACGACCGCGATGTCACCATCGTGATGGGCGGGGTGTCGCAGAATGTCGACCGTGAGCAGATGCAACCATTGGCGGAATGGGACAAGGTGGTCGATTCGTATGTCCGTTTCGATATCCGTGAGGTTTCCGGTGATACGGTTAAATGTACCAAGACCGAAACCAATGAATGGTACCGTCTGTTCGGAATTGATAGTGTCTACTTCGAGACCTGGGATTTTATCATTGAAGAGGGTAAAATAACAAAGATGATGACCCGCCTGACGATGCGCAGCCAGGCGCAAATGGGTATGGCTATGGGCAATTTTATGAAATGGCTGCGGCAGGATAATCCCGAACTGGTTGAGGAGCTTATTCCCAAGGGGCAGCCGCAGTTTGGCGCCGAATCGGCCCAGCGCTGGATGGATCTTCTGCGTCAATGGCGCGAGGCGGTAGATACGGTTCCTGAAGCATAAAAAAGGAAAGGGCAATTCTATGATTAAGATTAAAATGGCGGCGGTTGCCGCATTTCTGATTATTTTCTGCGTTCCAGTGATGGCTGAATGGCAGATCGATATCGAGGGGACCCGGGTTTATTCCGGTTATAATGATGTGCGTATCCCCAATGAGGGCGGAACCGAGTTTTCACTTCATGATGATTTCAGTATCGACCCCGATTTTGAGTTCAGAGTCAGGCTGTCATATATATTGAATGAGAAACATACATTTTCGGTCTTTGCCGCGCCATTCAGGCTAAAGGCGACCGGAACCGCGGCGGCGGATATTCTCTTTGTGGATACGACTTTTGCATCCGGGACGGAGCTGGAGGGTATCTATCGTTTCGATTCTTACCGAGCCACCTACAGGTACCGTTTTTATGACAGCGAAAAGCTGGAACTGGGCGCCGGATTTACCGCCAAGATCAGGGATGCCGGGATCAGCCTGGAATCGGATTCGGTATTTGCCGAGAAGACCAATGTCGGTTTTGTGCCATTATTGAATTTCCGTTTAAACTGGATCTTTGCCGAAAGGTTCAGCCTGCTTTTTGAGGGGGATGCCCTGGCGGCTCCGCAGGGACGGGCCGAGGATGTTATCCTGGCGCTGGTTTACAGCCCGATGGAGAATGTGTCATTCAGGGGTGGATATCGTATTCTGGAAGGCGGCGCGGATTCGGATGAGGTCTACAATTTCGCGCTGGTGCATTATGTCAGCGCGGCGGTTATACTGTCATTTTAATATTGAATTTGAGCCCGGTATGGATTGTATCATATAAAAACGGATATATCATGAAAGCTGTTTTCATATTCATCGCCATATTTGCAGCATTATCATTATCTGCATCAGCACAGCCATTGGCCGACCTGGGACCGTATTTCCTCGAGGAACATGGCCTGCCGCTGGCATGGAAAACTGTCGAGACAATCGAGGTGCCCGATGTCAACCTGCCGTCATTCAGCCAGAAACTCAAGGGCGAGATAGTGGCCCTGGAAAATCAGATAATCGATGTCGGCGGGATTCGTCTGCAAATCAATACGGTAGAATGTGCCAATCGGGCCGAGGCTGAAAAAGTTTATGAGACGCTTGTTTCGATGAGCGGCAATCCGCGCAATTACCTGGTTCGCGACAATACAGTCTTTGAGTATATCTGCAATAACGGTTTCGTGATCCAGAAAGCGATGAGCATATTCAGCCCGCAGGTTTCGCGCACCGCCAAATGGGATGTTGTCCTGATGATGGCGCCAATTAGAGATGCGGATTATATGAAATGGAACGAGATGTTCAACCATCTCAAATCATACCGTGCCGACAGCGACAATCCGGTAATTGCCAGCAAGATCAAGAATCTTCGCCCTTCTTTCGAATTCGACAGCACGATCACGCTTTTCTATGAAACCGAGAACTGGAACAATATTCATTTCAATATATTCGGATCGGCCGAGGCGGATCGTGTGGCCGAGGATATAATCGCCTTTCGCTACCAGAAGCCGATGGATATCCTGGGGATACCGTTTACGCAGATGGGCCTGACTGCCTGGTCGAAATCATTCGGGATATACAAGCCGGAATATGCGGTAAACTACCCTAAACTGACAGAAGCCACGGAATTCTGGCCGTTCGATAAACCGGAAATCCAGGCGATCGTGCAGAACACTGTCAATGATGATATGAATGACCGCGAGAAGGCCGAACGGCTTTTGAAATGGGTCAATGATAATATCGAATTCGAGGGGCAGACAATCGGGTCGCGTTATGGCGTGATGGATGTGCTCGAGCAGGGCTTCGGGCATTGCTGGGATCATGCCGATGTCTATATCACACTGTGCCGTGCGGCGGGCATCCCGGCCCGTCAGATCATGGGCTGGCTCTACCGTCAGGAGGGGCATATCTGGTGCGAGGTTTATTTGCGGGATATCGGCTGGGTGCCGGTGGATGCCACCGCGTCATGGCTGGGCGTCTCGATCGAATATATACCATTGGTACTCAGCGAAGACGGCGCCATGCCATTCATCTACTGGGATATCCCGGAGATAAAGTTGATGGGGCGGTAGGGGAAGGAGTAGCATTCCAATTTTGGATCAAGCTAATACTTTGTACCACACCCAACGGGTGTGAAATTGGTGACCACAATTTAGCCTTTCAAGCTATCTAAACAAATCTGTACCGCACCCAACGGGTGCGAAAATCAACTAATACTCATCCATATCAATCATAATCCTGTCCATGCCTTTATACCATCGATCGCTGCTCCAAATCCAATCCTCTGCTTTTTTGACAAGCTTTCTTTTTATCGGGTTATAGTGACAATAATCGATTGTTTGCCACATCGCTTTTTCTGTCCGGCAATTATGATCAAAACATCGCCTTTGCCAGCAAGAAAGGTTACCTGATCTATTGCGGTTTACTGTGAGCCTTGCAAGCAATGCTGGATCTTTGATCATAGCAAGAATTTCGGTGGCAGAGATTCTTTTAATCTCGCCAATCATTGATCCGATTTTGGTTGTGGTTTTGGGGATCAGAACCAGGTGTACATGTTCAGGCATAATAACGTATCCTATCAGTTGAAATCCATGTTTGACGCGGGCATTTCGGATGGCATCCAGAAGCAGATTTCTAAATATATTATTTGATAGAATTTGCAGCTTTTTATGAGTACAGAATGTTATGAATCGGGCTCTGCAATCATGATCATAATGCTTTAGGTGCATGTATTAATAAAAAAATGGAAAAGAAATGTTGTCAATCATATTCGAATATTAACTGTGGTATTTGTAATAAAAAACCCACCCGTTAGTTACTATGGTATAAAAGTTTTTAATGTTTATTGGAGAATTATGAAAAAAGA
>CAZVLB010000009.1:0-174970 GCA_964627935.1 uncultured Ignavibacteria bacterium
ACAATATACCAAAAAACTCTAACTCACGACAGTCTACTGTTTGGGGAATAATACGACGGCTAGGTAATCTTCGTATTAAATGACCAATCTATATAACAGATAGCCGGGCCGGTGCGCTTCAACCACGGGGGAGTGGTAGAACTGAACCGGCTAAGTCCTGATTCTTTTTGGGCAAGGAATACCATGGAAAGCGGCGATCCAGGACTATGAATCTATTCTTTCAATAGCCTGAATCGCCTTCCGGATAAATCAAATTGTGAGCCTTATCTTCTTGTATAACAGCCTTTTATTACCACCTTGAAAGGTATGCTTATTCCAGTAATGTTTCGATTCCCCGTAGGGCTACCAAATATACGGGTATGTCATTCAACAAGATAACATGCCCGTTTCTATTAGTGGCAAGGCACACGCCCTGTCATTTCAATTGCTCAGGAGCTATCTAAGATCAAGTGCAGTTCAATTCATATAAAAATCAGATACGATAGAATTGTTGACAAAGCATTGACCCGAAATATTTAAAATTGAAATCCTCGAGTACGAGTACAAAAAGTATCACAAAGCTATGCATAGTTGTCTTAGTAAACAAACATGCAGACAACAAAATCTATTCAGATAATTTTTATCTGGAATCATTAGATTTTTTTTGCCGCTCAGAAAACATATCGCCTGAGGCCAGGCAGATGCTCTCTTAATTTATTATAATATTAATACTTAGGAGTTAGCACTCATTAATTAGAGCACCATTTTTGCCCCTGTAAATTTTTCTAACAAAAATCATATTTTTTGCAAATTAATCGTTGACAAAAGCAGTTTTCGTGATTACTTTGTTCGTAAATCGAACAAAGATTTTATGGCAAGCTTAATTCAACAACATATTTTTCAGCGATATAAAAAATTTCGGCAAGGAGTTAGTAGTTGCTTAGCGGAAGCAAGATTTATAGTGCGGCCCTGATTTCCATAATATTCATTTTTGTGTTGATTGGCTGCGATAATGATAGGCCATTGGAGCCTGCAGGATTTCCCACCGATGCGGTTGTTTTTAAGGATGAATTCGGCAGCAGTGTCACATTTCAGGCCTTTGCCGGGTCCAAGCTTGATGCGCTTGATGTAGATCAGGTCAATACATATAGCGGATCTCAGGCTTTGCATGTAATAGTTCCCAATGTCGGCGATCCATCGGGAAGCTATGCGGGCGGAGCCTTTACTGCCGATATAGCCCGCGATTTAACCCAGTACAATGCCCTGACATTTTATGCAAGGGCCAGCATGAATGCAACTTTGAATGTGGCCGGAATAGGTAATGACAATACCGGAACATCAAGATTCACCGCAGAAGTGAATAACCTGGAACTGACAACTGAATGGCAAAAATATGTAATTCCGATTCCTCTTTCAGCCAGGCTTTCCTCTGAAAAGGGCCTCTTTTATTTTGCGGAAGGCCCTGAGGAAGGTAATGGATATCAGATCTGGTTTGACGAAATTATCTTCGAAACACTTGGCACGATCTCAAATCCACAGCCCACAATTCCCACTGCCACAATAGAAGCTGAGGTTAATGACACGATTACCATAAGTGGCGCCACGGTTACCTTTGATGTGGAAGGCAGTTCCCAGACGGTATCGGCGATGCAGGGATATTTTACATTCTTTTCCTCAAATGAGGATGCTGTCAATGTTGCCGGCAACGGGGTAATTACAGCCGTCGGAACCGGTACATCCGAACTGACCGCCAATCTGGGATCGGTCCAGGCTTCCGGGACAGTGACGGTTACAGTTTCTGAAGCCACGGCCACTCCAGCTACACCGGCACCCACACCGACTGCTTCTGAGAGCGATGTGATCTCGCTGTTTAGCAACGCTTACACAGATGTCAGCGTGGATACATGGTCGGCTGACTGGGATGTTGCCGATGTTTTCGATGAAACTATTAGCGGCGATGATGTCAAGAAGTATGAAAATCTGGAATTTGCCGGAATCGATTTCACATCGGAGCCAATCGATGCCTCAGGCATGACCAGATTCCATATGGATATCTGGACCCCAAATTCAACTGAACTGCCAGCCAGGTTTAATATCAAACTGGTTGATTTTGGGGCTGATGGGGCTTTTGGGGGAGGTGACGATTCGGAACATGAAATGGTCTTTAACAGAAACAGCTCGCCCGCCCTGGTTACAGGCAGCTGGGTTTCCATTGATTTGCCGATGGCGGCATTTTCCGGATTAAGCTCGAGGGCAAACCTGGCACAGCTGATTATATCAGGTGATCTTTCAACACTGTATGTAGACAATATATACTTCTATGATGCCGGCGAGCAGACAGCACCAACCATCTCAGCTCCAACGCCCAACAAGGATCCCAACATGGTGGTTTCTATTTTCTCTGATGTATATACCAATGTGCCGGTTGATACCTGGTCGGCTGTATGGGATGTTGCCAATGTTGAAGATTACATGATAGCATCGGATATCATAAAAAAATATACAAATTTTCTCTATGCCGGTATTGAATTTAGAAGCACCACTGTCGATGCGTCCGGCATGACACATTTCCATATGGATGTCTGGACTCCGGATCCGACGTCTGCACCATCAGTATTCAAGGTCAAGCTGGTTGATTTTGGAAGTAATGGCGTATATGACGGTGGTGGTGGAGATGATGTGGAGGATGAAATTACATTCAATGAAACTACGATGAACACTGGTATCTGGGTAAGCATAGATATTCCCTTATCAGGTTTTGCTGATCTGACAACGCGGGGGCATCTTGGACAGCTAATTATCTCGGGTGATCCAAGCACCATATATGTTGACAATATCTATTTCTATGATACCGGTATTCCGGAAGCGCCATCGGTTGCGGCCCCAACGCCAACAGTCGATCCTGCCGATGTTATCTCACTTTTCAGTGATGCTTATAATGATGTCCCGGTTGATACGTGGTCCGCCCCGTGGGATACCGCCGATGTTCAATATTATGTGATTGATACAGATACAACCAGAAAGTACACTAATCTGCTTTTTGCAGGCATAGAATTTACATCCAATACGATTGATGCCTCTCTGATGACGCATTTCCATATGGACCTCTGGACCCCTGATCCAACCGATGCTCCTGCGGTGTTTAGAATAAAACTGGTGGATTTTGGGGCCAACGGTGTCTGGGATGGCGGCGGTGATGATGTTGAGCATGAGATTACGCTGGATGAAAGCATACTGAATACAGGCACCTGGGTCAGTATTGAAATACCGCTTACTGAATTTGTCAATCTCACTACCAGAGGACATCTGGCACAGTTGATAATATCTGGTGATCCGAACACGATATTCGTTGATAATATTTATTTTCACCGATGATGCATTAGTGGAATGTACGGATGTGTGCAAATTATAATAATTTACTGCTTCATCATAATTTCATACTTCTTTGAAATCGGAGACTTGTTTTCCGGTGCTGGTTCTGTTGATGAAGGTCTGACTTTTTAAATAGAAAAAATTTAATTAATAATCAAAAACGGAGGAATCCATGAAACATTTACAGGTCTTCCTTACGCTGCTAATATTATTGCTCTCAGGCAATTTTATTGCGCAGAACATTGCATTCGCGGAATCATGTTGTGATGTTCCGGGCGATGCCAATAACGATGGCGGCACCAATGTCAGCGATGCCGTATACATCATCAACTATGTATTTACCGGGGGAGCAATGCCGACCTGCCATGAAAAAGGTGACGCAAACTGCGACGCTGAAATCAATGTCAGTGATGCGGTCTGGATCATTAACTATGTCTTCGTCGCAGGTGCACAGCCGCCCTGTTGTCTGGATGTTGTATTTAATGATGAATATGGTTCCAGGGTGACATATCAGGCTTTTGGTGGATCATTCCTTGAAGCTGTTCAGGTCATAACGGACCCGGTATATGCAGGCACTCAGGGCCTGGAAATTACTATACCGGACGCAAGCTGGTCGGGCGGCGCATTTGTTGATACCGGTACTGTTGGCCGTAAACTTTTGGCATACAACGCGCTTACATTTTGGGCCAAAGCCAGTATGGATGCCACTCTTGATGTCGCCGGCCTAGCCAACGACAATACCGGAACATCTCAATATATTGCAGAGGTAACCGGACTTGCATTGACTACTGCCTGGCAGCAGTATGTTATACCAATTCCGCTTGCTGAAAAGCTTGATGCCGAGAATGGTCTTTTCTACTTTGCCGAAGGTGCTGAAGAGGGAGTTGGCTACCAGATTCATATTGATGAAATAGTATTTGACAGTCTAAGTAACATAACAAATCCCCGTCCTACCATTCCTACTACAACACTGGATGTTACTCAAGATGATGAAATCACGTTCGATGGCTGTGCAGTGACATTTGATGTTGGCGGTGCGGATATTGTTGTTAACGCCATGAGGGGATATTTTACCTTTACATCCTCAGACCCATCTGTTGTATCTGTGGGAGGGGATGGTACTATTACTGCCGTGGGATCCGGTACCGCCACCTTAACGGCAGATCTTGGTACAGTACCGGCCACTGGAGAAATAACGGTCAATGTCAGCGGGCCCCAGTCGGAACCGGCAACGCCTGCGCCGACGCCAACCGTTCCATCCGACAGCGTTGTTGCTCTATGGAGTGACGCATATACCAGTCACCCCGTTGATACCTGGTCTGCTGTCTGGGATGACGCTGATGTTGCGGACTATTTGATCGGTACTGACAGCACCAAGAAGTACAGCGACCTTGTCTTTGCAGGCATAGAGTTTACAACCACCACGCTTGATGCATCGGCCATGACCCATTTCCATATAGATGTATGGACACCGGATCCGACAGCATCACCGAATGTCTTTAAAGTAAAGCTCGTCGACTTTGGTCCTGATGGTGTTTTTGGTAATGGTGATGATTCCGAGCATGAATTGATTTTTGATGAAAATACCATGGATACCGAGCAGTGGGTCAGTATCGATGTTCCGCTGTCCAGTTTTGCTAATCTGGCATCGACTGAGCATCTGGCCCAGATGGTAATCTCCTCTGTTGGCCTCTCTACAGTTTATATTGACAATATTTATTTCTACGATGCCGGTCTTGCAACTGAACCGGATGTTGCCGCTGCCACGCCAACACATGATCCGGGTAATGTTGCCTCGCTTTATAGTGATGCCTATACTGCGGCAACTACTGTGACCACATGGTCGGCGCCATGGGATCAGGCAGATGTTTCCGATTTTAATATCGGTTCTGATAACATGAAGAAGTATACAAACCTGGCCTATGCTGGAATAGAGTTTAGTCCCCTTGATGCATCTGCGATGACCCATTTTCACATGGATGTCTGGACTCCGGATCCAACAGCGGCGCCAAGCGTATTCAAAGTCAAGCTGGTTGATTACGGTGCAGATGGCAATTATGGTGGCGGTGATGATGTCGAGCATGAACTGACTTTTGACCATAATACCATGAATACCGGAATGTGGGTCGGAATTGATGTGCCGCTTACTGATTTTACAAATCTAACAACAACCGGTCATCTGGCGCAGATGGTTATTTCCGGTGATCCAAATACTGTTTTTGTCGACAATATCTATTTCTACCAGGGCGCTGCAACTGAGCCGACATCTTCAGCCCCGACACCTTCGCATGCCCAGGTTGATGTTTTTTCAATATTCAGCGATGCTTACACGAACACGGAGTTTGACGTCTGGTCGTCACAGTGGGATAATGCTGATGTGGCTGACTTTGCCATCGGTTCTGATAATCTGAAAAAATACTATAACCTGATCTTCTCAATTGCCGAATATACCAGTACCGGAACTCAGGATATAAGCACCATGACCCATTTCCATATGGATGTCTGGACCCCGAATGAGACAAACGCATCATCCGAGTTCAAGATCAAACTGGTTGACTATGGTCCTAACGGTGTTTGGGATGGTGGTGGCGATGATACCGAGCACGAATTGACCTTTGATAATGCAACTATGAGCACGGGAAACTGGATTAGCTTTGATATACCGCTTAGCGACTTTACCGGGTTAACCGGCAGGGAGCACTTTGCTCAACTAATTCTCTCGGGTACATTTGGAACTGTCTTTGTTGACAATGTCTATTTTCATAAATAGATTATTAATTGAAAGATAGCGGATAATCAATGAAAGTGAAACTGACTTTGAGTAATGCATCTGGAAAAAGGGCCGTTCTTTCAAGGGAACGGCCCCTTGCCAATATGGTCTTGAAATTGATCTGGGATAAAGGTAAGACTTCAAGAGCTGAAATTGCCCGTCAGACCGGCTTGTCCCGTTCAACGGTTTCGGAAATTATTGATAATCTTCTGAAAACCGGGCTTATAGCAGAAGTCGGAGCGGGGAAATCGAGTGGCGGCCGGCGGCCTATTGTCCTGGAATTTCAGGATGAAGCCCGCTGGATTCTGGGTGTTGACCTGGGTGCGACGCATGTATCCGTAGTCCTCACCGACCTGCGGGGCCATGTGCTTTCATGGCAGGAAAAAAGACATCCAGTAAGAACCGATCCTGAAGGAACCCGCGCGCTTGTTATCAGTTTATGTGATGCCTGTCTGCGGCAATGGGGAAATGGTACTAAGCGGCTGATCAGTATTGGAGTCTCGGTTCCAAGTCCGGTGGATCCATTAAATCCACGAATGTTGTCAGAAGTTGTTATCCCGGCCTGGCAGGGGGAAAGCGGGCTGGAACAGCTTCAGGTCAAATATGGAGTGCCGGTCTATGTCGATAATGATGCCAACCTGGGCGCACTAGCGGAACATTGGTGGGGTGCCGGCAGAGGCATTAATGATCTTGTATATATAAAAATAGCACATGGAATTGGTGCCGGGTATATCTTAAACGGCGAAATATATCGTGGAGCCGGTGGTGTCGCAGGAGAACTGGGACATCTTCCCATAGATCCCAATGGTGAGCTCTGTGTGTGTGGATTGAGAGGATGCCTGGCGACTTTTGTGGGAAAACCGGCAATCATGGAGCGCGCTAAAAAGCTGTTGAAAGAGTATCCAGAAAGCCAGCTCAAGGGGCCTGATCCCACCCTGGATGCCATCGAAAAAGCGGCTCGCGATGGCGACCCCCTGGCTTTGAAGGTCGTTAGTGAAGTCGCCGAATATCTTGGTATTGCTATTTCCGGATGGTTTAATTTAATGAATCCCAATCTTGCCATTCTGGGTGGAGGATTCACCGGGTTGGGCGAGCTTCTGCTGGAGCCATTGCGTTCAAAGGTCCGTAACAGCACGCTGGTAAGTAAAGCCGCAGTTGACATTAAAACCAGTGATCTTGGCCCCAGGGCAATTGCGATCGGAGCTGCCACCCTGGCTCTGGAAGCAATGTTTACAGATCCTATCGAGACGCATACTCGTGTAAACGGGAGAATAAATGACTCGGTACATCTGTAGATTATTAATGCTCGGGATGCTCCTGGCAATCTGTGTTAGCCTGAATTGCTCAAATAATTCGGTAGAATCTGAGATAACATTGACATTAGCATGGCAGGATGAATTCGAGGGGCCGTCCGGTCAATTACCTGATTCGACCAAGTGGGATTATGATATTGGGACCGACTGGGGAAATGCCCAGTTGGAATATGATACTAAAAGACCGGAGAATGTTTCGTTGGATGGAGAGGGGAATCTGGCTATCACGGCGCGTGAGGAATCATACATGGGTCGGGATTACACCTCGGCCCGGATTGTAACACGAGGCAAATTCGAGCCGACCTATGGCAGAATTGAGGCCAGGATAAAACTTCCGACCGGCCAGGGCATCTGGCCCGCGTTTTGGATGCTGGGCAGCAACTTCAGCTCGGTTGGCTGGCCCCAGTGCGGAGAAATCGATATTATGGAATACCGCGGCCAGGAACCCAAAATTATTCATGGCAGTTTACATGGCCCGGGATATTCCGGCGGGAATGCAATTACGCGCAGGTATTATCTGGAAGATGGCCGCTTCGATAATGAGTTCCATACTTTTGCTGTGGAATGGGAAGCCGGTGTAATTAGATGGTATATTGATGAGATTGAATATCAAACCGTTTATCCCTCACTGGTCGATGGTGAATGGGTTTTCAACCATGCATTTTACATTATTCTCAATGTTGCCGTTGGCGGAAATTACGTTGGTCCGCCGGATGAAAGCACGGTTTTTCCACAGACAATGCTGATTGATTATGTCAGGGTATACAGCTGGGGGCAGAATTAAGGCCCCTGCTTTAAATCCCTGCCAATAATTCAGGAGAGCAAAATTATATAGCCTGCCAATGTAAAATAATTTAAAGAAGATCAAACAATGAATCCATCTGCATATCATAAAACTGCGCCTGAGGATCGAATATCGCTGGGTCAGAGAATTATTTACGGGCTGGGCGGTCTGATCAATAATCTCCTGGCGGCCGCAAGCGGCGGTATGATGATTGTTCTCAATCTCGGGCTTGGAATGGATCCCGGGCTGGTTGGCCTGCTTGGATCACTTCCCAGATTGACTGATGCCCTGACCGATCCGGTAATGGGCTTTATATCCGACAATACCAAATCGCGCTGGGGCAGAAGACGTCCATATATATTTGTCGGGGCGATAGTGGCAGGTGTAATATTCGCCCTGTTATGGCAACTTCCCAGGGGCCAGAGCGAGGCATTTTACTTCGTGTATTTCCTGATCGGTTCGATATTATTCTACATGGGTTACACCATATTTGCGACTCCCTGGGTAGCATTGGGGTATGAATTGACGGCCGATTATCATGAACGAACCCGTCTGATGGGCACGCAGAACTTTATTAGTCAGCTTGCCTATGTGGTTTCTCCCTGGTTTTTGTGGATTATGACCTATGAAAAGTTTTTCAAAGATCAGGTCGCCGGAGCCGCTGCACTGGCAATAATAATTGCCGTGGTTACGATCGGTATTGGTATCCTCCCGGCTATATTTTTACGAGAAAGATACAAGAAAATTGCCCGGTCAGAGATTGATAAAAAAGCCAGGAAGGGAAGCCTTATTAGCGGCCTGTGGAAGAATCTCAAGAAGTTCTTTAAAGGATTCGCAACGACCGTCAAATCAGGACCCTTCTTGAAACTTTGCCTGGCTACATTTTTGGTTTTCAATGGCTTCATTTTAGTGTCATCCTTCCAGTTTTATGTGATCATTTATTATGTCGCCGGAGGTGAGCAAAACCTGGGGGCCAAATATGCAGGATACGCCGGTACAATTGGCGCCGTTTCGACTTTTGTCGTTATCATGATTGTAACATGGATTGGAACCAAGATCGGGAAGCGCAGGGCATTTCTCGTATCCACGGCAATCTCTATGCTCGGTTATGCCCTGAAATGGATATGTTATAATCCCGATTACCCCTGGTTAGTGATTGTTCCGGCACCGCTTCTGGCATTCAGCCTTGGTGGCCTGTTCACGCTCATGCCATCCATGGTCGCTGATGTGGTTGATTATGATGAATTAGAGACTCATCAGCGCCGTGAGGGAATGTTCGGATCGATATTCTGGTGGGTGGTAAAGCTGGGCATGTCGGCCGCCCTGGCCGGAGGCGGATTTCTTCTCAATGCCACCGGTTTCGACGTTGCCCTCGAAGGCAATCAGTCCGCCAGTGCCATAACTCTCATGCGCATATTTGATGCCGGAGTTCCAATCGTGACTTCCGCCATTGCCATCTGGGCCGTGGCGACATTTCCCATAACCGAACAGAAAGCCCGAGAGGTAAGAGAGGTGCTGGAGAAAAGGCGTGGCAAACCCAATACGGAGACATCATAATAATTTCTGGATATAAAAAGATAAAAGGTGCCATCTTCAGATGACACCTTTTTTGATATCCGGCTTTTAATTATTCTATAATTTCGAATTCCGACTTAAGACCTGTTTCTGAACTGCCCCCAACCCATAGGTGAAAGCTGCCCGGTTCGGTGACAAGCTCATTATCTCTATCGTAAAATGCCAGATCATCGGATGTCAATTTAATGGAAAGTGAAACAGTCTCTCCCGGAGAAAGTCGAATTTTCTTAAATCCCTTGAGTTCTTTGACCGGACGGGTTACGCTCCCGACCAGGTCCCTGATATAAAGCTGAGCGACCTCATCTGCCTCATATTGGCCTGCATTTGTCAAATCGAAACTGATATTTATACTCTCGCCCAATTTGATTTTATCACTGGTCAGCCTTAGATTCGAATATTTAAACTCCGAATATGATAAACCGAATCCAAAAGGATAGAGCGGAGAATTTTCGATATCAAGATAGAATGATGTGTCCCCGCTTGAATGCTGAGGCGCGCCTGCCTTTATGGTGTCAATTTTTGCTACAGCATTATCGGTTGCAGGCCGTCCCGTATTCTTATGGTTATAATAAATTGGAATTTGCCCGACGGCTCTGGGGAATGTTACCGGTAGCTTTCCCGAAGGCGATTTTACACCAAATAGCAGGTCAGTGATAGCCGGGCCAGCCATTGTTCCGGGATGCCAGGCATACAAAATGGCATCAACCTGTTCTCTTACCTGTTCCAGTAGCAGGGGCCTGCCAGCCATTACCACAAGCACTATCGGCTTCCCCAATTTGGACATTTCATCGATAAGTTCATTCTGAACACCGGGTAAATGTAAATCAGCCCTGCAATGCGCTTCGCCTGACAAAATTGATTCTTCACCAAGAAATAAAATAATCACTTCTGATCTTTCGGCTGCTTCCAGGGCGTCGCTAAAATTCTCTCTGCTCCTGCTGCGTGTAGTTTTCATCGCACGGCAGTAATTGACTTCAACAGAATCCCCGACAAAGGCCTTGATAGCATGAAGCGGTGTTTGACTCAATTCTCTGTCAGCATCAAAAACCCAGGTGCCGAGTTGTTCATATGGATCATGTGCCAGAGGTCCGATTATTGCAATCGATGACAGGTCAGCCTTTGACAAAGGAAGAATTGCGTTATTATTTTCCAGCAGAACACAACTCTGGAGTGCTGAATCCCTGGCAATCTCAAGCGCCTCATTCAGTTTTTGATCTCTGTGCCCGTCAGTTTCCGTGCAGGGAGCATCAAACAAACCAAGTTTGAATTTTGCCCGCAAGATATTGGATGCCATCCTGTCAATGTAATCCTCGGGAATCTTACCTTCTTCAACCAATTCGGCAAGATAATTGTAATAGGTTTGACTGACCATTTCCATATCGACACCGGCACTGGCCGCCCGGCAGGCCGACTCTTTATCATTTGCTGTCAGCCCATGTATGGACAATTGGCTGATTGCTTCCCAATCGCTCACAACAAATCCGTCAAACTGCCACTCCTGATGAAGAATTTGCTGCAGGAGAAATTCGTTGGCTGTGGCAGGAATACCGTCGAGATCACTAAATGATGTCATAACTGATAATGCGCCGGCCTCAAGTGCAGCCTTAAACGGGGCAAGATATACATTCCTGAGTTCATTTTCGGGGATATTGGTTGTGTTATAGTCCTTCCCGGCTTCACAAGCGCCATAACCGGCAAAATGCTTGACACAGGCGGCAATGCAATCAGATTCGGTGAGATCATCACCCTGCAGGCCATAAGTCATGGCTCTGGCAAACACCCCGGTTAAATAGGGATCTTCACCAAAAGATTCAGCAATTCGTCCCCATCTGGGATCACGGCTGATGTCGATCATTGGGGCAAAGGTCCAGTTGATGCCGGCCTGCGAGGCTTCCCGTGACGAAACCCGGCCGCATCTTTTGACAAGTTCGGGATTCCATGTTGCGGCAAGGCCCAGAGGTATGGGAAAAATCGTTTTAAACCCATGTATGACATCGCGGCCGACCAAAAGAGGAATTCCCAGGCGGCTCTCTTCGACCGCAATGTGCTGAAGCTCATTTACAATATTGACATCAACCTCATTAAGAATACCGCCGATTTTGCCTTTCGCGACTTTTTCTCTGAGCGAATCGGAGATCTTTCCATAGACGCCATTTACCAATGACAATTGACCGATTTTTTCAGCAATTGTCATTTCTCCTATCAGCTGTTCTATCCGTTTTTCTATGGCTGCCGAATCTCTCGCTGTTTTTTCCGTTATATCCATCCTGATTACATTCCTATATTCATCTCCAGGTAGGTTCTAATTTCCCATTCATTGCCATTGTCAAAGCCCGGTGCATCCGGAACACATACGCCGTCAACCCTGGTCGGGCAATAGCGAGGCGAATGCTGATCCAGAGTTCTGTAGATCGCTCTTAGACCGATTCGTGTCTGGGGCAGGTCAAACCATTCCGGCGTGCCCAGTATTTGCGAAACATCGGCGCCCAGTTGCAATGGATAGGTCAGGTTGAAATCCCTGTGATAATCATAGGGACCCCAATCGTTCAATTTTACTGATGTGATTAACTTTGTCGAATTATATATAAGTCTGATATCGGCACCATATCGCTTAATCAAACGGTTATCATTACCGTTTGGCTCTCCCTCTCCGGCATACAGATTAGCAATAACACCCAATCCGGGCCTGACCTTGGAGACTATGCGGGCATATGCTTCCCACAAATCACGTGGCGGAGTGGCGCCATCGAAGGCAAATGTCGTTCTTCCGTCGGATAAAAATCCAATCGCCGCATCCTGTGTGGTCGGGAAATGCCTGAATACAAAACCGAAAGTAGCGGCCAGTTTTGCATCCTCCCTCATATCGCTGTCCCAGGAGTACATCCAGGTTGCCGGTGTTGGATCATAGGTCAATACAAGCTCGGCTGCGGTTGCTTCCCTGTTTTCACGGACCGCAAATGGATCATCGAGAACATTACGGGGTTCTCCCGGTTCCGGAACATCAGCCGGAATCGGTCCCTCGATCGGTTTCTGCCAGAGAAAATTGGGTGACACCTCAAGGTTGCCGAATCTAAGGGAAAGGCCTGTTAAAATATTTCTTTGATTGCCTTTGCCGCTGGCTTTCAGCCTCCAGCCGGTAAAGGTCTGGGTTTCAGTAGGTCCGCCACCGTCAGCTACCAGGCCCATTGACGCGCCCTGTAGATACCAATTCAATCGTCCCCTGGAATATGTAAGCTTGAATTTAGCGCCAAAGGCGTCGCCTGATTCAATGCGTGCCAGATACACGCGGTAATTTCCTGGCTCACCCCTGACCACCTGATAAGGCTGGTCAACCTTGTTATCCCCCGACCAGATACCACCGACTTCTATTGTAAATGGCCCCCTTTGGGTTTCCAGATGAATTGTTGCCTTTCTCGTTTTCGGAAGCGGTATGGCGATCGAGCTGACAGCGTCCATTCGATCTTCAAGGTCTTCCTGATAGATGCCGGTTGCCGTAATAGATCCTATGTCTCTTTGATATTTCAAAAGAACGGCGGGATTAGCGCCCCACCACAATTGCGGACCTACTGCCATTTTGAGCCCATCGAACGCTTTTTTACCGGCTACTTCCATTCCAAGTGGGGCATCGGCATTATAAATGTCGATATTCGGGCCATAATTTGCTTCCCGATACAGACCGAAGAAGTCACCCTCGTAACCCCAGTGGTAGTGTCCTGTCCGATAGAAACCATCGACATTAAACCAGGAATCCTCCCAGGATATAGATGCATTGTATACTTTCAGTCGCTCAATATCGTTTAATACCGAAGAACCTTCATCGGTTAGAACCGTTATGGGACGGCCGCGGTTTTCATAGAAGATTTCATTAATTGGATTCTCCGGGACTTGGCCAAGATAATTCAGGGTCAACTGTCCCCTGACATTTGCGGATGGTTCGGCCACAATCTCGGCATAATATGATTGCAGGTGATCAAACCCAAGAAAAGCAGGATAGCCCTCGCTGTCGGAATCAGGGCTGTCGGGCGTACTGATTTTATCGCCGCCGGTGCTGATAGTTTCGAATTCTATTCGCAGGCCGCTGACTCTGACCCTGCTCGTTTTTTCGGCCAGGTTGGCGGCCCTGTCTCCGCGAGCTTCCAGCACAGATCCCATTAAATTTATATCATTAAAATGATTGCGGATATTCTCAAGGGTAGCATTGGGTCCATAGGGATCCAGCATATAAGCCTCTTGAAGTGCATAATAGGCCGCGCGGGGATATAGCTCATAAAGTCCGGTCTGGTCGGGAAAGCCCTTGGCGCAAATTCCCCACCATTCCTCATTCATGTTGTTTTCGCCCTCAACATAATCCTCTACATAGCCGCCATTGGGCCAGGATGCGTTTATATCATGAATATCCAGATTCTCATCCTGGCGGAATTTCCACCAGCCATCCGAGAACTGGAATGTAAAACCGCCGCAGGCATTGCCAATTCTTCCTTTTCCATATGACTGTTCATAAATCTCCTGCCACTGTCCCTTGAGGTAACGGGCCTGCATCAGCTGATCCTCTTTCATGGTCCTGACGTTAAATGCATCGGATCCAAATTCCGTGAAAATGAGGGGAGTTCCCAGCTTCTCCCTGACAACTTCATAGGCATCCCGGGCTGAAATACCTCGATACACATTGGCTCCGAAGA
This sequence comes from uncultured Ignavibacteria bacterium, assembly GCA_964627935.1. Lineage (GTDB taxonomy): Bacteria > Zixibacteria > MSB-5A5 > JAABVY01 > JAABVY01 > JAABVY01. The sequence goes on from CAZVLB010000009.1 coordinate 14,473, forward strand.
TATCGAGGCTTTTCATTTCCTCGGCAATAATATCGATATACTGTAAATCTCCATTGGCAATTGCAACGGGCCTGTTGGGATCCTTTTCCTTTATCACCAGGGCAATTTCTTCCAGAAAAGAGTAAAGATAACGAGCTTTGGCAGCCTGGCGTTCGCCTTCCGGAAGGGCTTCAGTTTCCGCGGATTTCCAGACCAGGCCGTAGTTGTTCTCATTGCCGAGAAGCCACATAAGCATGCCGGGAGTATCCTGGAATTGCTCCACTAAAGCTTCCATTTCGGCTTTCAGTGTTGCTCGCGTTTTTTCATCAGAGTAATCGGTTTGCGGAATATAGGCGCCATCAATTGTTACGCCATATCTGCCCAGGGGATGATTGATTACTGTATAGATTCCATAATTCTCATAAATATATTCTACCCAGCGAGGCGGAATACCAATATAATGACGAATCGTATTGACACCCATATTTTTTAATAACGGCATTTCCCTGGCCAGCGCCTGCTCGATGAACTCATCAGACTGGTTCCATAAACTGTATAAATAGTTTTGGCCGATTGGCACATAGTCCCAGTTCATGCCAAGGATCATGAAATCCTCACCATTTACCTGGATTATGGAACCCGACTGGTCATTAGTTATATTTACTTCAGGTAGCTCCTGGCCGTTAACATTTTCCATATTGAAAATATTCAACAAAAGCAAAAGGGCAAAAATGACTATTGCTTGAAGCTTAAAAAAAACCAATTTCTTCGAGGACATTTAAATTCTCCCGGCTTATAAGTCAATACAAGATAAGGAATTTATCTTAAAGACAATAATTCTATAAAATAATATTCGCCATTCTGGAAACTTTGTTCTCTTGTCGAACAAAGTACCAATTATATGCTGTTTTGTCAAGACAATTCGCCTTATCAGCTCAAAAATTATTGAGGATAGATGTTGTTGTGATGTTTTGGTTAATCGGAATTTATTTCGATTAATGACAGCCGCTTATGCTCCTGCAAAGTCTGGCCAGATCGAGATCGAGAGGTAGTTCCATGAGTTGTTTTATATGAAAAATAGGATTCCGGCCGCAAAACATTCTTTCAAAAAACGGACAGAGTTCGTATATTGATGTGTCTGCTTAGAAATTTTAATGAAGGAACTTGATTATTAAATTATCTGAAAATACTGTTATATTGCTTCTGCTTTGCTTGTTGGCTGCTTCTTTATTCCAAACTGCACAGGCAGTCCAGCCATACGGTCCTGCTGGTGAGAATACCGATGCTGCAATGTCCTCTGCATTTGATCAAAGCGATGAAGGTGCCTATGCTTGTGATTATGTCTGTGGCGATGCCAATAGTGATGAGGCGGTGAATGTTTCTGATGCCGTATATATCATTAATTATGTTTTTGCCGGAGGGGAGGCGCCTTATCCAATCCAGGCAGCGGATGCAAACGGGGATCGAAACTGCGATGTCAGCGATGCGGTTTTCATTATAAATTATGTCTTTATAGCGGGACCTGTTCCTGATCAATGTCCTTATCTGATAGATATAGTAAATCTGCAACCCGGTGATAATAGTGTCTATGGCACGGCGAACATTCTTGATACAACACAATATCGGGTGGTACTCTGGGCCAAAACCGACCGCTGGTATGTGCAGCCGTCGATCGCGAATCCATATACTATTGTACAGGGTGATGGTAGCTGGTCGAATTCCACTTATCCGTGGAATCGCATGGTAGCACTGCTTGTCGATTTGACTTATGACCCCGGATCGATCAGGGATTATCACCCATCCATGGATGCGGGAGTGGTATGCTGGGATGAGTATCCGGATAAATCGATTAAATATTTTAACTGGAGCAACCAGCGCTGGCGAATCAAGGACGCCGATTTGGTTGGGCCAGGTCCCAATTATTTCTCAGATGATACTGCCAATGTCTGGATAGACCAGCAGGAGCGGCTTCACCTGAAAATCGATTATCGTGATAACAGATGGTACTGCGCTGAAGTAGTCCTCGATCATTCGTTAGGATACGGGCTTTATAGTTTTAAACTTGATCGCAGGGTCGACAGCCTGGATTACAATACGATTTTTGCGGGTTTTATCTATGAGACGATCAATCAGGAATTTGATATAGAGTTTTCTCAAAGGCTGGCCAATCCGTACAATGCTCAATATGTGGCGCAGCCATGGTATACCCCGGGCAACATGGAATTTTTCAATATGCCCGGCAGCAGCCAGACCTCGCATTCGTTTGAATGGCGCCCGGATCGAATTGTATTCAATAGCTGGAACGGCCACTCCGATACTCCTTCACCCTCTACACTGATTCACACATGGACCTATACAGCTGAAGATATCCCCGTACCCGGCGGTGAAAGAATGATATTTAACCTCTACCTGTTTGGTGGTGAAGCTCCTGTTCAGGGATTGGAAGATGAAGCGATCATTACCTCATTTCAATACTCTGAATAACAACGGGAAGGATTCTTCTAAACCTGATCTGCTTTTGCTCACACGGAATATTTTCTTTGGATTATCAATTGTATCATGGGAATTTGCACAGTATTATATAAGACTGAGGCCATCATATAGTCATTAATGACGGGCTACGCAGAAGGTTACTTTCGGTAACAGATAATTTTTGGTACAAAATTGATTTTGCACTTGGCCCCAATGGAGGTAACACTTGATGAATTACAGAAGAGTTGGTAGGGCTGGATTGAAAATATCGGAAATCGGCCTGGGATCATGGCTTACCTACGGTGGAACGATTGATGCAAATCAGGCGGAGCCTATCATATATGAGGCACTGGATAACGGAATCAACTTTTTTGATCTGGCGGATGTGTACTCTCATGGAAAAGCAGAAGAGGTTGTCGGCCGAACATTTAAAGGCCGAATGAGATCTGATATCGTGATCTCGAGCAAACTATTCTGGCCGATGTCCGAGAATATCAATGATCGCGGGCTCAGCCGCAAACATATTATGGAATCGGTTGAAAAGTCCCTGAGAAGAATCGGTACCGATTATCTCGATATCTACTTCTGCCACCGCTTTGATACAGAGACCGAGGTTGAGGAAACTGTTAGGGCTATGGATGACTTGATCCGCCAGGGAAAGATTCTCTACTGGGGCACTTCCGACTGGTCCGCGGCCCAGATTGAACGGGCTGTAGGTGAATCTCATTTTTATAAGACCTATCCCCCGGTAGTTGAACAGCCCGGCTACAATATGCTTGCCAGGCATATTGAACCTGAAATCATGCCAGCCTGCATTCGAAATGGTATAGGGCTGACAGTCTACTCACCGCTGGCACAGGGTATTCTGACCGGGAAATATAATAAACATACTCCCCCGGACAGCAGGGCGGCAACAACCTCATGGCTGGAACATTCTTTAACCGAGACCAATATCGAAAAGGCGAGAAAACTTACAGAGATCGCACAAAAACTCGGCATATCATTGCCGCAACTTGCATTGGCCTGGGTTCTGAGTCATACGGCCGTGAGTTCAGCAATAATCGGGGCAACCAGAATAGAACATGTGCAGGAGAATATTGCGGCGGTGAATGTGGAATTGGATCCTGAAATCCTGGCAGAAATTGAGAGAATCATAGGTGATGATGTTAATGATCAATAATCCCCGGGTTTCGTGTAACAACTAAGCGGCCTCCTATTCTCACGGTTGTTATTGAATAGGTAATAATGTTTAGGATTTTTGGTCAGGTGAGCGATTGAATTTAAGCGGAAGACTCGAATTGAGGTCGGAGATGCAAATTGATGATATGTTTGAGCGAGGAGTGGAAAGGTAATACGATGAAGAATCCTGAAAAAGGCAAATCAAAATACAATTTGAATGAAGCCGGGGAGTTTATAATCGATAATTTCAATTCTGCCCGGCCGTTTTCCAGTTTCTTTCCCGGTATTGCCGGAAAGACAGGAATACCCATGTGGGTTTTTTATGTAAATCGGGGACAGTGTATCAGCAGTATGGGAATCCGGGATAAAGATCACTCTATTCTGGAGTTCCTGCCTGCGAATCGCGCCTACAATCTCACGGCCAGCCATGGATTCAGAACATTTCTAAAATTGCCGGGCAATAATTTGATCAAATACTATGAACCATTCCAGAATTACTACAGGGACATTGATTTAGATCGAAGCCAGCGTATGATTATTGCACCATCTTATTTGGCACTCGAGGAAATCAATACATCACTCAAGCTCAGGTTCAGGGTCGATTATTTTACCGTACCAAAGGATCAATATGCCGGTATAGTCAGGACTTTGCGCATTCAAAATATGGGACGAGAAACAATCAGTCTGGAGGGTCTTGACGGCCTGCCTTTAATAGTCCCCTATGGGGTAGATAATTCCTGCCTGAAAAATATGAGGCGTACAATCGAGGCATTCGTAGAGGTGTGCAATTTCAGTAACCAGGTGCCCTTTTTTAAAGCGAAGGTTGAGCCGGCGGACAGACCGGATGTTCTAAAAATAACCAGTGGGAATTTCTATCTTGGTTTCGAAAGTATCGGTTCAGAAACCAACATTATTGACCCGATTGTTGATCCGAACAAAATCTTTGGAGATCATACGGACTTCAGTTATCCGGAAAGATTTCTTACCGTATCAAATGAAGATATGGTCGGGGATCAAAAACTTGAAAATCAATTCCCATGCGCCATGGGCATATTTAATGCAACGATTCCAGCGGGAGAAAGCTACACCTACTCATCAATCATAGGTCATGCTTTCTCACTCGATATGCTGAACCGGATGATTGGTGATATTTCTCAAGAGAAATATATTGAAGCGAAGGCAAAAGAGAATAGGGAATTGATAGAAACGCTGACTCAAAGCAGCTTAATCTGTTCCAATGAGCCCGCTTTGGATCAATATGCCAGACAGAATTTCCTCGATAATACAATGAGGGGCGGATTTCCATTCACATTAGATGCCGGCAGGAATAATAGCACCCTTTATTTGTTTTCTCGCAAACATGGCGACATGGAGAGGGATTATAATGAGTTTAGCCTGATGCCGACAAATTATTCCCAGGGAAACGGCAACTTTCGTGATATTAACCAGAATCGCCGCTCCGACCTGTTTTTCAATCCCGATCTGGAGAAAGAAAATGTTAAGTATTTTTATGACCTGATTCAGCTCGATGGATTTAATCCACTTGTTTTGAAAGAGACATATTTTAAGGCTGATGACCCTGATAAACTGCAAAATGCTTTGATGAAATACATATCGCCTGATCAATTAGAGACAGTATTTTCTTTTACAAGCAAAGTGTTTACTCCAGGTGAACTATTGGCTTTTCTCGACAAAAGCGGCATAGCTCTGAATGTTGATTTGGATAGATTTATTGCAGAGATTGTAGATCTCTGCCGCAGGATAACTGAGATCGATTATGGAGAGAGCTACTGGATCGACCACTGGACATACAATCTGGACCTGCTCGAAAATTATCTGGCAGTATATCCTGATAAATTTAGAAATATGCTGTTCGAAGAAAAGACATTTTCTTTTTACGATAATCCGCACGTTGTGCAGCCGCGTGATGAAAAATATGTTCTCTGGAACGGCAAGCCCAGGCAGCTTGGAGCCGTACTTTTCGATAAGCAAAAAGCGAAGGCTATCGAGAGACGCGGGTTCAATCCCAATATGGCCCGTACTGATTACGGCCAGGGGGATGTTTATTATACCACCCTGTTCAATAAGTTGATATGCATCATAATCAATAAACTATCCTCATTGGATCCCGAAGGTGTCGGTGTGGAAATGGAAGCCGGAAAACCGGGCTGGTACGATGCCTTAAATGGACTGCCGGGATTATTCGGCTCAAGTATCAGCGAAACACTGGAGATTAAAAGACATGTTTCATTCCTGCTGGAGAAAATCGATGAATATGACATGTCGAGTGCCGAGACAATGATCTTCTATGAGTTGAAGGAATTTATGGATAATATGCATGAATTTCTGGATAGTAATCTGTCACCGTTTGGATTCTGGGAAAACGCCTCAAATTCCAGAGAACATTTCCGTGAGAAAATTCGAATGGGTATTAGCGGAAAAGAGATTGCTGTCGGTTTGAAAAAGATCAGGGAATTCCTGGTGTCCGCCCTGGATAAATTGAATTCCGGGATTGAAAAGGCCAGAGATGAGCAAAGCAATTCAGTTATTACATATTTCCGTTACGAAGTTGTCGATTATAGTGAGCTTCAAACCGGTGATTCCCGCGGCGAGATGAAGCAGAAATATAATGCAAACCGGCTTCCATGTATCAGACCATTGAAGTTTAAACAAATCCCACTGCCTCTTTTTCTGGAAGGACCGGTACATTATCTGAGATGTCTTCCCGAAATTAACAAGGCCCGGGAGTTTGCGAGCGCCATTAAAAGCAGTCTTCTTTACGATGAGGCCTTGAAGATGTATAAGGTCAATGCTTCGTTGAAGGATGAATCGATGGAAATTGGCAGGGCAAGGGTTTTTTCGCCCGGCTGGCTCGAGAATGAATCGATCTGGCTGCACATGGAATATAAATACATGCTGGAGCTGCTGCGCAATAAACTCTATAAAGAATTTTATGGAGATTTTAAAGATGTTTTCGTTCCATTTTTCAAGCCGGAAGTTTATGGAAGAAGCATATTGGAAAACTCCTCTTTTATTGTCAGCAGCGCCAATCCCGATCCGTCCATCCATGGCCGCGGATTTGTAGCGCGCTTGACCGGGGCAACAGCGGAGTTTATTCATATCCTGCTGTTAATGGCATTGGGACAGAGGCCATTTAGCCTTGATACAAAAGGGGATTTGCAATTTTGCCCAGGGCCTTGCCTGCCCGGTTGGTTATTCACGCAGGAGGAAAGAAAATTAAGGATTTACCTGAATAGTCACTGGCAAGAGATTCAAGTGCCTGCAAAATCCTTCAGTTTTATGTTGTTTGGAAAAATCCTTTTCAGTTATCACAACGAAACTATGAAAGATACATACGGTGAGGATAGTGTAAAGCCTGTTGAATTTAAAATCTCTGACTCTAATGGCAATGTGGAGACGTTCAAATCAGAAACATTAAATGGAGATATGGCTTACAAAATACGTAATAGGCAGATCAATAGAATTGATGTAAAACTGGGCTGATCAGTTATTTTTGAAGCAGATAATATATTAAGGACAATGAGTTTACACGAGATGGCCGGCTAAACATGTGCAATCAAGAAGACCAAAAGCGCATTTGGTGACAATATGTTGCGGTTAAAGCCAGAACTTGCCCGGGACTCTTATTTCCGGCCCGCATGGGCATCCGGCTTTAATTAGTTTTGTTTATGTCCGATGAAATGAAAGGAAACATGAATGAAGATAACTGTGAGATTGCCGCTATTTTCTGTTGTTATAATCTACACATTGATGTTAATTTCATGTGGCCAGGATGAATCCAAAACAGAAGAAAATGATTTTCAACTGGTTATGAAAAATCTCAGAACAGAATTGGAAGCCGGTCGCGCTCAAGAAAAAGTAGAACCATTCGAATTGCGTAGCCTCACGCATTATATGGGTGATAAATGGATAGGCGATGCTGTTGCTTATGGTTGTTACCGGGAAGGTCAGGCACCCGGACAGAAAGGCCCCAGTGATGCCGAACTTCTGGAAGACCTCAACATTATTGTCAGGCACTGGAACCTGATCAGGGTCTATGGTGCGGACAATGATACCAGGCGAATTCTGCGATTGATTGAATCCAGCAATCTTCCCATAAAAGTAATTCAGGGCATCTGGCTGGCGCCTGAGGAAGGCAATCCTGAGCAAAGAAAGGAAAATGTGGATCAGGTTATTCTGGGTATTGAACTTGCCAGACAGTATCCTGATATAATCATAGCCATCAGTGTCGCAAACGAGACTCAGGTATTCTGGTCGGGTCATAAGATGAGCCCGGAAAATCTTATTCGCTATATCCGTGCCGTAAGGAGCAATGTCGCTGTTCCGGTGACAACCGCTGATGATTACCTCTACTGGAACAAACCCGAAAGCAGACAAATTGCCGATGAGATTGACTTTATTTTTACACATATACATCCGCTATGGAATGGTAAGACGCTGGATGAGGCGATAAGCTGGATCGACACAATTTATCATGAGATCTTGAAAATGCATACCGATAGGGAAATCGTGATTGGAGAAACAGGCTGGGCAACTGATTATAATCCCGAAAAAACCGGTCCGGGCGAGCAGGGCAGTCTTGTAAAGGGTGAAGTTGGTATTGATGCCCAGGCTGAGTTTCTCATTCGAGTAAGCCAATGGATAGATGATAACAGGGTCGCCACATTCATCTTTGAAGCCTTTGACGAGCCCTGGAAAGGCGGAGGCGGGGATTCACCGCCCAATGAAATCGAGAAAAACTGGGGTGTATACAACGAGAATCGCACTCCCAAGGAATCATTTGTCAAGTACCTGGAATATCTCTCCAAAAGCCGGGAGTAGGATGCCCGATTTGATTGCATACCGGTTCGATCCCGCTATCTTCTGCTGAACATTCAAACAAATTACACTGAACGCTGATTGCGTCGGTTTGATGCGTTATTTTATATAAGGCAGAAGCGATTAGGACCATTCGCAATCAAAAAATCCCATAACTACATTCTGATTTTGGGCTTGGATTGTAGGCAATTTCTGCTATACTGATAATATGAAACAGTTTGTTTTATTGATATTAATAAGCATTGCATTTCTTGCATCCCCTGAGATTGCCAATACCAGTCAATCAGACCATAAGAGTTTCCCCAAAACTCATCAATATATAGTCTATACCGCCAATCAGGGTTTTTTTTCACGGATCTATCTTTTGCGGATGGATGGTACGGTTTTTAAATTCTTCGAATATGAGAACTACCGATTCATGGATTTGGAAGTTATCGGTAACGAATTGTATGCGGCAGAAGCTTTTGCTCCGCGAGTTCTTAAAGTCAATTTGGATGATGGTACACTTGATGTGATAGTTGACGACTGGAGTCTGTTTTACTTTTACAATATCGCCTTTGATGGGACCTATTTCTACCTGGATGAGTGGGATCTGAACCGCTATTATCTGGATGGCACAAAAGATGGTACCGCCTCGTTTGACGGCACAGTCAGGGGATCAGCCTGGGATGGCTCATATCTCTGGATTCAGAAGGATGAAAATGAGATAGAGTGCTGGGATATATCCGCCTGGCCGACACTGACTGAAGATACATCAAAAGCATTCGTACCACCCAGCCCTGATTGCGGCGGATTGTGGTTTGACGGCCGGTATTTCTGGTCAGCCGAGAGCAAGGAAGATAATCCGGGCAAAATCTATCAATTCGATTATCAGGGGCAGATAATAAATCAATGGACAGAACCTGCCTACAGCGGGTGGGGAGTATGCCTGATTAATTACAATTCGGCGCCGTATAGTCCTGATCAGCCTTACCCTGAAGACAATGCCCTGGATGTTTCAGTGATCACAGAACTTGACTGGCATTGTGCTGATCCTGAAGGTGATTCCATATACTTTGACGTATACTTCGGAAGTGGCTCTGTTCCTGTACTGGTTAGTTCTCAGCAGGCACAGAGCGAATATAGTCCTGATACAGCTTTGGAACATAATACTACATACTACTGGCAAATTATAGCTCATGATAATCTGGGTGATTCAGCGGTTGGGCCCTTATGGAATTTCACAACCGAAGAGGGTTACATGTGCGGTGATGCCAATTCGGATGAAGCGGTAAACGTGAGCGATGCCGTTTATGTAATTAACTACGTCTTCGTTAATGGAGAGCCACCTGAGCCATTGGAATCCGCTGAAGTCAATTGTGATGGTGATGTGAATGTGTCTGATGCAGTCTGGATTATCAACCACGTCTTTGCCAGTGGTTTCGAGCCATGTGACACGGATGGCGATGGGATTCCGGACTGTTAGTGCTGAAGCAAAATGCTGGCTCAAAACTGTCCTGCTCCTGATTCGAAAATTTCCCTGCCTGCCTGATTGATGTCTCTCTGCCATCACGCAAAGTCTGAATTGTCTCCCTCAGGTCCTGACGGGATGGTATTCAAATCGACCCTGCATCATGACAGCCTGATAACCCGGGGGCAAATAATTCAGTCTGATACAAGAAGTTGGGGATATGCGCCACTGAGACAACTGATATATCCTGATGATTTAGATATATTTTTCACAAAATGATACAAGTTTTCTACAAATTCAAACATATATTTAGACGTCTAATTATTTGGAGCGATGTATAATCGCAGGACTGTTAAATATAAAACTTCTGTATTCTTAGCACAGCTATAAAGTTGGCTGGATTTTTGAAATTTGCTTGACGAAGTTTGTGAAATTATTTACAATGTTTTGTTAGTCTTTGGTAGTGGAGTCAGTACTCGCCTCTGAATGCTATATTCGAGGTTACGCAGGATAGATCACAATTAGTGGAGGTTGAATTATGCAGAAATCCGGAGCCTCGGATATTTTGGTTGAATACGAGGGGCAAAAAGGCAGCATAATATCGATCCTGGAAACGATCCAGGCAAAATACGGCTATCTTCCACGTGAACAGCTGGAAGATGTATCCAACAAAACCGGTCGCTCTCTGGTAGACATCTATGGGGTGGCAACATTCTATAAGGCATTCAGCCTGAAACCACGGGGGCAGCATCTTGTATCGGTATGCCTCGGCACCGCCTGCCATGTTAAAGGCGGACCATCAATTGCTCAGGAAATTCAGAAACAGCTAAAAATAGGACCCGGCCAGACCACAGTGGATAACTTGTTTACATTGGAAGTGGTCAACTGCCTGGGGGCCTGTGCCATCGGTCCTGTGTTAGTCATTGACGGCCATTATTTTCCAAAAGTCAGCCCCTCCCGGGTAAAGGAAATTCTGGATAAAGCCCGTTCCGGGCTGGACATAATTGATATCGAGACTGACCGAAGAGTATTTCCTCTTGAGGTTAGCTGTTCAAGGTGTAACCACAGCCTGATGAACAGCAACATAGAGGTTGATGGCCGTGCTTCGGTGGTGGTTACAATTTCATTCGGACAGAAGCATGGCTGGCTGGCGCTTTCGAGCCTGTACGGCAGTTACAATACCAAATCCAAGCATGAAATCCCGGAAGGTGTTATTGTCCATATTTTCTGCCCCTACTGTAATTCTGAGATGCTGGGAGGGTCACATTGTGCCGATTGCGGAGCACCCATGGTTCCGATGATTGTTCGCGGTGGCGGAATGGTCCAGATCTGTACTCGTCAGGGGTGCCGTGGTCATATGCTGGATCTGAGCGGAGTTACCATGTAATATTTTTTTAATACAAAATGAAAACGTGGAATGAAAATAGCAGGAAACAATTATGCAGCAACTGAGATCAATTGATGAATTCAAAATTCTATATGAGAGAATATCCACTGATATCGATCCCAGGCCGCAGGTGGTCATATCCAACGGTACATGTGGTCAGGCCAGTGGATCCAATGATCTCATCAGGATTGTTAAAAAGGTCCTGATCCAGCAGAACCTGGCCGGCAAAATCGGGCTGAAGGTTACCGGCTGTCACGGATTTTGTGAAACTGAACCATCGATTCTGGTCGAACCTCAGCGCACTTTCTACCCAAATGTGGATGTTGAGGATGTGCCCCGGATAATCGAATCCATAGTCAATGGAGGAGTGGTTGAGGATCTGTTGTATTTCGATGAGATCAGCGGAAAACGCATTGAAAAGCAGGATGACATACCCTTCTACAAGCATCAAACCAGGATGCTACTTTCAAAAAGTGAAAAAATAGATCCAATCAGGATATTCAACTATATCTGCAATGGAGGCTATGCCTCTTTCTGCAAGCTCTACGAAAAGGTTGATCCCGAAGCAATAATCAATGATGTCAAGGCTTCCGGCCTGCGTGGACGTGGCGGAGCGGGATTTTTAACCGGCCTGAAATGGGAGCTGCTTTCCAGGCAATCCTCAAAAGGCGGCAAGGTTTTGATCTGCAATGCCGATGAGGGTGATCCGGGCGCATATATGGATCGCAGTTTGCTGGAAGGCAATCCGCACAGCATTATCGAGGGGATGTTGATCGGTGCATTGGCCACAGGCGCTACCGAGGGTATCATCTATGTGCGCAATGAATACCCGCTGGCCATCAAGCACCTGACAATCGCCCTGAGGCAGGCCCGTGAAATGAATCTTCTGGGCAACCGTATCATAAATCAGCCCTTCTCATTCGATATTTCGGTAGTGAGAGGTGCGGGCGCCTTTGTTTGCGGCGAGGAAACATCGCTGATAAGATCAATTGAGGGGCGTATGGGCGAACCCCGTCAGAGACCTCCCTTCCCGATCGAAAAAGGCCTGAGTGGCAAACCCACTGCCATAAATAATGTCGAAACCTGGGCAAACATCCCGCTAATCTTCAGCCTCGGCGCCGATAAATACTCAAAGATTGGCACTCCCGGAAATTCCGGCACAAAGATCTTCAGCCTGGTGGGAAAGGTGAAGAATACCGGCCTGGTTGAGGTTCCCATGGGCACCACTATAAATGAAATAGTCTATGATGTCGGTGGAGGACCCTCAACCAACGCTCCCATAAAGGCGGTTCAGACCGGAGGCCCATCGGGAGGCTGTATTCCGTCTCACCTGTTCGATCTGCCGATTGACTACGATAGTCTGAGCAAGGTCGGTTCAATTATGGGCTCGGGCGGAATGATTGTCATGGATGACAATACCTGCATGGTGGACATCGCCAAATACTACATGAATTTTCTAAAGGATGAGTCCTGTGGCAAATGCTTCACCTGTCGCAAAGGAACCCAGCGTATGTACGAGATACTGGATGATATCTCAGCTGGAAAGGCCGACATAAGTCAACTCGATCTGCTCGAACAGCTTGCAATGGTGGTGAAGGATACATCCATGTGCGGACTGGGCCAGTCGGCACCCAATCCGGTGTTATCAAACCTGAAGTTTTTCCGTCGTGAATATCTGGATCACATAGAGAAGAAACACTGCGAAGCCGGTGTTTGCCATGAGCTGGTGGGTGCGCCCTGTCAGTCAACCTGTCCTCTTGGAACAGAAGCCTGGCGCTATATAGCCCATATCGCGCGTGCTGAATACGATGAGGCCTATATGGCGATTCGTGAGGCCAATCCGTTCCCGTCGGTCTGTGCCCGTGTCTGCAATCATCCCTGCGAGGATAAATGCCGGGCGGGTACCACGGGCGGTGATGCGATTTCAATCAGGGCCCTGAAGCGTTTTGTGACAGATCGTACCGATCCCTCGATTTACAAGCCGAGTCGGATAGAAAGCAAAGCCGGCCCGGGGGATCGTGTGGCTATTATCGGAGCGGGTCCGGCCGGCTTGACCGCCGCGCATTATCTTTCATTGCGTGGATATAAATCAACAGTATTCGAAGCCGAGTCGAAACCGGGCGGTATGATGTTCACCGCTATCCCGGCTTACCGCTTGCCGCGCGAGGTTATCGAAAACGAGATCGAATCACTTTTGGACGACAACATTGAGTTGAAGTGCAATATGCGTCTGGGGCAGGAGATAACAGTCGATAAGCTCTTAAAGGACGGCTACAAGGCGGTCTTTCTGGCTATGGGCGCTCATAAGAGCAAACCCCTCAGAATCGAGGGCGAGGGAGCGGAAAACGTCTACCCCTCGATTCAGTTCCTGAACCAATTCAATGTTCACGGTAAAAAAGTGGCCAGAGGCTCGGTTGGTGTTATCGGAGGTGGTAACTCGGCCGTCGATGCCGCTCGTGTGGCGATTCGCCAGGAAAATGTTACCGATGTGACGATTTACTACCGCCGCACGCGAGAGGAAATGCCGGCTTATGAGGAAGAAATCGAGGCCATGCTGCAGGAAGGTGTCAAGCTGGTACCCCTGGTCACGCCCAAGAAGATCATAACTACCGATGGCAGGTTGAGTGGTTTGCAGCTGCTGCAAAACAGGATGGGAGAGCGTGATTCTGCCGGACGTCGTCGTCCTGTCCCGGTCGATGACAGCGATTTCACTGTTCCGCTGGATACGCTCATCGTTGCCATAAGTGAAGCCTCGGATGTCGATTGCATTTCGGTTGCCAGTTCCATGGATATCGAAATTGAACCCAAGTGGGGTGTGGTCAAGGTCGATCCCGAGACGCTGGCTACAAATTGCGCCGGAGTATTTGCCGGAGGCGATCTGACAACAGGCCCGAATACAATTGTCGATGCTATTGCGGCTGGCAAGAGGGCGGCCCTCATGATCGCCCGGTATATTCAGGGAGTTCCCCTCAAACAGCCGGTCGAACAGGTCCTGCCTGAAAAATTCATCGCGCCGGCAGAATGCGATGAGCTTCGTCTTTCAAGTGGCAGGGTGGATACTCCCCGGGCCGATGTCAAATGGCGCAAGCGGGGTTTTGTGGAAGTGGAAATGTCTCTCACTCGGGAGGAAGCAACCCGGGAAGCATGCCGCTGCCTGCGTTGTGATCTCGAATTTACACATAAAAAATATGAGGAACCAAAAGCCGAGCCTGTTATGGCAGGAGGTAAATGATGGTGACCATTACGATAAATGGCGTGCAACTGGAAGTGGAAAAAGGTACAACTGTTCTCGAGGCCGCCAGCTTTCTTGGTTTTCCGATTCCAACATTGTGCCATTACGAGGGCCTGACACCTTATGGTGCCTGCCGCCTGTGCGTGGTGGAAATTGGCGAGGGGCCCAGATCAAAACTGGTAACATCATGTACCTATCCGGTGGAGGAAGGGCTCAAAGTGCGAACTTCCTCGGAACGCGTTACCCGGGCCCGCAAGATGATTATCGAGTTGCTCCTGGCTACCTGTCCCCAATCCAAGACGATACAGGACCTGGCTTCGAAATATAGTGTTACCCAGCAGCGTTTCAAACAGGAGTACGAGGATTGCATTTTATGCGGACTGTGTGTACGCATGTGTGAGGAACAGATGATGGCCAAGGCTATCGGTTTCCGCGGCAGAGGTGAAAACCGCAGTATCGGAACTCCTTTCGATCTCAAGTCTGATGTCTGCCGCCAGTGCGGGGGCTGTATCTATATCTGCCCGGCCTGTATGTTGCGCTGCACATATAGCGAACCGGAAAAAGCTATCTGTGGCGGCTGTCTGAATATCAGCGCGCCCTGTATTGAAAAAGAGCAGTTCCATGACATGATGTGTTATATGGATCCCTGCGTTGCCTGCGAAATTGTTGGTGTCAAAAAAATAGAAGGAGGAAAATAGGAGATGTCACTCACCAGAATAAATGCCTCAGCTGCAACTTTGACCAAGAACAGGACTGAGGATTCTATTGTCCCGACTTCAGGTATGTGTGTTACCTGTGTCGACGGCTGCGTGGGGATGTGCGAGATCGGTAAATCCGCCTACCGCGGCCATGAAGTTATTTATCCTCAACCTTTTGGAGTTATCACCACAGCCGGTGAAAAAGTCTATCCTGTCGATTACTCGCATTTCAATATCATCGGCGGTGTGATCGGTGCCGAAGGGATCGAGGCCGACAGTGATAAAGCTATTTTCCCGAATGTCAATCTCGAGGTCAAATTCGGTAGCGACAATGGTGTCAAATTCCGTTATCCCTGGATTATTCCCGGGATTGGCTCGACCAATATTGCCAAGAACAACTGGGAGGGCCTGGCGATCGGATCAGCCCTGGCCGGAACCGGTTTGACTATCGGCGAAAATGTTGTCGGTATGGATGTTGAAGCGAAAATCGAAAACGGCAAGGTAGTTGATACTGTCGACCTGAAACGACGTGTCAACCTCTATAAAGATCATATGCGTGACGGTTACGGCGCAATCGTTGTGCAGGCCAATGTCGAGGATACCCGCCTGGGCATACAGGAGTACGCCATCAATGAGCTGGGCGTGGAATGTGTCGAGCTCAAGTGGGGCCAGGGCGCCAAGAATATCGGCGGAGAGGTAAAAATCCGCGACCTTAAAAAAGCCCAGCTGCTGTATGAGCGCGGCTATGTGGTCCTGCCCAATCCGACCGATCCGCATGTTATCCAGGCTTTCGAGAAAGGATCATTCAAGGAATTCGAACGGCATTCACGTGTCGGAATGGTTACCGAGGAGTCCTTTGCTGAAAGAGTGGAAGAACTCAGGAAAGCCGGAGCCAAATATGTGTTTCTGAAAACCGGCGCGTATCGTCCCCAGGCACTGGCGCTGGCCATCAAATTCGCCTCCAAGTACAAAATTGATCTTCTCACGGTTGACGGTGCCGGTGGCGGTACCGGTATGAGCCCGTGGCGCATGATGAACGAATGGGGTATGCCTCCGGTTGAGTTGCATTCGCTGCTTTACCAGTATGCCAAAAAGCTGGATGAAAAAGGTGAACATGTTCCGGCAATTGCGGTAGCCGGCGGATTCACTTTTGAAGATCAGATTTTCAAGGGTCTGGCCATGGGTGCACCGTTTGTTAAGCTGGTCGGTATGGCTCGTTCGCCGATCGCCGCGGCAATGGTGGGAAAGACCATCGGCCGTACGATCGAGGAACATCAGATTCCGGTTTATGTGGAACGTTTCGGATCATCGATTGATGAAATCTTCGTGACATCCGCCGAGCTCCGCAAGGAACTTGGCAACGATGAATTCGAAAAGCTTCCCACAGGTGCGATCGGTCTTTACACCTACTACGAACGCCTGGCTCAGGGCTTAAGGCAGCTCATGGCCGGAAGCCGTAAATTCAATCTGGGGCATATGACTCGTAATGACCTGACCGCGCTCACTCGCGAAGCTGCCGAAATCAGCGGCATCAAGTATATCATGGATGTCGATCGGGAAGAAGCGGAGCAGATTCTTAACGGATAAAAAAAGCGTATTATAGCTGAAAATAAATTGCCACCGGTTAAACTGCCGGTGGCAATTTTGTTTTGTGAAATATCACCTGATTCATATCACTTTCCTTCTCCGGGTTGAGATTCATTCGTGTTTGCCTTCCGATTATTCGTCATCCTCTGTATTGCTATATTGATAGCGGTGGATTATTGTTGACGATTTGCTCTGAATTCCCATATATTGTCATTTAAACATAAGAGCCATAAATAGCACTCATTGCCTGATAATGTGGTAAATGATCGCGAATTTGACCACGGTCGGAACCAAATAATGAACAGGGAACTTATTAGTATAAGGTTGGCTCGGCTCTTTATAAAAGGTATGCGCGATGAACTTCAAATGCCTCGGTTTTGCTATGGGGATATAAACATACTGTTCCCATAAATACGGGGCGGAGGTTGGCTTAAATGGACCATGATATTGGAATAATGCCACGGCCGATTGAAAAACTGACCAGGCCGCTTAAGAGGTTCTTGAAGATAGAGGCGGCAAGCGGGCTCGTTCTTTTGTTTGCCGCTGCAATTGCACTTATTGCTGCTAATACAAAGCTGAGCGATTTTTACAGCTATTTCTGGAATTTAACGTTATCATTGAAAATCGGTGACTGGGGGCTCAGTTATCCCCTATGGTACTGGGTCAATGATGGCCTGATGACTGTCTTCTTTTTTCTGGTGGGCCTCGAAATCAAGAGAGAAATCGTATCAGGGGAACTGCGCCAGGCCCGTCGGATCCTATCACCTGCAATAGCGGCGCTGGGCGGGGCATGTGTTCCGGCCCTGATCTTCATTGTATTGCTCGCCGATAATCCGGGTCGAGAAGGCTGGGCGATTCCAATGGCGACCGATATCGCCTTTATGGTAGGCATCCTGGCGCTTCTGGGGAAACGTGTACCGCATGGCCTGAAGGTTTTTCTTCTGACCCTTGCGATTGTTGATGATATCATAGCGGTTCTGATTATTGCCATTTTTTACTCGAGTAAATTATCATTTATCTGGCTGGGCGGGGCTTTTGCTGGCCTGGTTGTTGTTGTAATAATGAATCGCGTGGGGGTCAGGACAGTTGTAGGCTATCTTATTATTGGCGGACTAGTCTGGCTCTGTACGCTAAAATCAGGCATTCATCCCACAATTTCAGGGGTTGTTCTCGGGTTTTTGACACCGGCTCTTCCATTTGTTTCCCGTATGCAGTTGGTCGATAAGCTCAAAAGAGCATTAAAAGATATCGGCGGTGAAGATACGGGAGAGGCGAAGCTAAAAAAAGTAGCCGAGGAAGTCGACTTTACCACTCGCGAGTCGATATCACCTCTCGAGCGTTTTGAAACCGGCGTACACCCCTGGGCGGCTTTTGTAATAATGCCTATTTTTGCGCTGGCCAATGCCGGAGTGCAATTTTCAACCGAGTCCCTGCTGTCACCGATTTCGGTTGCCATAGGAGCCGCTCTCTTCGTCGGAAAACCACTCGGTATTTTTATCAGCCTGTTTATTGCCGTAAAATCGGGATTGGGAATTATGCCGGGCGGTTCGAACTGGAAAGCCATAGTGGGTGGCGGAAGCCTGGCGGGCATCGGTTTTACCATGTCGCTTTTTGTGGCCTCACTGGGCCTGCAGGGGCCGCTTTTGGTCAATGCCAAGACAGGGATCCTGACAGGATCGCTGATCAGCGGGATTTTAGGCTATGTCCTGCTGTCGCTTTCATTGAAACCGGGCGGCAAAGAAGTATCTTAGCAGGCAAGCTTACTTAATATGAACCCGGATAGTTATAAAGCATCAGCAAATTTTTCGAATGTAATTTATCGTGCAACTTGATTATTCATCGGCCTGATACTCGAGAAGATCACCGGGCTGACAGTCAAGCGCAGAGCAGATCGCATCCAGAGTAGTAAGCCTAATCGCCTTGGCCTTGCCCTGCTTTAGTATTGACAGATTTGACATTGTAATCCCGACCTCCTCGGATAGCTGATTCAAGCGCATCTTCCTCTTTGCAAGCATAACATCCAGATTTATTATGATAGCCATGACATTTTCCTCAGACTGTAAATTCGCTTTCCTGCTTCAGATGGTAGCCCTCTCTGAATGATACCGAAAGAGCATAAAGAATTATACCCACAAATAACATCTTGAAATCAATTGCAGCCACGATGTTGTCAATGGGTGATTCATCAAATGTCGAAAAATTCACAGTCTCAACCATGATATCTACCGGCATAAATATGGGGATTAATTGGTAAAAAATGAATCCGCAAACAACATAGATTCCGACCACCAACGCGAGATTTCTGATTATCCTGATATTGCCGGTTTTAAAAAATGTGCCGGCATTGATTGAGATGATCAATTTCTTTAGCAGGATGAAAATTAACACCAGTAAGGGTATGTAAACTATGCGTTTAGTTAAATCATAGGTGAAGATGCTGGTCTGAACATGTTGATAGAATTCCAAATTCTCTGCGAGCGCATCCTGATCAAAGAGGATTGCTACGTTTGCCCGGGGATGATGCCAGGGCACATCCAGTTTCAGGATATTAATATCCTGCTGGTTGAATACCAGCGTGTGTACCTTTTCAGCGATAACCATAATTCCGGTTATAACCAGAAATATAATTATCAAATTACTAACCAGCTTGATTCTTGAAATTGTGGCAACTTTAGTCATTTGGTCCTCCCATTTTGTTTAATGAATAATAATGTTTATTTATTGATTGTCAATAAGTATTTGCTGAGATGTAAAATTTTTCGATCAAAGTGGCTGGATATAATGCAAAACGATGATATAGCGGGATTTTTACAATGAAGTGATCAGAAAAGGATTTTCAGGAAATGGGCCTTTCATTTCTCCGAATGTCCTGCATTTGGCGTGATTTTGCAGTGCAAATAAAAATCTGATCTTTATCGTTGTATATTAGTCGGGTAGACAATATAATCCCAAATTATTCTCTGGTATAATCGGGCAGTAACAGGCAGAAATATCCCGGGAAAAGATTAACCGGACATCCGAATTTCCGATAACTTTTATAAGGTCGGCTTTTAAGCTGGCCCGGTTTCTTGCATCAGGGGAATAACAGAATCAGCTCATAAAATCAGAATTATTTCTACGCGGAAATAATATTCCTGAGAGGATATGGCAGGAAATATCGGCATGACACATAATCATGGCGCACGGCTCAGAGACGAGATGAAAAACAGGATCTTGATCCTGAATGGTGGCATGGGCACAGCCATACAGGCCCGGAGGCTGGATCGCATGGCCTATTATGGTGACAGATTCATGGGCCATAATAAGGAACTATCCGGTAATAATGATATCCTGACCCTGACCTCCCCGGAAATTATCTCGCAGATTCACGAGGAATACCTTCAAGCGGGGGCTGATATAATCAGCACGAACACATTCGGGGCAACCTCCATAGTCCAGGCCGAATATGGCCTCGAGGATCATGTCTATGAGATGAATTGTCAGGCTGCCAGGCTGGCACGGGATTCCGCTACAAAATATGAGTCGGAAAATTCCGGCAGATACAGGTTTGTGGCCGGTTCAATCGGGCCCACAAATATATCGCTGTCGTTGAAATCAGTTGAAAATCAAGGTGTCGCGAATGACCTGACTTTTGATCTGTTGAAAGATTCTTATCGAACTGCTGTCGATGGCCTTATGAAAGGCGGCGTTGATATCCTTCTGGTGGAGACTATTTTCGATACGCTCAACTCTAAAGCTGCGATTGCCGCAATTCATGAGACTTTCAGGGAAACCGGTACTCGTTTGCCGGTCTGGATTTCGGTATCGGTCACCCATCCCGGTGGTCGAACCCTGGCGGGCCAGAGTTTGCAGGCATTCTTTTACTCGATCAGGCATATCGATCCGATCTGTGTGGGGCTCAATTGCGGGTTTGGCCCGGAGAATTATGTTTCATATTTAAGGGAGCTTTCAGAGATTGCTGATACGGCGGTTTCGGTTCATCCCAATGCCGGCCTGCCCGATGAAAACGGGCTATACAGAATGGAGCCATCTGAATTTGCATCGCAGATTGACGAGTTCGCCAGGGAAGGACTTGTGAATATCGCCGGTGGATGTTGCGGGACAAATCCCGAATTCATAAAAGGGCTGTCGGTTCGTTTGCAGGATGTCTCACCACGCATTATCCCCGACTATCAGGCAACCTGCCATTTGAGCGGTCTTGAACCGCTGGTTATAAATCAGGATTCGCTCTTTATCAACGTAGGCGAAAGAACCAATGTGGCCGGATCATCGAAATTCAGGAAACTGATCAAGGAAAGCAAATACGATCAGGCCCTGAAAGTTGCCCGTCAGCAGGTTGAAGCAGGCGCGCAGATAATCGATATCGGTATGGACAGCCCTCTTCTGGATGCGCAAACTGCCATGCATGAATTTTTGACATTGATCAATTCCAATTACGATATTTCTCGTGTGCCGATCATGATCGATTCATCGGACTGGGATGTTATCGAGACGGGCCTCAAGTGCCTTCCAGGGAAAGGGATTGTCAATTCGATCAGTCTCAAGGATGGCGAGGATGAATTTATCCGAAAAGCCGGATTGATCAAAAAATATGGCGCGGCGGTTGTGGTAATGGCATTTGATGAGCAGGGTCAGGCAGTCAGCTACGAGCGCAAGGTTGAAATCTGCAGGAGGTCATACAGGATACTGACCGAACAGGTTGGCTATGCACCTGAGGATATAATCTTTGATCCAAACATCCTGACGATAGCAACCGGCATAGAAGAACATAATCGTTATGCGCTTAATTTTTTGGAGGCCTGTAAGACTTTGAAAAAGGAATTTCCGACATCGCCGATCAGCGGCGGGGTCAGCAACTTGTCCTTTGCTTTCCGGGGCAATAATGTGATCCGCGAAATGATGCATGCGGTCTTTTTGTATCATGCGATCCGGGCCGGAATGGATATGGGCATTGTTAATGCCGGCAAAATTGAGTTGTATGAAAATATACCTGATCAAATAAAACAGCCTATTGAGGAGGTCATATTTGACAGGGATCCGCAGGCTGTTGACCGGCTGGTCGAACTGGCGGCCAATATCAGGGAGCAAAAAAGGCAAAAGAAAAAAACCAGGGATTGGAGAGACAGGCCGGCTGAAGATAGAATTGAATATGCCCTGATCAATGGAATACCGGATTATCTGGATAATGATCTGCGGATGCTGATGGACAGGCGCATTGAACCAATCGGCATAATCGATGACATTTTGATGAATGCGATGAACCTGGTTGGAGATTATTTTGGATCGGGCAGGATGTTTTTGCCGCAGGTCCTGAAAAGCGCCGGGGTTATGAAAAAGGCAATAGCTATCTTAAAGCCGCATATTGACATAAAAGCAGACAAAGTATCCCAGAGCGCAGGAAAAATTCTTCTGGCGACTGTTAAAGGGGATGTGCACGATATCGGAAAGAATATCACCCGTTTGATTCTTGAATGCAATAATTTTGATGTAGTTGACCTGGGTGTTATGGTGCCCCCTGAGAAAATTGTCGATACCGTTATTTCGGAGAAACCCGATGTTATCGGGTTGAGCGGCTTGATCTCACCCTCATTGGAGGAGATGATCCGTGTAGCATCTATGCTTGAGCGGAAAGGTCTGAAAATACCGTTGATGGTGGGCGGTGCGACAACCTCGGAACGGCATACGGAGCTCAAAATCCAGCCCGTATATTCGGGGCCGGTTGTACATGTGCGCGATGCTTCCCTGAGTGTGCAGGTTGTCAGAGATTTGATCGCCAGGGGTGATTCAGGTCAAACTACAGTCAGAAAAGATACCAGGGCAGATATTTTTGATGGCGAGGAGGGGTTTTCTGAATCAGACAATATTGTGCCTTTGAGTCATGCGCGAGAGAATAGATGTACGATTGACTGGAATAATTACAATCCCACTCCGCCCCGCCACAGGGGTATCCTGGTGCTGAAAAATTATCCCCTGGATAAAATCAAAAAATATGTAAGACTGGGACCGATTCGCAGGTCATTTGATTTGCGTGTTGCGGAAGATGATATTCTGAAGCAGAAAAGCAGGGAAAGTCTTATGGCTGATGCATCTGAATTGTTTGAACGTGTTATTGAAGAGGGCATCTTATCGGCTCATGCTGTAATTGGGATGTTTGAGGCTAATTCAATCGATGATAATATTGAAATCCGCATCGATTCCAATGGCGCTTTCAGGCTGATATGTCTCCGGCAGCAGGGCACCAAAGCCAGAAAAAAATCAAATTATCTTTGCCTTTCGGATTTCGTGGCTCCCGGTAGAAGCAATAAGACGGATTATGTTGGGGCATTTGCCCTGACAACCGGATTTGGAATTGAAAAATACTATGATCAATTCAGAGCGCAAAGCGATGAATACAGCGCCATACTATTGAAGCTTATCGCTGACCGTATGGCGGAAGCATTTGCCGAACACCTGCATAATGAGGTGGCATCAAATTACTGGGGCTACGATAAAGATACCGGAACCGGGGATAGCAAACCGAATGGAATTCGTCCGGCGCCCGGTTATCCCTCATGCCCGGATCATGGTGATAAGCAATTGATTTTTAAGATACTGGATGCGGAGAAGCATATTGGCATGAAGCTGACCGACAGTTTCAATATGATCCCGGGAGCATCGATTTGCGGATGGTATATTGCACATCCGGGAGCCAGGTATTTTTCGATCGGTAAAATCGGCCGTGACCAGGTTGAGGATTATGCCGTTCGCAAGAATATCACGGTTGATGAGGCAATCGGAAGACTTCAGCATATTTTGGTTTAATGAGGAAGAAATGAGAATTACGGAGCATCTGGATAAAGCGACTGAAACATTGTTCAGTTACGAGATTATTCCTCCCAGGCGGGGCAAGAATGCAAAACAGATACTGGATATAGTCGAACAGCTGATACCATTTAATCCTCCCTTTATCGATGTCACCAGCCATTCGGCGCGGGCCGAATACGAAGAACTCGACGATGGCAGTATCCGTCGCCTGATAAAGAAGAAACGCCCGGGCACTTTGAGTATCTGCGCCCTGATTCAACATCGTTATGGCATTGACGCTGTGCCCCATCTGCTATGCCAGGGATTCACGCGCGAGGAAACCGAGGATGCCGCAATCGAACTGAATTTTCTTGGTATCGAGAATGTCATGGCTATCCGCGGCGATGATCTGAATTACAGGAAGCCGACCAATGGTTGCAGAAGTTTTAACATGTATGCCGGTAACCTGGTGGAGCAGTTGCATAGTTTAAGATCGGGCAGTTATCTTGACAGTATCGCCAACACGGACCCAATTGATTTCTGCGTTGGTGTCAGCGGCTATCCCGAAAAGCATCTCGAAGCGGCCAATATGAAGATTGATATAAATCACCTTGCGGAAAAGGTCAAAGCGGGGGCCGATTATATCGTGACGCAGATGTTTTATGACAACAGCAAATACTTCGAATTTGTCGAAAAATGCCGGGACGCGGGTATCACTGTACCCATTATTCCCGGCATTAAGATACTGAGTTCATCCAAACACCTGGTTTCAATTCCCAAGAACTTCCATATATCGATTCCCGATGAACTTGTGGATGAGATTCAGGAGAATCCCGAACACACGCAGGAAATCGGCCTGAAATGGGCCATTAAACAATGCCATGAACTGATTGAAGCGGATGTGCCCTGTATCCACTTCTTTGTGCTCAATGATGTCAAAAAGGTCAAAAAGCTCGTTTCGGCCTGCAAGTATTGATAATCCACAACTGCTTTCTGGTTCATTACTTCACTGCCTGAACCTCCCTGCGATGAATGATATAGTACAGCGATGGCACCACTATCAGTGTCAGAATTGTCGATGAGATCATGCCGCCAACCATCGGTGCGGCAATGCGCTGCATTACCTCGGCCCCTGTGCCATGCCCGAGCATAACCGGCAGCAGGGCCAGAATTGTCGTGGCCACGGTCATGATCTTGGGACGCACCCTTTCTACCGCGCCCTCTTCAACCGATTTGCGCAGATCCTCTTCGGTCTTGAGCCGGTTTTCGGCCTGGTACTGCTTACGTGATGAATTGAGATAGACAATCATGACCACGCCTGTTTCGGCTGCAAGGCCGGCCAGCGCAATAAATCCGATATAGACCGCCACCGAAGTATTGAATCCCAGGAGATACATCAGCCAGATACCGCCGATAAGCGAAAACGGCAATGACAGCATGACAATCAATGTGTCAGAAAATCTCCTGAAATGCAGATACAAGAGTACGATTATCACGAACAGTGCCAGCGGGATGATCAGCGTTAGTTTTTCGGCCACCATCTGCATATTCTCATATTGCCCGGACCATACCAGCGAATACCCGGCCGGCAGGTTCACCCGCTCGGCCACATGATCGCGGGCCATTTCCACAAAACCGCCCACATCCGATTTGGTCAGGTCAACAAAGACCCAGGCAGTGGGACGGGCGTTTTCGGACTTAATCATGGCCGCGCCCTTGGCAAAGCTGAAATCAGCGACCTGCCCGAGTGGGACATTGCCGCCATCCGGAGTGGTAACCAGAATCCGCGCCATCTCCTCGGGACTATCTCGCAATTCACGGGGATAGCGCACATTGACCGCATATCGTTCGCGCCCTTCGATATTCTGGACAACATTCATACCGCCTACAGCAGCCATCAGGGCGGAGTTGAT
Organism: uncultured Ignavibacteria bacterium; assembly: GCA_964627935.1. Taxonomy (GTDB): domain Bacteria; phylum Zixibacteria; class MSB-5A5; order JAABVY01; family JAABVY01; genus JAABVY01. The sequence continues at coordinate 39,992 of CAZVLB010000009.1, forward strand.
ATCACCCACAGTAAGGCCATAGCCGGCCGCCTTGAGTCGGTCGATTTTTACATCGAGGTAATTACCGCCCGTAATTCGTTCACCATAGACTGAGCGGATGCCCGGCAGATCATCAACTGCGTTTTCGACTCTTTGCGCGATTGAATTCAGGCTGTCCAGATTGGGGCCCATGATTTTAATGCCCACCGGCGTTTTGATTCCGGTGGCGAGCATATCAATTCGCGTACGAATCGGCATCGTCCATGAATTGGTCAGCCCCGGAAACTGTATCGCCGCATCGAGCGAATCGATCAGCATCTCTGGTGTTAAACCGGGACGCCACTCATCGCGCGGCTTGAGCATAATAGTCGTTTCCAACATCGTCAATGGCGCCGGGTCGGTTGCAGTTTCGGCCCGCCCGACTTTACCGAAGACACGCTCAACCTCAGGGAAAGTTGCGATTATGCGATCAGTCTGTTGCAAAAGCTCACGTGCTTTCTCGACAGAAATACCCGGCAATGTGGTCGGCATATAGAGCAGGTCACCCTCATACAAGGGCGGCATAAATTCCGAGCCGATCTGCGAGATTGGAATATATGTCACTGCCAGAAGGATAAGCGCCGCAATGATCACAAACCATCTTTTGGCCAAGACGAATTTAATAATCGGACGATAGGCGGAAATCAGGAATCTCGAGATGGGATTAAATGATTCACCCCTGATTTTTCCTTTTATGAAAATTACAACCAGTGCCGGCACAATTGTTATCGATAGTAAAGCCGAGGCCGCCATGGCAAAAGTTTTGGTATATGCTAATGGTTTGAACAGCCTTCCGGCCTGGCCCTCGAGCGCAAGTACCGGCAGGAACGAGACCGTAATAATCAAAAGCGAGAAGAATAGAGCCGGACCGACTTCTCTGGCCGCTTCATAAATGATCTCCGAGCGCGGCTTTTTGCCATCGTCCCGTTCCAGATGCTTGTGTGCATTTTCCACCGTCACAAGAGATGCGTCGACCATTACACCGATGGCGATTGCGATACCGCCCAGCGACATAATATTGGCGTTGATTCCCAGCAGATGCATGATCAGAATAGAAAGCGCTACGCCAGCCGGAAGCACTATAAACGCCACAAGGGTTGAGCGCACATGCAGCAGGAACAGAAGCGTGATCAGGCCGACAATTATCATCTCCTTGATTAGCGTATTGGTCAGATTATCTGTGGCGCGGTCAATAAGACCAGTGCGATCATAGACAGGCACGATTTCGACAGCGGCAGGAAGACTCTCCTTCAACTCATCCAGGCGCACCTTGACACGCTCGATGACTTCGCGGGCATTATCACCGTAACGCATGACGATAATTCCGCCCACAGTCTCGCCCTTGCCATCGAGCTCTGCCACACCTCGCCTGATATCGGGTCCGAGCTGGATATCGGCAATAGATGAAAGCAGCACCGGCGGTTTGTCGCCCTGTTTATGTACTGCCAGTTGACGTAAATCTTCCAGGTCGCCGATATACGCCTGGCTGCGTACCATAAATTCGGTCTCACCGAGTTCCAGTACGCGTGCTCCAGTGGCGCCGGTTGAATTCTTGACCGCCATGATGACATGCTTTAAGGGAATGTTGTAGTGTTCCAGCTTGCGCGGATCGACCACCACCTGGTACTGGCGCACAAAACCGCCAACCGAGGCAACCTCGGAGACGCCCTCAAGTGCCGAAAGCTCATATTTTAAAAACCAGTCCTGAATCGAGCGCAATTCCGCAAGATTGGTCTGGTCTGTTGTATCCACCAGCGCATATTGGTAAACCCAGCCGACACCGGTAGCATCGGGGCCCAGACGGGGCACGACTTCCGCCGGAAGCCGTCCGGACATCTGCGCCAGAAATTCCAGCACACGGCTGCGGGCCCAGTAGATATCGGTGCCATCCTCGAAAATCACATACACGAATGAAAGCCCGAAATATGAAAACCCGCGCACATTCTGTGCCATCGGAACAGACAGCATGGCGGTCGAGATCGGATAAGTTACCTGGTCTTCGACCACCTGCGGCGGCTGTCCGGTATATTCTGTCTGGATAATAACCTGAACATCTGACAGATCGGGGATAGCATCAACAGCAATCCTGTCCGCCGCCCAGACGCCCAGCATCAGCATGGCGACAGCTATCCAGATAACCAGCCAGCGATTATCGATGGAGATTTTGATGATTTTATCGATCATCAGATTCCTCCGGTTCGTACTCGAATAGTTTCATGTTGCATACCGGGCAAAGGCCGGGTTCTTTTTCGGCTACTTCGCATTGCGGCATGGGGCAGACATAGACCGGGCTGTTTTCTGTTTCACCAACAGGCACCAATGCCATACCACATTCGGGACACTCACCCGGACCATAATTGAGCACATGAAAATGTTCCGGCATCGGGCAGGTATGGATATTATATGAATCATCCGATTCCTGCTTCTCGGCCTGCATTTCCATCTGATCGTGAGAATGGTCGTGCCCGTGCGCATGCTCATCCATTGTGGCCTTTTCTTCACTGTCAGCCTTTTCCTCCGGCACTTCATACTCAACCAGCTTCATATTGCAGACAGGACAGAGACCGGGTTCTTTCTCGGCTACACCACATTGCGGCATGGGGCAGACATAGACCGGGATGTTCTCGGTTTCGCTTACCGGTACCAATGCCATACCGCATTCGGGACACTCACCCGGACCATAGTTGAGCACATCAAAATGTTCGGGCATGGGGCAGGTGTGAATATCGTATGGATCGTTTGAGGCTTCGGCTTTTTCCATTTCATCGTGATCCATTTCTTTGCTGTCCGCATGTTGAGCTCCGTGCTGATGGGCATGACCGCCCGCTCCGCCGGCTCCAATAGCTTCGCTCAAGCGTGTTTCACTGTCAAGCAGGAACTGCCCGGAAACAACCACATCATCACCGGCCATCAGGCCATCTTCGATTGCAATCATGTCACCGCTACCGATCGCGCCTGTCTCAATATAATGCGGCTTATAGGTTTCATCGGCGCTGGCAACAAAAACCAGTTGACGGGTACCTGAATTGATAACCGCAGAACGTGGAATCGCGAGTCGTTCGCCATCCAGAGAGTTTTCGATAAAAACCTCGGCATACATTTCCGGTTTGAGCATATTATCTGTATTGTCCAGCGTGAGACGGATTTCGGCCTGACTATTATCATCCAGAATCGGCGATATGAAAGTCACCTCTCCGTCAAATTTCTGTCCCGGGAGAGAAGGTATGTTGACCCGTGCTTTCTGGCCGACCTGAACATAGGGCAGATCCTGCTCATAGACACTGGCCTCAACCCAGACCTTGGAGAGATCGACTATTTCGTACAGAAGTGAACGGGCCGAGATACGGTCACCCTTGGACACAGCCTTGTTCTTTACTATGCCGTTGGCAGGTGAACGGATTATCATTGTGCGCTTGACCTCGCCGGTATCCTCCAGCCTGCGCAGCTGATCCTCGGAGATATCCCAATTCTGCAGACGCTGGCTGGCGGCATTTGCCAAACGGATCATGGAAGCATTCGAATTTGATTTTTTGGCAACCAGCAATTCCCGCTGGGCGGCCACAAGCTCCGGCGAGTATATTTCCAGGAGAGGCTGTCCCTTGCTGACCGACTGCCCCTGCTCGTCGACATAGAGCCGTTCAACCCAGCCATCAACTTTCAGATTGACAGTATACCGATTCGGATCGGGCACACTGATCTTGCCGAATGTGCTGACAGTTTTAGTCAACTTGCGATATTCTGCTTGTGTCGTAACCAGCCCCATATTTTGCTTGGTGGCCGGATCGATGCGTATTGCACCCTCATTGTCGCCACTTTCGCGCTTGGGTGTCAGCTTCATATTGCAAATTGGGCATATGCCGGGCTCTTCGCTTATGATTTCCGGATGCATGCCGCAGGTATAAAGCTGAGCAGTTTCACCCGATGCAGCAGCCTGAGGTGTGTTTTGCGAGAGAGGCAGAATCAGGTAGGCTGCTCCAAATCCTATTAGAATGCAAGTTATTGATATGAGTATTGTTTTCACGACATTACCTTTCATTTATGGTTCCTGCAAGTTCGGCCATTTTGGCCCTGGTTTGATGATACTGTCGCAACAGATCGAGCCGTTCGATTTGTATTTCGAACAGATCCGACTGCGCTGCCAAAAGCGCGTTGAAATCGATCTGCCCGACCTCATAGGCCACCTCCGCGGCTTCCAGAGCCGCCTGCGCCTCTGGTACTATGGAATCATCATAGCTTTTCAAACTTTCGATTATAAATTCCAGATTTGACCGGGCATCGTTGAGCTTGGTTGTCAGGATATCGCGGACAAAGCGAATTCGCTCCCTTGAGGCCAAAGTCAGCTTTTGTGCCGATTTTACCTGATGGCTCTGCTTGTCAAAAAACCACAACGGGAAGCTCAGGCCCAGTTTAAATGAGAGAAAATCTGTACCCTGCACCGGATCTCCGGGAATTTCTCTGCGCAGCCTGTAATCAATACCCAGTGTCAGGTCCGGAAAATAATTTCTATGCGCCAGTCGTTTTTGCGCTTCGGCATGTTCGTTTTCCAGCAAGGCATTCACAAACATCGGGTTGGCAGATACCGAATTCTCCCTGTCAGCCGGACCTGCCGGCTCCGGAAGATTGGCCTGAGGATTATTGAAAGCCACCGTATCGCCCACAGCGCGCCAGAGTTCAAGCAGCGCAGAATGGATTTTCTGTTCCGACTTAAGCAGTCTGATCTGCGTGCGTGAAAGCATGGAACTTACGCGCAGAAAGTCCTGGGCCGAGGCGTCGCCATTGGCATATCTGATTTCCGCGATTTCACGGGTGTCCTCGAGCAGCTGCAGATATTCCTCTATAATCGATTGTGATTTTGTCCAGTACGAATATTCATAGTAGGTATCCTTGACCTGACGGATTACGCTGTTTTTGATCGATTCGGTTGTCTGCCTGGATTTCTGAGCCTGAATATCGGCCAGGCTGGATTGCGCGCTCAGTTTGCCGGGCCATGGGATTTTCTGGCTCAGCCCCAGAACCACACCGGACATGGGGGTCTCGCTCAGCGAGAATGAATTCTGCGGCAGGTTCAATATGCCCAGTGACAGTACCGGATCGGGTAATGCACCGGCTGCCTTTGATGAGGCGGCGGCAGATTCCTGCATATATGATGCCGCTGAGATCTCGGGATGATTCTCGAGGGCTGTTTTGATTAATGAATCCAGCACTTCCTGCCCGGCCAGTTGTGAGGGCGAATAGATCAGGATCAAGAGGCCTGCAAGAAGAGCCAGCCATGATTTATGCATAGCTATTACTCTCCAGTTTTTGAATTGTCAAATTGAATTAAAAGGAATATGCGACGCTTTGAATTCGTCGCGGGGGGCAATTCTAAATCAGATATGAGGCAAATAGGATATAAGCCGGACGTGATCGTTCGGCCGGTGGAGAGTAGAATTCATATAATGAATTGCGACTTGTGTCGAAATTTGGTTCAGAGCGGGTTTCTGTTTGGCTCAGAGTTTTCGAAGTTTGCTTATCCACACGCTGCTGGGTGAATTCAACAGGTGATTCCGGCATAGATGGTATTGCCGAGAAACTGCAGGTGCAACCATCATCAGTCTGCCGGGGTTGCTCACTATCCTGTGTATCATCATGCAATGGATCGCCACAGCAACATCCCTGGCACGGTCCCTGACAGCACTGGCATTCAGGTTCTGATGGGCCGGTATTGGATGCCGATGCCTGCATCCAGGGAGCTGCCACCAGGAGCAACACAATAAGTATGGATATGTAATTCTTCAAATTCATTATAAACTAAATACGGTTTAATTGGTCTTGTTTTTTAAACGTTTATCAACAGGGCAACGTTCCGAATAAATTATATAAATTCAATTCAGGAAGCAACCCTGTTTCGGGAAAACTGCCTGAATTGATGAACTATGTAATTGTCTGATAGATGCTTACTACTTCCGAATCAGGTGCCCTGCTGGGGCGAAAAAGGTCCATAATAGTGCCTGTAAGTCTCGGCGAAAACATCCAGCTTTTTCTCGACCAGGTTAAACAGACTGCCTTCGGGATAGCCTGCATCCTCTTTTTGCTCACCTGCGGGCATGCCGGTCAGGATTTCAATACCATCCTCAATAGTATCGACCGCATATATATGAAATTTGCCATCCCTGACCGCATCGAGTATCTCCGATCGAAGTACCAGGTTGGGTACATTGGCGGATGGTATCATAACGCCCTGCTGGCCGGTTATGCCTTTTACTTTGCAGGCATGATAGAATCCCTCGATCTTTTCATTCACACCGCCGATAGCCTGTATGCGGCCGTTCTGGTTGACACTTCCGGTCACCGCGATATCCTGCCTGATCGGCTTCTGGGCCAGTGATGACAGGATAGCATAAATCTCTGTCGAGGATGCGCTGTCGCCGTCGACACCGCCATAGGATTGCTCGAAACAGATATGTGCATTCATGGAAAGCGGACGCCTCTGCGCGAATTTACCCTGCAGATAGCCGCTTATAATCATTACCCCTTTACTGTGGGTGGAACCGGAAAGCTGGGCCTCTTTTTCGACATTGATGATGCCTTTGCCGCCGACTGATGTGCGCGCGGTAATTCTCGTCGGTTTGCCGAAAGTGTAATCCCCCAGGCTGTACACAGCAAGGCCGTTGATCTGCCCCACAACTTCGCCCTCGGTGTCGATCAGGAGCGTGCCCTCTTCGATCTTTTCCTCGATTTTGTCCCGGACCATGGAGACACGGCGAATCCATTCATCGATGGCCTTCTTGACATGTTTGCCGGAGACTTTTTCGGCATTCTCCTGTCCGGCCCAGTGGTTGGATTCGCGCATAATGTCCTTAATCACATGAAATCTGGTGGAGATTTTGTTTTTGCGTCCCGCCAGACGAACACCATGTTCGATAATCGCTTCCATGCCTTCACGGTCAAAAGGCATGAGATTATTGTCATCGACTATTTTGCGTGCGAAGGCTCCATACTTTGTAAGGTTTTCGTCGGTGATATCCATCTCGGTATCGAATTCCGCTTTGACCTTGAATATTTTGGAAAAGTCGGGATCGAGGTGATAAAGCAAATGGTAAAGTTGCGGCATACCGATCAGGATTACCTGGACATTGAGTTCGACAGGTTCGGGTTTAAGCGTGCTGTGGCTGAACATGAAGAGCGGATTATATGCCTGGATTTCCAGTTTGCCCGATCGCAAAGACCTTTTCAGCCCCTGCCAGACACCCGGCTCAGTCAATACATCTAAGGCATCCAGGATCAGGTAGCCGCCATTGGCGCGATGAAGTGCGCCGCTTTTGATGCGTGTGAAATCTGTGCGCGCCATCCCGCGTGGATCGCCGTTGCGTTCTATGGAACCGAATATATTGCGGTAATTGGGGTTGACTTCGGTGATAATCGGTTTGCCCTTTGTTTTGCTGTTATCTATGAGGACATTGACTTCATAATCCTTAAATGTATCCTGCCCGGCCATCTGGGCCAGTGCCGCAAGCTGAGGCTGCTCCTGACGTTGACGCTGCTTTTGTTCTTCGGTCTGCCCGAACTTTTCGAGATTATCCAGAATATTCTCTTTAACTTCATCGAGATAGTCTTCCAATCCCTCGGCTTCGAACTGTTCCTTGATTGAATCTATGGCATCCGAGACAATCGGCGTAACCGCCTCATTCAATGCGCTGCGAAGTTCCTTGCGCATATCCCTCTGGATATTGCGAATTTTCTTGAACAGGCGAACCATATCGTCTTCGAGTTCGTCATATATTTTCTTGATTTCTTCAAACCTCTCGCGTGGAAATTCCCCCGCCTCGGTTTTTGCCTCAAGCTTGGACAGGCTGGTCGGCTCACCTCCGATGACGGGACTGATATCAGGACGGGCCATGCTTCCATACTGGGTTTGGGTCATGGCAAAATCGCGTTCTTTTACCTTCTCCTCAAACCTACGCAGATGATCCTTTTGCTCATTTTCGTATTTTTGCACAATACTTTTCTGGCGCCGACGCATCTCATCGGATTCGACCAATTGTGGAATACCTTCGCGAAGCTGGTCGATCATATCTTTTATCTCATCACGGAAACGGGCACCTTCACCGGCGGGGAAGGTTAAGGATCGGGGCTGATCATTGTTTTTGAAATTATTGACATAGCACACATCCTCAGGACGATCGCCTTTTTCCAGGCCCAGGTCTTTGAGCATTTTGCGGATGGCCGAGGAACGGCCGGTACCGGTATAGCCGACTATGAAAACATTGAAGCCGGGCTGTTCCACTTGAAGGCCGAGACGGATAGCGTCAACTGCCCGTTCCTGTCCGATAATCTCATTGGACGCTTTGGCATCATCTGTCGAGCAGACAATATCCTTATCGGCATCACAAACCCAGCGTAATTTTTCTATGGGGACCTCGTACTTTGACAATGTCATCTTTTCCACCTTTCCAATTTATGGAACACCCTTTTCATTCTTGATTATTGTCCGCCGGTTGCCGCTCCGCTTTGATTGAGCAGGCGATCCAGCGTTTCCTGCAACTCCTTCAATGAAGCAGAGGCGCTGTCAAACTGCTTTTGCCCGAGATAATCGAGATAGTTTTCGAAAGCCCGGTTGGCCTGACGAATCAGGCGGTTTATTGCGGTGGTGCAAGGCCGGAATCGCAGGAATGTGTCCTGGGTGCCGGTACCTACCAGAATCGCGCTGCCGGCGAGCATCAGGATCAATAAAGCTATATACATTTTTTATCAGGAACCATCAGGCCACAGGATTTTATTGCCCCGGCCCTTTTCCTTTCTCAGTTCTATAACCGAGCATATAGCTCATTGTTCAAATTGCCTGGGTTTGAAATATGCTAATTGATGCTACTCTTTGCGTTTTCTTTTTCGCGAGTAATCGTCCTCGAAATTCTCCAGGGCGCTGAGGACCTTGAAGGTGTTCCAGCTTTGACGGATTATGGGTGTGGGATTTTTACGGTTGCGCCATACGTATTCACGGGTCCTGGGATCGCCCGGACTTCCTGAGCCGAAATCGCCGTATATCCTGCGGTAGCGGTCGTACTGGCGATCCGAGGCGGCACGGGCCAGGATCGAGGCGGCGCCGACTATGATGTGGTTTTCGTCGGCCCGATGTTCCGGGATGATTTCTATTTTGCGATGAAGCCGTTTGGGAATGATGACTTTTTTATCTTTCAGCAAAATCGCCATATCCCGTCCGGTCAGATATTTCAGCCGTTTGAAAAAGAGCGCCTGCGAAACCTCCCAGTTGTCGACTATGATTTTGCCAAAGGGCCGTTTGCCGTAGAGCACTTTCATCAGCTTCAAAAACGATACCATCTCCCATGTATTCAGGTTGAGGTCCTTGTCATCGATTTCAGGCTGTGGAATATGCCTGACCGAGCTTGCCAGTGCGGTATCGCGGATCATGCGATCGAGGCAATCGCGCTTTTTACGGCCCAGCAACTTGCTGTCCTTTACTCCCTGCTCGCGCCATTTTTCGATCAGGCTGACATCGCCGACCACTCCGGCAATAAAGATGCTTCCAATGCAGGTGCATTTGGTGGCGTCGTCTATGCCAGCATATATTTCATTTGAATTTTCCATCATACCCCGATATTCATATTGCAAATTAGCCCGCGTTTAAGAGATGATACGCAAAAGCCTGGCGGGTGTGTGGATTCCTGCGAAATTATTCTTTTTCGTGCAGGGTGAAGTAGAAGGTTGCGCCTTTGTCCTCGGTTGATGAGGCCCAGACACGGCCATCATGGCGCCTGATTATGCGATCAACAATCGAAAGGCCGATCCCGGTACCGCCGTAATCGGTTGAAGTGTGCAGACGTTGAAACGGCTCGAAGAGTTTATCCGCATATTGAAAATCAAATCCGGCACCGTTATCGGAAACGTAATAGGTCATCCTGCCATCAACTCGTTTACTGCCGAATTCTATCTTTGCATGCTCGGTTTTGGATGAATATTTCCAGGCATTCTGAAGCATGTTTTCCAGGGCCTGTTCGAGAAGTTTGGGATCTCCTCGGACTATAAGTTTATCCTCGATTTTGAAAGTAACATCACGTTCCGGTTCGAGCTTCTTTAGATTCCCTGCGATTGATAGGGCCATCTCGCTTAAGTTGACATCCTTGTCATCGACAATCGCCTGGGCGACATTCGACAATCTCAGCAGATCTTCAATCAGATTGTTCATGTTTTCGGCCCCGGCTATGATACGGCTGAGATAATGCACTCCCTTTTTGTCGATTTTGTCACCGTAGTCATCCAGCAGTATACGGCTGAAACCATCCATGGTGCGTAACGGCGCGCGCAGGTCGTGTGAAACCGAATAGGTGAACGCCTCCAGTTCGCGGTTGGTTTCCTCGAGGGCCGCGTTTTTTTGCATCAGAGTGCGGTTGAGGCGTTCGATCTGATGCTTGGCGGTGCGGTATTCCGAGATATCCCGGAATGAGAGCAAAAGCATATTCGGTTTGCCGTCACGGTTGATAATAATACGTCCGTTAATAACGATTACCCGTTTGCCTATCCCCGGAAGTCCCTGTTCAAGCTCAAGGTCATCAAACTCTTCGCCTTCTTCGACCAGCTGTCCCAAATTTTTACGGATCAGGGGATTATCCCAGATGCCGTCCTGGATATCATAGATATGCTTTTCGACTATATCGCTGACGGGTACCTCGAACAATTGGCTGTATGGAAGATTGGCCCGCACAACTTTCATCTCTTTGTCCAGAACCAGCAGGCCATCGCGCATGGAGGCGATTATATTTTCGGCAAATTCGCGCGCCTCGCGAAGCTGGTTTTCATGCTCGAGCTCTTTTGTTATATTCTGTATGGAAAGAATACCCGCAACCATGTCGCCGATTTCGTTGATTACAGGTGCGCCATCTACGGATATAATCCGACGTTCTCCATCGTGGCGCTCGATTTCCAATTTTTCATTCGAGATGGTCTCGCGGTTTTTGATTATACGTGTAAGAGGGAATTCATCTTTCTCATAACGGCGTCCATCCATATGATAGACCCTGCGTTGTCTCCCATAATCCGCGATTGATTTTGCTAGTTTTGCCTCGTAACCAAAAATCTCGTTCACCATTTTATTTTCCTGGATGATCTTTCCATCAGGTGGAACGGCTATCATCAAACCTACAGGCATCTGGTTGATGATTGTTTCCAGAAGAATCTGCTGTTCGGATAGCTGATTAACTAATCTTGCTCGTTCCTGTTCAGCCTTTTTGCTTTCGGTAATATCCCGCTCGATAGCTAGGAAGCCTTCGGGTACACCGCTGGGAGTTCCAAAGACACTGATTGTCATCCATACATGGATAATATCTCCGTTTATGGTCAGCCTTTTTGTCTCCAGCGTCCTGATATCGGCTTTGCCCCTGAGCATACTGCGCAGATTGGCAAGCTCTACTCTTTTATCTTCCGGAACCAATTTTGTAATTTTCATCTTAAGGGCTTCTGCACGGCTGTAGCCGTACATTTCCTCCGCGCCCTTGTTCCAGGATAGAATATTGCCGTCAAAATCCTGCATGGTTATTGCATCCTGTGAGCTCTGCATAATATTGCCCAGCACGGCTTCGACCTTTGTCTTATCTTTACTTTCGGTGATATCGGTGATGGTTACTCTTATGGCGGTAATTTCACCAATGTCGTTTTTTTCGACTGTGCTTTCCATGACGGCCCAGAATTCGTTGCCGGAGGAGCCGTGCAGTTTCAGTTCGCAGGTCATCTTTTGTTTTTCATCTATCCGTTTTTGACAGTAACTGTAAAACACATCGTGGGAGTCGGGGACGACATAATGTATAAAGCGGGTTCCTTCTAGTCTGCTTTTTTCGATGCCCAGCATATCGGTGCAGGTCAGGTTGGTCTCTTCGATTACCCAGTCTTTATTCATGGTCAGGTAGCCGATGGGTGCGAGGTCGTAGAGTTCGAAATATCTATCGTAAGAGCGTTCCAGCAGGTCATGCTCATTAACTAAAATGCCCGACTGATTAAGCTGTTCAGCCCTGTAATGAGATATTAGTCTGATAAGCTCCTTGATTACTTTGGGATCAGCTTTGCTAAGATTATCCCGGATATGTTCAACAATGTCATCATACAGGACTTTGGTTTTAGCCGAATTTTCTATTTGTTTTTTATTCATAATCTTGCTTGTTGCAAAATTTTATCCCATGCCAGATTATCAAGCTGTTAATTACTCGAAGCAGAGTTTACGCATTCAGCCTTTTGTCCCATTTAAGCTTCAAAGTAGTTTATTATAGCCGTGATGTTGGCGGATTTACTATATGAAGCAATAATTGTTTATTTTTGGCATCTGCCGTTATAGTAATACAATTTATCATAATTAGCAAATCCAAATTGATGAATTGAAAGTGGAAATTACGTCGTGGCTGTCCTGTAAAGGTTTTATAATCTATGAGTTATGGTAAATGCCGGTTAATTTGTTGGCCGGAATTTGGAGTAAATTTGTCAATCTTGCGGGGACCGTGTTGCGGATTCCGATATTGATCCGGGTTCGTTCTGCAAATTTAATGCGCGGGCATAGTGATTGTAACGGTAGAGAATCTCATTGACATAATCGTATGGCTCTCTTCCACGGCAATAGCCATAGCGCACGACCTCGTCATTGAAGAATTCTTCTTTGGATTTTTTGAGCAGGTACTCGGCCACATTGCCGTCCCATACATCCGGATCGGCGCCGTATTTTTCGGCCAGCCGGCGGGCGTCGGCCACATGATTCTCGCCGACATTATATGAGGCCAGGGTGAATTTTATTCTATCCATGCTGTCGGGGATTTCATTCCATAGGTTCTGCAGATATTTAATATATGCCGTCCCGGCGCGGATATTGTCCTCGGGATCGCCGATTTCCTCCACTCCAAAATGCTCGGCGGTGGCGGGCATGATCTGCATCAGACCTTTGGCCCCGGCCCATGAATCGGAATCCGGTTCGAACTGTGATTCCTGGTAAATCATGGAGGCCAGCAGGCGCCAGTCCCATCCGATCAGGTCGGCATATTTTTTTATAAGATCGTCATAGGGCGAAATGCGGCCGCTGCTGATCGAAAAGAAATCGCTTTTCACGCGTCTCTTGAAAGCATGCTTATTTTCGAAATACTTATTGTATATGACATTGTATTCAGTGGTTCCGCGGACTTCGCTCAGCCAGCTGTTGATAGCCTCAAGCAGGAGCGGCGAGGATTTGCGCACGGCCCAGGCAATACGCTGGGGCAGGCTGATACTGGTCCTGATATCCAGGTCGGGATAATAGGTTTTATTGATAGCGGCTATATTTTGATCGGCTATGGTATATTTTATCTCACCATCATTGACCATCCTGATCAGGTCCTCGGTTGTCATATCTCCGGGGGCCAGTTTTATAATTATATCACCGCCCACTTCCTCGGATAGATTAATCAGGCGTTGATAGTAGGCGGAATTGTGGCGGACATAAACCTCCTTGCCGATCAACTTGATCGGGTTGCGGATCAATTCGTTTTCGATCTCATGCAATTTCATATCGCGCCAGTTGTCCGGTTTTTTCTGCACCAGTACCTGCTGGGTGGTTGTGTGCGGAAGGGCAAAGGCAACCTTTTCCTTGCGTTCCTGTGTAATTGTCAGGCCATGGGCGATAATATCACCGTCACCTCGACGCAGCATGGCAAACAGGCTGTCGAGATTTCTGGCGATTACGATTTCCAGTTCCAAACCGAGATGGTCCGCCAGCCGGTTGAGCAGTTCATATTCATAGCCCATTGGCCGTCCGCGGTAGATGAAATAGCTTGTGGCGCTGTATGTGGTAATTCCGCGCAATATACCCCGTTCACGAATCTGCGGCAGGTCAAACTTGACCTCTTTGGATGCAGTGGATTTTGATCCGCCCTGATCTGTACCACAGGCCGTCATCAGGATCAGCAGGCATGACATTATAATGTAAACGGCTTTTTTCATTTTCAAGATATCCGATTGCAGGATGACTACGGTTTTGCCCCGCCTATAGCTGTTTTAATTATATGATTTTAACGGCAAAGCGCCATAAAAAAGTTGCGCAGGATATATCGCTATCGATCCGATTCGGATGTCAATTTGGCGATCTTTTCGGCGATGTCGGTATTGATCTGATCCGGATGAAGGCGCCATTCCCAGTTGCCGTTGCCGGTTGTGGCCGGGGTGTTCATGCGTGCGTATTCGGGCAATGCAAGGTGATCCTGTATCGGTATAACAGCGTAGTTGGCCTTTGATTTCATAGCCATCCTGATCATTGCTCCCGGCACATCCTCGGCCGGAACTTTTTTGCCGAGATACTTGAAAAAGCGTTTCCTGGTCTCTTCATCGGCCTCGTTATTGAACCATCCCAGCACGGTGTTATTATCATGCGTGCCCGTGTAGACAACAGAATTTTCGCTGAAGTTTTCCGGCAGGTAGGGATGATCGGGATTGTCCTCGCCGAATGCGAACATGAGGATTTTCATACCGGGGAAGCCATAGCGTTTCATTACCTCGCGCACATCATCGGTGATCATGCCCAGATCCTCGGCGACAATCGGCAGTTCACCGAAATGATCGCCGAGTGTGGTCAGGAAATCATCAACCGGCGCCTTGACCCATTTGCCGTTGATAGCGGTTTTCTCGCCGGCGGGCACCTGCCAGTAGGCCACCAGGCCGCGGAAATGATCTATGCGCACGATATCGTAAAGTTTGAATGTATGCTCGAGCCTGTGAATCCACCAGCGATAGCGATTTTCCTTCATTGTGTCCCAGTCGTAAACAGGATTGCCCCACAGCTGGCCGGTTTTGCTGAAATAATCGGGCGGTACTCCGGCCACGACAGTCGAGCGCTTTTGGCCGTTTAACTTAAACAGATCGGTATGGGCCCATGTATCGACGCTGTCGTAGTTGACATAGATGGGGATGTCGCCGAAAATCTGTATATCTCTTTCATTGGCATATTTTTTCAGGGCATCAAGTTGATAGTAGAAAAGAAACTGCCCGAACCTGACCCGCTCGATCCGCGATGACAGCTCCTCACGCGCTTCATCCATCGCCTGCGTGACGCGGTCGCGGAAGGGGGGAGGCCAGTGGTTCCAGACATTGCCGTCAAATTTCTCCTTCAGCGCAATAAACAGGGTGTAATCATCGAGCCATGATTCATGCTCGGCACAGAATGACTTGTAGCTTTCCCATTCGGGATGCTTGTCGCTGAATTTTTTCCAGGCGGTATCGATAATCTTATACTTGTAATCCCTTACGGTCTGGTAATCGACATGATCGATTGAAAAACCGGGCAGGGGGTTCAGGTCACCGCGTTCCAGGAAACCGTCATTGACCATAAGCTCCGGGCTGATCAGAAGTTCACTTCCGGCAAAGGCCGAGGAACTGCTGTAGGGGGAATTGCCATGGGCCGGGTTGGTCGGATTCAATGGCAGTACCTGCCATAATCTCTGGCCGGCGGCCTGCAGAAAATCAGCGAACCTGCATGCCTGAGGGCCGAAATCCCCGATGCCGTAATTTGACGGCAAAGAAGTTATGTGTAATAGTATTCCACTCGATCTTTTAGTCATTGGTCTCCCTGCTGATTAAAATTGCCACCGGGAATTTGTTCAGGATATCTGCGATCCTGAATGTATTATCGGCCTGCAATTGCTCCCCGGTAAATAGATTCGTGTAAGATTTCGGCAGGTCTTTGCCGATTTCGATGCCGGTATTTTTCCAGCATTCCTCGCCCAGCGGTTGAGTTCCGGGTTCTATAACCGAAGCGAGGAACCTGGGGACCACTACCAGCAATGTTTTATTGACATATTTCCTTGCGAAGACCAAAATATTTTCAGACAACTCGCCGTTTACCTTGAGAGGGATGTAATTCCCGCCCTCATAGATTTCCTTGTTTTGTTTGCGATGATTTAGCGCTGTATAGGTGATAAATATCTTGATTCTACCATCTTCCATACTGGCAAGCAGGTCATCGATAAGAGACTGACGGTCGCTTTCCGATTTCTGTGCAATATCATCCAGAAGAGATTTCCTGAGCTTATAATCAACCGGCCGGCGATTGTCCGGATCGACCATGCTGAAATCCCATAGCTCATTGCCCTGGTAAATATCCGGTATGCCCGGTGAAGTTATTTTGATAACCGTCTGGGCCAGCGAATTAAACATGCCGTACCATGAAACCTTGCGCTGAAACTGCAAAAATGAATTCAGAAATTCATTTTCATCCCGGGGCCCTAATATATCCTCCAGGAAGTCGATACATCCCTTTTCATATTCGGCGTCCGGCTTCAGCCAGGCGGTATGAACCTTGGCTTCGCGAATGGCCTTGATCATATATTCCCTGACTCTCTGCAAGAAATTATCACGCTCGGAATCTTCCATCGGCCATGATCCCAGCAGTGTCTGGTAGAGCAGATATTCATCGTTACGATCAGGTATAGCTGTCTCCCTGATAGCCTTTCCTCCGCGGTTTACCTTGCGCCAGTAGGCTATAGAGCTTTCCCATTCCTCTGCCAGTTCCGAAATCACGTTGATCCGCGCCCTGGTGTCTTCGCCGCGCTTGGTGTCATGGGTTGCGCTGGTATTCAGGCCGTACGGATGTCGTTTACGGCGTTTATCGATAAATCTATGATAATCATCGATCTTGCGCCCGAAAACATCAGGACTGCCGCCGACTTCATTAAGAGACAGCAGGCGGTTATAGATATACATGCTGGTATCTTCAACGCCCTTGGCCATTAGCGGGCCGGTGACCTGCTGGAAACGCATAACGAATTCGATAACTTCACGGCGTTTTTCTTCGACCGTCATATCCTCCAGTTTCAGGAGCAGGAACTTTTCTATAAAACGGAGTTCATACATCAGGTCAGGATTTCGTTCCTTGGCCGATGTGATGGCCATCCTGATATAGTTAATGTCATGATCGCTGAAATGATGCTGATTTATATATGTGCGATAGATGGGAAAATAGGCCATGATTTCGACCAAAGCGCGCCTGAGACCGTAGAGGGTGATGTCGTTTCCATGACGGTTGCGGCTGGAGATGCTTTTCATCATATGTGCCAGGGCGTCGATATTTCCAGCCAGATGTTTATTGACCATCAATCTTTTCTTCTCTGCCACCAGAGTGGCGTAGGAAGCATTCATGCGCGAGAACTTGGAATATATGCGGTTGAATTTTTTGCGGTGTTTGGTATAGCAAAAAAGGCCGTTAAGACGGTTTAAAAAGTCATAGCCCGTCGTTCCGGCTACCGGCCAGTCATCGGGAATCTCTTCGTCCTCTTCCAGTATTTTCTCCACACAGACATAAGCTTCCGGCGCAATGTCGCGCAGCCTGACCAGATAGTCGCCCGGATCGAACAGGCCGTCGATATGATCAATTCGGAGCCCATTGAAAACACCTTCCTTTACAAGCTGGCTGATCAATGAATGAGTATGGTCAAATACCCCGCTTTCTTCCAGCCTGAGAGAAATCAGGTTATTGATCGTAAAGAAACGGCGGTAGTTGATTTCTTCCGTGGCAACCTTCCAGAATGAGAGACGGAAATACTGCTCGGAAAGCAGGTGATCCAGCAGATTGAAACTTTCCGGCTCGCCTTTGACTCCATTGAAAAGCGCAAGATTCTCATCGATGAACTTTTTTATCTGTTCATTTTGGATGTATAATTTCCAGAGCATCTTCTTGGTGAACCTGATCTGCTCGTAACGCTGCTGAATATTATTGTCGCCTGAGGGCAGGTCATTTACAGTGTAAACTGTGCCGATGAATTTGAGCAGTTCAGGGTGATTCTCGCCCATGTCGTTTTCGAGATTCCTGAGATTATGCGTGAACACCTTGACATAGGATTCGATGCGTAATGGGAAGCTGAGTTCATAATAGTTAACTGTTATTCCCGCGCGATCATACTTCAAACTGATCTCGCCATCTTCAAGGGCCTCGCCGTAGAATTTACCCAGGAAGGGAGCCAGTATTCTGCCTTTCAGGCTTTCATAAAAATGATCCCAGTTGATATCGAAGAAATGCATGAAACGTGAATTTGGGCCGTTCTCTAGCACATCCATGAGCATTTTATTCTGGCTGTCATAGGCCATATGGTTGGGGACTATATCCTGCAGCCAGGACAAGCCATGTTCATCCATGTCCTTTTTCAGTTTGCGTAAAGAATCGTTTCCGCCCAGTTCAGGATTGATCTCGGTCGGATTCACGACATCGTAGCCATGAGAGCTGCCTTTTACAGCTTTGAAAATCGGGGAGGCATACAGGTCGCTGATACCCAACTTTTGAAGGTATGAGAGTATATCGCGTGCATGCTCGAAAGTAAATGAGGGCGTAAACTGGACACGGTATGTGGAGCTGGGGACATGCATCAGACACTCCTCACCTGCAGGTATGAACCAAGTTTATCGAACAATACCAGCCATTGCTTGGCGCTCTGGCCGCCTCGTTCGGCATCTTCCTGTTTTTGGGGATATATCTGCTTGCTCATTGAGAAATATTCATTTTGGGCGCGCCATAAATCAAGTGGCAGATAAAGCTCGTTTAGAATTTCAAAAAGCCTCAGGGTTTGTTCCAGATGATTAAGATCATTGGGATCCCTTGCAAATGCTTCAATACTTTCATTGAGAATACGGCTGGCCTCAAAAGCCAGAGTCTCCTTGTCGATTTCGATTTTAAGCTGATTTGCCTCGGCGCTGAGCTGCTCGAGCTCATCCAGGTCCGGTTTTCCATCTTCACCTGTAAGCGCCTGCCTGAGATCATTATTCAGGATAAATGATGCCGTTGTCGACAGCACACGGGGCAAAGGGATACTCATTTCGGATGTGGCCTGAATCAACGGATAATGGCGCTGGTAGACCTGGCGGTAGATGCCCTTGACGTCGGTCAGCATCGTGTCGACAACCTGGTTGATGGCCTTGCGCTGTTCATCTTTAAACAGGTGCCAGAGTGAATAGTGATTTTTGCCAAGATGCTGATCGGTGAGGGCGATTACTTCGGCAATATTGCCTCTTTGAAAAGCCCCTTTAATCTGTTCATGGGCCTGCATGAATTCGCGGTCATCCAGATCCTGCCGGACACTTCCCATCAGGTTTTGATCGCCGAAATGCAATACGGAAAAATAAACTGTCGATTTTTCACGCGTGATCCGTGACTGTAGATGTGCCTTGCCGAGTACCAGCCGTTGCTGGCCCAGTTTGAGCAGATCGAATACATCGCTTTCGGCATGAAAGCAATAGACATCGGTATCTTCGCCTGGGTTTTCGGAGAACAGTGATGATACCGCATAATGTGCGCCAACCCTGATCAGGTCCAGCACAGAGGGCTGAACGTAACGTTTATATACTTCTGCTCCGTTCTGCAGGTCCGGCAGATTCGAGGGTGCCCGTTCCAGAAGCCTGATAAATGACTGCTCCAGGTCGATTCCGGCCACATCACGAGCGAGCTGAATTGCACGCGCGGCATATTGAATGACCTGCACTGTTTCCAGGCCTGAGATTTCATCAAAAAACCACCCGCAACTTGTGTACATCAGCATGGCATAACGCTGCATCTCCATCAGTTTAAGCAGGTGCACAATTTCCGTATTGCTCAATTCTCGCGACGAATGGGTTTTCAGGAAGCTGTTAAGCATCTCATCGGAGCGGTCCAGCACAAGATCGACATAATCATCACGAGCCTGCCAGTTGTCCAGCAAGAATTCAGAGGCATGTTCCTCATAGATCATTATCAGGCTGTCACGCAGCCAGTCCATGGCACCGCGCAGTGGCGCGCGCCATTTCTGATGCCAGCCCGGCCTTCCGGTATTGCATCCGCAGTCACTGCGCCAGCGTTCAACGCCATGCACACAGCTCCAGGATGAATTTTCATGAATGTCGACTTCCATTTTCGGCGGATGTTTTTCAAGGTGATTTGCATAGATATTGATATCGATCGTTTCATCGGCCTCAATATGATACAGGCAATAGGCCAGGGCCATGTCGCCGAAGCGATGATGATGCCCGTAGGTTTCGCCATCGGTGGCAACATGCACCAGCTGATCACGATCTTCATCATCGACGAATGACCCTGTCAGACGGTCGGCAAAACGCAAGCCATCATCCAGAACATCGCCAAAGGCCAGGTCCTGAGCCACCGGACCATCATAAAAGTAAAGCACAATCTCATTTCCTGAGGGCAGCTTGCAAAGATAAGGCTGTTTGGGATCGATCGAGTCGCCGCTCACATCCTGCCATTCCTTTTCATCGAGAGACCGTACTCGATTGGCCTGACGCGGCGCGAGAATGGTAAATTTTATACCCTGTTCAACACACAGGTCGAGAGTTTCATAATCAACCGCAGTTTCTGAAAGCCAGATGCCTTCCGGTTGCTCATTGAAGCGGTGCTGATAATCGCGAATGCCCCAGATAATTTGAGTACGCTTGTCACGCGTATTGGCCAGGGGCATAATCATATGATTATAGACCTGGGCCATGGCGGCAGGATGGCCGTTAAATCTATTTTTGCTGAGACGGTTGGCTTCGATTATGGCCCGGTATACATCCGGCTGATGAATCTCGAGCCAGGAAAGCAGGGTTGGCCCGAAATTAAAGCTGACGCGTGAATAATTATTTATAATATCGATTATGCGATTGTCGGCATCCAGAATTCTCGAGGCCGTATTGGGGGCATAGCATTCCGCCGTGATTCGTGCGTTCCAGTCATGAAAAGGATGCGCCGAATCCTGCAGCTCAACCTCCTCCAGCCAGGGATTCTCACGGGGAGGCTGATAGCAGTGGGCATGAATGCAAACATGGCGTTTCATCAATCGGTCTCCTTGTCGTAGACGACTATATTAAGTGGGTTAATTTCAAATGTTGTGTCGGATGATATAGCTTTCGGCAGTTTTGATCCTGAACCTGACCATTTCCGATCTGACGAATCAAGCAATAAGTTCCAGCTTCCACCGCTTGTACTAAATGCAAATTTCATTTTCTCTTCTGAAAAATTGAATATTAGTCTGGTTATATTATCACTTTGTTTTCGTTCGACGAAGAGAATATTGCGATCAATATCAGTGGCCACGCCCAATCCTCTTTTAGTAGTTCGAGATAAAGCGGGAGTGTTTTTGCGCATTTTTATGAGCATTTTGTAAAATTCGAGCATCGTTTTATGTTTGCCCTGATTGTGCGCATCCCAGTTCAGCCGAGATTTTTCGAATGTTTCCTTGCTTTGCGGATCGGGCGGTTCCTCGGTCCATTCGAATGACTCGAATTCCTCTTTGCGTCCTTTTCTGACCGCTTCCACAAGATCCTTATCTGTATGGCTGATAAAATACAAAAACGGCGCCTCCTCGGCATATTCCTCGCCCATAAACAGCATGGGGATGTTGGGTGAAAGAATCATAGTCGCAGCCGCCAGTTTTAAGGCTTCGAATGATACCAGCGATGAGAGCCTTTCACCATACAGCCTGTTGCCGACCTGGTCATGATTCTGGATGCTTATCACGAATTGATCGGCAGGGCAGTCGGCGGATGAGTTGCCATGAGACCGTTTACGAAATTCTGAATATCTGCCGGAATAGGTATAGCCCTCTTTTAGAGCAATTGCCAGATCATCAATATACCCGAAATCCTTATAATAACCCGAATTTTCGCCGGTAAGCAGTGTGTGTACCGAGTGATGAAAATCATCTGACCATTGCGCACGATGACCGAAGCCGTTGTTGACACGCGGCCTGATAACCCGTGAATCATTCAGGTCGCTTTCGGATATCAGGTAACAGGGCCGGCCCTTCTTGTCGGCAAATTCATCGACCCGTTCAGCAAGCTCCATCAGGAACGGATGAGCACTGTTGTCAAAAATGCCATGGATTGCATCCAGGCGCAGGGCATCGATATGATAATCTTCGAACCAGCAGATGGCATTTTCAATAAAGTAATTGCGCACTTCATCGCTATAGGCGCTATCGAAATTAAGCGCCATACCCCATGGTGTTTTATACTTCGAGGTAAAATATGGCCCGAAATCATGCAGGTAATTTCCCTCGGGACCAAGGTGATTATAGACTACATCCATAATCACAGCCATGCCTTTTTTGTGTGCGGCATCCACGAGCCTTTTTAAGCCGTCCGGCCCGCCGTAGCTGTTTTGCACAGAGTATGGATGCACGCCGTCATAGCCCCAATTACGTGTACCCGGAAACTGGGAGACCGGCATAATATCTATTGCATTAATGCCTAATTCATGCAGGTATTCGAGTTTCGAGATGATTGCATCGAAATTTCCATCCGGAGTGAATGTGCCCACATGCAGTTCATACATGATCATCTTATTGAATTCGAGATTTTTCCAATCGGCATCGCTCCATTCGAATGATGAATGATCCACAACTTCTGAAGGCTCGTGTACACCCTCGGGCTGAAAGCATGAGGCCGGGTCGGGCCGTTTGAGATTATTATCCAGCACGAACATGTATTGGCATCCGGATGGATCAACTTTTGCCGTACCGCGCCAGTAGCCGCGATCATCCTTTTCGAGTATGACTCTTTGAGGATCCGGTGCGATTATTTCCGCTTCGACATTTTTGCGATGCGGTGCCCATACCACAAACTCAACCCTTTTCTTGTCATCCGACGGCCATGCGCCGACTTTCATACAACCTGCCTTGGTTTACTTATGCTTCCTGCCTGATATTTCTGCCAGCTTATTTGCCGGTTAAACTTGATCCGGCTGATCATTATGTTTCATGAACACTGCTATGCTGAGCGGTGGCAGAGTCAATGAAATCGAATCATCATAACCATGCGATGGTATCGGGCGCGTATCCCGGCCACCAAAATTGCCATGACCGCTTCCGCCATATTCAACTGCATCGGAATTGAGCAACTCCTGCCAGTAGCCTGCCGACGGCACGCCCACGCGATAGTTATGACGCGGAACCGGGGTGAAATTGCAAACCACGATGATATCCTGTTTGTTATGTTCGTCCTTGCGCCTGAATGAAAATACACTGTTCTGGACATCATTGCAATCGATCCACTGAAACCCATGCGCCTGGAAATCAACTTCATGCAGCGCCGGGTTTTCTCTATATACTCGATTGAGATCACTTACCCATTTCTGAATACCCTCATGTTCGGGATATTGCAGCAGGTGCCAGTCAAGACTGCTATCATGTTTCCACTCATCCCATTGACCAATCTCGCCGCCCATGAAGAGCAGTTTCTTGCCGGGGTGAGTCCACATATAACCCAAAAGAAGCCGCAGGTTGGCACGTTTCTGCCAGACATCACCGGACATTTTATTCAAAAGCGATCCTTTGCCATGAACCACCTCATCATGTGATAATGGCAGTTCAAAATTTTCATTGAAAGCATATAGCAGACTGAAAGTCAAGCTGTCCTGATTGAATTTGCGGTACACCGGATCGAGGCTGAAATATTCGAGCGTATCATGCATCCAGCCCATATTCCATTTCAATCCGAATCCCAATCCACCCAGGTATGTCGGACGGGTTACCATGGGCCAGGCGGTCGATTCCTCGGCGATAGTCTGTACATCCGGATAACGTTCATAAACCACTTCATTTAATCTTCTCAGAAAAGTAATCGCCTCGATATTCTCACGACCGCCATACTCATTGGGAATCCATTCGCCTTCCTTACGTGAATAATCCAGGTAAAGCATCGAAGCCACCGCATCCACACGCAGTCCATCAATATGATACTTTTCCAGCCAGAAAAGGGATGAACTGATCAGGAAATTGCGCACCTCGTTTCTTCCATAGTTGAAGATATAGCTTTGCCAGTCGGGATGAAAGCCTTTGCGCGGATCCTGATGTTCGTAGAGATGTGTGCCGTCGAAATATACCAGGCCATGCTGATCGGAGGGAAAGTGCGAGGGTACTATATCCAGGATTACCCCGATTCCATGTTGATGCAGATAATCAACCAGGTACATGAAATCCTGGGGTGTGCCAAAACGACTCGTGGGTGCGAAATATCCCACTGTCTGATAGCCCCAGGATCCATAGAACGGATATTCCGTCACCGGTAGAAATTCAACATGAGTGAAGCCGGTTTTCTTGAGATAGTCCACCAGTTCCGGAGCGAGTTCGCGATAAGTCAGGAAGCGGTCACCCTCTTCCGGCACGCGTTTCCATGATCCCAGATGCATCTCATAAACCGATATGGGGGCATCCAGCTTGTTATGCTGATAACGGGTCTGCATCCAGTCCTGATCATGCCATTCATATTCAAGATCCCAGACACGCGAGGCTGTGCGCGGTGCAATCTCCCAGTGAAATGAATAGGGATCGCCCTTATCCACGCTGTAATCGCTATGAGCAGATTTGATAAAATATTTGTATGTCGCCCCGGGGCTGAGATTAGGTATGAATCCTTCCCAGATACCGGAACCGTCCCAGCGCACGGTAAGAGGACAATCATCCCTGCGCCAGCCATTGAAATCGCCGATAACCGAAACCTTTTCCGCATTGGGGGCCCAGACGGCGAAGTAGACTCCTTTTTGTCCCTCGTATTCCATCAGATGAGAACCGAGCTTATCGTAAAGCTGGAAATGATTACCTTCTTTGAACAGGTAAACATCCTGCTCGGTCAGAAGCGTGGGCCCATGAATCACCTTCTTGTCGCTGCCGGCAGCCGTTTGACGGTGAATATTATCTTTGTTTGTTGTATTCTTGTCCATTTATTTTCACTCCTTATATCTTCCATTACTCGCCCTCGAGCAAATAAAGGAGGCCTTTCATAGGAATATCGACCCAATCGGGCCTGTTATTAATTTCATAACCAAGCTCATATACTGCTTTATCGAGCAGAAACGTCTCAAAAAGTATATTAGCGTCAGCCCTGTTTTTTGGCAAGAGCCCCGAATTATGCATGTTGTCCATATATGATTCAAGATAAACTGTCGATGCAAAATGATACCAGGCCCTGACCCAGGGCTGTACAAACGGTATGTCTTCGGCCCGAACTGCGGTTTCTCTTTTTAATCCGGTATTGATAGCATAATGCAATGAACGCACCATCCCGGCAACATCGCGCAGGGGCGATCTTTTCAGGCGGCGCTCTCCCAGAGGACGGGCCGGCTCACCTTCGAAATCAATAATGACGAAATCCTTGCCGGTGAAAAGCACCTGCCCGAGATGATAGTCGCCGTGAATGCGGATTTTCATGGCCGGTATTTTCTTCTGCAGGATACGCTGCAGCCTGCGCATGATAACGTTCTGCGAATCGAGAATCTGCTCCGCCAGTTCCTTGTTTTCTTTATCTATGCGGTTATAGTTCTTATCCAGGGTTCTGAAGGTCTTGCGCACAAGATTGCGCATGGATTGAAAAACTGAACGTTGATAATGAAGCGAGAAGGCCTCTGGTTTAAATTCAGTGAGATTCTTGAATGATCCCAGGGCACGATGCATTTCGGCCGTACGCTGACCCAGCAGCATCAGCTTCTCGGTATGAAAATCATCAATTAGCCTGCGCACATGTTCATACTGATCCGAGGAATCCGTTTCAAGCCTGAGCGGAAATACTTCGGGTGGAGCGCTTAATTCTCTTCTGCGGGCCAGCAATGTTTCCAGAAAAATACTGACATGGCCAAGCATGTATTCCCAGGCGTCACCCTGGTTCAATATATAATCCTGCATCAGTCCAATAAAGATAGGATCCTTTTTGCCCTGCCGACGGTATTCGATACTGCCTTTGTAGGCGGGGATATGCGGGAACTTTTTGCGCTCTGAAAGCAGTCGTCCAATTTCGGCATCCGGATTGATCCCATCCTCAAGCCGGCGATAGAGCTTGAAAATCAACTGTTCTCCATAGAGGATGGATGTATTGCTCTGTTCGGCTCCAAGCACTGCAGAATTCAACGGCAATTCTGATTCTTCCAGATCGGCCTTGAATTTTCTACCCCGCGAGGTTACGAATTCACCCCGTTTGGCTTTTTGCTTTTTGCGTTTGGCAATCATTTCGAAAATGCTGTTGTGGAACTCTTCATCATAGACGCCATCGAAAAGGATGCCCTCATCTTCATCGATGATTATATCTGCAATAATGGCCTGCGGAGATTTCTGCGAAATTTGATAGGCCTTCTCGCCCAAGGCAAATGCCAGCGGCAGCTGATATATTTCCGGCTGGCCCTCATTGTAGTTAACTTCCAGGAGCAGCAGGAAAATACTGGAACCGTTTCTGAAAATCGGAATAGTCTCGATAATTTCGATTGCGCGTATGCGACGGCTCTTGCCCCCGAACCATCGGCAGTGACGCAGATAACGGGCCAGGATGCGTTGTTCCAGCTTGGCCATTACAGCAGGATCGAGTTCCTTGCCGGGAATTTCATTTAATTTCATTTCAGGAAGAGTTCGCTCGCGTTCATACTCGATTTCTTCCTCTGCCTGTTGCAAAATAAACCAGTAATGATCATGCGGGCCGAGGGTAATCATATAGTGTTCATCCGTTATGCGCGGGAAATCATTATGGCTGAAGGCCTCCTGTGGCACCATGTCCTTGTATTCAGAGAGATCAAGCTCGACACATTGAGCGAAGCGCGAAAGATTGACCACTATCAGTATCTTCTCATCCTCGTACTCACGCACGAATGCCAGCACACGATAATTCTGGGGTGAAAGGAATCTGCATGTTCCCCGGCTGAGCGCCTTGTACTTTTTGCGGATTGAGATAATGCGTCTCATCCACCACAACTGTGATGACAGATTTTTGTCCTGCGTTTCGACATTAACCGCCTCATAATGATATTCCGAGTCGATAATTATCGGCAGATACAGTCTCTGCGGATTAGTGCGCGAAAAACCGGCATTACGATCCGGACTCCACTGCATAGGTGTACGGACACCGTCACGGTCACCCAGATAATAATTGTCACCCATACCGATTTCATCACCATAATACAGCACCGGCGTTCCCGGAAGTGAAAACAGCAGGATATTCATTAATTCGATGCGCCTGCGATGGTTGGCCAGAAGCGGGGCAAGGCGACGTCGTATACCGACATTGATCTTGGCCCGTGGATCATCTGCATACATGCGGTACATATAATCCCGTTCTTCATCAGTAACCATCTCAAGTGTTAATTCATCATGATTGCGCAGGAATAATGCCCATTGAGCGCTATCCGGTATCTCCAGGGGTGGATCGAGAATTTCCACAATCGGGAAGCGATCTTCCATCTGCAGGGACATAAACATACGCGGCATGACCGGGAAATTGAATGCCATATGGCATTCATCACCATCACCGAAATAGGCCACGGCATCCTCGGACCATTGATTGGCCTCCGCCAGCAGCATGCGGTTTTTATACTTCCGGTCAACATGGGTGCGCAGCTTTTTCAGGAAGGCATGTGTTTCCGGAAGATTCTCGCAGTTGGTATTCTCTTTTTCATACAGATAGGGGACAGCATCGAGCCGCACGCCGTCCACACCGAGATCCATCCAGAAATCGATGATATTCAGCATGGCACGGTGTACCTGCGGGTTTTCGTAGTTTAAATCCGGCTGATGTGAATAAAACCTGTGCCAGTAATAGGCCTTGGCGAGCGGGTCCCAGCTCCAGTTGGAAGACTCGAAATCCTGAAAGATAATGCGCGCATCCTTATATTTCCGGGGCGAATTATTCCAGACATAGAATTCGCGCCACTTCGTGCCCGGTTTGGCCCGCCGGGATTTCTGGAACCAGGGATGCTGATCCGAGGTGTGGTTCAAAACCAGCTCTGTGATTATGCGAATCCCCCGTGCATGGGCCTCATTCAATAATTCCCTGAAATCTGCCAGGCTGCCGTAGGATGGATGTATGCTGGTATAGTCGGCTATATCATAGCCGTCATCCCGCAAAGGTGACGGGTAGAACGGCAGTAGCCAGATGGCCGTTACTCCAAGGTTCTGGAGATAATCCAGTTTCTGGATTATACCCCGGATATCGCCGATGCCGTCATCATTGCTGTCCTTGAATGCTTTTATATGTAACTCGTAGATTACCGCATCTTTATACCATAGCGGATCATCGTCAAGTCTTGATTTCTTTCTTTGCATCTATATCTAATCCTTTGGGTTTTGGCTTACATGTAATAGTCAAAATCCTGTTCGCGACGCATACGCCTGTGTAGTTTGAATATATGAAAAGGCAAAACTCCCGGGTTCAGTTCCACATAGTTTCTGGAACCCTGCCAGATAAATCTGTCGTCGCCAATCATATCATGCAGCATATAGGGCTGATTGGGGTCGATATCGAATTCCTCCAGCGGAAGATGTACCCAGCCGGATTGTTTATGAAACGGATCGAGGTTAACCAGCACAAGGATAACATTGGAATAATCCCGCGAGGCCTTGCCGTAAAAAAGAATATATTCATTGTCGACATCATAAAAGCGCAGATTGCGCGTTTGCTGCAGGGCGTCGTTTTCATTGCGAATGCGGTTTATCATAGCGATCATCTGGCTGATATTACCCTTCTTATTCAGGTCCCAATCCTTGATTTCGTACTTTTCGGAATTGAGGTACTCCTCGCGGCCCTCGATAGCATCGCCAACCAGGAGCTCGAATGCCGGGCCATAGATGCCGTAATTCGATGATAATGTCGCCGCCAGGGCAAGCCTGATCAAAAATGCCGGCCGTCCGCCATATTGCAGAAACTGCGGCAATATATCCGGCGTGTTGGGCCAGAAGTTGGGACGCATATATTCACTCAATTCAGAGTCTACCAGTTGATTCATATACTGTGTCAGCTCATACTTGTTGTTGCGCCAGGTGAAATATGTATATGACTGCGTAAAACCGATCTTGGCCAGCCGGCCCATAACCTGTGGACGGGTGAATGCCTCCGCCAGAAAAATCGTATCGGGATACTCGCTTTTGACCTCAGAGATGAGCCATTGCCAGAAACTGAATGGCTTGGTATGGGGATTGTCAACCCGAAATATGCGTACGCCCTGTTCAGCCCAATATGTAAACACACTCTTGAGCTCTTTCCAGAGATTACGCCAGTCCTCGCATTCGAAATTGAACGGCACCACATCTTCATACTTTTTGGGCGGATTTTCAGCGAACTGAATACTGCCGTCGGGACGCCATTTGAACCATTCCGGATGATCTTTAACATAGGGATGATCCGGTGAGCATTGATAAGCGATATCTATTGCCACCGCTATATTGAAGCTTTGCGCCTTTTTGATAAATGCCCTGAAATCATCGAGAGTACCCAGGTCGGGATGAATATCCTTGTGACCGCCATCCTTCGAGCCAATCGCCCAGGGACTGCCCGGATCGCCGGTATCGGCAGTCACAGCGTTGTTTTTGCCTTTGCGATTGGTATCACCGATGGGATGGATCGGTGTCAGATAGACCACATCAAAGCCCATTTCAGCTATTCTTGGAAGCTGTTTCTCGCACTCCCTGAAGGTGCCGTGTTCGCCGGGCTTCTTACCGAATGAACGCGGGAAGAATTCGTACCATGAACTAAAACCGGCACGGCGGCGTTCGACCTCGACAGTCAATTCTTTTTCATACAGCGTGACAAAGGGTGTCTCGGCGTATTTATCCATCAGATTGCGCAGGTCCTCGCCCAATGCCAGGGTCAATGCCGTTTCCAGCATATCCTTGTCCTTGAATGTGTGCGCAATTTTCAAAAGACGGGAAGCATCATCACCTGTTGCCTGTTCGGCGGCATTTTCGACCAGTTCAGCTCCCATCTGAAGTTCAACATCAAGAGCCTGACCAGCCGCTTTTTTCTTGCGCAGATCCATACGCCAGGTAAAAAAATGATCTATCCAGCCCTGCACAGTGTAAAAATACCTGCACTCCTCGGCGGCAATAAATTCAGCCTGCCAGAGATCATTACCGAGATGTTTCATGGGAATTTTATGCCAATTTTCCTCATTTTCTACCTTATATAAAAGGGCAGCCGCGACCTCATCATGGCCGTCGCAAAACACGTTGGCCCTGACCTCCACAATTTCACCAACAGCCCGTTTGACCGAGAATTCGCCGCAATCGATCTGGGGCCTGACATTCTGTACAACTACTCTCCGTCTGCCTTCCAACTGCAAAAATGCGCTCCTTTCGGATTAAATATCTCAATGCAAAATCAGTGATGCTCATATTATTAATACCGCGATTTTTTTTAGCCCTGCCGTCAAATTACTGCAAGTGTTTGCCTGTTAATGCCTTGCAGGCTCGATGTGTGTGCTCATTGATGCATTTTTCGGCTTATTCATTAGCAAATCCTGGCCGAAACAGCTGAATTATCAGAATATTTCAGCTAAATTTCGTATT
This sequence comes from uncultured Ignavibacteria bacterium, assembly GCA_964627935.1. Classification (GTDB taxonomy): domain Bacteria; phylum Zixibacteria; class MSB-5A5; order JAABVY01; family JAABVY01; genus JAABVY01. Next base: position 70,273 of record CAZVLB010000009.1, read on the forward strand.
ATCAGTGACATCTATAAGAAATTAGTTGAATTGTAAATTGTTTCTGTTATTCTAAAATAAATTGGTAAATCAGAGATTATTGTTTGCTTCGCCTATAAAAGATAGATAAATCTATATCTTGCTTGACTGTTGTTTTGGTGGAGCATATCTTGTAGAATGAATTGTGAAATATATCACAAGTAGCTCGAATGAGTAAGGACGAAAAACATATATTGCCGGCAGGAGATTTCCAGAAGCTCCTGGATCTATTGTCAAAAAGGGGCTATCAATCTATCGGGCCTGTTGCCCGCTATGATGCCATAGTCTACGACAGGATATCTTCTGTTGATGATCTGGCGGTTGGATGGACCGATTTACATGAAGCCGGCAAGTACCGTGCAAAGAAATCATCCGGCCCGCTTCTTTTTGGTCCTATCGTAGGGCAGCAATCCTGGAAAAGGTACCTTTATCCTTCTGTGAAAAAACTCTTCAGTCTGAAGAAGGGGAAGGATGGTTTCGAGGTTGAACAAAGTTCCGATGAGCCTCCTAAATATGCTTTTGTAGGTGTAAGGTCATGTGATCTTCACGCAATCTCCATTCAAGACAAGATATTCATCGACGGGCCGTATCAGGAGATTCCCTACAAACGTCAGAGAGAAAATGTACTCACAATAGTGGTAAACTGCACCACTCCGGGTGGAACGTGTTTCTGCAGTTCGATGAATACCGGGCCATGGGCCGAATCCGGCTTCGACCTGGCAATGACCGAGATTTTTGAAGATGACCAGCATTATTTTGTAGTCAAGGCTGACTCAGACACTGGACGCGAGATAATTTCTGATCTGTCTCTGGCAAAAGCGCCACCCGAAAAAGTCGAGATTGCGAACAGGGCTCTTAAAGAGGCCGTGAACAGGATGGGACGTAAACTCGAGACCCATGGTATCAAGGAACTGCTTTATCGCAATTTCGAAAATCCACGCTGGAAAGAGGTGGCAGACAGATGTCTGAGCTGTGCCAATTGCACCCTTGTCTGTCCAACTTGTTTCTGCGCCACAATCGAGGATCAAACCGACCTGGACGGCAAAACCGCTTTGCGTGTACGCAAACTTGATTCATGTTTTACGCTGGATCATTCTTATATCTACGGCGGAAGTGTGCGTGTTTCGGCCGCATCCCGCTATCGTCAATGGCTGACTCATAAGCTGGCCAGCTGGATCGATCAGTTCGGTATGTCCGGATGTGTAGGTTGCGGACGCTGCATAACATGGTGCCCTGTGGGAATTGATATAACCGAAGAGGCCGCTGCAATCAGGGAAAGTGAACGTGAAGATAAGATTCCTGTAGAGAAGTAAGGGATATATATGGAGAATCTGGAAAAAATATTAAAAGAACATCCATTCCTGAGCGAATTGAAAGAACGTCATATCAAGCTGATCACCGGATGTGCCTCCAATGTCGTATTCAAGGCGGATGAGTTTATCTTCCGGGAGGGAGATGAAGCGGATAAGTTCTATATTATTCGGCACGGCAAAGTCGTGATCGAAACCTATCTCCCCCAGCGCGGACCGATCGCTATTCAATCGCGTGAGGAGGGGGATGTTACCGGATGGTCATGGCTGATTCCGCCTTATCGCTGGCATTTCGATGCCCGTGCAACAGAACTGACCCGCGCGATTGCCCTGGACGGTAAATGTCTGCGCGGAAAATGTGAAGAGGATCATGAGTTGGGCTACATATTCATGAAAAAATTCGCCATACTGATTGCCCAGCGTCTGGAGGCGACACGTATACAGTTACTGGATATTTATGGGGACGAACATAAAAAATAACAGGGCTGTCGGTTCCGGCAATGACCCGATGCTGCCCCGTCAGTTCAAAATTCAGCGTTTCAAGAAAGAGACGCATGATACATTTTCGCTGCAATTGAAGCCCATGGAGGGCGAAAAAAAGTTTAATTTTCTGCCCGGGCAGTTCAACATGATGTATGTGTTCGGTGTGGGCGAAGTACCGATTTCCATCAGCGGCGATCCGACCAAGCCGAATACGCTCGTACATACAACCCGTGCAGTCGGCACCGTGACCAAGGTGATGGGGTCGCTCAAGAAGGGCCAGACAATCGGAATTCGCGGGCCATTGGGCACCAGCTGGCCGGTGGAAGAAGCGCGCGGTAATGATGTTATCGTGGTTGCCGGCGGTATCGGCCTGGCACCTTTGCGCCCCGTGATCTATTACCTCCTGGCTCATCGTCAGGATTATGGCAAGATCGTACTTCTCTATGGAGCCCGTACGCCCAGCGATATACTGTTTCGTGCAGAAATTGAAAAATGGCGCTCCCGTTTGGATATGGAAGTGCATGTCACCGTGGACAGGTCCACCGGAACATGGCGCGGCAATGTCGGCGTGGTCACCGGTTTAATCGGCAAGGCGCCGTTTGATCATCTCAATTGCACCGCCATGATTTGCGGACCGGAAATCATGATGCGCTTCACTGTACTGGAACTCTTAAAGCGCGGATGTGGCCGTGATGATATATATGTATCCATGGAACGCAATATGAAATGCGGAATCGGCCTGTGCGGCCATTGCCAGATCGGCCCCTGGTTTGTCTGCAAGGACGGCCCGGTGTTCCGTTATGACGGCATCAGCGATATCTTCACCAAGAGGGAATACTGATATGGCAAAGAAGCGCAAACCGAAACTCGCAGTCTGGAAATTCGCATCCTGTGACGGTTGCCAGTTGAGCATACTGGATTGCGAGGATGAGCTCTTGATGCTGGCCGACAAAATCGAGATTGCCAATTTCCCGGAAGCCTCCCGCGCTGTTGTCAGGGGACCCTATGACCTGTCGCTGGTTGAGGGCTCGATTACCACACCTCATGATGCTGAGCGGATTCATAAAATCAGGCGTTCCTCGAAAATGCTGGTGACAATCGGGGCCTGCGCTACAGCCGGTGGAATTCAGGCATTACGAAATTTCCGGGATGTCAAGGAATTCGTTTCGATCGTTTATGCCCGGCCGGATTATATCGAGACGCTCAATAAATCGACACCGATATCGGATCATGTCTTCGTTGATTTCGAACTGCGCGGTTGTCCGATCAACAAATATCAGCTTCTGGAATATATCAATGCGGTCCTGAACAACCGTAAGCCCAATATTCCCCCCTACAGTGTATGTGTGACCTGCAAACGAAAGCATAATATCTGTGTGCAGGTGGCCTATGGCATTCCCTGCCTGGGCCCGGTTACGCAGGCCGGTTGCGGGGCATTGTGCCCGTCATACAATCGCGGATGTTATGCCTGTTTCGGCCCCAAGGAGACAGTCAATACCACCTCGCTGGCGGAATGGTGGAAGAGTGAGCTGGATGTTTCCAGGGAAGATGTACGCCGGGCGTTCCGTGGATTTAATGCCTTTGCCGATCCATTCCGGAAAGAGAGTGAAGCCAATGAGTAAGAGCAGGACAATCAAGGTAAATTACCTGGCCCGGGTCGAGGGCGAGGGCGGCCTTCTGGTCAAGATCAAGGATGATAAGGTTAAGGATGTTAAGCTGAATATCTTTGAACCGCCGCGCTTCTTCGAGGCTTTTCTGCGTGACCGTAAATTCACGGAGGCCCCGGATATTACTGCTCGTATCTGCGGCATCTGCCCGATTGCTTATATGATGAGTTCTATCCATGCCATGGAAATGGCCTGCGATGTCACAATTGAGGGGCCGTTGCGGGAATTGCGCCGTCTGGTTTATTGCGGTGAATGGATTGAAAGCCACGGGCTTCATATATATTTGTTACATGCGCCTGATTTTCTTGGCTATGATGATGCGATCAGGATGTCGAAGGATCATCCCGATGAGGTCAAGCGCGGTCTTAAATTGAAAAAAGTCGGTAATGATCTTGTCACGCTTCTGGGCGGCCGGGAAATTCATCCTGTCAATATCCGTGTGGGAGGATTCTACAAGGTACCCACAAAAACTGAACTTGACGAGCTGATTGAGCCCCTGGAATGGGCCCGTGATGCAGCCATGGAAACTATCGAATGGGTTTCCGGCTTTGAATTCCCCGACTTCGAGCAGGATTATGAGTTCGTATCTTTAAGACATCCGGATGAATACCCATTTAATGAGGGGCATCTGGTTTCCAACCGTGGCCTGGATATCGATATCAGAGATTTCCACAGGCATTTCGAGGAAATTCATGTCAAGCATTCGACCTCTCTGCATGCCATGATAAAGGAGCGCGGGGCATATTTTGTGGGGCCGATGGCACGTTACAGCCTGAATTTCGATATGCTTACTCCCGAGGCGCAGGACGCGGCAATCAAGGCCGGGCTGTCCGAAAAATGTTATAATCCATTCAAAAGCATTATTGTCCGTTCGGTGGAAACATTGTATGCCTGCCAGGAAGCCCTGAGAATTATCGAAAACTACCAGATGCCGGAAAAGCCGTTTGTGGATGTAGAACCGAAGGCCGGAGTGGGACATGGTTGCACCGAGGCGCCACGGGGAAGCCTGTATCACAGGTATGAAATCGATGATGACGGCATTATCAAGGATGCCGTTATTGTCCCGCCCACATCACAGAATCAGAAAACCATCGAAAACGACCTTCTTAACCTGGTACCAAAAAACCTTGATCTTCCACAGGATCGCCTGACCTGGCAATGCGAGCAGGCGGTTCGCAATTATGATCCTTGTATCTCCTGTTCCTGTCATTTCCTCAAGCTCAAAATCGAGCGTGAATAGGAGGTGGCCGGATGTCTTCAAATAGCTCCATTCTTGTAGTCGGCGCCGGCAATTTATTTCGCTCTGATGATGCCGCCGGTATTCTGGTCGTGCAGAAGTTATCTGATCTGGTTGATGAATCCGTAGAAATCAGGGAGGGCATCGGCGACGGTACTGATCTTCTGGATCTGTGGAAGGATTTTGATTTCGTTTTTACAATCGATACTGTTTGCTCTGGTGGGGATACGGGTCGTATATATCGTTTCGATGCGATCAATGATCGATTGCCCGCGGAAATGTTTTCGGGTGTATCGACACATACATTCAACCTGGCCGAGGCGGTTGAGCTTGCCGGAAATCTGGATATGCTCCCGAACTCCCTGGTGATCTACGGTATCGAGGGCAGACTATTCGATAATGGCCAGGTCATTTCAGGCGAGGTTCGGGATTCTATTGATCTGGTTGCGGAAAAAGTTAAAAAAGAAATAGATGATATTTTAACTCGGATAAAGGAAAGAAAAAATGCATGAGTTTACATTAATGGCTGATCTTTTAAAAAAGATCGAAGCTATTGCTGAGGAAAACAATGCTGATCGTGTGCTGGGTGTTAAGGTTCGCCTGGGGGCATTATCGCATATCTCGGCGAGCCACTTCCGCGAACATTTCGAACATGCGATCAGGGATACTGTGGCCGAGGGAGCCGAGCTTGAAGTTGAGACTTCCGATGATGAAAGCGATCCCCGGGCCCAGGATATCCTTTTGAAAAGCGTGGAACTGCCGGAGTAAACTTATGACACCATCCGGATGTATCATAAATAAGATAACCGCTGATCCGATTCGCCTGCGAATCGAAATCCAGGGTACGGTTCAGGGTGTCGGATTCAGGCCATTCGTTTATCGTCTGGCGAATGAGAATAGTTTGTCCGGATGGGTTTCAAATGATGTTTCCGGTGTTGTAATTGAAGTCGAGGGCGGCAGGGAAAAGCTGGAAAGTTTTATCGGCAGGCTGCAATTGGAGAAACCCTCGATTTCACACATTGACAGCCTGACCAAAAAAGAAATTGAACCTGATTATAAATCGGGCATGCATATAATTGATTCCGGAAGCAGGGGCAAAAAAAGCGCATTGGTACTCCCTGATCTGGCCATATGTCCTGATTGCCATGCAGAGATTTTCGACCCCAAAAATCGTCGTTATCTTTATCCCTTTACCAATTGCACCAACTGCGGGCCCAGGTACAGTATAATAGAAAATCTGCCTTACGATCGCGATAATACGACGATGAAAACATTCCAGATGTGTCCGCAGTGCAGGGCAGAGTATGAGGATCCATTGAACCGCAGGTTCCATGCACAGCCCAATGCCTGCCCCGAATGCGGACCGTATGTCGAACTCTGGGATCACGGAGGCACAATCCTTGCATCGGAAAGACGTGCGATTCGTGTCGCCTGCCGTGCAATCGAAGAGGGTGAAATAATCGCGCTGAAAGGCCTGGGTGGATTTCAGTTACTTGTGGATGCGAGTAATCCAAATGCGGTTCAAAAGCTCCGTGATCATAAAAATCGCCCGGAGAAACCATTCGCTTTGATGTTTCCTTCATATGATCAAATTGAGAAACAATGCAGTGTGTCCAACCGCGAAAGAGAGTTGCTTCATTCTCCACAGGCACCGATTTTGCTTTTGCAAAGAAAAATATGCGGCGAAAAGCCTGAGGAATTTGCCGGGGTGGCTCCCGGAAATCCATACCTCGGCATTATGCTGCCCTGTACCCCGCTTCATCACATAATCATGAAAATAATCGGCCGCCCGATTGTGGCCACAAGCGGCAACCTGACCGGAGAGCCGATTTGTATTGATGAATATGAAGCGCTGGAACGCCTGAGCAATATTGCTGATCTGTTTTTGGTGCATAACCGTCCCATAGCCCGTCACGTGGATGATTCAATTGCACGAATCATCCTTGATCGTGAGATAATCCTGCGACGTGCCCGCGGATATGCGCCCCTGCCGATTCAAATCAAATCATCAGAGGAAAATATCCTGGCGCTGGGAGGGCATCAGAAAGCGAGCATCGCAATCAGCAATGAGAAGCGGGTTTTTGTCAGCCAGCATATCGGCGACCTGGATTCGAGCATTGCTCTGCAAACATTTGAAAACACGATAGATTCACTTGCTTCGATCTATGATCTCAAACCGAACATAATAGTGCGCGATAAACATCCCGATTATGCAAGCAGTTCGTACGGGAAAAACGAAAGTTCAAAGCGGATAAAAGTACAGCATCATTACGCGCATATATTATCCTGTATGGCTGAGCACGGTATATCCGGTCCAGCTCTGGGTATAGCCTGGGATGGTACCGGGTATGGCGATGATGGCACTATCTGGGGTGGTGAGTTTCTGTCGGTTAATATTGATGGCTACAGGAGAGCAGGATATATTCGTCAGTTCCGGTTGCCGAGCGGAGATAAAGCGATTATAGAGCCGAGACGTGCCGCATTGGGATTACTTTATGAAATATATGGGAAAACGGTTCTCGAAAAAGCAGATGTCCTGAGCAGGCTCGGTTTTCGTAAAAGCGAAACAGCTGTTTTCAGGAGAATGTTATGCAATGGCATCAACTCACCTTTGTGTTCAAGCATGGGCAGGTTGTTCGATGCTGTTTCGGCGCTTACGGGATTATGCGGTAAAGCCAGCTTCGAGGGACAGGCGGCTATGGCGCTCGAATTTGCTATTGATAAAAGCACTATCAATGATCAAAAGTATTCCTGTGAGATAAGGCATTTCGATGATTGCTACATTCTCGATTGGGGAGATATGGTCGAGGAAATTCTGGATGATGTAGAAAAATCTGTAAATATAGGTACAATCTCAATTCACTTTCATAACACGCTGATCGATGCTGCAATAAAAATGGCACAACAAATAAAAATCGAGAATGTCGTTTTATCGGGCGGATGTTTCCAGAATGCTTTTCTGCTTGAAAATATGATCCAACGTTTATCCACAGAGGGTTTCAACCCGATCTGGCACAGGCGCGTTCCATCCAATGATGGTGGTCTCTGCCTGGGTCAGATTGAAGCCGCCCGCAGGATGCTGAAGGAGTCGCACTGATGTGCCTGGCAATACCGGGAAAGATTATCAGTATCGATAATTGCCATGACCTGATGCGTAACGGCAAGGTCAGTTTTGAGGGCATTGTCAAGGATATCAGCCTGGCTATGGTTCCTGATGCCGATGTGGGAGATTATGTAATCGTGCATGCCGGATTTGCAATCAGCATGATCGATGAAGCCGAGGCTGTGAAAGTTTTTGAAATGCTCAGAGAGGCCGAGAATATAGATGAAGTATCTTGATGAGTATCACGACGCCGACGCAGTACGCCATCTGGCTGAAAAGATCAAAGCTATTTGCAAAAGGCAATGGAATATCATGGAGGTATGCGGCGGGCAGACCCATGCAATCATGCGTCATGGCCTCGATCAGCTGTTGCCCGAAAATATAAACCTCCTGCATGGGCCGGGCTGTCCGGTATGTGTGACACCGGCAGGCATAATTGACCGGGCAATTGAACTTTCACTTAAGCCTGATCTGATCCTGTGCTCATTCGGTGATATGCTGCGTGTGCCGGGAAGCCGCAGTAGCCTGTATGATGCACGTGCCGATGGCGCCGATGTCAGGATCGTCTATTCCCCGGCGGATGCCCTGAAGCTTGCCCTGGCAAGTCCGGATAAGCAGGTTGTCTTCTTCGGCATCGGCTTTGAAACCAGCGCACCCTCGATAGCATTGACGATTTTGCAGGCTGAGCAAACCGGAACAAAGAATTTTAGTGTACTTCCGGCAATGGTTCGGATTCCACCGGCCATGGAATCTATTCTGAAAAGCAATGATAACATGGTGCAGGGATTTCTGGCAGCGGGGCATGTCTGCGCTGTTACCGGAGAAGAAGAGTATAAGCTAATGTCTGAGAGGTACCATATTCCCATAGTAATCACGGGATTCGAGCCGCTCGATATTATGCTGGGTGTCATGCACCTGATCAATGCCCTGGAAAGGGATCAAAACACAGTCATAAATCAATATGCCCGCGCGGTCAGGAATAACGGTAATCCGAAGGCGAAAGGGGCCATGAATGAAGTCTTCAAAACATGTGACAGGGCCTGGCGCGGATTCGGAATGATTCCGGATAGCGGTTTGACAATCTGTGACAGATATGCGGATTTCAATGCTGTAGATAGATTTGACCTGAAAGATATATCTTCTGAGATAGAAAATGAATGTATCAGCGGAGAAATCCTGAGAGGGATCAAAAAGCCTTACAATTGCCCCTGTTTTGCCAATGGCTGCAATCCTGAAAAACCGATGGGAGCGACCATGGTATCATCGGAGGGCGCCTGCCATGCTTATTACAATTACCGTAAATCGGCAATGACAATCGTGAGGGAGTAATACTCAATGTCAACACCGAAAAGGGAAATAGAATTTTCATTTCCGTTCGAGGATTATCCCCGCATTCTGCTGGCTCATGGCGGCGGCGGTAAGCTGATGCATTCCCTGATACGGGATATGATAGCCAGGGCATTCTTGAATCCCGACCTGAACGTTGAACACGACAGCGCGGAATTGGAACTCCCGATAGGCCGTATCGCTTACACGACCGACACATTTGTGGTCAATCCGCCCTTCTTCCCGGGAGGCGATATAGGCAAACTTGCAATCTACGGTACTGTCAATGATTTGGCAATGAGCGGCGCCGTGCCTAAATTTATCAGCATAGGCTTCATTCTGGAAGAGGGCCTCAAAACCGAGATGCTCTGGGATGTATGTCTTTCTATGAGACAGGCTTCTATTGAAGCCGGAGTCCGGATTGTGACAGGCGACACCAAAGTGGTTGAGCATGGCAAATGTGATCAGATCTATATCAACACGTCGGGAATAGGATTTATGTCCCATGAAATAAAAATAAATCCCTATCAGATTCAATCAGGAGATAGAATCCTGGTTAACGGCGACCTGGGCCGTCACGGTATGGCTGTCATGTCGGTCCGCGAGGGGCTCGAGTTTGAGTCGGAAATAAGAACAGATTGTGCTCCCCTGGCCGGATGCATAAATGCCATGCTGGAAGCCGGAATCGAAATCCATTGCCTGCGCGACCTGACCCGTGGCGGGCTGGCCTCGGCGCTGGTTGAGCTGGCCCAAAGCTCAGGATATGCGTTTAAACTCGAGGAACAGGCCATTCCGGTCAATAAACCGGTACAGGCGGCCTGCGATATCCTGGGAATTGATCCGATTTATGTTGCCAATGAGGGACGGTTTGTGGCATTTGTAAAGCCGGATCATGCAGATACAGTAATCGAATTGATTTATTCCTCAAATCCGGATTTTAGGGCCGCAATTATTGGGGAAGTTCAGGAATCACCTGCAAAAACTGTCCTGATGAGAAACAAATTCGGTATAGAACGTATTGTCGATATGCTTTCCGGCGAACAGCTTCCGCGAATTTGCTGATTTTTATATGGAAATCCGCATTTTTACTCCATAATTAATATAATAATCACTTTCTCAGGAACGATGCCATCATGCCGATGTTTCTTGCTCAAGGAGACAGATGATGAGATCTATTTTATTAAAAATGGGGTTGTTGCTGTTTTTAATCCAGGGTCTTCAGGCAGAAACGATATCTCTTGAAAACTTTCTGGAAGATATCCAACGTGATCATCCCCTTTTCAAAAGTGAATCATTAACCCCGGAAATCGAGCGTGTGAACCGTGAAAGGCTCCTGGCGGCCAAAGACTGGTTTGTCAATTCCAGCCTGGCCTACGCATATTCGAAGCTGATTGAACGCGGGCCGTTTACACCGGATGAAACAGATAACCTGAGCTTAAGCGGCAATGCGCAAAGGTCACTCTGGTCCACGGGAGGTGATCTATCGATGGGGCTAACTATGAGCCTGACAGATCAGGAACTACCCGGCATTACTGTCCCCGGCCCGGATGGTCCGCAAAGTATCGATGTTGGCCCGGGCAGGTTGTATGAAAACCGTCTGACCGTAAACTATACTCATCCATTCTGGCGCAATTCGGGAGGATTGCTGACCCGTCTGGATTATGAAGCCTCGGAATATACTGTCGATGCGTCCCAAATTCAGGCTCTTGAAAACAAGGAGAAATACCTGCTTTCGGTGGGGCAGAAATTTCTGGACTGGGTGCTTCTGGAAGAAAGAAAAAATATTGCCGAAGAGCGCCTGCAATTGGCTAAGGATCAGCTCGAATATGTGCGCGAAAAACGAGAGGCAAATCTCGTCGACCAGGTTGATCTGTTGCGCTCTGAGGATGCGGTCCGCTCCGCCCGCCAGGGTATGGTGCTCCTGGAATCGCAGATAAAAGCAAAAAAAGCAGAACTGGCTGTATTGGCCTCCGATGAAAGCATCCGTGAAATGGATCCGGAATATGATCTTTTCGGACTGGTCGACCTGCCCGCGCCTGATGAGGCCCATGAAATGGTCGATATACGGTCACGATTGATTAAGACGCTTGACTATAATCGCGAGCGGCTGGAATATGTACGTCGCGGATTTCTGGATTATGTTGATCCATCACTGGACCTCGGTCTTGGACTGGGGCTTAAGGGCGGTGATGAAACATTTTCCAATTCGCTTGAAATGATCAAACCCGATGTCAATATTTCGCTTAATTTCAGCCAGATGATCGGCTCTACCGGCGCAAATAAGGATATAGAGCGTACCGACCTGCAGATCAGCCAGCTCGATTTCCAGATCGAGAAATTAAAACTGGACCTGAAATCAACTCTCAGTAACTTGATTATCCAGATGACAGAACTCGAACAGGTAATGGTTCTCAACATGGAGGAAATCGAGTCAGCTCAAAACAGGACTCTGGAGGAGCTGAAATTATATCAACAGGGGCGCAGTAACCTGACCTTTCTGATCCAGAGCCGTGACAATGTCCAGAATGCCCGCTTGACTTATGCTGAAAACGCCGCCAATTATCACAGGCTGTATTTGCAATATCGTGAAGTGATGGATATTTTGCTGACCAGCAGATAAACTAAAGGGGAGCATAAGACTTGAAAAACTTCTTCGCATTTTTTGCCAAACGCCATCTGCAAGCGATGCTCTTTACCATATTGGTTATTCTACTTGGTGTCGCTTCACTATTGCAGATCAAGCGGGATATTTTCCCCAAAGTTGATTTTGGAGAAGTTATCATCACCACGATTTACCCCGGCGCATCGCCAGAGGATGTCGAGCTCAATGTCACCAATGAAATTGAAGATGAAATAAAAACAGTTTCCAATATAGATAAGATAACATCTTACTCGATGGAGAACATTTCGGTTATTACAGTCAGTATCGATCTTGAAGTGGATGACAAGGATGAGGTGCGCTCGAATATCCGTGAGGCTGTCAACCGGGTCACAAATCTTCCTCGGGAGGTTACCGAGGCTCCGCGCATTACCGAAATTGATAATGAAATCATACCGATTATCGAAGTTGGAGTATCTGGGGATTTACCATATAGAGAATTGCGAGATGCCGCCAGGCTCTTTAGAAAAAAGCTGGAAAACGTTCCCGGTGTTTCCAGAGTTGAGGAGTTCTGGTACCTCGACCGTGAAGTCAGAATCGAAGTCGATCCGGACGCACTGGAGGAATACCAGATCTCATTGCAGGAAATCGCTGCCGCAATAGAACAGCGTAATATTCGCATGAGCGGGGGTACATTTGAGTCATATTCCAGCGAAAAGACACTGATGACGCTTTCCAAGTTCAAGACCCCGGAAGAAGCTGGTGAAGTGATTGTCCGTTCGACATTCGGCGGCCCCATGGTTCGCGTCAAGAACCTTGCATCAATCGATGATGATTTCGAGGAACCGCGCATAATCAGCCGCATGAACGGCAAGCCCGCCATCACGTTTCAGGTTTTAAAGAAAGGATCGGCTGATATTATCAGGACAGTTGATGCTATCAGGGATTTAATCGAGCGGGAAGAGGCGCAAATCTCTGAGTCGATTGATATTCTCGTCGCCAATGATATCTCGACCTATGTGCGCAATCGATTTGGAGTGGTTCTGTCTAACGGTGCTATTGGATTGATCCTCGTGTTACTGATTCTGACAATTTTCCTTAACATACGTGCTGCTATGTGGGTGGCTCTGAGTATACCAGTAGTTATCCTGGGTGTGATCTTTTTACTGCCGGTTGCGGATGCCTACCTTGATGTTTTATCGTTAACCGGCCTGATTCTGGTGATCGGTATTATCGTAGATGACGGAATTATAGTGGCTGAAAATATATTTAAACGGCGTGAAGAGGGGGCAGATCCTTTAGAGGCTGCTTCGGGCGGTTTCTTTGAGGTTTCCAAGCCTGTATTTACGACACTTTTAACAACATTTCTTGCCTTTGCACCGCTTTATTTCATGTCCGGTGTGGCCGGCGATTTCGTGGTTAGCATACCGCTGGTAATCAGCCTGGCTTTAATAGTTTCAGTGGGAGAATTGGTGATCGCCCTGCCCGCTCACCTGAGGCCGGGCCTGAAAAGGATTAAGCCGGATTCCAGCAAACCCAAAAAACATTGGTTTGACTGGGTAAAGGGGATTTTCAGCAGAGTTATAAACCTGCTGCTAAAACTACGCTATCTTTTTCTTCTGTTCACCATACTACTTTTCGCAGCGTCAATCTGGTACGCCTTTACGCAGATGCAGATTATTCTGTTTCCAAAAAGCGCAGCAGATGTCTTTAGCATTTACGCCGAATTACCCATCGGAGCGTCACTGCAAAAGACTTCGGATGAGATGAAAAAGATTGAATCCATTATAGCCAATTTACCGGATGAAGAAGTGGCCTCTTATACAACCAGAATCGGTTCTCATGGAGAACGTCATCCGGGTGAGAATGAAAACTGGGGGACCATTGTGGTCAATCTAACCCCCTATTCCGAACGCACCAGAACGGCCGACGAAATTGTCGACAGCTTACGTCAATTGACTTCCAATCTTGAATCATTTGAGGATGTCTCCTATACAATTGATGCCGGCGGACCGCCGGTTGGCAAGCCGATAACCCTGCGCATTATCGGCAATGTCGATAGTACACGACGTAAAATGACAGACTCCATTATTGCCTATCTGGAGACCATCGAAGGCGTTAAAGACATAAACCGCAACGACAAGAGTGGCAAAACGCAGGTTCAACTGGATATTGACTATACGGCCCTCTCGCGGCTTGGCTTGAATGTAGCCAGCGTGGCTCGCACCGTTAGAATAGCCTATGATGGTGAGGAGGTTACAAGCGTCAGGTATGGAGAGGAAGATGTTGATTTCAGACTTATTCTGGAGGAAAGCGCCCGCACTGATATGAGTTATCTTTCCGAGCTATTAATCCCGAATGCCCAGGGACGGCTGATCCGGCTGGCCGATGTCGCTGATTTCAGCTCATCAGCAGGCCCAATGAGCTACTATCATTATGATCGCGAAAGAACAACCATAGTTACCTCGGACCTCGACACTGATAAATACAGTCCCATACAAGTCACCAATATGGTGCTGGATCATTTTAACCTTGATAAAGACTGGCAGGGTATGCGCATTGTTGTCGGCGGAGAGGCAGAGGAAACCCAGGAATCATTTCGTAGTCTGTTTATCGCCTTTGGAATCGCAGTAGTGGCAATTTTCTTTGTATTGATACTTCTTTTTAATTCGGTAACGCAGCCAATCGCAGTTATGATAGCAATTCCTTTCGGAATAATATCGGTCATCATTGCCTTTGCAATTCATAACGAGCCGATAGGATTTATGGCCATGATGGGGCTGGTTGGATTGAGCGGTGTGGTTGTCAATGATTCGTTGGTGCTGGTCAACCATATCAATAAACTGCGCGAAAAGATGAAGGATGTCCCGATTCGTGAAATTGTCGCCCAGGGTACCACAGACAGGCTTCGGGCAGTTATTATGACAACCACAACAACAGTAGCGGGATTACTGCCATTGGCCTATGGCCTGGGCGGTTCTGACCCGTTTATCGCACCCATGGCGCTGGCAATGGGCTACGGTTTGTTGTTTGCGACACCGTTGACCCTGGTGCTTGTTCCGAGCCTGTATCTGATTCGCACCGATATAATTAGCATCTTAAAGAGAATCTTTCGAAGAAACTGATCCGCATTTATAGCGTACTTTTTATACGCAATACTTAGACGATCAACTCGTATTGCCCATCCATCAAATTATTTCGACATTAAAGACTAAATGAGTCAATAATTTGGCCACATCTGATATCCAATGGATATCTGAATAATGAAAGGACGGGTGTTTATGTCAGTAGTCAAGGTAATCGAAGTTTTGGCGGAATCCGACAAGAGCTGGGAGGATGCGGCCAAGCAGGCAATCGAGGAAGCCTCCAAGTCGGTACGTAATATTCAGTCTGTTTATATCAAGGATATGCAAGCCATCGTAAACGGCAATCAGATCAAGAAGTACAGACTGAACACAAAAATCTCCTTTTTGGTCGGTGACTGATAGAAATTATCGACTTTTCGAAATTACAGGGAATCCGTTAGAACCGGATTCCCTTCTCATCTTCATTGAAACAGCGCACAAATATCACTTGAGAAGTTAAAAATATGCCCGAAAACAATGGTTCAGACAATATTAATATCGGGCGGGTTGTGTCTGTCCGCGGAAGTGTTGTGGACATCCGTTTCGAGAAGCGTCTGCCCTCGATGTTCAATCTCCTGAAAACCGGTGATGATAAACAAGTCTATACGGAAGTCATTACGATGCTGGATTCAAAGACAGTGCGGACGATTGCATTGACTCCCACCGGCGGATTGGGACGAGGCTCCGAGGCAATAGATACCGGTGGACCCATCAAAGTAGGAGTGGGTGAAAACACTAAGGGCAGGTTGTTCAATGTTTTCGGCAACCCCATTGACCGCAAAGACACACCGGAATTCGCAGAGTACAGATCGATTCATCAAAAACCGGTACCGCTTTCCGACCGCGATACGACCTCGGAGATATTCAAAACAGGTATCAAGGCAATCGATATACTGGCTCCGCTGGAAAAAGGCGGCAAAGCCGGCATGTTCGGCGGTGCCGGTGTGGGCAAAACAGTGCTGATTATGGAGATGATTCACAATATGGTGGGCGAATATGAAGGTGTCAGCGTCTTTTGCGGAATCGGCGAAAGGGTTCGCGAGGCGGAAGAGCTCTATCGCGAAATGAAGGAAAGCGGAGTTCTGGACAATACTTTGATGGTATTCGGGCAGATGAATGAACAGCCCGGCGCAAGATTTCGGGTAGGCCATTCTGCGCTGACTATGGCTGAGTATTTTCGAGATGAAATGAAGCAGGATGTGCTCCTTCTGATCGATAACATTTTCCGGTTCATACAGGCCGGTGCCGAGGTGTCGGGCCTGATGGGCCGTTTGCCTTCGCGTGTCGGTTATCAGCCCACGCTTTCCACGGAACTGGCCGAACTGGAAGAGCGAATCTGCAATACCAGATCAGGCGCGATAACCTCGATACAGGCTGTTTATGTACCGGCCGATGATTTTACCGATCCGGCCGCGGTACATACATTCAATCATCTCTCGGCTTCGATCGTCCTGTCGCGAAAGCGGGCCAGCCAGGGCCTCTATCCGGCCATCGATCCATTGCAATCATATTCAAAAATGCTTACGCCTCATGTTGTCGGGCAGGATCATTACAATATCGCTCGTGAAATCAGGCGCACATTGGCGGAATACGAGGACCTGAAAGATATTATTGCCATGCTGGGCATGGAGGAATTGTCGCAGGAAGATCAGAAAACAGTTCGCAGGGCGCGAAAACTGGAAAGATACCTGACCCAGCCGTTTTTCGTAACAGAGCAATTTACCGGAAAAAAAGGACGCATTGTTGAGCTTGAAGACGGCCTGGAAGGCTGCCGCAAAATTCTAAATGATCAGTTCCCGGATAGGGATGAAGGTGATTTCTATATGATCGGATCAATAGATGAAGTCAGTTCCGAAAGCGCTGAAGAAGAAAAAGAAGAAGAAGAAGGAAAAGATGAAGAAGAAGAAAAGCAAGCTGAAGATCAAAAATCTTCAAAAGCTGAATAGGACAAAAAATATAGAGTGATCAAATGAGATTAAAAGTCATGCTGCCGACACAGATTCTGGTGAATGAAAGGGTTGACCGCATCAATGCGGAAACGATGCGCGGATCGCGTGGTATTCTGCCCAACCATATAGATTTCGTGGCCCCGCTCATGCCCGGAATACTGGTATACGTAAAGAATGAAAAGGAAATATTTCTGGCAGTTGACCGGGGAGTACTGGTCAAGCAGGGCGATATGGTGCATGTCTCAGTGCGCAATGCGGTTCGTGGCGAAGAACTGGGGCGTTTGCAGCAGATTATAGATGAGCAGTTCAAGCAACTGGATGAAAGGGAACGTAAAGCGCGATCATCGATGGCAATGCTTGAGGCAGGCATAATCAGGAAATTCAATCAGCAGGAACAGGCTGCCAATGAATAAAAAGCCCGAAGCAGATAACGACAAAGGATTTTCCGCCAAAATTGGAAAAAAAGAGGAGCGCAAAATCAAGGCTCGTCGTGAACGGGATAAACAGAGCCTGTGGTTTGGCCTGGGCATGTTTGGCATGGTCGGCTGGTCGGTGGCGATACCGACCCTGATCTGCCTGGCAATCGGTATCTGGCTCGACACCAGCCGGGAGAGCGGTATATCCTGGACATTGACATTCCTTTTCATCGGCGTGGCCCTGGGTTCATTGAACGCCTGGTACTGGGTCAAAAGGGAAAGCAGACATGACTGAGGAAGTAATAAGTTATCCACTTATAGTCCTGATTATGGGCCTGTTGCTGGTGCTGATGATCTGCATAAAATCGGCCTTTCAGCATATCAGCATACCAGCCCTGGTCGGATTTATCGTGCTCGGATTTCTGGTCAGGCTATTCGATATGGAAACGCATATGTTAACCGCCAGCGCCTATGAAATCTTTGAATTCCTGGCTCATGTGGGGATTTTTGTACTGCTGTTCAGGATCGGCCTTGAAAGCGATATTCGCGGACTTCTTCATCAGCTCAAAAGGGCAAGTTTTATCTGGATCGGTGGCGTGGCCATTAGCGCCATGATCGGTTACCTTGCGGCCTACTACCTGATCGACCTGGGTTTCATCCCCAGCCTGATAATCGCCTGCGCCATGACCGCTACCAGTGTGGGCGTGGCTGTGGGTGTCTGGAAGGAAGCCGATGCATTGAAATCGAAAAAGGGAGAGCTTCTGCTGGATGTGGCCGAGATGGATGATATCTCCGGCATAATAATCATGGTGATACTGTTTTCGATACTGCCGATATTGCGGCATGGAGGTGACGGCTCGATTGCGCTTCTGGCCGGAAAAGAAATGCTGATCATTATAGGCAAGCTGATTCTTTTTGGCGGCCTGTGTGCTCTTTTTTCACTGTATCTGGAAAAGAAGGTGAGTCACTTCTTCAAAGGTCTGCCGTCATCACCAAATCCGATCCTGGTAATCACCGGCATCGGATTCATCCTGGCATCATTGGCCGGAATCCTGGGCTTTTCGATTGCCATCGGGGCCTTTTTTGCCGGACTGGCATTCAGCCGTGATCCCGAGTCGGTCAAGATAGATACATCTTTCGGTATGATATATGCCCTGTTCAGCCCATTCTTTTTTATCGGTGTGGGTATCAATATAGCGCCGGAAAGCCTGGGTGCGGCAATAGTTCCCGGCACGATACTGGCCCTGGCTGCGATTGTCGGGAAATTGCTCGGCCATGGTTCACCGGCATTGGCTACAGGTGGATGGGTTGGCGCGGCGATGATTGGTGTCAGCATGATTCCCCGTGCTGAGATAACCATGATAATTATGCAACGTGGATTGAAGCTGGGAGAGTGGGCAATATCATCACAAGTGTTTACATCCATGGTAATTGTCTCGGCCGTGACATGTATACTCGCGCCGATTGTTGTAAGAAATATGCTCAACAGGTGGCCTCAAAAGGAGGAGGCGTAAAGAATGGATATTCTCTGGATTTTTGCAAGCTTTGCAATTGGCATGATTCTGGGCCTGTTCTTTTTCGGCGTGCTGTGGTTCACAGTCAGGCATCTGCCGAATAGCCGTTATCCCGCGATTTTGTCCATATTCAGCCTCTTGATCAGGCTGGCGGTTGTTCTGGTCGTGTTCTATTTGATCGCAAAGGGCGGCCATTGGGAAAGACTCCTGGCCATGCTTCTGGGTATGGTTGCGACCAGATTTGTTTTGATCAGATTTCTGGGACCGCAAAGACTTAATCAAATGAATCCGAAGGAAAGCTGACATGAATATAAGTCCTGACTCGATTATATATTGGAAATACGGGTTTATAGAACTAAGCGCCACAATAGTATTCACCTGGCTGGTTATGGCGATCCTGGCGATTGGATCATTTTTGATTACTCGCAATTTATCATCCGGGCCGGAGATGTCGCGCTGGCAGAATTTTCTGGAAAGCATTGTCGGATATATCCGCGATCAGATCAGGGAAATAGTAAATGAAGACCCGGGCAAGTATTTACCGTTCCTGGGTACCCTGTTTTTATTTATATCGGTTTCCAATGTCCTGATGATAGTGCCGGGTTATCATCCGCCTACAGGTTCGCTCTATACAACCGGGGCATTGGCGATATGCGTCTTCTTTGCGGTGCCTGCCTATGGTATCGCCCGTCGGGGTGTGGGCGGCTATTTCAAGCATTATGTAAAGCCCTCGGCCTTCATGTTTCCGTTTCTGATAATCGGCGAGCTTTCTCGTACGCTGGCATTGGCGGTGCGTTTGTTCGGCAATGTTATGAGCGGTACCATGATCGCGGCCATACTGATCAGTATCGCGCCGCTGTTTGTACCGGTGGTCATGCAGGCCCTGAGCCTTCTGATCGGCCAGATTCATGCCTATATTTTTGCCGTCCTGGCGGCTGTATACATAGCCTCGGCCTCACGGGCACATAAAGAGGAAGCCGAGGAGTCTGAAAAAGATAATGCAAAGGAGGAAGAATAAAATGCAAAGCGTAGACATTATCGGTGCTGCCTCGATTATCAGTGCCGGCCTTACAATCGGACTCGGTTCGATCGGCCCTGCGCTGGGTGAGGGCCGGGCCCTGGCACGGGCCATGGATGCGATTGCCCAGCAGCCGGATGAATCCAATACGATTACGCGCACATTGTTCGTGGGTATGGCCATGATTGAATCCACGGCTATTTACTGTTTCGTGATCGCGATTATCCTGATCTTTGCAAATCCGTTCTGGAATCATGTGGTCTCATAAAATCGTGAGGATTTACTTATGCAGATAAACTGGTTTACATTGGCGGCTCAGATAATAAACTTTCTGATACTGCTGTTTATCCTCAAAAAGCTGCTCTATGACCGCGTTGTGAAGGCAATGGATGAGCGTGAGGAACGAATAGCTTCTGATATCAGAGAAGCCGAGAAGAAAAGGGAAAAAGCCGATCAGGAACGTCAGGAGTTTCATCAGAAGAAAGAGGATCTCAATAAAAAGCAGGATGAAATCCTTGAGAATGCGCGCAATCAGGCCTCCGAACGAAAGAAAGAATTGATCCGTGAAGCCCGTGAAGAGGTACATCAGCTGCGCTCGAAATGGCAGAGGTCTCTGGAAGATGAACGGGAGAGCTTCATAAATGAATTGCGGGTAAAAATCGGCCGGCAGATTTACAATGTCTCACGCCGTGTGCTCGGTGATCTGGCGGACACTGAACTTGAAGAACGGATAGCGGCGCGATTTGCGGATGTTCTGAAAGAAAAGCAGGATGACATCAAGGAACGGGCCGGGCAGTTATCCAAGGAGAACGGCAATTTGATGATATTCAGCTCATTCGAAATCAGCAGTGATGCCAGAAAGGATATCAGCAATGTGCTGAAAAAGGCTGGTATAAAATCCGATGATATCGAATTCAAACAGAATTCTGATTTAATCTGCGGGATAGAAATAGACCTCAGCGATCTACGCATATCATGGAGTATCGATGATTACCTCGAATCATTGCAACAAGAATTTGAGGAACGCATCAGGGCCCGTGCCTCTGAGAGCAGGCGGATTAAAAAGCAGGCCGAAAAAGAGGATAAGCAAAAGGAGCCGGAAATGCATGAAGGAGAAGAGGTCAAAGAAGAAAAAGATGAACAGGAAGAAGACAAAGAGGAAAAGAAGTAAAGTCTGGATTTAGATGACTGAACAAGAGAAAACGCTGAGAAACATAATAGATCAGGCAGTCGCTACCGCCGGGGAAGTGCTCGAAAAGCATCAGCCTGATGCCAAACTGCGCGATATCGGACGGGTCAGTTTCGTCGGCAGTGGAGTGGCCCGTGTGAGGGGTCTCGGCAATGTCAGGTCGGAGGAACTGCTCAAATTCGAGGGCAACTATCTGGGGTTGGCTTTTAATCTCTCGCCCGATGATATCGGTGTTGTGCTCCTGGATAAATCGGATGATATCGATGTCGGCAGCGATGTCATGGGCACCGGCCGAGTGATCGATGTTCCGGTTGGCGATGTGCTGCTGGGCAGGATTATCGATCCATTGGGACGTCCTCTCGATGCTCAGGGGGCGATTGGCGCGGATGAACGCCTGCCGGTTGAACGGCCCGCGCCGGAAATCATGGATCGTGATCCGGTTGAGGTGCCGTTGCAGACCGGCCTGAAAGTCGTCGATGCCCTGATCCCGGTTGGAAGAGGCCAGCGTGAATTGATTGTGGGAGACCGCAAAACCGGAAAAACGGCTGTCGGAATAGATACGATAATCAATCAGAAGGATACCGATGTCATCTGTATATATTGTGCAATCGGCAAAAAGAGCTCGGATATCGCCTCGGTGGCGGACAACCTTCTTGAACATGACGCTTTCGATTACAGTGTTATAGTGGCCAGCGATGGCGCGGATCCGCCCGGACTGCAATATATTGCGCCATATGCGGCAACCTCGATAGGTGAATTTTTTCGCGACCGCGGTGATGACGTGCTGATAATCTATGATGACCTGAGCCTGCATGCGCGCGCCTACCGTGAATTGTCTCTGCTTTTGCGCAGGCCCCCGGCCCGTGAGGCATACCCCGGCGATATATTCTATATTCATTCACGACTTCTGGAACGATCCACGCATCTCAAAGAGGATAAAGGCGGCGGGTCAATGACAGCACTGCCGGTTGTGGAAACTCAGGCCCAAAACCTTTCGGCCTATATTCCCACCAACCTCATATCGATTACCGACGGGCAGATTTATCTATCACCAAAATTGTACAGGCGCGGGAATCTTCCGGCGGTCGATGTCGGTAAATCGGTCTCCCGTGTGGGCGGGAAAACCCAGCTTAAA
The DNA here is from genome assembly GCA_964627935.1 of uncultured Ignavibacteria bacterium. Classification (GTDB taxonomy): domain Bacteria; phylum Zixibacteria; class MSB-5A5; order JAABVY01; family JAABVY01; genus JAABVY01. Next base: position 92,362 of record CAZVLB010000009.1, read on the forward strand.
TCATACCGCGAAATTTCCGGCGATTTGAAGCTGTCCTATTCACAATTCGAGGAACTGGAAACATTCGCAAGATTCAGTACCCGTCTTGATGAGGAAACTCGCAAAAAACTCAGGCGCGGAGAAAGGGTACGCGAAGTATTGAAACAGCCTCAATATAAACCGATTCCGGTACCCGAGCAGGTAATAGTCCTTCTGGCTGTCAATGAGGGCCGTTTTGATGATCTGGAGCTTGATCAGATCGGCCAAGCGGAGTCATTGATCAGAAAACGCCTGAGAGAAGAAGGTGAAGATATTTCGGAAAGCATCTATGATGGCGAGGAATTGACTGAGGATAATAAAAAGCGTTTGCTCGAATTGATCGATAAGGCCCTGGATCAAATGCGGCAGGAGGATCAATCCTGATGCAAACCCTTGAGTCATTACAAAATAGATTAAACAGCGCGCGCGATCTTCATTCCGTGGTAAAGACCATGAAAGCTATGGCGGCGGTCAATATCCGGCAGTATGAACAATCGGTCGAATCGGTGAATGAATACTACCGCACGGTCGAGATGGGACTGGAGATTTTTATACAGCGTAACTGGAGATGGCGCCAGTATCTCAAGCAACGTGAGAGCCAAAGAAAAACGGCGGCAATTGTATTCGGTTCCGATCAGGGGCTCTGCGGCCAGTTTAATGAGGTTGTCGTGTCCTTTGCCGAAAAAAGCCTGAAAACATATATGGAAGATGATTACAGGCCGCCAGTAATAGTGTTTGGAGCAAAAGCCTCGGGGGTAACATCGGCCAGCGGCCTTCCCATGGTCGAATCCGTGCCTTTACCAAGTTCCATTGAAGCTATCAGCGACAGTGTTTTCGATCTCCTGACAATGATAGACAATCTGCGCCGTGAGAATCAGATCGGCAGGTATCTGCTCTTTTTCAACCGGCGTGAACAAGGGGCATCATATAAGCCGGAACAGCTGCAGTTGTTGCCCTTCGATCGAGAGAAACTGACCGACCTGGAGGAGCGCAAATGGTCCTCGCGATGTCTGCCCGCCTACTATGCGGAGCCCTCAAAGCTGTTTTCGCATCTGATTCGGCAGTATCTGTTTGTGGCTGTATACCGTGCTTTCTCGGAATCAATGGCCAGCGAGAATTCCGCCCGCCTGGCAGCAATGCAGGCCGCTGAGAAAAATATCGAGGAAAACCTGGATGAGATGAATTCAAAATATAATCATCTCAGGCAGAGCAGCATCACCTCGGAGCTCCTGGATATGGTCGCGGGTTATGAAGCTTTAACATCGAATGAATAAAAACGCCATAATGAATAGCATACGTACTTCTGCTACGTAACACTTATGCAATTAACTCGTATTGATAACGCCCGTTAATTCCGCCTTATTATTAGTGAACATCACGGCAGCATAAGGCCGCCATCATTGTGTTTTGCGGCCGCTCTACAGGCTGTCGATAGCATAAGTCAAAAATCTGTTCCGCTCATTGTGAAATGTGCTATTGAAAGGAGAGATATTCATGGCTCGCATAGATGAAGAAATCAAGAAAGATGTTGTAGATAAACTATACTGGGATGACCGTGTGGATGCATCAAATCTCAAAGTGGAGGTTAATCGCGGCGAAGTCATATTAAGCGGAGAAGTGCCCTCTTATTCATCCAGAAAAATAGCCCATAATGACACGATCACAGTTCCCGGTGTGAGATCGGTAAAAAACAGGGTGCTGGTGAAGTATCCGCAATCCACACCATTGCCCAGCGACGAGGAGATTCAGTTCAAGATAAACGATTCTTTCAGGCTCGATCCCGATCTGGATTCAAATCGCATTGATGTTTCGGTTATTGACGGCAAGGTGAGGATACAGGGTGAAGTTGATGCATTCTGGAAAAAAGCCTTGGCCGAAAACCTGGCTTCGGGGATTATCGGCGTGGTTGATATCACCAACGATCTGCAGGTCGTTCCTACAAAAGATATCGTCGATTCGGCAATTGCCGATGATCTCAAGTTTGCGTTGAAGCGCAATATCTTTGTTGATCTTAATGATATTGAGTACAAAGTCGAGGATGGTGTGGTTACGCTCATGGGCGCCGTGCCGGACTGGATCTCGGCCCGCGCGGCATATAACACCGCTTTGTACACAGCCGGAGTTGTGGATGTAAATAACAACATAACTATCCATGAGCCAAGCTAAACATAAACAGGCTTTCTTTAAAAAATACAGGGCCTAAGCAGAGGTTAAAAAAATGAAAATAAAGGGTGATTCCCGTTGGTTTAAAATCTTTGTTATTGCTTTTCTGAATATTGTTTTTCTCGGCAGCATCGCCTCGGGACAGTATTTCGGGCGGAATAAGGTTCAGTATGAAGATTTCGATTTCAGGATTTACGAGACACCCAATTTTAAGGTTTACCATTATCCCCAGATGGCCGAGGCTGCCGAGGATGCGGCCTTGATGGCCGAAAGATGGTATCGTCGTCAAAGCGAATTCTTTCAATATGATATTGAGCAGAAACAACCAATGATCCTGTATGCCAACCATGCCGATTTCCAGCAGACCAATGTCATCTTCGGCCTGATCAGCCAGGGAGTGGGCGGTGTAACCGAAGGAATGAAACAACGTATAGTTTTGCCGTTAACCGGAGTCTATGCAGAAAATGACCATGTTATCGGGCATGAGCTGGTGCATGGTTTTCAGTATGATATGGTTATGGGTTCGGGCCGTGGAAGGACCAAGATGGCGCAGATGCCGCTGCTCTTTGTGGAAGGGATTGCCGAGTATCTGACAATCGGCAGGATCGACCCATTTACATCGATGTGGCTCAGGGATGCTGTTTTGAATGATGATGTGCCCACGATTGAGACCATGGCTTATGAGCCGCGTTATTTTCCATATCGTTTTGGGCATGCTTTCTGGGCTTTTATTGCCGGGCAGTACAGCGATAAGGCTGCTTCCGATCTTTATTCCACAATGGTGGCGGCCGGATGGACCAAGGGCATTGAGAGAATTTTAAATTCCACGCATGAAGAATTGTCAGAGGAATGGCAGAACGCCATTCGCAATCATTATGAACCTCAACTCGAGGGGCGGGTCAGCCCGGCGGATTTTGGTGAGCCCATAGTCGAAGGTGGCGGGGGCATGAATTTATCGCCCTCGATCAGCCCCGATGGCAAATATATCGCCTTTCTTTCAAGGCGTGACCTGTTCACAATTGATCTTTATCTTGCCAACGCGCAAACAGGAGAGGTATTGAGCAAACTTGTCAGCTCAGCCTCCGATGCACATTTCGATGCGCTCAGGTTTACTAATTCGTCCGGAAGCTGGTCTCCCGACGGCTCACAGTTTGCCTTCGTGGTTTTCGATAATGGCGATAATGAAATCGCCATTATGAAAGTCGAGGATCGCGGTATTGAAGAGAAAATAAAGATCGATGGAGTCGATGCTATCAGGGATTTAGCCTGGTCCCCGGATGGCAACCGGATCGCATTTTCCGGTACATCAGGTGGAATCGGCGATCTGTATATTCATGACCTGGCGGAAAATAATACTACCAAAATCACAGATGACCTGTTTACGCAGATTCAGCCGGACTGGTCACCGGATGGAAGTATGATAGCCTGCGCCACCGACCGCGGGGATAACAGCGATCTGTCAGATTTGAAATTTCCATCCATGAATATCGCCCTTTATGACCTGAATAATAACAGCGTTGAAGTTATCAAGGTGACATCAAGAGCCAGGCACATTAATCCGCATTTTTCACCGGATGGTAATGATCTTTACATGATCGCCAATCCCGATGGCTATAGTAATCTGTATCGTTATTCACGCACGGAGAAAAGCTTTTATAAGGTTACCAACTTTGCCACGGGTATCAGCGGCTTGACTGAAAATTCGGGGGCATTGACACTGGCAGACGATGCCGGCCGTTTGGCCTTTACGGTATTCGATAATCGCGATTACAAAATTTATGCGCTTAATATAGATCAAGCAGGTGGCAGTCTTTACCAGGATCGGGGCTCCTATGAGGACAATTCCTTTTTGCCGCCGGCAGGTGAAGAAACATTTGTCAGCAGTTATCTGGATATTGACAAAATTCGTCTCGAGCCGGGTAAGTTTACCACAACCGATTACAGTGCAAATCTGGACCTGATCTATGCCGGACGCCCGACTATTGGTATCTCAGTTGATCGATTCGGCACATCGCTGGGCGGTGGTGTTAACCTGCTTTACAGCGATATGCTCGGTAACCATCTTCTGAGCGTCGTGGCCCTGATCAACGGCGGTTTGAAAGACCTGGGGGGGCAGGTGGCCTATCAGTATCGCGGCAACCGTATCAACTATGGAGCCATGGCGGGTCACATTCCCTATCTGACCGCTCGCCTGAGGTCCGATCTGGATACGGTTGTGGTTGAAGGCGACAGCGTGGTCGCTACTGAATTTGAATTTATACGGGAAAGGGTTTTCAGTGAGCAGGTCGCGCTTATGGCCGAATACCCGTTTTCAACCAACAGGCGCCTGGAGGCCACAGCCGGTTATACGCATATGAGCTTTAACCGTGAAGCAGATCGCGTATTGACATTTGCTGGAGTCGTACTTGATCAGAGCGAGGAGGATCTCCCCGATCCATCATCACTGAACCTGTTCCAGAGTTCACTGGCTTATGTGGGAGACTATTCATTCTTCGGCTTTACTTCGCCGGTACGTGGCAGCCGCTTCCGCTTTGAGGCACAGCCGACACTTGGATCACTGACATACCTGAGTGTTTTGGCCGATTACAGGCAGTACTTTTTCATAAACCCGATAACTCTGGCATTCAGGGCCTATCATCATGGCCGTTACCTCGAGGATTCCGAAAGCGATCGTCTCTCGCAGTTGTTCATCGGTTTCGAGACACTGGTCAGAGGCTACAGCATTGGGTCATTCGATGTTGCCGAATGTACTCAGACCAGCAGCGATGGCAGATGTGCCGAGATCGACCGCCTGATCGGCTCGCGGCTGGCCGTGTTTAATGCAGAGTTGAGATTGCCGCTGTTCGGAACGCGTGAATACGGCCTTGTAAATTTCCCGACTTTGCCAACCGAGCTGAGCTTCTTTTTCGATGGTGGTGTAGCCTGGAATAAGGGCGACTCTCCCGAATTAAAATGGGATAAAAATACCACCGAACGAATTCCGGTTTTCAGCGCCGGAGTTTCGGCACGGATAAACCTGTTCGGGTATCTGGTTACACAATTTTACCTGGCATTCCCATTCCAGCGTCCTACCACGGACACCGAGTTCGGTTTCGTGATTGCGCCGGGATGGTAGTTATCGGTATTTGAGATAAAAAAAACGGTTTCAGAATAGATCACTGAAAGGAGTTGATGTTGATGCATCGGCGAGATGAAGAAATTAAGAAAGATATTGTTGATCAGCTTTTCTGGGATGATCGTGTTGATGCCTCGGATGTAAATGTCGAGGTCGATAAATCCAATGTGATCCTGAAGGGAACTGTGCCCTCCTACAATGCCAGCCAGGCGGCCCGCGAGGATGCCTGGTCGGTTGACGGCGTAACATCCGTGGAACATCATTTACAGGTAAAATTCTCGCTGCCCAGGGCGGCGCCTGATGATTATGAGATTGAGGCTGATGTTACCAATCGGCTTAAGTGGCATCCTGACCTTAACAGCAACAATATAAAGGTCTCGGCCGACAATGGCTGGATCACTTTGATTGGCGATGTCGATGCCTACTGGAAAAAAGCCCTGGCGGATGAGATTGCCTATGGTGCGGCCGGAGTTGTGGGCGTAACCAACCAGATTAATTCAGCTCCGGGCAAGGCGGTCGCGGACGAGGCTATTTATGCTGATGTTATGGCTGCCCTGGACAGGAATATGTATATCGATGCCGATCAGGTTGATGTTAAGGTCGAGGATAGCATCGTGACATTGACAGGCGCTGTCATCAGCATGATGGCCTATAATGCCGCCCATGAGGCCGCATTGTATACCGCCGGAGTTCGCGAGGTACGCAATAACCTTCAAATAAGATCCGTTTCTTAATGAAGTGGACTTGTTTCCAATTATTCAATGAGGTGGTTTAGATGTTCAGCAAAAGCATCAAACTTTTCACAATATTCGGATTCGAGGTAAAACTCGACCTGTCATGGCTGATCCTGGCGGTGCTGATAACGGCATCGCTGGCGCTGGGAGTTTTTCCGTTCTATTTCGAAGACTTTGCGGTCTCTACCTATTGGTGGATGGGAGTAGCGGGCACAATCGGACTGTTTTTCTCGATTGTTTTGCACGAGCTGTTCCATTCACTGGTGGCCCGTCAATTCGGGATACCCATGCATGGCATTACACTGTTCATTTTCGGGGGTATGGCGGAGATGCACGATGAGCCAAAAAGTCCCAAAGCGGAGATCCTGATGTCTGCGGCGGGACCTGCGGTCAGTATAGTCTTCGGCCTGGCCCTGATCGGAGTCTACAGCCTGGCCGGGGCTGGATTCGCGCAGACTCCCACAGGCGGAGTTATCGGCTACCTGGGCTATATTAATCTCATACTGGCCGTGTTTAATCTCCTGCCGGCCTTTCCGCTTGACGGTGGCAGGATATTCAGGTCCATACTCTGGAAATTCGGCAAACCGCTCAAGGAAGCGACATCGATTGCGGCCAAAGTCGGTTCGGTATTCGGCGTAATCGTGATCATCCTGGGCGTTGTCGATTTTGCGCTGGGCAATTTTATCGGGGGCATCTGGCTCTTCCTGATCGGTATGTTTATCCGCAACGCCGCCCAGATGTCATATCGTCAGTTATTGATCAGGCAGACACTGGAAGGTGAAAAGACCGAACGTTTCATGAAGAAAGACCCGATCACCGTATCGCCCTCACTCAGTCTCGAGGATCTTGTTGATCAGTACATATACAAGTATCATCACAAACTTTATCCGGTCATGGAGGATTCCCGCCTGGTCGGATGTGTCAGTCTGCCGGATGTCAAGCAGGTTGACAAGGACGAGTGGAATCAGCGGTCAGTCAGGGATATCTCCAAAAAATGTTCGGATGAAAATACGGTCAGTGCCGATGAAGATGCGGTTGATACGCTCAAGGCAATGAGGCGCAAGGGAATAAGCAGGATGATTGTTACCCGCGGCGATAAACTTGTTGGCGTTGTTACACTCAAGGATATGCTCGAATTTCTCTCACTGAAACTGGATCTGGAAGAAAAAACTTAGGTAAAATTCAAATGAGGAAAGTTCAGGGTAAAAGTCATCAAATGAAAGGAGTTTCAAATATGTTCAATCATCCGGCACATAAGCAGGGATCTATGACCGCAAAGACTGTTTTTATCGCAATACTCACATTTATAATGGTGCTGGGGCAGATAGCTTTTGTGAATGCCCAGGAGGTTGAAGCCGTATCTCCTCAGGACAGGCCAATTAACACATTACGTGATCTGAATCAGGCATTGACAGATATTGCCGCCACAGTCAAACCTGCGGTGGTAACGGTTTCTACTGAGCGCGTGATGACCGCGCCCCGCAGCCCGTTTATGATGCCCTTTGGCGAGGATGATGGCTTCTTTGACTATTTCTTCGGACCTGATCGTGAACAACAGCCGGAACGTGAGTTCCGTCAGCGCGGTCTCGGTTCGGGCGTTATTGTCTCGGGCGATGGCCATGTGCTGACCAATAATCATGTGGTCGAAGGGGCCGACAGCATATTTGTGCGCACCTATGATGGCCGCAGGTTTGCCGGAGAAGTGATCGGCACGGACCCGGAAACCGATATTGCCGTACTGCGTATTAATGCAACAGATCTGGAATACATTGAAATCGGCGACAGCGATGAACTCAAGGTGGGCGAAATTGTCCTGGCGGTTGGCAGCCCTATGAGCGAAACCCTGGCCTACACGGTTACGCAGGGAATTGTCAGCGCGGTGGGGCGTTCCAATGTCGGACTGGCAGATTATGAAAATTTTATTCAAACCGACGCCGCCATTAACCGCGGAAACTCAGGTGGTCCGCTGGTCAATCTCGACGGTGAATTAGTAGGCATCAATACCGCTATTTTAAGCCGCACCGGGGGATTTCAGGGTATCGGCTTTGCTGTGCCATCCAACATGGCCGCGCGCATAATGAATTCGCTTCTTACCGAAGGCCGAGTTGTACGCGGATGGCTCGGTGTGGCGATTCAGGATGTCACTCCTTCACTGGCCGAGGCGATGGATCTGAAAGAACCAAACGGGGCCCTGGTTGGTGATATCTTCGAAGAAAGCCCGGCCTACAAGGCAGGCTTTGAACCGGGCGATGTTATAATCGGCATGGATGGTGACGAGATCGAGAACTCATCACAGTTGCGCAATCGTGTGGCCGCAACGGCACCCGGTACCGAGGTTGAATTTACGGTCATGCGCCAGGGTGATCGGCGTACTCTCGATGTTACGCTGGCCGAACGCAATGGCGAAGAAGCTGTTATTGCCGGGACCGGTGACACAGAACGCCTGCTGGGATTCACTGTCAGGACATTGACCGATGAACTGGCCACTCAGCTGGGCGTCGGCAAAAACCTGAAGGGCGTCGTGATCGATGAGCTTCAGCCTCACTCCAATGCCTATGTCACAGGGCTGAGAGAAGGTGATATTATTCAGTCGGTGGATCGTAAAGACATTGCAAACAAGAACGAATTTCTGAATGCCATCAGGAATAAAGATAAGGGTGATTCTGTGCTCCTGCGAGTAAATCGTCAGGGCAGCAGTTTCTTCCTGGCATTCGTGCTTTGATAGAAGAATTATTGGATTTAAAGGGTAGGTGAATATTATGCCGGAACTTCCGGATGTGGAAGTATTCAGAAAATACTTTAACAGGACATCGCTTAACTCCAAAATAGAAAAGGCTCAGATTCTCGATGAAGGCTTGCTCGAGCAGATCAGCCCGAGGGGTCTTCAGATGAGATTGAAGGGCAAGAAGTTCAAGTCGACATCCCGCCACGGCAAGTATATGTTTGCCCGCTACGATGATAATGGTTGGCTGATCTTGCATTTCGGCATGACCGGTTTCCTGAAATATTACAAGAATGATGATAAGGAGCCGGATCACCCGCGTCTCCTGATCCGGTTCAGCGATGGCTATACTCTGGCCTATGATAACCAGCGCAAACTGGGCAAGGTCGAGATTACCGATGATAAAGATAAATTTATCGAAAAGAATGACCTGGGCCCTGACCCGCTGAAAAAGGGCATTGATTATGATCTTTTTGAGGAGCTTTTATCCGATCGGAAGGGCATCATAAAATCTGCCTTGATGGATCAGAGCCTGATGTGCGGGATTGGTAATGTCTATTCCGATGAGATACTGTTTCGTGCCAAAATTCATCCCTTATCAAAAGTGCAGAATCTGAATAAAAAAGAATCAAAGAAAATATACAGTGCAATGAGGGATGTTCTCAAAACCGCCATTGAAAAAAAAGTCGATCCTGATAATATGCCGCGCAGCTTTTTACTTCCGCGCAGGCAGGATGGTGCGGACTGTCCTCGCTGTTCCGGTACGATAAAGAGCGGCAAGATCAATGGCAGGACATCCTATTATTGCAAAAAGCATCAAAAGAAATACTGAGCCTCCTGTAGCTTGGTGAAAAGAATGGAGGAGCTATGGAAGTACCATTAGAACTATCATTCAGGGACATTAAAAAAACTCCTGATCTGGAGCAGCTCATAAATGACAAAGTGGATGACCTCGAGAAGGTCTGTAACAACCTGATAAGCTGCCGCATGGCGGTAGAAAAACCGCAGGAACATCTGAAATCGGGTAATCCCTACAGGGTCAGGCTGACCCTGCGTGTCCCACCCGGGCATGAGATAGTGGTCAAGCGTGAACCCGGCACCGGTAATATGCATGATCCCCTGGATATAATCATCAGGGATGCATTCAGCGCCGCCCAGAGACAACTGCGCGAGCTGATGGAACGTCAACAGCAGAAGGTCAAGAGCCATCCCGACCAGGAGATGACTGCGGTGATTTCCAACCTGTTTCCAGAAGAGGGCTATGGTTTTCTGAAAACAACTGATGGCCGGGAAATATATTTCAGCGAGAATGCGGTTGTCCGTGACGATTTCAAGGATCTTCGTATCGGCGATGGCGTTCGCTTTGTTGGCAATGTCGGCGATGAAGGCATGCATGCCACCACGGTACAGGTGGTAAATAAGCCGTCAGAATAAACTCTGACAGATTGAATGCAACATGTGAATTTCAAAAGGAATATGAGAATATGCAGTATAATGAATTTATAAATCAGCTGAAAGATAGGGCCAATCTGGAAAATGAAGAACAGGCGGTACGAACCGCACGGGCCACATTGAGAACGCTCGCAGAGAGAATTACAGGCGATGAGGCCAAAGATGTGGCCTCGCAATTGCCGGAGGGGCTGGAAGAATTTATGGATGCCAAAAGCCATGGTGAACGGTTCTCTCTTGATGAATTTTATGAACGTGTCGGTAAGAAAGCAGACATCGACACTAATGATGCCATGACACGCAGCAAAGCCCTGTTCTCGATACTGAACGAAGCTATCACCAAGGGTGAGATGAATGATGTCCGCGATCAGCTTCCCAAGGATTATAGCGAGCTTTTTAGCAGTAATTAGATGAATGCGGGCATTTAGTTGCTCGATTCGAAATCGATCGATGCCTCCGCCGAAACCGGTCTGATATGAGTTAGGGCTTAGCCGGCAGGTTTCCTCCGTCCAAAGCTGCGGAGGCATCGATTTTGTATGGATTTGGTGGATTATCTAAAAAAAAGTATCAATCGGAGGTCATGTGACAGATTATAAGAAGCAGGTGAAAATCCCTAAATATGAATGGCCGGAGTTTATATTCAATTTCAGCGTCAAAAACCGTAAGCGGCCGGTCTCAATCAAACATGAGGATAAGGGCGGGACCCCGATCCTGGAAACAGAATCCCTGCCACTCAAGGATATTGAGCTGGTGGAGAATGGTGTTACAAACCTGGTGATCAAAGCCGGCGATGGCCCGGATGAGAAGGTGCTGCATAAAATCAGTGATCCGCTGGAGCTATACCTGTGGCATAAAAAGGACGGTGACGAGGGGACGTTTTTGATCATCAATGCAAATGGCGAGAAATCGACATTTGTATTCTGATCAGATTTAATCCCGCCCGTTTAATCATGAGCTACCAGGACAAGATACATATTGGCACATCCGGCTGGAATTATAAGCACTGGGTGGAGAATTTCTATCCGCCCAACTTGAAAAGCGACCAATGGCTGAAATATTATTGCCATAAGCTGTCCACGGTCGAGATCAATAACTCATTTTATCAATTGCCCGACAGTAAGGCGCTCCTGAGCTGGAATCGCACGGTACCCTCGGATTTTGTTTTTTCGATCAAAGCCAGTCGTTATATTACTCACATGAAAAAGCTCAAGGATCCGGAAGATTCGCTGGATAAATTTATGAATGCCGCGCGCAAAATATCCAGCAAGCTCGGCCCGATACTGTTTCAGCTGCCGCCACGCTGGAAATGCAATCCCGATAGATTAAAAGAATTCCTGAAGAAGCTATCAAAAAAGTACAGCTATACATTTGAATTTCGTGATCAGAGCTGGTGGTCGGATGAGATCTACCGGATGTTAAAAGATTATAATGCCGCATTCTGCATATATGAACTGGCCGGAACCGAAAGTCCGCGCGAGATAACCGCAGATTTTGTATATATCCGCCTGCATGGGCCGGGTGATGCCTATGAGGGAAAATATGACAACCGCAATCTGGCTGCCTGGGCGGGAGCGATAAGCGCCTGGGCCAAAGTTGGAAAAGATGTTTACTGCTATTTCGACAATGACCAGAATGGCTATGCGGCCCGGAACGCAATGAAACTTCAGGAGATGCTGATCGGTAAAAAACAATAAAGGGATGCACATCACCCCATTTAAGATATGGATTGAAAACGTGTTTTATGGATATCCACCCGCCAATTTGTAATTGCGATTGTACAACTGCCCTTGTTAAAATATATTTCTGATTCTCGATTATTATGAGGAGGAACAGTCATGGATGATATCAAGATCATATCGATCGGCAGCGATCATGCCGGTTACAGATACAAGGACCTGATAAAGAAATACCTCGAATCCAAAAAATACACCGTTGTCGACATGGGCACCGATTCCGAGGAATCCGCCGATTATCCCATATTTATAAGCAAAGTTGCGCTTTCAGTTGCCCGGGGCGATTCACATGCCGGAATAGTGCTGGGCAAAAGCGGCAACGGTGAGGCAATCGCGGCCAATAAGGTCAAGGGTATACGTTGCGCATTATGCTGGAATGTGGAATCTGCCCACCTGGCCAAAGAACACAATAACGCCAACATGATTTCACTGGGGCAGGGCTTTCTGGAGGAGGAACAGGCGCTCGAAATCGTTGACAAATGGCTCAACTCCAAATTCGAGGGAGGCCGTCACCAGCGACGTATCGACCAGATCAAACAAATCGAGGAAGGCAACTGGGATTTTAAGCAATAATAGAGCATCCCGGAACATTGGCGCTCCGGAAATAATTGAAAAGGTATAAGCGCTAATTAAATGGTAAAGGATTTTGGATATGAAAATGAATGTTGCCCAGAAACTGATTTCCGATCACCTGATTTCCGGTGAAATGAAACCGGGGCAGGAGATCGGCCTAAAAATCGACCAGACACTTACCCAGGATGCCACCGGTACGATGGTTATGCTGGAGCTGGAGGCCATGAATCTTCCGCGAGTGAAGACCGAGCTTTCGGCCCAGTATGTCGACCATAATCTGCTTCAGACCGATTTCAAGAATCCCGATGATCACCTTTTCCTGCGCAGTGCCTGCCGCAAATTCGGTGTATGGTACTCCCGTCCCGGCAACGGCGTCAGCCATCCGGTTCACATGGAACGATTCGGCAAACCGGGCAAAACCCTTTTGGGCTCCGACAGCCATACATGCGCTGCCGGTTCAATGGGTATGCTGGCAATGGGTGCGGGCGGCCTCGAGGTCGCATTGGCTATGGCCGGTGAACCATTCTTTGTGAAAATGCCCAATGTCATGGGCGTCAAATTAACCGGTAAACTGCCCGACTGGGTCAGTGCCAAGGATGTGATCCTGGAAATGCTGCGCCGTCATACGGTTTCGGGCGGAGTCGGCAAGATAATCGAATACTATGGCCCCGGCCTGGAATACCTGACCGCCATGGATCGTCATGTGATCGCCAACATGGGCGCCGAACTGGGCGCAACCACAACTGTATTCCCGGCCGATAATGAGGTCAAAAAATTCCTCGATCTGCAGGAACGCGGCGATGATTTCAGGGAAATTCTCGCAGATGATGGCGCTGAATACGACGAACATGATGAAATCGACCTGTCGTCTTTGGAACCATTGATTGCCAAACCCACCAGCCCGGGCAATGTTGTCCCCGTAAAAGAAGTTGCAGGCAAGGAAATCTATCAGGCCATGGTCGGATCATCGGCCAATCCCGGCATGCGCGACTTCGCCATTGCCGCGCTTATTGTAGATGACAAGACAGTCCATGACCGTGTGTCATTTGATATCAATCCGACCTCGCGCCAGATCATGGAAAATCTGACCGAGATGGGCCTGCTTTCCAAGCTCCTGAGTGCCGGCGGACGAATTCATCAGCCCGGATGCAATGGCTGTATCGGCATGGGGCAGGCACCGGCCTCGGGAAAGATCAGCCTCAGAACTGTACCGCGCAATTTCCCGGGACGATCCGGCACAAAAGAGGATTCAGTTTATCTTTGCAGCCCGGAAACGGCCGCAGCTTCGGCCCTGACCGGCGTTATTACCGATCCTCGCGAACTGGATTTTGATTATCCCGGATATGTGGAGCCCTCGAAAATAAAGGTAAATACAAAGATGCTTCTCGCACCACTCCCTGAGGAGGAAAGCAAAAAGGAAGTACTGGAAAAAGGCCCCAATATTGCCTCCCTGCCCCCATTCGATCCGATTCCCGATAATATCGAGGGCCCGGTTTTGATGAAGGTGGGAGATGATGTCTCCACCGATGAAATCATGCCGGCCGGTACCAAGGTTCTTCCGCTCAGAAGTAATATCCCGGCCATCAGCAAATTCACATTTGCGCAGATCGATGAGAGCTATCATGATCGTGCTATGGAATACAAGGAATCCGGCTCGATAGTAGTTGGCGGATCTAACTACGGCCAGGGATCGAGCCGTGAACACGCCGCCCTGGCACCCCGTTACCTGGGAGTCAAAGCTGTCATAACCAAGAGCTTCGCTCGTATACACTGGCAGAATCTGGCCAATTTCGGCATACTCCCGTTGACGTTCACAAATCCCGATGACTGGGATAAAATCGATCAGGATGATGTGCTCGTTATCGAAAATGCTCGTAAAACTCTGGAAGAGGGTGGCAAATTTACCGCCACTAACAAAACCAAAGATCAGACCTATGAACTCGAACATACGCTTTCGCCGAGACAGGTGGAGATGGTTCTGTCCGGAAGTCTGATTAATATCTTCAGGGACAAACACGGCAAATGATAAGAATTATCAGCAAAAAAAACTGCCGGAGCAAAATACTCCGGCAGTTTTTTTGTGGGGGGAAACGCTATTTTTTTCTTTTTGGTCTGTAATAATGTGTGCTTTGTCCAAAAAACAGGTCGGCGGCCTCCATGATAGTTTCTGATAAAGTTGGATGCGGATGAATTGTCAGGCGCACATCCGAGACAACCGCAGCCATCTCGATTGCCAGCACACCCTCGGAAATCAATTCACCGGCGCCTGTTCCGGCTATGCCCACGCCCAGAATCTGCTCCGTGTCCGGGTCGATAATAAATTTGGTCAAACCTCTTGATTTACCCAGGGTGGCGGATCTTCCCGATGCCGCCCAGGGGAACTTGACCACTTCTACATCAAGGCCCTTTTCCTTTGCTTCACTTTGAGTAAGCCCGGCCCATGCAATTTCAGGGTCGGTAAATACAACCGCCGGTATGGCACGGGGTTCGAAAGCTGTATCATGGCCAGCTATCGCCTCAACCGCTACACGGCCCTCATGGCTGGCCTTATGCGCCAGCATCGGCTGCCCGGCAACATCGCCGATTGCATAGATCCGGGGATCATCCGTTCGGCGCTGTGAATCGACCTTAACAAAGCCCTTATCATCGAGTTTAACTTTTGTATTTTCCAATCCCAGATCCTCGGAACTCGGTTTTCTGCCAATCGATACCAGAACTTTTTCAAAAATACGGCTCTTTGCTTTGCCCTCTTTGCCCTCCAGCTTAACCTTGACACCGTTCTTTTGTACCTTTAGATCAGCCACCTTTGTATCCAGCAGGATTTCATCAAAAAGTTCTTTCAATCTTTGTGACAACGGGCTGACAAGGTCACGATCCACTCCCGGAAGCAGTCCGGAAGTCATTTCCACAACTGTAACTTTGCTGCCCAGAGTGGCATAGACAGTGCCCATCTCCAATCCGATATAACCGCCTCCCACGATCAGCAGGGATTTGGGGATTTCCTCGATTTCAAGCGCCTCGGTCGAGGTCATGACACGATCGGAATCCGATTGAAAAGCGCCCGGCATCAATGGGCTCGAACCTGTGGCCAGGACAGCATTCTTGAATTCCAGCTCGTATTCGTCACCATCATTTTCGGTAACTGCCAGGGTGGTATTGCTCTTAAATTTTGCAGTACCCTGGATATAATTTATTTTGCGGCGTTTTCCCAGATCACCCAGGCCGCCGGTCAGTTTTTCGACCACATCATTTTTCCATGAGCGCATCTTGCTCAATGTGATCTTTGGCTTATTATATTTCACACCCCAGTTTTTCGCTTCTTCAGCCTCATGAATCGTAGCGGCCACATGCAGCAGAGCCTTGGAAGGTATACACCCGACATGCAGGCATACGCCGCCGGGGTTTTTGCGCGGATCGATCAGGGTTACCTCCAGATCGAGGTCGGCAGCCAGAAAAGCCGCCGCATAGCCTCCCGGACCCGCTCCGATTATCGCCAGCTGAGTCTTTTTCTTCTTATCAGCCATGATCTATCTCCATTTATTCTATGCTATCTCAGTATTTATACCTCGAAATTAATCAGGAATGGATGTTCCAGGGCTTCCTTGACCCATCTCAGGAAGCGTGCCGCATCCGCGCCATCGATTATCCGATGATCATAGGACATCGACAGCGGCAGAATTTTGCGCGGCTTGAACTCGCCATCCATAAATACAGGCTCCACCGATGCCCTGCTGACACCTAAAATAGCAACCTGCGGCCAGTATACAATCGGCGTAAAATCGGTACCGCCGATACCGCCCTGGTTGGAAATCGTAAAAGTCCCGCCCTCGAGTTCATCCGGGCTGATCTTGCGGCCGCGCGTCTTATCGGCCAGCTCTTTCAGTTCAACCGAAAGGTCGAGAATGCTTTTCTGGTCGACATCACGAATGACAGGCACCAGAAGACCGCGCTCGGTATCGACAGCAATTCCCAGATGATAATAATATTTGTATATAATCTGGGCCGAATGGAGATCGATACTGGCATTGAAACGCGGGAACTGTTTCAGAGCCGAAACCAGTACTTTCATCAGTATAGCCGTAACCGTAAGTTTGCCGCCTGCATCCTCAGCCTTTTTGCCATACTTTTTGCGGAAAGTCTCAAGTTCGGTTATATCGGCCCTGTCGAACTGGGTTACATGGGGTATCGTGTTCCAGGTTGCGCTGGTGCCCTGGGCGATTATGCTTCGTACCCTTGTTAATGGTTCTCTGCTGATCTCGCCCCACTGGCTAAAATCAGGCATATCCAGTGTCGGCGCGCCGGTTTCGGTCTGTTTGACTCCCGCCGCCGGGCTGGTTTCACCCGATACTATGCGTTTTATATAATGCTTGACATCATCCTGTGTAATCCTGCCGCCCGGCCCGCTTCCGGCTATTTTGCTGATATCCGCGCCAAGTTCCCGGGCCAGTCTTCTGACCGAGGGCGCGGCCGGTGCGACATCTTTCCCGGGCGCTTTCTCTTCCGGCTCTTTTTTCTGGGGAGATTTCTGAGGTTTGGCTTCGGGCAGTTTCTTTTCCGGCTTCGATTTTTCCTTCTCAGGCTCTTCTTTGACTTCCTCTTTCTCTTCCTTTGCCTCTACTTTTTCTTCTTCATCTTCCGGTTTTTCTTCAGTTTCTTCTTCTGGCTCCTCGGCTTCTTCGGGTTCTTTTTCTTCAGCTTCCTCTTCCGCGCCTTCTTCGCCTTCAGTCTCAATTTTTCCGATTGTCTGGCCGATTTTAACTGAATCTCCTTCGCTGACCGTGATCTCGGTTATCTTGCCACCGTCCGGCGAGGGAATTTCCACCACTGCTTTCTCGGTTTCAAGTTCTATAATGCCCTGATCCTCCTCGACCATATCGCCCTGGGAAACAAGAACTTTTATGACCTCGCCAGATTCAACATTTTCACCTATTTCGGGTATGGTAATTTCCTTTATCATTCTGATACCTCATCTATAAGTAAAATGGATTCTCTTTATCTGTATCTATTTCCAGTTTTTTAACAGCTTTTTTGACCGTTGCCTGGTTGACCTTTTTCTCGCGGGCCATCATGGCCAGCGCGGCGAATGCGATATGACGCGCATCGACCTCGAAGAAATCACGCAGGGCGGTGCGGCTGTCACTGCGCCCGAATCCGTCAGTGCCCAGCATTGTAAACGGCCCGGGAATATAACGGGAAATTGTGGCCGGAAGCGCTTTGAGATAATCGGAGACCGCCACGAATACCCCGCTCTCATTTTCGAGCTGTTCGGCGATATATGGTTTTTCCGGATCAGCCTCCCAATTCATCATGTTCCTGCGCTCAACATCACAGGCATTGGTGTACAGCTCTTTATAACTGGTCACGCTCCATACATCCGTGGCCACATCGAAATCATCCTCCAGAATCTTTTGTGCCTTTAGAGCCTCGTTCAGGATCGTGCCGCTTCCAAACAGGTGGGCCTTATACTTTTTGCGCTTGTTGTCCGAGCTCTTGAATTTGTACATGCCCTTCAGGATACCCTCTTCCGAGCCTTCAGGCATCGGCGGCATCTTATAAAATTCATTCATGACAGTCAGGTAATAGATAATATCTTCCTGGTTGACGAACATTCGTTTGATACCCTCTTTGATAATCACGGCCAGTTCATAGGCATAAGCCGGATCATAGGCATGAACAGTGGGCGGGGCATAGGCCAATACATGGCTGTGGCCATCCTGATGCTGCAAGCCCTCACCGGCCAGGGTTGTTCTGCCGGCAGTGCCGCCCAGCAGGAAACCGCGCGCCATAGCGTCCGATGCGGCCCAGATCAGATCACCGATTCTCTGGAAACCAAACATCGAGTAAAAGATAAAAAACGGTATCATGTTTTTGTTGTGGATTGCAAAGGATGTTCCCGCGGCGATAAATGATGACATCGAGCCCGCCTCGGTGATGCCCTCTTCCAGAATTTGTCCATTCTTGGCCTCGTTATAATACAGCAGGCTTTCTTTATCCACAGGCTCATAGTTCTGCCCCGCATGGGAATAGATTCCGACTTTTCTGAAAAGAGACTCCATGCCGAATGTTCGTGCTTCATCCGGTACGATCGGAACGATTAACTCGCCCAGTTTTTTATCCGCCAGGAGTTTTGACAGAAGATGCACGAAGACCATCGTAGTGGCAACCTCGCGATCATTGCTGCCTTCATAGAATTCTTCGAAAATCTTGTCTGCAGGCATTTCGATCGGATCGACAGTTACAATTCGTTTGGGCACATAGCCGCCAAGTTCTTTGCGACGTTCCTGCAAATATCGCATCTCCTCGCTGTCATCGGCAGGCTTGTAGAATGGAGCCCTGGGGATATCACTGTCCGAAATCGGGATGCCGAAACGGCTGCGGAACTGGCGCATCTCCTCCTCATTCAGCTTTTTCTGCTGATGGGTCACATTGCGTCCTTCGCCCGCCTCACCCAGGCCATAGCCCTTAATCGTCTTGGCCAGTATAACTGTCGGTGCACCCTCATGAGTGACCGCCGCTTTATATGCGGCATAAACTTTTTCGGGATCATGGCCGCCCCGGCGAAGACGGGTCAACTGCTCATCAGAATATTTTTTAACCAGATCCAGGACCTCAGGATACTTGCCAAAGAAATCCTTGCGTATATAATCTCCGCCGGCCACAGTATATTTCTGGTACTGGCCATCCGGCACCTCTTCCATACGCTTAATCAAAAGCCCCGTATCATCGGCGGCCAGAAGCGGATCCCAGTCATCGCCCCAGATAACCTTGATCACATTCCAGCCTGCACCGCGGAATGCCGCCTCCAGCTCCTGAATGATCTTACCGTTGCCGCGCACCGGACCATCCAGACGCTGCAGATTGCAATTTATCACGAAAATCAGGTTATCCAGCTTTTCACGCGGTGCCAGTGTAATCGCACCCAGCGATTCCGGTTCATCCAGCTCGCCATCTCCCAGAAATGCCCAGACCTTTTGGTCGCTTTTGGGCTTAACTCCGCGATCCTCAAGATAACGGTTAAAACGGGCCTGGTAGATCGCCATGATCGGTGAAAGGCCCATGGATACAGTGGGAAACTGCCAGAAATCAGGCATCAGACGGGGATGCGGATAAGACGACAAGCCGCCCTCGGGCTTGAGTTCCCGTCGGAAATTCTCCAGATGCCTGGTTGATATCCGGCCCTCCACAAATGCGCGGGCATATATACCCGGCGAGGCATGTCCCTGGAAATATATCAGGTCTCCGTCATGCTTGTCGTTTTTGGCCCTGAAGAAATGATTAAAGCCGACCTCGAATAATGTCGCTGATGATGCAAATGTGGAAATATGTCCGCCGATTCCGCTTTCAGTGCGGTTGGCGCGCACCACCATAGCCATAGCATTCCAGCGAATGATACTTTTAATCCTGCGTTCAATTTCACGGCTGCCCGGGAAAACCGGCTGATCCTCGACCGGAATTGTGTTGATATAAGGAGTATTGGCTGAAAAATGATGATCGATTCCCAACTCACGGGTGCGCACCTGCATCAGGCGCAAAAGATCATTAACACGATCCTCGCCCTGGTTTTTGTATACGTAATCGATGGAATCGATCCATTCTCTGTTTTCATATTCGATGTGTTCAGGAAGCTCTCTTTTATCCTGTTCGGCCATATATAAATCCTCGAATTAAGTATTGATTTCTTTATGATACGATTAATGGCAAGGTGGAACTATCAGTGGTGTATATATTACTCTTGCTGCCATCATTATTTCCCTCCATTGCCCATTACTTTATTAGATATTTATAACATCAATCACTTCCAGGTTGTTCAGAGGCCTTAAAAAAGCTTTTTGCATGTCATACTATCCACATGTGATATAAGCTCTTACAGGAATTATAACATGGCCGCCAAATAAAGTCAATAATCGCAAAACTATGCGGTATTTGAACTGTTATAGCAGTTACAGAACATCACAACTCTTCAATCCATGGGAGGTCTTAATTTATGTTTGGCAGAGAACTTCCAATTCCGGATTTCTACGATCGCGGCAAAGCTGATCAGATTCGCAAAACAGACTATCAGGAAATAGCAAAGGCAGCATCGGAATGGGCACATAAGCATGAATTGCAAAATCCGAATAAAGACAGCCCGAGAATATGCCTGCTTCTGGTTGATTGCCAGAATACATTCTGCACACCCGGCTTCGAACTCTTTGTTGCCGGCAAATCGGGCAATGGCGCAGTCGAGGACAGCAAGCGAATCAGCGAATTTATATACAAAAATATTCCCTCCATTACAAAGATCGTAGCCTCCATGGATACCCACCGCGCCATGCAGGTATTTCATCCCGTGTTTTTAATAGATTCAGATAGTAATCATCCGGAGCCTTTTACAATGGTCTCGCTTGAGGATATTGAGAATGGCAAATGGAAAGTAAATCCCTCCATTGCAGAAAATATTGAGGGAAAAGACTATGAAAGCCTGCAAAAATATCTCGAACATTATGTGCGTGGGCTGAAGGAAAGCGGCAAGATGGATTTAATGATCTGGCCGTATCATTCAATGCTGGGTGGAATCGGACATGCCCTGGTGCCGCATATCGAGGAAGCGGTGTTTTTCCATAATATGGCTCGCCAGAGGCAGGCCGGCTTCGAAATAAAGGGCGAGAATCCCTTGACCGAAAACTATTCCATCTTCAGGCCCGAGGTTACCGAGGATGAACGCGATCAGAAAATTGCCTCTGAAAACGAGGGTTTTTTTGACAGGCTCCTGAGCTTTGACAAGGTAATCATAGCAGGGCAGGCCAAAAGCCATTGTGTGGCCTGGACAGTCGAGGATCTCTTAAGCGAAATTAAGTCCCGCAATCCCAAATTGTCCGGCAGGATTTACCTGATGGAGGATTGCACATCGCCTGTAGTTATGCCCGACGGCCCCGATTTCAGTGAGCAGGCCGACAGGGCATTCGAAAGATTTGCCCAGGAGGGTATGCACCTGGTTAAATCAACCGACTCGATATCATCATGGCCTGATATACAAAACTGACATAAAAAGTTACAAACTATCGGAAACAGGGAGTTCATCCATGAAACCCGTAAATGGCTTCATCAACCCGATTCTGACTGATCTGTATGAATTAACGATGGCGTATGCCTACTTTAATTCGGGCAAATATAAAAACCGCGCGATATTTGATCTGTTTTTCAGAAAGAATCCTTTCAATGGCGAATTCACAATTTTTGCGGGCCTTTCGGAGGCATTGAAATTCCTCAAGAATTACTCATTCACTGACGACCAGATAGACTATGTCTGTGGCGCGATGCCGGCATGCAATAATGATTTCAAGGACTGGTTACGCAATCTGGACTGCTCCGGGGTTCGTGTCGATGCCCTCCCGGAGGGCACATTGGCATTTCCTCGTATACCCATGATGCGTGTTGAAGGGCCTCTGGGAATCTGTCAACTTCTGGAATCGACTCTCCTCAACCTGGTCAGCTACTCCAGCCTGATAGCCACCAATGCGGCCCGTATGAGACTGGCGGCCGGAGAAGATAAAGCACTGATAGAATTCGGCATGCGTCGGGCGCAGGGTCCTGATGGCGCGGTGTCGGCGGCACGCTACAGTTACCTGGGTGGATTTGACGGCACCAGCAATGTCATGGGCGGTTATCTTTATGATATTCCCGTAAGCGGTACACAAGCCCATTCATATATATCCTCCTACGCAAATCTGGATGACCTGCATACAAACAAGCTCCTGGACAAGGATGGCAATGAAAAGGACTTTGTCGAAGCAGTTATGAAATACCGCGAGGAACTCGGATTCGAGGATACCAATGAAGGTGAACTGGCCTCATTTATCGCCTATGCCCAATCCTATCCCAATGGTTTTTTGGCGCTGGTGGATACATATCACACTCTTGAATCCGGCATACCCAATTTTCTGGTTGTTTCGCTGGCCCTTGATCAATTCGGTTATGATCCTGTCGGGATTCGTCTTGATTCAGGCGACCTGTCGCATCTCTCCAAAAGAACCCGCCAGATGTTCAAGGATGTGGATGAAAAGTACAACAACGGCTTCACTGACCTGAAAATCGTTGCCTCTAACGAAATCAATGAGGAAACCCTCCGGTCGCTGGCCGAACAGGGGCATGAAATCGACATATTCGGCATCGGCACCCACCTGGTAACCTGCCAGGCTGATCCCTCGCTGGGATGTGTATACAAGCTGGTGCAGATCGATGACAGTCCGCGCATAAAACTCTCCGAAAATGTAACCAAAATGACCTTGCCCGGACGAAAAACGGGCTACCGCCTTTACGGCGAAAAGGGCCATCCGATTGTCGACCTTCTGATACTTGACGACGAAAAGGCCCCTGAAGTTGATGAGCGCATTCTCTGCTGCCATCCCTTCGAAGAGGAAAAGCGTATGTATGTCGTACCCAGCAAGGTCGAGAGACTGCATGAAAAAGTCTGGGATGGCGATTATTCGGTTGATCTGCCGGCTATGGATGATATCCGCAAACGTGTTCAGGAGCAGATAAAATCACTGCGCGAGGATCACCTGCGCCCGTTGAATCCCACTCCATATAAAGTTTCCCTGAGTGAAAAGCTGTATGACTTCCTGCATGAGCTCTGGCATAAAGAAGCGCCCATTAAGGAAATGCGTTAAACATTCCCAAAAGAAAAAGGGAACAGGAGTATAAACTCCTGTTCCCTTTCCGCTTGTGAGAACCGTTGATCGGTTTGCGCCGATTACTTGCTCGCACTACCTGTGGGAAATGCGGAAGCATTATTATTCATAGACTGCAGAACGCCTATGCCGACGTCTTCAATTGTAGGGTCGACCAATGGTTTCAGGGCAAACGGCGCGGGGCCGTTGTCCGGCATCGGTTCGATCGAAATCACAGCCGTTGGCCTGAAATTACGGTCGTTAAAAACATGAATGAATTCGTCAAAAAACGGGAAATCAATATGACAGGCACATTTTGTTTGCCGGATAGTTATATAATTTGAGAGCAACCCTGTCATTATAATTCGCAATCTATGACACCGGGGATTTGATATTGCTTTATAAATGGATAATGATATGCAGATAATGGATAAAATAGATCTTTTTGAGCTGACCACGCGTCCCGATCGGGATCTGTTCTTTTCACGTAACGATCCCAATGATATCAAGATGGGCGAGTATGTCCGGCGAGAGCGCGGGGATTTTGCGCATGCCGATCTGGTCATTCTGGGATGTCCACAGGATGTGGGAGTCAGACGAAATCAGGGCAAGCCGGGCGCACGTAAGGCCCCCGATGAAATCCGAAGGGCCCTGTACACATTTCCGGTCCCGGAGCAGGAGCGGATGATCTGCACGCGCATTTTCGATCTGGGCAATCTGAAGCTTGCCGACAGTCTGGAGCAGATTCATGAAGATCTATACAATGTTGCATTTTCCTTGCTTACACGGAATAAGCGAGTGATTATACTGGGTGGTGGCAATGATATCTCTTATCCCGATTGCAAGGCGCTTTCTGATCAGAATGGGGAATTGATTGCGATCAATATCGACAGCCATTATGATGTGCGTGAGGATGATCCGCCCAATAGCGGAACACCATATCGTCAGCTTCTGGAAGGCAAACATCTCAAGCCCGGCAATTTCTATGAAATCGCCAATAAGGACATAGCCAATTCGCCGGTTTATAAAAAATACCTCGAGGATAAAGGCGCGCATGTCTATTCACTGGATTCCCTGCGCGAATTGGGAATAGAATATGTTTTTGATAAGATACTGCAAAACAGTAAGTTCGAGTCGATTTTCTGGGGTTTTGATCTGGATGCCGTACGCAGTGTCGATGCCCCCGGGGTCAGCGCATCCTATCCGGTAGGCCTGACAGCCGAGGAAATCTGCAAAATAGCCGAATTCGCCGGTCGCGACACACGCACCAAAATACTGGAAATATCAGAGGTCAATCCGGAATACGATTTAAATCAGCGTACCAGCAAACTGGCGGCAATGATTATCATGTACTATCTCAGGGGCTGAAATCGTATGAAATTCATCAATTTCTAATCGAATTATCTATAAATTGGCCAAATTTGTCGAAAATTGTTGACAGCTAACATTTTACTTGTATTATTCGTATACAAAATATTAGTATTGAAAGGAACTGATGAGCGATAATGATAAGCTGGTAGAGAATGTATTGATTGCGCTTCGGAGAATTACCCGGGCAATTGATCTTCATTCCCGTCGACTGGTTCAGGATTACAGCCTTACGGGTCCGCAACTTCTTATCCTGCAAATGATTTCCAAGCAGGATGAGGCGCCTATCGGTAACCTGGCGCAACAGGTAAATCTGAGCAATGCCACCGTTACCGGGATTATTGACCGTCTCGAGAAAAGGGGACTGGTGGAACGGGTCCGTGGTGTCAGGGATCGTCGTCAGGTAATAGTGCGTGGCACAGAAAAAGGCCGGGAAATCCTGGCCGAGGCACCCCCGCCTCTTCAGGAGGAATTTGTCAGGGCGCTAAAATCATTGCCTCCCGAGAGGCAGGACCAGATCCTGAAGTGCCTGAATCATGTGGCGGCCATGATGAATGCCGATGGTCTGGATGTGGGGGCTGTGCTGGCCAGCCAGTCATTGTCCGAGGAACCCAGCTACATTAAGAACCAATAAAAAAAGACCTAAACAGAAAGATACCTTTTAAGGAGGATAAAACTGATGGGAAGCAGAGTTGAACCCAAAAAAGATGAAAAGAAAGATCAAAATATCAAGATACATGAAATCTACAAGCCCGAAGATTTTCCATCCTGGATCAATCGCGATGAGTTGGCCGAATTTCTGCATGAAAGCCTTAAGCCGTATGAGGATACAATAGAGGATATACAGAGCTCATTCGACTACGCCTTCTCGGATGCTGAGGGCAAGGGCGGATTCATCCTGATAGCTGAAGAGGACCAGAAGCCGATGGGTGCGCTGGTAATGCTGAAAACCGGTATGAAAGGATATGTGCCCGAAGATATTCTGCTGTTCGTGGCGGTTTCTCCCGACGCTCGCGGTAAGGGTGTGGGAAGCAAGATTATCCAGCGTGGTTTCGATCTATGTCCCGGCGATGTGAAATTGCATGTAGAATATGACAACCCCGCCAAAAGGCTTTACGAAAGGCTCGGTATGACTACTAAATATGCCGAGATGAGGCTCACCCGATGAATCGAGTGACGATTAACCTCGAACATCTGCGCCATAACCTGAATGTGATCAATGGCTGGATGAAAACTCACGGTGCCACCTGGACTGTTGTGACCAAGGTCCTGTGCGGTCATGCCGACACAATCCGGGCTCTGCATCTGATGGGCGTCAAATCGATTGGCGATTCACGTCTTTCGAATTTTCAGGAAATTAAAAAGATTATCCCCGATTTTGAGACATGGTACCTGCGTGTGCCCGATATGTCCTCAATTGCCGAGGTTATCACACTGGCCGATGTCAGCCTGAACAGCGAAATCGAGGTAATCAAAGAGCTCAACAGTGAGGCGGAGAAGCAGGGCAAGATTCATCGCGTGATTATCATGATCGAACTGGGTGACCTGCGCGAGGGAATCCTGCCTGGCACCTTGATAAAGTTCTATCAGCAGGTTTTCCGTTTGTCCAATATCGAGGTGCTGGGCATCGGCGCCAACCTGGGATGTCTGGCGGGAATGGTACCCAGCGTGGATCAGTTTATGCAACTGATTCTCTACCGTGAACTTCTGGAACTGAAATTCGAGCATAAACTTTCCATGATATCGGGCGGTTCGACCTCGGTCCTGCCCATGCTGCTGGAACGAACTCTTCCACCGGCAATTAACCATTTTCGAATCGGCGAGGCGATTTTCCTGGGTACTGACCTGATCAATGGCGGGAGTCTTCCGGGTCTGCGTGATGATGTCGTATTGCTGGAAGCCGAAATTGCCGAGATCAAGGAAAAGGGTCTCGTTTCAGCCGGAGAAACCGGAACCTCGACACCTTTTGCACCGGAGGGCAATAATGATCACGCTCCCGGCGCACGTGGCCATCGGGCACTACTCAGTGTCGGCCAACTGGATACCGATGTGGGCGGATTGATCCCATTGAATCCGGCCCATCAGGTGGCCGGAGCATCCAGCGATATAGTCGTGGTCAACCTGGGAGACAATCCCGAGGATCTCAGGGTCGGCGATTCAATCAGATTTAAGGTCAATTATTCAGCGTTTTTGCGCCTGATGAGCGGCAAATATCTTCCCAAGATAACTCTGCCCTCAGTAAAAGAATTTGACAAAATACTCAAAGAGGAAAGTGTCTCGAGCATTGAGCCGGTGCTCAAGGATATTGAATAAAACCGGGATATTGCATGACTGACAGACTGCTATTGTGGGCCATCGTAATCGGTTACATGGTTTTCATCTTCACCAAGGGTGTAATGAAAGTCCGCAAGATCGGTGATGCCGATGACTACCTGTTGGCAGGCAGGAATGTAAACTGGTTCTTCCTTTTTGCCACGATGGGCGCCACTGTCATAGGCGGCGGATATTCGATCGGGGCAATCGGCAAGACCTATGAATGGGGTATTCTGATGCTCCTGGTTTCCACCGGCGGTTACCTGCATTTCATCTTTTCAGGCCTTGTTGTAGCACCGCAATTTCGTCAGGCTGAATTATATACTGTAGCAGGTTATTTCGGCCATCGTTATGGTGAAGGCCCGCGATTTCTGGTCCTGATTTTATCCCTTCTATTCTCAGTTTTTATTGTTGCCGCGCAGATGGCCGCCTTTGGCTCTGTGCTGGCGGCAATTGTTCCGCAATTTGCCGACGCCCAGGACATAGTGCGCTGGGCCATTATTATAAGCGGGGCTATGGTCGTGATTTACAGCACGGCCGGGGGGCTCATGGCCGTGATTCACACTGATATGTTTCAGTTTGTGGTGCTGATACTCGGCTTTGTCATCACCCTGGCATTCTGTATTCCGGATATTTCCGGTTCATATAATCCTGATACAGATAAGTTCATACCCTCACGATTCGGCACTGTCGATTTTCAGGATCCGGAAAACCTGATGCAGCGTATGGAGGAGGATGATGATCCGCTCAGCTCATATATCAGGCAGGTTATCCTGGAGGCGGAGGATCATTCCCTGGAGAACCTGAGAACGGACGAGAATGACCAGGAAACCGCCGAAATTACTATCAGAAATGTGTTTAATGCTCTTCTGGAAGATGAAAACCTGTATCAAAAAGAACGTTTTGCGCATCTGAAACTGAGCGAGCAAACCAGTGAATTGCTAAAGCTCCATGAGCCAGAGGGCACTGATTTGCGGCGGCTCAATCTGTCATTGATTCAGGATGCATTCCCGGATGATATCTCCCGCAACCGCTCAATTTCAGCTGATTTCTTCAAAATCGAGGGCGGCAAGGGCTGGCTGTTTTTAATCACAACTTTTCTTGCATTCCTGTTGGGGGAGACTTTTGCTCCCGGTTATGCCACTCGCTATTGTGTGGGCAAGGATGTCAGGCACACACGCTGGGGCATAGCCGGTGTGGGCTTTTTCCTGGCGGCCACATTTCCGGTGATCCTGTTCTTTATCGCACTCTATGCGCGTATACATTTCCCCGATATAGATCCCCAGCAGGCGCTTCCAATGGTGGTCAAGCAACTGAATAATCCGATTATCGGCGGTTTGATGATCGGCGCGCTTCTGATGGCTGTAATGTCATCGGCTGACTCGGCACTCAACTCGGCTACAGCCATTTTTGTTAAGGATCTTTTTGAGCATCAACTGGGATGGAAAGATACCGGCGACGGCAAGATGCTCAGGCTGGCCCGTATCTGTACCGCCGGGCTGGGAGTGACCGCAATTCTTGTGGCTGTGTTATGGTCCGACATAATCGGACTGCTTCTATTCACCTATCATGTCTGGGCGCCGGCCATTATCCTGCCGGTGACTGTCGGGGCGATTTATAAAAAACGCTCAAAGAGATTGAATATCAATATCTTCTATACCATGATCGCCGCTACTGTAATCACGCTGCTTTACCGCCTGATGATGTTCCTGCATGATAAATTCGAGCTGGCATTGTTCAGCGAAGCGGCCTATGAGTGGATGAACAACTTCGATCCGGCGGTTTTCGGTGTTGGCGTTTCCTGTACATCCTTCATTTTATTATTCTTCATAACACGATTTGTCCCGGAAGAAAATTCATAGAAGGCTTGCTATCGCAATCCAAATTCCCTAAACTCTAACGTCATATGAAAAATGACCGATTCATTTTATAGGGATCGCGTATGATTCTATGGAGTATGAATATTTATGGCTGGTGATATACTTGTAAATCTCAGAAAAGAACTGCATAAAAATGCCGAGCTTTCGGGTCGAGAACGCAATACATCATCCTTGATCTATGATTTTCTCAGGCCCTACAATCCGGCCAGGATTATAACAGATATCGGTGGTCATGGCCTGGCGGCGATTTTTAATGGCAAACAGGATGGTCCCACGGTGATGATTCGTGCCGATCTGGACGCTTTGCCGATCCCGGAATCATCTGATTTTGAGTATGCTTCGCAGACCGAAGGTGTGGCACATAAATGCGGTCATGACGGCCATATGACGATTCTATCCGGCCTGGCACCCATATTGGCAGACAATCCTCCCGACCGCGGACGTGTGATCCTGCTTTATCAACCCGCCGAGGAAATCGGCAAGGGAGCTTTGCGTGTCCTGGAAGATAATAAATTTAAATCAATACAGCCCGATTATGTATTCGCCTTACATAATCTTCCGGGATTCAAAACAGGACAGATAATCTGCCGTCATGATGTTTTCGCGTCCGCCTCGAGCGGCCTGATCATAAAACTGCTGGGCGAAACATCACATGCCGCCGAACCGCAGAGAGGCAAAAGCCCGGCCCTGGCGCTGGCACAGATGATCAATGCTTTGAGTTCGGTGCCGCAGTTCCATACTGCTCTGCACGAGGCCGCCAAGGTCACAGTGATTCACGCTCGACTGGGGGAGATTGCATTTGGCACCTCTCCCGGATATGCCGAGATAATGGCAACTCTGCGCGCGCATGATGACAATGTCATGAAATTTATTTCAGATAAATGTGAGAGCCTGGCAAAGGCCATGGCCTCGGGCTGGCAGCTAAATTGTGATATCAGCTGGGATGAGGAATTTCCCGCCACGGTTAATGATAATGAGATGGTCGATTTAATCATAAACCTGTCAACAAAGCTGGGCCTGGAAAGATACTATCAGCCGGTCCCGTTTTCATGGTCCGAGGATTTCGGCAATTTCATATCCAGGTTCAAAGGGGCGCTATTCGGACTTGGCGCGGGAGAGGATCATCCCGCGCTGCATCATCCTAAGTATGATTTCCCGGATGAGATTATTGATCCGGGTATCAATCTGTTTAGGGCTTTAATTTACAGGCTATTGTCTGCTGATTAGTATATGGGGCTTATTGAGATGAATGTTTCAGAGAAAACCGCAACACAATCATTCCACACATCACGGATCGAATTGAGCGAATCGGCGCTCAGGAAGAATATCCGGTTTTTGAAGAAGATCGTCGGAAATGACAGGATCTTTTCCTCGGTTATAAAAGGCAATGCCTACGGCCATGATATAAGTGTCTTCGTCCCGCTGGCGGTGAAATGCGGGATAAAGCATTTCTCAGTATACAGTCCATCCGAGGCCCTGGAGGCGTCTAAATGTATCCCGGATGACTGCCATATAATGATCATGGGTGATTTGAATAAGGATGTTATCGAGTGGGCGGTCAGGCATGATGTCTCGTTTTTCATTTTCTCACTTGACTGGCTGGATGAAGCGCTAAATGCTGCCAAAAAGCTGGATAAGAAAGCACTGATTCATCTCGAACTGGAAACCGGCCTGAACCGTACAGGGCTCTATGATCATTATCTTGAACAGGCCGCCAATACAATGCTTGAAAATCCTGAGTTTCTTCATCCTGCCGGAGTCTGTACTCATTATGCCGGCGCCGAGAGTATCTCGAACTTTGTACGTATCAAGGGCCAGATAGAACTGTTCAATAAACTCGTTGAGGAGCTGGAATCAAAGGGTTTGAAATTCGATTGCAGGCACACTGCATGTTCGGCTGCGGCACTGTCGTATCCTGAAACCCGTATGGATATGGTTCGTATCGGTATCGCCCATTATGGTTTCTGGCCCAGCCGTGAAACCCAGATGCATTATTATCAGGGCAACGGTGAGGCCGAGAAAAATTCCCACCGCCGCGATCCCCTGCATCGTGTACTGTCCTGGAAAAGTCGCATCATGAATATCAAAGAGGTCAAGCCGGGAGACTTTGTCGGCTATGGAAATGCATATATGACCATCCGCCGGCAAAAAGTGGCCTGCGTGCCGGTGGGTTATTATCATGGTTTCTCACGTAATCTCAGCAATCGCGGTTATGTTCTGGTGCGAGGCAGAAGAGCGCTGGTGATTGGCTGGGTTAACATGAATATGCTGATGATCGATGTTACCGATTTTAAAAATGTCGAGCTTGGTGATGAGGTCGTAATCATTGGCACACAGAAAAAGCAGACCATAACGGTCGGATCGTTCAGCGATATGACCCGCTTCCTCAACTATGAAATCCTGGTCAAACTATCCGAGAATATTCCACGAATTGTAGTCAAATAGAGTTAAATACTCGTCATCAATGCGCTTTTCTATCAGGGGTCAATAGCTTATCTAAATAACAATCTGAAACTGGGATATGTAAACGAAGTGATTCAGGTCATCACCGGAAGACTCATCCTTTCTCAGGCCGAAATTATGCTGCCATTTGAGCTGATAGCCGATTAAATAGAAATCAAATCCCGCTGTGATTTCATGCTTACGAACCGGCTTGGAATCAATGTCGACAAATTGCGCCGCATCATTCCGCAGGTCATGATCGAAATCTACCCATGCATATCTGAGGCTCGCCCCCAATCTCTGATTGATTCTATATGCGGTTTGAAAAAGTGTAGCGCTGATCACAAGCTTATTTGACTCATTATCGCCGACTTCGGCGTAACCGGCATAAGCGACTGCAAAAAATGAAAGGCCCCTGAGTTTGATCAAGAGCTCAGGCGCAAATCGGTAGCTGAAATCGTGGTGGGGTCTGGGATCAAGGTCCCATGCAAAGCTGGCCGCGAAGCTATAACGCAGCCCGCCTCGATCTGTGTCGCTGTCGCTGCGCACATCCATGCCCGGCGAATTATATGACAGATGTGCAATGATCTCAGGATTGAATTCCGCTTTGGGTCCCGGTCCGGATAAATCTGACGGATTTACAAGTGTCTCATTATAATATTCAGGCAATCCTACCGCATGAGACACACGGGCATTATCGCCACTGAAAAGACCCAGGGCATAACCAAGCCGGGAGGGGTTCTCATAGCCATTGTGCAGGCTGAAGCCGATCTGTCGCTCGGCACCAAAATACCTGCTGACAATCGACCAGTCTACGAATGTCAGGCGTTGAAAAGACTGAATCCGGTATCTTGTGAAGGGTATCTTGAATTGCCCGAATCTGAGCTTGAAGTTTTCATTGAAAGCATAATCGATCATGAAATCCATCAGTTCAATCGAACCGGGCGAAGTGCTCAGATGAATCTTGTATGCCAGTGCGGGTTTGTAGACATGACCGGAAAAGGTCAGCCTGATTCGCCTGACCTCCATAGTATGACTGTCCTCGCGGCATTCATCATCACCTTGATCTCTGTTTTCATAATTGAATCTGATCTGACCGACCAGCTGAAGACGCAGGCTATGGCTTGAATCTTCGCTGTGAATTTCGAGCGGCCCCGGTGATGACGACGAATCTCCTGCAAATAAAGACGTAATTGATAGCAATAAAATGAATACTGTGATCGATGTCAGGCCGTTTTTGAAGTGCATTTGTTTTGCCTTTCTTAAATATTTGGATAATTACAGGCCGGAATTTTAATCCAATAGCCGCCCCAAAGTCAACATTATTTTGATGGTAGATAATAAAAAAGGACCCCTCATAAAGGAAGGGTCCTTAGAAATAACTATCAGCTTTTATTTAATCTCTTGATGTCAGCATTTTGCTTCTGTTTGTGCCCTGCGCTGTACCTTCAGGGTCGCCATGGACAATAAAGTTGATCGCTGTCTGCAGCAGGTCGGTTGCATATTCTGTATTATGCACGCCAAGCGAACGATCCTCGTATACAAACAGCCAGTTGAACACTGCACCGGCAGAGTCGGCCGAAACTGTAACGTCGGTGGGATGCGCATCATCAAGCAGACCGGCATCCACCAAAAGTGTTTCCAGGCTGTCCAGAAGACCCTCGATCTCAGACTGCACACCCTCGGTCGTACCATCCCAGTCATAATCTTCATCCGCCATCAAATCGAAGGTGGAGACATCGCCATTATGGCAGTTGCTGGTATTACATCCGGTCTTGTTGATATGATCTTTGGCATCCTCCATCATCCAGCTGTGGCCGCCCAATGTCACATCAGCCGCATCGGACATATGGCAGTCGACACAACCGTTGACCGTGGCATTGGTATGTGCGGAATTGTCATAATCGAAATCAGCATACTCATAGGCATTGGTACCGGCCAGCATATCGGCATGGTTGCTGTGATGCGGTCCCCAGCGCAGATCGAGTTCTGTGTCACCCACAATGTATTCATCGATATTGGCACGGCTCTGGTGGCAGGATGCGCACAGGTTGGAACTGCCCTTATCATAGCTGAAGCTGTTCATCAGCATAACAGCATCAGTTACCCGTACCGAAAGGTCTCCGCTGCTATGCGGTGCATGGCAGGTGAAACATCCGATAGCCGAGAAATGCTCACCCGAGGCAGACTCGCCTTCCAGGCTGGCCAGAAAACCCTCGGCTGTATGGCAGCGTTCGCAGGCCCCATAGAATGATGAATTAAGCCTGTTGCGGTCTGTGTTGTCCCCGGATGCATGCTTGGATACCATCCACTGCATCTCGGCTACTACCAGGCTGCGATCCTGATCGCCGTGACAGGCGAAACATGCCGTTGCATCGGCGGCCAGAGTACCCTCCGATTCGTTGACGATTTTGCGTTCACATCCGAACGCGAACATCATGGCCACCACAAGAACCATGATACTCAATATTGTTATCAATCTCATATTACTCCTCCCTAAAAGGATATATCTTTGATTATTTTTATTTCGACCACATTCGAGGTATAGTACTTATCGCGGACCATGAAATCATCGAAATTATGCACATTATAGCGGCCCTCGATTTTGTACCCCGGATATATGTTATAAATTGCGCTGAATCGGAGTATGAAACTCTCCACATCCAGATCGCGCTGACTGCGATACCAGGATATCCCGAATCCGGCAGTTGTGCGATAGTACTCCAAAGTAGTGATATCGCCGTAAACCGTATGATCCGTGAATTCAAAATCCTCGGAGATATTGGTATAATCACCCTTTGAATATGTATAACCGCCTGTCAGGAATCCATATCTGGAAATTTCCACACTGTAACTTGCGCCCAGGCTTTTGTAGTCCACTTCTGTTCCCAGCTGTTCATTCTCACGGATCTTGCTCTCGAACTTGAGTTGTATCTTGCCGTATTTATCAGCGTTGTATTTTAGCCCTGCACGGTAGCGGCTGCGTTCCTCATCACCGATCAATCGGCTGCCCTGTTTGACTTCCTCATCATTGCGGCCGTATTCGGCGCTGAGCTGCAAGCCATCGGCAGGCTTCAGCCAGCCGGAAGCATAGTAGCCGTTGCCCTTGATTTCGTCTTCGAAATCATCATTGATCGAATGCTGGTAGCCGACCATAACCCTTGCCAGGCCCGGCCAGGTATGTCCGGCGTATATGGCATTGATGATATTATCGGTGGCCACGAAATCCGAATCGGAACTGGCCCGGTCGAAAACCACATGATACCTGAGTTCAAAATGTTTCGGCAGATATGCCGTAACTCCGCCCCAGACTCGATTGGAGGATATCTCGAATTCCGACTCCTCGAGTTTGCTCACGAATCTGCGGAATCCGCCCGAAAGAATGATCCATTCGTAATAGGGCAGGGGCAGAAGGCCGTCGAATCTGGCCACCGCACGGGTCTGGTCACGATCCGGGTTTGTGTTATCGGTATAATTTACACCCCGGAATTCACCCCGAAGCATACGGCCCAGATACTTGTAAAGAAAACCGCCCTCGTATTCGAGCTGTTCATAATCGACCTCAGTCGTGAAACTGCCGGGATCGACATCGAAGATATTGGCCATTGTCCCCGATCTGCCGATAAATCCGCCCTTACCCCAGAGTTTCAGATTCTGGTGCGGATAGATCCAGAGCGAACCGTGATTGGTGTGCCTGCGCACAAAGCTGGTACCATCGAAATTATAAATCCGGCGGTACTGGTCATGATGCAAGCTGATTCCAAATAGTCCCGGCTTGGCGAAGCTCAGGTTGAGGTTGCGGTTATTGAGAATGATATTGCGCATGTCGCTGCGCAACACCAGGCCATTGTCCCACAGATAACGCAAATTTTCTATTGATATAGAAGGGCCCTCATAGATATTGAAAGCCGGTTGATTGACCGATGCGTTGCCTTCCTGATCCTGGTAAATATATCCCAGGGAAAACAGGCCGCTGCCTGATGATGCATGTGCAATAGAAGGGGCCAGGATCAATAGCAAGGCCGCGCAAATTCCATATATTGCCTTATTCATCCATACCTCCTCAATTATCCAGGCTGTGACAGCCCGATGCATAACAGTTGACGGCGTGTTTCATTCCAAGATCAGGATCAAGGAAGAATTTATTGTCATACGAGCCATGAACCTGGCTGTGGCAATCGGCGCAGGCATGTCGTGCACCAAGTCCGGCATGAGCGATTCTGTGTCCGGGCGGGGTCATGTGACATTGCAGGCAGGTCCCGCTTTCAGGCTGTTTCAAAAGTTTATCATTGGGTGAGCCGTGCGGATGATGGCATTCGCTGCAACCCTGACCCTCCACCAGGTAATTATAAGTTACCGGATGCTCATATGTGTATGGTCCGGCTATATCCGTGTGGCATTCCTGGCAGGTCCAGTCCAGCCCGGCCCCGAGTTCGTGATCCTTGATCTTGCCCAGCTCATGGCAGTCGCTGCAGCGAACATTGCCGCTCTCCAATGGATGAACTGAACGGCGCTTGAATTCGGCCGCCACAACCACGTGGCATTTAGAACAATAGTTCTCCCGATCATCCTTCACCAGCATCTGACTTGGATTGGAATGAATCGTGTGACAATCAGAACATTTCAAGCCTTCCATACCATGCGGATCGGAAGTCAGCATGGAGGCCTGATGATTGGTCAGATGGCATCCGGCGCAGATCGAGGCCTGCTCAGTCTGGCCCAATTCCGGGCCAACCATAATTGTGCCCTCGGCCGGGTCCTCCAGATGTTCCTCCCAGCCCCGATGACATCCGGTACAACCCACCGCCACAGGTGAATTCATGTCGTCTTCGGTTGTCATCCTGTGCACAGAATGCCTTAATGTCTCCTCCTGATCATCATGGCAGTCCAGGCAGATGGCGGAATTTTCCAGCATCTGTTGATTGTCAATGTTCATTCCGAAGGATGTGGAGGCAATAAAAATAAGTGCGGCCAGAAGCAGGGCTGCTATCCCGCATTTCATTAACATTCTTCTCAATGTACCTCCCAGTCCCTTTCGGGCTTATACTTTATCATTTTGATAAAAATAGTTTCAGAAGAAATTCAAACCACATAATATTTTGAAATCCTATCCTCAGAATGTCAATCAGAAGCCGTGATTTAAAGTTTACTGAACTTTATGTATTTACGATACAAAATCGCAGACGGTTTGTCAAATCTTTATAAAGTAGACACTTAGACCTATTATATCCTGTTTGTACACATTTTCCGGGGAAAATATGCATTTTGCGTTCTATGAATCCGGCTGGTTGAGGCTTTTGATGATTTTCACGCTGAAAAGCTCACCGCTCAATCTGCATTTTGTGGCTACAATCATACCTTTTTCCGGCGCCATGCGCAGTTTTCTTTTCTCCGCGACTATATCAATAAACAGCCCTGATGTATAAGCGGTGATGACATAGAAGCTCTTTCTGGTGACATGATTTCTGCGGATTTTACAATCGACGATATAGCCGATAAACTCTGCTATGCTGAGATGAGAGCCGCTGTTTTCATATTCGTAGATCTGGGATTCAAAGCGGGTTTTCGGGATTTTTTTATGTACCGAATACTGGATATCTGTCAGGCTTTCAGGAAGCGATTCGCGCGTCTTTGAAATATTGTCAGGGGCGATCAGGTCGAGAGTCAGCGGAAATGCGCACAGGCTGATATCGGCATAAAAGGGAAAATTCAGAAGGGAGGTCATACGATAGACAGGGCAGTCGAAATAAATCGCCGTAGGCTGCAAAAACAGTGTATGGATTGCCAGCAAAGATCCCTCCATGAATTGATTGGGGTCGGGGATCTTCCCGATAATCATGAGAGGATTCTTGTGAATTGACCGATATGAAAGCTGGACTGTGCCCGGTTTCATATAATCATCAAATCCCAGCCACAGCACAGTATCATCCGGATTGTGCAAATTGGTGTAAAACCAATGCTGATCCGAACGCCAGACATTGGAATTTTCATCCATCAATAACCTGCTGGCAAGATTATCCAGATCATCGGTTTTACTTTTATATCCGGCATGCAGGAAGCCTGTGGGATTATCATATTCGACAGAGGTCTGCTGTGTCAGTTTCTTCCACAGGGCCCAGCCTAACCTGAAAAGCAGCAGGGCGATCAAGAGAAATGGAAGTGTGGTATACAGATTCGCAGTCGACATGTTTGAATTACCCTTTAAATTATCTCCTCAATGAAAATAATCAAGACCTTTGAATTTAGCAATAACTTGACATATTTATTTTTTTTGCTAATATGATGATAACAATATATTAACACACCTGTATATGTGTCGAATAATTATAGTATGTTCTTT
This sequence comes from uncultured Ignavibacteria bacterium, assembly GCA_964627935.1. Taxonomy (GTDB): domain Bacteria; phylum Zixibacteria; class MSB-5A5; order JAABVY01; family JAABVY01; genus JAABVY01. The sequence continues at coordinate 129,861 of CAZVLB010000009.1, forward strand.
AATCGCTGTTCTGCCATTATCGGCGGCGGCAATGAATCTTCCCGGAAGCGATATAAATCCGCGGTTGCTCGATTACGGATTGCTGATCGAGGGCGGTGAGAGCTGGAGCAGATGCCGGCCCACCATCGATCATCCCCTGTTGGTGCAGGAAATCTCGCGCTGGCCGGGGGATACATTTTATGTCGCCCGGGCCTATAATCCGCTTCTGGGAGAAGGTGGCACCGGATCTGTATTCATCCGCATCTTTGATGAGCACATCATCTCTGAAAATCCCACTTATATGACTATCGAGGATATGTGCCGTTACAGGGACAGCCGTGATGATCGTTATTACCTGGCACATACCTGTTACCAGAATGATTCCGCGTTTATCCGCAGAATCATTCCTGGCCGAAGCCGGGACATGATTTTTCTTGCCACGGGTGAGGATCGTTCGGGCGATGGCCACTGGAAACCGCAGATAAGATTTATCCGGACTTTCGACTACGATTATGACGGCGTCGAGGAGGCTTTTGTGCATCTTAATCCCATTCGTGATCTTTATCCCAGACGCCTGTATTGTATCGAACTGGAAAATCTCAGGATTGAATGGTCCCTGGATGTTGTTACCACGGTTCACACGCATGCCATCTTTGCCTGTGGAGATTCGGCCAATCCGGCTTTAATACTCTCGACTTATGGCGCTTCGCAGGGCGCCGTAGACAGCAATTTTAAGGACATATACAGTTATTTCACACGCATCAATTCAAGGGGCGAGGTGGAATTCAACAAACAGATCGGGGCGGAGTTTTATTCTACGCTGATGATATCTGTCGGCGATGATTCACTTTTTTATCTCTATCACGGTCATGAACCGATTGAGCCCGGAAGTTACGACAGCACGATAGAATTGAAGCAGATGCTTTCCCTGGTTGATAAACACGGCAACTTCATTAAAACAATCAATTTGGCTCAGAATCTGGACCAGATGTTTACTTTCGATTACGGTATGGATGGTGATCTCAACCTGTTTCTGGTGAATAAAAATGAGCGCGTACGGATTTATGATCGTGAACTGAATCTCGAAAAGGAAGTACGGGATTTTGCCTTCGGTTCATACATAGGCAGCGACAGAATAGCCGGGCAGGAGCACCCGGTCATGTTTTTCGTGGGTGAATACCTCACAATTTTGAGCAACGAACTCAAACTCCTGGGAGCATCCTGGATAGAAAAGCCGGCCCGGCATTTCCAGCCCCTGACTTATGATTCTGCGGGAGATCTGAAACAGTTCTATCTGGGCAGTCCCGCCGCCACTTATAAGGTGGCGATTGAAGGCAGAGAGTTTGCCGAAATCCTGCGAAGATATATCTCGGAATATGATTTCTATATTCTGGTTGCGGCCATCTCGCTTCTCTGTATTGTGACAGTACTGGTCATTTCCCGCCGACGCATCCGCCAAAATCTCAATCTGATTACCTCCCAGAAAGAAGAAATTGAAGTAGCGCATGAAAGGCTCCAGAAAGCCCATGCTGAGCTGGACCAGGCCACCGAGCAGTTGATAAGCCATAAATCCCGCGAGGCGGCCGATGAGGCCTATCGGATTGCCTCGGCCCAGTTCCGTCATGAGATTTCCAATGCGCTTGGATCGGTCAACCTGTTTCTGGGCAATGCCACAGACAGCAGTTATGAGCAGAATGTCAGGAACAGGATCAACGATAATCTGCGGATTCTTGAGAATTGCCTGGCAAAGATTGATTCCGGCGAAACGCTGTCAGATGATGATCGAGAAAAAATCAGGGAGCATATGCGCCAGATTTGCGAACTGATTTCGCGCCATTTCAACGGCCTTGAGGATATTGCCAGACGGGGAGTGGAGCGCGGAATGGGTCTGGCGGAGAGATTGCGACGCATGGAGCGGATCGAATATGACGAGACGATGGAGAAAATCGAATTTGAGACCATTTTAAATGATATCCGCCGGGAATTTGAACCGTATCTGCAACAGAACAAGATAGAGACCGCATTCGCAATCGAATGCCGTGAGCCGTTTTATGCCAGCCCGGAGCTGTTCGCCATGATGTTCGGTAATCTGATGGAAAACTCGATTCACGCCTTGCAGGATAAGAAATCCCCTGATAAACAGATCAGGGTTGAAATTGATTGCGATCAAAATAATTTGCGGATTATCTGGTTTGATAATGGTCCGGGATTAGAAAAAAGTATGATCAGCAAGATAGTGCGACCTTTTTTTACCACAAAACCGACTTCCGGCAGCGGGCTGGGGCTTACGATAGTCCAAAATATCACTCGTAAGTATAATGGGGAAATAAGCTTAGAATCGAGCCCGGGGGGATTTATGAAAATTGCGCTTGTATTTAGTAGATAAGGCTATATATTAAGGGCCGAGGGAATAATTCCGATAAGGAATTTTGAACGCCAGTTAAAATTGCGAAGCTAAGTTTTATATCAAGTTTAATATCACCGCCCGATATGAGAGAGCAAATGCCTGCATCCGATAATAAAAAAAGCAAAGTTATATTAGTGGTTGATGATAATGACCTAGTCCTGCGAACGCTCAGTGAAATTCTTTCGGATTATTATGATGTAATTACTGCGTCATCAGGTAGCAAATCGATTACATTGGCGCAGGAACGCAACGATATTGCCTGCGTGCTGATGGATGTTCGCATGCCGGATGTCGATGGCGTGGCGGCCATGAAGGAGATCCACGACATCAATCCAAAATTGCCGGTTATCCTGCACACGGCCTACCCCGGTGAGCACATGGAAGGCGATCTGAAGTCCGGCAATGGCGCCTTTGCTTACATTATCAAGGGCGATTCGATTGCCGAACTTCTGGATTCCATCAAAGCCGCTGTCAAAAGCTACAATACCTTGCCGGCCTGAGCTTCATTTAATAGCAAATCCTGCAGGGCGGCGGACCATCAACGAATACATAATTTACTATATACACCGCATCACTGACATTGACAGCCGCATCGCAGTTGGCATCGGCGATCATCAATGGTGTCGGCGCCGGGGACCCGCTCACAAAGACATAATTGATAATGTACACGGCATCGGAGACATTTAAAAGCCCATCCTTGTTCGCATCTCCAAGCAGATGCTCACAAATATGGATCCCCGAATTGACCGCGTCATAAAAAAGATCCGCATTATCGACATCCCGGGCCTGAATGTCGGTTATGTCGATCGATGTATATCCGAAATTTATCGGATCGGAATAAAAAACAATGCTGGCCAGCGTTCCCGGCCCATCAATCATTTCTCCAGGTTCGAGATTGGCACCATGTATATACAGAGTGCCCGAATCACTCGAAAACCCAACCCAGAAGAAGGTTGTGTAATTTACTCCTCCCTCCAGCAGATTACCTTCAACAATGGAAAATGTGTCCGTTCTGATAAGATTCCTGTCGAATTGAATCTCCAGGGCATATGATTTCAGGTCAACCGAGTTTGGACCGACTTCCACATTTATTGCAAAATCGGCATCCCTGGGCACACTCGCGGAATCCTGCTGAAGAACCAGGCTGATTTCAGGATTTTGGGCCTGAACCGGCATGATCCCTGCCAGCATTATCAGGAACAGACAGCTGTATAAAATCAACAATTTATTTCTCATGATGCTCCTCATATTAGCAATCAGGTTCTCCATCACCATTTGTATCGCAGGGCGCATAGCCACTGACGAAAACATAATTTATAATCCATACGGCATCGCTGACATTTACGCTGCCATCGCAGTTTACTTCGCCCGCTTGCAATGGATCAGGGGGATCTCCGTTGACAAAGACGTAATTTATAATCCAGACCGCATCGCTGACATTGACATCACCATCACCATTGGCATCCCCGCAGAGATAATCCGGCTGTGTTACATCCAGATAAACCACCGCCTCCTCAGGAGAATTTATTGCCGCCGGTGCATGAATCAGTATCGTGTCAACATAGCTACCCCCGCTCAAACCGCTGATATCCACATTGAGGGTGATCTGGTCGGGCATGGTACCGCCATGATTGGAAAGGCTCAGCCAGTCAGAGCTGTTGCTGGCCGACCAGACCATCTGGCTGGCAGTACAGGCATCGCTCAATTCCAGGTTCTGAGACGGCGGATTTGCATCCCCGGCCTGAGCGCTGAAATTAAACCGGTACTGAGAAAGCCCGATAACGGCATTTCCGCCGTAGCAGACTATTACACGTCCATCCAGAGAATCCGATAGCTGGATCTGGTTGCCGATCGTGCCAACAGTATCCCGGAAATCGATCAGCCTGAAATTCACATCGCTGACCCCGGCATTGACCGCCCTGAAACGAAGGCGCAGGATATTTCCCGGGCCATCCACGAAAACATCTCCACAGCAAAGCGAATTGAGCACCTCATACATATAAGTGGAAGTGGTATCGAGGTCTTTCCAGTACAGGAACCAGCCCGGAAAGAACGAAGTATTGAAGCAACTGTCCAGCTTGATTACGCTGGTGTCGATTTCAAAATCCATCAGGTAACCCATCAGGGTTTTTAGCGAATCATCAATAGCCACATGCAGACTGAAGGTGTCATTTACAGTGACAATCGTCTCCTGCGGCATAATCGAAACGGTTCCCTGCCCATGACAGTCATCCTGCAGTATCAAAGCTTGCAGGCCCAGAAGGCAAAACAGTAGAATCAAGGTAAGACTTTTTTTAAACATAATATTACCCCATAGACTGGAAGGGAGGCATATACCTCCCTTCCAATCCGATGCATTTTATTTCACCAGCATCATCTTGGCCGTTTTGTGGAATTCTACGGTCTCGATACGATACAGGTAAATTCCCGATGCAACCTCTGAACCATAGCTGTCGGTGCCGTTCCAGCGAACTGTATGGCGTCCGGCAGGCAGGACCTCATCGACCAGTGTTGTTACCACCTGACCGGTAATATTATAAACCGTCAGGCGTACCCTGGTCTCGACCGGGATTCCGAATGCTATCTCGGTCTCGGGGTTGAAGGGGTTGGGATGGTTCTGCTCGAGCGTGTACTTATCCGGCATAGCCGCCGCAGATATGGTCTGCTCGAATACGAATCCGTCCTTCAGGAGTTTATTGTTTTCGTTATCGCGGATATCCGCGTTGCTGATAGCAATCGTGATATCTTGGTTGCCTGAGATTTCGAACTGCAATGTCGCCAGCAGTCCGGAGCCTTCGAAAGAGGCGCCGTTACCGACAACAGCAGATGAAACTGAGACATGACCGCGTGAATCCAGGGCCTTGAAGAATACCGGTTGTTTGGCATTGGCCAGTTCATAACTCTGATGTGTGGAAACCAGCTTGAGCCTGTCGGCGTCAAAGCTCAGTTCAGCCAGCACTGACTTGGCCAGGCCGCTGCCATTATCCAGGTAGAGATCTACGAACAGATCTTTCTTCTCGACTCGGGTTTCGATTCTGAATCCGGTTTCCGTGATTCCGGGATTGACGCTGAATACCGGTCGGGCTTTCAGCGAGGAGGAAACCGAATCGAATGCGATGGCGAAGATTGCCAGGTCCTCGAAGAAGATGGTATTGTCGGTCTGCGGGATACCGAAGACCGGGTTGTCATCGGTGGGACCGATATCGCATTCATTGTTATAGCCGGCATCACCCTGCGACCTGCCATAGGTATTACTGAAAGCCAACAGGTCATTAAAGTATACCGAACCGTCGTATGGCGCGGCGAAATCGCCCAGCCAGTAGTTGGTGGCACGTCCCTGTTGCGCCGAAGTCGCCACGGAGTAGTTTCCGGCGTTATCGTATGCAAAGACCGTGTAGTAGTACACGTTTCTCGGGAATGAGGCCAGGTCGGCCGAATCCTTGTAGGATTCCAGAGTGGTCTGTACGACCAGGTCGCCCTGGGTTTCATCAGCGGGATATCCGATCGGGGCGAAATCATCATCATATTCCGGATATGCTCCGGTCGCCCACGGATTGCGCCTGATTTCTATGCCGGCGAATGTGGCGTCTCCGGTCGGATTGTTCCAGCTCAGCTTGCACTTTTCATGTCCGGGCTTGACCACGAAATCGGTCGGCGCGGCAGGCGCGGTAACGTCTTTCGTGAAACACCACTCATAGGTGCAGCTGTCGGCATTGCCGCGTCCGGCATCATCGATCACCTTGAAATACAGGCAATGCTCGGTTTCATCAGCCAGACCGTCAAATACCGTTGTTGGCAGTGCCCAGGCCGCATCGGCATAAGCCGAACCGACATAACCGGGACCGGTTATGGCTGTCCAGCCGCTGGGTGTACAACCGTCAACCTGGAAATAGACCGCATCGATATCACAATTATCGTTGGCGGAAATATCCAGTACCGGCGGAGTATTGTACCAGCCGCCATCAGCCGTTGTTGTGCTGAAAACCGGATCGGTACAATCGACATACAGGTCAATCGGCTCAGACAGAGGGGCCGGAATCGGGACATTGTTGAGATCCCGCAGATCGGCGTAAATGACACTGATCTGATCACCCGGGCAGATATCATCGGAACCCTGCAATTCAACCGAGAAGAGCGCCAGGGGACCGTCATAGGTATCCGAGGCCTGGTTGTTGAATATGCTGACCTTGAGACTATCGTAGCCGGTAGCATTGTCATAATAGATTGACGGCAACAGTGCCGCATTAGGAGCCAGCGCCGTTATACCACCAGGTACCGTGTCGAGGCTGGCCGGGAACTTGAATGTGAATGTTCCCGATTTCATGCCCACGACCGCGGGACTGATTTCCATCTGGAATTCCAGTGTACCGGTACAGTAATAAACGATCTGATCCGGGGTCATATCCAGGGTACAGTCGGTACTTGGATTATTATCCACATTACCGCCGCCGCCCGGGATAGCGTATGATCCGGATCCGCTATAGTCGCTGTAACAGTTGGCATTCCAGGTATTTCCGGAAGTATTATCGCTGGTATTGTTTGTGTTCAGGAAATCATTATTGGTGACAGAAATCACGCCACCCTCATTAATCAGGCCGTTGGTGTTCTGGGTGAGCAGGTTGGCAGTTACCGTGCCGCCCACGTTGTCACCATGATTCTGGTAGAAATATATGCCGTTCACGAAGCCCCTGATCAGGTTGCCCTCGATTTCGGCATAACTGTCTCCGCCTCCGCCGGTTTCACCAAAGAAATCGCCGAAGTCGGTCACCAGGATACCGACACCCTCGGTCTGTACCGATGATGTGGCGCCTGTGGTAATTATCTCGTTGTCGAGCACTATCGGGGCAGATGTCTGCTCATTGTGATAGAGCAGCATACCGGAATTGGTGCCGCCGTTGCACTCGATCAGGTTGTTCTGAATCGTTATCTGATTGCCCGAAGGACACCACCAGACTACGATACCGACATTCTGCGAACCGGTATTCTTGTCACCGACCGGTTCGGGCAGTTTGCCGTCAGGACCGCCGATATTGACAAATCGTCCCACCGGCTCATAGGGCTCACCGTCATCCTTGCTGGTACCGACAGTAATGGTATTGCGGTCGGCCGGATTGGGGCCGCCGATCAGGTTGCCGTCAATATGGTCAACCAGGTTCATACCGTAAGCGCCGTCACCGTTCAATGTAATCGTGTTACCCTTGATTTCGACATCGTTGGGGATTGGGTAATGGTCGCCGGCCACAAAGATACCGACACCATCGGTTCCTTCGACCGTGATATCGTTATTGTAGCAGGTGCCGTCACCCTGGTAAGCCATGGCCCAGTATGCGCCGGTGATCGTATTGCCTGTGCAGTTCATGGTGCCGCGGCCATTGACCATATCGGCGCCGTTACTGTAGGTCACGATACCGAATGTGGTATTGCTGGCATCGATAACATTGTCATGGATCTCGGCATGCGAATAAACATTCTGGATGGCGCGGTTGGCGCCCGGGATGAATGTGTTATCCGTAATGGTAACTTCCGCATACCAGCTCGAGAAACATCCATACTGGTCAACATTTTGAATCGTGCAGTTCGTCAGAGAGTGGCCGTCGGTTCCGGGTGCGACAGGATTATGGATTTGAACCGCCCTGCGCCCGATATTCTGGATGGTCATGTCGTCCAGGTCGATATTGCTGTAATTGGCAACATTATCGGTCGTGATGGCAGTACGGAAATTGTTTACTCCCGAAGCCAGGGCCGTATTCGCCTGACCATCGATAGTCAGGGTCTTAATCGTTACATCGCCGGACTTAATGAAAAACGCACCGTTATTATTCGTGCCTTCAATATAAGCATTGGCGGGACCTACAATAACGCCTGAGCGGGACAGGCCGGAAATTGTCAGGGCCTTGTCCACATTGGCGCCATCTGTCAGGTAAAGACCGTCAACGATATTCAGGAAATCACCGGCCGAGGCGGCGTCGATACCTTCCTGGATCGTGGAATTATTGGAATTATCCATGTACCACTGCCAGGGTGAGGCATGCGCATCACCAACATAGTTGGCTCCCCACCAGGGTGAGTAGTCAACCGGACCGTAGATCGTTTCGCCTGTGCCCTTGTCGGCGTAGGTTGTTTTGGTGATACTGACATCGCCTTCGGGCAGGTCGATACCGTATGGCTTCTGGATCAGATTGGCCTTGACCATGTTGCCGGCAGATTTGGTGCCGATAGACGGACCGGTTACATCATCCCACCAGTTGGCTGTGGCGTCCATCATATGTGTCATGGTATTGTTGACAGCCGATGAGACATTGCCGCTGAATGCATTACCATTGACGTTCAGGGTGGCGTTATTGGCATTACCGGAAAGATCCGCGGTCCAGATACCGTCCAGCGTGCTTCCGCTGATCGTACAGCCGCTGACATCCAGTACCATATCGCCGTTATCCCAACCGGTATAATAGCTGCCGCCCCACGGGTCGACATCACTGCCCCAGGCGTCGATAGCGTCACCGGTATTATTGGTAAAGACACTGTTTGTAATCGTGAAATTGAGGTCGCTGTTATCGCGTGAGAGCTGGGCTCCCAGGGCGAACTCATTGTCATGCAGATTGAGGTTGGTGACTGTCAGGTTGACCGGATTGGGATGCAGATGTACCCAGCCCCAGTCACTGAAGTTGATACCGCTTTCGCAGTTGTAGACCTCATCGCCATCCATCGATACATCGCCGCTTTCAAACAGCAGGATACCTGTGGAGGCCCAGTCTGTACCTGTGTAGACAGTACCTTCAACCACATTCTGATAAGTGCTGCCGCTGGCACCGTAGGAAAGCTGTATGCAGTTGCCTGCAATACTGCTGGAAACGACGCCGCTGACCGAGTTCTCATTGACCGTGAAGGTTGCGCCCGGGCCCATGACCAGGATGCCGCCCTTCTGGAAATTGGGAACTTCGTTATTGGAAAAATCGATCGTAATCGTTTCGCCGTCACCATGAGTAGCCGCCAGACTGACCACGCGCGAATACGACGGATGTGCGGCATCTGTAATATCTTCAATCCGGCAGCTTGTTACCGAGCCATCGGTGTTGAAATAATGGATGCCGTAGAAGTTATCCGGTCCCAGTTCTTTACCATCGACAGTAAAGCCGGAGATATTGACCATACCGGCATCATTGACACCGATACAGGCGTCGATCGTGCGTACATCACTTGTCCACTGTGTGATATTGTAGGTAGTGCGGCTGCCGACCGGGACCGCCTCGATAATCGATGCCCCGATTCCGGCACCGACCAGGTCGATTGTCTTGTCGATATAGATCTGTTCGACATAGGTACCGGCGGCGACATTGACTGTGCTGCCATTGACTGCGTCGACACCATCCTGGATGCTGGCGAAGGCGTCATATCCGAAGACATGGCCGCCGACCAGATCGCCGGGTGATGATCCGGCCCAGTCGTCATCCACCCAGACCTCGCTGACGGGGTCGGTGAGAGTGCAGACTGTATGAGCCATATCTGCGCACCAGGGATCATAATCGACATCGCCCGACATCAGAGCGCCGACCGCCGGAGCGGAAATCACGCCCCAGTAATTCTGTTCGGCGTTCATCGGGCTTGCGAGGGTATTATTAGCATCTGTGCCGTTGCCGTAAATATTGTTAAGGTTAATATCTATGCTTGAGGGCCATCCGGCATAAAGAATAACACCGTTGTCTGTGTTATTCAGGATATCATTGTTTGTGATATCGATATCCTTGGGCCCGTAGGCGCCATCCACGACATACCAGCCATCGGCAATAGCGCTCATGAAGATACCATTGGAATTGTCTTCCATGGTGTTACCGTCAATCAAAAGGTTCCTGGCGCAGTCAACCCAGATGCCGCTGGCATCAGCGTCATGCATATGGTTATTGAGCACATCCAGGGTTCCCGATGATGAGGTGATCGATTGCAATACAAGCGCCGCATTGGCGGTATTGTATATTTCGTTGCCGGAGATCAGAAGGCCGGAATAGTCCAGATGGGTTGTCAGGTTACCATTACCGAAACCTTCGGCCTCATAACCGCAATAGATTCCGAATCCATGCGATGATCCGGGCTGAATATTACCTACGGCACAATTTGTAATCTGAACATTCTGGAGGTTGCCGGGAGGAGTAGTTTCATAGCCCACGATTATGCCGTTGCCTCCAAAATTGAGAACATCCAGATTATCCCAGGTAACATTGCCGCTCTTGATACTGACACCGGTAACCAGTCCCAGGCCGGTACCATCGAGCTGTGCTCCGGTCTGTCCAAGAACTTCGACCGGACTGGTAATTGTCACAGATTCATTATAGGTACCCGGATTGACATCGACAATATCTCCCGGTGCCGCGGCGTCTACTGCGGCCTGGATTGTCATAAATCCGGGAGCGACATCATAAACCAGGAATGTATTCAGGTCATCAATATGATTGAGTGTCCTGTTTGTGGTAATATGCCCCGGTGATCCCGCCAGCGCACTCAGGGCATCTGCCAGCGTGGCATAGAAACGAGTATAGTCGTTGCTATTGTCGGAATCACCTTTCATGACATACAGGAAATCCCCTGCCAGCAGGGTAACATCAGCTCCGTCGGCTGGATTGGTTGACCAGGTAATCGGGTAGGGGCTCGAGGGATTGCTGTAATTACCTTCCTCGAGGTATAGTCCACCATTATCCGTGGCGCTTTCACCGAAGCTGTTGGTGCCGGTGAACTGGATGCCATACACGCCTATTGGTGTATATTGGCCCCAGGTGAAGATTCCCACGCCTCCCCAGGCATTTCCGCTGGTGGTGATATTGGTAAATGTCAGGTTGCGCCCATCTGCGGTCTGAATACCATTGCCTCCGTTATCGATAGCCTGAACATCGGTCAATGTCAATCCATCCGTACCGAGCATATCAATACCGGTTCTGTAGAATTCCTTGACAATGATATTGCTGATACTTCCGCCTGTTACTGCTCCGTATTTCAGGCCGTAACGAGGTGCGGACGTTGACGGCTCACCCACCAGGGTAAAGCCCGACAGGCTGACATTATTGCCGCTGACATAGATACCGGCATTGTTGTATCCGGCCAGGCCGCCGGCATCGATCGTAACCGAGGCCTCTCCGGCACCAACCAGGTTAAGATTGTCAATGCTGATATTCAGGGCAGTGGCATAATAACCGGCCAGTACTGTCAAGGTGCTGCCGTTGACAGCATCTATGGCATCCTGAATATTGCCGAAGGCATCATAGCCCCAGACATAATTTGTGTTGTTGGCTGTGTTATATGCATCTACATCCGCCTGACTTGTAAAATCGTCATCGACGATCACGTTAGTCAGGGTATTATCCGTGAAATACAAAGCCGCGGTACATTCACCGCCGATTTCCGGATAATGATTACCCGAACTGTAGAGCCAGCCGCCTGAAACATCCTGGGTTGCGCCAAGCCAGTAGCCCATGCGGTTGATCTCATCCTGATATGTTGCCTGATCATAAAGGCCAAGAGTTATTGCCGCATAGGCGGTCGACTGCCAGTCCTCATCATCGGCATTGGCGCCATAGCAATAGCTGATCGCGCCATTGGTATACATACAATCCATCAGGATGGTCAACAAGCCGGGTATTTCAGTGGTATGAACATCCGCAAAGCTGAAAGCGTCGATCAGCCCGGTAATACCGAGTGTATACCACCAGAAGTTATTGTTAGAATAATTCGGATCGAATCCAGCATCATCGACGATATCAAAATAGCCGGGATTATCATTGAATGAATCCTGATAGATAACCTCGGCCATATCATCGGCATCGGAATCATAACCATTGCCCGGATAGCGATCATGCAGCATTGCGGCCGCTTTGACATATTTGCCGATATCCCAGGCAATGATCCCGTTTTTGTAGCCCTGGTCGACACCGCGGACATAGCGAATATATTCCGCAAATGCCGTGGCCGTGCCATAGGTGGCGATAAGGGCATCATATTTGGCCCTGGCCGCATCCGCATAAGCCGTGCCTGATACACCCGGGAGATCATTGTAAAGCATCAGGAATTCCAGGTCTGATGCAGATTTGATATTGGCATTATCTTTCATTGCATTGGCAGCATCAGTCAGGGCCGTGAAGTAGCCGGCATCGCCGGTTTCAAGATAGGCATAGTAGAGGCCCATAGCGGTGGCCCCGTAAATATTTGTGGGGCTCGCTGCTGTGCTGTGCGCAAACGGATCGGGAGGCGAGGTCAAACGCCAGTCCCATCCACCGTCATCCGGATCATCCGGCGTCTCATCGACACCATCGGTACCGTTGCCGGCATTGTCATCCGTAACATCTGCCTGCGTAGCCTGCAGATAATCAGCTCCAGCCTCCATGGCGGCATCGAAATCCACCGGATCGCCGGGAGCTAATGAAAGATCAATTGATAGATTCTTGGCTCCTCTTTCCAGAACGGCATCCCTCGGAGATTCCTCAAAGGGCGTGGTCGGTGCGGAATCGGCCAATGTGCTTGCGATTCCCACAAACAGAAGAGCCGAAAAGAGAAGAAGAAAGACTTTAAAATCCGATTTTTGCATAAATCCCCCATTGTCCTTTTGCAAATGAGCAGTTGTCTGCAAGGCTTTTGGCCATTTCAAGTTAAAGCAGTCATCTGCGTACAAAGATTATGGTCTGTAAAATTTTTTGAAGTAATAGCCCGCTTACGGGCGTCGAGTGCGTGTAATTAAAAAGGACCTGTATCCTTTACCAATTCACCTCCTTTTTTCATGCATTTTTTGCTTCCCTTGTGAAATAATGCATCCCCCCTCCCTGACTGATGCACTACAAACTAATTATCTGTCCTCCTTCCCTAAGGTCAGTAGATTGAATTACAACGAATTGTATTAAGCTGTTTTTTTCAGAGTAAGGTCTACTTCGCAAGTACGGGGGGGGATGCCGATGTTAACGGCATCCCACTGATTCTTACCTCTAATCCCCTGTAATGGCCTTCAGCCATTCAATAATCTCGCCGCATCCTTTTTTTATGTACGAGACTTTCCTCTGCACATTCATTATATACTTACAACTATTATGCCATCAGGGAATAAAAATGAGAATTGTAAGGTCTTGCGAATCAGTGTATTATGTGGCTGGATGGAGGGGCTAACCGCAGCCCGTGTAAAATATACACGAAATGCTGCTTTCTTTGGGTGTAAATACTTTACGGTTTAATCCCGAGTCTTTTCATCAGCTTATGTAAATTCGCCCGATCCATCTTCAGGACATCAGCTGCCCGGGTGACATTGCGACCCTCGCGATTGAGCGCCTTTTCAATTTCGCGACGCATGAAATCGTCGGTCTTTTCGCGCAGGGACTTTTCGCCGGCAATTTGCAAAGGTCTGGTGTTGAGATAGCTGTGGACATCATCAGCTTCGATCACGCCGGTACGAGACATGGCCACCAATGATTCGACCGCCTTTTTGAGTTCGCGAACATTGCCGGGCCATTTATAGTCGATCAGGGCATCGATGGCTGAATTGCTGAAAATACGCGGCGGAAGACATTCATCGGCGGCGAAAGTCTCGGCGAAATACTCTGTCAAATCCTTGATATCTCCCGGTCTTTCCCTTAGCGGGGGAAGGGTGATCGTGGGGCCCTTCAATCGAAAATACAGGTCTTCGCGGAACATTCTATTTTCTACCAGTTGTTCGAGGCTTTTGTTGCTGGCCGAAATCGACCTGAAATCTGTCTTGCGCGGAACAGTCTCGCCCAGACGGGTATATTCATTCTCTTCAAGAACCCGCAAAAGGTCCTTTTGTATTTCTTCATGCAAATCGCCGACATCATCAAAAAGTATCGAGCCGCCCCTGGCATAACCGAAAAGACCGATATTCTCGTCAATTGCGCCTGTGAAGGCCCCACGCGCATGGCCAAACAAATATGACGCAACCATATCTGATGACCTGTGATTGCAATTCAATACGCCATAATGATTGTCTGAGCGCGGGCTGCTTTTGTGTATCGCTTTTGCCACCAGTTCTTTGCCGGTTCCGGTTTCACCGTAAATCATCACCCCGATGGATTTATCGGCAACCTGAAGAATCATGCGGAAAACCTCCTGCATTGACTGCGACTCGCCGATTATATTGAAGCTGTTGCGGGCAATGTGAATCAGGCGCCGGTTGTCCTTCAAAAGCATATACTTCTCGACACCGTTTTTTACCGCACGCATGAGCTGTTCGATAGAGTCACCCTTGGTAACATAACCATAAGGATCTTCAAGGGCATTGATATCCTTTTCCCGGTAATCACCGGGATGGCCGGTATGCAGGATGATGGGCAGATCGGGTATCAGCTTTTCTATCTCCCGTTTAGCCGTGAGGCCATCCATGCCCGGCATCTTAATATCCAGCACCACCGTGCAAAGATCATGATTCTCTCGAGTTTCCTGAATAGCTTCCTCGCCGCTCAGGGCCAGCACAGTTTCATAAAGCCCCTGGAATAACTCCTCGAGCATGTTCAGGACAGCGGCATCATCATCAACCAGCAGGATTTTCGGTTTTTTCTCTTCCATATCAGTCCATTTTCATTCCGGCCCCTTATACAGGCAATGTGGTTATTTATTACTGCATTTCAATTTAACGCAGAATTCAGCTCCCTGGCCGGGTTGGCTTTTAACTTCTATATCTCCATCGTACATATCAACTATCTTTTTGGAAAGTGCCAGCCCGATGCCGGTACCGTGATCCGGGCGTGTCGAATAAAAGGCCTCAAAAATACGCGATAGATTCTCGGGCGGGATACCTTCGCCATTGTCGCTGATTCTGATCTCTGCTATGCCGTTTATCTTGACAGCAGAAATCCTGATCAATGGATTGCTTGATTTGGCCAGGGCATCGACACTGTTTAAGAGCAAATTATTCAGCACCTGGTAAAGCTGCTTGCCGTTGGCTATTACACGGATATTATCGAAGCCGTTATGCTCCACCTCGATCCCCTCGGATTCCAGTGTAATCGCATTTTCCTTAAGCATTTCATCCATGATCTCCCGCAGATCGACATTCTCGGGGAAATATTGCGTTTCCATTTTGGTATACTGCGAGATCTGCTTGGTCAGCTCGAAAGCACGAGTCACCGCGCTGTCGGTAATCTTGATATAACGCAAAAGATCGCCGTTGGAACTGGCTAGCCGGCCGAAATTTTTCTCTATCAGGCTCAGGGCTCCGCGCACAGGGAAAAGAGAATTTCGGATTTCATGCGCAAAACCCCCGGCGATATCACGGGCCTGGCGGATCTTTTCTTCCTCAACATGTATGCGGTCGGTGATATCCTGGGTATGAACCAGTACGATATCGTCCGGCACATAACCATAACTTACCAGCAGATATTTTTCGGAATCATTGGTTAAATATCTGTATTTCATCTCCCTGTGAATGTCGCGCCGGGTTTTAAAGCAGGTGTAGATGTCTTCGATCAGATCGGGACGGTCACCATAGAGTTCTTTGAGCTTCATACCCAGGGCCCTTTTTATGCCTCCGCCCGTAATCTGTTCAGCCGCAAGGTTATGGTCGATCAATATAAAATCATCGCCATCAAATTTCCAGGTATAGGTCGGAACGGGAATGCTGTTGAACTGCGCCGCCATTTTGGCTTCGCTGTTTTTTAATGCCTCCTCGGTCCTGATTCTGTCGGTGATATCATGGCCGATTGCAATCGCTGTGAGCTCCTCAGTGTGCGGGTTGATAATTGCGCTGTTGGACCAGAGTATTATCCTGGTTTCGCCTGTTTTCGTGACTATCGGTCCTTCATATTTATCGCCGGGATGGTAGCGAACCCAGTTGCTGAAATCCTGAAGGCCTTCGTGGCGGGCCGGCTGAGGCAAAAACATCTCGATCCAGTTTTTGCCAAGGACCTCCTCGCGTGTGTATCCGGTCACTCTTTCGCATTCATCATTGAATACCTTGATGTTTGCATTTTCATCGAGACAGATAATCAGGCTGTTGGCAGTCTCAAGAATCGAACGGGTCAGGTCACGTTCCGCCCTGAGCAGTTTGTTGGCCTCGACCATGGAGCTGATATCGCGGGCAACTGCGGTTACGCCCCAGAAACTGCCATCGGGACTGTTCAGGGCCGATATTTTGGTGGAGTACCAGTGTTCGACGGAACCCCTTTTTAGTGCATAATCCAATTGCCGGGTCTTGCCGTCGGATGCGATCTGCTTTAAAATGCTCATGAACGGTTTGGAGACATTTGCAGGCAATACATCAGAGATATGTTTTCCAAGAAACTCATCGGGCCTGATTATCAGCTGAGGCCGGTCGGCGGACTGCTCGAAATAGGTGATTTCGCCGGTCTTACTGATCACGAATACAAGGTCATCAATGGAATTGATAATTGCCCGCAGACGGGTTTCGCTACGGCGCAGTTTTTCCTCAAAAACCTTGCGCTGGGTAACATCGCTGGCAATAATCAGGGCCCTGTCGAATTTGCCATGCGGGCCGCGTATGGGCTGGATGCTGGTCGAGAACCAGCGCAGTTGCCCCTGTACCATGGTTTGCGATTCATCCATATCCTGCTGTTCTCTTTTAATAACCTTGCAGACATTTGCCACTTGACGGTCGGCGATCTCCTGCGGAAACAGATCCCACATTGTTTTACCGATAGTTTCATTACGGTTAACGCCCAGGTATTTTGCACCGACCTCATTGACAAAGAGGAACCTGCCTTGGTCACTAACCATGGCAATACTGGCCGGGACATTTTCCACCAGCAAACGATATTTTTCTTCGCTTTGCCGCAAAGCCTGTTCGGCCTGAACTCTCTCGCTGATATCGATTATTGAGACCAGCACCCTGTAAGGATTGTTTTGGCTTCCGGGCGCGACGGTAACGCGCACATACAGATGGAGCTTGTTGCCCTTAACCGTGCGGGATTCGAATTCCGTGGAATGTGATTTCTGACCCCTTTCGATTGCACACAGGCATTCGATCGATGACCGCCTGCTGCGCGGTGTTGAGGCCTGCGTTGCATGCCTGATCAATTCCTCGGTTGATTCCGCCTCATAGGTTTGCAATGCCGCCGTATTGACATTGAGCACCTTGATGAGCGAAATGGCCCTTTCCGCTTCGGGGATATGCTCCTTGAGATGAGACTCAAGGTCTTCGATTCCACCGGCTTTGAGCTTTTTAAGATAAGCAATCGCTTCCGAGTAATCTTCCTCTGAGATAATAATGGGCGAATCATGGAACAGCGTGCGGTAACGTATCTCGCTTTCCCTTAGCTGATCCATGGCGGTCTTACGATCGGTGATGTCGATAATGACACCACGCAATCCCCTGGGCTGGCCATTGGATTCAATCAGGCTGGAATGCAAAATGGCCGGGAATGTGGAACCGTCCTTGCGCATCATTTCATATTCGCCGCCGGTGTGAACCTCGCCTTTGATAATATTATCCATGTTATCTATGGCTCGTTGACGGTCTTTTGGGGCGATCATCTGAAACGCTGACAGGCCGGCCTCGAGGTCGGAATAACTGTAATCCAGTTTTTCTATAGCGGTGCGATTGGCAAAGGTAATTTTGCCTTCCAGATTCATTTCATAAATGCCCTCCGGCAGGAGGTCTGCCATTTCACGGAATCGAGCCTCGCTTATTTTTAGACGACGCATAGCCCGGGCATACATGATATTGGCCGCCACAACCATAGCCAGAAGGCCTATCAGGATAACAATAATGGTGCTGCGGTTTTCCCAGAAGACAATCTTGAGACGGTCAAAAAAGCCCACGCGATTCATGGTCAATAAAGAGGAATGCTGACTGCCGGTAAAGAGATAAACAGGCTCACTGTTTTCTGTCCGATAATTCAAATTTTCAAAAGCAGTGTATCTGTGGGGAATTTCCAGTTGCTTTTTGAATTCCATGGAATAGAAGGCCGTGCCATTGTTTACCTCTACCATATAGGAAGAGTCGGTTTGCCCGGGCAGCATGATCTTGCCGGCGAAATTCCGGAAATCGGTCGCATTGGATTCCGCCATAAGTTTTAAACCGGGATCATAGATCAATATTTTGCCTTCCTGGGTAAGGCAGTAGAGATGTTCGCCCGAGCCCTGATACTTATCCAGGAAAATCTGCCGTATGCGATGATCCAGGGGCACTGATTTCAGTATCTGCCCATCATTTGTGATCAGCGACAGGCGATGCTCCGTATCCGGCAGGTCAAGCGTATCATCCGGATTCAAAAAGGGCAGAGAATGAGTTATATAATAGAGAGAGTTTGTGGCCTTCAGCAGATTTACCCCGGAATATTCCACTGAGATGATCTTGTTTAAAAGCAGATTGCCATTGGAATCAACTCGCGAAAGATAGGCGAACATGTCACTGTAATTACTGTCCGATACCCCGTTTTTGGGATTGTAAGTGGAAAAAATAATCGATGGCTCGAGCGAATCGCGGCAGTCGAATGTGTTTTTCTCTCCGATGGATGAGGCTGAGGGCAGAACCCATTCAATCTCAAGTTCAGCAGGTTCAATGCAGTAGACCTCGCGCGGATAAAGATCACGGGCCGGGTTTACATAGAAAAAGGCTTCATCTCTGCCGTCAAAATCATAGTCGCTTACAAGAATAGGTGAAACTCCGGCTTCCCATCTGTCATTGCCGTTCCTGTCAGAGCCGCTGGTCAGGTACAGCAGATCGATTTTATCACTGCCGGGGATCACAGTGGCCACAAAGGCGGAATCATTACGGCAACATCCCAGGATAATTCCGGTAAATCCGCTGCGATGATCCCTGTAAAAAGCGTAGCTGTTTATTGTAATCCTGATCGGATCCTGATCATAAGCCTGATTCATGGAAAGATCCGTGTACAATAGACTCGAATGTTCATTGCTATGCGGGGGAGAGTTGCGAACATGAACAATCAGTGCGCTGTCCAGAAGGGTTGATCCTTCAGGCAGATAGCGAAGCGGATCGGTAACTGTCCGCGACTGCTTACCGGGTTCAATGAATGAAATTTCCTGCCAGTTATAGGGCAGCGATCTGAGTTCACGGCCATAATCGATATCGATCTGATCGACCGCAAGCGTTTCGCCGACAAACAGGCTGAGTGCAATAAATATGATTAGCAGGGTCTTCATAAGCAAGAATCCGGCACATGAGATGAAAAAGCGGTAGCTGCGTATGGCCCGGGCCTTTTTAACTATTTTCCTCCATCTTAATATAGCCAATTGCCCTTTCTTTCCAAGCATTTTTGGGTGTTTAAATCCATTTTTTAAAATCCACTAAACCGGAGTTGCATTACTAATGGATTGAATTGTGTAAAATCTACAACCTGAATGCGACATAGTTTAGAGGTTGAATATACACAATCAAAAATTCGAAGATCATGAGATTTTGTCTAAGTTCTTAAAAATCTTGACGGTATGCTATTTTAAAATCGCTCATTGTTTGGCAAGTGATTTGGATACCATATGAGTGGGAGGGTGGCATGCCACGTGTCTGTCGCCTCGGATTAATAACTGGGACCTTAATCCACAATTCTTATCAGGAGAACACACTTCGACATCCATAGGAATGGATCAGGTCAAAATTTGCAGAACCCTTATAGCCTTTTGAGATTGGGGAGGTGCGATAATGCCAAGATTTAAAAGGGTTGCCCTGTTCTTCTTCTCTTTGCTTTTTCTAACGTCTTTTGCCAACGCTGAAATTTATGGTCCACCCGAGGACCCATTCGACACCGAATGGATGGAGGGTGACGGCCGTAAAGAGGGGGGCAGAGATACATTCACACCGGATACCGCCTTAACCGTTACTCAGCTGATCCACAGCGGATTTCCCACGATTGTTACCTATGTCGATGTGGTTGATGAAAACGGTGATGCCATTCCGGGCCTGACCGAAGATGATTTCTGTGTCTATCAGGATGGGGTCGAGATCGGATCGTTCACGGTTGACTCGATCCTGGGCGACAGCTGTATCACATCGGTCTGCCTGGTGATGGATATTTCGGGCAGTATGTGTTTCGGCGATCCCGATCCATTGATCGGCGCCAAGCAGGCCGCTCATGAATTCGTCAACAACATGGACCCCTTCGATCGTGTGGCCATTGTCACATTTTCAGATTGTGTGGACACGTTGATTGATTTTACCAGTGACCAGACAGCCCTGCATAATGCTATCAATACCCTTTCCTGCCAGAACAGAACAGCCGCTTTCGACGGCATCTGGCTGGGTGTCGATTTGGCCGCGACTGAAATTGGCAGCAAAGCTGTTATAGCCTTTACCGATGGCCAGGAAAACAACAGCCAGCGCTGCTGGCCTCCGCCCAACGGAATTCCGTATTATGATGATGATTCCACGCTGATTTGCGATAAGGCCAATGCGGCCGGTATTCCGATTTATACAATCGGTTTGGCCGTGCCGGTCTGGGTGGAAGATATGATGGAGGCTTTTGCCAACGGCACCGGCGGATTCTATACCTATGCGCCGTCTGCGGATGATATGGAATTCGTTTACACCAAAATCAAGGAAAGACTTTGCAAACGCTACATTATAACCTATAACAGTCCGGATACGATTCAGGACGGCGATCTGCATGAGGTCGTGATCTGTCTCAATGAAAACGGCACCTGCACATTCAATGCCGAATCTCATTGCGACACAGCCTACTACCAGGAAACTGCGCCGCCCTCGATCAGCCTCACTCCGCCCACCGAGGAACTCGGCGATACCTGTCAGCCGATCAACACCGGCCTGGAAATCTGCGCCGACATCGTCGATATGAGCGCACCCTATATCCAGACAGTCAAGCTGTTCTACAAGACATCAGAACAGCCGTCATATACATCGGTCATAATGAATAACACCTCCGGTGACACCTATTGCTATACCATTCCGGATGCCGATGTCGCCTGTGGGCCGGAAGTACAATATTATATAACCGCCTCGGATGGCCAGCAGACCGTATCCGATCCGCCGGTCAATCCACAATCAAATCCTCATGTTATCGACATCTGTCCAAACGAACTGCCGGTTTGCAGTCTGCCGTCGGACACAACCATATTCCTGTGTGACCTGAGCCAGGTATGCCTGCCTGTAAGCGCCACGGATACTGATGGTACGATTACCGGATGTGCCGTCGTTTCCGGCCCCGGATCGGTCAGCGGCGGTAACTGGTGCTACACTCCGACTGGCAGCGAGACTGTCAATGTCACCATCGAATGCAGCGATGACTGCGGTGATGTCTGCCAGGGTTCGTTTACTGTTGAGTTCCTGTATAATCAAGCGCCCGTTTGTAATGTACCTGATGATGCAGGTTATTTCGTTTGCGCCGATACGACATTTGCGATACCAATAGGCGCGACTGATCCGGATGGCAATCTGTCGGGCTGTGCGATGACATCCGGACCGGGCAGTTTTGATGGTTCGACCTGGACCTTCACAACTGCAGGACCGGGAGCATACACCGGCATATTCACGTGTACGGATGATTGCGGAGAAAGCTGTACTGATACATTGACGATTACGGTTTCAATGAACAGCGCCCCGGTATGCGTGATTCCCGATGATCAGGCCTTTTTCATCTGCGATGATACAACATTTTCATTCGATGTTTCCGCCACAGATGTTGACAACAACCTGAGCGGGTGCGCAATGCTCAGCGGCCCGGGCAGTTTTGACGGCACAACCTGGACCTTCACGGCCGGTGCCAGCGGAGATTATGTAGCCGAATTCCAGTGTGAAGATGAGTGCGGAGCAGTTTGCGGCGGAACTCTTACCATTAGCATAACCAAAAATGAAGCTCCGGTGCTGACATGTCCGCCGGATATCGGCATAGTCTGCTCGGAATCCAGCGATCCGTCGAACACGGGAATGGCCACAGCCACAGACGATCATGATCCTGATCCACAAGTCAGCTACACTGATTCGGAAACAGCCGGAAGCTGTGTGCATGAAAAAACGATTGCCCGAACCTGGATCGCTGTCGATGAATGCGGCGATTCGACCACATGTGTACAGACAATCACTGTTTCCGATGAAATCATTCCGGTCATAACCTGTCCGGCTGATATCAGCATAGACTGCACCGAATCGACCGACCCATCCAATACCGGTACGGCCACGGCGACCGATAATTGCAGTGCCGAAGCCGATATTGTCATAACCTATGCCGATGTCCCTTCCGGCAATACAATCCAGAGAACCTGGACTGCCACCGATGAATGCGGCAACTACGCCCAGTGTGTGCAGACCATTACGATAGAGGATACTACACCGCCGACCATTACCTGTCCGGGCACGTTGAATGTCCAGTGCCTTGATGATGTGCCGGCTGCGGATATCGGGTTGGTAACAGCCGATGACGACTGTGATGACAATCCGGTTGTGACTCATGTCAGCGATGTTTCCGACGGCAACACATGTCCGGAAACAATTACTCGTACATACAAGGCTACGGATGCTTATGGCAACGAAGCTGAATGTACGCAATTGATAGTAATAAATGATGATACCCCGCCCACGGTTTACTGTCCGCTGGATATCACGATCGACTGCTTGGAATCATCAGATCCCTCCAATACGGGAGCTGCCGCGGCCAGCGATAATTGCAGCCAGAACGGCGATATTGCCATAACCTATACCGATGCTCAGAACGGTTATGTCATATCCAGGACCTGGACAGCCACCGATGAGTGCGACAATTCATCACAATGTGTGCAGACTATTACCATAGAAGATACCACACCCCCGACCATTACCTGTCCGGGCACGTTGAATGTCCAGTGCCTTGATGATGTGCCGGCTGCGGATATCGGGTTGGTAACAGCCGATGACGACTGTGATGACAATCCGGTTGTGACTCATGTCAGCGATGTTTCTGATGGCAACACATGCCCGGAGACAATCACGAGGACATATAGTGCCAGCGATGATTTCGGCAATACTGCGCAGTGCACGCAATTAATCGTGGTCAATGATGATGTTCCTCCGACCATATATTGTCCGCCTGATCTAAACATTAATTGTGCCGCGTCAACCGATCCATCTAATACGGGCACTGCCGGAGCCAGCGACAACTGCAGCCAGAATGGCGATGTGGTTATCACTTATTCAGATGTACAAAACGGTTATGTGATCACACGTACCTGGGTTGCCAGCGATGAATGCGGCAATTCCAGCCAGTGTGAACAGACCATTACAATAGAAGATAATACCCCGCCGCAGATTACCTGCCCGGATGATGTCGATGTTGAATGCTATGCCGATATACCACCTGTAAATATCAGTGCTGTAACTGTCAGCGATGATTGTGACGCCGATCCGGATGTGGTTCATGCCGGTGATGTTTCCGACGGCAATACATGCCCGGAGACAATCACGCGCACATATATGGCCACTGACGATTTCGGAAACAG
The DNA here is from genome assembly GCA_964627935.1 of uncultured Ignavibacteria bacterium. Lineage (GTDB taxonomy): Bacteria > Zixibacteria > MSB-5A5 > JAABVY01 > JAABVY01 > JAABVY01. The sequence continues at coordinate 153,625 of CAZVLB010000009.1, forward strand.
CGCGCAATGTGATCAGATAATCGTGGTCAATGATATCACTCCGCCGGTAATCAGTTGCCCCGATGATATGACAATCGATTGTACCGAATCAACCGATCCGTCATATACCGGTTTCGCGACCGCAACCGACAACTGCACCGATCAGACCCTGATCGTGATCGATTACAGCGATGTGCAGAACGGTGATGTGATCACGCGCACATGGACAGCCGCTGATGAATGCGGTAATGTCGGAAGTTGTCTGCAGACAATAACGATCCTGCCCAATGATCCGCCTGTCTGTGTGCTGCCGGATGACCAGACGTTCTTCGTCTGCGGCGATACGACATTCTCATTCGATGTCTATGCCACCGATGATCAGGATGTGACCTGTGTTATGCTCTCCGGACAGGGTAGCTATGACGGCGCTGTGTGGACATTTACCACCGGTGGCCCGGGTGTTTATGCGGCTGAATTTGAATGCACAGATGAATGCGATGCCAGTTGTGTCGGATCGGTGGCGATAACGGTCGAATACAATTCGGCGCCATATTGCGAGCCGATTGACGATATGTCAATTTTCCAGTGCTCGCCAACCGAAATCTGCCTGCCGGTCGTCTCGGGCGATGATGACAATAACCTGGTTTCCTGCGAAATCGTCAGCGGTCCGGGTGCGATGGTTAACGGAGAATGGTGTTACACTCCGGCTGGTTCCGAGACAGTCGATGTAACCATAAAGTGCACCGATGAATGCGGCGAATTCTGCGAGGAGAGCTTCCAGGTGGAATTCAATGTACATGATAAATGGGCCGTGATTTCAGTCGACAGGTCGGGATCTATGTCGCTGACCAATCTTTCCGGTCAGCCCCGTCTCGATCGCGCCAGGCTGGTGGCTCATGACGATATCGATAAGCTGCTGGATGATACTGATGCCGATTATCCGGGTGTTTACCAGGTTGCGGTGATGTATTTCAATAACAGCACAGGGATAGTGCTGGCCCAGGATTTCACGGATAACTCGACGTTATTGCATGATGCCGTGAATAATATCCCCGGACCAAAACATGACACACCGCTGGCAGCGGCAATGTGCCAGAGCCATTGCATGATGCCCGACCTGGGTGGATGTATCCGCTACCTGTTCACTTATACTGACGGCCTGGAGAATGCCAGCCAGCAGTTCGATATGTGCACGCTCTGCCAGCCCTGTGATTCTTACATGGGCACGGGATGGAATTATGACTGCGATCCGAACAATCCGGCATCATGTACCGATTGGCAGATGTGTCTCAATGGTCAGTTGACAGCCAATGGCACCAACATCGTGCATTACTTCGGCGAGCCATTGAATCCGTTCGGAAAGGACGTCGCTCTCGAGGATCTGTATTTCCTCAAGAACACGGCTGAATTGAGCGATGGTACATTGTTCTACTACTCAGATCTCGAGCTGCCCGACTTCACCTGCGGCGATGCCAACGGAGATTACGGGGTCAATGTCAGTGACGCAGTATACATTATAAACTATGTCTTCGTGAATGGCCCGGCACCTGATCCGATGCAGGCAGCCAATGTCAACTGTGATTCGGGCGTTAATGTCAGCGATGCAGTCTGGATTATAAATTATGTATTTGTGGGCGGTCCGGAACCATGTGCCGACTGTCCCATGATCGTTAAATAACCTCTCATACACGTCGATCTGCCCGTCCTTGGAAAGGTTGGGGCGGGCAGATTAAACTGAAGGGGAGATGGGATTATAAGCAAAGTTAGTATCAGCAAAATTTAACCAAAGGGGTTCTGATCTTATACCAAAAGGGGGTCAAATCTTAGCAGGGGCTGTCGCCGAGAGCGGTGTCGGCATTTATCCCAGAACGGATAGCAGGCTAAAAATCCTGTCCGCAAATTCTCTGCGGTCCAAATGACTCGGTCCCAGAAACCTGGTCGTTACCTTTAACCCCGCTGGCGGCAGCCCTTTTTATGTTAAATTCCCATTAACTCCTCAAAAATCCAATAAACCTCTGGAAATTTAACTTAATAATTATTATTGTAGCCGCATGAAAATCATCAGGAATGTAGAAGATGTCATAAATCCGGATATAATCAAGCCCCGCAGCGTGATATACAGCTCCGGCAATGCCGCCACTCCCCAGGTGCTGCTTGAACAGCTGGCCAAAGATCTTTCGATCAAAAACATAGCCCTTTTCGGCGTGCTATTGCTGGGTGATCGTATCAAACCTCTTTTCAGCGAGGAACGCTGCAAAACCCTCACTCATCGGGTAATCTTCAACAGCTACCTGACCCGTGAGGCAGTTAATCGCGGCTGGGCCAAGTATCATCCCATGCATCTTTCCGAGATCCCGCGTTATGCTCCCGAGCCGGATGGTCCCACGGTGGTTATGCTCTCAGTTCAGGGGCCGGATAATGGCGGTTTTTACAGCCTGGGAACAACTGTTGAGGCTGTATTGGCGGCGATCAGGTCTGCTCGCGATAAGGGCGGTATTGTAATCGCCGAACGAAATGCCCGGATGCCTTTTGTGTTGGGAACTGTAATCCCGGAACGATATATAGATTATCTCATCGATGTCGATTATTCTCTGCCCAAAAGCCCGGTGCAGGAGCCGGATGATCGCGCAATCAGGATCGGGGAGATAATTGCCTCATTGTATGTTGATGACGGCAGCGGCAAGGAGGCCGGATCGACTCTGCAGTATGGTATCGGCGAAGTGCCCGAAGCGGTTACCGCGGCAATTCTAAAAAAGGGCGTCTCCGACCTGGGTATTCATACCGAACTTTTTGCCACAAGCATGGCCCGTCTGGTGCAGGCCGGAGTTGTGACCAACAAATGGAAAAAACGCATAAATTTCTCGGTTTCATCGATTTTTCTGGCGGCAGAGCAAGCCGGTTACGAATGGCTCAACTACAATTCCGCCGTGCAGAGCCGTCCCTGCGATTATACCAATAATGTCTTCATGATAGCCCAACAGCCCAAGATGGTGGCGATCAATTCCGCCATTGGGGTGGATCTTCACGGTAATATCTGGGCCGATTCGCTGGAAGCCCGCAATGTCTACAGCGGCATCGGCGGGCAGGCTGATTTCATTCGCGGGGCACAATATTCCCCCGGCGGGGTGGCGATTATCGCCATGAAATCAACTACCAGCAAGGGCCGTTCAAAGATTGTTGACCGCTGCCCGGCAGGTATTACAACAACCGCCATACCGGCTGACCGTGTTATAATCGTTACTGAAAACGGCGCTTTTGATCCAAGAAGCCTGAGTATAGGCGAACGAGCAGTAGGAATCGCCCACCTGGCAACCCCGGATGAACGGGATAAATTATTAAAAACGATTCGTGAAGATCGGTCGTTCCACAGGCCCGAATCGGCGTTGCATAAGGGCGTACCCGGATTTATCCCCTACGAAAAAGCAATCCGAAATCTTTAAATTCTACCAGTTTCATTAACATTTAACTCCATATTCCTGAATGGAGTATGAGATTTTAATTTGTTTCCGGGGGCTTAAATAACTCAAATAAAGTCCTTATTAACCGATTATATAATATGGCGCCTTTTTTATGGTGGATAATCGGTTTCCACTACAAGGATAGTGGCATCCAAAAAATGATATTGCAAAGATCGTAATAAATTGTATATATTAAACGGGCTTGCACTCAACAGATTTTCCATCTCACGCGCCTGAAGTAAAAGCAAAATCCTCCATGCAGGACCTCTATGCAACGTGACAGAAAAATACTGTTTATTTCTATCCTGGCCGGGATGGCCGTCTGGGTGATAGATGCATTGCTGGACAGCATGGTATTCGGCCACGGTTCTTTTATACAGATGCTTATTCTGGGGCCTCCCGACGGAGATTTATTTTTACGTTCTCTCGTGCTGCTGTTGTTTATTGCCTGCGGCTTTTTCGGCAGTCATATGATTGTCAATCTCAGGAAAACCCGCGATTCGCAGGCGCGGCTCAATTTGCGCTTTCAGAGAGCAGTTGCCGGGTCTTACAGCGGCCTCTGGGACTGGCCCAATGTCTCGGAAGATCGACTCTGGCTTTCGCCGCATTATTATAAACTGCTTGGATATAATGACGGAGAATTCGAACCATCATTTGATCATTTTATTTCCCGTCTGGTTCATCAGGATGATCGCGATAGCCTTAAGAAAGCAATTGATGATCACATTGCAAATGCCAAGCCTTATCGTTTTGAAATGCGGATGAAAACCAAAAAAGGCGATTATCGCTGGTTTCTGGCTCAGGGAAGTGCGGTCAGGGATGAAAATGGCCGGGCTATCAGTATGTCCGGATCGGTACAGGATATCCACGACCTCAAGCAGGCCCAGCAATCGCTGAGAGAAAGCAAGGATCGCCTGAGAACACTTCTCAGGGCGGCCCCGATCGGAATCGGTCTTGTACGTGACCGTGTAGTATATATGCCCAATGAGACTCTCTGTAATATGCTGGGTTACAAGGCCGACGAAATAGAAGGCAAAAGCGCCCGCATGCTCTATGAGACTGTAGATGAATTCGAACGTGTGGGACGGGAAAAGCATGCCGATGTTCGTCAATACGGCGTTGGCACGATCGAAACCCGCTGGATTTGCAAAGATGGCACCGTGAAAGATATCCTGCTCAGCAGCGCTTCTATTGTTCCTGATGATTTATCCTCCGGCCTGATCTTTACGGCTGTCGATATCACTGAGAAAAACAGGGCGGAACGTGCGCTCCGGGAATCGGAAGAGAAATATCACAGGCTGTTTGAAAGCGCCAATGATGCGATCTTTATTATGCGCAATGATAAGTTTATAGACTGCAATGAATTTACCCTCCAGATGTTTGAATGCAGACGGGATCAGATAATCAACCAGTCCCCCTTGATGTTTTCGCCCGATTATCAGCCTGATGGCAGGGCTTCCGCCGAAAAGGCACTCGAAAAACTTACCGCCGCACTGGATGGTGAACCGCAATTTTTTGAATGGAAACACTGCCGCTTCGATCGCACTCCTTTCGATGCCGAGGTCAGTCTCAATCGCATGGAGCTGGATGATAAATCCTATCTGCTGGCCATAGTCCGAGATATCAGTGACAGGAAAAAGGTCGAAACCGCTATGCGGGAAAGCGAAAAGCGCTATAAAACTCTTTTCCACCAATCACCCATCGCGCTCTGGGAGGAGGACTTCAGCCTTGCAAAAGAACGCTTTGAAGAACTTCGACAGGCCGGTGTGACAGATTTTTATAGCTATTTTAGCGATAATCGGGCCGAAGCTGAAAAATGTTTGGGTCTTGTAAAATTTATGGACATCAACGAGGAGACTGTGGCATTATTTGCCGCTGACAGCAAGGAACATCTTCTGAACAACCTCGATAAGATATTTACTGAAGAATCCTTTGATGCTTTTTGCAGGCAACTCGAAGTTCTGGCGATTGGACAGACCAACTTCACCTGCGAAACTACGCTCAAATCACTCAAGGGCGGCACTCATAATGTTATGCTGAAACTTATAGTGCCCCCCGGCCATGAGAAAAATCTGGATCGCGTGCTGATGGCGATCATTGATCTGACCCAGGAAAGGAAGGCCCAGCAGGATCTTGCCGATGAAAAAGAGCGGCTGGATGTTACGCTTGCCTCAATCGGTGATGCAGTTATAGCTACCGATACCGGGGGACAGATAATGATGTTCAACAAGGTCGCCGCGGAACTGACAGGCTGGACCAGAGATGAGGCGATTGGCCTGCCGCTTGAGCATGTGTTTCATATAATCGACGAGAAATCGCGTCAGAGATGCGAAAATCCGGTTGAAAAGGCGCTAAAAAGCGGTGCTGTTGTAGAATCGGCCAACCACGCCGTGCTGCTTTCGCAAGATGGCCGTGAGCGACATATAGCCGACAGCGGCGCACCGATACGCGATAAGGACGGCAATATTATTGGCGTAGTGGTGGTCTTCCGCGATGTTACCGAAACCCGTCGCCTGCAGGAATTCTCATCCCGTGCCCAGCGTCTGGAAACGGCCGGGAGAATAGCCGGGCAGGTGGCCCATGATTTCAATAACCTGCTGGGACCGTTGACCGCCTACCCGTCAATGATTCGCGATGATCTGGCACATGATCATGAAGCCATTGAACTATTAAACCAGATCGAAAAATGCGCCGCACAGATGGCCGAGATCAATCAACAGCTCCTGACCCTCGGACGACGGGGTCATTATACTCTCGAACTGGTCAACCTGAATGAAGTCGTTAATCATGTGGTTAAGGAATTCTATACCCTGTCGCCCGGGATAGCCATCTCTCTCGACCTGGAAAAAAACCTTTTCTTTATCAAAGGCGGAAGCTCACAAATATATCGCGTAATATCCAACCTTGTATCGAATGCCATCGACGCCATTCAGGATGTCGGCCGAATAGAGATCAGGACCGAAAACTATTATTCCGATTCCATGTCCGGCAATTTCACCCGCATCCCCAAGGGTGAATTTGTCAAGCTGACTATAAGCGATAATGGCAGCGGTATATCGGTTGACAACATGGCCCGGATTTTTGAACCGTTTTTTACAACCAAGGCCGCCGAGGGCAAACGCGGCTCGGGCCTGGGTTTAAGTGTGGTTTACTCCGTTATCGAGGACCATGGCGGCTATATGGATTTCAAATCTGAGCTGGGAATTGGGACGACATTCTACATTTATTTCCCGATTACACGCGAAAGCATTCCTGTGCGTTCAGCTGAGAAGATCACGGGCGGCAAAGAGAAGATACTGGTTGTTGATGATGATATCACGCAGCTCGATGTTACCGGTTTGCTTTTGAAAAAACTGGGCTACAAGGTCAAAACAGCCGAAAGCGGCGAAAGGGCCGTGGAGATGCTGAAAAATGCCAAATTCGATCTCTTGATCCTGGATATGATTATGCCGGGCGGTATGGATGGAACGGAAACCTACAGGCAGTCACTTGACCTCAATCCCCAACAAAAGGCCGTGGTTGTGTCCGGTTACGCCGAAAGCGCACGGGTCGAGGAAGCCGTCAAGCTGGGCGCCTCATCATTTCTCCGGAAGCCACTGACCATGAAATCAATTGCCCATGCTGTCAGGAAAGCCCTCGATACTGTGCACGCCGCCAGCTGAGCTTCATTATTGTCATGAAAATCATCTCAAATCATAGCGCATGAAGAAAGAATAGGCGCCCGTCAATGCCAGCATTGTATAAACAAACAGCAGGCTGAAATCGGTTATGGATTTTTTCAATACTTCGGCCAGAGAACGTGCAGGCTGTTCGTATTCAGGCAATTCGGATAAATCCAGCTCACCGCCATCCCGGCCGCTTTTAATGCTGAAGCCTTCTTCAGATGACATACTGATAACAAATTGCCCGCCCATACCACCTTCTTCTTCGTCTTTTTTGGCCACCAGATCATTGAACCGGCTACGATAGTCATCCATAGATTCCAGGTAGCGCTGTTTCATGCCCAGATCTGTCGCCGCCAGGTTCATGGCCGCCAGCTGATATGATGAGGCCGGTGAAAACCTTGTCAATGTGAAGGCCAGTCTCTCCTGCGCCGCTTTTCGCTTTCTCACATCGCGAAATACTTTCGCGCGGTATTCCTCAATATCTTTCTCGACTTTCTTGCGCTCCTCATCCTCGATCTTCATTATCCGCCAAAGCTTTTCCTCATCCTCTGGATTTTCTGATTCCAGGTTCAGTTTACCCCTTTCCTGCCAGCGTTCCTCGGCTTCTTTGAAAAATTTGTTCCAACGGTTCTGGGTGTAAGCGTCCAGTTGTCCTTCTATCTCTCCTATGCTGGCAACCGGCTTTAGCTGACCGGCCGCAAGAACTCCTGCCCGGGGGATAATAAGCACCGTGGCGACCCAGATTACCAGCGCCACCAAAAAGGAGATCGATGATCTTTTTGTAAGCGTAGATATGAAAACGCCCAACATGATATAAAACGTGAAGAACAGAATCGAGATACCGATCAGGCCCATCACCTTTATCCAATCCGATCCGGAGAGGTGAACATTGAAGAGCATCACTATTAATATACCGATCAGAATTGATATCATAACAGGTATCACCAGCCCCAGCCATGATCCGGCGAATTTTGCCAGTATATATTTGCTCCTGGGCAGTTGATTGGCCATTACCAGCCGCAATGTGCCGCGTTCCTTTTCACCGCTGATGGCATCATAGGTGAAGAGAATAGCCAGAAGAGAAAGTACAACCTGGACTATAAATGCAAAATCAATGAATCTGAATACGGCAAAAACCGGATCCTCGGAGTAGTTGCTGCCCTGCAGCTTGACAGGTTCCTGCGACCCGATACGCGACCAGCGTCCGATATCATAACTTAAGCCGCTGACAAAGATCTGAAGCGGCTGCGGTTCGCGAATAGCAAGATCCGAAAGCGCGCCCCATGACCCCGCTTCGCGCTGCCTCTGATCGACCAGTTCTTCCAGGGCCTGATACTGGGCCCGTGAGGCGCGGTACTCCTGCACCCCTATAAATATGCTCAATATGATCAGCACTGAGCAGACCAGAAATGTAGCCACGAATTTGGGGCTTTGTATAATTGATCTCAGTTCCTTTTTTATCAGTTCTGCAAACATATTTTACTCCGTCTATCTCAAATCATATTTGGAAAATGCAATTAATGAAGCAAACAGAAACAACAGGTTAAAAAGAGCCAGAAGGCCTATATCGGGAAGGGCCGAATTGATTGACTCAGTCAGTGAGATTGAATTGAATTCAAACTGCGGCAATTCGGTTGGATCGATCTCCTCAGGCTCCGCGCCATCTTCTGTCTTCATCTTGAACATGACCACCCGGCCGCCCGGATTTACACCGGTCTTTTCCTTGATGAAATTCCCGTAAACTGTCTGATAGGCCTGTGCCTCGGAAAGGAAACGATCTTTGAGGGCTATGGAGGTACCAGCCAGGTTTGAAAGGGCAAATGTCAATGATGCCGACGGGGAAAGGCGGGCTATACCAAAGGCCAGCTTTTCCCTGCGGTTCTGGGCGTTGTGCCGTTTTTCATTGAGACGCCCGGCAAATTCATCCATCTTTTTCTGGCGCTGATCGGCAATATCTCCCATGAACCGATTGAACTGATCCATCATCGCCTGCGGATCATCCTGGTCCGCATCCGGCTTGAATTCACCCATCTTCATACGATCCTCCTGCCACAGCTGGGACATATAGGCCGCCTTCTGCGTTGAGATTTCATCAGCCGAGGGCACTTCAACCGCCCGGCCCGCCAGCAAAACCGAGGCACGCGGGATGATCAGCACACTGAATATCCAGATCACCAGCATAATCAAAAATGAGCTGGATGTTCTTTTGGTCAGGCTTGACAGGAATATCGACATGGTCAGAAAAACTCCGAAATAAAGCATCCCAGTAAGTACAATCAAAAGCAGCCTGATCCAGTCGGCGCTGTTCAATGGCAGGCCCATCAGGATCAGGATCAAGGCTCCCAGGCCCAGAGCCAAAACAAGCGGAATCGCCAGTGCCAGAAAACTGCCGGCAAGTTTACCGAAAATATATATATTGCGCGGCAGTGAATTGGCGAAAGTCAGACGCAATGTGCCCTGCTCTTTTTCCCCGCAGACCGTATCATAACCGAGCAAAATGGCAAACAGGGACAGCACCACGGAAAAAAGAAATCCGAGGTCCAGAAACCGAAACATGGCGAAGATCGGCTCATCCGAATAACGGCTGTCACTCGCGCTTAATTCGCCCCGTCCCTCGACCTCGATTGTCCGGCCGATATCATTGGATACGCCTGTGACCAGAGCCTCGACCGGATCAGGCGGCAGGAATATGCGGTTCTGCTGAATACCGAACCAGTCTGTTTTGCCCTCGAGTTGACGGAGATTATCGGCCTTTGCCGCCTCATAACGTGCCTGCGCGCTGTTGAAACTCTCCGCACCCATAAAAAATGACAGCAGGATCAGAAATGCGCATACAGCAAAGGCGATTATGAACTTGGTCGAGAGCAGAAGATCGCGGGCTTCTTTCAATACAAGAATCCTAAGCATATCAGGCCTCCTGCTCTAATACGGCCTGTGTCTCATGGCCGGCCATGTATTGCATATACAGATTTTCGAGATTTAGACCCTTCAACTCATCAGCCCTTTTCTGCATTATCAGGCGGCCGTCCTTCATAATTGCCACACTGTCGGCTACCTCTCGGGCGCGAAAGATATCATGGGTCGACATCAACACAGCCTTGCCCTCTGCACGAAGAGACTCCAAAAGCCGCAGAAAATCGAAGGCCGCTTTGGGATCGAGACCGGAGGTCGGTTCATCCAGAAGAATCGCCGGTGAATCCTTAAGTATTGCAATGGCAATGCCGCATTTCTGACGCATGCCCTTGGAGAATTCCTTAAGGCGCTTGTTATGTGTTTCCTCGGGCAGGCCGACACGAATTAATGTCTCCTTAAGAATGTCTCGGTTGAGGTCTTTTTTGCCACCCAGACGGGCAAAGAAATCCAGGTTCTGCATGGCGGTAAAATTACCGTAAAGCATGACATTTTCCGAAACAAAAGCAATATGACGCTTGGCTTCCAGGGGATCCTTATGTGATGCCATGCCCTTGATGCGCGCTTCACCGGAGGTGGGTTCAATAAAGTTCAAGAATAGATTTATTGTCGTTGTTTTGCCCGCGCCATTGCCCCCCAGCATGGCAAATATTTCACCGGGCCGGACATCAAAGCTGACCTGGTCCACAGCCAGAACGCCGTCCTCATAACGTTTGCACAGCTTGACAGCTTCCAGGAGCGGGGCGTTGTTTTCAACATGATTGGATTGCATAATTCACCTCACAAATCTATTTGCGTGAAAGCCTGATCCCGAATACGACCACGCCGACAACCAGCCCGATAATCAGCACAGCCACAATCAGCGTTCCCAGGATATTTGCCCGCGCCATGATTTCGATGGTCACGGTCTTATCCTCGCCGTTTATTGTCTGGCCCGCTGATAATGCGCTGGTGCGAATTCTGATCTGGTACCTGCCGACTTCGATATCGGAAGGTGGAATAAATCTGAAATCGATACGCTTTTCCTTACCGATACCAAGTGACTCGAGCTCAGAGGGCATGATCTCGGACCGCCAGTCAAGCGGAAGATCGGTCTCTATTACGACATTATCCAGCCTGTGGCTGCCCTCGTTTAGAAGCTCGAAATACATCGGAATTTCCTCTCCCGGCCGGGCGGAGAAATAAAGTTGACGGGATTTTACCAGAAGCTCGCCTTTTCCACGGGGCACAAGTTCAAGCCTGACATAGCCGATATCCAGGCTGTCGAGCTCATCCGCAGTCCAGTTATGATCATCGAGATTGCCTATTTCGGCCTTTCTGTCGCGGGGAATTGCCAGCACATAAAACGGGATCGCCTTATCTATCTGCACTCCGCTTCCGGGACGATCCGGCAGGCTGACAACCAATGCGGCCCGCTTTGTATGCGTGCTTTCAGTAAATTTAACCTGTCTCAATCGAACCGAACCATCAGCGCTGCGGAAATAGCGCGTGATCTGACGGGGCAGATTGACCACTTCCAGGCTGAATGTATTCTCGGCTGAACTGAACAGTTCAAGGGTCAAATCGAATGCCGCATCTACTCCGAGCTCGACTTCCTGCGAAAACTGCCCGGACTGTACCTCAACCCGGTTGATTGATTTATCCTTCTGCAGATAGATCTTCATGTTTCGCTGAGTGCCGTTGGAATAGATCATATCCACAGTGACCGCATCGAGATCCTCCAGGAGTTCAAAATCAATTTCGGTCGGCTTGCCGTAATGCAGTTCAGCGATTTTGGCCTCATAGGGCTGGCTGATTATGGCATTGTTTTCGTTTAGAAGTGATACATAGACATTGTGAATGACACCCGGCCGAAGAGAGCGCAGAAGCTCATCATCATCATCCAGAAGATGCTGAAACTCGGCCGACCCGGAAGACATATTGCGCAGAGTCAGGAGTACATGAATACTGCCGTTTTCCTTATGATACTTGACCGCCTTTTCAACTGTGACATACTGCTGTTCGAATAGTACCGCCAGCAGAGATTGCTGGAAATTCACTTCCGCGTCGCTGAATATGCTGAATGCCTGCTCCAGAGCGGCGTCGGTAATCAGGCCCTTTTGATGAAGATCTTCTTTGCGTTCATATTCCTTTTTGGCAACCTCGTAGGCATGTTTGGCCCGTTTCAAACCCAGCAGCCGGTATTGATCGTCACGCTGGTTGAAATATGATCCGCTTTGAGAAAAACACACCGCAGTATGCGCCGCCAGAATAATTAATAGTATCAGAACCGTTCCCGCTTTTCGCATCGAATTACTTTCTCTTTATCATTCTTGTGGTTTTCATGTCCTGTTCGGACTCTTTCTTGATATTGCAGGACTTCTTGCCGTCACCCGTATCAAACACCAGCTCAATTTCATCGCCCTGCTCCTGACGACTATAGGCATCGGCCAGATCATCGCCGTTCTCGATTTCGGTTCCACCTATCGAAATCAGGCGGTCGTCTTCATGCAAACCAAGCTTCTCAACCTGTTGCGGCGCAAAAGGCAGAACCTCTTTGAAATACAGGCCATGTTCCTTTTCCTCAAGGATCAGTCCGGCCTCATGAATAATAGTCATTGCCTCATCATCTCCACCGAAGCGTATAACTTTCATGCCTGCGCCGCTGTCAGCCGAGATTCCTTCCATATCGCCCAGTTCATCTTTACTGACAATCATAAATTTGCGTTTCGGCAGGTCCTTTTCATCCGCGTTGGCAAACGATGCTATCAGCATATTACCGTCACGCATGATACCGAAAGCGATTTCATCGCCGGTTGCCAGTTCCTCATAAATATCTTTAACCTGTTCAACCGATTTGAGCTTTTTGCCGTTAATCATGATAATCCGGTCACCATCGGCCAGGTCGATCTGGCGATATTCCTCGATCCGCGTTTCAGGCGGCATTACACCTTCCAGTTTAAATATCTCCCCCTCCTGAATCAGAAGAGCTCCGATTTCAGGTATGAAAAATACCTGGCCTTCTTCGATAGATTTGAATCCGCCCGCATCAGGTTCGGCCCCCCTGCCAGGGCCTACCAGGAGCAGTGGGGCGACCAAAATAGCTGCCCTGATCAGATAAAAAAATGTAAACATCTTCACCTCGCTAAGTTTGTAGTCTCTTTTTCTGTTTGCGTAGAAGATAGCGAAGATGTTGCGGGACACATAGTTAATCTATGTTAATGAATGTTAAGATATGTTAATGATGTAGCTTTGATGATGATTCTGCGTATATTGTAACCATGGCATTATCGAAAAGAAAATTTGTATTGATCGTAATCCTGCTGGTGATTTCGCTGGGCGGATTGATGACTTTGCAGTTTTATCTGCTCAACTATGCCATGCAGCAAAAAGAGCGGGCCTTCGACCGCAATGTCAGCGCCGCAATGCAGGCAACCGTGCGCAAACTTGAACAACTCGAGATTGAACGAAGCGCGCTGGCTTTTGATGAAATCGGCGGAGACAGCCTGGAACACAAGGTGACCATGAATGTTGTCATGATGACCGATGACAGCATTCCTTTGCCGGAAAAAAACTGGATCGATTCACTCGATAAGGTACACAACAGGGTTTGGGTGGAGAATGATCAGGTCGTGTACAACGTAAAGTCAACTCAGCATGTGCGGCTTCAGGCCTACGATCCGGATAAGCAGGTTAGCGTGATCCTGGTTGATACAATCAAGCAACCGGGTGAATATAAGCTCGAAATGCCCTTTAAGGAATTTGAGAGCAACTCATATTATTACCGGTTTCAATCCGACAGTAACACTTTTATGTTTCAGGCCGGGGATGATTTTGAGCCCTCATTTTTTCGCCTGCCGTCCGATACATTGCAAAAGCGCAAGATGATAGCCGGCATTGTCAATCGTCTGACTGTTGCCGAATGGCAGCCGATCGCGGAACGAATAGATTCGCAAAAGCTTCATACAGCACTAAGTTCAAGCCTTAAAGAAAGCGGCATAAATCTCGAGCCCGCCTACGCAGTGATCGAGCAGGGCACTGATTCTATGCCGATCATAAGGCCCGCTGATTATAAGAATGAACTGCAGAAAAGCGGCTTCCAAGCCGAACTTTTTCCAAATGATATATTTCCCACAGGAGCGCAACTGGCCCTATTCTTTCCCGGACGGCAGGCTTTTTTGTGGAAGCAGATGATTCCGCTTTTGGCAGCCTCAATCGGTTTTATGCTGATAATAGTGGGCTGTTTCGCAGTCACAATTCACTCTGTGGTGTCCCAGAAGAGATTTGCCGGCCTGATGACAGATTTTATCAATAATATGACACATGAATTCAAAACACCGATCTCAACCATAGCCCTGGCCAGCGAAGCCATAGGCAAAAGCGGCGACGACAAAACGGAACGGATCGAACGCTATAATCAGATGATTCGTGATGAAAACAACCGCATGCGCCACCAGGTGGACAAGATATTGCAGATGGCTGTGCTGGAAGAAGGCGATTATGAGTTAAACCTTAGCAGGGTCGATATGCACGAACTGATTCATAAGGCGATTCGTAATTTTGATCTGCAAATCGAAGCCCGCGGAGGAAGAATCGCAACCGAGTTAAATGCAGCCAGACATATCGTCTCCGCCGATATAATTCATATGGAGAATATCATTCACAACCTGCTCGATAATGCTGTGAAATATTCTCCGCAGGTGCCCCAGATTAAAATCTTCACCGCTGACAAAAACGACCACATAGAGGTAAAAGTGGCGGATCAGGGAATCGGCATGGATGCTCGCGATTGCAGGCAGGCATTCGATAAATACTATCGCGTTTCCTCCGGCAACCTGCATAATGTCAAGGGCTTCGGGCTCGGATTGAGCTATGTCAAGCTGATGGTCGAAGCTCATAATGGCACTGTCAGCCTCGAAAGCCGGGAGGGGCAGGGGACTGTGGTCAGCATCACTCTTCCCAATGTCAATGCCGAAAGTTCGCGGGATGGTGTCTGATGAGGAAAGTTCTGCTTCTGGAAGATGATCCCAATCTGGGCATGATACTGGAAGAGCATCTGCAGATGAATGATTTTGTGGTGCAGCTGTGTACCGACGGCAAGTCCGGCCTGGAAGCTTTCGCCGAGAGCGAGTTCGATCTCTGCCTGGTCGATGTCATGATGCCGCAGATGGATGGCTTCACATTTGCCCGCCAAATCCGCCAGGGGGGAAGCACTGTTCCGATAATATTTCTGACCGCCAGGGCCATGAAAGAGGATCGTATCGAGGGCTTTAAATCCGGCTGCGATGATTACCTGACCAAGCCATTCTCGATGGAAGAACTTCTGCTGCGTATCGAGGCTGTACTGCGCCGAACAGTTCCTCAAAAATTATTAAAAGATCTGCCAACAGATTTTGATATAGCCAGCTATTCTTTTGACTACAACCGCCAACTCCTTAAAGGGCCTGATAAGGAAATAAAACTGACCCCGCGCGAATCTGACCTTCTGCGTCTATTGTGCATCCATTTGAATGATACCCTGGATCGTTCCTACGCTCTGAAACAGATTTGGGGGGATGAGAATTATTTCAGCGGAAGAAGTATGGATGTTTTCATCTCCAGGTTGCGCAAATACCTCAAGGATGATCAGCGCATTCAAATCATGGGGATTCATGGCAAGGGCTTCAGGCTGATAGTGGATTGAAATTACCTAACCGGAACCAGTCTCAAAAGCCTGTCGCCGCCCTCACGGCCCGGTCCGTAGGCATCGGTTTGAGAGGTCAATATATAGAGATGGCCGTCCGGACCTTCTTCGATATCACGTAAGCGGCCATATTTGTCTTTGAGCATCACTTCCTGCCCCAGAACCTCGCGTCCATCAACATCGATTCGATAAACAGCTTCACCTACCAGGTTGGCAAAGAAAAAATCGCCTTGCCACTGCGGGAAAAGATCACCGGTATAAAAACAGCATCCCGACGGCGCAATGGCCGGAGTGTATTCCAGGATGGGAGCGAGCATGTCTTCCTGTGTCTGCTCATGATGAATTTTCGGCCAGCCGTAATTGTTGCCGGCTTCGATAATATTGACTTCGTCACCACCCCCGGGAGCATCGTTCCATGATGGCCCGTGTTCGGTCTGCCAGATCAAACCTGTCGATGGCTGAATTGCCATTCCCTGCGAATTGCGGTTGCCGTATGTATATATCTCGGGTCTGGCATCCTCGCGGCCGACAAATGGATTATCCTCGGGAATTGAGCCGTCATCATTGATCCGCAACGTTTTGCCATTGAGCTGAGTAAGGTCCTGCGCACGGTAACCCTGGCCCCGTTCACCCAAAGTAAAGTAAAGACGGTTCTGATCATCAAAGACCATACGGCAGCCAAAATGTTTGGCCTTGCCACTGCCGGGCACGCCCTCAAAAATAATTTTCTGATCAGTCAGACCATCCGGGGTCAGTTTGAAGCGCGAGATGCGTGTCATCATATCTTCTGCGCCAAAAACAGTATAAGCCAAATATATCCAGCCGTTTTGCTCGAAATCGGGATGATCAGCGATATCCAGAAGACCACCCTGTCCGCGATAGGCCACCTCCGGCACACCTGCAATCGGATCTTCCAAAAGCCGGCCCTCGATAAATACCCTCAACCGCCCGGGCCGTTCGCTTACAAGCATCCGCCCGTCCGGCAAAAACTCTATCGCCCATGGGCTTATTAATCCCTCGGCGACAGTTTCGACACGGAATTCGATATCTGACTTCTCCTCCTGCGCATGGCAGGAGATCCATGCCGCCAGGGGAAACAAAACTGTAAAAAGTATAATCAGCAGCTTATGTCTTTCGCTCATAACTATTATCTGCAACCTCCGATAATCGATTCTGTTCCGGTCATTTTAAAAACCCTGTTTCAGGATCAGTGAAAAAAATTTTGGAGCGGAGGATTAATAGCTGATTCAAGGATTACATCAAATCGTTCTCATAAGCGAATAACAGGCAAAATCCATCCAAAACGGCCTCCGCAGACACAAATGATAATCTAACGTTGATCGAATATTTCTAATATTTCACAAAGCCAAATCTCACATTCGGGTAATTCCAGACTAACATTGAAAATCCATATTCCGTGCGGTTATAGGAGCGTTTCAGGCTCATGAATTTTAACGATTTATGAATTGCGGCAGGGCTCATAGCAGAAAACAGGGAAGGCGAAGTTATTTGCATCTGTCGAAAGCGATTACATCGAGGATACATCAAGATTACTTTTTAAGCTAAGTACTCATCACCGAAAAAGGACAGGTTCCTTAAGTACAGTTGTTTTGGCAATAAATCATATTCTAATACGGCAGTAATAAGAGCTTAAGAAATCAGGATTTATTGCAGGATCGAGAACAGAAAAAGGCCCCATCGCCTAAAACCGGGCGGTGAAGGCAAGACAGGAAATAAAAAAGCTTTTCTGGTCACTAACTAATTAACCATGGGTTTTTAAGAGCCTTAAGGAGGTAACTTAAGTGAAGCGCGTAGTTATTTGTCTACTTGTCCTGGCATTCGTGCCAGCCATGCTTTCTGCCTTTACCTATGAAGGTAGCAAGCCGACCGCGGATCTGTTTGATGCTGACATCACTCTTGGTGTCACCGCCAACGATACCGTGGTCCTGGATTCCAACCATGTCTGGATTCTCAAAGACGGCGTTTTTGTCGATTCAGGTATGACCCTCGTAATCGAGCCCGGCACAATCATCAAGGGTGAAGGCGGAACTGGTACCGATTCCAAGTTCCTGTGCGTTGCCCGCGGTGGTAAGATTCATGCCGAAGGCACACCCACCAAGCCGATTATCTTCACAGGCGTTGGCGATGACATCGACGATCCTTACGATGTCGTTTTTGGCACCAACGGTCTCTGGGGTGGTCTCCTGGTGCTTGGTAAATCTTATGTCAATACCGGTACAGGCAGCGACGGTACCAACCAGATCGAAGGTATCGATTCCGAAGAGCCCCGCGGAAACTATGGCGGCGGCCTGACTCCGGACAGCCTGGATAATTCCGGCGTTATCAAGTATGTCTCGATTCGTCACGGCGGAACCGAGATCGGTTCAGCCAACGAGATCAACGGTCTGACACTGGGCGCTGTCGGTGCCGGTACAACCATTGAATATGTTGAAGTTTACAACAACTATGACGACGGCGTCGAGTGGTTCGGCGGTACAGTCAATACCAGTCACATGGTTGTCGCATTCTGCGGTGACGATGCCTATGACTATGACGAAGGTTTCCGTGGCAATCATCAGTTCTGGTTTGTCATTCAGGATCCCAACAATGCCAACCGTTGCGGTGAGCATGACGGCGCTACCGGTGACGAGCAGGGTGTACCCTTCTCCGAGCCGATTATCTATAATGCCACTTACATCGGTGCCGGCATCGGTGCCGCTGCCGATAACGATCATGCCCTGAAGATTCGTGATAACGCCGGCGGTCACTATAACAACAGCATTATCACCGAGATTACCGGTGATGCCACGGATATCGAAGGCAAGTGTGATCCTGCGGTCCAGGATAGCCGCGATCGTTTGGATGCCGGCGACCTGACCCTCGAGCACATGGTTCTTTTCGGTTTTGGCGACGGTACTTCTCCGGATGATATCTTCCCTCCTTTTAAGTACGACTGTGACGGCGACGACCTTACTCCGCCAGACAGCATCGTCTATTTTGCCAGAGATTATATGATCGACCCGGCCAACAACAACACCTGGGATGTCGATCCCCTGATCAAGAATACCGAGCGTGCTGAAGCTTCTCTGGCTCTTGATCCTCGTTTGGATCCCGCCAGCCCGGCCAATGTTGCCGGCAACCCGGAACCGGCCGATCCTTTCTACACTGACGTCAGCTACAAGGGCGCCTTCCCGGCCCATGATCCGATGGTGGATGGCTACTTTGATGGCCTGTGGGTGAAAGACTGGACCAACCTGTGGCAGCGCGGCCATCTGGTGGCCCTTTGTGGCGATGCCAACAACGATGGTGGTGTTAACGTTTCTGACGCCGTCTGGACCATTAACTTCGTATTCGTTACCGGTTCACCTGCTCCTTTCCCGTTTGCAAATGGTGATACCAACTGCGATGGCCAGGTTAACGTTTCTGACGCTGTCTGGACCATCAACTTCGTATTTGTTGCCGGATCACCGGCTCCGTGCGATTGCTAATCACGATTATCTGACTTTCTAAATAGAAAAATCCCGGTCATAGAGGACCGGGATTTTTTTGTCGAATGCTTTGTCCCAAACCGCATTAACGCTATAAAAATCCTTGACATCCACAAGCCTCGTTAATATTTTTATAACAGTCTGAACCCCTCCACTTTTCAGACTGGACTTTGACATATTCTTCGTTGCACTGACACCTTGGATTGGAAAATACATAGCTAAGTACTTTTCTGTCTCAACCGCCATGACAGTTTAGCGGTTGTCCGCACCATCGAAGCGGCAGTAATATTCATGAGAATGTATGCCGTGGGTGCAAAAAGCTTTTTATTCACAGGCCTTCCGCGGGCCCCTAAATGAAGGGAGGTGATTGGTCACGCAATATTTTGCTGCATCCTGAAGCAGTCAGTATCAAAATTTCTTGTCTTTCAACCCATGATTATGGAAAGGAGAAAGTAATGGCGAAGAAGCTCACAGTCATTCTATTTCTCGCCCTCTTCCTGGTTTCCACCGCCGCATTTGCCAAAAATGCTCCTCTCGGAAACACAGAAGTGTCGGAGTATCGTCCGGTTAAATATAACCTCTTTGATGCCGGTGATAATCCGTCACAGTTTGCAATCAGTTCAAAGAATTCATTCCCGGCAACATCACAGGCTTTTGCCCCGACACGTCAGTTGTATGGCAATACAACCACGATCAGGGATTTTCAGCATAATACCTGTACCGGCCGCCAGATTTCTTTTGGCGGTTATTACAATGCCGCCTGTGACTTTGTCTATATGGATTACGCCGACATTACCTTTATCGGTTCAACCGAAATCCGTAATGTCAAGCTGGCTATCTTTGACTGGCTGGTAGGCGACTGGGACACCGGCTCGGGCGGTCTGGTTGCCGCAGTAGGAATAACACCCTCATACTATCCCCAGATGCATTCTACTCCGGATGAAGGCTGGGGTGTGGTTGCCTATCACAGCAGCGCCGGTCTTCCCGGTGGCGATGTCTGGTCCTATGTGGCTTTTGCCGGCAGCTGCCCGGTTTATACATATACCGAGGACAGTCTTCCCGGCCCGCCCAACACCGGTAACGTACAGACCGGTTATTGCGGCGATACAGATGCCGCCACAACACCCTACATCTGGCCCAAGCTGGATGTCGATACAACAACAACCGGCGCGGTTGTCACACATGTCGCCTCAAATGAAAATGGCGGCTGCCTGACAGTACCGGCCGATAAAATCGAGACTTCATCCCTGATTTATTACCGTAAAGTTGAAACGACCGATAACGAGCCCTGGACCGGTACCTGGGAGGGGCCGATCTTCATGGATTCGGCCTATATTATTTCTAATATCGTTCGTGCCGACAGAAACAGCAGTGACGTCTATTATATCTACCTCAAGCCGTCCTACTATCAGACCGGCACGCCGATCAATCCCTGCGATGCCAATGGTAATGGCCATTACCAGATCACCTCGGAAGTTGTCTATCGTAAGTCAACCGATGATGGTGCTACCTGGGGCCCGATAGTTTATGTAACCGACTACAAGAGCGGTTTTGCCACCAACAATACCGAACCGGCAGTCTATGATATCTCCGGTATGGTTGATCCCAACGGCAACCTGCATCTGGTATGGGTTTCAAATAACCGCGATCCCGAGAACAAGTGCGCCTCTTTCTTTGCATCCAAGATGTGGCACTGGGACAGCCAGAATAACTGTATCTCGATTGCCTACGATGCTACCCATCCGCGTCTCTTTATAGGGACACCTGGAACATTCAACAACGTTGCCACCAAGCCCAATATCTCCTGGTGTGATGGCAATCTGTATATTTCCTTCACACGCTTTGGCGGCAACCCGGTCGGCGATACCTCATTTGACTATGGCGCCGGTGCTACCGGTCAGGCCGACCTGTTCCAGAACGGTGAAATCTTCGTGGTCGCTTCAGACCTTACCGGCAACCTGGGTAAAACCTGGACGGACGCCGTCAACCTGACCCAGACTCCTTCGGAGAGCTGCCTGGTTGGTAACTGTTTCAGCGAGGTCTGGACCACCATGGCCATGTATTCCGATGACAGCTTGATGATTCAGTATATTGAAGATAAGGATCCGGGTGCGCATTTCTACAGCGCAGAAGAAGGCAGCGAGACCGACAACCCGGTCTTCTTTATGACCTGGCCCTGCTTCA
>CAZVLB010000010.1:0-164786 GCA_964627935.1 uncultured Ignavibacteria bacterium
TTCGATTCCCCCCACCTCCATTTTATGTAATTCATTACAAGGCAATAAGATAGAAATATCGAGAAAAGGGCTATTTGTCTAATTCCCCCATCCCTCTTGAAAATTCACACTATAACCCTCAATAACTTAGAATAACTTGAAACCGCGGATGTCACGATTTTGTCACGGTCGATGCAGCCATGGTCGAGGCATTGAATGCCTATAGTAGAAGCATTATAACCATTTTCGAGTATCCTGATTATTTCTTGACCAGCTTCTTGCCGCAACAGAGTAAGGTGCAGGATTCAGCGGATCCACAGCATTCATCCTTGTCCTGGCCAATATCGCGGCATTCCTTAACGACTTTTAGTTACAATCCGCATTCTTCACATTCGTAAACTTCGTTCAACTTGATATCATGACAAATTGTCATCTTTTCGTCCTTTCCATTATATTTAGATAATTCCATCCACTGTCAAATTTAAATTCTCATTGGCGTTCAATCAGGATGTTTTAACGGAGGCTCCCAAATATATTTGAAGGAGCCCCCGCAAATTCCAAGCCAATGTTTCTGGTCGCAATTGGTTTTGGCATCACATTACACTAAAAGGAACCTGTATCTTGAGGCTGATGTTTCTCCCCATTGAAAGAGCATACGCCTTATAGGTATCAAGAAAATCGACATAGGCTTCATCCAACAGGTTTTCCACTTCCAAATATACAGAAATCGGTTGATTGTTGAAATTGAAGATCAGACCAAGACTGGCACTGAAAGTTGTATATGCCTCTGTGCTGGCGGTACCAAATGGGATTATGTCGAACTGGGAGAATGGTTCATAGACTCCAGCAGATTTCTTTGACATGACATGCTTCATTCGCATTTCTGCAAAGGAACCGCCGAGAATTCCCTTTGCAGGTTTTGAAAACCGCACGCCGGCAGTAATTCTATCCGCTGGCATAAGTGGAAGCTCTTCGCTCGTCTCACTATTTTCGCTGGTTGTTGCTGAATAGGTAGCATCAAGTCTAATCCAGGGGAGAATGTTAGCTTCACCGGAAATCTCTATACCTGTAATAGTCCCGTCAGTTTGGTCAGCCGCAAGAATTGGCAGTGTTGTCGTGCCAATCGTCGTATCGCGTCCCTGATTTTCAAGGAAGATATAATTATCGATGCGATTATAATAAACAGTTGCTTTGGCCACGGCCTGTTCTGTCCTTAACCTAAGGCTTGCGTCGATACCGTAACTGCGTTCGGGATCAAGATAGGGATTACCAATTTGAAACGCCTGAACTCCTCCATGGACTCCATAGGCATGGAGTTCGAAGATATCCGGAGCCCGAAAGCCAGCAGAAAAGTTCGAGGCTATTGTCAAAAACTCCGCTAACCGATAACTGACCCCGGCTGAACCTGAAAATACGGTGTATTCCTGAGTTAATACATCATCGGTTTCGCCGGCTTCTGTGTCAGGGAGCCGCATCGCTGCATTTGCTTCGGCCTCATGCTCACGATAATCATATCGTAATCCGACATTCAGCGTAAGATCGTTATTGGAATATTCCTCAAAAGCGAAAATACCAAGATCGAATATGTCCGCATTTGGGAGTAAACCCGAGGCGCGAGTCTCCTGATTTTGCATGTTTAAATTGATTCCAAGGGTCCCGCTTACTCCGTGGATCATGCCATGCATCATTTCCAATCGTGCATCATAGACAGATCGAACGAGGTCGACATTCCACTCCGGATTATCTTCAAAACCAACACCTTCAGTTGCTTGTCTGACATTTCTTTGAAAGCTTAATGTCGGCTTGAGAGTTAATTTTGAACTCACCAGAACGTTGCTTTTAATTTTGAAATTGTCGTTTTCCAGATTTTGTGCAATAGGACTGCCGTCCCCAAGCAAATAATTCTGCTCGCTATCATAGTGATCGTAGATGCCCTGCAAATTCCCGAAGGCTCCGGAAAAACCAAGTATAGCAAAACCTGAGTTTTGATTGAAATTAGTATAAGGCAACTCACCGGTGAATTTCGGGTCACCCGGAGTGCTCGTCTCCGCGTAGGTTGGTTCGTCAGGGGTCCTGAAGTTATCGGCCTTTCTGGTGGTGATACCGGCCCGGTAACCCAGTACGCCGGATGCTCCCTCCAATTCTAGACCACTTGACCATTCCTTATTATTAGAAAAATACTGCCCTCTCAGCAAACCTTTCATATAATGGTTTTCAGTTCCACCTGACGGTAGAGATTTAGTAATAACATTGGCCGCACCGCCCAGAGCATCAGAGCCATACAATATGCTGGCGGCACCCTGTACCACTTCAACACGTTCCGCCTGAGCCAGATTAAGAACCGGCTGGTGCCGGAATGAAAACTGATAATACTCCATGGGAACACCATCTTTCATTACTCGGACCCTATTACCACTCAATCCGCGAATAACCGGTTTACCCGCCTGCGGTCCGGTACTGATATTCGATATCCCGGGCAGTCTTTCAAGGGTCTTTCCCAAAGCCGCTGTTTCATTAGCCAAAAGCTCTTCACCACCCAGAATCTGAATATCCTGTGGCGATTTCATGGGATCGGTAGGAGTGGGAGATCCGGTAACAACAATACCTTCGCCTTTAATGGCCCTTTCATTCAAGATAATTCTCAATTCCTGATTCAGATCTTCTGTTGGATTGATTTCGAGCATTACAGTGGCAAAACCAACATGGCTTACTTCAATAAGGAATGTGTTTGACGGTATGTTTCGAAGAACGAATCTACCCTCAGAATCAGATGGCACGACCTTATTAATACCTGGAATTGCAATGTTTGCATTAGGTACCGGTTGACTATTCTGATCAACTATGACGCCGCTAATCTGTTTTTTGGGTGAGTCCCCTGCGTATTCACTCGCCGAAATTGATCCGTATAAGAAGATCAGAGACATAAACATCACCCATAGGGGAATCGTTTGTTTTATTTTCATATATAACGAACCTCTTCTTTGTAAATAGTAGTATTCTCAAGCACACTCAACCATGATTGCAGTTATCCATTTGCAAATGGTTCTATTGTTTTGGTGCTTTTCTTGTTTTAGATATCTTTGGTCGTTAGAAATGGAGACATCGGAGGGGCTCTCTTCAAGATGAAGGAGCCGAGATAACAATGAATGGTATGCTCATTTATAAAGCGGAAAATCCCGCATGGGCATAAAAAAAGAACTACACTAGCTGCGCCGAATATTATCAGAGTCGCGGTCAGTAGACAAATTAGGCAATGGCCATGATCAGTATCACAGTGGGTTGTATGATAGAGAACACCAGATAAACCAGCTATAGCCGCAACAATCGGCAGCAACAATATCCATCTATTATACCTATTTCTTAATCCTGATAATTCCATTACATCAAAAATCCTTAAACGTAATACAAAGTAATATTATATCCATCTGAAATCAAGGCGTAAATTATTCCACTATCTATTCAAAGGTCATAGATGATTTACAATTTGGAGGAATTATGAATAACACCTGTTCAATATTATGAAATCGTCGGTAAGACAATGGGTTGAAGCGAGTATTGTTATTATGATTATAGCACTCGATTTGAATAAATCCGTCACGATTTTGTCACGGGACGTTGTAAGTGATTGACCTGTATTACGTTTTTGGGGTTCGACCCCCCCCCACCTCCAATTTATGTAATCCACTATAATACAACATGTTAGAGGAAGACAGTGAAGGGCTATTTGTCTAATTCCCCCATCCCTCTTGAAAATTCACACTATAACCCTCAATAACTTAGAATAACTTAAAACCTCAGATGTCACGATTTTGTCACGGGATTGGCTTAGTAATTTTCTATTAGTTCGGCTAAAAAAACGCTTGTGCCAGTTAATTTTTATCAGTATAATATGTCGGCAATAATTTATATTTACCGACATATTAGGATAATGCGGATATAATTATGAAAATGGAAATTAGAAAAAAGATCATCCAGATTGTTAAGCAGCTTGGTATTGTTCGGCCAAGAGATATGGATGAATATGGCATACATCGCAAGTATATCCATATGCTATATAATCAGGGTGTACTAAATCGAATTGGACGAGGCCTCTATACCCTATCTGAGACAGAGCCTTCTGAAAATAGAAGCATCGCCGAAGCCTGTAAACGGATGCCATCAGGAGTAGTCTGCCTGCTCTCGGCTCTCAGGTTTCATGATCTGACAACTCAATCGCCTTATGAGATCTGGATGGCTATCGACAATAAGGCTCGTAGCCCTAGAGAGCTTGGTATTCCTATACGGATTGCAAGATTTTCCGGTAAAGTACTTACGTCCGGAATCGAACGACATAATATTGAAGGCGTTACGGTCCGCGTTTATAATCCGGCAAAAACAGTTGCCGACTGTTTTAAATTTAGAAACAAGATTGGACTAGATGTTGCCCTCGAAGCTCTACGCGACTGTCACCAGTCTCGAAAATGTACGATGGATGATCTTTGGAAATATGCTAAAATCTGCAGGGTTGCCAATATCATAAAACCGTATCTCGAGTCACTGGTATGAGCAAAAAGAGTTCTAATAATCTTGAGGCTTCGGTTCGTCAGCGTCTTTTGAATCTCAGTCGGGCTCGAAAAGAGGATTTCAATCTAATCCTGACGCGTTACGCTGTTGAAAGATTCTTATATCGTCTTTCACAATCTAATCATGCGGATAAATTTATTCTTAAAGGTGCGATGCTTATAGCAATTTTTATAGGCAAAGCGCACCGCCCAACTCGTGATCTGGATTTGCTTGGTTTTGGAGACCCGGAAGCGGAAGCTATCAGAAAAATAATAAGAGAAATATGTCAGGCAAAAGTAGCGAAGGATGGACTTGAATACGAAGCTGACAGTGTTGAGATAGAGGAGATTCGAGGCAATCAGGAATATCCCGGACAGCGAGTGAAGATCAATGCTAAACTAGATAATGCTAAAATTAACATCCAGGTTGATATTGGTTTTGGCGACGCCGTAACTCCAAAGGCAAAAATCATTACCTATCCGGTATTGCTTGATTATCCGGCACCTCGAATCCGAGCTTATCCCAAAGAGACTCAGATTGCGGAGAAATTACAATCAATGGTTTTCTTAGGCATGGCCAACAGTCGAATGAAAGATTTCTATGACATTTATATTCTCTCCAAAACTTTTTCGTTCGATGCTAATATACTCGTCAAAGCCATAAAGGCAACGTTTGAACGAAGAGGCACACAGATTCCAGAGGACATACCTTTGGCTTTAAGTGATGAGTTTGCCTATAGCACGGATAAAAATAATCAATGGAAGGCCTTCATAAATCGGAATAGTCTTGAAGATATTGGTGTTGATTTCCCTCAACTTATAAAATTGCTCCGAGAATTTTTACTTAAACCGCTTCAGACGGCTGCGCTTGGTAGTCCGTTCAAGTACAAATGGATTGACAGTAATTGGAAATAAAGAGATTAGCATACTCATGCAGAATGAAACCGAAAAAGAATTGTTACGTAAGTTGCGTGATCTGCAGGATGAGAACAAACACCTTCGTATCGAAAACAGAAAACTAAAGACAATTCTTGAGTCCTTCTCCATCAAGCCGGCATCTTCCCTTCAATTACAAGGACAATCAGATAGCGAACCGCCTGTATCCATTGAAAAAATTGAAATCGCACCAAAACTGGAAATTGATAAAGTGCGGCTTTTCCGAAATTTGTTTCGAGGCCGAGAAGATGTATTTGCCATCCGATGGGAGAACAAATCAGGCAAATCCGGATATTCTCCGGCTTGTGCCAATGAATGGGATCCACTGCTTTGCAGAAAACCATGTTCAAAATGCCCCAATAGCAATTATCTGCCACTTTCAGAATCGGTAATTGAAGAACACCTCACTGGCAAAAAGACTATCGGAATCTATCCTCTATTGACCGATGAAACATGTTACTTGTTGGCCGCAGATTTCGATAAAGAGTGTTGGCAGGATGATGTCAGGACTTTTTTGCAATCATGTAGAGAGATGGCGATCCCCGCGGTGTTGGAGCGATCGCGTTCTGGGCGGGGTGGTCATATATGGATTTTCTTCTCAGAGACAATACCAGCCATATTGGCCCGCAAATTGGGAAGTGCAGTGTTAACAAATGCTCTATCAAAAAGACATAAGATTGGTCTTGACTCATACGATCGCTTCTTTCCAAGTCAGGCTACTATGCCGAAAGGGGGTTTTGGAAATTTGATAGCGTTGCCGCTGCAGAAGATGCCAAGAGAGAAAGGGAATACCTTATTTCTTGATGTCGATTTAAGGCCATATCCAGACCAATGGAGATTTCTGGCATCCATCAAGAAAATGAATCCTGATGAGGCGAGATACGTTGTCATAAATGCCGAAAGATCAAACTCGGTAATTGGTGTTCGAGCCGTAAAATATGACAATCTCGCTCAAGATGATCCCTGGACACTCCCACCTTCAATGCAAGTACCTGAGCTGGAGTTTAAGGAAACCTTTCCTAAAAGCATTTCAATTGTCTGCAGCAATTTGCTTTTTATTGAGAAAGAAAAGCTATCTCCACAGTTAATTAGCCGATTAGTGCGGCTTGCAGCTTTTCAGAATCCGGAATTTTATCGTGCTCAGGCCATGCGCCTTTCCACATTTGGGAAACCTCGCATTATTTACTGCGCAGACGAATTCCCAAAACATATTGGTCTTCCAAGGGGTTGCCTCGATGAAATCAGGAGCCTTCTTAGTTCCTTAAACATAGAGATTAAGCTGGAACACAAGCGATTTCAAGGAAGGACGATTGATGTATCATTTGAGGGTAAATTACAGGATATGCAATATGGCGCTGCTTCGAAGATGCTTGAAAATGAAGATGGTGTACTGGTAGCTCCTACCGGGTTTGGTAAGACCATAATTGCCTCATGGCTGATCGCTCAGCGAAAAGTGAACACATTGATTCTCGTACATCGGAGAATACTGATGGACCAATGGAGAGAAAGGCTTAGTCTTTTTCTGGATATTCCACTCAAGGACATAGGGATGTATGGGAGTGGGAAAAAGAGGTTGACCGGTATAATTGATATTGCTGTTATTCAGAGTCTTCAGCGAAAGGGCGAGGTTCAGAATTTTGTGGCTGACTATGGGCATGTCATAATTGATGAGTGCCACCATGTATCGGCCTTTAGTTTTGAACAAGTTCTCAAGCAGGTTAAGGCGCAATATGTTCTCGGCCTGACCGCTACCCCGGCAAGACGAGATGGGCATCATCCTATTATCATAATGCAATGTGGTCCAATCCGGGCGAAAATAGACAGCAAAATTGTGGCACTTGAACGTCCATTCAAACATGTTGTGCTTCTCAAAGAGACCTGCTTTAAGATTCCAGAATCAATGACAGAGCCAACAATCCAGGAATTGTATTCGGCACTTGTCAATGATCGCGAGCGAAACAATCAAATTGCAGAAGAAATTCTTGCTTCTATTGCTGAAGGCAGATCTCCTCTGGTATTGACAGAAAGAACTGATCACCTCAAGATTTTGTCTGAAATGCTGGGGGATTCTATAAAATATCTGATGGTATTAAAGGGTGGAATGGGAAAGAGACAGCGGGAGGCTGTCTTGGATCAACTTAAGTCGATTTCCGATAATGAAGAACGAATCATTTTGGCTACCGGCAGGCATATTGGTGAGGGTTTTGATGACGCTCGCCTGGACACTTTATTTCTAGTGATGCCGATTTCCTGGCGTGGAACTCTGCAGCACTATGTAGGGCGCTTACATCGGCTACATGATAATAAGCGTGAGGTGCGGGTTTATGACTTTGTTGATAGGCAGGTTCCTATGCTTTTTCGTATGTTTAATAAAAGGCTGGCCGGATATAAAACAATCGGCTACTCAATCGGAAGAGAAACAACCGTTTCTTAGAGAAATCAGCGCTTGTAGATTCAAACCTGAAATCAATATATAATTTCTACCGCATCGCTATTGAAACACATTATTGCGAATTGAAGGTGTTTTTTACATATGAATAAAAAGGCAATAGATGCTAAAGATAGGATATTGAATAGATTCATCGGTGAAAATATATCTGGGGACAGTGATAGAGTCGGACTGATAGGTATTGGGAAAACCGTCACGATATTGTCACGCGACGTTGTAAGTGGTTGACCTGTATCACGTTATTGGGGTTCGACCCCCACCTCCATTTTATACTACTCATCATAGATTAATAGATTGTGAAGGCATATCTGCCAAATTACATGCGCATAAGCAATCATGAAGTAGCTCAAAAGTTATAATATACGCGATTTTTATACGCCCTTACATTTAACTTTTATATCATAAAAAGCAATTTTATATGGCCTCAACCATAGCAGAAAAATGGGAATGGAGGATAGTCTGGATAAACTACAATTACAACTTCTCATAGATCTCCACCGGCATGCCGAACGGCAAGGACCAGGCGGAGAAGCCGAATCTAAACTGGCGCTGGAACTGGCAGGGGTCGACCAATCGCACCCCTTGAATATTGCGGATATCGGCTGCGGCACGGGCGCATCAACTATTCTGCTGGCACAGGAGCTGGATACGAAAATAACCGCTGTGGATTTTCTACCGGAGTTTCTGGACGAGCTTCAAATCAGAGCAAAAGAGAATGGGGTTGAGGAGAAAATCACGACACTAAACTGCTCCATGAAGGCCCTGTCCTTCGCAGATGAGGAGTTCGACGTAATCTGGTCCGAGGGCGCCATCTATAACATGGGTTTCAAGGCCGGAGTATCAGCCTGGAGGCGATTCCTGAAACCCGGAGGAAAACTCATCGTTTCGGAGATTACCTGGCTCAGTGCCTCAAGGCCGTCTGAACTTCAATCCCACTGGGATGAAGAATATCCTGAAATAGACGTTGCCTCGGCAAAGATCGGAATCCTTGAACGTCATGGTTACATTCCCGAGGCGTATTTCATTTTACCGCCCCATTGCTGGTTTGAGAATTATTATCGGCCCCTGCAGGACCGTTTTGACGCATTCCTTGAGCAACATGAGCAAAGCGAGCATGCAAAGGCCATAGTAGAAGCTGAACAACACGAAATAGCCCTTTATGAGAAATACGGCGAATACTACAGCTATGGTGTTTATATGGCGAAGAAGATATGAACCGGTCATAAAATTGATTTACATAGATGCGCAAAAGAATAACCGCGATCTCACGCAAAGCATCTCAGAACACTCGATATTTACCAAATGTGTCAGGTTTCCATAGGCTTTTTATATGTTAATCGGGTTTGGCTGTATGGAATCATGTGCATGGCAGTAATGTTTTATCTTTGAATTTGGCCGGGACTGTTGTATATATACTATTGGTCGTACCTGTAATTCGCTCTGAGCCATCACTATCGCTGATTCATCCGGCTTTGACATGCGGCCATCCAAAACCTGTAAATATTTGACGAACAAAATAAATACAATTCACACCCAATTAACTTGCCTTTACAGGAGGTAGTATGCGCTGTTTGCTGTCTGTGCTGCTCGCACTTAGTATTCTACTGCCATGCACTGCCATGGCCCTGGATCAACTCGATGTCGATCCCCAAAAGTATGTAAATCAAACCGGTTTCCTGGGCTATGTTCCGGATCGTTTCATAGTTGTCCTCAAAGATGAAGTAGCGGTGGACCATTCAAAAGACCTGAGTACCAATCTGGCATTATCTGACAAGAATGGCTTCGCTCAACTCGCCCAGTCCCAGGGTGTCTACCTGAGCCGTCCACAGTTTATTGGAGCTGATCTTAAGCCGGATCAGGAAAAGCTCGCCCGTCACTACAAGATATTCCTGGAGGGAGATAATCTCGAAGAAGCAATTGCCGCCTATGAGGCACATCCGCTGGTCGAACGAGTGGAGAAAATCGGTGTACACACAGTCTACGCCGCTCCCAATGATCCTTACTATGATGATAATCCGGGTGGTTATGCCTATGATCAGTGGCACTATTTCGACACATACGGAATGCGCGCCAACACTGCCTGGGATATTGAAGCAGGTGACGCGGCCGTATTGGTTGGCGATCTGGATATCGGTACCAAGTACGATCATGGAGACCTTGGCGGAAGCAACCCACCCGGGCCCAATGATGCCTCCACGAATGGCAATATCTGGGTAAACAGCAATGAGACTCCCGGCAATGGTATAGACGATGATGGCAACGGCTATATCGATGATATCATTGGCTGGGATTTTGTTGAGCGAACCGACTGGTATTCCTATCAGTGCATTGACGCCGACTGCGGTGGTGCAGATAATGATCCATCCGATGGTGACGGCCACGGTACGCACACGGCCGGAACGATTGCGGCGATTACGAACAATGGCTATGCGGTTGCCGGTGTTGCCGGCGGCTATGGCGATGGCACATTTAGCGGCACTGCCAATGGAGTAAAAATAGTGCCGTGCCGAATCGGATATGTTCTGGACTATTCATTCTATGGTGCCACAGGCGTTGTGATTATGGATTATGTCGCTGAGGCGATGTATTATATGGGAAATCTAAAAGCGGCGGGCTGGAACGTGGCCGCTATTAACTGCTCGTTTGGGACCTCTAACTCCGGTGGCCTTGGTTCTGCTGCCGACTACCTGATTTCACAGGATGTTGTGATCTGTGTTGCCGCCGGCAACAGCAGTTCATCGAGCCCGGATTATCTGGGCAGCCGTGGTGACTGCCTTGATGTGGCCGCTACGGATAAGAGCGGCAATAACGCCAGCTTTACCAATTATGGCAGCTGGGTAGACATAGCCGCCCCCGGCGTGGAAGTACTCAGTACGATTACGGACCCGGCCGACCCGACAGGTGATTATGTGGCACCGCTGGATGGCACATCCATGGCCTGTCCGCATGTCGCCGGTGTTGTCGGATTACTGGAATCATTCAACCCGGCCCTGACAGCGGCCGAAAAGATCGCTATAATAAAAGATCCTGCCAATACAAATCCGTATGGTGGCAGCCGTGATCTTGGCGCAGGTATCATCGATGCCAAGAAATGCCTCGATGCAGCCGGGCCTAACACTAATCCGCCTGTGGCGCAATTCACTGGTTCCCCGACTTCGGGAGAGTACCCATTGGCTGTCAGTTTCACCGATCAGTCCACAAATACACCGACATCCTGGTCATGGGACTTCGGCGATGGGGTCGGCACATCCAGCCAGCAGAATCCATCCTACACATATAATAATGCCGGCACCTATACTGTCAGCCTTACAGCTACCAATGCCTATGGTTCCGATATTGAAACCAAGGTGGATTACATTACGGTTACCGAACCGGGCACAGGGGCAGAAGCTTATGCCCAGTCCGACTACCCGGTGTCAGGTACAGTTTCTGGAACATATCTCGCCACACATACAAGCGATAATTCGCGCCAGTCGATTCAAGAATTGGAATCCGGAGGCAGACCGACACTGCGCCATACGTATCTTGAGCACAAGTGGACTTTCAATGTCCCTTCAAGTGCATCTCTTACATTTTATGTTGAGGGATATCGCAACGCCAATTCGGAAAATGACAATTTCACTTTTGCCTATTCAACCAACGACAACAGTTATACCAACCTTGTCACAATCGCCAGCTCGACTGAACAGATATATTCTGCGACAATTCCCAATAGCGTAAGTGGCACGGTCTATATCCGGGTTGTCGACACTGACCGGAGCCAGGGTAATCGTTCCAAGGATTATGTCTACATTGATCACATGTACATTCAGTACAGCTCCGGCACCACTCCGCCGGTAGCCGATTTCAGCGCAAGCCCGACATCCGGCGATTATCCATTGACGGTTAACTTCACAGATCTTTCCACAGGCAGTCCGACTTCATGGTCGTGGGATTTTGGCGATGGTGTGGGAACCTCCACCTCACAGAATCCCTCGTATACATATAATGCCGCCGGCACATATACAGTCTCGCTGACAGCGACGAATGCCTACGGCTCGGACATAGAGACAAAAGTGGATTACATCACTGTAACCCAGCCGCCTCAGAATCCGCCCGTAGCTGATTTTGTGGGATCGCCAACTTCGGGCGATTATCCGCTGACAGTGAATTTTACGGATCAATCAACCAACAGCCCGACCTCATGGTCATGGGATTTCGGTGATGGCGTCGGAACTTCAACAGCTCAGAATCCATCATATACCTACAATGCGGCGGGGACATATACGGTTTCCCTGACCGCGACCAATGCGTACGGTTCGGATAGCGAGACCAAGCTGGACTATATCACAGTAACCGAACCTACTCAGAACAATATGCACGTTTCGAACATGACTGTGAATCGTCGAACTCGCGGTCCATTGCTTAACGGCGATGCATATGTCACGGTTGTGGATCAAAACGGGTCCCCTGTGGCCAACGCTACGGTTTCCGGTTACTTTAATTTCCCCAACACCAGTACCAAAAGCGGATTGACCGGTTCTGACGGGGTGGCATTTATCGAGGGGGATAAGGAGAAATCATCTTACTCCGATATCTGTTTCGAAGTTACCAATGTCACTCACACAACTAATACATATGATCCCAACGCCAATGCCGTAACCAAAGCCTGTGAGAGCGGCTGGGTCTATGGAGAGTCAAGCGGCGAACTGGCATCAGTTGACAATAATCTGCCGCGTGAGTTCGGATTATCACAAAACTATCCCAACCCGTTTAATCCTGTAACCGAGATATCCTTCAGCCTTCCCGGTGATTCTCATGCCAGGCTGGAAGTATACAATATCATGGGACAAAGGATTGCGGTTCTTGCCGACGGGCATTACGGTGCCGGACGTCATTTTGTCACATGGGATGCATCCGGCGTCTCTTCGGGAATATATCTCTATCGCCTGACCACTGATTTTGGTAAAGAGACAAAACGGATGACTTTGTTGAAGTAAAATGATAAACACTTAAGATTAAAGGGACAGGTTTTGGGCCTGTCCCTTTTCTTTATTTTTTATCTACCTGATAGAAGTTCAAATGACCTGGTCATACTTATAAATACCGGCCTGATGTTGATGAAATAACCCAACTAATATTGGCTTAATAATTGTGATTACCTTTGACGATACCTTCGGTAACCTGATCCAGATTGCGCAGGAGTGATTTTGGGAGGAATAAATCAAAAGATTTGTAATTGAATAGAAGCCAATAAAAGAGGACGCCTCCGATTGAAGGCGTCCTTTAATTGTAGCAAGTTTATTATAGTCTACTAAAGCTGCTGGGGTTTTACAACCGGACCATGCTTGTCTTTGAGAGCCTCGAGTGCCGCCCGCTGTTCTTTGAGCACCTCGAAGAATCGTTCGGGGATGTTGTCCTCGGTACGGAAGGCTCCCTCCTGCAGATCGATGCGCTTGACGATATTGTCAATATAGATTGAGAACTGCATGGTGTAGAGATCTTCAGGATAATCCTTTTTGATGACTTCCTTGAAGAGCTGTTTGAGGTCTTCATATTTGGGAAGGAAACCGATCGGGGTATCGATGGCTTCGACCTCTTTGTGCGCAAATCTATCCAGCCAGCTCAGCCAGACCGGAACATCACGCTTTTCGCCCAGAAGCCCGCTACCGGGACCACCGCGTTCCTCATGAGTGAGGAAGTAGTTGAGGCCCGCAATTATCGGCCGGCCCTGATCGGTGAATTTGGAATTGTTGAAGAACTTGAACTGGGCATCCATGTAATCGGCCAGCGAACCCGGAATAAACGGCGCGTTGGCCCAGGGCTGACGTTTCACGCCTGTTGCGCCCACTTCGGTAGCGGTTGACTGCGAAACGATACAGGCGCCGATCACCACACCGGCATCGGCATCTTTCGAGACCCAGATCGGAGGCATCGTATTAGCATCGCGGCCGGAGTAGGTGAAAACTTTTACCTTGGCTCCCTTGGGACTTTCGCCGACTTCTTTATTGTAAGTTGCAATTTCATCGCAACGCAGGGTACAGCGTGAGTTGGGATGGGATATCGGTATCGGTTTTCCGTTGGCATCGGTTTTGCCCTTCCACCATTCGCCCTGAAAGTTAATACCTTTATCGGGATGCTCTTCGCCATTGCCGGTCCAGTGCGGTACGCCTTTATCATCGATTAACACATTGGACCAGATGACCTCTGCGCCTTCTTCACGCAGGGTTTTCATCAGGTGCGGATCGCCCTCACGATTAACATCGGCCACGATACCGAAGATACCCTGCTCAGGATTGACCGCGCGGCAATCGCCGTCTTCATCAATCCAGATCTGCGCCAGGTCATCGCCGACAAAATCGGTACCGGCCATGGCGCTGGTAGTTTTACCGCATCCTGATGGCGCGGCGCCGGCAAAGTAGGTCGTGCGGCCGCCGGGACCTTTCATGCCGGTGATGAACATATGCTCGGAAAGCTCCTCGCCGTGACGATAGTAGGTGCAATAGTCAACTGTAAAACGGTGGTTGCCTTTCTTGAGCAGGAGAGTGTTACCGGCATAGGTGCAGAAAGTCGAGAATGTTGTAAACCAGCTCCGATCCATGAGGATACGGGCATTGGGCAGATCCTCGGGGCGATTGGGCCCCTCAGAATGAACGTTGGTATAATATATGCCCTTGCGCTCAACCTCGGCATCGAATTCCTCGTAGCAGTTGCGATAAAGGATATTGCCGGAGTGCATGACATAGGTTGATGACGATATTTCAATTGCCGGAATCGAGCCCACCGCGCCGATCGGGCCACGGCTGAAGAATCCGATCATCATGGTCTTATCGGACATTATCCCCGGCATATATTTATTGATATATTCCATAGCCTCACTGCGAACCAGTTCCTTGGCCAGCGGGCTGAGCTTTTCACCCTCATTGACTATATAAAAAGTCTGATTGACCAGACGGCCCTGTTCTTCGGGGAGATCATAATGAATGGTGTGATCTTTCATGGCCAGTTGCTTTTCTTCGCCTTTTTCGAGTGAATACTTGCGGACCCATTCAATGTCGGCCCGCGAGCCTGTATTGACAAAGATGCGCTGGGGCTTACACATGGAAATCGCATTTGCGATTTTGAGCCTGGCTTCCTCATTTTTGATTTTGGACAGTTTCTCCAGTGATTCTTTGTCCATTGTCTTCTGAAATAGGTCCTCGGCCTCCTGCTTGCTCTTGATACCGCCGACTACAGCCAGAATGTCGTCGCCTTTTTTCAGCTCTAACATGTTAGTTTCCTCCTAATTGGTTCGAACAAGTCAATAAGGTTTTAGTATACCCTGAGAAGGCCCTGAAGTCAATAAACTAATGAGCAGAAAAAGCCCCGTAACTGCGATTTTGAGAATCTGGAGAAACAAGGTTCATTTTGTGATGTTACAATCGAATTGAGCGGATATTTGATACAGCCCGTCCCTGCGCTGATAGCCAACTGGAGGTCAATTGCTGAATATATCATTGCCTAACACCCTGATAGTTAACATAAATTAGTTTCAGATAGAATGATGCTTAACAACAGGAAGCATAAGGCGAACCTATGCTCCCTGCTGACAATGATAATATCTGCGCTATATTGATGATTGTTGACTGACCTTGCTGTCGGGCTTTAATTCCGGAAAGGTCAGGCCAAAGCGTTCGCAAAGCTCCGGCACGCTCTCGAATTTCATTCCCAGCCGATATTTTTC
This sequence comes from uncultured Ignavibacteria bacterium, assembly GCA_964627935.1. Taxonomy (GTDB): domain Bacteria; phylum Zixibacteria; class MSB-5A5; order JAABVY01; family JAABVY01; genus JAABVY01. The sequence continues at coordinate 15,608 of CAZVLB010000010.1, forward strand.
GTTGATCCGGGCAAAGGCCTCGATATCTCCCCAGGCTTCCGCAACTTCACGGAAATAATTCTCGAATCCCGAGGGCGAGATTATTTCAATTATCTCACAAGGTTCATCATCCGGATTCCAGAATGTATGCCACTGATGACGCGGCTTGAAAACCCAGTCTCCCCTATCGGCAATGACAACATCATCACCCAGAAGAGCGCCGAGCCGTCCCCTGATTACAAATGAATATTCATCCTCGTTCTCATGATAATGTAATGGCGCCGCCAGGGATTTTGGCGCGATGGGATGATGTACGACCGTAAAACGCTTGCCGGTTGCCTCGCCGTTGATCTTCCAGTTTACCTCCAGACCTCCGAAATCAAAGGAATCGCCGTTGATTGATTTAATGATGGTGGGCTTCATATGTGCTCCTTTTTTAAGTTATGATTGCTTTTTTTTCTCCAATTAACATCTTGTTTTTTTGAACTTATCATTTTACACTATGTATAATGATTATAGTTAACGGCAGATGAGAAGAAAGGTTTCAATTATTTTACATGGTGTCCAATAATATTCCAAAAAGAGGTCCCAGACGGCCCTATAAGCTCAAGGCCCGGGCCCGCCGCCAGGAACAGGTCCATAAGCGTATCACATTGGCGGCGGTTCACTTACATAAAACAGTCGGGCCTGCAAAAACGACAATGAATGCTATCGCCGAGCTTGCCGGGGTTCGTCGGGCAACTGTATATAATCACTTTCCTACCGAACTTGAGTTGATCGATGCCTGCAGTTCTCACTGGTTTATGGAAAACCCGCCACCGGATCATACAGCCTGGCTGGAAATCAGTGATCCTGTTCATCGTACCAATCGCGCCCTGCTGGATATGTATCAATACTACGAGGTCGGGCAGGAGATGCTTGGCAAGGTGTTGCGAGATGCGCCATTGGTGCCGGCAATGGATGAGATCCGCCGTCAAAAATGGCAGCCGATGCTGGAGGGGATGGTCGAGATTATCGTCTCCGGATGGAAATCCGGGCATAATAGGGTGCAAATATCAAAGCAGGCAATGAAAGCTCTCAGGGCCAGCCTGATGGTGGCATTGGACTTCTTCACATGGCAGACATTGACCGAATCCGGATTATCCACAAAAGAGGCCGCCAGACTGGCATCGTCATGGGTTGAATCTAGCGTTAAGGATTCTCTATAATAATCGTTGGGAACGGCTATCCTCAAATTCAGGTTCAGTAATATCATTCAGGCTGGATCAGAGACTCTGCTGTCAGGGATTATTTTCAGAGCTGATATCATTTTTGACTAATAATATGATTGTGTTTTTCTTCATTTGATCATTCCGTTCAATGCAAAGAGGAAAAATGAACTTAAAAAGACTTAAAGAGGCTGAAACCGAATTTCTTGAAAAATATCCAGGTGGTTTCAAGCATCCGGAGATGGTCAAAATCGCCAAAAAGCACAAAAAAGACATAATGGAAAATCTGGCCCGGGAATTATTTGCAGAAGAAAATTTCCAGCGACCGCTCGAGATCGCCAACTCGATGGTGCAGATCGTCTCGAAATCATCCATGGTATCATTGTTCGAAAAACCGAAATTTCGGGACATGGTCAAATCCCTGACGAAAAAGGAAAAGGTTGTGCTGGCGGGTGGATTGGAAGAATTGCTGCATGGTGATGAGAAACGCGGCTTTGAGGCTCTTCTCGGTGAACTATCTCAAAGAAAAATGGCCAAATGGACTCTGATGACGGTCATTCAAAACTATTACCGGCCGGATCATGATGTCTTTATTAAGCCGACCACAACAAAAAATATTATCAGCAACCTGGATATCGACCTGGTTTACAACCCGCGGCCATCATGGGAATTCTATGAACCTTACAGGGACCTGATCAACAAAATGAAAAAGAAAGTTAGCAAGTCCCTCTCCCCCAGCAATGCGGCATTTTGCGGGTTTCTGATGATGTCATTCGATCAGTAGTATGTTTACATGTTTATGGATTATTCTGAATTGCTAAAGATGAAAAGGAGCAGATATGGCAAAGCACAAGGTTGTAAATAAAAGCATCCGTATCGCCGCCCGGCCGGAAACGGTCTGGAATGTTTTGCTTTCGGAAGAAACATTTCCAAAATGGTGTGCGATTTTCATGGAGGGCAGTTATGCCGAATCTGACTGGCAGGAAGGCGGCAAGGCAGATTTTAAGGGACCGGATGGACGTGGAATGCGCAGCAACATTATCACCCACAAACAGAATGAGTTTATGGAAATGGAACACGCCGCTGTTTTGATTGACAATGAAGAGGTTTTTGAGGGCGAGCAGGCCGACGCCTGGATCGGACTGAGGGAATCCTACAGAGTAACCGGAAACGGTGATTCCTCCACACTTGAAATCAGGACCGAGGTACCGCTTGAAGACGCCGACTGGTTCAATGAAAAATGGGAAAAGACGCTGGCCGAGATCAAAATAATATCCGAGAATAAATAAGGCAAAGTCCTTTGCCATCAGGAGCCATTCGTATTAATCTTTACAGACAGTGGAATTTCTATTTATCTAATTGCTTGTTCGTATTTCTTCAACATGTTATTTTCCGGCACATACAAGACCACGTCAAAAGCGGCGGCAATATGTTTGAACCGTATAATCCAGATCGCAAAAAGCAGTATATTGATTTCGAGATTCGAGATGCGCTTGAATCCGACTTAGCAGAGCTTGTCGATATGACTCTGCAGAGAGAGCCGGGAGATACGGTCAGGGTTAAAGAATCCCTGATGTCGTTTCTGGGAGATGCCCGGTCATCATTACTTAAGGTGGCCGTCTATAATGGCCGCATCGTGGGATTCGGCAAGGCCAGGTATTATCGGGGCGAAAAAATCGAATTCCCCGGATGGTATCTTGCGGGGATGATTGTGCTTCCAAAATATCGTGGTTGCGGAATTGGCACACGCCTAACCCTTGACAGACTTGACAGCATCAGGAGATTTGCAGACGAGGCATATTACTTTTCCAATGCCGCAAATAGTGTCTCGATCGAGCTGCATGAAAAACTCGGTTTTCAGCTCCTGCAGGATCATTTTGAGTTTCCCGCTGTTACCTTTTCCGATAGCTTTGGTCAATTGTATCGAATCGATCTTAAGCGGATGACTGAGAGAGAATAAATGCCCGGAGTGATATTAATGAAAGCTGCTGTCTATACTGAATTCGGATCGCCGGATGTGGTTCAGGTCAGAGATGTGCAAAAACCAGTTCCCAAAGATAATGAGGTATTGATACAAATTCATGCCGCATCGGTAACCTCTACAGATTCCGCCGGGAGAAAAGCCGATTCATTGCTTACGCGGATGGCCTTCGGCTTCACCAAACCCCGCAATCAAATCCTGGGAACTGAATTTGCAGGTGTAATAGAGGAAATCGGCAAGGAAGTTACCCGGTTCAAAGTCGGCGATCAGATTTATGGCGCATCGGGCACAAATTTCGCCGCGCATGCTGAATATATCTGTCTGCCTGAGAATGGCGCACTGGCAATCAAACCGGAAATTATAGGATTTGATGAATCCACCGCAATATGCGAGGGATTTCTGACCGCCCTGCCCTTCTTGCGGGATAATGGTAAAATAGAGAATGGGCATGATGTTCTCATTAATGGCGCATCCGGTGCTGTGGGGACAGCCGCCCTGCAGGTCGCCGGATACTACCAGGCAAAGGTTACCGGAGTATGCGGCACATTAAGTATTGATCTTGTCAAGTCGCTGGGTGCCGATGATGTGATTGATTATACAAAAAATGATTTCTCGAAAACAGGCCATAAATACGATATCATATTCGATACGGTCGGCAAGAGCTCCTATTCGTATTGTAAAAATGCGCTCAAGGATAAGGGCATATATCTCACTACTGTTCCGACACCTGCTGTTATGATGCAAATGCTGTGGACATCGAAATTTGATAGTAAAAAAGCGGCGATAGCATTCACCGGATTACGGTCAGCAGAAAATAAAAGGAATGACCTGGCATTTCTTAGTGAACTGGCAGAGACCGGCAAGATTAAGGCTGTTATTGACAGGAAATATCCTCTTGAGAAAATTTCCGACGCGCACAGGTATGTCGATACAGGTCATAAAAAAGGAAATGTGGTTGTAACCTTTGGCCATGACAGCTGAGAAAGATTAAACAAAATTCTGGTTTGCACCCGGACAAATGATGATTTCCACTCTGTTTCTGGCTTTTTTTACACTGGTGGCATTTGCCGCCAACTCGATTTTGTGCCGTATGGTTCTGCTTTCCGGATCTATGGGCGCGGTCGAATTTACATTTGTGCGTCTGTTAGCGGGGATTATAGTTCTCATGCCGCTTATCATATTTCACAGGAACTTCTTTTCCACAAAATCTGATGAACATCCTCCTCTGAGCATAAGCATACCAAATTTTCTTCCCGCTCTGGCCTTGTTTGGTTATGCACTATTCTTCTCTCTTGCTTATCTAAAACTCGAAGCCGGTTCCGGGGCATTGATATTGTTTGCCTCGGTACAGATCACAATGATTGGCGTATCGATTCTGGAGGGCAATCGGGTCTCGTCACTTGAATGGACCGGGATCCTGATTTCATTTGCCGGACTGGTTTATCTGATGTCTCCCGGCCTGTCCGCGCCATCAACAATCGCCGCAACATTAATGATAGCTTCCGGCGTATGCTGGGGTTTTTATTCTTTGCTGGGACGAAATCAACCGCGACCGATTCTTACAACTGCCCGAAATTTCCTGTTCTGCCTGCCGGGGGTTGTCATCCTGGGGTTGATTATGATTGTCGGTTATTCTCAGGAGCAAAGTTTTCAAGTTAATAGCAATGGTCTTTTGCTGGCAATACTATCGGGCGCGGTTGCCTCAGGCATGGGCTATGTGCTCTGGTATCTGACCGTGCGCAGAATTACTACCACGATCGCCTCTGTTGCTCAGCTTGCGGTGCCGGTACTTGTGGCAATCGGAGGGATTCTTTTACTTGATGAAAGCCTGACACTGCGCTTGATAATTTCATCAATCATGATAATCGGCGGGATCATGATTACGATACTGGGTGGAAGAAGGACGGAAACAAAAAACAGGTAACTGCCATTATCAATCAACCTGCTGCAGCTTTTTCTCTTTTCTTTTATAGTAGGATCCGATCAATGGGATTATGATCGGCAGAATTGCATATATCAGCCCGCCAAGAAGATCTATATTGGGTGGCATGATCCATGCAATCAGGGCTGCCACCAGTCCGGTCAGCGAAACAACCGTCCATGATACCGTATCCCCGTCGGTTCTGATAGCCTCAATTTCACTTAAATCGAGAACTGACTTCTGCAATCCTGCGCGAAGATGTAATAATGCCATGATCCCGGCCATGGCGAACAGCCCGATGCCGTAAATCATGAAAAGCCCGCTTAGTTCGTGACGCGCATATAAAGTAAACTTTGACGGAAAAAAGCCTCCACTGACCCATTCAAACAGGGCCGAGAACATGAGTCTCAATGGATAGATGTAAACAAGCAGCACGAAAATCAGGCCGATACTGAACATTATCGTCCAGCTATCCTCCAGGCCGTAGCGCCGGCTCCATGTCCTGTGGCCGAACCAGAATAGCATGATTATAAAGAAGCTGGATAAAAAAGAGGGTATCTGCTTGAGGGCCAGTATCAATTCGGAGAAGTTTTTTGGGATCTCACCAACCGATATCACCAGCATTGTGATGGCAAAGGCGAAGGCGGCATCCATGAAAGTTTCCAGCCGGGTCGTTTCACGGCCACGGATACTGAAGCCGTCTTTCATACGCTCGATATCCCCGATTTTTTTTGATAAGGCCATAGCTCTAAACCTGATTTAGATTTACTATTATCATACAAATGAAAATGGCACGCTCTCCATACGTTATATATGTTTGATTATGATGTCAACATTGAATTCATCTTAATGGAATTTACAGTGGTTTAAGGCTTGACATGCCCCCATCAATATTCAGGATTTGTCCTGTAATCCAGCTTGAATTGTCGTCAAGAAGATACACCACTGCCGATGCTATATCATACGGACGTCCAATTCTTTTCAGCGGATGCCGCTCAGCAGACGAATTACGTCGCTTATCATCAGAAAGCAGGTTTTCCGCCATTGCCGTATCTGTTAGCGAGGGCGCGATTACATTGACGCGAATATTCTGCCGGGCCCATTCCGCCGCAAGCGACAGGGCCAGTCCCTCAACAGCCGATTTTGCGACTGAGATTGAAGCATGATAACTCATGCCAATCCTCGCGGCAACAGTACTGAATAATATGACTGAAGCATCTTTCGATTTAATCAGTTTTTTCTGACAAGCCCTGATGCTTTTCACGGCACCAATCAGATTGATGTTCAGGTCATTCAGAAAATCTTCAATCTTAAGCATCTGAAACGGCTTCAGGTTTATAGTACCGGGACAATAAACCAGACCATTTAAATATTCGGGCAAACTATCAGTCAATTTGGATATATCATCTGATGTAACATCCAATTCAATATAGTTGACTCCCCACTTGTCATATTCATTGATGCTTGCCCGGGAAGCGCACCAAATACCAACATCTTTCTTGGCCAGAATCTCGACTACTGCCTTGCCAATTCCCGAGCTTCCCCCTACTACCAGATAATTTTTCATCTTATTATTCATCTCCGGACCCCTTTATATCAATTAACTTCAGTTAACTTTATCGTATATGATAATTAGTATAATAACTGTTTTGCCGCTCCACAACACAACTCGTAGAAAATTAGATTTAACCAATCTGCTCACATATTGCCGATTATATCCTTCCGCGAGCCTGCGATGAAGAGGCAGCTGCACGGTGAATGTAACAAACCAGATCAGAATAGCCAATGCAAGATTGCCATAAGCCAGATACATTGACATCCCCCAAAAACCGAAGAAAGGAAGCAAAGCCGCACCTATCAATTCTCCAAACATTAGCGGCACCACTATATAGGATGTCAATCTCTGATGTGCCTGTTCATAGGTCCTAAAATACTTTGCACCAACGGCATGGAACAGCGGATAGTGCACAATTTGCACAAACCAGATTATCCCTGTCAACATCAAAGTAGAAACAAGATTAATTATTAAAACTATCATCCCAACCCCTTTGTTAACCTAATAACAGCTATAAAACACTAAATTTACTTCAACGAACTCTAACGCATGCCAGGTTGATCCCGAAATCTTATGTCTGACCTCATGTTCAATGCTATAAATTGCGGCGCATAACAGAATTGATCTAGAATCCATAGCGATAATTGCATGTGATTACATATTTTAATTGAGATTGTATCCCCAAATATGATTGACTTTTTCATCTCCCGCATCAAATTGCTATCAAAACTATATAATTACAGAAAGGTATATTTATGGATAAGTTCAAGGCGGCTGTGTGGAGCCAGTTTGGGGCAGCTGTCGATACTATTGAAAACGTTATCCGTCATTGCCCCGAGGATTTATGGCGCGACAACTCCCGCAAACATATGTTCTGGTATATCGCTTATCATACAATCTTTTTCCTCGATTTCTATATGTCGGGAACTGATCAGGGATTCAAGCCCCCGGAACCGTTTACATTAAGCGAACTCGATCCGGCCGGAGTTCTCCCGGAACGAACATACACTCAGGATGAGCTCTTGAATTACCTTGATTATGGCCGTCAGAAAAGCCGTAAATTCATATCAGAAATGACTGAAGAAAGCGTCCATGAAAGATGCAAGTACGCACGTCCTGAACTCAGCAACCTGGAACTTGTATTCTATACAATGCGTCATGTCCAGCATCATGCGGCCCAGTTAATCGCTATCCTTAGGCAGGAGATTGATTCAGCTCCGGGTTGGGTGTTCAGGGCAAAAACCGATCTGGAATAGTTGGTTTACATTCGCGAGCTTGTCAGTTCGATATCAGCACGCGACCAGGCTTCATTGAATTTCCGATGTACATCTTCTGCCTCGGATTGTTTACCCTGCTGATCAAGTGAATGATAGAGGCCAAACAAAGACCATCCATTATCCGGCCATTCATCAAGGTCACGTCGATAGACCTGTTCAGCCTCCGATGGATTCCCGGCTTCCAATAAAATTGCGCCCAGCGTTTGCCGTGCCGGAATAAACCACGGCGGCGGTTCATAATACCCCAGGTTATCCTCGAATGATACCGCCCGGCGCAGATGATCTATGGCCCGATCATAATTCTGGCTGGCCGCTTCTATTTCTCCGGCAAGCATGTTGGATGCGATATTCAGGACCTTTCGTGTTGTATTGGCTCCCCAGGCATCCATCTGCGCAATACTGCCATCATTGATCATATCATTAAGCTGACTCAGTTCATGATTGGCGCTGTCGGCCTGGCCGGTTCGCAGGAATGCCATCCCGCGCGCATAATGCCAGACTGCGGTCGGATACAGAAGCTCCTGTGGCGGTCGGGGCTGAGCCAGCATCTCATCCCACATGCCAAATCTGGCCATAGCGACATAGCGCAATGAATAGCCCATAGTCAATGATCCATAACCGGGCTGATAAAGCTGTTTTTCAAGAATCAGGTCGCGGGTAATATTGGCCGCCTCAAGGGTCTTTGCTCCCCATCCTTCCATGGACGCGGAGAAGCATAGATAAATTGAATTATGCGGAATATAGGAAATTCGGTACATGCCATGGGCGCCATGCCGGTCAAGGTATCTGCGATCGGCATCGACAGCATCCTGGTTGACATCGGTAGCATCGGCGAATCGTCCGATCTGCAGATAGATATGCGACGGCATATGTGTCAGATGCCCCACGCCCGGGACCAGGCCGCGAATTCGGTCCGCGGCATCGATGCCCATTTCGGGATGATGTGTCTCGACCGTATGAATATAAAAATGATTCGTGCCGGGATGATAGGGTTCTTTTTGCATCGAATTTTCCAGCGTCTCGATTATTTCCGCGCCGGTTTGATTGGGCTTGCCGTTGGCCTGCCAGTAATCCCAGGCTGTGGTAATCATCAGGGCCTCGGCAAACAACGCCTGTGCATCGGCATCATCGGGATATTTAGCGGCCAGCTTTCGCATAGCATCGACATACTCAAAATTATGGCTCCGTCGGCTTTGCGCACTACCCTGGTATCGTGCCGCCAGGGCATTGATATAATCCTCTTCCTTCTGCGACACCATCCCGGCCAGTTGCTGCGCCTTCTGTATTGACTCACGGGCGATTTCTGCCGCCGGCGCCGACATGGCCGAATTTATATGCGGCCCTAATGACAGCGCCTCGCCCCAGTAGGCCATGGCACATTGCGGATCGAGCCGTTGCGCCTGACGGAACGAGCGTACCGCCTCGGCATGATTGAAACCGTAATGCAGTATCAGCCCCTGGTCAAAATATTCCTGTGCCTGTGGATTGTTCGTTGTGACCTTATGAGTATGATCCCCCAAATTTTCCAGGAGCGGCGCATAAGGCTCCTGCTCCTGCGCAATCAGCAAACTTGAAAATGCAAGTACTGATATTATAAAAGTTGCGGCAATTCGACTTCTCATCTAACCTCCGGGTAATAAAAGAAATGGTGTTCTGATAATTAGATTGCATGGGAGGCGGAGAAGTTTCTTATTGTATTGGTTCTTAAAAAGATTGAGTGCTTTTTTGTAGCGTACTGAACTTTAACGACTTACCTAATCTCACGGGTTGCCTCTCAGCAAAACCACTTGGCAAAATCCGGTTTTTGGTTATATTAACAGCGAATTTCCATTGGAACTTATGTAATATTGGAGTAGTTTAATCCGATATGGGACTGCATGCCAAAATTCTGAAATACAGCAGGTTTGTTTCAATTCTGGTCGCTTTATCTTTTCTGGCAGCGATGTTTATGGTAATGCCGGCGGAAATCGTACCGGCCGAGGATGAGCATGACTGCGAGGAACATTGCGAAGATGCCTGCCAGGGGTGTACCGACTGCCTGCATTGTTTCAGCAAAGTGCAGTTCATAATGACTTTTGATACGGCAGTTTACGAATTTTACCTGCACATGGAATCGGCAATCAACGCCCCCGAATTTCAAAGCGAAAATATCTTCGCCTCGAATATAGACCATCCCCCTCAGAATATCTCATAATCTATCCCCGGGCCGGAGTATGTCCGGCATTTCAATAATCAATTTCTATAGCTGATCGCCTGAAGGAAAAATTGCATGCAATTTACAATTCCTGTAAGCTATCAGTGATTTCAGCATTCATATTGGGAGATAAGAATATGAGATTATCCGCAAAATACATACTTTTGACATTTATTCTCGCTCTCGGATTGATCCTGATCGGATGTGGAGGATCAGAGGATAATAGAGCCGACACAGAAACATACAATTTTGAACCGGGCCATGAGGCACACGATCACGGCCCCGGCGAACATGTCAATCATTCGCTCGACCATTCGGAACATGAAAATGCGGCGCACTCGGAAGAAAGCGCCGAAACTCTGGACTGGTGCAGTGAGCATTCGGTACCGGAATCGGAATGCACGAAATGCAATCCTGAAATGATTGCCCATTTCAAACAGACCGGAGACTGGTGCGCCGGTCATGACCTGCCCGAATCTCATTGCCGCCTGTGCAATCCGGAAATCAAATTCCCCCAGGAGGAAATCATACTGGCGCAATCTCTCGAACATTCCAATGATGAAATCATCGTATCCATGTTTTTCCGTCCCAACACCGAAGTCTGCGCCACCAATGATGCGCTGATCCAGTTTGCGTCAAAAGAGACAGCCGAACGGGTCGGCCTTTCCGTACAGCAGGTTAGGGCAGATACCAAGCGTATGGTTGTCGAGGCCCCGGCTGAGGTGGTTTTTGATGAAACTTCATCTACCGTGGTAACTTCTACCCTGCCGGCGCTGGTTTCAAGCTGGCGTGTTGCGCCCGGCGACATGGTTCATGAGGGCGATATAATTGCGATTGTTCAGTCACCGGAAATCGCCGAACTACAGGCCGAATTGCTAACGGCCCATGCCGCCGATCAGTTGCAGCAAAAGGAAGCTCAGCGCCATAAAGAACTCAAGGCACGCAACCTGATCAGCGACAGCGATTATGAACGCCAGGTTGCCCAGGGTGAAAAGACCCGTGCCGATTATATCAGCACACGAGGACTGCTGGAATCGGCCGGCATGAATCAGCGCGATATAGATAGGATTATTTCCACCAAAAAAGTAACCAATCAGTTTTCAATGCGCGCGCCCACTGATGGCATAGTTGTCGACAGAACAGCGCAGATCGGTGAACTTATGAGCGCGGGCCGTGCATTTCTGCAATTGGCCGATCCCTCACAGATGTGGATCGAGGCCAGCCTGACCGAAGAACAGATCCGCCAGGTCGAAGTGGGCCAGGATCTGACATTCTCATCCGATGGCCGCGGATTGAGCCAGGTGGGTGGAAAGATTATCTGGGTCTCACGTTTCCTGGATCGACATGCCCGTACCGGTACTGTCCGGGCCAGGGTTCTTGACCCAAACCATAATCTCAGCGCTGGTGAATTCGGACGGGTACAGATCATAAAAAGCGAGTCCAACCGTGTAGCCCTGGTTCCCAAGGATGCGGTGCAGTGGGAAGGCTGCTGCAATGTGGTCTTTGTGAAGGAGTCCGCCGATCGCTACCGTCCCAGAAAGATTGAATTCATGGATGGCGAGGGGCCGTTTTACCAGGTTACTGAAGGTCTCGAAGCGGGTGAAGAAGTGGTCGTCAATGGTTCCTTCCTGCTCAAGACAGAATTGAAAAAGACCAGCATCGGGGCCGGATGTTGCGGTCTTGAACCGACAAGTTAGGACAAATCATGCTCAAAATACTTGTCGAATTCACACTGCGCTACCGCTATGTGGTGCTGGCGCTGGCGGCGATCCTGTGTGTCCTGGGCCTGGTAGCATTGTGGCACCTGCCATTTGATGCTTTCCCGGATACTACTCCCGTACTTGTGCAGGTAAATGTTGCCGCGCAGGGATGGGCCCCGGAAGATCTCGAACGCCTGGTAACATATCCGATTGAACAGGCGCTGACAGGATTGTCCGGCCTGGATGAGGTCCGTTCGGTCACAAAATACGGGCTGTGCCAGGTAACGGTTATCTTCGAAGATGATATGGATCTTTACCTGGCCCGTCAGCAGGTCAGCGAACGGCTCCTGACGGCCGACCTGCCCGATGGTGTCGGACGGCCGGAACTCGGGCCCGTTTCAACCGGACTGGGCGAGGTTTTCCATTATATAGTTGTCAGCAATGACACATCTATTACCCATGCCCGCACAGAACAGGACTGGACCATAAAACCCCAGCTTCAGGCTGTTCCCGGAGTTGCCGAAGTCAACAGCTGGGGCGGTTTTGTCAAGCAATACCTGATACTCTTCGATCCGGATCGTGTGGCCCAGTATGACCTGGCGCTGAGCGCGGTGCTGGAACGCATTCATGATGATCTCGGCAATGTGCCCGGCGGCCAGATTGTGCGCGGCGGCGAAATGACTATAGTGCGCGGGATTGGCGTGGTCGAAAATATCGAACAGATCGAAAATATCGTCGTGGCGGTAATTGAGGGTACGCCTGTTACGGTGACAGATATTGCCGAGGTTTCCATCGGGCATCAATTGCGGCGCGGGGCGACAACCTACAACGGTCGGGGCGAGGCTGTACTTGGACTTGGATTTATGATCACAGGCGAAAATCCTGCCCGTGTTACCGAGGATATGGCCGAACGTCTGGATCAGATCAAGAAAAGCCTGCCGGAGGGTGTCGATGCTGTTCCGGTTTATGAAAGAACCGATCTTGTGGGTGAGGTTCTGAGAACTGTAGAACACAATCTGCTGTTCGGCGCGCTGCTGGTAATTGCCGTCCTGTTTATCTTCCTGGGTAATCTGCGGGCGGGATTGATTGTCGCTTCCGCCATTCCCCTTTCGATGCTGTTTGCTTTCGATATGATGTCCCGTGTGGGGATTGCCGGAAGCCTGATGAGCCTGGGTGCTATCGATTTCGGATTGGCGGTCGATAATGCCGTGATTCAGGTCGAAAATTCGGTCAGGAGATTATCCCAAAAATCCGACAATAGATCGAAAATCGAAATAATCCGCGATGCTATTCTCGAGGTTCGTAAGCCGACCCTTTTTGGCGAGCTGATAATTATAATGGTCTATCTGCCCATTCTTACCCTGCAGGGTGTCGAGGGCAAGCTCTTCCGTCCTATGGCGCTCACTGTGGTATTTGTGCTGACCGGATCATTGATATTATCGTTCACTGTAATTCCGGCCTTGATCGGGACATTTCTATCGCGCAAAATCAATGAGCGCGAACCGGTTTTCGTGGGATGGCTGCGCTCATTTTACAGACCGATTTTAAACATTGCCTTGAAATACAGCAAAATCGTATTGGTAACCGCATTGATACTAATCATCTGCGGGGTATTATTGTTCAATCAGCTCGGCTCGGAATTCGTTCCGCGCTTGAGCGAAGGGACAATTGTAATCAATTTTGTACGTCTGGCAGGCATTTCACTTGAAGAATCTAATCAATATAATACACGTATTGAAAAGAATCTCATGCAGGCATTCCCGGATGAGATATCACAGATCTGGACACGTACCGGCACGGCCGAGCTTTCCACCGATCCGATGGGCCTGGAATTGTCGGACATGTTTATCTCATTGACCCCTCGTGATCAATGGGTCAGGGCCGGCACTCAGGCCGATCTTGTAGCGGCAATTGATGAGGAACTTGCAGATTTGCCGGGACAGAACCGGATTTTTACCCAGCCGATCGAGATGCGCGTGAATGAAATGATCGCCGGGATTCGTTCCGATATCGGTATCAAGCTGTTTGGCGATGATCTTGCCGTGCTCGAGGAAAAGGCCGAAGAAATTGCCGCATTAACGGAGCAGATTCCCGGTGCCGCCGATGTTTCTGTTGAGCAATTAACCGGGCAACCGCAGCTTCGCCTGCAGGTCGATCGACAGAGACTGGCGCGATTCGGATTAACCGCAGAAAATGTACTGGATGCTATCGAAAGTATCGGCGGTATCACTGTCGGCGATGTTTTCGAGGGACAGAAAAGATTCGACCTTGTGGTTCGTGTCGATACAACACGACTTCTGGGACCTGAGGATATCGACAGAATACTTATCAATTCACCTACGGGAAGTATGGTCAGCCTCGATCGTGTTACGCGCGCGGTTCTTGAGGCGGGCCCGGCGACAATTACTCGCGAATGGAGCAAACGGCGTATCGTGATTCAATGCAATGTGCGTGATCGTGATATGGGGTCATTCGTTAATGAACTCCGGGATCGCCTGAACCAGGAGATAGGATTGCCGACCGGATATTTCATCAGGCTGGGCGGGCAATTCGAACATCTGGAACGGGCCCGTACACGCCTTATGATTGTTGTACCAATCGCATTATTCCTGATTTTCGGCCTGCTTTACTGGACATATAAATCTGCCCGGGATGCATTGCTGATTTTCTCGGGAGTACCATTGGCGGCGCTGGGCGGAGTGGTCACACTTTTGCTGCGAGGAATGCCGTTTTCAATCTCCGCCGGAGTCGGTTTCATTGCATTGTCGGGTATCGCTGTGCTCAATGGCCTGGTGCTGGTCTCAACGATCAAGAGATACCGTTCCGAGGGTCTGAAGATATCTGATGCGGTTCGCGAAAGCGCAATCACACGTCTCAGGCCGGTATTCATGACAGCTCTTGTGGCGGCTCTGGGCTTTGTTCCCATGGCCGTGTCAACAGGAGTCGGCGCTGAAGTGCAACGTCCATTGGCAACCGTGGTGGTGGGCGGAATTTTGACTTCGACCGCGTTGACATTGATAGTTCTGCCGGCACTTTACATGACATTCGGCAAACGCACACAATCGGAAGTCTGAGATATTTGCCTTTCCTTGAATTTTTATAGCAACAATTTCGATTGAAGCCGTATAATCTTCCCTGTTGTTTTGAAGGCAAATAACTAAGAGGTCATAATCATGATGAGAATTGAGCACCTTTATAATACTCCTCAGCATATCCGGATGGTGGCGGACTGGATTTATAATGAATTCTGGACCGAAAACGAGAATATGAAACCGGAAATCCTCGAGGGCTGGCTGAGAGATGCTGTTGATCCGGATAAGATTCCGCTGTCATTCCTGGCATTCTATGATGGCAAACCGGCCGGGACTGTCAATCTGATTGAAAATGACAATGAACATCGTCCCGACCTGGCGCCATGGCTCGCAGCCCTGCTGGTCCGTCCGGAGTTCAGGCACAAGGGTATCGGATCGGAACTGGTGCGCGAATGCCTGAACGCCGCTAAACGTCTCGGCTACAAACGTCTCTATCTCGGTACTGACATTCCCGAATTCTATGAGCCGTTGGGCATCAAAATCCATGAACGGGTCAGGGATGATTATATCATCATGGTGGCGGAACTCGACTCCTGATTCCCGACAAATATAACCTTGACAGAGAATATCCGACCTTTATATTAATAATAGAATATCGCCGTACTCTCAATAGATGACAGCACTCATATTCTATTCTCACACTGCCGAAGAAGAGCCTCAAAAAATACCATTATGGGAGGTTGGGATGCGTTTTCTCTGCACAATTTTTGCAATCGTTCTATTTTTATTGTCCATCCCGACAATATCCGCGCAGGATCCGGGTGTGCCCGATTCGGTTCGTATCGGCGATGCTGTGGGTGATATCGAAATGGAATCTTCTTTTCCATTTGAAGTACCGGTCAGCGTCTTCAATGACAACGACCTGACCGAGATCGTTATACCATTGATTGTCGATGGCTATTCAGGATGGACCTTCTATGATTCGGTGTCATATGTCGGGGGCAGGCTGAGCGATGCAAATATCCTTGATATGCGCGAGGTTACATTGTTTGGAACCGATATGCGCACAGTTGATTCGATAATACTCAAATTCGAAATCGACGCGGGGAATCCATTGCCGGCCGGTGACGGCACGATTTGCGAACTGTGGTTCAGGCCCGTGTACGGCGGTGATATACTGATTGACAGCCTCGATGATACTCCCCATGGTTCATTTTCATTTGCCACCGCGCCGGACAATATTTACAAACCGGCTTTTCAGTCCGGCTCAATATTTATCGAATGTGATTATCTTATAGGTGATCTCCGCCCCGATGATGTAGTAAATACAAGCGATATGCTGGGAATCATGAAAGGTTATATAGGCTGTTTCAGTTTTGATTACACAGATCCATGGCACGCCGATCTGAATTGTGACCGTTATACCGATTTGCGTGATATAGTCGCAATAATCGACCATATTTATACGGACAGCATCGACGAATTCTGTACCTGCGGATCATACTCAGAGCCGATTTACAATGACCCGGGAATCCCGGATACCGTCTGGGTCGAAACTGATACGCTCTATGTGGGAATCCTGGATACAATAAGTGTCGGCATCATAAATGACGAAAACCTGAGAGGATTTGCGTTTGGACTTGAATGGTATGGCGATGGCGGTATGACGATTGATCCATACAACTCAGATGCGATTACCGCACCAAGATTGCAAATTCCGAATAATTATTATGTCAGTGGATATCAATGTCCCGTAGAGAGTGATTCAAACAGAATTTATGCCGGAACATGGCCTATTGCATACCCTCCGGTAAGTATTGCGCCCGGCACTGAGGCGGTCTATCATTTCGTTGTAGTTCCCGAAGCCGAGGGTACGCTTAATTTCCGTTTTGTTGATTATCCTCCACCCTATGGATACCATCTGTCTATCGGGGCTGAATCGATGATGGTGGATGAGTACAAGGCGGCAATCATTCCGGCCCTGGTAGGAGAAATAACTATCCTGCCCCGTCCATGCGGCGATGCCAATAAGGATGCCGAAGTCAACGTCTCGGATGCGGTCTGGATTATTAACTGGGTCTTCGCCGGCGGACAGGACCCCGATCCATTGGAGATTGCCGACGCCAACTGTGATGGCGACGTGAATGTCTCGGATGCGGTCTGGGTTATCAATTATGTCTTCACCGGCGGCAATGCGCCCTGCGATATTGATGGCGATGGCCAGGATGACTGCTGATTAAAAGGAAATTGCAGGTCGAAATTCAAAAATTCCCGTCCGTGGGGGATTTTTTTCTGCGCAGAGAAATATAGGATTGCGTTAATCCTCTTTTATCTGTATAATTAAACACATAAAATACCTGTCTAATCCGATAAATTATGGAGTTGTATTGTGACTGATGAATTACGGCTTATGGCTGTCCTGGCTCATCCTGATGACGAATCTCTGGGGCTGGGAGGATCATTGGCCAGATACAGCAAAGAGGGCGTGCAGACATTCCTGGTAACCGCCACCCGTGGCGAACGTGGCCGCTACGGCGATCTTCCGGAACGTCCATCGATAGAGAACCTGGGCCGGATCCGTGAGGCCGAGCTTCGTGAAGCGGCCAAAACTCTGGGTGTGCGCGAGGTGAATTTCCTGGACTATGTCGACAAGGACCTGGATAAGGCCAATCCGCGGGAAGTAATTGCAAAAATAGTGTATCATATTCGCAACAAGAAACCGCATGTGATCGTAACGTTCGGGCCCGATGGCGCCTATGGACATCCCGACCATATCGCTATCAGCCAGTTCACAGGTGCGGCCATAGCCTGCGCCGCCGATTCGTCATACGATGGTTACGGCGATATTCATGTCGCGCCCGGACAGCATCGTGTATCAAAATTCTACTACATGGCCTGGACCAGGGCAACTATGGATGCTTATCAGGAGGCTTTCAAGACATTAAAACTGGAAATCGATGGCGTGGAACGTCAGGCCACAGCATTACCTGATTGGCAGATAACCACAAAAATCGATACAAGTGATGAATGGGAAACCGTCTGGGAAGCTGTTCAGCATCATAAAACGCAATTGACCATATATGAAAAACTAAAGGATCTGCCACAGGAACATCATCGTGCAATCTGGGGCATTCAGCAGTTTTATCGCGTGTTCAGTACGGTCAATGGTGGCCGTGAAATCGAAAATGACCTCTTTGAGGGACTCAGATAAACCACAAACAATCATGCAGGAATGGGGAAATGGCCAAAGTCAGAGCAACTGAAAAGCGCATTGCGCCGATTGATATGTCTACCGGGGATTTCCGTCGGATGGGATATAAGCTGGTTGACCGACTGGCGGATTTTATGGATAACATTGCCAATTGCAAAGTAAGTATAGATAAAACCCCGGAGCAGGTCCGAGGAATTCTGGACGCTCAGCGTGAAGTCCCGGAAAATGGCGCGAGTCCAACTGAATTATTGACGCACGCTACAGATCTATTACTTGATAATTCCCTTTTCAATGGCCATCCCCGGTTCTGGGGTTATATCACATCATCTCCGGCTCCCATAGGTATCCTTGGTGATATGCTGGCTTCGGCAATTAATGCCAACCTGGGTGGATGGCAGCTTTCCCCCATGGCCACGGAAATGGAAGCCCAGACTGTGCGCTGGATCGCTGAACTCCTGGGATATCCATCAAATTGCGGCGGAATACTGGTCAGCGGCGGCAATATGGCCAATTTTTTATGTTTCCTGGCAGCCAGGGTCGAGGCGGCAAAATACAATGTGCAGGCCAAGGGGCTTAATGAAAATCCCAACGGTCCATTTCGGGTTTATGCTTCAAAAGAGACCCATACCTGGATACAGAAAGCAACCGACCTGTTTGGTCTCGGTACCGATTCAATCAGATGGATCAAAACCGATCAAAAGCAGAGAATCGATTTGAGCGCCTTGCGAGAGGCTGTAAAAAATGACCGCCAAAACGGCGATATCCCGATGATGATTGTCGGAACGGCCGGGACTGTCAGTACAGGCGCGGTAGACCCCCTGCCGGAACTGGCCTCGTATTGCCGCGAAAATAAGATCTGGTTTCATGTCGATGGCGCCTATGGCGCATTTGCGGCATTGGCTGATGATGTCGATCAGGCAATTCATGGACTTTCCGAGGCGGATTCAGTCGCGGTCGATCCGCATAAATGGCTCTACGCTCCATTGGAGGCGGGATGTTCGCTGGTGCGTGATCCGGAAAAGCTTCGCAGGGCATTTTCGTATCATCCTCCCTACTATCATTTCGGCGAGGAAGCGACTAACTATGTCGATTTCGGCATGCAGAACTCGCGCGGGTTTCGTGCCCTGAAAGTCTGGCTGGCAATTCAGCAGGTCGGCAAATCGGGCTATCAGCGCATGATTTCCGAGGATATCCGATTAACCCGTGAAATGTTTCGTGCAGTGGAAAACACGCCCGAACTCGAAGCGCTGACATGTGATCTGAGCATCATGACATTCAGATATGTTCCAGTCGATTTGCAGGAGAAAGACGGCGATCCTGAAACGGAAGAGTACCTCAACAGTCTTAATGAAGAACTGCTGGTCAGGCTCAAAAGAAGCGGTGAATTGTTCATTTCAAATGCGGTCATCAATGATCGTTTTGTTCTGCGGGCCTGCATAGTCAATTTCAGAACATCGCAATCCGATGTCGAGGCATTGCCGGAAATCACTGTCAGACATGGCCAGGCCCTCGACAGGGAATTGCGAGCTTAACTTGTACCGCGAATAGTCAAAATAGCACAAATTTATATTGATTATGGTTCTCCCGGTGCCTTGCTATATTGAAATAGTACTTATATTTATGTAAATTCAATCTGTGGGATATTCTTGTAAGGGTGTGATAATATATGAGAATGACTATTGTATCTTTAATTGTGCTTCTGATCTGTGTGCCATTAGCCTCCGGGTCGGCGCAGGTAGTTAAAGAGGATTATACAAAGATGCCGGGGCTTTTGCGAATCGGCCCGGAACCACAGAGGCAAATCTGGCTGACAGAACGCGGGTATACATTAATTCTGCCCGATGATTCGATCGAGCTTCAGGGGGTCGCTATCTTCTTTCAGAGGGGAAAGATTGCAGTCGATAACAGAAAACCCGAACCCGCCTCCTTCGATTATGAGGCATTGACTAATGGTGTCGCAATTTTGCATTTAGCCACGGGCAATCCGCTGGACTTCTTTTTCGATGATTCCAGCATGGTCCGGGCCGCAGATAAGATCGAAGAAGTTATCGGTGAGAATAGCCTTGAACAAATGCCGCTGCTATTTGCCGGCCTGTCGCTGGGAGGGACACGGGCCGTAAAATTTGCTCAGTTCCTTTATGTGCATAAGGATGATTATAACATCAAGCCGGCCGCTATTGCCGTTGTCGATGCTCCTCTTGACATGCAGCGATTCTGGTATTCTGAAAAGCGGCAGATCGAAAACGACTTTCATCCCGCCGCCGCCGATGAGGGACGCTGGGTGACATATCTGCTGGAACAGAATCTGGGCGGTGCGCCTGATAAGTTTTATGATAATTACGCTGATTATTCGCCCTATACTCATACAGAACCCGCCGGGGGTAATATAAAGCTATTAATTGATACTCCTGTGCGGGCATATCATGAGCCCGATATCGACTGGTGGGTTGAAAACAGGCGCAAAAACTATTATGATATGAATTCGATTGACATGGCGGCCATGATTACAACGCTAAAGCTTCTGGGCAATGATAGGGCGGAACTTATAACGACACACAATCAACGAAATGATTATGAAAAGGGAAGTTCGCCGCATACATGGTCATTTATCGATAATGCAGATTTGATCAAATGGTTTTTGGATGTAAGCATTGAATATGAACAAAGGTAACAATGTCAGAATATATGGGAAACCGCCATGCACATGTGCCGTCCTGCACGGTGGCCCGGGAGCTCCGGGCTATATGGCTCCGGTGGCGAAAAAGCTGAGCGAATTGACGGGTACGCTGGAACCAATGCAGACTTCCTATTCTCTTGAGGGGCAAATTGAAGAACTGGAAAATCAGCTCAAAGCTAACACCGATCTGCCGGTGATTTTGGTCGGATCATCATGGGGCGCGGTACTGGCATTATTTCTGGCCGCCAGAAAACCTGATTTGGTAAAAAAATTGATTTTGGTCGGATGTGCTGTTTTTGATGCGGAAAATTCCGCCCGGATCGCCGGAATCAGGTATTCTCGCCTGAATGAAAAACAACGCAAAAGGTTCGATCAGTTGCAGGACAGGTTGAAAACCGCCAGCGCCGGTGAACAGGATGCTATCCTGGCTGAACTTGGGGACTTGTTTTCGGTAAGCGATGATTATGACCTGCTCGAAGGCTGTGAGGACAAGATCAATGTCAATTTCGAACAGTACAGCCGGGTATGGTCGGATTTTGTGAAATTGCGGGACAGGCCCGGATATCTAAAGAACGAATTTTCAAACATCAGATGCCCTGTGGTGGTAATTCATGGCGACTATGATCCGCATCCGATCGATGGTATCAGGCCGTTTCTGGAAAGTTGTATTGATGATATTCGATTTTATATCCTGCCCAAATGCGGCCATTATCCCTGGAAAGAAAAGCACGCCCATCAGACTTTTTACCAGATACTGGAAAAAGAGATAACTACTGCAAAATAAAAAGGCAGGAGAACTCCTGCCTTATTCTTTTAATTTGTTGAAGGCGGAATTGGTCGGGGCACCTTGTTTTCTATTGGCCTGGTTGACATAAAGAAGGCAAACATGGCTGTCAGGTCCTCATCGCTGGCCCGGGCCAGATTTCTCCAGGGCATGGGTGGCAGAATTTCCCGCCCCATCCCATAATGCTTTCCGGTGCGAATGGCGCTGATAAATTTCTCCGCGGTCCATTTGCCCAGTCCAGTCCTGCGATCCGATGTCAGATTGGTAGCAAAGGAGATCCCCCAGGGCCCGGCCCATGCTGTCAGGTGAGCGTTGGAACCGGCGATCCAGCCATCCTTGCCGATCCACGAGGGAACAGCTTCAACAACCTCTTCTTGCGGATGACCGGCAAATAATCTGGATGAGTCCTCATGCATACCATCTTCCTTGAATACCTTGGGCGTATGACAATCGCCGCATCCGGCAATCGTCACCAGGTAACGGCCATGCTCAATTAGTGCCTGTTCCGAAATCTGATCGGATTCATCCGAAAAGGCACTATTGGCTCCCAGAACAAGTACAATCAATGTAAGAGTAAAAAACATACCGGATACAAAGCGTTTTTGCATACAGTATCCTCCTTATCCTTTATTTCATATTTGACGCAAGACAAAGCCGATCAACGGAATACAATCGCCGCACGCGCTTCCTTTGCGATGCCGTTTTATTCGTGCGATTACAAATACAGAAGAAATATTAAATGGTGGATTTTTGTTCCGGCAACGGCAAACAATCCGAAATTTATCTAGCCATTTTTTAGGCCGGATGGCCCAGCGAAAGGGGCCTGACAGGCTTCATTTTTCTAACTGGTTGCCGGTCGAGAAACTCAGCAATGGCAGCGTTGATGATTTCGGGATTTGTAACCGGTCCCATATGCCCCAGCTCGGTAAAGCGCTCTATCATGCCACCAGGAATAGTTTCCTGCAATATGGCGGCAATACTCCTGACAGGCTGAGGCGATTGCCCGCCGATCATGAATTTTACCGGTATATCCATAAATTGGTAAAGCGGCAGCTGATAATTATAACCCATGGTTGCCGAAAAATCCATCAGAACCTTATTCATCTTCAATGCGAGGGAATCCTTTCTAAAATCCGGCATGCTGTCAAATGCTCCGGGAACTGACCAGTAATCAACAAATCGCCTGGCGGCCTGATACGGCTCCTGATTGATCAGATAGCGGCACATATCGCTCTGTACTTCGATAATCTCACGAGCCATGTTGAAAGTTTCCTTGATCTGGAACAGCACATGAAACATGACCGGCTCATAAACAATCACACTGCGTACCTGCCCGGAGTATTTAAAAGCCGAGGTCAATGCTACTGCCCCGCCATAGGAATGGCCCACCAGATGAACCGGTTCGCCAACTTCCTTTATTATTCCGCTCAGAAGTTCAGCCTCGTCATCCAAGCTCAACCGCTCATCATTGGGCCAGTCTCCGGTTTTTCCATATCCGTAGAGATCGACTCCGACCACATGGTAACGGTCAGAGATCATCTCAGCCAGCGGCCGCCATTGTTTTGATGATCCGGCACTGCAATGCAGGCAGATCACAGTCGGGCCACTGCCCTGTGTTTCTATATGCGGCGAAAGCTTTAACATTTTATCTATCCCTTATCCAATCCTGTTTTATGGGTATTCCCGCGGCCTTTTTTGACCGCGGGACTCTCCCCTCGAAATATTATTCTATTTCTTTGTTGTTTACAGTAACGTCGATATCAACCGGGCTGCTGACCGTGTTGAAGACCGGTGATGCCTTGGCGAGTTCTTCAAGCTGATCGGCGGGGCCATCGCTTTCAATATCAAATGTTACCCTGATATTCTTGTAGCCCTTGCGAACATCATCAGAAATGCCCAGCATACCGCGCAGGTCGATATCGCCCTCGAACCTGGACCTGATGCTTTTGATCGTGATACCACGCGAGGCGGCATGATAGACCATGGTGGTTGTCATACATCCGGCCAGAGCATGCAGTACGAACTCGACCGGATTGGCTCCACGGTTCTTGCCCAGGAGCACCGGCGGCTCATCATTGTCGAATACAAATTCGAATTCACGGCTGGTATCCTCCTGGCAGGCGCCATAGAATTCCTTGATGTAGGAACGGTTGTGTCCGCCGGTCTGCCATTCGTTGCGGGAACGGAAATGGAAATCGGCCAGTTCGGGCTTTTCCTCTATGGCGCGAATCGTTTCCATCAACGCGGTGACATCAACACCGTTTCTCTCGATTTTCTTCTTTTCTACTGTGTTCTGCATAATATCCTCCGGTAACGTTAATTGTGATTAAAGGTTTTAAAATAAGATTTATTTTATCCTCATTATTTTCATTTGCTCATATACAATTGCAGAGCCCGTGCCAAACCGAGAAAAAATATGTAATGGATTGATATCCAATGGCTTGATATAAAAGGTGAATCCCCAGCCGTTCACGAAAATTCGTTAATTACGAAAAATCGCAAGCTGATTTACGAAATTTCACAAAAAGCCGATGGATTTTGGAGAGTTTATTGGGGACGTCTGAGATTCAGCGCCTTTATGCGCGAACTGAGCGTTGACGAGGGCACATCAAGCAGCCGGGCCGCCCCTTTATCGCCGGATACTCGCCATCCGGTTGTATCCAGGGCACGAATGAGATTCTGCTTTTCCAGTTCCAGTAATTCATGCGCGGTGAGAATCCGTCCCGAATTTGATTTTGAATCATCAGGCTCAATTTCAGGCTGATCCGGAGAGATTTCGGGCAGGACTCCGGCCAGATTCAGTCTGCCGTTTTTGGAGGTGATCACGGCCCGTTCGATGACATTTTCCAGCTCACGGACATTGCCGGGCCAGTTGTAGCTTTTCAGCCTGTAAATGCAATCATCGCTAAGAGAGCAAACCTCCTGACCGGTCTTGCGGGCAAATCTTTGGAGAAATTCCTCGGCCAGAAGCAGGATATCATCACCACGTTCCTTTAAAGGCGGGATTTGTATCGGGAAGACATTCAGGCGATAATACAGATCCTCGCGGAATCTGCCCTCGCTGATCATCTTTTTCAAATCACGGTTGGTGGCGGCAATCACGCGCACATCGATTTTGCAGGTAGCCGATGATCCGACCGGTTCGAATTCTCCCTCCTGCAATACGCGCAACAGCTTGGCCTGCAGATCATATGGCAGTTCACCGATCTCATCCAGGAAAATAGTACCGCCGTCTGCCAGCGCGAATCTGCCCTCACGTTTTTGTGTCGCACCTGTGAAAGCGCCTTTTTCATGCCCGAAGAATTCGCTTTCGATCAGGTTGGAGGGAATCGCCGCGCAGTTGACCTTGATCATGGGCATCCCGCTGCGCTTGCCGGCATTGTGCAGGGCACAGGCAAACAGCTCTTTTCCGGTGCCGGTCGCCCCGGCCAGAAGCACTGTCGTATCTGTCGGGGCCACCTGCTTGATCTCATCCAGCACTTTTAAAAGAGCATCCGATTTGCCAATGATCTTGTTTTGATTCTGTATGCCCTCGAGTTCCTCACGCAGATAGCGCGATTCCCGTGAAAGCGTTTCAATTTTCCGATCGGCCTCCAGCCTGTCATTCACATTGCGTAGAATCAGGGTCAGATGCTCCCGTCCGCGAAGCATATAGCCCGAAAGAGTTGCTTCGGCTTGAAACTGTTCCTTCTTTTCATTGGCGCATGTCAAGCCTCCCGAGATCCAGAGATATTTCCTGTCCACTTCTCTTGCGGATATATCTTTGGCCAGCAAGCGGAGCTTATAAAAGCTGTCCTCGGCCAAGAAGTCACCGATACTGCGCCCATTGAGGTCGATTGACTTGCAACAGAAGGCCTTCTCGCCGGCTTTGTTGATATCTAGAATATTCAGGTTTTGATCCAGCTCAATGATCGCATCCATGGCGCTCGAAAATAGACGGGATAATTTCTCTTCCCGCTCACGAAGATCAGCCTCCGCTCTCATACGGCGCAGTTCGGCCGATGCGCGCGAGGCAAAAATTCGGAAAAGCGGTTCCACCGTTTCCTGGTCGGGAAGGATCTCGCTGTCCAGCACCGCCAGATGGCCCAGGATCGTATCATCGGTATCGAAAAGCGGCACCCCCATATAGCTGACCGCATTGAACCTGGGCAAATCGTGATCTTTGGGAAAAAGTTGACTTATGTTATCCCGAAAATGACATAGCTGGCGGCTGTTTATAACCGGCTCACAGGGCGTTCCGGCTATATCGTATTCATAATGTTCAAGAAACCCGTTATCGAGCCAGAATGCCAATGAGCGCAGGCGGCCATGATCCCTGAGATACTCGGTAACCCAGGCTCCCTTGGTGCCCAGGGCCATGGATACATTTTTCACCAGCGCCCGAAAAAAGCGCCTGCCGGTTTCCGGAGCGGTACCCTCAAGAATCATCTTGATGGCCGCATTCTCAGAAACGGGATAACCTCTTTTGGAATGCATATTCGAATAATCCGGATTAAATTTATCTGTATTATAAACACAATTTAACCCGGGGATGTTTGCAGGGCAAACATTTTTTTGGAGAAGTTGAACAGGCCTAAGGCTGCCATCTTTGCCTTTTAGTGGAACAAGTATATGATTATCGAGCAGTTAGATTAAATATGCCTAACGGCCCTCAGTAAGGGCAATTGCGATTTCGCGCCATTCATCGCCGTGTGGAATAGCAGTCCCTTTGCGTCCGGCCCGCTCATACCAGTAGGAGGCATTGGAAATATCCCCTTCTTTGCGATGAAGATAGGCATGTACCCAGGCCGAATCGGCATCATTTTGATCCTGGACAATTTTATGTGCCCCGTCCCAGTCGCCACTGGATTCGATCCAGAGCGCCTTCAGGGCAGTTGAAATTCCCTGCGGCGGATGGTCATTTTTTAAAGACGCTGTAAACTCGTCAAAATCCAATTTGATTCTCCCTTATGAGTATCCGTTGCACTCTATGCCCCACGATTTGGAACTATACAGATGAATTCGAAATCCTTGTCATACGGATTGCTGAACTGATGCTTTTTATTAGGTGGGACAAAAGCATAATCGCCCTCTTCGATTTCATGCACATCATCCTCGATACGCAGACGCCCCTTGCCGCGCACGACATAGTTGATATGCTCCCAGCCATGTTCATGGTGCGGCGAGTGACCATCCGGCGCAATCCGAAAAAGGCGCATGGTATAGTCTTTCCAGCCTTGGTTGGGTCCAACCACATTGCTGCCCGTAAGGTTACGCACGTCTTCCATACCGACATTCTCGAGCCTGATATCATTCGCTTTGATTACCGGCATATTTATTTTCCTTTCTTTATATTTGCTGTTTAAACCAATGTATATAAGTAACTGATTTAGAGCATGTGCTGTTCCGGAATGCAGGTATCTGGCGGCGGGAACAAAATTAGAATGTTATTTGTTTCAACAAGTAAATGAGATAGACTATGAAGAAAGATAAGTCATTAGAGCAGGAGACATTCATAAACCTGCTGAAAACATCTGACCGGCTGCTTTCCGAATTCGCGCGTCTGTTCAAGCGGTATGGCATATCAGAACCGCAGTTCAATGTGCTCAGGATACTGCGCGGCGCAGGTAAGGATGGTTTGCCCTGCCAGAAAATCGGAGGGCGCATGATTACTCGTCTGCCGGATGTTACCCGCCTGTTGAACAGGCTCGAAAAACAGGGCCTGGTCAAGCGGGAACGAAGCAGCGATGATCGCAGGATAATCATGGCCCGGTTGACAATGGAAGGCGAGAAGCTGCTCAGGAAGCTGGACAAGCCGGTGCTTAAACTGCATAAAAGGCAGCTTGGTCATTTAAGCAAGGAAGAGCTTAAAAGCTTAAACCAGCTGTTGAAAAAAGCAAGGTTATAAAAATTTAGGATAATACTTGTTGTAACAAATATTATGAGAAGACTTAAATGGAGGATAATTATGATAGCGATAAGAGAATCAAAACAACGCGGCCATTTCGATCACGGCTGGCTGAACACGTATCACAGCTTCTCATTTGCGGGTTATCAGGATGAAAAGCATATGGGCTTCCGCAGCCTGCGCGTCATAAATGAGGATCGTGTCAAACCGCGCAGCGGTTTCGGACGCCATTCTCATCGCGAAATGGAAATCATAACCTATATTATCTCCGGCGAACTGAAGCATGAGGACAGCTCATCGCAGGGAGGCGTAATTCGTCGCGGCGATGTTCAGCATATGAGTGCCGGAAAGGGCATTATGCACAGCGAATTCAATTCATCGGAAACTGAAACTGTGCATTTTTTGCAGATCTGGCTCTATCCGGAAAAGGAAGGCCTGCAGCCATCCTATGACCAAAAACATTTCAGCGACAATGATAAGCACAATCGTCTTTGCCTGATCGCATCACCGGATGCTTCCGATGGCTCACTGTTTATCAATCAGGATGTATACCTGTACGCATCGCTTTTGGATAAAGAAAATCTGCTGGGTTATGGGCTGGATGACGGCCGGGCCGCCTGGATTCAGGTTATCAGCGGCGAACTGGAGATCAACGGCAGGATATTATCCGCTGGTGATGGCGCATCAATTGAGCATACAGATAAGCTCAACATCAAGGCAAAAGAGCAGAGCGAATTCTTGCTGTTCGATTTGAAATAAAATGAGATCATATACAAAAAGGAGGTAATATCATGATTACAGAAAAGAAACTGCAAACTGACAATGTTATTGACAATCTGATATCATCACGCTGGAGCCCCTACGGTTTCTCAGATCAACGGCTTAGCGCCGAACAGATCAGATCATTGTTTGAGGCGGCCAGATGGGCACCATCATGCTATAACGAACAGCCCTGGTTTTATATAATCGCCACAAAGGATGATAGCGAGGAATACAATAAGCTGTTATCCTGCCTGACGGAAGGCAATCGTGAATGGGCCCGGAATGCTCCCCTGCTGGTTTTGGGTGTGATCAGCACAAAATTCAGCCGCAACGGCGAACCCAATCGTCATGCACAGCATGATCTCGGGCTGGCGTCTGCCAACCTCACCATGCAGGCTGTATCAATGGGCCTGGCGGTTCATCAGATGGCCGGCATTATACCTCAGCGGGCAAAAGAACTGTATAACATACCCAAGGATTACGAAGTCATGACCGGCCTTGCAATCGGTTATCCAGACAGTAATGCTGATATCGATGAAGTTTTCAGGAAAAGAGACGAAAAACGCAGGCCGCGCAAGAAGCTGAGCGAATTTTTGTTCGAAAGCGGATGGGGCAGGCCGGCTGAGACTATTGATCCGGAACGCTATTAAGCATGATATAAATCCGCTAACATTCCAGTGGCAGAACTTTAACTGAATCCAAACTTTGCCTTAGTTGATAAATTTATTTCTATTGGTTTCATGCTGGCAGGTATGAATACCCCTGGTGGAAAATGGTATTAATTCTATGTGCAGGTTGAAATCAATATGCGGATTCTGATTGCCGCCGGATTTCTGGGTGACTACGGAGAGACAGATGGAGTGGTAAACACTTATAATCATCTGCTTCCCTTTTTCATTGAATCGGGGCACGAAGTTGATGTTGTCGCCTACGGGCCGGCCGATATACGCAGGGATCATGGACCGGTACAGATATATGTCCGCAAGCCACGTGTACCGGTCAGGGTTGATCCTTCCCGCTGGGTTGATCTGAATCCGATCACGCCCCCCTTTCTCCGCAAGTTATCTGAAAAAGGTTATGACCTTGTGCAATCCAGCACACCCGAGTCGATGGGTGTCTGGGCCCGTGCAGTTGCGCGTTCTTCACGGGCACCATTGATACTGATCTATCATACCGCCCTGGATCATTATGCCCGGATCCGCATCAGCAAAAAACTGGGCGGCTTGATTGGCGGCGCCTGCGGGAATATAGTGCACTGGTGGATGGATCGCTATTACAGATCTGCCAACCTTGTCCTGGCACCATCGGAATACATGAAAACCGAATTGACACATCGAGTGGATCGCCCGGTCGAGGTCTTCTCCCGCGGTGTAAATTCAACAACTTTCAGCCCGGCATATCGCAAGCGGACAGATCAAAAAATACGGGTTCTTTACACGGGACGGATTGCCCCGGAAAAGGGCCTCGATCTGTTTATCGAACTATTTCGCCATAGAGATGATATTGAATTGATGATGGTTGGTGACGGGCCCTATCTGGAGGAACTTCGTGAGGCTCTTCCAGGGGCCGTGTTTCCCGGCAGGTTAAGCGGCGGAGAATTATCGCGGGCTTATGCCGATGCAGATATCTTTGTCTTCCCTTCGCGCACCGATACGCTGGGCAATGTCGTCCTGGAGGCAATGAGCTCCGGCCTGCCGGTAATCGTCTCCGATGCCATGGGTCCGCGTGAACTGGTCAAACATGGCCAAACAGGATTCGTGGCGGCAAATATCGAGCAATTCGATAACTACCTCGACTGGCTCATCAAGGACCCAGCCATGCGCCGCGAAATGAGCCAAAAGGCCAGGGCTTTTGCAGAGTTGCGCTCGTGGGACAAAATCTTTCAGACTCTTCTTGAATACTATGATTTGGTTTGCAAGCGAGAAAATGTAAAAAAACAGGTAAGTAAGGTGTTGAGCCAATGAAACCGGAAATATTATTCAAAGTCTTTGACAGCTCCTCGCTAGATCTGGCGGATGCTAATAGGCTTCTGGCACAGATCAACATTTCCAATCCGGCCCTTTTGATCCCGGCCGTGTGCGGAGCGGCGTCCCTGATGCTGTTTTCATTGAATTACCTGAGCTATAATGTGCTCAAGAGGAGAATTATCGGACGCGGCAAATGGGATCTGAATATATGCTGCGGCAAAACCGATGGTGGCGGTGTCAATGCCGATATTATCAAACATGTCGAGTTGCCGAATTTCAGGAAGGTCGATGATGTCTATGAACTGCCGTTTGAAGACAACAGCTTCGATACTGTGTTAAGCTCGCATACCATGGAGCATCTGGAACATCCGCAGAAATTCTACAAGGAATTAAAACGGGTCGGCAAAGATGTTACCCTGGTTATTCCCCCCTTATGGGACTTATCCGCGGTCATGAACATATTCGAACATCGCAAAATATTTCTGAGCTTCTCCAAGGAGCACAAGAAGCTGCCAAAATTCATCAATCTACCCTTTTCGGAATTCTATCAGAGAAGATACGGTCAGAAAATAAAGGCTTAACTTATTATACAGGGATTTACATGTCTACAACAATTAGCATCATAGGAGCCGGGTATGTAGGACTGGTAACCGGCACCTGCCTTGCCGAACTTGGATGGAACGTAATATGTATCGATAAGGATGCTGAAAAAATCAGGAGCCTGCAGAATGGTGAAATTCCGATTTACGAGGAGGGACTACAGCAACTGGTAACCCGTAATTCACTGGCCGGAAGGCTGTCGTTTACTACCGAATGCGGCCAGGCTGTCAGACACAGCCGTGTGGTGTTTCTGGCTGTGGGCACACCGCAGGGTGATTTGGGCCAGACCGATTTAACGGCCCTGAAATGCGCCGCAAAGGAGATTGCCCATAACCTGCGTGACTATACCGTGGTGGTGGTAAAGAGCACAGTGCCGGTTAAAACCTATCAGTCGGTTTTCAATATTATTCTTGAATACAAACCGCCCGATACCCGTTTCGATATCATTTCAAATCCCGAATTCCTGCGCCAGGGTTCAGCTGTCAGGGACTTCTTATATCCCGATAGAATAATCGTGGGCGGACGATCCAAAAAAGCCCTCACGATCATGCGCCGGATCTATAGCTCATTTATTCACAGGCATGTTAATTATATCGAATCATCAAATGAAACCGCTGAATTGATTAAATATGCGGCCAATACGTTTCTGGCAGTAAAGATTTCCTATATAAACGAAATGGCAGATATCTGCGAGATGAGCGGCGCGGATATCAATCAGCTTGCCCGCGCTATGGGTCTGGACAAGCGGATCGGCCCGGCATTCTTGAAGCCGGGGCCAGGTTATGGCGGTTCCTGCCTGCCCAAGGATGTGAAATCGCTGATCTGGTCATGCTCGGAAATGGGCTATAATTTCAGGATCGGTGCCGCGGTCGATCAGGTCAATCGTGGTAAACGAGGATCGGTTGTCAATAAGATTCGTGAATTACTTGGTCCTCTCGAAAACAGGAATATCGCTCTGTTGGGTCTGGCTTTTAAGGCTGAAACAGATGATACCCGCGAATCCCCGGCCATACACGTGGCCCGCAGCCTGCTTGACTCGGGCGCCAGTGTTTTGGCCTATGATCCGGCTGCAATGGATCGGGCTTGCCTGGATATACCGAAGCTCGAGTGCGTTAATTCGCCGTACGCCGCATGTAATCGGGCTGATTTGATAATTATAATGACAGAATGGAACCGCTTTGCAAACCTGAATTACAAGCGTATTCATAAGCTGATGGCGCGGCCGATAATCTATGATACCAGGAATCTTTTAAACCCGCGCAAAATGCTCAAGCTTGGTTTTGTTTATTTCGACAATGGGCGCGTGCCATTCAGCGCTGCAGTAGAAAATATGGCACATCTGCGCCTCGGCTGGGCTAGGCGCAAAAACGCCCGAGTTTCCCGCAAGGCCGGATTTGCACTTCAGAAGGCCTGATTCATTATAATGTAAATACCATATCGATTTCTGATAAAATTGATATGGAACGATTCGCTCCAATTTTGTGTTGCATTACTAATCAATGGATTTTTAATGGAGCGGATTGTTTATGCCTGAAGACAAAAAACCGATAGTCATCGGCATACCCAAAGAGAGTTTTTCCGATGAAACCAGGGTGGCGGCCGTACCCGATACGGTCACACTCTATAAAAAAGCCGGCTTTAGTATACTAATCGAAAAAGATGCCGGCAAAACTGCCGGTTTTCCAGATTCTGCCTATGAATCCAAAGGGGCCACTATAAAATCGCGTGAAGAAGTTTTTTCTCAAGCGGATATTATGCTTCATGTGCGCGGCTATGGCGCCAATAAGGAAAAAGGCCAGGCTGATTTAAAGCTGTACAGGAAAGGGCAGATTGCGCTGGGCTATTTTGATCCGCTCATCCAGCCTGAACTTGTCAAGGAACTGGCCGGAAGTGGCGTTACGGCTTTTGCAATCGAGCTTCTGCCACGCATAACAAGGGCGCAAGGCATGGACGCGCTGTCTTCAATGGCTACCATTGCAGGCTACAAGGCAGTTCTGCTGGCGGCCGATTCGCTGAATAAAATGTTTCCCATGATGATGACTGCGGCAGGTACAATTGCCCCGGCGCGTGCTTTTGTAATCGGCGCGGGCGTGGCCGGACTTCAGGCCATAGCATCGGCCAAACGGCTGGGCGCGATTGTCAAAGCCTATGATATCCGTCCGGCAGTCAAAGAACAGGTCGAAAGCCTGGGCGGTAAATTCGTCGAGCTTGACCTGGAAACTGAAAAAGCTGAGGATAAAGGCGGGTATGCCAAAGCTATGGATGAAGATTTTTATCGTAAGCAGCGTGAACTGATGGCTTCAGTGCTGAAAGAAAGTGATGTGGTCATTACAACCGCCGCCGTACCCGGCAAGAAAGCGCCGACCTTGATTACAAAAGAGATGGTCGAGGTCATGGCCCGCGGCTCGGTGATTGTCGATCTGGCCGCCGAACAGGGCGGTAACTGCGAACTCACCAAAGCGGGTGAGACAATCAATGTCAATGGTGTGATAATTCGCGGCCCAAAGAATATTCCGGCAGCGATAGCGTACCATGCCAGCCAGATGTTTGCCCGCAACCTGCAGTCATTTATAAAGAATCTTGTAAAAGACGGTGAAATCAACCTGAACATGGAAGATGAAATTATCACAGAGACCATGATTACTCATGACGGCCGTGTTCAGAATGCCCGGGTCGAAGAGGCCCTGGGCCAGGGTAAAGAAGAAAAGCAGTAACGAGGATAGATAGTATGGAATCCTTTGCACTGGTATTGTCAATATTCGTGCTGGCCATATTTGTCGGCTTCGAGATCATAACCAAGGTCCCGCCAACATTGCATACGCCGCTGATGTCGGGATCGAATGCGATCTCGGGCATTACATTGATCGGCGCAATCATATCCGCAGGCTCGCAGCATACAACGCTAACATCAATTCTGGGCGTAGCCGCGGTCGTGTTTGCCACCGTCAATGTGGTTGGCGGTTTTATGGTCACCAACAGAATGTTAAAGATGTTTCAGAGGAGAGACTAGGTGCAGTCCCTGTATGTTAACCTGGCTTATTTGCTGGCAGCGGTATTATTCATATTCGGGCTCAAGGGCCTGACCCATCCACGCACCGCGGTTCGTGGCAACCGGCTCGGTGCCCTGGGTATGTTTATAGCCGTTGTGGTAACATTATTCAACCAACAAATAATCAGTTTTGAA
The DNA here is from genome assembly GCA_964627935.1 of uncultured Ignavibacteria bacterium. Taxonomy (GTDB): domain Bacteria; phylum Zixibacteria; class MSB-5A5; order JAABVY01; family JAABVY01; genus JAABVY01. The sequence continues at coordinate 49,527 of CAZVLB010000010.1, forward strand.
TTGATTATAGCCGGAGTAGTAGTGGGCGCTTTCATCGGCGCTGTCCTGGCGATAAAAATCGAGATGACAGCCATGCCGCAGCTTGTTGCTCTTTTCAACGGCTTCGGCGGCGGTGCCTCGGTACTGGTCGCGGCCGCGGCCCTGTTTGAGGTGCTTCATTTCGGCGCCAGCCCTCACACTCAATTCTCGATCGCGACAGGAGCAACCGGCCTGATCGGCGCGGTAACATTCTGGGGCAGCCTGGTGGCATTCGGCAAACTGCAGGGAATAATCACCGAGGCTTCAGTCAGCTTCCCCGGGCAAAAGGTTGTGAATGCACTGCTTTTCATACTGTCAATCGCACTGATTGTCTGGCTGGTTGTGGATATTCCGATGGGTAATCTTTCATATTGGTTGATTGTAGCGGCGGCATCGCTTCTGGGAATACTGCTGGTCATGCCCATAGGCGGCGCGGACATGCCGGTCGTGATTGCGCTTTTGAATTCATATTCCGGTCTGGCGGCGGCCGCTACCGGATTCGTACTGAATAATAATGTACTGATTATCTCCGGTTCCCTGGTAGGTGCATCTGGAATCATTCTAACTAATATTATGTGCGTGGCCATGAACCGCTCGCTGACCAACGTGCTCTTCGGTGTCATGGGACCGGGTGAAGGCGGCGCATCCCAAGACGATGTCTACGAAGGCAAGGTCAAGGCTACATCGGCCGAGGAAATCGCCATGCTTTTCGATGGCGCCAGCCGTGTTGTTATCGTACCCGGTTATGGCATGGCGGTGGCCCAGGCCCAGCATTCCGTGCGTGACCTCGCCAACCTGCTCCGTGACCGCGATATCGAAGTCGATTATGCTATTCATCCGGTGGCTGGAAGAATGCCGGGACATATGAATGTGCTCCTGGCGGAAGCCAATGTGCCCTACGAAAACCTTAAGGACCTGGATGAGGTCAATCCCACATTCGAGCAGACCGATGTTGCCATTGTGCTGGGCGCTAATGATGTTGTCAATCCGGTGGCGCGAACAGATCCCAATTCGCCCATAGCAGGAATGCCTATTCTTGATGTTGACAAGGCGCGCACTGTTGTGGTCATCAAGAGAAGTCTCAGCCCCGGTTTTGCGGGAATCCCCAACCCGTTATTCGCAGCCGATAATGCACTGATGTTCTTCAATGACGGCAAGAAGGCGATACTGGAAATTATCAGTGCGGTAAAGGAAAGCTGATCTAATAGCCCTCCGGCTTGATTATAATTCCGCGATGGCTGTGCCCGTTCATCTTGACAATGATCGGCTTAGAAAAACGTATATGCCGCGTGAATTCCATCTCGTTGTCGGATTGCTGGCGTGAGAGCCAGGTCCAGTCGACCATTCCCCCACCGAAATATGAATTCACAGTAAAATAACCGACCATGAACGAAGTTATATTCTGGAAAAAATGCGTTCCCTGTGAGGGCACGACCTTGAATCCCTTGAAACCGGTTTCGACAATTACACGTGCACCAGATATCTGGTCCCAGGTAGCAGGTATACCCAGCCATGGATCGGAAGAACCCCAGCGTCCGACACCGATCAGCAAATATGGCTTGCCCTTAGCAAGAAATTCGGCATTGAATTTGGCCACTTCCTCGGCCGCTTCACGCGATCTCGAGCGGTCAAATCGGGCCCGGTCGACAACAACGACATCATAGATATTATCGATCACGCCATTGCCCAGCACCTGTGGTGAATGACAAATCAGGTTGTGCTCATCGTAATCATCGAGATTGAGCTCATCCGCTTCATGGCTCTTGACCAATGGCCTGATTTGCAGAAAGGCAAATTCCTTCGGCTTGCCGGGCGGAGTCTTTAGGTTAACCGCGAATTCTATCTCAACCGGCGTATTCATCCCCCAGCTTCCCATTTCCATGATCATGCTCAGGATTTCCGGCAAGGGAAAGAGCCTGTTTTTGAGAATCGGCGCAAATGTGACCATTCGAGCCCCCTTGCGCGAGAGACCATCGGTGATAGTATTATTCTCATGCGAATAGGTCGAGCCGACGTAGGTCAGGGTGCCGTCTTTTTCTGCTTTATCCAGACCGAACCTGACCAGTTTCATCTCCTCATAATCCTCGGCGCTTTCGGCATGATCATTCATCTCCAGAGCATAGAACTCCTTTTGCGAATAATCCAATGTATCCTCGACACTTGAGAACTGGATCACATGTCTTGGATAATGTGGAGAGAATCGAACAACCGATTCACCCTCGATGACGATTCTTCCCAGGCCCAGGCCGACCGCCGCGATACCATCAGCCGATTTCATGGGCGAGCTGGGATAAAAATTATGCGAACGGACGACCCCGGAGATATTGGGATAATAGCGGGAATCATACCTCGCACCCACAAGCCTCTGGATCAGCACCGCCATCTTTTCCTCTTCCAACCTGTATGGCGTAGCTCTGATATAGCTCTTGGCCAGGCTGCAATATGTGGAGGCATAGACCAGCTTGATCGCATCCAGAAGATCCTTTAGCCGTTCCCTGCGATCGGCATTGTTATTGGGCAGCATATATGTAGAATAAATCCCGGCAAACGGCAGGTAACGTGAATCCTCCAGAAGCGATGATGACCTGACTGCCAGGGGATCGCGCATCAATCCCAGGTACTCTACCAGGTTGCGGACAACATCTTCGCTGAAATGACCCTCGAGAAAACGTTTCTTGATCCTGTCATCATCATCTGTGCTTATTGCAAAATCACGCAGATCATTGTCCTTCATGAAGCGGTCAAATATATCGGTGCCAAGCACCAAAGATGGCGGAATGGATATCTCAACGCCCTCGAAGAAGTTGGTTAGCTTGAAATTGCTAATCAGCAGATTGACAAAGGCCAGTCCGCGGGCTTTGCCGCCCAATGATCCGCGACCGATCCGTGCAAATGTGGCCGGGCTGTTGAATGTGTCCGGGTCAAAATCGGAAATACTGCCCTGCAACCGTTCTTTGCGGAAATCGCGCATGGCCTTGATCAGAAAACTGCGCACATCTTCCAATGACTCGAAATCCTTGACCCGGCTGGGGCGCAAAAGGTCCGCCATCCAGAACTCCGTACGCGTCTTCAGCCAGTTGGAGAAATGATTGCGTTCGGCATGAAATTTCAATGACTCAGCCGGAATCGTACGCAGCTTTTTCTCTAGTGTCTTGAGGTCATGAGCCCGGTCAACCTCCTTGCCGTTGGGCATACGGAATACAAAATCGCCAAAACTGAGATTTTCCACCATAAACCTCTGCAGATCATGCAGGAGCGTCGGCGATGATTTCATCAGGAGCGAGGCGCCCAGCTGTGTGGCAACTTTTTTGTAGCCCACGCTGTCGGTTTGCAGCAGCACCGGAATATCGAAATGCGAATCCTTGACCGCCCGGGCGAATTTTATGCCCGCTTCCGGGTCGGGCCTACCGTTGCGGGGAAACTCTATATCGGAAATCACACCGAGAACATATTCTTCATACTTCTGGTAGCACTCCCAGGCCTCTTCATAGGTCGAGCACAGGAGGATCTTGGGACGGGCCCTCATGCGCATCAGCCGGTCAGATATATTAATACCCTCGCTGATCAAGCTTTGTGAATGGCTCAGAAGCTCGGAATAAATAATCGGCAGAAAAGACGAGTAGTAGTTAACATTATCTTCGATCATCAGAATCGACTGCACGCCGGCGGCCCGTGTATCCTCCGCTACATTAAAGCGATCCTCGATAAATTTGATGATCGAGAGCAGGATACGATGATCCCCCTGCCAGATGAAGACCTTCTCGAAATCGCTCAAATCATAGCCGGAGAGCAGTTCATTGAGCTCGCGGTTTTCATAGGTAAGCAGAACGACAGGTATCGAGGGCCGGCTCTTCCTGATAGCCTTGGCCAGGTCGAGTGCATGCATGTCGCCGATGTTCATGGTGGTTATGACCAGGTCGAAATGGCTATGCTCCTCAATATATCTAATTGCCCCCTTGCCATTGGATACCCTGGTCAGACGGGGTGCCTGGCTCAGGTTGAATTCATGGTAGCCGGAGAGAATCATCTCATACAGGTGCCCATCCTCTTCCAGGATAAATGAGTCGTACAATGATGATACCAGCAGGATGTCGCGAACACGGTATTTCATCAGATTCTGAAAAATCTGAAACCGGCTCATTTCACCGCGGTTTTTTAAGATTCCCGAAAAATTGTTCATTGATCCTCTATTTATACTTCGCCAGAGAGGGCCGTGATTTTTAACTCCCGGTTTAAAATATGAAACGGAGTGGAAATTTCCACTCCGTTTTTGATATCAAAGCGATGTTTTTGCGATTAGATCAAGCCCTGATCGATCATGGCATCGGCGACTTTGATGAAACCGGCGATATTGGCGCCGTTAACATAGTTACCGGAAGTTCCAAAGTGCTCGGAAGCTTCAACACAGGCACTGTGGATCGATTTCATGATCAGGTTGAGGCGATTGTCGACTTCCTCACGGGTCCAGCTGTAGCGCATGCTGTTCTGAGCCATCTCAAGACCTGAAACAGCCACACCGCCGGCATTGGCAGCCTTGCCGGGACCATAAAGAATGCCTTTCTCCACAAACAGCTTAACACCCTCGGGAACTGTAGGCATATTGGCACCTTCGGAAACCACATAAACGCCGCCATCCAGCAGATTCTGGGCATCCTTGGCGTTTATTTCATTCTGCGTGGCACTCGGGAAGGCGCAGTCGGCCTTGTGGCTCCAGAGTGGATTGTGGTCACGGTTGGGATCGACCGGTGTATAGGTAGCATTCTTGTATTCTTCGACATACTCTTTGATACGGCCGCGACGGTTGTTCTTGAGATCCATGATGTAATCCAGCTTCTTGCGATCGATACCTTCTTCATCATAGACATAACCGCCGGAATCTGAAACGGTGACAATCTTGGCGCCCAGCTCGAGCAGCTTTTCAGTAGTGTACTGGAACACATTACCGGAACCGGAGACCAGGCAGGTCTTGCCTTCCAGGCTCTCGCCACGAGTGGCCAGCATTTCCTGGGCGAAATAGACCGCACCATAGCCTGTGGCCTCGGGACGAATAAGTGAACCGCCCCAGTTGGTGCCCTTACCGGTCAGAACGCCGGTGAATTCATTGCGCAGCTTGCGGTACTGGCCAAAGAGAAATCCGATTTCACGACCGCCCACGCCGATATCGCCGGCGGGAACGTCAGTGTTGGGGCCGATATGACGGAACAGCTCACTCATGAAACTCTGGCAGAAACGCATAACCTCATTGTCGCTCTTGCCCTTGGGGTCGAAATCGGAACCGCCTTTGCCTCCACCCATGGGCAGGGTGGTCAGGCTGTTTTTGAAAACCTGTTCAAAGGCCAGAAACTTGAGGATACCGAGGTTGACCGAAGGATGGAAACGCAGGCCGCCTTTGTAGGGGCCGATTGCGCTGTTCATCTCAACACGGAAGCCACGGTTGACCTGTACCTCACCCTGATCATCCATCCAGGGCACACGGAACATGATTACACGTTCGGGCTCGATAATTCTCTCGAGAATCTTATGCTGTCTGTATTCCGGATATTTGTCCAGCACCAGTTCGAGTGATTCGACTACTTCATGGGTTGCCTGATGAAATTCGGGTTCGGCCGGATTTTTGGCCTTGACCTGCATCATAATCTCGTCGACGAAAGACATCAAAAACTCCTTAAGTTAAAATTTTGGTTTAGCTTTCAAAATCACTTAATCCGCAGATTATTTCTCATACCATCTCATAATTAATATAAATTGATGGAAAAATCGTGCAATCGGGCAAAGTATGTATTTGGAGAGGGGAAACCTACCAGACGGGTCAAATAAATTTTAAATAAGTGTATTAGCAGTCAATAGTTTACAATTCTGTCATACGATTTCGTATACAGTATTTCACTATATCGGTAACATTGCGGGCCTTGAGCTTCTTCATAATTGAAGCGCGATGAGTTTCAGCGGTTTTGGGGCTGATATTCAGTATATCGGCCGACTCTTTTGTGGAATAACCATCCGCCAGCAGACGGGCCAGTTCCTTCTCACGCGGGGTCATAAGCCCGCCGGCCCTCTGGGTATCGAGATGCGCGTTGACATAAGTATCCACCAGGTCAGAGCCGATTGTGCCGGAGATATAGTAATCACCATGGGCAACCTTCCTGATCGCATAGCAGAGATCATCGAAATCGCAGTCCTTCAGCAAGAATCCCCGTCCGCCGCTTTCAAACGCCTCGCGCACAAACTCCTCATTATGCACGGATGCCAGAAAAAGGATTTCGGCGCGGTTGTCGACCGAACGGATTCGGCGAGAAACGGAGGCGCCATTAAGTACCGGCAAAAGATTTTCGATAATGAGTACATCCGGTTTTAGGCTCAATGTCAGATCAATGGCCTCATTACCGTCACCGGTATCACCCACGACTTCGATATCATGACGCTCGTTCAACAGTGCCGCCAGACCTTTGCGAAACAAACTCTGGCCATCGGCAAGCAGTACCTTTATTATCCGGTTAGGATTGCGTATCATTAATGCTCACTCCGTTCCAGCCTGATTATAACAACGAATGCTGATATTGTCATCTGATTTTCCCTCTTGACATTGATTTTGCGGCTTTTTTCGAATATTCTATCGTTTCGCATGATGATCATGGAGCATTTAAAATTGATTAGGATGAATAAAATTTATTGACAACCTCGAAAAAAAGCATTTTTATGAAACCCAATGCAAGAATGATACGTACATATCGGAATAATTTATGATCGAAGGAGAATGCTGTTTAATGCTCAGCAATCAGTTTACATATATTTCAGGACTTATTAATGCAAAACCCGCGGGCGGAGGTGTCATCTATATGTGATTTTTTTCACATATAATCCTCTTTCAGCCCGCCGGCAGCAGAATTCGGCGGGTTTTTATTTTCTACCCGCCCGTTAGACTGGCTACAGGTTAAACTATATACCAAGTGGGTTTATCATGAACAACGAGCTTTATCAGAATGAAGAGATCACTGCCGAGGAGCAGGAGATCAATTCGCGCCAGGCATTCGGAAAACTGATTCCGTTACTGAAAGGTCATTTCTGGGGACTTATGTTCTGCCTGTTTTTACTGGCCGGCGCCACGGCAACATCGCTTTACTGGCCGATTCTGATGAAAAACGCCATTGATGTCAATATCGCCCAGGGCGATTTCGACGGCCTTTTGACAACCGTGTTGATAATCGGCCTGTTGCAGGCAATTACGATAGTGTTTCAGTTTACACAGCGCATCAAGCTCGAAATTATCGGCCAGGACCTGATGCTGAAGCTCAAGAAGATGCTTTTTGAGCATGTTCTCAAACTGAATATATCATTTTTTGATAAAAATCCGGTCGGACGGCTGATGGCCAGGATTGAGTCGGATACGGAATCGCTGCGCCTCCTGTTCACACATACTGTCGTGCTGATAATCGGCGATCTGCTTTTGATTAGCGGTATTTTCACGATCATGTTCATTTACAGCTGGCGGCTGGCACTGATCCTGTTTTCAATCGTGCCGATTGTCGTATTCCTGACGGTCATCTTCGAGCGGCGCACCACCCCGCATTTTCTGGAGGTGCGCAAAAAAATGGCCGAGGTAACGGCGACATTGACCGAGTTCCTGCACGGCATGTCAATCATCCAGATCTTTCATCGGGGTGAATATGCACGCCGCAAGGTCAACAAGGTCAATGAACTGAAATTCAAGGAGGACCGCTTCGTAAATATCGCGGTGGTGGTTTATTTCAATACGGTCTTCCTGTTCGAGGCTGTGATGATCGCCCTGACGCTGTTCTTTGGCGCCATGTGGATTCAGACCGGACGGATTACTGTGGGTACGATCAGCATGTTTATCATCCTGATCTGGCGTTCATTCGAACCAATCTACAGGACCTCCGAGCAGCTGGCCAATATCCAGAAAGCGATTGCCGGATCGAAACGAATATTCGCGCTTCTGTCGAATAACGATTTCATGACAGATCCGGAGAAACCGGCCAAATGGGACGGCCTTAAAGAGGCTATAAGGTTCGAGAATGTATGGTTCTCATATACCAATGATGACAACTGGGCATTGAAAGATGTCAGTTTTGAAATCCCGGCCGGAACCAGCGCGGCCCTGGCAGGGGTGACCGGCGGCGGTAAATCAACGGTTATCTCGCTGCTTCTGAGATATTATGATCCGCAAAAGGGTCGGATCACTGTCGACGGCATCGATATCCGTCAGATTCCACGCGATGTGCTGAGGCGCAGATTTGCCCTGGTTTTGCAGGACATACTGCTCTTCCCCGACAATGTCAAAAACAACATCTCGCTGGAATCGAAGGATATCCCCGAAAAGCGTATCTACGAGGCGGCCCGTGTGGTCGAGGCCGACAGCTTTATCCGCAGGCTTCCGCAGGGATATGAAACCGAGGTATCCGAGAAAGGTGCCAATTTCAGCCGCGGTGAAAGGCAGCTTCTGTCATTCGCGCGGGCACTGGTGACCGATCCGGATGTGCTTCTGCTGGATGAGGCTACCAGTTCGGTGGATCCGGACACGGAGCGGACAATCCAGAACTCCATGCGCAAGCTGATGAAGGGCCGCACCTCACTGGTTATCGCCCACCGGCTGGCGACAATTCTGGATGTTGATCAGATACTGGTGATTCGCCGCGGAGAAATTATCGAACGCGGCACCCATACAGACTTGATTTTGCAGAATGGCTATTATTCGAAACTGTTCCATTTGCAGTTCAAGCATTCAAACGGAGTATTGAAAGATGTTGGATAAAATAAAATGGCTGTGGAGATATTACCGCAATTACGGCTATGTGCTGGCGGTTCTATTGATCCTGACACCGGTTCAGGCCGCATTCCAGGTGGCAATTCCGAGGATGATAGAATACACGGTCGATTTCGTGAAGACCGGAAGTGTCCCGGCCTCGGATATTCCGCAATGGCTGAATGGTATCGGCGAGGGCATGGGCCTCTTGACGGCGGCGACATTTGCCCTGACCCTGGTTGTCATGGCGGTCATTGCCGGGATATTGTACATGTTCGTGCAGAGTCACCGGGCCTGGATGAATATGCGTATTGACTGGATGGCTCGTCAGAATGCATTCGACAGCATATCTAAAAAGGGCCCGGATTTCTTCAACAAGTATCGCACCGGCGACCTGGTGACACGCATGACTGACGATGTCGAGACTAAGCTGGCCTGGTTTGCCTGTTCGGGCATTTTCAGGTTCTATGAAGCTGTCGTATTTGTGATCTTCACGCTGGCCATGATGGTTACTATCGATCCGATGCTGACCCTGATGTCGGCCGGACCATTGCCGATCCTGATTTTGATCTTTTTCAAGAGTGCCTCGATACTGGACAGGCGCTATGAACATCTTCAGAGCAGGATCTCCAATTTCAATGATGTCATCGAGGCCTGCTTTACAGGCATTCGCGTGGTCAAGGCCTATGTCAAGGAGAAGATGCAGAAGGAGAAATTCGATCAGTCCATCCGCGACCGTCGCGAGGCCGAAATCTCGGCTATCAAGGCCACGACTATAGTCGACTCGCTGTATATGTATATCTGGCAGTTCGGTGTGATAATAGTTCTGCTGGCCGGCGGTTATATGGTTATCAACGCCAACCTGTCGCTGGGTAAGCTGGTGGCATTCATATACTATGTTGTCTACCTGATCTTCCCCATGTTCGACATCGGGCAGTTCCTGGTCAAATCCAGGCAGTCAGCAGTATCGATCAACCGTCTGCAGGAAATCGAGCAGGCCCCGGTCATGGTATCTGAAAATGGTTCCAAACCGGTCACAGGTAACATCAGCGGAGATATCGACTATGATCATGTCTCGTTTAAGTTTCCGGACAGCCGGCGCAATATCATAGACGATATAAACCTGGATATAAAACCGGGCCAGACAATTGCCATCGTCGGTAAGGTCGGTTCGGGTAAAAGCTGGCTGGTTAATATGATACCACGGCTGGTAGATCCGACCGGCGGCAAGTTATCTGTCGATGGCCGTGAACTGAGGAAATACAAGCTGAAGGACCTGCGTGCGCAGATCGGCTATGTGCCGCAGGAGCCGGTGCTGTTTTCCGATACGGTACGCAACAATATTCTTTTCGGCCGTGAGGGAATCGACCAGGCCACTCTCGAATGGGCGGTCGAGGTCTCGCAGTTGGAAAACGAAATCAGGGCCTTACCCAATGGTCTGGATACGTTTATCGGTACACGTGGGATGTCGATTTCCGGCGGCCAGAAGCAACGTCTGGCGCTGGCACGGGCTCTGGCCGGAAAACCGCAGATCCTGATTCTGGATGATTGCACTTCGGCCCTGGATTCCCGTACCGAGGCAGCATTGTGGGGACGGTTACATGAGGTCATGCCGGATATGACCACGATTCTGATTACCCACAGGCCGGATACACTGGAGGCCGCGGATATGATCTATGTGCTCGAGGACGGCAAAATCGTGCAGAGCGGCAAACATGACAGGCTGCGTAAAGAAGAGGGCCCCTATGCGCGAATCTACAGACGCTATCTGCTGGCTGAAGAGGTTATATCATAAATAAAAAGTCCGGTTTAGCACCGGACTTTTTTAATATCTTAATGTAGCTTTAAGCCGGTTAGGATGAAGCAGTAGATCGAGTGCATCTATGGCCGATTTGACCAGTATATCCGCCCCGCGCAAAGCCGCCACTGAGCATCCCTCCTCCATGCAGACACATATACCGATCCGCGCGGAATTCAAAAGCCTCGCATCATTATTGCCGTTGCCCACCGCTACCGATGTAACGCCGTTTAAGCTGCGCAGGTAATTCTCTTTTTGAACATCGTGATCGTTGCCGCTGAGGATTTTTACTGTACAATCTATTCCCGAAAGCTCAGGCTCAGCCTTGCCATGTGTATCTGAAGTCAGGATATGAATATCCAGATCTTTGCTGAGTCGATTGAGCCGATCCTTTACGCCCGGCAATAACTCTCCATCAACCGACAGCGTGCCGGAATAGTCGCATATCAGATGCGTGATTTCCAGATGGCCAAAACCGGGGATGTCTATTTCTATCAAATCCACCTCAATTCTTGTTTTATTAATCGGATATGATATGATTAGAACTTAGTCAAAGCAAATAAAAATCAGCCTAAAATCATAGACATCCCGCCTTACTTTTCCACTCAACCTGTTCTGAAGTGTATAAAAGAGCCGCGATTCTTTGCCACGGCCCTTCCGGATTATTCTGAAATCTTTAATACTGCGCGGAAGCGAATTTCATTATCCATTACTTTTTTGTAGGCCTGATTGGCCTCTTTGAGGGGGAAAGTCTCCACCATTGTATGGATTTTTGCCAGATCTGTAAAATTGAGTGTGTCCTCCCAATCTTTGGCATGCCCGCTGGCCCATCCGGTAATCGACTTACGTCCGGCTATCAACTGTATCGGTGTGACCTCAATTGCATCTGCGGATACGCCGACAATCATAATCTGTCCATTTGTCCCGAGTGCATCGATAACAGAGGTAATCGCCTTGCTACTCGGAGCTGTGGCCAGAATTACTTTGGCGCCGCCCATTTTTTGCAGCTTCTTGACCGCATTCTCGGCATCACTGTCGATATACAAATCCGCACCCAACTTCAGGGCCAGGTCCTTTTTGTCTGCGCCACGGGAAAGGGCTACTGTTTTAAAGCCCATCTGTTTTGCATATTGAATTCCCAGATGCCCAAGGCCGCCTATACCCTGCACGGCAACCAGGTCACCGGGCTTTGCTACCGAATTACGCAGTGCATTATAAGTGGTAATTCCGGCGCACAGAATCGGAGCCGCCTCATAAGTATTGAGTTCCTGCGGCACGAGGGCCATAGCCTCCTGCGGAGTGATCATATATTCGGCATAACCGCCGTCATGGGTCAGGCCGGTGATTTTGCCGTTCCGGCAATTCACGAAATCACCCCGGCGGCAGGGGTCGCAGATGAAACAATGCCCGCCGTGCCATCCCACGCCGACACGTTGACCCTTCTCCCAGCCATGAACATGCTCGCCCAGCTTATCGATCTTACCGATTACCTCATGACCGGGTATACGTGGATACTCTATGCCCGGAAAGAGCCCCTCTTTGACAAATTCATCGCTGTGGCAGATTCCGCAGGCCTCGACCTTTATACGGACCTCATGAGTTCCCGGTTCGGGGATCGGGACCTCGACATATTCAAAATCGCCGCCAGCCTTTTTCACCTGCATAGCTTTCATATCAGCCATAGTATGTGCTCCTTTTAATCATATATCTGTATCTGTTTACTATTGATAACTGGCTGATTTATAAATGGTTCACGGGGGAAAATGAAATTAACGAAAAAGGAATGGAGGGGAATAAAAAAGTACGCCCAGGAGGAGTCGAACCCCCAACCTTCTGGTCCGTAGCCAGACGCTCTGTCCAATTGAGCTATGGGCGCACAGTGTGCAAAGGTCTAATATTTTCGATTTGGCGGATAATGTCAAGCGCTTTTTATTTGAGCCGTGTTAAAAACCGGGATCAAAAGCACAGCCTTAAGTGTTATAACAAATAGCTTGACAATATCTTAACCGGCAGTTATTATATAGTCAGCAAGCCCAATTGGTTCCGCCAAACCACAGAAAAAATCTCACATCACAATTAAACGTATTTCAGCTTTATTCGTGTAATACTTAGCCGGAACGGTGAATATGGCCGCGAAGGTCGAAGCGCTTCTGGCAAGCGCACAAAAAGGTGATACAAAAGCCTTTGAGGAGATGATCCGGATACTCGAGCGTCAGGTCTATATGACCGCCTACTCGATCATACCGGATCGTGACGAGGCCCGAGATATAGTCCAGGAGGTTTTCGTCAGGCTTTACAAACACCTGAACAGAATTAGATCGGAGGCTGGATTTAAGTGCTTTGTCTTCAGAATGGCCACCAACTGCGCTATTGATAGGAAGCGCAGGATGAAGCGGAAGAAACTTTCGCTCAATGAAGACGGCACTGTGCCGGCCTCTGTAGAAATTGAACTTTCAGAAAGGAACACGAGCCCGGAGAAACTAGTCGAACAGCGCGAAATGATGAAAATCGTGCAGGAGGTTATCGATCGGCTACCGCCAAGGCAGAAAATCTGCCTGATCCTTTCGGACCTTGACGGGTTGTCCAAAAAGGAAATCGCCAAAACCCTGGACTGCCCGCAGGGAACGGTCAGGTCGAATCTGCATATAGCCAGGTTGAAACTGCGCGAGGCGCTCAAAGATTACAGATAAGGATAGCGAGAGTATGCCCAAAGCCTATCCCGATTTTGAACTGGTAGCGGAGCGCTATCTCGATGGAGAATTAGCGCCCGCCGCCAGAAAAAGGTTTGAAGACCGGCTTAAAAAAGATGATAATTTGCAGAAGCTGGTCAGAGAGATGAAATTCGCCCGCAAAGCGATGCAGCTCTACAGGAAGATTTTGCCCCCCGCGAAGGAATTCACCAAAATCCGCAAAGCCATCATGGCCCGGATTTGAGTGTTTAAATATGCGTGGTTGTAGCAGGCCATGCTTCTAATTTTCGCTGAGGCGGTTAATCGGAAGGTCGGCGTTCTGAATGAAGCGAAGCGCAATGAGAAACCCGACATACCATATTTCGAGGTCATTGCGAATTGCCACTTTACGCGGAGTTCGGCAATCTCAGAACTGCGATTATTATAAAAGCATGAGATTCCCACGCCCCGATAAATCGTGGCACGGAATGACAGCTACTTGCCGCCGGAAAGACGCAGGATCACCCAAGAAAGACCATCCCCCCTCCTCACAAAAATCTGACTCTTTTTTCACACTTTTGTAACCAATTCGGGGATTATTCCTGAAATTCTCGACACGCAATGGATTGTGATGGTTTCCCCTGTTCAAACAACCGGGGCGAAACGAAACTATACAGAAACAAAATAAGACATTCTATAATCGCGGGTTGCCTGCCCGAGCGGAGGACAATATGATAAATCGTCTTGTTAAGGTCACGGCCTTGTTCCTGGTGCTGATGATATCTTTAAGCTCCAGCGCATTGGCCTACAAAAAAGTCCGGGTCTATATGCCCCAGACACCGGAAATCGAACTGCATGGCGTCAAAAAAATAGCCGTGCTGGATTTCCGTCCCACCAGCCCCGGTTCAGCCGAAGCCGGACGATATATCGCGGATAAGATGATCGAGTACATCCTGACCGAGGACCGCGGTATTCGCGAAATCAAAGGCGGCCTGCTGACATCGGATATCGAAGGCAAGACATTGATCAAGGGCCTGACCACCAAATGTTTCTCGGTGGTTGAAAGAAGCCGTCTGGAATCGGTATTGGCCGAGCAGTCGATGACCGACCTGGGTCTTGTTGATGATGCCCAGGCGGCCAAACTCGGTAAGATTCTGGGTGTAGATGTTTTAATCTATGGCGATGTTTCCGATGTCCGCCAGGATAAAACTATCACCGAAAACAGGTCCCGGAACGGGCAGCGCTACACTGTCTACTGCACAGTGCGTGAGGTGACCATATCCGCCAGCATGCGTGTGGTCGACACCGAAACCGGTGAAATCATCGGCACCAAGCGCCTTTCGCAGAAAGCCGATGATAAGGCCTGCCAGGGCAGCGGCGCTACCCTGCGTGACGGCAGCGAGATGGCCGGCACATGCGCCAGTAACCTGGCCTGGTTCTTCACCAATCAGATCAATCCCTGGTATGCTGTGGGTGAATTCGAGCTTGATAAAATCAAAGCCAAGGAATTCAAGGATGAAGCCAAAGATGCCGCTGAGGCGGCCGAGGGCCTTGAAATCGACCGTGCATATGCTATCTATAAGAAGCTTTATGACTCGGATCCCTACAATCCCAAGTTCCTGTATAACATGGGCGTGATGTATGAGGTCGCCGGAAGCTTTGAGAAAGCCAAAGAGATGTATGAGGGCGCAGCCATGCTCAAAGATGAAGACAAATACAAAGAAGCGGCCGAGAGAATCGAAAACCGTGTCAAGCTGCTGCCCTTCTATGCCAGTATGGATCTGGCTATCGAGCCCTTTGATTTCGAGGCGGCCGCCAGCGATGCCAGCCTGACAGCGCAGATCGTCAAAGTCAAGGGCGGAAGCGGCGACCGTACCGAGGTTTATTCCGAACCGAGTGAATCCTCAGAGGTAGAGGCCAAGGTGCCGGGCGGAGTACAGTTCGAGGTTGTCGAAGCCAATGGTGACTGGTACCTGATAAAGCTCCTGGGTGGCAAACAGGGCTACATTCATAAAGACAGAGTCGACGACTGATCTAAATACATATCATTGCAATGCCGGAAGCGATGTACATTCATGTGCATCGCTTTTTTTATGAAAGCATTCAAAGCTATTTTGCAGTAATGTGTCTTGAGCACGCGGGTTGGAGGGCTGGACATATCCGGGACTAAATTCGATTGATATCTGTCATGCATATCGACACTTCAGTGACATCAATCTAAGTAATTATAAATCTTACGTTTATAACGAATATCAAATCCATATTCCGGAAGGATTTGTCCAGTATCTGAACAGTTTATAAAAGATCTAATTAATCCCGAAGTTGCCGCGCAACTGCCACTATAAGCTGTTGTAAGACAGGACATTAATATTGCTATTTTTACTCAGAAAAATGACCGGAAGGCATCGCTATTGCTGCCCTTAATATAAAAAGCATGAAAATGGGAGGATCAATGCTCAGATTAATCATCATCTGCTTTGCTATGATTCTATTTCTATCAACTTCTGCCTATTCATACGGTAATGTGATTTTTTCCAATCCATACGATGAGAATGATCCCTCGGGATTTTCCTCAGCCAGTATCTCTGATGGCGTCGCCAACCATTGTTATACGGATTTCTATTACGATGGAAATTATAGTATTACGGACTTTCATTGGTGGGGTACTCCGCGCATTCCTGATGCCTCGGCTGAATTATTGGGCTTTACTTTCCAGATATGGAGTAATGCTGATGGTGCCGATGCTCCGGGAACGCTACTTTATAATGAATTTATCGAGGGAAATGCCGGCGCTACTTATGTTGATGATGCGCTCTGGGGTGTATATAAGCACGGTTTCGACCTGTCCACGCCGTTTTCCGGATCAAAAGGCAAACTATGGTTCAGCGTATTTGCCAATATGATAGAATCCACACAGCCCTATGCCTATACCAACTGGTTTTGGGCCACCGGTGAAAATGTAGTCGGAACAAATGATTGGATACAGACAAGTGTATATTCACCAAACAGTTCCTGGATTCAAACACAACGAGATATGGCTTTCGAAGTAACCAGCACAATCCCCGAACCGGCGACATTGTGCCTGCTGGGCCTTGGAATAATCGGCCTGGCCCTCAGAAAAAGAAATAAGTGATCTCCTTTGATATGTAACCGCCCGGTGGATCCTGTGATTTGCCGGGTTTTTTTATTTATACCCTCGAGACTAAATTCAGCATATCACTAAAGCAAGCTATCCTCTTGATCGATACATATATAGGGTCTTTGTGTGATTACTGACCCCGTTTTTTAATTGGATTAACAAAGGACCATATATGCGCATCAAGATTATCTGCACGATTTTGACGCTGTCTTTTATGTTCTCTTTCCCCGCAAATTTATCGGCAGAACCCGACAGCAGTAAGGCGGCATTGCAGTCACGGCTCGACTCTACACTTGTACCGACTGTGGTTTATCCCATGGATTATGCGCCGCAGTTTACAACCGAAGTAGTCTGTTCAGTCAAGATGTCCGGCGATCCCTATTACGGCGTATCCGACTGGCTGATTGGTGATGAAATTTACAAAACCTATCAGGAGCCGACAGTCGAGGGCATCAACTGCGAATATCCATTCGAGGTCGATGAGGTTGCCATGATGCTCAATGTCGCCGCAGCCGGATCGGTCTATGTTTCGGTCGATATCGAGGACCTGGATCCCAATCAGTCCCTGCCCTCATGTCCCTATCCCGGATTCGTGATCGGGCTTTCGGAGGAATGGGGCTATTACCTTCCGGAACCGGGCCTTTACCTGTTTGTGGTACCATTTGAGGAGCCGGTACCGGTTACAGGGCCCTATTTCTGCGGCTTTTACATTGCCAATGATATCAGTGGTATGGGGCCGGAACTTGTCACCGATGCCGATCCGTATATGTGTGTCAACTGGAATAACTGGGGCGAGGGCTATATTGATCTGGTGGAAAACCAGTATTACAATTTCCCCGGAAATCTTGTGCTGTATTCAATCGGCAGATCGGGAGGCGGCGGACCATCAGGATCAACCGTGCGAATGGAACTTTCATGGCCGCCCGACAGCATGACTGTTTCCAACAGCGTGCCGCTAAGGGTATCGGAGATGGTCGATACGCTCAGTTACCTGTTCTGCAAATTCCAGTATTATAATCCCTCGGGGGGATGGGTCGATATTTATGAGGATTTCGATGCGGGTGTATCTTTGCGCAACAGCGTCGGGCCCTCATCATATGAGGAAGGTTACTCAGCTGTCTGGAATGTGAGCGGATTCTCGGAAGGATGGTATCAACTCAGAGCCATGATTTTTACCGACCAGAATGATTCCATCGGCGACACCATCTCGGTTTATGTCGACAACACTCCCCTGGAGCCGGAATTTACAAATCCGCAATGGGGTGGATCAATCTGCGACAGCGTGACATTGGCAGCCGATGTTGCTGATGAGGATGCAACATATATGCAGTTTGAATATCGGGCCGCGGTTGATTCGGTCAATCTGGCACTGCCATTATTAAAGCAGGACCGCTATGGTGACACCGACAATGACACGTTGGATGGCAATCATTATTCCGCCGGCGAATTTGGTGAATTTTACAATGCACCGACAACATTTGCAACCATGATAAGATATCTTGCCAACAACGGTTATCCAGATCTGGCGGGTTCATTGACTGATCGCAATATTGTCGAAGAACTTGCCGATTCAATGAATATCCGTATGAACCTGGGCGCCGAGGACGACAACCTGATCTGGACGATAAAGGAATTTGTCTACAGAAACAGCAATAATATCGAAGTCGATGTGATAACATCGCTGGATGCCCACATGCTGGACTTCATTTGCGGATACCGCAAGGGAACGGTAGCCTTTGCATTGGGCCAGCCCTATGGCCACTGGATCGCGCTGGCGGGAATAGACTTCAATCAGAACCCGGATGGCAGTTATGATATAAAAATATACGACAGTAAAACCGGCACTATAACCGCAAGCCAGATGACATTTAATCCCCTGCCGCAGATAAATTATCAGGGTGCCATACGTACCGTCGATCTCTGCCTGGGCATATATCCCAGATACGATAATACCTCACGCACTGTTATCGGGCTGGATTTCAATCCATCCAATGGCTTCAGCTATTACTGGATTATCGATACACTGACAGAGGGAGCATACTATGTGGCCGGTGTAACTATCGATAATTCTCAGCATTCTGCCGAGGGTATGACCCGGACAATCGTTTCCTGCCTGGGTGATGTTGTCCCCAGCGATAACAATGGCGATGGCATGGTGAATATTTCCGATGCGGTCTGGATGATAAATTATGTCTTCACAGGAGGCCCGCCGCCATTGCCGTACCCGATGAACGGCGATTCCAATTGCGATGGAGGGATTAACATTTCCGATGCGGTCTGGTTGATTAATTATGTCTTTACCGGAGGACCACCACCCTGCAATTAAAGCAGTAGCTATAGAAAAACCGGCTATAAATGATGGCCGGTTTTTTTAATGTACTTAATCAAAAGTTAAAAAGGTAAGAGATCGACGTCGTAACCTTGCGCATAACTCCCCTGACCTCAACCGGTATACCGGTGGCGATATTGACTTCCTGTGTATGCGGATCAACCGTTCGTTGCCTGCCGGCGGCCTTTATTGAATATTGATTATAGTGGAAATTGAAATTGAGCCAGAATGTCTCAAAGACATTGATACTTCCGCCCAGCTCAAGAAAAAGGATCTCTCCGCCAGTGCCCGAATTCCAGGCCTCCAGTGAATCCTGCCGGATAACATGATCATCGTAATCCTCGACCCGGGCCAGAGGGGAATAACCGAGTATCAAATTTGCATAATACAATTCCTCATCGGTCGTAAATCCGATATCGCCGCCAAAAATCGGCAGATCGAGATCCTGCTCATAATACAAAACCCGGCCGTCAACAAATGTATCGATGGGTGGATCCAATTCACGGCCGTTTGTCAGGTCATAGTACCAGGTTTGATCCAGGTCATACATCGAAAATTCGGAATGATAGCGGCTGTACCTGAAAAACGGTCCCAGGCGAAAATTTTTCACCTGGAAATTGTACCTGATGTCGAATTCAAGTATATACATATCGATAAAAGGCGTGGTGGTACCGAAGGCCACATCAATTCTGTCCCCCAGATCCGATGTCAACCAGTCGACATCAACCATCTTTTCATCCCGTGTTGACCTGTATTCTCCCCAGAAACCGAATGAGGCCCTGAATCCGAGATAATCAAATATCAGATTTCCACCGGATAAATAGCTGTTAATGGGAAATTTCAGGCGTGAATGACCAAAGATCCTGGTCTCGCCCTGATCATCCAGCAGAAAATCAAGCTCATACTGCGTAAAACCATCAAACCAGAGATTGCCGAAATTCGTGCTCATACTAAAGCGATCTTTTTGCGAGGTATCATCAGCCTGAGCCTGAATATCGGCATTTATCATAAGGCATAGAGAGAGAAAGAGGAGGACAAATCTAAGGCTGTTCATATTCATGGTGCTCCTCAATCCGGAACGGCCCCCCGCCGGGGACGTATTTGCGGAAGGCCCACCGGATTGTGATAGGGAAATCTATTTAAGTTCTTCCTTGAACTTTTTGATCATGGCAGGAATGATTTCGAAGGCATCGCCGACGATACCATAATTCGCAACCTTGAAAATAGGCGCATCTTTATCGCGGTTAACAGCAACGATCGTTCCGGAGGACTGCATGCCAACCAGGTGCTGAATCGCGCCGGAAATTCCACAGGCAATATACAGCTTGGGATTGACAGTCTTACCGGTCTGTCCAACCTGATGAGGATAGGCCACCCATCCGGCATCAACCACCGCACGTGAAGCACCCATAGCGCCACCGAGCACATCGGCCAGTTCCTTGATCATCTCGAAATTCTCCGGGCCCTTGAGACCTCTACCGCCGGAGACGATAACATCAGCCTCGGTCAGGCTCATCGAACCCTCACCACCACCAACATTTTCCTTGACCTTGATCTTGCTGGCAATCAGATCAGCCGGAACTTCCGGTTTTTCCGGGGTGCCGGATTTGGAATCATCCTTTTCGGCTTCAGACATGACTTTGGGACGCAGGGTTGCCACCTGGGGACGGCGGTCATCGAAAACAGCCGTGAGCCAGACATTACCGCCATAGGCGGGCTTGGTGGCCACCAATGAACCATCCTCTTTCATCGCCAGGCCGTTACAATCGGCCGCCAGGCCGACATCGAGCTGCGAGGCCAGGCGGGCAAAAAGAGACTTTCCGTAGAATGTGGCCGATCCCAGAACGACTTCCGGTTCATGCTTTTTGATCAGGTCCGCAAGTAGATTAGAATAAGCGTCATCATGAAACTGGATCAACTCCGGATGATCACAGTAAATAACCTTGTCGGCCCCGTATTTATAAAGATCAGCCGCCGCCTCATCCATACCCGATCCAAACAATAGCGCCGTAATTTCGGCACTCTTGGCCTCGGAAAGCTTCTTTGCGGCAGCCAGAAGTTCGTAAGTTACGCTGGAAAGCTCACCAGCTTTGTGCTGAGCGAATATCCATATACCCTGAGACATTATAGCTCCTTTGCCTTGCTGATCTCTTTTTGAATCATCTGATTAAGCTCTATTATACTAATTTTGCGTTCGGATGCCAACTTTTTAAGGTCATCAAACTCGGGATAATACCGTTTTTTGCCGTTGATATGAAAGACCTTTACAATCAAAGGCCCGAAGCTGGTTTCTATTTCTTCAAACTCCCGTTTCAGTTTCGTCCGTTCAATCAGGTTATAACGCATGCCCGATGTGGTCGAATTGGAGAAGATGAATTCGCTCATCTTATCCTTATCCGCCGGGTTGCAGAAAACCGTAAGGAGCGTTCCGGGACGGTTTTTCTTCATGTTGATCGCGGTCGTAAAAACCTCAAAAGCACCCTGCTCAAACAGGCCATCGAACAGGTAGGAAAATACCTCAGGATTCATGTTATCGATATTGGTTTCGATCTGCAGGATCTGGTCCAGCATGAAATCGGATTCCTGGCCACTGATATAGATGCGCAGGAAATTCGGATGCGTCTCCAGCTCGGTACTTCCCGCGCCATAACCCACGAAGAATATCTTGTAATTGCTAACATCATTAAGCTGTTCGGACATTGTCGTGATAATGGCCGCACCGGTGGGCGTGGAAAGCTCATAATCGACCTTGTGAAATACGACATTGAATTCCTTGACCAGCTCCGATGTCGCCGGTGAGGGAATCGGGATTGTGCCATGGGCGGATTTGGTAACTCCGCGCCCCAGTCCGATTGGACGGGTGAATATCTTTTCTATGTCCAGTAGTTCAAAACCGATACATGCGCCGACTATATCGACAATTGCATCGACCGCCCCGACCTCATGGAAATGGATTTTATCGATCGTTGTATTATGCACTTTGGCCTCGGCCTCCGCCAGACGATGGAATATCCTTTTAGCGTTGTTTTTTACTTTTTCATTCAACGAGCTGGAATCTATGATTGCGTTTATATCGTTGAGGTTGCGATGTTTATGCTCATGCGGCGCCTTGACATCAACCTTAACGCAGGTTATGCCATGACGCATGACTTCATGTTTATCTATCTCATAACCGCTGAGCGGAAGTTTTTCAAGCTCGGTTTTGAGCTTCTCGAAATCGAGCCCGGCTGAAACCAGCGCGGCCAGTATCATATCGCCGGCACAACCGCAGAATGGGTCAAAGATCAGTACTTTCATTGGAATCCCTGATAGTTTTTATGATTCTAAAGGCGGCACACGCCGCGCCATAGCCATTATCTATATTTACAACCGTAACTCCCGATGAACAGGCATTGAGCATTGAAAGGAGCGGCGCCAAACCTGCAAATGAGGTGCCGTACCCGACCGATGTCGGCACTGCGACGATAGGCCGCCCGGATAGACCGCCGACAACCGATGCCAGCGCGCCCTCCATGCCGGCCACAACAATCAGAACTTTTGAATCGACCAGCTTGGATTCTTCGCCCAGAAAGCGATGCAAGCCAGCCACGCCGACATCATAGACGCTTACTGCATGGATACCCAGGAAATCGAGTGTCTCGCGGGCTTCCTCGGCAACAGGCAGGTCCGACGTACCGGCGGATATTACCGACACCGCATTGGGATCATCGGTTTTGGCTTTTGCCAGCTGGCCTATGCGAAATGTCCTCGCTACGTTATTGTATTGGCCGGATTTGAATTTTTGTTCCAGCTTTTGGCCGATCTGTTCCTCGACACGCGTTGCCAGAACCGGATGATCATCGTCTTGCATGCGCGAGATTATTTGCTCGATCTGGCTCTCGGATTTGCCCTGGCAGAAGATAACCTCAGGCAGGCCGATACGGAATTTGCGATGATAATCGAGGCGTGCAAAATGAAGATTCTCGTAAGGCTGGAGTTTCAGTTCGCGCAGGAAATCCTCCGGCGAAATGGCGCCCTCTTTGAAACGGGCCAGAAGCTTGCGAAGAAGTTGCTCATCCATCAGGCCACTCTCTGATGTTTGAGGATATAGTTCATCAAGATCTCAACGATATCGTTGTAAGATTCCACTGAAAACATCAGCGGTCGAAGCTTGGAGACCCCGGGCCATCCGCGCGTAAACCAGGCCAGATGTTTGCGAAGTTTCAGGCAGGCCGATTTTTCGCCGAAATCCTCGATCATTAGACGGGCGAATTCGAGCATGATCTCGGTCTTTTCGCGCATCGACGGGTCGCCCGGATCATGGCCGGTTTTCAGATACTCATCAATTCTGCCAAATATCCAGGGCGCGCCCATGGCCGCCCGCCCGATCATGACATAATCACAGCCGGTTTCCGTAAGCATTCTTTCTGCATCCTGTGGAGTATGGATATCGCCGGAACCGATGACACTAATTTTAACAGCTTCTTTCAAAGTACGAATATATTTCCATTCGGATGTGCCCTTGAATCCGGAGGAGCGGGTGCGAGGATGGAGCACAAGGTATGATGCTCCGCTGGCCTCGGCCATTTTGCCGAATTCTATATAATGCTCCGACTGACGATCCCATCCGGAACGAAATTTAACCGAGACCGGAATGGATACAGCCCTAACCACAGCGGAGATAAGCTTTCCCGATAATTCCAGGTCCTGCATCAGGGCCGCGCCGCTTTTATTTTTGACGATCTTCTTGGCCGGGCAACCGAAATTCATATCGATCATATCACATCCGGTGGCGGCCACAATCTGGGCCGCATCATACATCATCTGA
Source organism: uncultured Ignavibacteria bacterium (assembly GCA_964627935.1). Lineage (GTDB taxonomy): Bacteria > Zixibacteria > MSB-5A5 > JAABVY01 > JAABVY01 > JAABVY01. The sequence goes on from CAZVLB010000010.1 coordinate 73,048, forward strand.
GGATCATGCCCGAAGATCTGGAAACAAACGGGCCGCTCCTTACCACGTAACCTCAACATGGCCAAAGTTTTGCGGTTAGCGCGAATGAGCCCGTCAACCGAAACCATCTCACTGTAAGCTATTGCCGCACCATGCCTTAATGCGATAGTGCGGTAGGCCGAGCCGGCGATATTGGCCAGCGGTGCCGAAATTACCTTGCCATCAGTACTTAAGCTTTTATTTCTCATAACCGACAATATAATTGTATCAACCTGTGCAGGCAAGAGCTAATTGCCTCTAACATAAAGCACGACTTTGTATTAGATGCCGCTTTGAAAGGAGCGCACGATGCCCGAAATTATTGTTAAATTTGACAATAAGGTGATTGAAAAAGTCGTCACCGAAAAACCCCGCATATCTATCGGGAGAACATCTGATAATGACATAGTCCTTGACAACCGCGGCGTCTCCCGCAAACATGCTTTAATCGAGTTTACCGAAAATTCCGCCCTGCTGATCGATAATGACAGCCTCAACGGAACATTCTTAAACGATCGCAAAATCAGCGAGGAAAGCCTCAAAGATAAGGATCGCATTTCTATTGGTAAATACGATTTACTCTTCAATAGTTCCGGATCGAGGGAGAACAAAATATCCGATATGGACGGAACCATGGTGCTGCAGACCAAGGATCATAAGGAACGCCTGGCACAGGATAAGGCATTTCGTGAACTGACCTCCCGTCATGGTTGCTCGCTTCTGGTCAGTGTCGATAACAAGGGCACCAAGAATGAACATCCGATTGACAAGGATGTTTTAACGATTGGAAAATCAAGCTTCTGCAATATACCGGTCAAGGGGTTCTTTGCACCGCAGGTAGGCGCAAAGGTAGTGAAAGAGGGAGTATCTCATACTCTGGTAAATCTTGGTAAACAAGGCTATACCAAGGTCAATGGCGAATCCATCGACAGGTATGATCTCAAGAACAACGACCTGGTGCAGGTAGGAAAAACATTTTTTAAGTATATAGAGGCAGGTGCATGAGAATAGGATTCTTCTCGGATGTCCATGCCAACTGGGAAGCACTATCCGCATGTCTTCAGGAATTCGAGCACGAGGGGTTGAGCAAGCTGTTCTTTCTTGGAGATGCTGTTGGCTATGGTGCCGATCCCAACCTGGTTGTTGAAAAAATTGATGAGATATGTGAAACGGTAATTCTGGGCAACCACGATGCCGCCGTTATCGGCATGCTCTCCTCGGAATATTTTAACCGTTATGCCCAGGTTTCATTTCACTTTACCAAAGAGGTGCTTAAACCTGAAAATCTGGAGCTTTTAAAGAATTTCCCGATGACCGCTGATTATGACATTTTCACCCTGGTGCACGCGTTACCGCGTGATCCTGAAAGCTGGGGATATATTTCGACTTTGCGTGAAGCTGATGAAAATTTTGGGCATTTTGATACACAGGTATGCCTAATCGGCCATTCGCACAGACCGTTTGTGGTAGAGAAATCCCCCAACGGCGAGGCGCAGTTGATTACCTCGAGTGAAATCGAACTGAAACCCGAAAGCCGCTATATTATCAATGTCGGCTCGGTGGGACAGCCCCGGGATGGTAATCCGGACGCCTGTTTTGTAATTTACAATGATGAAGAGAAGCTGATTTCATTCAGACGGGTGGCCTATGATATAGAAACCGCGCAGGATAAAATGCGTAAGGCCAATATTCCCGGGTATCTTGTAAAAAGACTTAGCGTGGGAAGATAGATTATATGAGATTGCCAAAGATCAATTTAAGCCTTAAATCTGAGGATCCGCAAAAATCATTCGTCCGTTCTCATCCCGGACTGGTCCTCTACCTTTTGATCACCCTGCTGGTGATTGCAGTTTACCTGGAGCAAAGCTCGGTATTCGAAAATATCGAGTACAAGATTCAGGACGCGATGTTCTCATTTCGCGGCAGTCAAAAGGTCAGTGATGAAATCGTGCTTCTTAATATTGATAACAAGGCTCTGGATTACCTGGGATGGTGGCCGTGGTCTCATCATATGCTGGCGCAGATGATCGAGGCCCTCGATTATTATCAGCCGCGCGTGATATACCTCAATTTCAAAATCGACAACAATGTTGATGATTACGTCTCGGGCAATTCTCAACTCCTGGCTGAAAACGTATTGCAGTCCAATAACGTGATCTTGCCATTTGATGTCATGCTGGGTGCACGAACTCCAACGACACGAACCGCACCGGACTGGCTGACTAAATCATCCCTGAGTCATCGCGGCGTTGTTTCCAGTGATCAGATCGAAATGGCCAGCATGATTGATCTGCCTGAGGATATATTCGGCAAAGCGGCAAAATACTGCGGAGCATCGATTACATATTTCGAGGATGACAATAGTGTCAGGTATCAGCCATTGGTGGTCAAATACGAAAACAAATTTTATCCCTCCGGCGATCTTCTGGCGGCGGCATTATATACCGGGCTATCTCCCGAAAATATCAGGTACAAACCGGGAGTGAAAGTACTGGTCGGTAATACCGAAATACCGGTCGACAGCAAGGGGCATATGCTGATCAACTATCCGGGTGAGAATCCTGATTTCCCCACATATTCGATCAAGGATCTATGGGAGGGCAATGTGCCGGTTGAGGCGCTGGAAAATAAAATTGTCTTAGTCGATCTCAATGCCACCGGTCATTATGATCGCGTTATCACTCCCCTCTCATCGGATTTTACGCCGGGTCAAAAATCGGCCACGGTCATACATAATATCATCAAGGGTGATTTCATCAACTCTTTCAAGGCCTCGGCGTCACTCGAGATACTTATTATCCTCGGCATCGGTCTTTTCTGCGCATTCCTGATCCCCAAGGTAACTCTGCTGCACAGGTTTATTATCCTGACCGTATTTTTGTTCGTACTGATAAATATCAACTTTATTCTCTTCTCCTCGTTCGACACGATGACCAACACATTCTATCCGGCCCTTGAGATAGTGCTCTTCATGGCCGCCGCGCCATTAATGAAATCGGCGGGCGCACAGAGAAAGAAGAAAAAACAGAAGCAGACCGAGAAAGAAGCAGAGGAAAAACTTCTGGCCGAGATGAAAGTGGTCGAACAGCCGGAAGATGAGCAGAAACAGGAAAGAATAGAATCGCAGCCCGAGCCCCCGGTTCGCGAAATACCGGCCGAACCCGTCAATCAGGAAAATGCTCTGACTGCTCATATAGATAAACATGCCGAATCCATTTCAGAAGACGATGAAACAGTTGAGCTGAGCTCAATTGATCACTCGGTGGTAAAGCTGGAGGAGCCGATTCTTGCAGATGAACCGGCTGATGAAAAGGCAGGGGATGTGCTCGATCAGACCCCATCACCTGAACCGGCCGACCGCCCCCCCGTGGCGCAGGAGAATGCCCAGGATTATGGTTCTGACAAGATAAAGATCTCATTCGATGAATCCGGCCGTCCCAGGCAGTTCGGCAGATACAAAATTCTTGAGGTGCTCGGCCAGGGTGCAATGGGCACGGTATACAAGGGTGAGGACCCGGCAATCGGACGTCCGGTGGCATTAAAAACGATCCGTTTCGACCGCCTGGCCAATGCCGATGAAATCGAGGAACTCAAGGGCCGTTTCATGCTCGAGGCCAAGGCCGCCGGTAATTTCTCGCATCCGAATATCGTAACTATCTATGATGTCGGGCAGGACCGCAATATCCAGTATATCGCCATGGAATATCTGCAGGGCCATACGCTCGATAATATAATTTCCCGCAAACTCGATCTTAATTACAGGATCGTGGCCAGCATAGTGGCGCAGGTTTGCAGCGCGCTGCAATACGCCCACGACCGTCATGTGGTTCATCGCGATATCAAGCCGGCCAACATAATGGTCATGGATGGTTTCCAGGTCAAGGTTATGGATTTTGGCATCGCCCATTTCGAATCATCAAATATGACCCAGACCGGCGTGGCTATGGGCACGCCCAATTATATCTCGCCGGAACAATTGAGCGGAAAAGAGGTCACCAAATCCTCGGATATATTCTCGCTGGGCGTGGTCATGTATGAGCTCCTGACAGGCAAGAAACCGTTTGCAGGTGAAAATATCAATAATCTTATTTTGAAGATTCTGCATGAGAACCCGACGCCGATATCCAAGATCGATGATAAGGTGCCGCCACTCATGGAGCATGTGGTCGCCAAGGCGCTGGAAAAGGATCCCCTTAAACGTTATCACTCGGCATCCGAGATGGCGGCCAATCTGGCGGATTTTGTCTCATCCTTCTCGCCCAAAGCGGCAAGATTTTAAAGCGAAGCATATTATGCAAAAAATAAAGGCGCCTTATCCGGGCGCCTTTTTTAATTTATAAATAAGCTTTATCGCATCTTCAGCTTTCGCTCTCTTCTGTTTCCTCTTTATCCAGAATATCTTCTGCCAGCGACAATGCCACACCGGAGAGCATAACCTCCACACCGAATTTGGTGAAATCCGACGAGATCAATTCACGGTTGATATTGGAATAGAGTGAACAGGCGGCATCGCTTTCGACCACGATACCGGAAATCTTGTTTTCATTCTCGGCCACGAATGTAACCTCGCCCAGGTCCTCGGAAATCACGAAACCGGAGCAGCTGTGCAACTGCAGGTGGGCCCCGCCGGCATAGACAACTATCATGGCGCCGGTTTTACGGCCCAGGGGGGTATTGGGATATATCTCCAAAATCAGCAGACGGCGCGATTCCTGGGATGTGATCTTCATGCGATAGTGATCGGTATCCCATTCAACCTTCTCGGCCCCGACTGCCCTGCCGATATTCTCGACCTGTTCTTTGTTAAACTTCTCCATTACTCCTTGTCCCGATGCTTATCTTCCAGCTCGGATTTACTTTTCCTGGATTCGGGCTCATCAAGGCCGGTCAATTCATCCTGGGTATCTTTGAGCGATTTTTTAAAATCACGTATACCCCGTCCCAGGCCCTGCGCAATTTCGGGAATTCGCTTGGCGCCGAATAACAGCAGAACCGCCAGAAATATGAGTAACAGCTCGGTTGGACCGGGCATCCAAATTAACATAATGCCTCCTCGACACCCATTATATATACCACCAGCGGAAATATATCAATACCAAAATCATAAAAAGAACACTCATAAAGTTTATTACAACCTTGACGCCGAAACTGAAGCTGATGACATAAAAGTCAACTTTGCCGGTATCAAAGCCGACCGGGATATTTTTCTGGAGAAGCGTCTTGACCGCGCCCTCCGGTATATAATATCCGACTATGTCACCGATCAGGCCGCCCACTATGCCGGCCAGAAGCAGCGCCACAATCAGAAAAGTTACATCCCGTCGTTTCATACCGCCGCCTTCCTGCTATAATACGCTCGCACAGACTCAAAAAGTTTCAATCCATCCGATGAATTCAGAATATCCTCAACCGCCCGTTCCGGATGGGGCATCATGCCGAAAACATTGCGGTCACGGTTGCAGATACCGGCTATATTATCAACTGAGCCGTTGGGATTGGCCTTGTCGGTTATATTGCCCTGCCGGTCGCAATATCTGAAGATAACCTGGTCATTGGCCCTGAGTTCTTCTATCTTCTCCGGATAATCATAGTAATTGCCGTCAGTGTGAGCTATGGGAATGCTTAAAACTTCGCCCTTCTCGAGGCTCTGGGTCAGCTGGCTGCCGGTCGTTTCCACACGGATATTGACATGCCGGCAAATAAATCTCAGCCCCCGGTTACGAAGCATTGCACCCGGAAGCAGACCGCATTCCAGAAGAATCTGGAAGCCGTTGCAGATACCCCAGACCATGCCGCCATCCAGCGCAAACTTAACCACCTCTTTGACAATCGGTGAAAAACGGGCAATTGCACCTGTTCTCAGGTAGTCGCCGTATGAAAAACCTCCCGGCAAAATAACCACATCAGAGCCCTTTAAGTCGCTGTCAAGGTGCCAGAGGAATTCCACTTCCTCGCCCAGCACATGCCTGACAGCGGCATAGGTATCGTAATCGCAATTGGATCCCGGGAATGTAACTACGCCGAATTTCATCAAAGAACCTCTATCTTATATTGTTCAATCACGGGATTGGCCAAAAGTTTCTGACAGATTTCATCTATTTCCTTCTCGGCTTCAGTACGATCAGCATGGTCCAGCTGCAGGTTGAACACCTTGCCGGTGGAAACGCTCTTAACATCATTATAGCCGAGATCCTGCAAAGCATTGAAAATCGTTTTTCCCTGCGGATCCAGGACACCCTCTTTGAAAACGACTGTAACCCTGGCTGAAATCATCTAAGTTCCTTTCCGTTTTCGCATTAACTGCTGCCCTGATCAGCCCGGAATGAGGCAAGTGCCTTCACTGCCCGAGCCGAAAGCACCAGTATTATATAGGCCATAATCATAACAAATATCATGACCTGAGGGAGTATAATTAAAGGCAATATAAACAGAATTGAAAGCAAAAACTTTAACCATTTTGGATGGTCTTGCCTGAACAATCGGAATTTTGAAAACTTTATTCGGGAAACCATTAAGATTGTCAATATCATCACAGACGCTATCAAAAATACGGGCATTTGTAATTTTCCAAAGACATGCATGGAGAACAGTACATAGCCGGAAATCATTATACCGCCAGAGGTTATCGGAAGGCCGGTATAATGTTCCGGATAACGGGTTTTGCTTTCCAGGTTGAAGCGCACCAGCCTGAATGCACCCGCTATCAGATAAGCGCCGATGGCAATCCAGGCCCAGAAACTAAATAGCTGATATGCATATTGATAAATCAGGACCATGGGGGCGACGCCGAATGATACGAAATCGGCCAGCGAATCGAATTCCGTGCCGAATTTGCTGTCCACGCTGATCGAACGGGCCACAATACCGTCCAGGCCATCCAGAATAGCGCCGACAGCAATCAAAGCGGCGGCAGCAGTCAGATCGCCATGTACCGCCGATACAATCGACAGGAAACCACATCCCAGGTTGCCAACTGTCAATGCGTGCGGAAATATTAACCTAAGTTTCACTTTCTTTAAACTCCGCCAGTATCGATTCGCCCCCCTTCACACTTCTCCCCTTCGATGTCAATATACTGATATTATCCGGCAGATACAAATCGACTCTGGATCCAAACCTGATCATACCAAACCTTTCACCTATTTTAACCTCCTGGTCCTCTTGAAGATTGCAGATTATCCTGCGCGCCAATGTCCCCGCCCGTTGACAAAAGCCAACTTTGCCCAGGGCATTTTCCAGCTCAATGACAGTATGTTCATTCTGGCTGGATGCTTTTTCGGTGAAAGCCGGGCTGAATTTGCCTTTATGGTACTCCACGCGTGTTACCCGTCCGCCCATTGGTGCGCGATTGACATGCACATCCAGAATAGTCAGGAAAATCGAGATACGTGAAGAATAGCCCGCCATATAGTTCGGAATATTGGAATCGACAGCGATCACCTTGCCATCAGCGGGAGATATAATCAAGCGCCCGGCGGATGGTATCCGGCGTTCCGGATCACGAAAGAAAAAGAGCAGGAAAAAGGACAAAATCCCCGAGGCTATGGCCAGAAAAAAAGGGATATCATTGCCTTCCACAAGATACCAGGCCAGCATTCCGGCAAAGATAATGAATGCGGGAAAAATCAGGCTGTAGCCTTGACGGGCGATCCTCATTTGAAAACCCGTTTAAAGATCTTGTCCGTATGTTTGAGATACGATTTCAGGTCAAATATATCTTCGAGCTGCCTCTGCGTGAAATGTTTTTTAAGCTCCTTGTCGTTCATGATTTCCAGCTTAAAATCCGCCCCTTCGTTCCAGGCTTTATGTGCCGCTTTTTGAACTATCCGGTAAGCCTTCTGACGGGAGCCCAGCTTTTCGGTCAGGATCAGAAGCAATCGTCCCGATACATACAATCCGCCGGTCAGTTCAATATTTTTATACAGGTTGTTTTCATAAACAACCAGGTTCTTCAGGATCTTTGTCATACGAACCATCAGGTAATGAAGCCCGATTGTCGAATCCGGCAGGATAACTCTCTCGGCCGATGAATGCGAGATATCGCGCTCATGCCAGAGCGGTACATTCTCCATGGCTGTCATCAGGTTGGAACGAATCACCCGCGCCATGCCGCAGATATTCTCGGCTGATATGGGATTCTTCTTATGGGGCATGGCTGATGACCCGGTTTGACCTTTTCCGAAACCCTCTTCCGCTTCTCGGACCTCGGTGCGTTGCAGATGACGAAGCTCCAGGGCTATCTTTTCAAGCGTTGTTGCTGTCATGGCCACGGCCCAGATAAATTCGGCATATCTGTCGCGGCTGTTGACCTGTGTTGAAATCGGGGCAGGTTTAAGGCCCAGGTTTTTGCAGACAAGCTTCTCGATACGCGGATCGATATTGCCGTAGGCCCCCACGGCGCCGGAAATCTTACCGTAGGAAATCACCTCATGGGCTTTTTCCAGACGCTCACGGTTGCGCATCATCTCGTCATACCAAAGGGCGAATTTCAGCCCGAATGATGTCGGCTCGGCATGGATGCCATGGGTACGGCCCATCTGGGGCATATCTTTGTATTTATAAGCAGAATCCCTGATCACATCCAGAAGATCATCAAGACGCCCGATCAAGATCTCCCCGGCTTCCTTCAGAAGCAGGGCATTAGCCGTATCGAGCACATCCGAGGATGTCAGGCCGTAATGGATGTACTTACCGTCCTCGCCGACTGTTTCGGCCACATTGGTCACAAAAGCGACCACATCATGGCGGGTTTTTTCCTCGATCTTGAGGATACGGCCGACCTTGAATCCGGCTTTTTTCTTGATTCTTTCCACCGCGACCTTGGGAATTTTGCCCAGTTCGGCCCAGGCTTCGCAGGCCGCTATCTCCACCTTCAGCCAGGCCCCGAATTTATGCTCATCGGTCCAGATATCGCCCATTTCAGGCAATGTATAACGAGGTATCATTATCTACTTTTCACCTTTTCCCAGTCATCCAGAAATTTCTTTAATCCAATATCTGTAAGCGGATGTTTGACAAGCTGCTGAATCACCTTGAATGGTATGGTAGCCACATCCGCGCCCATCATGGCCGCCTCGACCACATGCAGCGGATTGCGTATCGAGGCTACCAGCACCTCGGTGCTGTAACCGTAATTATTGTAAATCGTCACAATCTGCTCGATCACATCCATGCCGATATGAGAGATATCATCCAGACGGCCCACAAACGGTGAGCAGTACGTGGCGCCGGCCTTGGCCGCCAGAAGAGCCTGCGAGGGTGAAAAGACCAGGGTCATATTGACCTTGATGCCTTCTTCATCCAGTGCCCGGGTGGCCTTGAGGCCCTCCAGTATACAGGGTACCTTGACTACCACATTGGGATGAAGCCCTGCCAGCGCGCGGGCTTCCTTCATGATACCGTCATAATCCACAGCAGTGACCTCGGCCGAGACCGGGCCCTTGACCTCTTTGCAGATTTCGACAATAATATCCTCGAATTTGCCCGGGACCTTGGAAACAAGGCTGGGATTGGTGGTCACGCCATCCAGGACCCCCATGGCATTTGCCTGCTTGATCTCGTTGATATCCGCGGTGTCGATAAAAAACTTCACTTATAGCCTCCATTCTATAATGGCACAAGCCTTAGAACAAATTATTTTCAATCGTAAACGATCTCCATCAGAAACAGGCCGTTGGGAGGAGCGGTAAAGACTTTCTCCGATCTTCTGGGGTTTTCCAGGAGTTCAGTAAAAACCTCCTCCTTGCTGAAACCGGCCGCGATTTTGATCATTGTGCCAACCAGCCCGCGCACCATACCATGCAAAAAGCGGTTGGCGGTTATCTGGAAAGTATATTCTTTGCCCTTCTTTGTCCAGCTTGATTTTGAAACATAACAGAGATTGGATTTCTTCTGCGATTTACGCACACAAAATGACCGGAAATCATTTTCCCCCATGATCATGGCCGCCAGCCTTCTCAGGCAGGCAAAATTGATCTTTTCAGGGTAGCGCCAGTAGTAATGTCTTCTGATACTGCTCCTGTCATTGTAGATCTGGTATTTATATTTGCGCGCCACGGCCGAGAAACGGGCATGGAATTCGGGATCGGCTTCTGAGCAGGATAGAATCGTTATATCATCCGGAAGTACACGGTTGAGGGCCTTTTTGATTTTTTCATCGCCCCAGTCAATCGTCGATTTAAAATTGGCTGTTTGACCGAAAGCATGCACACCGGCATCGGTTCGACCCCCGCATATTATTTTGGTCCGTTTTCCGGAAATCTCTTGCAGCGCCTTTTCAATCTCTCCCTGCACGGTACGAAGTCCCGGCTGAACCTGCCAGCCGCTGAATTCCTCGCCGTCATATTCAATTACCAGCTTGTAATTATGCATACATATCCAGTAAAATAGCTACGCCCGTGATCACTATTATAATTGCCAGCCCGGCTATATCCTTGGCACCGATTTTCATCAGCGCAATTGAGGTTCGTCGCCTGTCCGGGTTAAATCCGCGCGCCTCCAATGCTGATGCCATCTGCCCGGCACGACGAATCGCCGAGGACAGGACAGCCGTCAAAAGCGGTGTCAGGTTTTTCAACCTGCGAACCGGTCCTCCGCCTGTTTTCAGCCCGCGTGAAATCATGGCGGCCTGAATCGAACGATATTCTTCCATCAGAAGCGGTATAAACCGGAAACTCAGGAATATCATCAGCCCGGCATGATCGACACGGATGCCGATCCTTTCCAGGGGCGAGAACAGGCTGACCAGACCATCAGCCAGATCCATCGGCCCGGTAGTCAGGGCCAGAAGAATCGCCACCGAGAAAAACAGAAGAATTCGCCAGGCATATAAAAAGCCGGTAACTATGGCATGTTTGTCGGTGCTGAAAAAAAGTATAGATATCGCTTTACCATCGCCCTCTTGAGAAAAAATCAGATGCAATATAAATGTAAACAACGCTATTAGAAGAAATGGCAGTATATTTGTCTTGAGTTCGGAAAATGACATCCTGCCCAGAACAAGTAACCCCACAAGGGCGACGCTGAGAACCGCGTAGCCGGCAATATTCAAAGTAATTGCAACGGCTGTAATAAGCAGAGCAGTAGCGATAATCTTGATACGGGGATCGATTGCCGAAAGCGCAGTTTTACGGGGAGCGATAACTCCAAAAAGAGCTGAATCCATGTTTATGGATGATGATAACACTGCTCCAGCCGTTCCCTTTATTGCGGTTTATGCTAACAAATGTGCTACTGATCCAAAGTAAAATCTACATTGAATTCGATCCAGGCCGGTATCGTTTTGCCGGTGCTGTCTTTGGCCGGTTCATAGAATGACCGAAATGCCGCATCCATGGCCGAGTCATCAAACGGCGTGTATCGGGCCTTCTTAACCAGCTCGACCCGCGAAACCGTACCGTCACGATCCACCAGGACCATCATCTCGACCCGATCCGTACGTTTCATGCGCTTGAGATGAACGGGGTATTCGGCCTCGGCCTTGAAAATCAGCCTGGGATTTTCTGTCGGCGTGGGGAATTTCATATTGAAAGGATTGAATCCCAGCGTCACAAAACCATCCTCGGGCGGAAATTGCTGAAGCAGCACCTTGGGAAAATTCTCATGCAGAGTATATGAGAAGAACACGAACAGGACTTCATTGGTGGCTGTATCCGGACGAAAACAATACAGCACTGTAGGCTGGATTATGTCCTGCACGGTAAAGGAATACATGTCCCGGCCATCCTGGCGGTGAATAAAATTATCGGTCCTGTCCAGTTGCCTGCCCAGCCGTACATGGCCGCGCATATCGAACTCCCAGCCTTTATCGGAGACGATAGTCTTCTTGTTGTTGATGAACATCACATCATCATCGGCGCGCTTGACAATACGGTACGATCCCAGCCGTTTCAGGCTCTCCACGGTAAAGTCGCGCAGAATCAGCTTATCGGCATCGGGAGCATAGTAGACATTGCGGGGATAGTTTATCATCCACATATCAGGAAAAAGCGGAGGCTGCGGATTTCCCTCCTGCATAAAGCCGGAAAACAGCTCCACCGCCACTTTTACAGTAGATTTTGCTTCTACCGGGGTTGAAGAAAAGATCAGGGCAAATATCAGCGTAACTGCTGCAATCCAAAAAATGTGTGTTGATCTGGTCATAAGCGTAAACCTCTCTCCTCTCAATCAATTGCAGTAATATATATATTTTTACCCATTCTTCAAGCATCCGATCAATATTAAATAAAAAAGCCCACTCCCGGTGAATGGGCTTTAAATAGCTTATCAATGCCAGATTATTTCATCAGAAGCATCTTTTTTGCCTCAACTTGCTCATCGGCCCTGAGCCTGTAGAAATATACTCCCGAGGCAACCGCATTTCCACCATCATCCCGGCCATCCCAGGTGACAGTATAACGGCCGGCATCCAATGGCCCGTCTACCAGTGTCTTGACCTGCCGGCCGAGAATATTGTAGACTTCCAGGCTGGCATTGGAAACGCCCTTTTGCAGGTTAAATGATATCACCGTTGTGGGATTAAATGGGTTGGGATAATTTTGCTCCAGGCTGAATGACTTCGGCAATTGCTCACCAACACGAATTTCATCTTCAACATCAGTCACTATGTTATCCAGGAAATCCAGTACCCTGGTCATGGCTGTAACACGGGTATCTTTAATCGGGCTGGCGCTGGTTATGCCCTCAAATCCAAAGCCCCAGAAGGCCAGTTTATAGCTGCCGTCATACTCAACCGCCGCCACGCCGTCATTGGAGATATAATACAAGCTGGGCTGGGCCTCGGGCGCGACATCCTTTAAGACATCCATCGAATTATTAGTAAACGAGCCATCCCAGCCATGAATCTGAAGCCAGAGCGTGTCATAGCCGATCTGCGAATCATCATATCCCTTCACATCAAAATAGGCTCTTCCACTCTTTTCATATGAGCATTTGAGATAATTTTTCAGAAACAGCGAATCGGGACCGGATGACAGGTATTCGGCGATATTCTGGCCGGTCAAAAATAGCTTACCGCCCGAATCCATATAATCCTTCAGGAATTGTATATCACTGGATTCGAGATAGCTGTTCTGTGATGTATCAGCCGTCACGAACCAGATTATGACCGGGAATGTCAGGTAGTCCTCCGATGGTGTACCATTGCCATTACGTTCATATAGTACATAGGGGATTTTCAGGCTGTCGAATATATCGGTGTAAAAATGCTCATATTCTTTGGGCCCGGTGCCATCATGGTCGACGATCAAAACACGCGGATTGCCGACATTGAACTGCATAGAGGCCGAGACAGAGTCTGTATGAGCCGAATCGACCACCATGAAATTCATGACAGTAATCGTGGGGTCAATGCCGTCGGGTATACTGAATTCTATCGGATCGGCGAAATTGTCGAGTGTGTCCAGCGATGGATGATCACCCAGTAGCCTGATAGTATCTGCAATGACGATATCTGCCAGATCAAATGTGGTATGAACCCGCACCTCTCCGGCCGGGGCACGATAGTTGGCCACCTTGATTCCCAGGCCGAATGTCTCGCCCGGCTCGATATCCTCATCGCCATCACCTGAAACCTCGCTGACCTGATAATCGATTAACTCGAAGCGTGGACGGGTATAATTCACGTCCAGGCTGGCATACATCAGGCTGTCGGAATCAGAAATATCCCAGACCGCGACATAGGTGCTGTCATAGCTAAAAACATACTGCGCAGAATCAGTATCAGGATACAATATAGTAGAATCGCGATTCTCCAATGTATTCGGCATTGTCATCTCGGAGAATTCACGAATATTCAGCGATCCGGGATAGGGGTCCTGAGAATCGCCCTGATTACGGTTCTCTTCCAGGTCATATTCGCCGTCGGCCTGTTCCAGGGCCACAAGATAGTTGTATTCATCATCATTGCCCCAGTTGGTTTCATCGATATGGTAGATCATCAGGCCTTCGCCGGGGATATATTTATCGAAGCCTTTCTTCTGGCGATTTTCGATCAGGAAATATTCGGGACCATAGTAATTACCATCCCTCCACAATTTTGCCACAAAACCGGAGGTGAATGATTCCTCGAATTCGTAATCACGAACTGATTCGGTAATTTCCACCGGATCGATCCATCCCAGGAAATATTTGCACCAGGCATCGAAATGCGCCGGGCTGGCGCTGTTGCCGTTATAACTGCCACTGGCCATCAGGCTCCAGTTGCCCATGCCCTGTGATGCACCGGCACCATAGTCATAGTCATACAGATCGGGCAAACCCAGTGTATGGCCGAACTCATGGCAGAATACGCCGATTTGAATCCTGGAAGGTGTTCCGAGAAATGGCCTGGACTCCTCGGGATTGCAATTGTAAGCAGAAATATAGACATCATCAACGAGAGTAGTCTGGTTTACGAACCATTTATGTGAATGAATCATTGTGGTGTCGCCGGTTTCCTCGTAACCCGGACCGGCATGAACCACGATCAGTCCCTCGACAACACCATCGCCATCATTATCATATTCGGAAAAATCGACAAGCGGATCAGCGGCAGAGACAGCATCCTCAACCAGTCCCTGGGCATTCTGCGGATGCGTCCCGAATCCCCGCTGACCGTCGACATAAAACTCATATTTTTGCGGCATCATAATCCAGCCGTACACATCGGCCGTTAGCACAAACTGGCCATGGGAATTTTCGAGATAAAATTCGCGCATACTGCCAAGAGGCAGGGAATCGGTATACCCGACTGAATTGACCAGGCTGTCGAAATATTGTTGAGTTGCAAATATGTTATATGGATCACCGGGATTGTTTGCCAGATTATCGCTAAATTCAACCAGCAGGACCACAGCCTTGACAGTATCCGGGCCGTCATTCTGCGAAAGCGTCTGCATCAGGTGCTTGCCGTGTTCGGCAGGCTGACAGACACCTCTGGCACGGGCATCCTTCATGCTTGCCACATACTCATCATATTTGCCTTCGCGAATCAGCTTTTCTTTCAGATCCGGATGAAGGTCAACCGCCCCCAGTTGTACTGTCATGAATAATGCTATAATTAAAGCTGTAAATGTTGTCAGTCTGGCTGTCATGGATTATCCTTTCCGCTTGATAGATATCGCCATCAGAATTAAACAAAAAGAGGCAAAAATGGTTCGCCTTTAATAATATATATTTCAGGCGACTTTCGACAAGCAGAAATTATTTCAATATCATCAGCTTTTTGCTGTCAATCTGCTTACCATCGACTGTCAGGCGATAGAAATAAGTACCCGAAGCCAGATCGGCGCCATCAGATGACTTACCATCCCAGACAATCGTTGTCAACCCGGCCGAAAACTGTCCATCTGCGGCAGTGCTGACCTTCTGGCCGAGTATATTGAAAACCTCCAGCCTTACATAACCGGGCGATGACAGGTTGAAGCTGATCGAAGTGGACATATTGAACGGATTGGGATAATTCTGGTTCAGGCTGAAATCTCGCGGCAGGGGCTCATTATCAGTGAAATCATCCTCGACATCGGTAGCGATATTGTAATAATCGAATGCCGAGACAAATCCCTGCGAGAGATCATCCAGATCACGTCCCACTACAACTGCCACGGCTATCTTGATGCTGTCGCCCTCGGCCGGACGATGGCTGCGGGTGGAGATTATGCTGTAATAGTCACCCCATTTGTCGACCGAATCGCCTATCACGCCGGAACTGAGATGGCTGAACTTATCACTGTCACTCAGGAGGGATTTTGAACCCAGGCTATTGGGCAGAATCTTATGGCTCAGTATATCGCTGTTCAAAAACATCACGCCGACATACAGGTCCTCGGCCTGATTGTAGTAGTATCCGAATTTTCCTTCGTAATTATAGCCGGCTTTTTCGATACCGACACCCTCGGCATCCATGTCCCAGTCCATCAGGAAACCGACATACAGGCTGTCGTCGACTGAGTATCCCTGGGCGGATATCGAATATTCGATTATTACGCTGTTTTCAAGTTCTACGGTGTTGAAAAGCGATGTGCGCTGGTCCACCGTAAGGCCCAGGGGATCGCTGGCCAGGGAATCATTATAGTAGCAATGCAGATCGGTGGAGCCGAAAATACCCGGCTCAAAGATCACGCTTTCGGTTTCACGGCTGGCCATGAAATCGTTATCCGAGATAAATCCGGTTTCACTGCGTGAAGCATCGGAAACATGACCGCTCTGATTGCCTGCAACCATCAATGAGAATTCGGGAAGAATATCGAAACTGTTGTTGAACGGTATGAAACCGCCCACTCCTGATGCCGGTGACGGCGATGCGGGGCCGTGACCGATTCCGCCGAAATTATCCACAGTCATCTTGACCGAATTGTTAGCCAGCGTGTGATAACGCGCATTCTGGCTCTGAGCGACGATTATATTAAGACGTTCGGTGCCCAGCGACTCGCCATCGGGGTCATAGAAATCTATATCAATCGGCATATTGCTGGCCGGGATAACATTTTCATTGAGTACGATCACAAACGGATCGGCGAAGTTATCGGCATAGGTATCGGCGGCAACAGATCCGAATGATACCGAATCGGTAATAACCGAGGCATAGCTTTCCGGCGTATGCAGGCGGGCCCAGAGACCGTTGACATCGGCATACTGAGTAACCAGTTCAATTGAGAATTCAAACTGCTCGCCCGGTTCGATGACATGATTGCCGTCATCATTATATTCATAGTTGGTAATCTCGATATGGGCCGATGATGGCGGAGGAATCATTTCCAGGGCGGCTTCGAGATCTATAATACCGCGCCCGTAAGCGTTATCATCACCCTGCGGACCGAGATCGATGGCCGAAATATACAGGGCCTGCTTGATCTGCAAGGTTGTGGCCTCGGGATTGTATTCGCGCAACAGGGCCACAGCCGCAGAAACATGCGGAGCGGCCATAGATGTACCGTTGATCAGCCTGTACCCGCCGCCCTTATAGGATGATCTGACATTGACACCGGGAGCGACGACTTCGGGCTTGACCACGGATTCATCGCAGGATGACGGTCCGCGGCTGGAAAATGCCGCCACAGGGTAACCGGTTGTGTTCTGGTCTATGGCGCCGACCGCGAAGGCGTTCAGGGCGGTCGAGGGGCGATCTGCCGGAAGACGCAGGCTGCTGCTGTCGGGACCTTCATTGCCGGCCGCGAAAATGCAGACTATACCCAGGGCCTCGAGATTGTCGATGGCCGACCAGAAAGTGTTGTCGCAGGCGGGGAAAATACCCTGCGGAATTCCCCAGGAATGATTTATCACATCCGGTACATCATCGATAGTATTGGGATTGCCGTCAGGATCGGCGGCCCATTCAAAGGCCTCCAGGATATCCGAAATAGTCTTGGACAGGCCGGAACCACGGTCGATAACCGAGGCGCTGATCCAGCTGGCATTGAAAGCCACACCAATAGTATCCGCGCCATTGCGTCCCACCATGATACCCATCACATGCGTACCATGACCGTTATTGTCTGACGGGAAAGTGCTTCCATAGGGGTCGAACCAGGCCGATGAAGCATCACCGCCGAGACCCTTCCATGTGTTGGCAAGCGCCGGATGTGAACCCTCGACACCCGTATCGAAACTACCTACAATTCTGCCCTGACCGGTCAGACCTCTGTCCCAGAGCTTGTCGGCTCCGACCACGACCAGGTTGTCCTCGACACCCTGGCTGAGTGAGGGGGCCGGCATGACCCTGGTCGGTTCGATCAGGGCCAGGGTTGTATCCGGGGCTATAAAACGAACACCTTCTACATCCGCCAGCCTGTTGAGCTGAGAGGCCTCGATTTCTATCAGGGCGGCCTCGGTAATCCAGTAATTCTTTATAATTAATACATTTAAGTCTGAATTGGCGATTTCGGAACTGAAATCGTTGAGTTTGCGGACAGACTGGTCTTTCAGCCTGCCGTAGAGTGCCTGATGCATCTGGCTGCGGGTCAATTGATTGGCTGCCTGGGCCTTAAATGCCTCAACCTGCTCCTCTTCCTCGAAGAAAACCATGACACGGATTTTCTGATCGGCACTCTGATTAGAAAGTGCCTGCAGGGAGCCGGAAAGCTCCCCGCAGATACCATCACGGACAGGAGCTATAAGGAGAATTAAAAGTAAAAGGGCCGTTATAATCTGGAGGATTCTAAAATTTTTGCTGGCATGCTTTGTCATTCCATTCTCCTTTGTAAGCTCCGTACCCTATTTGAGCAAACCCTGTGCCGCAGGATTGTGTATACATTGGATCATACCGGCAGGATGAGTGGATGGCTTTTTGATTAACGTAAGCATCTAATTTTAAGCGGCTTACAGGATTGAATCATCGGCAGAATCCAACATTTTTTAGATTATGGACCGAAAAAGGCGGGTATGCATCAGATTACACACATGCCTGCTACATGCAAAGCTCTGCACTATTTCGGAAAAACCTTGAACGAGATCATTAAACTGATTAAACTATCTGTATGAAAATCCTGGCACGCATCAGGCCCTCTGCAGGCAATCTGATTTACTGGCTGACCGGCTTATATATACTGTTACGGATCATTTACTTAGTGCAGTATCACGACTCCGATCTGTGGGGCAGCCTGACAGTCGATGCCGAATTCCATTATCTCTGGGCCAAATCGATCGCCTCGGGCGAATTGATCGGTTCGGACATCTTCTTCCGGGCCCCGCTTTACCCTTATTTCGTTGGCCTGCTTTATTATATCTTTTCCGGTTCGATTCTGGGCATGGTTATAGTGCAGAATATTATCGGGATTTTATCATATCTACTGGTTTACAGGCTGGCCAAAGAGATATTTGACCAAAGAAGCGCGCTGATAACGGCTTTGCTGTATATCTTCACCTTCGATTTTGTATTTTTCGAGTCGGAATTGTTGCTGGATTTCATGCTGGTTTTCTTCCTTCCACTCATATTTCTGATCATATTCAGGGCTGAAAGGCAAGATAAAGTTTTCTGCTGGCTGACCGCCGGACTTGTCTTGGGGCTGGCGGCGGCAACCCGTCCGACCGTTCTGATCCTGGTGATAATACTACCGCTCTATTTCCTGCAAACCGGTTCAAAGCTGTTCGATTTCCGGAAATGGCTGATCAGGAGCGTTTTTTTGATAGCCGGTTTGACGGTAATTCTCCTGCCGATAGCGATCAGAAATGCCGCGGTGGCGGGTCAATTTACTGCCCTGCCAACACAGGGCGGGATAAATTTCTATATCGGCAATAATTCGCAGGCTACCGGATGGTCCGCAGCCATGCCAGCGCCATTGGGAGCCTTCTGGCAGTATTCCGACTGCAAAAGAATCGCGGAACAGGATACGGGAGAGGCACTTGGCCCATCGGAAGTGTCGCGTTACTGGTATCTGCGTGGATTGGAGTTCATTCTCGGCTCACCCGGGCAGGCGGCCGAATTATATCTAAAAAAGATGCATCTTTTGATTCATAGCCGGGATATTTCCAACAACCGCAATATTCCTCAATTCAGGCAGGACATATCGTTCTCGCAGATTTTTGTTGTCACATGGTGGCTGATTCTGCCGCTCGGTATTGTCGGCATGATTGCCGGTCTCAGGAACAACTATAAAGCCGGGTTAATGTTCACCTTTATCATTTTCTATTCCATTGTTATAATCCTGTTTTTTGTAACTTCACGATTCCGCCTGCCGATTTTGCCCTTGTGGCTGATATTTGCCGGTTTTGGTTTGAGTTATTTGATCGGTTTGTTTAAGTCCCGCAATTTCAAAAAACTCAGTATCTTTATACCGCTCATGGTCTTTGTGGCCATTTTGTCGGCTGTTAATTATTATGACATCCGGTTTTCAAATCCCCAGCAGGAATTGTATATCGAGGGCAACCGGTTGATGGCCAAAGGGCAGTACAGGATCGCCCGTTACCGCTATCATGAGCTTCTGAACCTGAATCCGAGTTATCCGCAGGCCAATATGAACCTGGCGGCCACATTCGTATATGAGGGTAATCTTGATTCGGCCCGCCATTATTACCGTCGCGAGCTGGAGGTCAACCCGGATTCGGCGCTGACACTTTCCAGCCTGGCAGATATCGCCCGCCTGGGTGGAAATAATGAAATCGCCTATAGGCTGGCTCATACGGCAATCAATATGAAGCCCTCCTTCATTGAGCCGGTAATCAACTATGCCAAGGCGGCCCGTGCGGCCAACCTGCAGGCAGAGGCACTGGAGCTTCTAAATCAATATGAAAGGTATCACAAAGCCAACCCCTACTACTATTTCCATCGTGGTATACTGCAGATCGATCTGGGCAGGATAGACAGGTCGATGCTGGAACTTGCCTATTCAGATTTCAGGAAGGCCATCGAGTATCTGGAAGAGCAGCAGCAGCCAACCTACGAGCGTGATCCGGGGCTTACGGCAAAACTATTTTCACCAGCAAAAAGGGCCTCGCTTATGGCTCAGTCATATGCCAATATGGGTGTAATCGATCTGAATCGTGGCAATAATGAAGCATCCCGCGGCAATTTCAAAAAGGCCCTCGAATATGACAGCGGCCTGGAGGAGGCATTGCGCGGACTGCTGGAAGCCAATATGAGGTCCGGCAATTATGATGAATCTCTCAGGATTCTGGATGATGTTATTGCGGATGCCGATTCCTCCGATCTGCCGGTATATATGCTATACAAGGCGCAGTCATTATATAATCTCGGCGAACTGGAGAAGGCAGTCGGAGTCCTCGAAGAGATCCTGACCTCATATCCCGATTATACCCCTGCGGAAAGAATTCTGGATGGAATAAAAAAGGGAGGATAATTAATCCTCCCTTGTCTATCTCAGAGAATCGAATTGCTTGATTTAATCTTCGGCAAAGAACCAATCCATCATAGATTTAATGAATTCTGTCGCCTGATCCTCGTACATGCAATAGAACGAGAATCCGAATACAGCTGTTCTGTAGATATCAGTTTTGTTCCTGACACCCACAACCTTGCCATCGATAGTCTCACGATTGTATCTCTTCTTAAAATCGCGTACATCCATATTCTCGACCAGTCCGGCTTCATAAACCGATTTGGCCGTATAAACGGCTTCCGAACGGGTTCCCTTAACGAAGTAGTTCACCCATGGCTCGGCACCGGCTTTGAATGGATAAGTTGTTTTGGTTGAATCATCTTGATCGCGCCACAGGTTCCTGTTCATGAAATAGTCGCGCAGATGACCGCCGGAGTCAACCTCAAGCACAGGCGGAACATCGGGAACGATCGCCTCGGCGCGCAGGAATTCTTCTGGAGTATCGCCGTAGGTCACACCGATCTTCTTGTACACATCGACAGCCGACCAGGCCTGTTCGTATGAAGCCTGCAGATCGCAGTACTTATAGGGGAAGGTCGACGGTGAATGCGGTGTCAAACCCGGCGAGAATGTAGTGAATGAATTCCAGCCGATAAACATGGCCATGCCGCCCAGATCGAGATAGCTGCCGACGAAGTCGAGATAATCTTTATCCTTGTTGTAGACGTCGTAATTATTCTCTTTCATGAACACAACGAGCTTGAAGCTCATCAGGATATCCAGCGGCGGCGGTGGTTTGACCTGGGGTGCTGCCGGGCTGTTGTACCAGTAGAGTGAGTCAATCGGATAGCCGGCCTGCTCGAAGACAGTGCTAATAAAGTTATGAACTTTCGGTATCGGAGGCTCCTCGCCAGTTGTTGGCCTGAATGGTAACACCGGAACGGCCAGGACGCAGTTACTTCCGATATAGGAAGTGTTATCCACGACCATAATGCCGTTTTCGAATGCCGGCTCGACAACCTTGAACCAGACATAAGCCGGAGTAGGATCGGGCACAAAGGCATCATCCCGTGCGCGCACCTCGAAATAGAACCAGTCTGACCTGGTTGTGGTAGCCGCGGGCTCATGCCTGTAAAGATTGAACAGGTTCGCACCTTCGTTTTCGATCCAGACCGAATTGGTGGCGGTATCACGCGATTCATAAACGAACTTGTTTTCATCGAAGCTCATGGTATCCTCAAACGGCCCGTAGACGCGCCAGTGATACTCGAACGGCGGTTGAGTGCGCTTATAATCGAGAGAATCCGAACCGTTCCAGGCGATCGGAACACCGCTGTACAGATCAGTCGTATCCGGCAGGCTGAAGAATGTCTTGGAAGAATCGAAGCTGATATATGTTTCCGGAGGATTATTGTTTCTTGAATACATCCGGTAAGCCACAGCTGTTATTTTGCCATCGGTAGTATCGGTGAAATTGGATGGCTTGCCATGGTTATCCACGGCCTGCACAAAGAAATACTGGGGTGTATATATCTCCGGATCGGCTTCGGCAAAAAGCGGAATCGTATCCGATGTGGCCGAATTACCCGGTGCCAGAGAATCTGCATATACAACCGTCCAGTCACTGTAATCGCCGCTGGTCAACACATGCTCGGCATATGCCATAGGATCATCATTGATATCCTCGGCACGCTTGACCGTGTAGCGATAAAGCCTGATAAAGCCATCGGTATCGGTGGCATACCAGTAAAGAATTGGATTAAAGGAATACTCTTCTCCCTCCGTCGGGATATTGGCAAGGAAACATCTCGGCGCCGCATTGGTAGGTTGCTCACCTTCGAAACCTTCACTGCAGGCGGAGATAAAGATCACACTTGCCACCATCGCCATCATGAGAAGCAGTATCATTTTAACATGCTTGTTTTGCATCATACCTCCAAGTATATCGCAATAGAATTATTCATAGTCATTAGAGTCCGAATCCTACAGTGAATCTGTGAACTGACTCGAGTACGCCAAAGTCAAAGTAGCCATAATCGAGGGTGATGTCCCAGTCGGAAACAGGAAGATGAATTCCCGCCCCGGCACTGAAACCACCCGCGTCGACCTGGAACTTGTGACCCACGCGCAACGAAAACATCTCGTTGAAATTATATTCCAAACCGGCTGAATATTTCTCAAGGTTATCCGACGGATGCGAGCCCTCCATCGAGAATGTCGTGCGATGCATCTCACTCTCGATTACATTGAAGGCCGCTCCAAACTTGAAGTTGATCGGCAAGGGATGCTCCTCAGTTATAAAACGCATATCCGGCCCAAAGTTGGAAATCACCATCGAGATCCGGAAACCACGGTAACCCGTGTCATACGTCGTGCCAACATCCGCAGCCCAGCCGGTGGCGCGCTGCTCCTCATAAAGCTGATCGATGATCTTAAACGTCAGGCCCACCGAAAAATGATCTGTCAGGCTACGGGCATAACTGGCGCTGATGGCATACTCCTTGGCACCAAACGTGCGGCCCGTGCCCTCAGCATACTCATACGTCGTCTCCTTCATCGTTCCGGCATCCAGCATATATATACCGAATCCGATCACGCCGCCTAAGCTCCACATCGGTAGCACCACCCCGCCAAACTCAAAGTTCATGTCCGCAGCATAATCGATATGCGTGAACATAAACTGCTTTTCATAGACCTGCGTCAATCCGGCCGGATTATAGTACAACGCCGAGGCATCATCAGCGATCGAAATAAACGACTCGCCCATGCCAACTGCGCGGGCCGAGATGCCTATCTCCAAAAACTGCGCTCCTGCTGTCGCCACCTTCGCCTGACCGTACACAAGGCCCGGCAAAAGCAGGACGGCAAGAAGCAAAAACATACTTATTCTTTTCATAACTGTATCCTCAAATCTAAATGTTGCTTACTTGATTACCACAATTTTGCCAACCTGTGTACCCTGATCGGACTCAATAGTGTATATATACAATCCGGATACAATTGCCTGCGTATTACGCGTTATCATATCCCAGTAGGCCTTGGAATTGGTCTCTGAGAAATCACCGCCCGGTTCATGCTTGATTTCTCGCACCAGATCACCATCGGTGGTCCAGATCTTGATCGTGCATTCCTCGGGGAGATTGATGAAGTGAATTCTGCGTTCCCATTCAGTTCGGCCGGTACGGTTGGGATCCTCATAGCGATCCTCGGCATAGCCGGCATCGATTCGATATGGATTGGGATAGACAGATACCGTGGCATCATTCTCAATTACCTGGTCAGCCGAAAAAACCGGGAAAACCTTCACGGCGTTGGCCAGAGGTGATGATTCGAGCGGTTCGAGCGCATTTTCGGGGTTGCCGAAGTCAAACGCCGTGACCGCGAAATAGAGCGGTTGTGACGGGATCAGGCCATCAATCGTGTACTCATACTCATAATATTTATGATATATCGAGTCATTTTCCGTGTGGTAGTTGTCGGGATACTCAAGATAGCCTGTGTCAGCCGTAACAGCGCCGGATTCGATTTCATCCCGGAACGTTTTCCTGACGCCCCTGGGATCGGTGAAATACTGGTTCCAGTCAACAGCCTCGAAATAATACTCAAGACCGTTGGGCGCCACAAATGGATTTTCTTCTTCATATAAGTTAGGATCGAAATCGTCACCGTAGAGATCCTGTAATTCCTTCAGACCCATTGGAATTCCGGTCAGGAACCATTTCTGCTTGCCAACATCCCAGACATAGCGGTTAAAGTCGATCAGGTCATGGGAGGTCAGAAGCGCGAAATCATCCATTTTCAGCTCACGCGCCATATAGACTCGGTAGCCTTCGAAATCCTGCTTGCCTGAGAAGAGGTCATTGTAAAGCTCGGTAGCCATGCCATTCCAGCGAATAGTAACCTCGCCTGGTACGGTTGAATAGCGCAGATTGGGTGCCGGCGGAGGCGGAGGGCCATCAAAGTCAGGCACGCCGTCGCCTTCATAGTAGATACAATCTTCTACGTAAGTGGTGTCACCATCCTGAACGATGGTATCCACGACCGGTCTGCAAAGCCCGGAATCGCCGTCATTATCGGTATCAACGCCGGGATTATCATAGACCCAGGCGGCCCAGGTAGCATTGAGACCGAGATCTCCAAAATTGAGCTTGCTGTAGAATGAATCCGGTGCCAATATATCGGTGAAGTATTTTGTAAAATCGGTCGGTTTGACATGGAAGTTGTCACCGGCGACATAGGCCAGAGTAACCGGCAATGAATCACCCGGCTCGATATTGAATGGTCCGAATGAAATCAGGTAACGAGTATCGTAACCTTTTGCCAGCTGCTCAGCAAGGTCGGCCGCCGGAGGAGGCAACCAGCCTTCATCGGTGAAATCAACCGCGGAATAAATCTGATCATAATCGAACTCATTGTTCGACATGATATAATACTTGTTCTTATCGCCTTCCGGAGTACCCAGACCACCGGTACCGAAGTCACGGTAATTGTCATCCTTCATCGGGCCCCAGTCATAAAGCGAGGGCTGATACTGCTCGGAGACCCACCAGTTGAATGAGTACTGAAGATCCGGGTTGGGCGTCCTGACAACACGTGTACCGGTCACGCCCACCGGGCTGGCATAATTGAATGCCGTTCCGGCCGGGTCACCGTCATTATCGCCGATCCAGGCGATCCTGATTGTGTCCTCGAGACCATCGGAACGAGTATAGGTCCATCTGAATCCGCAGATATCATCGGCGAATCCCTCGGCATTTACTTCCGGATGCATAACATCGGCATCGATATAAATACCCATGTAGACCTTGCGCAGTGTTTTAACGCCCATGTTATAAATGAAGAAATCAAAGAGAATGAAATCTTCCGAGTATTTATAACTCCAGGAGTAGCTCTTCTGAGTAACCCTGATATTAAGGGGCTTATGCGGCCTCCTGTCCATCGGGGTTGAGGCAACGTACTGCTGATCGGTCAATGTATCTGTATAAACCGCGATATAGTCCGCTTCAGATACGGCATCGGGATGATAGGCCGGATCTGTGGGTCGAATCGATCTTTTTTCGATATCGCCGGCGGGAGCAGCATCCGGGAACATCTCCTCGACATGCTGCCATCCGTCGGCACCCACTGTTACCAGCGTATCATCTTCAACGATAGCGCCGATCCAGAGTGCGCCCTGGAACAGATACTCGATACCCGATCCGGCCGGGAACTCGCATGAGGGCGCGGCCCTGCCGGTTTCCGGATCCTCGTATCCTTCGTCAATCTGGCTGCCGAAAAACCCCCAGTTGGTGATCGACATAAGGATATTACCAACCTTATGTACGCGCAACTGGGTATTTGGCGGAGCCGTAGCGGTAGGTTTAAGCCGGCTTTCCAGATCACGGATAGCATCCCCGGAATGATCCAGCATATCTCTGGCATAGACATCCGAGGGTCCCGCGAGCGAAAGGGCCAGCGCAAACAGAACCGTTATTCCTATTATTTTTAGCTGCCAATATTTGTGCTTCATAGGGAAACCTCCAGGCACAATTTAAAATCCGTTATAATCTTCCAAACAAGTCTTTTATATAAACAAGAACCTCAATCGATCCAATTTAATCAAAGTCCGAATCCTACAGTGAATCTGTGAACTGACTCGAGTACGCCAAAGTCAAAGTAGCCATAATCGAGGGTGATGTCCCAGTCGGAAACAGGAAGATGAATTCCCGCCCCGGCACTGAAACCACCCGCGTCGACCTGGAACTTGTGACCCACGCGCAACGAAAACATCTCGTTGAAATTATATTCCAAACCGGCTGAATATTTCTCAAGGTTATCCGACGGATGCGAGCCCTCCATCGAGAATGTCGTGCGATGCATCTCACTCTCGATTACATTGAAGGCCGCTCCAAACTTGAAGTTGATCGGCAAGGGATGCTCCTCAGTTATAAAACGCATATCCGGCCCAAAGTTGGAAATCACCATCGAGATCCGGAAACCACGGTAACCCGTGTCATACGTCGTGCCAACATCCGCAGCCCAGCCGGTGGCGCGCTGCTCCTCATAAAGCTGATCGATGATCTTAAACGTCAGGCCCACCGAAAAATGATCTGTCAGGCTACGGGCATAACTGGCGCTGATGGCATACTCCTTGGCACCAAACGTGCGGCCCGTGCCCTCAGCATACTCATACGTCGTCTCCTTCATCGTTCCGGCATCCAGCATATATATACCGAATCCGATCACGCCGCCTAAGCTCCACATCGGTAGCACCACCCCGCCAAACTCAAAGTTCATGTCCGCAGCATAATCGATATGCGTGAACATAAACTGCTTTTCATAGACCTGCGTCAATCCGGCCGGATTATAGTACAACGCCGAGGCATCATCAGCGATCGAAATAAACGACTCGCCCATGCCAACTGCGCGGGCCGAGATGCCTATCTCCAAAAACTGCGCTCCTGCTGTCGCCACCTTCGCCTGACCGTACACAAGGCCCGGCAAAAGCAGTATAATCAGAAAAGCCAGGTAGTATCTAAATTTCATATGTATCATCCCCAATCATGAAAACCTGCATTCTACTTTATTATTACTATCTTGCCTACCTGGGTACCGAGATCAGACTCGATGGTGTAGATATATAAACCGCTCACCGCTGCCTGAGTATTCCTGGTGATTAGATCCCAGTATGCTTTTGAGTTTGTTTCTGAATTGGGATTACCGAATTCATGCTTGATTTCTCGCACCAGATCACCGTCGGTGGTCCAGATCTTGATTGTGCATTCCTCCGGCAAATTGACGAAATGAATACGTCTTTCACGCTCACGATCGCCTTCCTTGGATTCATAGCCGTCAGCGCGGTAGGCGCCATCACCAACATACGGATTGGGATAGACAGACACCTTGGCGTCATTTTCCACCACCTGATCGGCCGAATAAATCGGGAAGATCCTGATCGCATTGGAAAGAGGCGATGATTCAAGCGGTTCCAGGCCATTCTCGGGATTGCCGAAATCAAAGGCCGTCACCGAGAAGAACAGATCATCGGATTCTCTCAATTCGCTTATAGTGTATTCATACTCATAATATTTATGATATATCGAATCGTCGTCCTGGTAATAGTTATCCGGATATTCAAGATATCCGGTATCTGATGTTACCGCACCGGACAGGATTTCATCCATAAATGTCTTTTTGATCCCGCGCGGATCGCTGAAATACTGGTTCCAGTCAACTCTTTCGAAATAAAAGAGCTCACCGTCGTATTCGAATGGATCCTCCTCGGTATACATCAGGGGATCGAAATCATCGCCATACATGGCCCTGAGATCATCCAGCGAAAACGGTGTATCGCGCAGGAACCATTTCTGCTTACCCGCATCCCAGATATGGCGATTAAAATCCACCAGGTCATGCGAAGTCAACAGCGCGAAAGCGTCGGTTTTAAGTTCCTGACCAAAATAGACACGGTAGCCCTCGAAATCCTGCTTCTGAGAGAAATCATCAATATAAGTTTCTGTCTGCAGGCCGTTCCACTTCAGAGTGACCCGACCGGGTATCGCCGAATATCTCAGATTTGGCGAAGGCGGAGGCGGGGGACCCTTGAAGTCCGGAACACCATCACCTTCATAGTAGACACGATTTTCGACAAAGGTCGTATCAAAATTTTCAATAATTGTATCGATTCTTATACGGAATTTTCCGGAATCGCCGTCACCATCGGTATCCACGCCCGGATTATCATACATCCAGGCGGCCCAGGTGGAATTTATGCCCAGGTCCGTGAAGTCGAGCTTCTCATAAAAGACTTGGGGATTCTGGGCATCAAAATGTACAGCCTTATCTTCCGGCTTGACATGGAAGTCGGCTCCGGCGACATAGGCACATGTTACCAGCAATGAATCGCCCGGCTCGATATTGAAGGGCCCGAATGAGAACAGGTAGCGTGTATCGAAACCATCGGCGATATTCTCGGCCAGGTCAGGAGTGGGAGGCGGAAGCCATCCCTGGTCAGAGTAATCCACGGCCGCGAAAAGCTGGTCATAGTCAAATTCATTATTGGACAGGATATAGTATTTATTCCTGTCGGTTTCCGGGGTACCCAGACCGCCGGTACCAAAATCACGGTAATTAGCCGATTTCATCGGCCCCCAGTCAAAATTGGTATTATAGCCGTTGGAATTCCACCAGTTGAATGAGTACTGAAGTTCCGGATTGGGTGACCTGACCACCCTCGTACCGGCCACGCCGGTTGGGCTTTTCTGATAAAAAGCCCCGCCATGCGGGTCGCCGTCATCGTCGGCGGTCCAGGCTATATTAATCGTATCCTCGAGTCCTCCGCCTGCCGGCGATGGTACCGAGACCTTGAAACCGGAGTAGTCATCCTCATAGCCGGCCTCAACAAAGTCTGTCGGCCCGGCCCAGATATCGGCATCGATATAGAGACCCATATAGCCACGCCGGATGCTCTTCTGGCCGATATTGCGCAACATGAAATCGATCAAGATAAAGTCCTCGGCATATTTATAGCTCCAGGAATATGAACGCTGATTGACTTCAATGTTGATCGGCTTGTGGGGACGGCCCTCGATCGGGTCGGGTGTAACGTACTGCTGGTTTGTCAACGTATCGGTATAGACCGCATAGAAATCCTGCTCGGATATGGCGTCCGGATCATAATTTACCGAACCCTTACGGATCGATTTCTGAACCAGGCCACCATCGGGAATAGCAGCCGGATACATCTCATTAACCCATTGCCAGCCGTCAGCGCCCACACTGCAGAGTGTATCATCCTCGATAATAGCCGCAAACCAGAGCGCGCCCTGGAAAAGATAGTTCACGCCTGATCCGGCCGGGAATTCGAATGAGGGAGCCAGCATACCCAGCGGCTCGTCACCGTACGTACAATATTCTTCGCGCAGCTGGTCCTGCCAGAACTTGCTGCCGAAGAAGCCCCAGTTTGTGATTGTCAGAAAGACATTGCCGACACGATGGCTGCAGTTCTGGGTATTGGGAATTCCGTCTGCCGTAGGCTTGAAGAAGGGATCGGTTGTCCAGCTTGTGGGGGTATAACCTTCCTTCATCTTAGCCATGGCGCTCTGCCCTCCGCAGAGCAGCAGAAGCGCCATTATTATAATGATCATTTTCTTACATGCATAGGGATGCATTAATTTCATCCTCTCTTAGAAATTTAGTGCCAGGCTGAACTGAATATTACGTCCCGGGGCATAATGATAAGGATTGTTCGCATACAGCGAGCCTTCCTTGACCTGGCCGCCGATATTGGTTCCGGTATCCGGACGGCCTGTGGAACCATAGACTAAATCATAATTCTCAGTATCGAACAGGTTATAAACCCAGACCTCAAATGTATAGTCAAGACCGACAACCTCGAAGTTTTTGTAGAATCGAACGTCGACATTTGAGTTGGCCGGATAACGCAGACTGTTATTCTGCGGGTCCTCACCCGGCAGAAGTCTCAGGCCCGGATAATCCCTGGTGGGCGTATACGGATAACCTGTACCATATTGCCAGGTAACCGACATACCCCAGTCGTTGGGGATTCTGAATCCGAACAGTGTGGGCTTCTCATTCCTGGAAATAGCGAGCGCCATATTGAGCATAAACTGATGCCTGACATCCCAGTTAAGCGGGAATTCGCGAATCGGGATGGCCCTGTTATAGAAATCATCGAAATAGTTGGATGATTCCGAGGAGCTCTTGCCGTAGGCGAAGGCATAGGAATAAGTGGCCGTACCGGAGATATAGTTGCCGTAAACCTTGCGCAGTTCCATCTCCAGTCCACGGGCCCTGGCATAGTCAGAGTTTTCATACTCGTTGCGCTGGAAAGGACCATAGGTTTTGCGCTGCGAGTTAATCAGGCCGAACTGGTCCTTATAGAAACCGCTCACATCCAGCACGTAATCATCGGAAAGCTCATAGGCCACACCGAACTCATACTGGATGTTCTTCTGGAAATCGAGATTGAAGTTACCGACAATACCGAAGGCATTGGAGGCCTGAGTGGCACGCCTGTACATGAACTGATAGGCCGGCAACTGGTAGAAATGTCCATAGTTGAAATAGACCTTGGCCTTATCCGTAATCGGATAACTGATACCAACACGCGGCGATATCTTGGTCCTTGTTTCGACCTGCTCTTTATCTTCAATGGTATCATCGAGAATCTGATCAATCGCGTCGGACTGCCTGAAGATATCGAGACGTACGCCAAGCTTGGCGATCAATGAACCATATTCGAGAGTGAACTGTGTATAGAAGGCGCCCTCAAACGGATACTGAGCATAGAAATCGCGGAAGACACCACGTTCCGGCCATGGCCCGCCATCCGGATCACCGTCATAAGGGAAATGCGGATAGCGCAAATCGGCCATACTCAGCTCATTGTATTTTAACTGGAAACCGGTACGGTTCTCCAGCGTCCTGATAAGCTGCTTGGTTATTTTGAAATCGAGACTGTTGATAATGGACCTACGATCCTGATAGAAGGCCCACTGGTTATAGCCATAGTCAAAGAAGCCGTCGCGCTGATCCCACTGGCCATTATGATTGATATCAACAAATGGCTCACCGAAATCATATCGTCCGTTGGGCGAATCGAACAAGCCGTTGCCATTTAAATCTTCATAAGGAATTCCGGGGGTCCAGGGATCATTGGGACCATCGTACTTGGAGTTACGATTCAAGTCCATATTGATCGAGGGATCGGATGACATGATAAAAACATCTATACCGCGATCATAACGACCGTTCTGGTTGACATCCGTAAACGGCTCACCCAGATTCTTATCACCATCAATATATGGTTCGGGGTTATCGACATTGATATTCTGGCCACGTTCTTCATCATATACGCCATTGCCGTTGGTGTCGTAGAAGGGATGGAAGAAGTCGCCGGCATCCCACTTGCCGTTACCGTTCAGGTCGACATAGGGTTCACCGTCGGCATTGTCGATAAAACCGTCGCCGTCCCAATCCCAGTAGATGGTATCGAACACGCCCTGGGCCTCATTCCAGGAAACCTCATTGAATCTTTCGTAGAAGCTCTCACCGGGCAGATCCCAGTATTCGCCGATATTGTACCAGCTTCCGAAAAAGCCCAGCGCGTCACCATCGGTATACTGCGGGAATCCGGCATAAGTGGTATCGCCGCTGGCATTGATAAACGGCTCAGGGGCATCATAGCGGCCGTTGTTATTCAGATCGGCATAATATTCCCATTCATCATAGAACAGGAAATCATCCGGAAAGGCACCGCTTCCGGGATTATTGGGACTATCCGGAACCTGCAGGTACTGCTTTGAATAGCGCGACAGGACCACCTCATAGAATGTCGACTGGTTGAGCTGATGGCTGAAAGTTGCGCTGAACAGATGCGAGGTCTCCTCAACAAATGAAGCCGTTGAGGGAGTGTATCTGTAATCCCAGGAATAGTTATCAAAGGGATTATAAACATCCCACTGACCGCGATAATTCAGGATCAGCTTGATACCGGTACCCGGATTGAATGTCAGTTTTGTCTGGAACTGATAATTATTGTACTGCCTGTCATCGATATTCAGCCCAAGGATATCATGGCTCTGGTAGCCGCGCTGATGCAGGGCCGGGGCATAATCATTGTAGGCGATATCGCCGTCATACTTGGAAACCGTGAGACTGATATAATAGGCCAGTTTGCCCTCGAAATAATCCATTCCCAGCGCCGGCAGAAGCATGCGCGAGAGGAACGGTTCCGGGCCGCCGATATTGAAGTTGATCTGATCGTAGTTATTGGAATAATCGTTGAGCTGATCAGCCTGCAGGTTATCGGTGCGATACTCCAGACGGCCACGGGTCAGCTGCAGATCACCCTCACGAGTGGCCACCTTGATAACACCCGACATAACGCCGCCATACTCGGCATCGAAACCGGATTTAATAATCTGCACCTCTTCCAGCGAGGTGGAGTTGAGGTTAATACCGGCATCGGTAGCGCCCAGACCGCCCAGGGGGTCACGGGTTTCGACACCGTCAACGATATAGGAGATCTCGCCGGAACGGCCGCCGCGGATATGAATCTCACCGCCGCGGGTTACGACACCGACCTGCACCGAAAGAATCTGGTCGACATCCTGAACCGGCATGGCGTCGATCTGCTCGGCGCTCATAGTTCGGATATTCTGAACTTCACTCAGCTTGACATAGTCCTGCTCGGCGGTAACGATCTGCTCTTCACCTTCGATGACCGTCTCTTCCAGTTCGACATTCAGCTCAAATGTTTTATCAGTAACGATACGAATGTCCTGGATGATCTTGGTCTTATAACCGACCAGACGAACAACCGCAGTGTAGGTCTTGGGCGGCACATTCTGGATAACATAAGAGCCGTCGACTTTTGTCTGGGCACCTATGGTGGTACCCTCGAGCTGGATTACCGCTCCGGGCAGGCCCTCCTGAGTTTTTGAATCAACAATGACACCCGAAATCTTACCGGTAGTTCCCGCGAAAATCGTATTCGCAAAAAACATACAGGCAACCAGTGCCATCAATATTACACTAAGTCTTTTGGCAATTGACATTACCTATACCTCCTGTGCTATTTGAAAGTAATTAATTTTCATTTTTAGATTGAATTTATGGCCGGGTTTAAACAGAAAAGTGAAACCTGTGTAAACCTTTTTTCGTATACAAAAACAAGCTAAATTTTGAGTATGCATCTGTCCTGTCCAAATACGGGTAAAACACTGCCTTGCGGGCAGATTCAAACCCATAATTAAAGAACAAACCGATCCTGTTGTCAAGGTCTTTTTCCCTCGCATAAAGGGTGAATATTCATGTGTTAATAAGACTTTTATTATGACCTTTTCGTTCAGTAAAAACCGCAGCATGAAGGCAGGATTTTTAATTGAACTCACTTACATCTACGATATTTACGACGCAATCGTTGACCTCTGATAATGTTTTTATCAAAGATTGCTCCATTTCCCGCTCCTCAACAAGCCGACCGGACTCCTCTTCTATCGAGGTAATGTTGGTCAACATGCCCGGTGCAGCATGCAAACCGGTAAAAAACCGGAAATCATCAATGTTATACGCTTTTATGCGAATCGATGATTGCACCAGGAAACGATCTTTGCCAAGATACAATGCAATCCCGGCGATTTTTTTTCCCGAAGCCAGAAGCTCATAGGGAGTGGCGCTCAGAAAACAGGGCAGCTTGCCTATTCCGCTTCTGTGCATGCTGTCTAAGCGCGGTCCTCTGGCCAGAACAGTGTTTGTCTTTAAGTTGTCAAAGAACTTTCTCAGAACCTCTGCAACACTGAGATAAATCTCCTTTGCCGCCGCACCCGAGGAACCGCGTTTCTCGAGCATTGCCGCACAAGAGATACAGATATCATTTTTGTGGTAAATGGCCCGGCCACCTGTAGGCCTCTTTACAACCGTGACCCCCGCCTTTTGGAGAGACTTCTGATCCAATACCTGGTCAATCTTCTGGTTCTTGCCGAGCGAGACGGCCGGAGGGTCCCATGAATATATTCTCCAGACACGATTCCGCCGGTCTGCATCAAGACTTTGCAGGATATGCCGATCCAGATCCATATTGAATTCGGCATTACACCCGAAAGTCGCCAAAAAATGACAAATATTGTTATTCACAAGTAAGTCTATACCCTATAATAGGGTACAAATTTCATGCCAACTCAGGTACTGAACTTGCTTCGCCAACTCTGCAACTTACAACAACTTACATTGAATCGCAAGCAATTTCGCAAGGTCCCCGAAATTACTATAGCGCAGATTTTGCGTTAAAATTGATCCAATATTGTGGTGATTATCTAAGATTATGACAGACAATAAAATAGGCTCGAAGCAGAAACTGCGACGAGCCTGTTAAATTCTATAACCGAATTCTCATTCTTTGCTGATATTGTATTCCTTGATTTTCAGCCTCAATGTCGATTCGGGAATTCCCAGCATATTGGCCGCATGTTTCTTGACCCAGCGGTTTTTGGCCAGGGCCTCGCTGATATATTTTTTCTCGAACATCGAAATATAGTCATACAGGGTAAAGCCCTGCTGGAATGTGTCGATCTCAGGCAGATCGATGTCCTTTTTGCGCTCATTCTCTTTGAAAAACTTACGCGACAGCAGGTCCTTCGTGATTCTCTTGCGATCACCGGAAAGCAGGACCAGCTTCTTGATCTCATTATCAAGTTCACGCACATTGCCGGGCCATGAGAAATTCATGAAAATCTGACGCACTTCTGCGTCCATGCTCACATCCGGATCATATTTTTCTATAAAATGATCTATTAAGAGCGGGATATCGTCCCTTCGTTCACGCAATGAAGGAATTCTGAGTTGCATGGCCGAGAGCCTGTAGTACAGGTCCTGACGGAATGTGCCGACTTTCATCATTTCCTTAAGATCGCTATTCGTGGCCGAAAGCAGGCGCACATCGACCTTGCGACCGCGTGTATCTCCCAGACGAACGACTTCCTGGTCTTCGAGCACGCGCAATAGCTTGGCCTGTATCGAGGGAGGCATTTCGCCGATTTCATCCAGGAAAAATGTGCCACCATCGGCTTCCTCGAATAATCCGGCACGGTCACGATCGGCGCCTGTGAAGGCGCCTTTCTTGTAGCCAAACAATTCTGATTCGAGCAATGTCTCGGGCAGTGCCGCGCAGTTGACCGAGATAAAGCGCTTATCCTTACGCACCGAATTATAATGAATTGTTTTTGCTAAAAGATCTTTTCCGCTGCCTGTCTCGCCCTGTATCAGAATCGCAATCGGCGAATCCTTGACCTGAATCACACGTTCCAGCATCTCCAGCATTTCCTTGTTGCCGGTAACTATATTGGGAAATGCGCAGCGTTTTTCGAGCTGTGATCTGAGACGCATATTGTCTTTTTCGAGACTGCTTTTTTCCTCTTCCATTGCGCGGAATGCCAGGATATCGGCAAAGGCGATGGAGAGGTTCAGATCGGTTTTGCTGAAGTAGCCGGATACGCCATCAGATTGATCCTTCTGCAGAAAAATCAATGCGGATTTCTGGGCACCGAGTTCCATGGGAATCAGGATTATACTGCCTGCATCACGGAACTCGCGGAAGATTTCCGAGCTGCCATTGCAAGAAGAATATGGCGATGTGATATAAAACGGTTTCAGGTTTTCGGGTTTCAGGCCCGCATATTTTACCACTTTCTGGAGTGAAGGCAATGATTCCAGATCGAATTTATGATTGGCCAGAGGAGTAAATTCATTTTTACCGAAATCATACAGACCCACGAAAGCCTTGCTGGCCGAAATGCGGCCGATCAAAAATTGCAGGCTCTGATCTAGATCCCCCTGGCGCAAATTTTTATATTCTGATGGTTCGATGAATGATCTGACCAGATTATATTCGTTTGAATCGGAGGTGGCGAAATCAACCATTCCGCCCTCAATCTTGCGTCGCAGGCCATGCACGGCGCTGAGGTCGTTTTCATCGCCGTAATTTTCGAAATATTGATCAGCCTCGGATAGGGCCTTGAATGAAAGATCGAATTCGCCCGATTTGAAAGCAAGTTCGGCCTCGATCATGCGAGCCACAGCGATATAGTATTCCGAACCAAGTTCGGTGAAAAGCCTGAGCGCCTGCTTCAGGTGATAGCGGCATTTCACTATGCCAGGACGATCGCCAGCATCGACATCAACCCCGGAGAAGGCCAGGTGCATCCGGGCCCGTTCATATTTTTCGCCGGTGGAAGCCATGGCATTCTCGGCCTCGCTGAAAAAATCCCGGTCGGATTCAACTTTGTGACGCAATGAGATCAGGGCCATCACCTTCAGGCAGGCGGCCTGCTCGACTTTTTCGCCGACTTTGGAGGCGGCCCTGAGGGCGATCCTGGCATCTTTAAGGGCCAGGTCATAGCGCGCCATTGCCAGGTACAATTCGGCACGACGGCGCAGGACCTGGGATACCATGGTATTGTCAGAATGAATTTTATCGGCAATCTTGAGCGCGGAACTGTAGGCCTGGAGAGCGCGGTCGAACTTGTTGAATTCAGCATAATATTCGCCCATATATTCATACAGGATACCCTCTTCACGCAAAAGACGGGTGGTTTCCAGAAGGCCGCGAACCTCGGCGAAACAATCCTCGCACAGTTTCTGATCACGTTTGCGGATACCCAGATATCCCAGCGAAAGCAGGTTTCTGATGAGCGAATCGGTGACATTGTGGCGACGGTTATGGTCGACACATTCACGCAAAAGCTTTTCCGCCTCATCCCATTCACCGGTCAGAAGATAGATAC
The DNA here is from genome assembly GCA_964627935.1 of uncultured Ignavibacteria bacterium. Classification (GTDB taxonomy): domain Bacteria; phylum Zixibacteria; class MSB-5A5; order JAABVY01; family JAABVY01; genus JAABVY01. The sequence continues at coordinate 110,099 of CAZVLB010000010.1, forward strand.
GGGCCAGGTTACCAGAGTATCTGATCAGGGTGATTTGTGAGTTGACATCATCTATAGCGGCTGATTTGAAACTGTCGATGGCATTCTGCAGGAATTTTGCCGATTCATCATATTCACCCCGGATAAATTTTATCTGGGCCAGACGGTTATAGCAATCGAAAATGCCGGTTTTATCCCGGATTCGACGCCACGTGGCCAGGCAGTCACGATAAATCTGCTCGGCTTCCGCGAGGTCACCCATATCCATATGAATGCGGGCGATAAGCTTTTGCAGCTTGCCAATTTTACGATTATCCGATGATGAGCGGAAAATTTCGAATGATGACCGGGCTTTATCTAAGGCAGATTGATAATCAAGGTCGGAATGCAGAATCTGAGCCTGGTAATAATCCAGTTCGGCACGTGCGGATTCGGTCATAGCGGCATATTTATCCGCATGAGCCTCGTAGATGGTTTTGGCCTGGCTCAATTTGCCCGCAACGACAAGCGACTCAATTCGGCTTAGTTCATCGAGGACGATCCGTTCCTTGTTCGAGAGGTTTGGATTCATAGTCCCAAGTCAGGTTAAATATTAGTTACAATTGCTTCTAGTACTTCTTTTCTTTGGAGAGATCCTTTGCCTTAAAAGTCTCTCTGACTTCGACCTTGTCATTTTTGCGCTCGGTCTGCTCCGCGTCCTGTTTTTCAGAACCGATTACCCAGTTCATCAGGTCGGAGAAAAATCCCAGGAGTCCGCCTCCGGAATCATTATCATTTCCACCGTTTTCGGGATTACCGCTCTGACCGTTGGACAGCGTGTCGATAACCTTGGTACCATCCCAGGGATGATCCAGGGCGCTGGCCGGTTCAGCCATGAAAACAGTGAAGACCAGAGCAAGCAGGACAAGGCTAAAGAACCCTGTTCTCTTCATTTATCAACCTCCAGAAAATTCTATGTTAAATATTTTTTTTCGAAACAAAGCGGAGAATATGCCGGAATAATATTGTATAGTGGGCATACCATTCCACACGCAAAATACTGCCTAACCCTAAGGATGTCAAGCATTTTTTGATTTGGCGCTATAAGCCGTTGTAATTTATAACGCTAAAGGGTGTATTTCGGTTCCCTTTTGAAGCATAAAAAACGCAAATTCTGCGTCGAAGCAAAGACAAATCCAATAAAAACGCCGGCAGATTTTTGTCTGCCGGCCAAAAATTTATCAGACAACCTGATTTTCCCTGAGTTTTTTGAACAGCTTGTCTGCAATCTCCTCGGGAGTTTCTCCCTCGATTATTTCACCTGCCGGACGAGGCGGTGGTTTGGATGCCTTCTCGAATTTGCTGTGTGATTTTTCACCCACACCTTCGCTGTCGAGTCCCAGATCTGCCGCCGTCAGCGTTTCGATCTTGGCCTTCTTGGCCATCATCTTGCCCTTCAGAGAAGGCAGGCGCGGTTCATTGATTTCCTTGACCACCGACACTACAGCCGGGAGAGTGATTTCGACCACATCATGGCCGGTTTCTGTTGATCTTTCGACAGTAATTGCGCTATCCGAGGCCTCGCTGATCTTGCGCACAAACATGGCCTGGGCTACTCCCAGACGTGCGGCGACCGCGGCCGGAACCATGGCATCATCGGAATCGACAGCCTGCTTTCCGCCCAGTATCAGATTAAAGTCGCCCAGTTTTTCAATCGCCGCGGCCAGGATTTTGCCTACAGCCTGATTATCGGAATTCTGGAATGCTTCATCGGAGACCAGCACGGCCTTGTCGACACCCAGAGAGAGGGCCTCACGCAGGGCCACTTCGCTGGATTTGCCGCCCACCGTTATGGCCGTGACACTGCCGCCATGCTGTTCCTTGAGCTTCAGTGCCTCTTCCAGGGCATAGGAATCAAACGGATTGAGCACTCCCGGACCCTGCGGCAAAGAGACTTCACCTTTGGCCTCATCGACGCTTACCAGTGCGATTTCGGGGACCTGCTTGACGAGTACGAATATATTCACTAATCCTCCCCTGCTTCGAATATGTTTTTATTTTGTTTTTCAAATTTGGCCAGCTTTTGCAGTCCTTTGCGGGCCGCATGCTGTTCGGCTTCCTTTTTATTGTGTCCGCTTCCGGTACCCAATTTAGTATTATTCAGGAAAACCGCCACAGTAAATTTTTTATTATGATCGGGGCCCTCGGTTTTAATCACTTCGTAACGTGGAGATTGAACCGAGTGGGCCTGCACCAGCTCCAGAAGTTCGCCCTTGAAATTTCGCAGGGCCTGATCGGACAGGATAATATCCATGTTTTCCAGGAAATTATGATAGATGAACTTCCGGGCGGCGCGAATACCGCCATCCAGAAATATGGCTCCGATCACGGCTTCCAGGCAGTCGGCCACAATTGAGTTTCTTTCACGTCCTCCGGCCCGTTCCTCCTCATCGGAGAGACGCACAAACTTATTCAGGCCGATTTCACGCGAGATACGGGAGAGCGTGTGTACATTGACCAGATTAGCCTTGGTCTTGGTCAGCTCACCCTCACCCATGGGCGAAAATCGTTTAAACAGCGCCTCGGCAATAACCATACCCAATACCGAGTCGCCCAAAAATTCCAGGCGCTCATAGGACTGAAAGGGTGCATCCGGAGCTGTCTGCGTATAGGAGCGATGCGAGATTGCCTCGCCCAGGTATTCCAGCTTCTTGAATTTGTGGCCCAGCTTTTCCTGTAAACGATTGAGTGATTTTCTTGAACAAAAATGGGCCGGAATACGGTTCTTCAGGCCCAGAAAACTCAAAGCTGACATTTCAAAAGTACACTTAGTTAATGTTTTTCATTACAATACTGGCGTTGTGCCCGCCGAATCCGAATGAATTCGAGATAGCGCAGTCGATTTCATATTCTCGTCCTTCATGAGCGACATAATCGAGATCGCATTTTTCATCCGGATTATCCAGGTTGATTGTCGGATGAATGTATTTATTTTTCATCGACAAACAAACCGCGGCGGCCTCTGCCGCACCTGCGGCGCCCAGCAAATGACCGATCATAGATTTGGTCGAATTGCAGGGAATATCGAAGGCCTGCTCGCCGAAGATGGATTTTATCGCTTCGGTTTCGGCGATATCACCCAGGCCGGTAGCGGTACCGTGAGTATTGATGTAATTTACCTGCCCCGGTTCAATGCCGGCGTTTTTGATGGCCATCTTCATGGCCCGTGCGGCGCCCTCGCCTCCGGGAGCGGGCGCTGTTATATGATAAGCGTCGCAGGACATACCGGCACCCAAAATTTCGGCGTAAACATTTGCCCCGCGCTCCTGGGCATGCTCCCAGCTTTCCAGTATCAGTGTGCAGGCGCCCTCACCCAAAACGAAACCATCGCGATCCTTATCGAATGGACGCGAGGCTTTTTCCGGTTCATCGTTGCGTGTCGAAAGCGCCTTGGCATTGCAAAAGCCCGCAAATGAAGCCGAGGTTATCGCGGCCTCGGCACCACCGCTGACCATGATTTCCGCGTCACCCCGCTGGATGGCGTGGAAAGCCTCGATGATGGCGTGGGTGGCAGAAGCGCAGGCCGAAACTGTGGCATAGTTGGGGCCCTTGAATCCGAACTGAAGGGCAATCATGCCGGCGGTCATATCCGCAATCATCATTGGTATAAAAAAGGGCGACACCCGGCCGGGACCTTTGTTGAGCAACGTATCGATCTGATCCTGGAAGGTTATGATGCCGCCAATACCCGAGCCATAGATGACCCCGGCGGTTTCCATGTTAACCTTGTCCAGGTTCAGCCCGGCATGTTCGATTGCCATTTTACTGGCACCGATCGAATACTGCTGCACCAGGTCAGTTCGGCGGGAGGCCTTTTTGTCCATGTAATCAGTAACATCGAAATTGGGCACCTCACCGGCCACCTGCGAAGAAAATTCGCTGGCATCGAATCGGGTAATATTGCGAATACCGGGCTTGCCCTTTTTAAGGCCATCCCAGTAAGTATCAGGATCCGATCCCAAGGGAGAGATTATCCCGATTCCTGTTATTACACAACGTCTCTTATTCATATAGTTTATTACTTGCTATGCTCGTTAATATAGTTAATGGCATCACCGACCGAACCGATATTCTCTGCCTCTTCATCGGGAATCTCAATATCGAATTCCTCCTCCAGAGCCATGACCAGTTCCACGGTATCCAATGAATCGGCGCCGAGATCATCAACAAACTTAGCCTCAGGCGTTACCTGCTCGGGATTCACTCCCAGCTGTTCCACAATAATATCCCTGACTCTCGATTCAACGTCTGACATTAAAACCTCCTGTTTATAGAATAATCGCTTTATATCCTGTTTAATGAATTACATCAGCATTCCGCCGTCCACCTGTATGACCTGACCGGTGATATATGCGGCCAGGTCGGATGCCAGGAAGATTGCGGCATTGGCAATATCCTCGGGCTGTCCCGATCTTTTTAACGGTATCTGTTCCAGAAAAGCCTGTATCGCCTTTTCCGGAAGATCCCGTGTCATCTCGGTTTCGATATATCCCGGGGCTATGGCATTGACGGTAACTCCTCGCCCGGCCAGCTCCTTGGCACAGGTCTTGGTCAATCCCACCAGACCGGCCTTGGAGGCGGAATAATTGGCCTGACCGGCATTGCCCATCAGTCCAACCACTGAAGAGATATTTATTATTCGTCCGAAGCGTTTCTTTATCATGGCCTTAGCTGCCGCCTGGGTGGCCAGGAAGGCGCCTTTGAGGTTAACCCTGAGGACCATATCCCAGTCCTCCTCCTTCATACGCAGAAGGAGGGTGTCACGGGTTATGCCCGCATTATTGACCAGAATATCAATTGTGCCAAAATGTTCCACGGTTTTATCGATGAGATCACCAACCTGCTCGGGAGATGTCACATCGCATTTGACTCCCAGCGCTTCACCGGTATCTTTGAGCTTTGCGCAAGCCCCATCAACCAGTTCCTGGCTGATATCGGCAATGACCAGTTTTGCTCCCTGTTCGAGCATCTTGCGCCCGATTTCGAAACCGATCCCGCGCCCGGATCCGGTAACAACTGCAACTTTATCCTTAAGAAGCATCAGGCTCCGGCAACCTCCATGAATTTCTTCATATCTTCAACCGTATCGATATTTATGACTTCAGCGTCCTTTGCGGTACGTTTGACAAGGCCGCTTAGGACCTTGCCCGGCCCAATTTCCACATATCTTGTGATGGCATTGTCGTTCATGAACTCGATAGTCTGGCGCCAGAGCACAGGCGATGTGATCTGTTCCACCAGCAGGTTCTTGAGCTCTTCCGGATTAGTTTCCGGCCTGGCTTTGACATTGGTAACCACATCGATACCGGCCGGTTTGAAATCCAGGGTGTCGAGCACATTGCGCAGCTCCAGCTGTGCCGATTTCATCAGGGGCGAATGAAATGCTCCACCTACTTTTAGAGGAATGGCTTTCCTGGCACCGTAATCTTTGGCAATATCGATAGCCTTTTCAATCGCCTTGCGGTCGCCGGAAAGCGCCACTTGACCCGGTGAATTGTAATTGGCGGGCTGGATTATGCCTTCGCTGGAGGCATCTTTGATCAGTTTTTCCAGATTTTCGCCATCGCATCCGATCAGGGCCGCCATGGTCCCGCCGGTTTGATCGCAGGCTCTCTGCATTTGACGGCTGCGTTCGCGCACAGCCAGGATCGCATCCTCGAATGACAGCACACCGGCACATGCCAGGGCGGAATATTCACCCAGTGAATGCCCGGCAACATAGGCCGGTCGCTCATAATCCTCGCCCATTTCCAGCAGAATCGCCAGGGAATGCACCAGTATCGCAGGCTGCGTATACTGTGTTTCAGTCAGCTTTTCGAGCGGGCCGTTAAAACAAACATCCCTGAGATTGTATTCAAGGATATCCGAGGCCTTATCGAAAAGATCTCTGACCTTTTCAGAGGACTCATAAAAATCTTTTGCCATACCTACATACTGGGATGCTTGTCCGGGAAAAATAAATGCTGTACTACTCATAGTTTTCTCAAAAAAAGTTGGGTTTATTTAACAATTTCCAATCCATTTGTCAATCCAAAACTAACCTGTAGCAACAATCAGAATATGTGAAAGTTCTAAATTAAACTGATTTCCCTTATAAGGCAAGCAAGATCGGCAAAGAACGGTGCAAAAGATCAGGCACAGTCCCAGCGCACAAGCGAGGCTCCCCAGGTGAGCCCACCGCCGAAGGCAACCATGAGAATATTGTCGCCCTGCTTCAGGCAGCCGGCACGGTTGGCTTCATCCAGGGCCAATGGGACCGATGCGGCAGAGGTATTGCCATATTCCTGTATATTCAAATATACTTTTTCAGGCGGCAAATTCAGCTTTTTGGCCACAGCATTTATGATTCTGATATTGGCCTGATGAGGAATCAGCCAGTCTATATCATTACTTTTCATGCCCGATTTTTCAAGCGATTTGGAAGCCGCATCGCACATGGCTCTGACAGCCAGCTTGAAAATCTCATTGCCCTGCATGTTCACATATCTATCCCGGCTGTGGATATTTTCTTCAGTGATCGGCTCTGTCACACCGCCCGCTGGCACCCAGAGCAGTTTCTCACGGGAGCCATCAGCCCGCAGATAAGAAGAGAGGATTCCGACTTCATCATCGGTTTCACGTCTTTCAACCACAGCGGCCCCCGCGCCATCGCCAAAAAGAACACATGTTGAGCGATCCTCATAGTTGGTTATTTGGGTCAAAACCTCGGCTCCGACAACCAGCGCTTTTGTGCAATTGCCGGCCATAATCATCGAACGGGTAATTGACAGGCCATGCAGAAATCCGGCGCAGGCTGCGGCAATATCAAAAGCCGCCGAACCATTGGCCCCCAGTTTAGCCTGCAGAATCGATGCTGTTGATGGTAAGGGGCGATCGGGTGTTACTGTTCCGACGACAATCAGGTCGATATCTTCGGCCCCGATTCCGGCCATATCCAATGCCCGGCGGGAGGCTTCCAGCGCCAGGTCGGAGGTCGATTGACTTCCATTTTCGACCACATGGCGGCGCTTGATACCGGTGCGGGTCATGATCCATTCATCGGAGGTATCTACAATTTTTTCTAAATCTTCGTTGGTTAATATTTTTTCAGGAGCGTATGAGCCGGTACCAGTGATAACGGCTCTCACGGTCTCAATCACGGTTTGATTCCCTCGAGCTGGGCGGCCCTCCCTGACACTCTGCTACTGATATGCTCGTTTATTGATTCCTTAACCATGCGCGTGGCCACGCGGACGGCGTTTTTGATTGCGCGGGAATTCGAGGAACCATGCGAGATAATTACTACTCCATTGACGCCCAGTAACGGCGCGCCTCCATATTGAGTGGGATCAAATGAATTTTTCAGTCTCTTCAAGAAGGGCGACATTAAAATCGCACCGGCCCGTGAAAAGAGATTTGATGAAATCTGGCGCTTCATCTTGGTGAATACGAAGTCCTTTATCGATTCACCGAATTTCAACAGGATATTGCCGGTGAAACCATCGGTTACGACAACATCACATCTGCCATTTAGAATATCATTGCCCTCGACATTGCCGATAAAATTCACGCTTGAGTTCTCCAGCAGGCGATGAGCCTCAAGAGTGGCATCATTGCCCTTGACCTTTTCCGCACCGATTGAAAGCAGCGCCACGGTGGGATTGTTGACCTTGCTTATGTATGAGGCATAGATCGAGCCCATCTGCGCGAATTGAACAAGGTTCTGTGGCGGGGAATCGACATTGGCCCCCACATCAAGAACCACTACACCCTTGTCGTGTAAGGTTGGAAATATTGAGGCAATAGCGGGACGGTTGACACCTTCCAGACGGCCCAGGTTGCGGATACCGGTTGCCATACATACGCCGGTATTACCGGCCGAAACAACGGCATCAACTTTCTTTTCGCGATGCATCCTGAGCGCCACGGCGATGGACGAGTTGCGTTTTTTGAGTCCGCGAGCCACAGGCTCATGCATTTCCACGACCTCGGCCGCATCCACAAATTCTATGGAATACTGTTCGGTATTCTTAAATGAGCTCCAGGTCTTTTCAAGCCGCTCACGATCACCGATCAAGAACAGCTTGACACCATTGCCAACATGACCGCGCAGGTAATCATAGGCACCTTCCAGGATAACATCAGGCCCCAGGTCGGCCCCCATGGCATCGACGGCAATTCTGATTGTCTTTTTATGCATTAAATTTTATGTCACTCTGTAGTTGGTTTATAGATTTCTCTCCCGTTGTAATGGCCGCAATGCGGGCAAACATGGTGGGGCAGTTTCTTTTCACCACAATTATCACACTCACCCATGCTAGGCGGGTCGAGTTTCCAGTGGGTACGTCTCTTGCGTCCCCTGGCCTTGGAATGGCGTCGTTTTGGAAGTGGCATCTCTAACTCCTATCTTTCAATTCTTTCAGTGGCCGCCAGCGCTCATCAATAGTATCTTCACTATCGTCGTCGGATTTCAAATTGACGTTTTTATATTTTCCCTTTGCCACGGCCTCGACACCTGCACAGGCCTCACGGCAGAGGGGCTTTAAACCGATATCAAGTATGATACGTTCGCGCACCAGCGGCGTGAAGTCAAATTCAAGCGTACCCTCGGGAATAATGAAAAAATCTTCACTATCCTCTTCATCCTCATCCATTTCAAGCTGATTGGAAAATTTCAGGACAAAGATAAGTTCATTCTCGATTTCCTTCACGAAGCTTTCTGCGCAACGGGCACAGTCGAGCTCCACCGGGGCAGTAAACTTTCCGCGAAAGATAATCTGGTCACGATTTTTGGTCAGGTCGCCCTTTACCTTCACGTCACCGGTCAATTCCGCATCTTCATACTCCAGAGGAAATTCATCTTTCTCCGCCGTGAACGAGGCAAAAGATATTCCCTCAGGCAATTCTTTTATATTCATTAAAAGAGCCATAAGCGATATATTTTATTATTTTAGCCCGAATAGTCAAGCAATTTGTACAAAGGTAACCCCTAAAAGAAGCGATTCTTATCTCTATTTCGGGTTATTTCCAGGTTGTTTTTGAAGCTTCAGGGTAACATTTAGCTGTTTCTCTTATCCATTGTAAACCTATGATCAGCGGTATGGTTCCAAAACAGTGCTCAGATTTTTTTGAATATATTGGAAAGTAAATCGGCGTCGATTGGGCCCGAAAAGTGGAACTCAATGGTCCATTCTTCTGTATATATTGATGAATTTTATTTGACATAGAATTATCTTGCCCTAATATAAAAGAGGTTAAAGGAATATGAATAAAGTTAAAACAATACTCTTTCTGACAGTTCTGACTGTCCTCTTCATCGCCATCGGGGGCATACTGGGCGGCAGGACGGGTATGTATATTGCCCTTGTTTTTGCGGCGGTGATGAATTTCTCTTCTTACTGGTTTTCGGATAAGATCGTCCTGGCCATGTACCGTGCCCAGGAGGTTGATCCGAATTCCAATCATCGCCTGGTAGGGATAGTGCGCGGCCTGACCCAAAGAGCCGGCCTGCCGATGCCGAAAGTATACATTATTCCCAAGCAGTCGCCCAATGCCTTTGCCACCGGCCGAAATCCGAAACATGCCGCCGTGGCGGCTACACAGGGTATTTTGCAGGCTTTGGATGACGACGAGCTGGAAGGTGTAATGGCGCATGAGCTTTCACATGTCAAGCATTACGACATACTGATCGGATCGATCGCGGCCACATTCGCCGGCGCAATTTCGATGCTGGCTATGATGGCGCGCTGGGGTGCTATTTTCGGCGGCTACGGCGGCAGCGACAACCGCAACAGCGGCGGGATTCTGGGGCTTCTGGCGATGACGATAATCGCGCCGATTGCGGCCCTGATGGTTCAAACCGCGGTCTCACGCTCGCGTGAGTATCTCGCCGATGAGGGTGGTGCAAAAATTTCCGGCAAACCCTGGGCGCTGGCCTCGGCGCTTGAGAAATTGCACAATTATTCGCGCCGGGTACCGATGCAGGCCAGCCCGGCCACGGCGCATATGTTTATCGTTAATCCGTTGACGGCCAAAAATATGCTCAGCCTGTTCTCAACCCATCCGCCGATGGAGAAGAGAATCGCGCGTTTAAAAGAGATGTCAAAAAACAGGATGACTCATGGAAGTTGATTCCGAACAACCTCGATTGTGTCGGCACCCGAAAGGCGGTAGCTGACCGGTGGTTGAATTCTGGATTGAACTTGCAATAGTAATATGTTTGCTGATACTGGGCGGATATATTTCTGCCCATCGCTATGCCCTCGTATATGTCCGCAAAAGTGAGCTGGAGGCGCTGGCCCGCGACAATCATCCCAAAGCCAGCCAGATTCTTGAACTGCTTGAAAACAAAGAAAAACTGAATCTGCGAATACAGGTCATCCAGGCCCTGTTTACAATCATGGCCGCGGTGATCGGGGCCGGCTTGCTTTGCGATGACCTGACCGCCATGATCTTCAATAATTCCGGCGCGGTCGATTCAGTCTATTGTCACTGGATCGTGCTGGCCGGGATTGCACTGGTTCTGGCTTTTCTGCGCATGTTTGCCGGTGAGACCTTTCCACGCAGGCTGGCGGAACATTATCCCCTGAAATACTCTCTGGCCGGCGTTTCCCATTTGCGTTTCTGGATGGCTGCGGGAGCTTTGCCCAGCATGGGTTTGAGCACCATTTCCGGGCTGATTATCCGCATGTTGCGACTGAAAAAACCCGCACCTATCGAGGGAGCGGCCGAGGAGAAGATAATCAATGTCGTGGATGAAGCGGCCAAAACCGGTGAATTCGACGTTTCCGAACAGGCTCTGATAAAATCAGTGCTGGAATTTTCGGATACAATAGCATCGCATTGCATGACTCCTCGCACCGATATCTCGGCTATAAATATAGATGACCCATCGGAGCAGATTCTAAGGTTCGTACGCGAAGAGGGCTATTCACGTTATCCGGTTTTCAAAGATGATCTGGATCATATCGAAGGCATAGTCTACACGCGTGATATCATTAACATGTTGCAGGATAAGGAGATTTTTATCATCCACGACCTCCTGCGACGGCCCTATTTCGTGCCCGATTCGAAGAAAATCTCCGAACTTCTGAAGGATTTCCAGGCCCGTCAGAGCCATATGGCTATTGTTTTGGATGAATTCGGGGGCACTGCCGGGATTATTACTATCGAGGATATCCTGGAGGAGATTGTGGGCGAGATTCAGGATGAGTATGATGAAGAGGAGCTGGAATACCGCCCACTGGGTGAAAACCGGGCCGAGGTTCATGCCGGCATGGATGTGGATGATTTCAATGAGCGGTTCGGGGCCGACCTTCCCGAGGATGTGGCCGATACAATTGGCGGGCTGATATTTACGCACCTGGGCGAATTGCCCGTACTGCGCCAGAAAATACTCATCGACAGCCTGGAATTCAATATCATCTCGATTCAGGGCAACCGGATAGAGAAGGTCATGGTGCGGCGGACCTCAGGTCCACAGAAATCATAGGTAACTGATAAAAAATCTATCATTCATCCAGGGGCAGGGTGTTGCGCAAAAGCCTGGTTTTGATCTGTCTGAAAATATCGGGCTGGATCAGGAACTGGCGCGATAATATCTGCACGAAATCATCCAGCACCAGCCTGAGCTTCTCGAAACCGAATTCGGTCAGACGGGGATCATTGCGGAAATTGGGGGTGGCCTTCAGATATAGCAGTATGTCCTCGCTGGTCAACTCCTTGCTTGGTTCGTATAAGTCCTCTATTGACGGGTACTTACGATGAAACATACGGATAATTAGAAACACGAATGCCTCGTAGAAGACGTTTTTTCTGTGAAGATCGGAGAAGGATGAAAATATCAGATTGGCTAAATCATCGCCGAACGTCTTCAAGACATGCTCGCGGCCGTGAGTGAGGCCGCAATAGAGGATATTCCGGGCCAGTTCCTCACGCTCCATATGCATAATTAAACATATTTGACTCAAAAAGTAAACAAAAAAAGCCTCCCTTGTTTATAAGGGAGGCTCAAGCAGACATTCTTAAGTCTATAATTCAATCAATGGAATCACTTCTATTTCACCGAACTGCGCCAGTTGATCTTGTATTTCCTCGGCCTTACCGACCACCACGATCAGGCAGTCATTCGGATCGATATATTCATTGGCAACTTCCTGCACATCATCGACAGTGGCCTGATTGACCGACTGAATATAGCGAGTATAGTAATCATCGCCCAGATCATAGAGATAAATCGTCTCCATCCAGGAAGCTATATTGGCCGGGGTTTCAAACTGCAGGGGAAGGTATCCGGAATAGAATCCCTGGCATTCTTCCAGCTCGGTTTCCTTAATCGGCTCCTGGCGTATTTTATTCATTTCATCAAAAATAGACTCGATTGCCTCGCCGGTTGACTCATTCTTGGTAAATGTCTTGACATAGAATGATCCGGTATGACGATTGTAATCGAATCCGGAATTAATGCCGTATGTGAGACCTTTTTCGGAGCGGACATTTTTCATCAGGCGCGACACAAAACCGCCGCCGCCAAGGATGTAGTTCATCACGCGCACCTTGAAGGCATCGGGATTGGTTCGCGAAAGGCCCTGATGGCCGATTGCGATAAAGGACTGGGTGGCATCAGGCTTGTCGATCAGATAAACCTTGCGTCCGGTGATTTCCGGCATTTCCGGCAGATTCAGATCAACCGGCGTGCCCTCTTTCCAGTCACCGAAGTAATTACGCACCTTGCCCAGGACCTCCGCCGTGCTGACATCACCGACAATAAGCAGGAAAGCGTTGTTGGGAATGAAGTACTTATTGTAGAACTCCTTGACGTCATCCTGGGTCAGGAGCATCATTGTTTCCTCTGTACCGATGGAAGGCAGGCCGTAGGGATGATTTCCGAAAACGAATTTGGCAAACTGCATATCCCTGATTGTAGTGGGATCGGATTTGCCCTGCATGATCGCACCCACAATCTGGTTTTTCAGCTTTTCGACTTCTTCATCGGGGAAGATCGGGTTGATCACGATATCAGCCAGGAGCTCCATGCCCTTGTCAATATGCTTGGCAAGCACAGTCGATGTGGCATAGATGGCATCATTGCCTGCACCGGCGCCCAGCTGACCGCCGATAAAGTCGATTTCCTCGGAGACCTCAAGGCCGGTTCTGGTTGTTGTGCCTTTGCGCAGGAGGCCGCTGGTCAGGTTGGCCAGCCCGGCTGTCTCCTCGGTATCATAAAGTGTACCTCCGGGAATAACCAGGCGCATGGACACGATCGGGACCTCGTGCTGTTCAATGATATAAACATCGAGGCCATTATCGAGAGTGGCTTTCTCGATATCCGGGATTTTCATTTCCACGGCCTGGAGGGCAGCGGAAAGCATCAAGATTACAGCTAATGTTATTGCAAATATTTTACTTTTCATTTCCTCCACCTCTTCTTATAGACCAACATTCATTCCGGCACCGGAGGCCTCGGGCACCAGGATGACAACATTTCGTTTACGCTCATCGAGATACTGCTTGGCCACACGCATGACATCCTCGGCGGTGACGGCCATATATTTATCCATCTCGCCGAACATCTCATTGTAATCGCCGCGGATAGTTTCATACCAGCCGATCCGCTGAGCTTTCTGATCATTGGACTGCAACTGCATCCAGAGCTCGGCCTCGATCTGGTTCTTGGCCTTCTGTAGAACATCGTCGGGTATCGGTTCAGTTTTCAGCTTATCGATTTCTTCATAGAGAATAGCCTCGGCATCTTCGACACTCTTGCCGGGACCCTGCATGACCGCGATGACATAGAACAGGCCGGGATTTTCGAATTCGAACAGGTCGCCGCCGGTAAACAGGCAGAGCTGTTCTTCATCGACCAGGCGCTTATAAGCCCGTGAGCTTTCGCCATCGAAAAGGATCTTGGCGACTATGCGCATGGGATAGAAATCCTCATGGCCGGATTCGACCACCCTGTAGCCCACGAAGAACCCGGGAAGCTGGGAAATCTTGTGAATCTTGGCGCGACGTTCGCCAATCTGTTCCGGCTCCTCGGTTGTGGGTCGATAGATTCTGTCCGGGCCGGGTTCGATATCGGCGAAATGCTTTTTGATCAGCTTGATCGCTTCTTTGGGATCCACATCACCAGAAATAACTACAGTGGCATTGTTGGGCTTATAGTATGTGTTATGATATTCACGCAGTTTATAATGAGTATAATCCTGGATATCCGACATATACCCGATTACATGCCAGCGATATGGCGCGGCAGTGTAGGTAATATTCAGAAGCTGTTCGAACACGGGACCGAATGGCGCATTGTCGATACGTGTTCTTCTCTCTTCGGCAACCACTTCTTTTTCCGATGCAAGATCGGCTGAATCGATTTTCACACTGCGCATACGGTCAGCTTCGAGCCATAATGCGGTTTCAATCTCATTCGCACCAATTGTTTCGTGGTAAGCCGTCACATCGAAATGCGTGAAAGCATTGGATGTGCCACCCTTGGCCTGGACGATATTGGCATGTTCCTCGGGACCGACATTCTCCGAGCCCTTGAACATCATGTGCTCGATCATATGCGATATACCGGTTACACCGGGCCGTTCATTTTTGCTGCCGACATGAAACCAGATATGCACGGCTGCGGCTGGTGTGGAATGATCTTCAAGAATAATTATCCTGAGACCATTCTCAAGGCTGTCTTCGGTAATTTCCCAGCCCAGGGGATTATCTGCCGCGAAAAGCTGCGAAGCAAGCAGCAATATTCCCAGGCAGAGAGCAAGGATCGTTCTCTTTGACATCTTTCCTCCGTAATATGTTAGGTTAACCATCTTTTTCAAAATTGGAATAAGGGGCAATAATATTTTACAGCTCACAACAGGTCATATAATTTTAAGCGTGTAAAATAGATAAAAGTTTCATTCTAATCAATAGATTTTGAGGATATATGGAAGAATCATATAGAAATTGGAGGAGTGTGGCTGAGAGCTTGCATAACTACCGCCATAGTCAGGCAAAAGCAAGCCCTTTATAGCTTTAGCGGTATAGGCCAGACCGCCCCAGAGATCGAATGGGCTGGTTTTACGGCGGGGAATGTTTACCAGTTCAATATCATTTCCGGGCGGGATTTGTGCCAATTCCCGGGCCAGTTCGACCGCATCCAGGAGACCGCCATAGGTATCTATCAGTCTTAACTCCCTGGCCATTTTCCCGCTCCAGACTCTGCCCTGGGCAACAGAATCGACATAGTCGAATTCCAGGCCACGGCCATCGGAAACCACCTGCACGAAATCTTCATACATCAGATCTAACTGATGTTTTAGCTTCTCCACCTGCTTTTCACTGAATCCGGTTGACATCGACATAAAATCGGCGTTTTCGCCCCGCTTGTAATGGTAGGTGGTAAAACCGATTTCACGGCGAAGCTCCTCAAGATTGAGCTTCCCATAGATGACACCGATTGATCCGGTAACCGTAGAGGGCTGGGCCATGATTGTGCGGCCGGCGGTGGCGATATGATATCCTGCCGAGGCGGCAGAATTGCTCATCGAGACAACCAGCGGTTTTTTCTCTGCCAGAAGTTCCAGTTCACGATGGATCAGATCCGCTCCCAGGCCGTCGCCCCCGCCCGAATTGATGCGCAATACAACGGCCCTGATATAATCGTTATCGCGGGCATGCCTGATGGCGGGGAGTATGTCTTCGATTCCGATAGTACGTCCGAAATATGGCAATTCTCCGCTCGCACCCGGAACCATCATCCCCTCAACTGTAATCACGGCAATCTGTAGTGGCGGGCTCCATTCAAAATTGTATGGTTTATGTTCGCGGTATTCAGAGTATGTAACCGAACCTGATCCCTCGAATTCGGATTTGAGCCAGCCCTCAATCTGATCCGGATAGAGAATCGTATCCACAAGGCCCAGATCCTTTGCCTCGAGCGAGACATAGGGGGCATTATTGATTATATTTTTCAGGTTGTCTATTGAAAAGTCACGCTGGCTGGCAATATCTTCAAGATAAGTAATATAAATATCATCCAGAAGGCTGTTTAATGCCTCCTCGTGCCAGACCGATATGGAATCGCGGGTTAGCAGATCGGAGGCTGATTTGTATTTGCCGGCATGATATACCTGGGCATCGATGCCCAGAAGATCGAGGGTGCCCTTGATGAATGTCACCTCGGCCAAAAGCCCGGTCAGAAAGAGATCGTCAACCCTGCGCATGGCAATGGCATTGCCGCAGGATGCCAGGTAATAGGCGCCGTTGCCGCTCAGATTATCGAGATAAAAGTAGACAGGTTTGCCTGTGCGGCGAAATTCCAGGAGCAGGTTGCGAAGTTCACGATACTGCGCCCATCCCAGCCGGGGATTATCCATATTTACATAGACACCGCTGATGGTTTCATCATCCAGGGCACGGTCGAGCGTGGTTAATAAATCAAGGAACGAGTCTTTTTTTTTCTGCCAGAACCATGTATCGTACTCCGTTTCCGGGTACGAACCCTGCAATTTCAGCTTGAGATAATCCCGGCGCAAAGGCAGCACCCATCCCTGCGGACGATATGTATAGCCGGTGTAAACCAGCCCGGAAACATAATCACCATCTTTATTGAAATCATGATACGATCCGATCTGATTTACGCCGAAGCTGAAACTGAGTCCCAGCCCGAATGCGCCGTCTTCATCAATAGCGCCAAAAATGCCGAATCCTTCTTTGACCTGAAGCTGGGCATAGCCCTTGAAGAAGCCATCGCCCAGTGATTCACTTTCGTTCCATTCCCAGTCGGCCGAAAGGGTCAGGAGATTTTTGAGGGGACGAATTCCGGCTGAAAGGATATATTCTATCTCGGTATCATTGCCTCCGAATTCCATGCGTTTGAGGTTTTTGGCCATGAATCCGAATGTCATTTTCGGGCTCATACGATAGACCAGTCCCATATTCCAGAAATGGTCATTATGATACGGATTGCCATTATCGGTTTTCATAAACTTGTAGGCTGTTCCAAGGTAAAATCCGCGCGAGAGTGGAACGCCAAATGCAATTGTATATGCGTTTATCGCCGGATCGACAGCCAGACGGTAATTCTGATAAGCGAATCCGAGACCATTGCGGGAAAAGAAGACGCCGTTATCGCCGCCGAATTTATCCTCGTTGAAAGAATGCATGTACATTAATTCAATATCAGCATAGGCGCGCAGTGTAGCCGGATTCTGCAATGATCCGAGTACGCCAAATGTGGTTGAGGTTGAATATGCGGGTAATGGAAAATATGGATAGGGATATTCTACCGCTCCTGACGTTGCAAAAAGCAGCAACAGCAATAAAAGGGTATATCTAAAGCACTTCACACCAGCCTCCTGAAGAATTTGCTTTTATATAGAAAATGACTGCGGGGCGATCAACAAAAACAAAGCGGTTGAAAGAAGTCTAATAGCCTTTTCTGCGAATGGTAACTTTGCCGGCACCGCGAGTGTCGACCACAATACGGGAATCATGGCTGTATGTATGGGCGAACAATGTGCCCCAGTCGACCTCCTCGGTAACCAGGGGTATGCCCGAGACCTCGATTTCGCCCTCATCCGGATCAGTCGTTACCAGAAATTCGGCCGAGACATCCCGGGGCAATAGCACCTGAACATCAGATGACTTATTGACAACTTCCAGCCGTGATTTGAAAATCTCGCTGACCTCGACATAGATATCGCTGTTGATGCCGGAATTGGAGATATAGGCTCGGCGGCCATTGTTCAATGTCAGCTTTTCTATATTGATTTTGCCTTTTTCGGCCTGAACACGAAGCTCATCGCCTTCGAAACCGATCAGGGAAATCGCACCACGCCTGTTTTCGAAAGTGGATATGCCCACCTCGGTGACAATATTGCGAGCGGAGATATTTGCGCCCCGGGCCTTTATATCAGCCGGGCCGACTATATCACGGATTATGATCGGGCTGTTTTCGGCCTCAATTTTAAGACCGCCATTGATCCTCAGCGCCCTGATTTCCTCGCAGTATTCTCCGCCCAGGTCAGCATAGGGAAACGGCCCGCCAATATTGATTCTGTATCCGGAGACATGAACATTGACCGAATACTCTTGCGGCAAACGGATTTCAAGTTCGATCTGCCCTGATAAATTCGCGGTCCGGCGCCAGGGAGCATTGCGGGGAGCATCGGCAAACAAATAGAGGCTGTTCTGGATAATCTCGTGGCGCAGGGAAATCATATTCGCGAAGGAATCGGCCTGTTCACGATTTTGTGCATAAAGGACCTTATGGTAATAGATTTCGATCTCATCACCTTCAGATGAGAGCACATCCACCCTGCCTCGTAAGGCCGGTGAGGATTCGAAAACGAATTCGATCAGCCCCGTGATTTCCTCGGCCGGGATGGTTTTGATCGTCTCCGATGTTTCGTAGCGATTGTCCGAAATCGTGGTGGTAACATCGGCGCTGAGATTCAGCGACAGCAAAATGACTGCAATTGCAGTCACAAATATTGAAACCAAAATTTTTCTTTTCATAAGACCCAAATCATTTACGAAAATAATAGCCGTCTTGTTGCCGATTTGCAAATGTTTTATGCTTACCTATTCGCCGCTTAAGATATACATCAGTATGGCACCGGCTACCGGCGCCGATAGAGATTCTACCTCCGATGATATCGGTATGGTCACAAAGCGGTCAACCTCCTGACGGGCTGAATCGCTCAGCCCAAAGGCCTCATGGCCGATTGCCAGCGCAAGTTTTTCGGGCAGTTTCTTTATCTTCCTGATATTATCCCCATCGACATCACCGGCCCATATCTGATAAGCTTTTTTCTTGAGATTTTTGAGCCTTCCCGGAATATCCGGGCAGACCTCAATACGAATTTTGAATAAATATCCTGATGAAGCGGAAATAACCTTGGGCGAATACAGTTCCGCTGATTCAGTTCCAAGTATAACCCCGGCATCGAATGCGCGGGCCGATCGCAGGAGTGACCCCAGATTAGAGGGATCAGATATTTTTTCTGCCACCAGGATAAATTCAAGATCGGCCTTGATCGGAACAGTATGGTTTTTCATCTGCACTACGGCAAGGATGCCCTGTGGCGTAATTTCGCTGGAAAGCTGCTCGAATCTCTGACTGTCCAGCTCTACAACAGGCAACCTGCGATGCTTTTCAAGAAACTCTCGTCCGCTTGAGGTTAGAAGGCTGGTGCAGACAATCACCTGCTCCACAAAATAGTCGGATTCGTGCAGTACACCAAGAGGCCGAATACCTTCCACGAGGAACAGATTATTTTCCTGACGGTACTTTTTCTGCCTTAATTTTTTTAAACGAGAATGTTCCCGGTTGGTCATTTCCATGGAGGGAAATTACAGATGAAAAAGGCAAAGTCAATAAGATTGACAAAATCACTTGCTTTTTGCCGTGCGGTAAATCACCTTCAGGGCATGAAAAAGGTCCTGGCCAGCACATGCATAATGGTTTTCCTGCTCCTGGCTTCCCCCGGGCAGGCGGCAGACAGCCTGCTCTTCGATATTGGTATCAGAGACTTGCTGAGCAATAATCCGGATGCCGATTCGCTGATGACAGTCAGGCCCAAAATCGGCCTGGTGCTTTCTGGCGGAGGGGCACGTGGGATGGCCCAGATCGGTGTACTCAAGGCCATGAAAGACATGGGCTTCGAGGTCGACCTGATCTGCGGCACGAGCATGGGCGGGCTGGTGGGCGGCCTGTATGCCTCGGGAATTTCGCCCGATTCGCTGGTAAAGATTGCCAGGGGCCTGGACTGGTCAGAATTTCTGTCCAATCGGCCCAGCAGATCATCGCAATACATCAGCCAGAAGGAATTCGGCGAGAACAATATCCTGACCATCCGTTTCCGCGGAACCGAGATATATATTCCCAGCGGGGTAACCCGTGGCCAGAAGCTGAGCGCGTTTCTGGCTTCAATGACCGCGCGCAGCGATTATGTATATGGCAATCATTTCGACAGCCTGCCGATACCATTGAGGATTTGCGCGGTCGATCTGTTGACAGGGCAGTTGGTTGTTTTCGACAGGGGGCACCTGAGCGATGCCCTGCGTGCCACGACATCATTCCCGCTGGCATTCGAGCCCTTTGCAAAGGACAGCATGCTGCTGGTCGATGGTGGCCTGTTGCAGCCGATTCCGGTTGAAACGGCTATCGAGGCTGGCTGCGAATTTATTATAGCAGTAAATACAACCTCCGATATGCTGAAACCGGGCGAAATAAACGATCCGCTGGATATCATTAATACCACCACTACGATTATGCAACTTGAGCTTAAAGAAGATGAGCTGCAACTTGCAGACATAATCATAGAACCGCAGATTGATGGCATCGAGGCGACCGATTTTCATCGCGCAGTGGACCTGATTAAAGCCGGCGAAAAGGCATTTCGCGAGACTGTAAAAAACGGCCTGCTGACAAACATGCTGATGGCCCATGCCATGTTGAAATCCGAGAATGTGGAACATCCCGAATACGATTCAATAGTTGCCCATAGTGATGATGAATCATTCTTCCTGCCAGAGCAGTTAAACACTCGCACTTATAACACGAGCGAGAATCCGCCTGAAATCAATGAGCTTTATGAGAGCGTTTTACGGATGATGGCGGAGGGCCGAATCGGCAGTGCCCGGGCCGTACTGGATAGTTCGGGCAATCGTAATATTATCCGACTGAAACTCGAGCCTCCCTGGTCGCTTGAGGAGCTTGAGATTGTCGGAAGCGATCAGCTCGAGCAACAGACATTGCTTGATTCCGGCCTTGTCAGTGTCGGCGATACATTGACACTGTTGCAAATCTTCCGGCTTAAAAAAATCGGCGAACGAGTTATGCATGGCAGAGGATTCGACCTGGCCAATATCGACCTTGAGTATGAAACACAAACAGGAAAGCTGGTTTTGGCTGTCGATGAGGGAAGAATTGCGCGTTTCAGGATCAGCGGCAATCGGCGCACCCGGAGCTGGGTAATCAAACGCAATTTTCTTCTGAAGATCGGCGAGCCGTATTCGATCACGCGCGCCGACAGCGGTATTGCAAACATCTATGCCAGCGGGCTTTTTGACGAGGTTCTGTTGAGACTGGACCGTGAAGATAATGGAGTGGTTGTCAATATCGATGTTAAGGAGAAATATTCGGGCCTGATCAGGTTTGGGCTGCATCATAATGAATATTATCTTTCCGAGGCATTTCTGGATATCGGCAATTCCAACCTGTTTGGATTTGGTAGCGAGCTGTTTATGCGTGGTTTGTATGGCGAGTTCCGGCAACATGCATCGCTTAACCTGCGTTCCGACCGGATTTACGAAACATATTACAGTTACCTGATTCAGTTCTATCACAGGCGTTTGAAACGCGAGGTCTTCGCCGGCGGAAACTCACTCGGTAAGCGCCGCGAGAGGAAAACAGGTTTTAGTATTTCCTTCGGCAAGCAGCTAACCGGCCTGGGAAATGCCGGAGTCAGGTTCGGCCTGAGCCGTCTGCGCATGGAACATCCCGACCAGCGCAAGGAACATACCGGTTTCACCAGCCTGGGGCTGTTTGCACAGGTCGACACCCGGGATCGTCCGGTTTTTCCCGGGCGCGGATCATTGTTCGATATCAACCTTGATTTCGCATTCGAAATTCTGGGCGGGGAGGAAAGCTACCAGAAAGGCTGGATCAGGTGGAAGGGCATTTTCCCCATTACAGGTTTCATGCAGTTCATACCGGCGTTGAAAACAGGTATTTCGGCCAATCCTCTACCGCCCTCAGAGAAATTCTACATGGGCGGTTCACGGACATTATACGGCTACAAAATGTTCGAGCTGGAAGGGGACAAGCTTTTCAACAGCAATATCGAATTGCGGTTTAAACTGCCCTATAATTTCTATCTTTCGGGACGGTTCGACAGCGGAAATGTGTGGGGCAACTGGGATGAGGTGCGTATCGACGATCTTCTGGCGGGATATGGACTGGAACTGGCATATGATTCATATCTCGGGCCATTGTCATTTTCTTATGGAAGAAATGATCTGGGACGGGATCGCTTCTATCTCAACCTGGGATACGATTTCTAAATGCGCATCCCGGGCAGAGTAAACTATAATATTAATGACGATTCTATTCCGTGGGACGAGACATCAGTTGCTGCATGAATTTCTGCGCCTCGACATCATTGGGATAAATCTCGAAATAGACCGATTGCACAACCTGCAATGCATCCAGGTTAAACTCGCTCAATGTCAGCTGCACCAGGTCCCTGAATGAGCGGGTATCCATGCCGATGCCCGAGAAATAGGCCCTGAGGATAATCTCCATCTCCTCCAGGCGGTTTTCATCCATGTAATCGATAGCCAGGAGGAATACCGGCCTTCGGAATTCGGAATTAATATTTCTTTCCGCGTATTGGCGAATCAGGTTCCTGAGCCGTTCATAATCCTCCAGCAGGACATAGCCCTCGAGCACCCCCTCGAACAGCCATTCATCCTGGGCGCTGTGCCCATAGCGGCTGTTCAGGTATTTCAGGGCCTCTTCAATATGATCCTTCTCCCCCGTCTGGCGATAGATGTTATAGAGCGCATCGGAGATGAATTTGATGTAATAATCGTTCTCCGGATGGATACTGAGAAGATGGGCCATGTATTCGACATAATCCTGCTGATATTTCAACAAACTGTCGGCCTCGGCACCCCGCAGACTATCGGCCATAGCTCTCCAGCGCGGTATTTTGTAATACTCGGGCACCATCTCACGCGCCTTTTCTATCAATGGCAGTGCTTTGGAAGTATCATTTCTGGCCAGCATGCTGTCGATTATTATGTCGATCTCGTTAGCATAGTAGCGATAGACCATCATGGTCGTGAATTCACCGCGCGCATAGCCGGGGTCTTTCATGCCGTCAAAGATGAATTCATTCATGAACAGGTCATAGGATCGATCGACATTGTAGACATAGGGATTGCGAATAGTTGTCTGAGGCGTTTCCCCGACGATAACCGTATCCTTGATCTTGAACAGGTTGGCCACCCGTTCCATATTGCGGATCAAATCAGTGTAGCGCACACCCATAACAGGATCGGTACGGCTGGTGAAGTATATGGGCGTTTTCATGATCATAGTATCGCCGCGCTGTTCCATGGAGGCGTCTATGACCGATTCAATCACCAGCTGGGCCATTTCGCGAATACCCACCATCTGGCCCTGTTCATTGCGAATCGGCTGTGTCACAAAATAGGTGAGCACATTGCGGAATTTATCATGATAGCGTTTCTCCGGCCGCTTTTCTATACCATTGACTGTCTCATATTCATTAACCGCTATCTGATCCCGGTCGACAGTCATGGGCGCGCCGAAAACCTCTTTGCAATGCAGAACATACCAGTCGACATTGGCCAGAGAGAGATTAATGATTTTGACATCTCGCCTGAATTCATAGGCCTCCTGCAATGCCCATAATGGATAGGTGTCATTATCACCGCCGGTGAAGAGCACCGCATTCGGCTCGCATAGAGTCAGCATATCATGGGCGAACTGATATGGCAGCCATTCACCCGAGCGATTGTTATAATGGTAGTTCTTGGCCACCGCGAATGCAGGAATGAATATCGTAAGTGCAAAAAGCATAGCCGCCGGGATCACCAGCTTATTGAGACGATTGCGAGACTGCAGGAAATTCAGTGCCAGATGTATGAACCCCGCTATTCCCAGGCCGATGGCCCATCCGAACATGCCGAACCCATGGGTCCAGAAATAGTCACGGTCGCGTACCTCCAGCTTGGCATTGGGATCGAGATGAGCTATGGAACCATCGGCGAAATTCATATACATCGTTATTCCGATGGTCCCGGCCACTGCAATTATCAGGATCAGCAGCCCCACTTTCCAGCGCATCCTGATGGCATAATATATGCCCCACATGCCTATAAATAGCCAGATTGCAACGGGTACGATATTGGGCGAATACTGATCTTTCCAGAATCCCAGCATACCCATGCGCGGATAGTCTCCAAATTGATTAGACAATTCGCCACGGCGTTCCAGCATACGTGTTATCATATTGCCCTGGCCATACTGCTTGCGTGCCAGGTAGTCTGATAGTCTCTGCAATGTATCCGGATTGGTCATATTGATGCGCGGACGATGCTGGGCCCGCACAAGAGTGGTCAGCTGAACCGAGAATCCAAGCGCAGCCATAACTGTAAATGATAATGCCCAGCGCCACCAGTATGAGCGGGTGGAAAAAGCCTTGACAATAAATACCGGCGTTATCAGCAGGGTACTCCAGAAGAACAAATCGACATTGACCCCCATCAGCACCATCTCGACCAGAAGAAACAGCGCGTATACTGAAAGCCAGGCTGTCCTATCGGGCGAAATCCGGGAGAAAGAACGGAACAGGAAAAGCGCCAGCCCTGCGCCGGTCGTCCAGGGGAAGGCCGAGGGCGCATTATTGTAAATGATCATATCAATGATAAAGAAACCTATAAACACACTTGCCCAGACCCAGTCGAACTCCTTGTCGGCAAGAGCATTGGCAATCATTATCAGGAGCCATAAAAGCAGGGCGATCAGGAAAAAGTTGAAATCAACTACCATTATAAGGGCGGTGAAAATCGAAATCCAGACCCGCGGTTCTCGCAACAGCCTTGGAGAACATAAAAACAGGAATATAACAACTGCCGGAAAGAGCAGGAATGCGGCCATGTGCGCCCCGACCCCCAGCATGGAGATGAATACCATCAAAAACACCAGGCGGTCGCTTTTGGGGTCCTCCCGTCTTTCATACCAGACCAGGGCCAGAAAGATTGTCACCACGGCTGCCAGAAGTGTCAGGCCGTAAACCTCCGCCTCAACCGCGTTGGTCCACCATGTACGCGAAAAGGCCATCAGAAGCGCGCCGATAATACCCCCGATATACATGGGCAGGCGATTGATCAATGTGGATTTATTCTCTATCCACCAGCTGATAACTTTGGATACGATCAGATATGCGAATCCGGCGGAAGCCGCCGATGAAAGCACAGAAACAAAGGTTATGCGATGGGCTATATCCTCTCCCAAAAACGGTATCATGGAAAATACCCGTCCGAAGATGACAAAGAGCGGCGTGCCGGGGGGATGGGCGATTCCGAATATGCGGGCACAGGCAACGAACTCACCGCAGTCCCACAATGAAACGGATGCCGCCATGGTCTTGAAATAGACTATAAATGCCGTCAGGGTTGTCAGGCCGGCCAAAAGCCAGTTAATTCGATCCGGCTTTTTGTATTCCATGAATTGTTCCTTTCTAAACCAATATCCAAAATTACCGATAAAATATATAGATTATTGGATTCTTTTCAACCCAAAAGTAACCTAAGGAGACTTTATGTTCGTCTGGTGTTCCATTTTGTTTCTGCTTGGGATCGCGGCATTCATGGACAGCCTGTTTAATTATGGCGAGATTTTCCGAAGAGTTAATTCGGTGCTTTTTATGCTTGTCTCGCTCGGCCTCCTGGTTCGAACAACAACGAAAATGAGATTGCGCAAGGTTGAACACTACGAGGAAAAGATAGAAAGCCTCCAATCCAGATTGCGCGAACTCAGAAGCGAACAGACGCCTGCCGGCCTGAATAAAAGCTAATCAGCGGGAATTTTGCTTACCTCTAATTCCCTTTCCCCTGTAATCTTCTGGCTTTTATAAAAGCGATTCGGCCTTCAGTTCCCGGACAATTCCACCCGAATCGAATGCTGCTAAGAGCTTTCCATCTTGCGCAACTGGCGCCGTGCATATTCATAGAGCAGCTTATTGGGATAGTTTTCCAGAATCATGCGATATGCCTCACGCGCCTTTTCCATATCATCAAAATGGTAAAAATACAGATCGCCCAGGTATCTCTGTGACTCTGCCGTATAGAAGCTTTCCCCGAAACTCTCCAGCACTTTCCTGAACGCATCAAATGCAAATTGGTACTGCTCCTGCTCATAGTAAACTTCACCGGCCTGAAATGTTGCCAGGGCGGACAGGTTGGATTCACCCCGTTCGGACAGTTGATTGAATATGGCCAGCGCGGAATCGGTTTTGTTCTGCCACAATAGCTTCTCCCCTTCACTGTATAGTTCGAGATCAAGCATGCCCATGCCCTGGTTCTCGTCTATTATCAGCACCTTGCGCAGGCAGTCATTGACAAACAGGCTGCGTGGATGAACGCCCACGAGCAGATTATACAGGCCCTTGGCCTCGGAAAATTCCTGCTGAAAAAACTTGATCTGGGCACGGTTAAAGAGCAGTTTCTCTTTCTCTTGTTCAGAAAGGCGCTGCGTGTTTACGGCAAGGTAGATACTGTCGGCTTTCTGCAGGTCATCATCGACAAGGTACGAATCAGCGATCCGGACCATGACACGGTCTTTCCAGCGTTGCAGACGATCGGATTTTATGACCTTCTCGAAATAATGACGGGCCGAATCGGTCTGATATAGTTCTTCCAGATAGGTTGTGCCCAGCAGATAATGGGCTTCCTGCACGGTACCGGCATCATTTGTGGCCTCAATCAGCCTGTGATAGATTTGCACTGCGGAATCGGCCTGATTCATATCCACGAATGCCCGCGCAAGGTTCATCTGAGCCAGCCAGTAATACTGGTTTTTGTCATAGCGTTCGATCAGGAAGCGGCAGGCCTCGGCCGCCATCTGATATTCACGCTGCTGGATACAGATATTGGAAAATTTGAGGATATATTCGCCGTCATTATTATGCAGGCTGTCGACAGTTTTATAATGCTCAAAGGCGCTGTCGAGCATGTTTTCGCGAATCAAAATCTCGGCATAGAATCTGTAGGCCAGATGGTTATCGGGGTACATTGAAATTATATCCCGGAAGGCATCTTTGACCTGCCCCGGCTCATCGGCATTGTCAATCAGGTAATCCAGCTGCACACCGCCCGTCCGGGCATGCATCGAATCGGAGATGACATACCTGAAATATTCGATGGCCGACTGATAGTATTGACGCTGCCTCTGGTACAATGATCCCAGGTCAACCGCAAAGGCGGTAGAATCACCCAGCTTTTCACGCCCCTCGAGGTAGGCCTCTGTGGCCTCACCGTAATAGCCGTTGGAGAGATAAAGCTGAGCTATCTGCTTATAAGCAGATTGTCCGCGATGATAGGTCTTTAGAAACAGATCCAGCACAGAATCGGCTGCTTCGGGATTGGAAGTTTTCAGATAGATGTCGGCATATTTCAGGTACAGAAGGCCGCCGTTGATGCTGATCCTTTTATAATGGTCAAGAGTTTTCAGGGCATTTTCATAATCCTTGACATCCCGGTAGATCTGATAAATGGCATCATACAAACGTAATTCGCCCGGATACTTGACCATCAGGGGTGAAATCATATCGAGGGCCTTCTCGACCTTGCCCATCTCGGCATAGTTCTGAGCCCGGTTCAAAATCTTCTGATCATTGGGGCTGATCCCGCCCAGGGCGATAGAAAAGCCAAAGAGCAGTATCAGAGCTGTGACGATTGATATTTTGAATATATTCATAGTAATTATTGCTGTCTGTTTTGCATTAGCGCTTTGTAGTAATCTTTAATCAGTGATTCATATTCGGGAGGATAGCTTTCCTCCATGAATTTCTCCAGCTTGGCGCGATAGGCCGATTCCTGCAGGCGCTTTTCCAGCTCCAGTTCGGCCGGTGATTTGCGCACCATATCCTCGCCCGTATCGGCACGCCGCTGTTCAGAATAGTCACGTCTTTCAAGTGAAAGCTGGAAATCGAGCATGCGGGAATAGATATTCTTCTGACGATCCAATGTGCCTTCGCCCACCTCGCCGTTTTTCAGCGCCTCGATGACCTTCTTCATTTCCTCGCCCAGCTTATCGAGCCGTCCGGCAACATCCTTGCGATCGCCGAACTGATCCACCATTTCGCCGACACCATCGCGTATCTTCTGCTGCTGAGCGGCCAGCCTGCGCATGGCTTCCTGGCTCGGTTTGCCGGGATTATTGCTTGGATTATCGCACATGTTCGAGGTTTGCTTGTTGATCTTGTTCTGTCCCTTGGAAAGCTTTTTCATCTTGTTGAACATGGACTGATTATTGGAACAGCTCGAATTGCACTGTGACTCGCTGTTGAGTGACTGAATCAATGTCTGCGCCGACTGATTGAGTGAATAGATGCCCTCGGATTGATGCCCCATGGCCGAACGGCCGTTTTTGCCCGAAAGGGCATCCATAGCATTGGACATGCACTGTCCCACATTTTTCATATACTCATCCAGCGCATTCTGGACAAATACCGACTGCTTGGCGATCTCCTGCAGGTTGGTGCGCAGACGTTCCGCCTCGGCTTTTAAATCCTGCTGCTTCTGAGCATATTGCGGGATCATGTCCGATCGAGGATCGAGGGGCTGAATCTCCTGGTAAAGTTTCTCCTGCTCATCGGATAGATAAAGTATATCATCGACCGCGTTGCGCATCTTCTCGACCATCTCGGCCGACATGGTATTATTGAACTGCGCCTGGGCATCTTTCATTTTGGAAAGCATCTGATCCAGCTTATCAGATGATATCTCGCCATATTGACGAGCCTGTTCTTTTTGCTGGTTCTGAAGGCTCTGCGACATCTGCTGCATATCCTGATCAGCGTCGGTATTCTCGACCGCATTGCAGAATTGTTCTGAATTCTGATCCGAATCGAGCTGATTTTCCTTCAGCAGATCACGAAGCTCCCGGGCCTCATCCTTGAGATTCTTCAAGTCTTCGGTATTACGATCCTCCCTGCTCTTCAGGTTGGGAAGCTCCGATGCATTTGAGCTTTCAGTCTGCTCGTTTACTTTATTCTGATTCTTCAGTATTTCCTCGGCCATCGCCACCATAGCCTGCATCTTCTGCTCAACCTGGAAACGCTTCAGCTGGGCCAGCGATCTTTCGATATTTTGGATCATCTCCTCGGTAGTCATCTCGTACTCTTCCATGGCCTTCTCGAGTTCGTTTTTATCCATCTTCTCAAGCGCTTCCTGCATCTTCTTCATCGCCTCTTTCATCTCAGGCGTGGCGATTTCATCAAAGAGCTTCTGAAGTTCATTGAGCTTCTGGATCATCTCCAGCGTGAGCATGTCATTCTTTTTGGCATCTTCATTGACTCGCTTGAACTCCTCGGACATCTTCTCCAGGTCATCCAG
The DNA here is from genome assembly GCA_964627935.1 of uncultured Ignavibacteria bacterium. Classification (GTDB taxonomy): domain Bacteria; phylum Zixibacteria; class MSB-5A5; order JAABVY01; family JAABVY01; genus JAABVY01. Next base: position 139,241 of record CAZVLB010000010.1, read on the forward strand.
AAGTTTCTGCTGATCGGTGGCGGTCTTTTCGATATCTTTCTGGGTCAGCCATTCCATATCATCCTGGAACATCAAATCCTCATGAAGCTCGCGCATCCGTTCATCCAGACGTTGCTGCTGGCGGTAGGTCTCGATCATATCCTCGATCATATCCTCACGCGCTTCCTCGATATCGACAAACATCTCTTCGATGGTTGGATGACGGGCGGTATATGTTTTCGAGGTCGAGGATTTTGGTCCGGAGATATTGTCATTGTCGAAGACCTCAAAATAGTAATCCACGAACGAGCCCGGGAAAAGACCCAGGTTGGACATATCCCAATAATATTCTATGACCTGGCTGGTTTTTTTCCTGTCGAAATTGAAGATGGTCGAATCCTGTACTATCTGTGTCGGTGACATGGTCACACGATAATGCAACACCAATCGTGAGAAGCCGAAATCATCGGATAATGTCGCCGCCAGGTCGAGCGCCAAATAGTCATTTAAATCGACATTGGCGCCGGGACGGACAATACTGATCTGCGGAAAATTATCTTCCAGAACGTAAACTTTGTACTCGATCGGATTGGGATTCATATGGCCGATATTGTCGGTGACCTCGAGATGATACGAGGTTTCCTGATCCACGCTCAAAGTGGTCGTGAGCATGTTGCCCTCAATTTCGAGATCGGACTCAGTGCTGTCGGCGATGACGATTCGGCCATCCTCGACAGGCTTGTTCAATTCGGCCTCGATCTTTACACGGGTGCCGCGCAGGGCCTGAATCGTGCCGTCATTTTCATCGATCACTGTCGGCGCAAGACCGGTATATTCAGGATAGAAATAAGTAAGCCTGATATTATTGATACGCGGCTTGTCGACAACTTTTACCTGGTAAATATCCGATTTGCGATGACCTGACTGCACATAGTACTGGAAATCATGGCGGATGTCCTTGAATTCATATTTGAAGACCGACGTGTCGGAAATCGTGATCACGCTGTCCTGCGAAATTTCAGGCAAATCCACCACATCTGGATTTTCCTCCAGTTCGGCCGAACGCCAATCATCGGCAATCTTCCAGAATATTTTGCCTTCAGAGGGCAGCCTGCTGCCGAAAACTGCGGCGTTGACCTCCAGATTATCGAATTTGAGCACATCAGCATTTTCAGGCATAACCGCCAGATTATAAGTGATCTGACGAGGGATTTCGGTCGATGGATTGGCAAAGACCTTTAGCGATGAGTTGAAAACACTGGGTGACAGAAGCCAGACCGCCATAGTGAGCACAGCCGTAACTGCAACATAGCGCAGGCCGCGCTTGAGATTACTGGAACGGTAGCTACGATTGAATTCTATTTTCGAGGTAACTTCCTCGGCTTCACTGATACACTGCCTGATCAGGGCCGGAGAATAATTTTCTCTATTGGTCAGAAGATTCTTTTCAAGCTGAAGCGATGCGATAAACCTGTTCTTGATATCCGGATTGGCCTTCTCCACCATCAATGCCAGTTCCTGGTTGGAGGGCCGGCGGATAATCGGCCGGAATATATACCAGAACAGCCCGGCCGCGGCGGCGATCATGAACACAACCACGAAGGCCATACGGAACCATACCGGCAGGTAGAACAACCAATGGCTTACGGCGGCGATAAAGCTGGCCGCAAAAATAAGCGAGAGAATCATCAGAAGGCCAAACAACAGCCTTCGGCCAAGAATATACCCCCCGAGTCTTTTCAGACGAGATGTCAGAACGGCAATTTTTTTGTCTTCGGGCATATTATCCTCTCAGTCTAGTTTAAAAGCACCCAGGTTAAGATATTTGCCCCCATTTTTAGTGCCGCTTCCCTTTTTTCCTGAGGATCTTTATGTACCGATGGATCTTCCCATCCATCTCCTATATCGGACTCATAAGCCAACAGCGTTACCAGACGGCCGTCCAGAAACCAGCCGAATGCCTGCGGCGGCTCTTTATCGTGCTCGTGTATTTTCGGTAAACCGTTGGGAAAATTATAGTAACAGTTGAACAGACCGTACGAGAAAGGCAGTTCCACCGCTTCGATATCCGGAAATACATTTTCCATCTCCTGCATGAACGACTCCTTCAAACCGTACGAATCATTGGCGAACAGAAAACCACCCGCCTCCAGGTATGAACGCAGACGAGCGCTTTCCTGGTCGGATAACCTGATCGGGCCATGGCCGGTCAGGTAAAGAAACGGGTAATGAAACAGCTGGTCATCGGTCAATGTCAGGCGTACCTCCTCAGATGCTATATTGATCGGAGTATTGCGCTTGACAAAATCGATCAGGTTCGGCAATGCTGATGGTCCCCAGTACCAGTCACCTCCGCCAAAATATTTTACGCGGGCGATCTGGATAGCATCGGGAGTATCCGCTGAAAATAATGCCGTAGCAGTCAGAAGTATAAAAATCGTTGTCAGAACTGCCGCAAGATGACGCAACTGTATGATTTTCATAAAATATTAAACAGCCCGAGAGGTTAAAAGTTTGATTTCCTGTTTAGATTTTTCGTTTAAGACAGGTAAAAAGATTCATTTAGTAGTAATTTTAGCCAATTTGACGCTTTTGTCAAGGGCAGATCTTGCGCAGGCAGGGTTTGAAAGTGCCTGACCGGAATAAAAATAAGGCCGCGGCGATTCTGCTGTGAGGTACTCCCTGTTTTCACATAAGGAATATGCCGCGACCTGTAAGCTATATGTTATTTCTCAAACGGTCAATCATTACGAATGCCAGCGCCGCACATTCATTGCGCGAAAGCTCATTTTCCGCTTTGTGCAGAAAATCATTCAGACGTGACGAGCTTTCGGGATTTTCGGAAACCATCTCCAGCGCTTTCTGAAGCTGGGCCTCGTTTATGCAATAAACCGATTCTCCGCCTGATAACTGTATCTCTTTAAATGACATATGTCTACCTCAGGCCTGAAATGACTGCCCGCATCCGCATGCTTTGGCGGCATGGGGATTGGAAAAGCGAAAACCGGCATTGATCAAATCATCGGAATAATCGATTTCCAGCCCCTGCAGATAAAGCGCGCTTTTCATGTCCGCCACAACACGCAGACTGTCCTGCTCGTAAATGACCATATCATCGGCAGACATTTCGGTATCGATACCGGGATGATATGTCAGCCCGGCACATCCGCCGGCGATCACCCGTACACGCAGAAATGCCCCCGGGTTCTCCATCAGGCCGGCTAACTCCTTGCGCGCCTTTTCACTGATCTCTATATTCATGAAACCGCCTCCTTTCGATAGTTTCGTCGATCTGTCCCTCAAAACGCCTCAATTATACAAGATGTACGGCACAAATCATGATAATTTTTATCTTATTTTGACAAAAAATAAACGTAGCTTTTTGTTCCCGGATTTTGCCTTGATTTAATGATTCGGCAGGGAGCGGAATTACGATGGTTATGTCAATTGTTCGCGCCTTTCAGGCGCAGGCAGAGCTTGAGCCTGCTTCCCCATCACAAAACTGCTTGTTTTGCAAAAAACTACCGTGGTTGTGTCAGGTCTTGGCTCCGGCTTTAGTCGGAGGTGTGACCTGACACTTATGAGCGTGATATGTGCCTCTCAGGCCCAGGCAATGCTTGAGTCTGCCACCCCATTTCCAGGCAGATGTGGGCATCTGCCCGGCACAATAATAGGGATTTCGTCAGGAAGGGATTCCTGACGGCGCAATAAAAGGCTTGAGCCTGCTTCCAATTTCCGGGCAGGTGCAGGTATCAGCCCAGGGCAACATCGAGGGTCATCATCACCGCGAAGCCGAGAATCACACCGGCTGTGGCGGCATGAGTATGTTTCTTGTGGGATTCGGGAATCAATTCCTCCGCCACCACGAAAATCATCGCCCCCGCGGCAAATGCCAGTGCATACGGAAGAATCGGTTTGACCGTGATGACCAGCGCCGCACCCAATACACCCGCCACAGGTTCAACCACCCCCGACAACTGACCATAAAAGAAGCTTTTCCAGCGTGACCTTTGCTCCCTGCGTAAGGGCAATGACACAGCCGCTCCCTCGGGAAAATTCTGTATGCCGATACCAAGCGCCAGGGCAATCGCCCCTGCCAGAGTGGCGGAATCGAAGCCTGCCGCAAGCGCGCCGAAAGCTACTCCCACTGCCAGGCCCTCGGGAAAGTTATGCAGGGTTATGGCCAGGATCAAAAGTGTCGTTCTGCGCCATGTGGTGCTGATGCCCTCAAGCGTATCCTCCTGCATGGCGTGCAGATGCGGCAGAACCATATCGATGCCTCGCAGAAATATGGCTCCCAGAAGGAAGCCGGATGTGGCCGGGATCCAGGCCGGGATGGATTTGCCCTCAGACATTTCAATTGCCGGAGCGAGCAGTGACCAGAAGCTGGCGGCAATCATCACACCGGCCGCAAAGCCCAGCATGCCATCAAGTGTCTTCTGGCTGAATTCCCTTTTAAAAAAGACCATTGCCGCGCCGGCGGCTGTCATAAACCAGGTAAATAATGTACCGATCAGGGCCTGGGTTACGGGATGAAAACCCTTGAAGAACTCTATTAAATCCATACTTTCGAACTCTCCATGGAAACAGAGATATTATTCGCTTCAGTATAGGTCTAATAGCTGGTCGAATCAAGCTTTACTTTACCGCGGAAAATCCAGTAGATGCTGATTGTATATGCGATCACAAGGGGCATACCAAGAATCGCGATTACCAGCATAATACCCAGGGTTTTATCTGAGGATGCGGCATTGTAGATATTCAGGCTGTTGGCCACATCCGGAGTAGATAAGATCAAATTTGGATACATGCCGATTCCGAACAATGCCAGAAGCGCCACCATAGCCGCGCAGGATGACAGAAATGCCCGGAATTCGCGCCCATGATGAATCTCGCGCGGAATATTGGCGATCGCCAGAGCGTTTAAGAGCGGGAGAATCATCAATGGTGGAAATGCCTTCAGATTTTCCGACATATGCGGAATATACAGGAGAGATGCCATTGTAGTCAAAATATAGCAAATGATAAAGAAAATGATCGTCGGGTTGACCCAGGTCCTGATCTTAGATTGAAGTTCCCCCTCGGTTTTCATCAGCAGATATATTGCGCCATGCATCATGAACAGCGCCACAGTGGTAATCCCGACCAGGAGAGCAAACGGATGCAGAAGACCCAGGAAACTTCCGGCAAATTCAAAATCCGAATCAAGCGGTATACCCCAGGCGATATTACCCAGAGCCACGCCCACCAAAAGACTTGATATGATGCTGGACAGGCTGAAACTGATATCCCAGAACCCGCGCCATGTTTTATTCTCCATTTTGCTGCGGAAATCGATTGCCACGGCCCGGAATATAAGACCGAAAAGAAGCAGCATCATGGCAATATAGAAGCCTGAAAATGAGGTGGCGTAAACTTCAGGGAACGCGGCAAACAAGGCGCCGCCCCCGGTTACCAGCCAGACCTCATTGCCGTCCCAGACCGGTCCGATGGCATTGAGCATGATGCGCCTGTCGTTATCCGTTTTTGTAAACAGATGCAGTGCGCCGGTGCCCAGGTCGAAACCATCAAGAATGGCGTATCCCGTAAACAGGACACCAACCAGAATAAACCAGATTGTATTCAGATCAAAACTCATGCCATGTGCCCCTCTTTCAAATGATATTCCTCGGGTCCCGCCTTGATTTTCATATTCAAAAGATAGATAAACAAGGCGAACAGCAGTATATATATGAGAGTGAACATGATCAATGAAAACCAGACATGGCCGCTCGTGACGCTGACCGAGAGGGCATCCCTGGTGCGCAGAAGGTTATAGACAATCCAGGGCTGACGTCCGACCTCGGCCGTAATCCATCCCAGCTGATTAGCCGCCTGCGGCAGGAGTACCGAGAACACCAGCACAGTCAGGAACCATCGAGATGTGAACAGCGATCCCGTCTTCCATTTGAAGGCCGCTATCAATGCGATCATTATCAGGAGCATGCCGATTGCGACCATTATATGATAGCTCTGGAAAACGAGGTTGACCGGTGGACGATCCTCCTCGGCAAAGGCCCTGAGTCCGGTTATGGGAGCTTCCGTATCCCAGTCGACCAGGAAACTTAACAGGCCGGGTATCTGCAAGCCTGTCACCTTTTCATTTTCCTCATCAACCCAGCCGAAAAGATAAAGTCCGGCCGGGGCGCTTTCCGGATAATGCCCTTCCATGGCAGCCAGTTTGGCGGGCTGATGTTCCGCCACTACATTGGCGCTGGAATGCCCGGTTACGAGTTGAAGTATGGAGGCTACTATGGCCACAACAATCGCAATTTTAATCGAGCCTTTGGCGAAGTCTGTATGTTTTTTCTTGAGCAGGTAGAATGCACTGACACTGAGAACAAAGAATGCCCCCGCCTGCCACGCACCCATGAATACATGCGAGATTCTGTCAAGAAACGATGGATTGAAAAGCACCTCCCAGAAATCGACAATTTCGGCACGAGCATCGGCGCCGGTTCCGACAATATGATGGCCGGCCGGGGTTTGCTGCCAGGAGTTGGCAACTACAATCCAGATGGCAGAGAAATGCGCACCGAAAGCTACCAGGATGGTTGCAATAAAATGTGTGCGCGGTTTGACCTTGTCCCAGCCGAAGACAAGAATGGCCAGGAAACCAGATTCGAGGAAGAATGCGAATATACCCTCGGCCGCCAATGCGCTTCCGAAAACATCGCCGACATAGCGCGAATAAGTGGCCCAGTTGGTGCCGAACTGAAATTCCATCACGATTCCGCTGGCAACACCCAGGGCAAATATAAGGGCGAATATCTTGACCCAGAACCGGGTCATTTCGTGATAAAGTTTGTTCTTGGTTTTCATGTAGGTTCCCTCCATGATCACCAGGAACAGGCCCAGGCCGATGCTCAAAGGGGGAAACAAATAATGAAAACCGATAGTGAAGGCGAATTGAAAACGGGAAAGAATTTCAAGATCCATTGCGGCCACTCCACCTTTTAATCCGGCAATGCGGGGAAACCGGATCATTGATTAAAGCCTGAAAAAGTTTACTAATGTTTAAGACTTTCGTCAAGCATATTTGCAATCCATAAGGCGATCCCTGTTAAGCACTTGGGACTTTATATTAATACGCAAAAAATAAACCCTCCAGATGGAGGGTTTTGTATATTTTGGGGATTTTTTCTCTATCAGTAATTCCAGTCGCCTTCAAGAATTTCAAACGGCCTTTTTCCCTTTTCCATATATTCTTTCAGGGTCAAGATATAGGCGTGCCATCCCTGGGCGTAATCCTTATTGTATCTGCCCGGCATAAAGCCCTCATGGGTCAGCTTTACGATTGTCTTTTCACCATCAGGCTCAAGCATCCAGCGCGCTTTGCGTCCCCCGTCACGATCATGGCTCCAGGAATATCCCAGCAGACGATCCGGCTCGAATTCGGTTATGGTTTGCGGGCCGACCTGCTGACCCCTGGAATTGCGCCAGCCGACATCATAAATCCCCCCGATGCGTGCATCGATTTTCGTCACTGTATCGGAGAACCACATCGAAAGGTGGTTTTCATCAGTCAGGGCCCTGAAAATATCGGTTGCAGACTTATTGACGACAATCTGACGCTCGATTATCTCATCCTGTATATCATTCAGATAATTCAGACGATAGACCGGCTGACCATATTCGATCAGGTTTGTCAGATTGAAAACCATAACTATAAGCGCATCCATCATTAATGAATCTCGGGGAATATTGCGTTGTGAAATAGTAAGCGTTGTAACTGGCGCATTATCTTCCTCGCGCTCATCCAGTGCAAAACCCATGGCAGACTGGGTACCATTAAACAAAAATGAAAACTCGAATAACACAGGAGGATTGAACTGATTAATTATGCCTCTGCCCTCTTTTTCGATATAGGTGGACATAAAAGAATGCGGCCCTCCGAAAACAATTTTGCCCCCCGTGCGGGTTTCCATCTCAGCGTAATCGCAGAACCACTTTTTTAAATGCTCCGGATCGGTTAAATACCTGAAGACCTCTTCCCGGGGCGCAGCAATTTCCACCCTCAGTCCTATATTTCCATTAGTGGACATATACCCTCCTCCTCTCGATTAAAATGTTACGGAATATTTAAATATAACTATTTTTATTAAAATTAGCCACAAAAAAAGCGGACAGTCCCAAAGAACTGTCCGCTTTAATAATTAATTTGTAAATTCTACTTAAAGCGTTTGGGGGCCCTGTTTTCCCAGACAACAATCAATGGCGAGGCCATAAATACCGAGGAATAGGTACCCACGATAATACCCATGATCAATGTCAGGGCAAAATCATGCAGCACTTCGCCGCCAAAGATAAACAGGACGGTTACAACTGTTAATGTGGTAATTGATGTAACCAGAGTACGGCTGAGCACCTCGTTGATCGAAAGGTTGACTGTGGACACAAAATCGCCCTTGCGCCTGAATGTTTTCAGGTTTTCGCGAATTCGGTCGAAAACAACCACCGTATCTGTCAGGGAGTAGCCCGCCAGGGTGAGCAACGCAGTAACCATCAATATCGAGACTTCATGCCCGATAATAAACATGATACCCAGCACCAGGAGCACATCATGGAAAGTTGTAAACGTAGCCGCCACACCGAAGCGGAAATCGAACCTGATCCAGATATAGAGCAGGATCCCGATTACGGTGGCGATCACCATCCAGGCTGCCTGGCTTTTCAATGCGCGTCCGATCGAGGGATCGGTGACATTGGAATAGAGCGTATGAAAATCATTATCGGGGAATTTATTGTTTATAACGGAAAGTACATATTGAGCAGTCTGACCGGACTGTGTCATACCTGTAATTATAGCGGTATCGGCTGCGGCCTGACCGCCAACATCGCCCAGTTCGGAGATTATATCCGATTTAAGCTTGATCAGGAATCCGGTTGTGTCCCCGACATGAATTGTCTGGATCACAGCCCCCGACAATCCTTCCTCGGACAGCGCACTGCGCAGATCCTCTGTACTTACGCTCTTTTCGAAAACGCCGGAAATCTCAATTCCGCCCGAGAAATCGATACCGTAATTGGCCTTACCGATGAGTATCATCACGAAGGCGACAATACCGATAATCAGGAGTATGGCTGAGAGCAGAAACGAATATTTTCTTTTTCCAATAAAGTCAATATCTGTTTTTCCAATTATCCTAAACATTATGCATACTCCTTTAAATACTCAACTTTCGGTAGGTTTTTCTGAATTCGAATATCGTTCGAGTTACAACAAGAGCGGAGAATAATGAGATCAGAATACCGATCATCAGCGTTACCGCGAAACCCTTGACAGGCCCGGATCCGATAGCATTTAAGAGAAATGCCACGATTAAAGTGGTTATATTTGAATCGATAATGGCCACACTGGCCCTGGAATATCCGGCATCGATAGCGGCCCGTACGGTTTTGCCGGTACGGATTTCCTCGCGAATTCGTTCGAAAATCAGCACCGCAGCGTCAACCGAGATACCAACCAGGAGCACGATACCCGCCACCCCCGGGACGGTAAGTGCCACCGAAACATTGGGCATGCGGTTGAGCATGGCCAGAACGCCCATCAGCACGAACAGGTTGAATAGCAGAGCCACAACCGCGATCAGGCCGGAGGCGCGATAATAGAACAGCATGAAAGCCGCAACGATCACAAGACCGACCAATGAGGCTGTGATGCCCTTGCGGATCGAATCCCTTCCCAATGATGGGCCGACGATAACATCCTCAACAATATTCAGCTTGGTGGGCAGAGCGCCGGACTTGAGCACATTGGCAAGCTGATTGGCTTCCTTGAATGTGGCGCCGGAACGCATGCTGATCTTTCCGGTGGTAGTAATCTGGTTCTGAATCGTGGGAGCCGACTCAACCCTGCCGTCGAGAACAATGGCCAGAGGCTTTTGCAGGTTATTTCCGGTTACCGAACCCCATTTGGCACGGAACTGGGAATTAACATTGAAAAGCACTTCGGGACGATTGAACTGATCGGTTGAGGGCTGGATACCCTCGATCGATTCACCGGTCAGCACCACATCTCTTTTGACCAGGTAAATTTTATCATAGTAGATGCCGTTGTAGACTTCCTGGCCGGTCGAGAACAAAAATTCCGATCCGGCGGGAATCAGTTCCTGAACACCGGGCAGTGAAAGAATCTGGCGAATCTTGGCCCTCGTGGCACCGCGGATATAGTAGGCGGAACGTTCATCGGCCGACATCAAGTAGGCCGAAAGCGAGGTCTCATCGGCCAGCGCCTCCTCAAGCTGCTCAACAGTCATTTCCCGATCAGTCTGGCCGATCATTTCCACCGTTGTGGTATCCTTGAATGTATCGACTTCGGCCAGTTCCTCCATCGTATCCTCAGGAAGAGCCAGGGTATCTTCTTCGGAAAGGAGCGGTTCGGTAATCGTATCCGGTACTCCCTGGCCGAATTTGGTATTCAGATAGGCATCTATTTTTTCCAATGTCTGCTGGGTTACAGTGGGAGTTTCCAGAAAACGGAACTCCAGCTTGGCGATCTGGGCGATCTGCTTCTTGGCATCCGCCACGGTCACCGAATCGACACCCGGCAATTCAACAATAATCTGATTATTTTGACGTTTGCGGATTTCAGGCTCGATCGTACCCATACCGGTAACACGGTTGGCGATAATGACCAGTGCCTGATCGGCAACATCGGAAGCCGCTGCACTCTCCAGATCGGCCACCTCGGGCTCCAGCACAAGCCTTAAGCCGCCCTGCAAATCCAGGCCCAGCTTAATCGATTCACGGATCAGCTTGGTATAGCCCTGTGGGTCATTTCTTCTCATCGCAGCCAGCTCATCACTGCTCTTGGTCAGAAGCGTAATTGTTGGAAGGAGAAAGAAGAAAGCCGCGATCAGTATGATTGCAATGGCTACAATTCTTACCGTTTCAGTTTTTCGCATTCAGATGCATTCCTCCTCTTACATTATCTATAGAAAAATTAGTCTGTCAATATAGTATGAAATCCGGTGTTGTCAACGAAAATATAATTTATTAGAATATCGAAAGTTATAGAATATTTCAAGCAATTTCGATTAATTTTAAGCGATTTTGTCCATTTTTCAGGAAACATTTGGATTTGATTAGCGAATAAGTATATGATAGATTATATTTTGCGGTGAAATATGTCCATTATCGCCGTCTCGAACAAAATTCATCGGCCGGGGCATAGGTAGCTGACAACAGGAGAAATTGATGCTCAACAGGATCGTGCTGATTATTTTCGCATTGCTGGTAGTAATCTCGGCGGTTTATGCCCTGCGTGATACCAGAGATCTCACCACAAGTTCTGATGAGGCGCTGCGCCTCTATAACCAGGCCACCGATCTTCATTACAAGCTTTATACCCGTGAAGGATATCACAGAATGCTCAAGGCGGTCGAGGAGGATTCCAATTTCGCCATGGCCAACCTGATGCTGGCCGAATGGGACCTGGCCATGGGCCGCATGAAGCAGGCAGAAATGTATTTCGATCGGGCCAAGTCGCAATATGACAAACTCAAAAAACATGAAAAGCTGAGAATCGATTTCTTCGAGGCACGCATGCGCGGCAATCCGGATGAGATGGTTGCCATTATGGAAACCTACACCCAGCAGTTTCCGGACCGTCTCGAGGGGCATATGTATCTTGGTTCTCTGGCCTGGCAACGGGGCAATGTTAAGCAGGCCATAAAACATTTTGAGGCCATTCTGGAAATAGACCCGGAATTTGCACCCGCCTATAACAGCCTCGGCTACCTTGAATTCGGCAATAACAATTTTGATAAAGCCCTAAAATATCTGACCCGTTATATGGAGCTTCTCCCCGATCAGGCCAATCCGCATGATTCACGGGGCGAGATTTTGATGGCTGTGGGACGTTATGATGAAGCTTTGGAGGAATTCAAAATTGCCAATCAGATAGAACCCAATTTCATGTTTGTTTTGCAGCATATGGCCCAGGTTTATATGAATAAAGGTATGTTCTCAAAGGCGGATCTGATTTTTAAAAGAATCGAGCGGCTGGCCCAGGAGGATTACGAAAAAGCCAATCTGGTTACCACGCGGGCATTCTCTTATCTTGCCCGAGGCGATCATGAAGCACTTCGCGCTGCGGCCGACACGGTTTATCGCGTTGTTGCATTGCAGGATTCCACTCATGCGGAATTCTGGAAAAACCTGATTAAGGGCTGGTCCTATCTGCCAGTCGGGCTTTCCAGGGACACCTCCAGATTGTATTTGGCAGCCGAACACCTGGCCTCCGCCGACAGCGTATTTGAGGTTATAACAGCAGATTATGCCGACCAGGATCTAATGAAACGTGAATCGGTAAACAACCAGAGAGGCTGGCTGGCGGCCCTGCGCGCGGCAATTGGCCTGGAACGCGGCAATTCTGAGGAAGCCCTTGCGCTCGAGGATATTATCAGCAAAATGGGAAACCGGCGTCCGGATTATGAGATGGATCTGAAAGTACTATTGGCCGAAGGTTATTACAAGAGCGGCGATAAACAGAAGGCTTATCAGATACTTGATAAAAACCTGTCATTTAATCCCAATCACACCATGAGCCTTCTGGTATACGGCATTTTGCTCGAGAAGGATGACCGGATCAACGATGCCGTTGAAAAGCTTAATCGTTTCCTCCTGGTTCTGAAAGATGCCGACGAAGGCATTCCGCTAATCGAGGATGTGCGCCAGCGCAAGGCCCGCCTGAGTTCGCAGGCATCCGCGAATTAATAGAAGCCGAAGATACGATTTACCCAAATGACTGGAACCAATTGCTGTCATTTTTGTATTTTAATTAAAATTCGATTTACAAACATAGAAAGTTGATTATCTTATCCGCCTTATGCTCAAGAAACTGCCCGTGCAAATACTGATTATACTCCTGGTCGGCATTATTATTGGGTTGGCCAACAATGCCACGAACCCAAAAGGCATCCCGCTCTATCAGGAATACCATGCCATCGACGATACCGGCGAGAAAATCGAACTGCCATATTCTTATGATCCATACACTGATTCCGTATTCAGTTATATATCCACACCGACAGCCTTAAGATTATATCAAAACAATGAAGCTGTTTTTATTGATTCGCGTGCCGAGGATCTTTATCTGGAGGGTCATATTGAGGGGGCGTACAATGTCGATTTCGAGGGCAGCATGGAGCTTTTTGACTCGCAGATGGAGCATTTTCTGGAGAATATCGACAGTACCCGGACCGTGATTACATACTGTGACGGCGAGGATTGCGACCTGTCTCTCATGATGGCCCGCTATTTATATTATGATTTCGGGTTCAAGGATATCAGGGTGTTTCATGGCGGCTGGGAGAAATGGCTCGAATATGACCTGCCGGTCGCAGAGGGTGAACGTCAATGAGCACGCTGGCAGGCATTTTTGAAAACCGCTGGATCAGCCTGGTTGCCCGGGTTTTCCTGGCCCTGGTATTTATCTTCTATTCCTTCGATAAACTGCAGGATCCGCGCTCATTTACCAAAGCTGTGGGCGCATATCAGCTGGTCCCCAGCGATTTTTTGAATCTTTTCTCCATCATGCTGCCGGGGATCGAAATGGCGGCAGGAATAGCGCTGCTTTTGGGGCTCTTTATGCGTGGCTCAGCGATGCTTCTGATAATCCTGTTGATAATCTTCATGGGTGCCTTCGCGACCACATCATTACTGGGAGTGGAACTGTTTGACTGCGGATGCGGCGGAGGCGAAAACGGCGAGGAGACGGTCAGCGCCCTGGAATTCTATATCCGTGATATAATCCTCCTGATAGCCGCCATAATCGCCTACAAGGGCCGGCATTTCATGGCCATGGATAATCTGATAGTCTACCGCAAAAAGGATCTCAATCCTGTTTCAGCGTAAATCTCCAGTGACAGAAACATTCGCCGTTATATTCATCCGGCACACACCGCACACATTCGGTCTTGATTCGTGAATCGATTGTCTCTGCAAAAGTTGTGTATTCCACAATGCCGACTGGCTTGCATGGAAAGAGCTCCATATTTTTGCGCTGGCGGGCAGTCTGCACCCGGCAGTTGACCATCCTTAGCTCAACCGTGTGTTCTTCAGTGAGCTTGATTTCCTGCTCGTTAATAAAAGCATATAGTCTGAATTTTAGGGCCTCGATTAATCCCTCCAGGCCGGGCTGGTCATCAAGGGCCAGAAATTTCTTGATTTGTCTGGCTTCGATCGGCGAAAACCTGCGCCAGGCCACGGTATCGAGTTCGATGGCCTTTTCGATGTCTGTGCTCTTTTCGACCGCCTGAAACCAGAGGCCGTCATGAGCCAGCCAGCGCTTGGCAAAATCTGACAGAAGATCATTGAGCTGTTCGCGGGTGAGGCCGCTCAACTGTTCGAATTTATCCAATTTATCCCTCCCGATATAGTATGCTATTTCTGAGAAAGGTCGGCCGGACGTTTGCGGACAACCGGGACTGTATAACGGTAAGAACCATTTTCTCCCCCATTGATCTCAAGCGTAACCGAGCCATTGAGCTCTTTCTGGCTGGAAAGCTCGGCGAAACTAAAGATCAACTCGGCATTCGATCCGGCTGAAATCTTGTTTGAGCTCAGCTTCACTGCACCGATTTCATCACTGTAATCCACAATCGTTGCCTCAACATCATAATCATATTCATTTTTCAAAACAGTCTTGCCGGATCCGCTGGCCGATATTTTCTCGGGCTGATATTCAATCTGACGCGGCTCGGCATAAAACTTGGGCGGTTTCATGGTCGGGGATTCGACATAAGCCTGAATCTTTACCGGAAACAGGCCGCGCGGTTTCATATCGGTGGTAACATTGATAGCCTTGATGGTTGACCCGGAAATCCTTCCGGATTTGAATGTCACTTCCATAACAGTGGAATCACCGACTGCCAGAACTTTCTTTCTGACCGGCGCGGTAGTGCACCCGCAGGTCGGCTTGATCTTGGTAATGCGCAATGTATCATTGCCGACATTCTTGAGCAGAAAATCATGAGTCATGGCCGCCTCACGTGGCACCATACCGAAATCGAATATCCGTTCGGAAAGATCGAGTTTGCCGGTTTTGGTGTTATCGGCGGGTGCGCTTGTGATGAGCACATAGAGAATCACAAACAGGCTCAGGATGATAATTGCAGGCTTTTTCATGTTTATATATCCTCTCTTTTGATTGTCCGTATACATTTTTTACTGCAAAATACAGCTTTCGATCCCAAAACATTGACCAATATAGTCCGCAAATCGATACAGGTCAAATTTATAATGCGTATGTCGACCGGCATGACAGTTTGCAAATATGGCGCAAGCAATTGATTGATAAAGCATTTGGTTTAATCGCGGGGATATTGGCATAAATCAGGTGTCGATAAAGCGGACACTTTTGGTCGTGGAGTTACAAACCCACAAAGCGCTGGTATTTTTATTTGCATGCACAGCAACAACTTATGCGGTCGTTCAAATAAAAGGCATTGAATTTGCTGTTCAATAATTCAACAGTAAAACCTCAAAAGGGAGAAAATGGTTCATGAAATTTAAGTCAATTATCTTCACATTGTGTGTTTTAATCATACCGGCCATTGCTGCGGCGACACCTAATCTGATCATGAATGGCGATTTTGAGAGTGGATTGGATTACTGGGATTACAGCGGTTCTGTTGCAGTCGGACCAACCACCGGCGTGGGCATTAACAGCCCCAGCGGTGACGGATCCAATTTTGCCGGCCTGGTTTCGGATGATTCCACACCAAACAGCAGCCTGTGGCAGAATGTGGATATGAATGGTCCATCCATGTTTCGTCTGCAGTTTGATTTCAGTATTGCCACATTTGAAGAATCATGGGGTGATGATTTCCGTGCCGAAATGTGGATCAACTTCCCCGGCGGCGGACCGTTTACACCGATCTTTTCCTATGGTTCGGGTGCTGGTTTCTTCGAGGACTGGGATCCGATCAACTGGCCCGGCCTGAAGTATTACAACATGCAGGGATTCACCTATGATTTCTGGTGGGAAAATCCTGAGGATAATATGATCCTGACTTTCCACACACTGGGTTACAATGCTGATGGCAAGCCCTCGGCACTGTATCTCGATAATCTTACCCTGACAGCCATCCCGGAACCGGGTTCGATCATGCTCATGCTGGTCGGGGCCGGATTCGCGGCATTCGGTCTCAGAAGAAGATTTTTCTAAATATAAATACCTCCATCAGGGGCGGTCGCACATGCGGCCGCCTTTTTTATATCCGCGATTATAAAAATTTGTTGATTCTTTCTGCGCCTGATATTAAAATTCGATAATTAAAATCTTCATTAGTATGCTCTACTGCAGATTCACGGAGCGATATAAGTTTCCACGGAAGGACCGAACTGCATGCCCGATGATTTTGAAAATCCGCTAAATGACGATTCCGAAAAGGATAAGCCCGGTCAGGACAAAGGCTCCGATCAGCCCCAAAAACCGGATATAGGAAAAAATAAAGAGGGATCGCAAAGGGATCAGGCAGAAGAGGGCCTGAAAGGGCAAAAAGATAAGGAAAAAGGCGAAAAGCCATCTATTCCCGGCCAGAAAGAAAAACAGGACAAGAAGCCGGAAAAAGAACAGGCCGCCGGCGACAAGGAATCACAGGAAAAGGGATCCGGCGAAGAAAAGAAAGCCGCCGAGGAAGACAAGCAGGCTGCTGAAAAGAAAGAGCAGCAACAGGAACAGTCCGAAAAGGAATCCAAAAAAGAAGAAGGGGCCCAAAAAGAGGAAGAGGCAAAGCCGGAATCGGAGGCCACCTCGGAAGAAGAATCCGAAAAGCAGGAGTCCAAATCCGAAGAGAAACAGCAGGACCAGGAAGAAGAGCCCTCTGAGGAAGAGACTGAAGAAGAAGGCGAGGAGGAACCTGCCGCCGAGGAAACGCAGGAAGAAGAACCTGGAGAGGAAGAGGAGCAGGCTGAGACTGAGGAAGAGGAACAGGATGCCGCCCGGGTAGAGGGAGAAGAAGAGGAGCCGGCCGAAGAAGAAGAAGAAAAGTCCCCTGTTGAAGAAGCTAAAGATGTTGTCAATGAAACCTGGGGTGCAATCAAGGGGACATTCCAGAAAATCAAGGAAGCCGCAGAGGAAATCACCGAAGAAGCCAAAAGCCTCTGGGAGGAGAACAAAGGCATCCTTGAAAAAATAGATAGTGAATTAGTCGACAAACTGGAACAGGCCTGGCAGGACACCCAGAATATCTGCGAGGATGCCGAAGCGGCCGGTGCTGATGTGGAGGAATCGATCGGTAACGCCGAGGAGGCCTTCAACGGCGCCATGGACGCCTTCGAGGAGGCCCGTCAGGCCCTGGAAGCGGCCCAGGAAGCTGTGCAGGAAGCCACGCAGGCCACGCTCCAGGCCGCTATAGAGAAAGCACAGGAGGCGGTCGACCTCATTTTGGGTGCCAAAGATAAGGGCCAGAACGCTGTTGAACTGGCTCAATCGGCATGGGAGCAACTGCAACAGGCAATCGAAAACTGCGAAAAGGCCGCGGAAGAGGAAGAGTCCGAAGAAGAAGAAGAGGAAGAAGAGACCGAGGAGGAGGAAGAAGAAGAAGAGGAGCAGGAGGAAGAAGAGGAAGACGAAGAGGGAGAAGAAACTGAAGAAGATGATGAAACCGGGGATGAAGAGCCTGAACAGGAAACCGAATTTCATATTGCTCCCAACCTGATGAACACGATAGTGATTCGTGACGGCCAACCGGGTCCCGAGGAGGAGGATGAAGAGGAGGAGGAAAATCCCGAGGATGAAGTACGCTTGATCGAAATCGCCGATGTCCAGTTCCGCACAAATTCCGCCGTGCCCTCCCCGCTCGAGGAACCGGCCGAGGTGGGCGGCCAGATACCGGCATTAGAGGCGATCAAGCTGGCTTATAATCATCAGCATGAAAATCCCGATGAACAGCTTCTGATAGCGGGCCATACGGATACAACCGCCACGGCGCGGTTCAATTTTGAGCTTTCCTCCTACCGCGCCCGGGTAATCAGGTCATTGATGAAAAACGACCTGGATGAATGGAATGAATGTGTTACCGCCAAAAGCAGAATCGAAGACAAACAGGCTATTCTAAAATATTTTCATGGCTACGATGGCATGAATTGCGATCCGGGACCGGTTGATGGGGTCCAGGGACCGCGTACCAACGAGGCAATTCGCGGTTTCCAGCGCGGATATAATCGTCATGTGGGCGCGGATGAAATCGCTGTTGACGGGCTCTGGGGACGGCAGACCTGGGGGGCTGTGTTTAATCTGTACATCGAACTTCTCTACGGAAATGATGGTGATCGCTACAACCCGTCGGATTTAAACTGGCTCTCCAGCCGGGAAATCAGCGCCTGTGGCGAATCAATTCCACAGGATCATCCGGGTGCCGATAATTACCGCAGCCAGGAAAATCGTCGTGTGGAAATCCTGTTTTTGAATGCTGATGAAGAGATCGAGTTCACCTGCTGTACCGAGACCGGGCCGTTTGCGAGTGAAGTCTGCGACCGCGACAGCTGCCCGCTTTACGGACTGCGTGATGACGGCAGCCCGGCTCACAGATTCAGGAATATCACAGGCGAAGTGGAAGAGGAAACCACCAATGTCAAGGTTATCCTGCAGGATATATTCGGCAAGCCTTTGGCCAATATCGAATACACGCTAAAATACTTGAGCGGCGAACGCAGCGGTACCACCGATGATCAGGGCATCCTGGTTGAAGAGGATGTTCCGGTCGGACCGCTCAGGATCGCACTCGAGGGCGGTATGTATGCAAAGTTCGGCCCGGAGGAAGAAGAAGAGGAAGTCCTGGCGGTTGTCGGTGAGACATTTGGAGGAGAGGAAGAGCCTTCGGCTTAAGATTGCTAATAAATATGAGGTTTGAATAGATGATTGTTACATGTGAAGACTGTAACTGGGGCGAATGTCCCGGTTCCGAGGAAGATGTACCCTCGGTTTGCCCGAACTGTGGCGGGCCCAATCTTGCGGTTCAATCGGATTTCGGTGTACCCGATGAAGCCCGGGAAGAGGACGGCGCGGTTGCGCGGGTGGAACAGGGCAGTGTCTTCCCTTCCAGCTATCCCGCCCCGCAATCATATTCACAAGGCGTTATGGATATGAGCGACGAGGACTGCCTGCAGGAACTGGCCGATATGGGTGTCGATTTCGACTGGGTCGAGAATGAGCCTATCCCCTGCGCTATAGTTTTGCCTCGTCCGGTATTCATACTCGGGATCAGGCTCAAATACAATGCCAGCGGCCGTCCGGACGAAGACTGGGAACCGCCCGAGGTGCCCTCGGAAGAACGGGCCGAGTTTGATTTGAGCGCGGGGCCGCAGAGACGCCCCCGACGTGGACGGTTGATCGATGTCAGGGCCGCTCTGGCACAGGCAAGATTCTTCAACTATCTGACACAGCTCAATGTTAAACAGGTTGACCATGCCGGTATTTATCCCGGTCGCGGCGATATTAATAATCCTCGTCCGCGCTACCCGCATGTCTGGGGCAAGGCTGTGGATTATTGCTGGTTCTATATTTCGAGTGACGGCCGCAATGATGTTACGGGGTTAAGGGGACTGCCCATGGGACGCGTCGAGGCCGGGAGAGACTGCCCTTACTGGGGACCTCTGGAAGAACCGCCGCGCACACCCAAGCAGCGTTTTCTGCGGGAAATAGACACGGTCCTGAGATCATTCTGGAACGTGGTGGTCAGCCCGGATGACACCTCGCGCGGATCGGGCAGCGGCAATCATACCACGCATTTTCATGTCGATGTGCATGATTACGGCCGTTCTACATAAAAACGTATATCGGATTTGATGGAATAAGAGGGAGTAGTGATTATGATTAGGAGTACAATATTTGCTGTGGCGATATTGCTTGTGGCCATGCT
This sequence comes from uncultured Ignavibacteria bacterium, assembly GCA_964627935.1. Taxonomy (GTDB): domain Bacteria; phylum Zixibacteria; class MSB-5A5; order JAABVY01; family JAABVY01; genus JAABVY01. The sequence goes on from CAZVLB010000010.1 coordinate 159,130, forward strand.
GGTATTCGCCGGATGCGGCCAGGAGGATCAGGAACCTGAAGGGCCATTAAGTGAAGCGGAATTCCAGGAAGCGTTTGAAAATGGTGAAATGGAAAAGATCCATTATCTCAGCGATTCACAGGCAGCTAAACTGGCTGAATTCACCGGAAATTACCTCGACCTTGTCAATCTGCAGGAACTGACTCCTGAGCAAGCCGGCTCTATTGCCGGATTTCGCGGCAAAGGGCTCGATCTTTCGGCATTGGATACATTGACAGCCGAGGTCGCCGAGCAACTTGCAAAATCCCGCGCTCATAGGATTTATCTTAAAGGACTGAATTCAATTTCCAGCGATGCCGCAGAAAAGCTGGCTGATTTTCAAGGGTATGAGATATTTCTGGATAATATTGAATACCTGAATTTAAACCAGATCCGGGCTTTGTCGGATTTCAAGGGGCAATCGATTTATCTCAATGGTCTGGAGGCATTGCCCGAAAAAGGGGCCGAGGCTTTCTCACAATATAAAGCGCTGTTTCTTACACTGGATGGCCTGAGCGGATTGAATGATCGCCAGGTTGATCAGCTTAGTAAATTTCGGGGACGGGGGCTTTCGCTCAATGGGCTCAGAAAGCTGAGCGATGCGCAGGCCGGATCATTATCCAGCTTTGGTGGCATGGAGCTGTTTCTGAACGGCGTCGAATCGCTGACGGAATACCAGGCCCGTGCCCTTTCCCATTTTCAGGGCGATCAGCTATATCTGAACGGCCTTGAATCGTTAACCCCGGAGCAGGCCGGGGCATTGGCCGGTTATAAGGGCGATCTTTTCACCGATAATCTTGACGGGCAATCTCAGTCCCTGCTTGATTCGCTGCGAACATCACAGGCATAAAAAAACCGCCGCAATTATAAGCAGCGGTTGAGAAGTTTGCTTAATATATAAATCAGCTGTTTTTCCTTCTTCTGATAATGCCGATTCCCAGGAGGCCTGCACCGACAAAAAGGAGAGTGGCAGGTTCCGGAATCGGGTTGCTGGTGTAATCCATCATCAGGATAGCCCTGTCGACACGCAGACTGCGTTCGCCGGCAATAACCGAGGCATTGATGATACCGTCATTCCAGAAACCGGGAGCATCGACGTAGGTCAAATCATAAACCGTGTTATCGAAGAAATACTGGTTGAGCGGATCCCATTCCAGGATACCCTCGATATGCACCAGGTTATCATCCGAACCGACTTTCCAGGCATCAATATACAGTTTGGCCTTTGTTACTTCATCCGGAGGCACGGTCAGGCCACCGGGCAGAGCATGACCCCAGTCAAGCTGCGGGGCCAGAAGATTGCTGGTACCGATCCAGTATCCACCGAGCCATGAGTCGGGATGGTCGCCGGTGAAGAAATCGACATGAGAAGCGTAATCGTAAGTGTGACCGTCACCCAGAAAACCATACTGAAGACCAGAGAATTCAAAATCGGTCTGCGTGGTTTCGATCATGCTGAGAGTGGGAATACCCCAGACCGGGACAGCCAGAATGATTGTAAGGAGCAGAGCTAAAGTAGTTTTTTTAAGCATAGGATAGTATCCCTCCAATTAGTTGTTATGCAAAACATAATACAAACATTATGCCCAATCCAATAAGACATTGATATTCAATATCTTAGATACATTTTACAGACAAACCATCTTAATATTGTCGAATTTTTGTCAAATTAACCGACATTTTATTATTTCAAGACTACTTTCCTTTTTTGATAACCTGTTTATATTAAGTATCTTAAACTAAATCCACAGACTGTTCAGATATTGGACAGTACAAACTATCAGTTGATGAAAAAATTTTTAAAATGTATGAGTTGCAGTTATTCCGAAGGAAACTTTGTGAAAAAATTATCTATTTATACATGTAGTGGAGAATATTGATTTGACTATTCAAGCAAAAAAATGTATTCTTGCATTAATGTTTAGCGATTTATATAAGATTATTCGTATAAACATAAATGGCAGTTAGAATTAAACAATATAATATTAATCAGGATTTGACCACAGCCAGAGTGAGGGTGAAATGACACTACTTCAGATTTTGGTTTATGTTGCCGCTGGGGTTTTTCTTGTGACAAATATCACAAGATTTATACGAATGGCATCTACTCCTATTCATCTCAGATGGGAGCTTTACCCGGTCGCCCATGATGTCAAACGTTTCAAGCATGGCGGCTCATTTTTAGAGGAATCCGACTGGTACACCAAGGAGACCCAGAAATCAATGGCGGGCGAGCTCAGGGTGATGTTGCCGGAGATTCTCCTGCTCAAGGGAGTCTGGGAATATAATCGCAAGTTATGGCTCTGGTCCTTCACCTTCCATGTCGGCCTCTACCTTCTTTCAGCCATGATTATTCTGATGCTGATCTCAGCCATCGTTATCGGTCCGGAGATCTTTTACGGTTACGAGATGCTTTCCGGAATCGGCAAAATCCTCTATAATTTATCCTATGCGGTCTTTTTTGCGGGATGCATAATTGGAACTATCGGTGCCCTCGGGCTTTTAATTATGAGGATGACGAATCATGAGATGGCAATGAGCTCATCTTTCGGATCATATTTTAACATAATATTTATCGGGGCCATTTTCGTATCCGGGCTGGCATTGATCCTTTCCGGGAACCCGATAGAAAAATTGACGACTTTTTACTATGCCATGATTACTTTCAAAGGGCTGCCCAATCTGGGTGCGGCATTTACGATTCACGCCGCTATATCGGCATTGTTCATACTCTATCTGCCGTTTACCCATATGACCCATTTCTTCATGAAATATTTCACCTATCACAAGGTGCGTTGGGAGGATGAGGTCAACAAGCCGGGCAGCAAGCTCGAACAGAAACTGGGCGAGCAACTGGCATATAAGGTAACCTGGGCCGCCCCGCATATCAAAGCGGATGGAAAAAAGAGCTGGGCCGACATCGCGACTGAGGAGGTCGACAAAGATGAAAAAAAAGACTAAGACTAAAATCGAAGATATCGGAAAAAATCGCGGCGAAAAGCTGGCTCATATTGATAAGGAAGATCTGATGCCTTTGCCGCCCCCTTATGACAAAGTCGATGAGCAGCCAGACTGGAAAGAGCTTTCCGAATCGGCCATGGAAGAGCTGGAAACCAGCCTTGATGATACTATTGCTGTGGCGATTCCAAAGCCCAAGACCGAACAGGAAGAAAAGGAACTCGTTGAGAAGTTTTTGTCCGGTCTGGAAAAGCTTTTGCAGAAAGAAAACAACTGGACCTTCCTGCAACCGCTTTTGCTTTCACTGGAGCATTGCGCCAAATGCCAAACATGTACACAGGCCTGCCCGATATACGAAGCCAGCGGCAAGCAGGATGTCTACCGTCCCACCTACCGTTCCGAAGTTTGGCGGAGAATAGTACATAAATATCTGAAACCGGGCGGCAAGTTTTTTGGGCGCCTTTCACAGGGCGATATTGATTTGAACTGGACTACGGTGGCGCGTTTGATGGAACTCTCCTATCGCTGCACGCTTTGCCGTCGATGTGCGCAGACCTGTCCGATCGGCATTGATAATGGTCTGATCACGCATGAGCTTCGCAAGGTGTTCAGCCAGGAGATGGGAATAGCGCCCAAAGAGATTCACGAGAAGGGCTCGCAACTTCAGCTAAAGGTTGGGTCCTCGACAGGTATGAATGCCGCGGTGGTCAAGGATAATATTGAATTCATCGATGAGGATATGTATGATTTAACCGGTCTCAAGGTCGAAACTCCGTGGGACAAGAAAGGCGCTGATCTGCTTCTGATTCACAACGCCGGAGAAATTCTGGCCTGGCCGGAAAATCCGGGCGCATTTGCGATCATCCTGGAGAAGGCCGGCATCAACTGGACCCTTTCATCAGAGGCTGCGGCTTATGATGGAATCAATTACGGCCTCTGGTACGATGATACACAGCTGGCCAAGGTGGCCATCAAACACGCCCAGGCGGCCAAAAAACTGGGCGTCAATCGGATTGTCATCGGTGAATGCGGACATGCCCATAAGGCATTGACGGTTATCGCCGACAGGGTCCTGACCGGCGATCTGAATATTCCAAGAGTTAGTGCCATGACTCTTCTGGAAGATATCGTGTTTTCCGGCAAGATCGAATTCGATCCCAGCAAAAACGATTTTCCTGTGACATTACACGATCCCTGCAACCTGGTCAGGCTGATGGGTATCGTGGAACCCCAGAGACGCATCCTGCGCTACCTCTGCCCGCAGTTCCGTGAGATGACCCCGCATGGCGTGGAAAATTACTGTTGCGGCGGCGGTTCCGGATTCGCGATCATGTCCGGCCATAATTTCCAGGATTGGCGACTGTCGGTATCCGGCAGGATAAAACTGAAACAGATTCTGGATGCATTCTCGGATCATCCCGAGCCGGAAACCCAAAAGTATCTGTGTGCCCCCTGCTCAAACTGCAAGGGCCAGATACGTGACCTGTTCCAGTATTATGATGTTTACAATAAGTCCGGAATCTATTATGGTGGACTTGTGGAACTGATCGTAAATGCGATGGTGGATATCAAGGAACCCTTCATCAAGTTCGATCAAATGTAATCGTGAACAAAACGGGAGGTAAGCGATAATGAGCGATAAAATAGTGGTTCTGGTTGTCGACGATGAAGATGATGTTCTGACCTATCTCACATCATTGCTTGAAGATAATGGTTACGATACATTGACTGCTCATGACGGCGCCGAGGGACTCAAAATAGCCAAGGAGAAAAAGCCGGATCTGATCAGCCTGGATATCACTATGGCCGAGGAATCCGGTGTCAAGATGTATCGCAAGATTCGTGAGGATAAAGAAACGTCCGACATACCGGTTATAATAGTGACCGGCGTGGCCTCGGATTTCAAGAGCTTTATCGAATCCAGAAAGCAGGTAAACCCGCCTCAGGGCTATTTTGAAAAGCCCATTGATAAGGATGCCTACCTGGCTAAAATTAAGGAAATAACCAGGATCAGAAAGTAGAAACAGCGATACTTTGAATATAATAAGCCGTCCGGCGTAAGCCGGACGGCTTTTTTTATCTGAAAGGGAGGGCCGGTTTCGCTCTCCGCTTAACTCAGATTAGCGGGATATCATAATCCCATTAGGGTGTGTATGCGCAGCAGTCGTCACCACCCCATGAGCCTGGTGAACAGTCTCCAGGAGGCTGGCTGCCGGACACGAATACGAAGTTAATTACCCAAACAGCATCGGATACGTTAACTCCAGCATCACCGTTGGCATCACCGCACGCCAGTACAGGCTGAGGCGGCTGGCTTCCGGCAACAAATACGAAGTTAATGATCCAGACTGCGTCGGATACGTTAACGCCACCGTCATTGTTGGCATCACCGCATTCACCCTGGCACTGCGGAGGAGTATAGACTTCACACAGGTCGTAATTTGCAATGAATGCCGCACCTTTGTCCATCAGCTCCTGCAGGCCGGTCACACCATCAAGGCTGACACCCTTGATCTTACAAACTTCAAGAGTATCTGTGGAGCCCAGTGTGCCTTCCCAGAAACGATAGACCGAGTTAAGGTCTGTCAGTGAATCCGAGAAAACGCTGAAGCTACCGTCAAGAGCTGTCAGGTAGTTATAGATATCGATGATGTTGTAACCGGTATCGGGATAGATCCATT
>CAZVLB010000011.1:0-152976 GCA_964627935.1 uncultured Ignavibacteria bacterium
TTGTGAAAATAGGACATTCAAATTGGAAAATCAAGAAGAATTTCAGGGATTTTTCCACATTTGGCTACCGAAGTCGGAAATGGCTTGAAAGGTGGTGCAAAGGCTACAATAGAGGGTATGCCTTTGAACCAACAACATATTGAAGAACTGAAGAAAATATACCTGAAGAATACAGGAGAATCTCTTTCAAATCAAGAAGCCTGGGATATGGCCGGAAGATTAATTGAGCTCTTTCGACTATTGATAAAGCCAGAACAAAACAACGAGAAGAAATAACACATACTAAACATGTCCAAAATAGCAATATATGCACGAAAATCGACCGAATCCGAAGATCGACAGGTTTTATCTTTGGATTCCCAGGTTTCTGAACTGAAGTCCTTTGCCAAAAACGAGGGATATGAGATTATTCAGGTTCTGACCGAATCAAAATCCGCCAAGGCACCAGGCCGTCCGGTGTTCAATAAGCTGATTTCAGACATACAACATGGCAAAATCGACGCCATCCTCTGCTGGAAACTGGATCGCCTGGCCAGAAATCCTATAGATGGCGGAAATATAATATGGGCATTAGAAGAGAAAAAGCTTGAGGCTATTCATACACCTCAAAGAACATTTTTTAATACGGGAAATGATAAATTCTGGATGGCGCTTGAATTTGGCATTTCAAAAAAGTATGTCGATGATTTGAGCGATAACGTCAAACGAGGTCTGCGTGCCCGACTCGAAAAAGGATGGATTACAGGAAGACCTCCGATTGGATATTTAAATAACAAAGAAAACCGCACTATCATAAGAGATCCAAACCGGTTCTTACTCGTTCGGAAAATATGGGATTTAATGCTAAGTGGGGAATATAGTCCGAATGCTATTATCAATATCGCTACAGAAAAATGGGGACTGAGAACAAGGAAATTCAAACGATTTGGCGGTGGGCCTTTAGGCTATTCAATAATATACAAAATACTGACCAATCCATTTTATTATGGCATGATCGTGCGCAGGGGGGAGTATTATCAAGGTGCCCATGAACCAATGGTAACAAAATCAGAATTTGAAAAGGTACAGAATCTCCTGCAAACAAGGTCTAACAAAAGGCCAAAACGACATACATTTCCATACACTGGAATGATTACATGTGGCGAGTGCGGGGCAAGCATTACTGCTGAACATAGAATCAATCGATATGGGTCTCATTACATTTATTATCATTGCACAAAGCGAAAAAGGACAGTGAGGTGTAAACAGCCCTACATTCGAGAAGAAGATTTAGAAATTCAGATGTCCTCATTTTTGGAATCCATCACTATTATGGACGACTTTAAAAATTGGGCAATCGAAGTACTTCGCAATCTACAAGAGGAAGAGGAGAAAAAAAGCCTTATTGCCTCAAAATCGCTTCAAAAGCGGCTTGAAGGGCTGAAATCCGAATTGTCGGAGTTAATTAACATTAAGCTTCGAGGAATGCTAACTGACGAGGAGTATCTTGAAAAAAAGGCTGAACTAGAGGGAGAACGCACCAGATTAAAAGAAATAATTTTTGATTCTGAAAAGAATTACGAACGAACAATTAGGAATTGTGAGGGAATCTTTGAATTCGCCTGCAATGCCAAAGAAAGATTTGAAAATGGTAACTCCGAAGAAAAAAAGACAATAATAATCAATACATGTTCGAACCTTATTTTAAAGAACAAATTACTGCATATTTCTGCGCAAAAGCCCTTTGTTCTCCTGCAAAAGGGTCTGATTAATACATCTTCGAAAACTAAGCGGTTCGAACCCGTAATAAATGACTATGGTCAGCACAAAATGGGAAGTGAAAAAGGTCCAGAAATGGCTTACTACCGCCTGGTAAAGGAAGTTCGAACCTTTTTCATGGAAAAGGGCGGTCACAGTTGAATTGAATACACGATAAAGTACAATTGATGCCCTCTTGTAAGATCCAAACCTTTCAGTCGCCCCGTAGATCTTTACCTCTTGTCTCGTCTCTTGGACCTCCTTACCCTTGGCATTCTTGTCCAGAGATTGGATTATTGCCCGTCCAAAGATGTCGGAAAATTCTCGATCTTCTTTAGTATATTTGGGAGGAGGACGCAGTTCAGGAAAGCTAAGTCTTTTCTTCTTCGCCATTGCTCTATATGTAATCAGATCATTAGAGCGATTGACAAGTCCAGCCACCAATTCCTTTAACAAGCACGTCGCCGTAGAAGCATAGCCCTGCGGCATCGTCAATAACCTCATCTGCATTGACACATTCCCATCCGAAGGTTGTTTTCCTCAAATACTCCCCGGTTAAGCAGAAGAACGGCTCCTGAATGCCAGACTCGCTGGCTGATCCTTGTGGACCGGGAGGGCCTTGCGGTCCAGCAGGTCCTTGAGGTCCCGTATCACCCTTCGGCCCTTGTGGTCCGGGTTGCCCGGTTAGCGCGTTCATATTGCCAGCAACCGAGAGAGAACCAACTATTTCTACATTGTCGTTGATAATGAATGGCTGACTGTCTGGTCCCGGATTTGCTCCTCGATATACTCGTCCGTCAATCCTTACGTTATCCCCGAACGTAACCGGATTGTCATTTCCATCGTTTTCCGTCTCGTTTACAATCGTTCCATTGAAGAACGTCACACCTCCAACTCCTTGCTCGCCGACCTTAAGTGACCCCGTCTCAAGTTCGCCGACGCGTGCGACCTCCGCACCGAGAACCTGTACAGCCTTAACAATACCGGCAGTAATAAAAGTAGCAGAAATGACTACCGCCGTGATAATCAATGCCCTTTTCATATGCGTTATCTTATTATATTAGTCTGGTGCGAATTCATAGAACCCGCGCATCAAAGGATCTCTGACTTTGAAGAGCCCGTTTCAATCCTAGTACTGTCAATAACATTTGTCAAGACCTGCTAACGTCACCGTCGTTCACTCCGCTGAGCACAAAAAAACGGAGAGGGTGCTGACCCTCTCCGTTTATCTCCCGCTAATCGTGGGAATCGGCCGGCGGACTCTGATACATCGGGATTTCCTCGACAATGACATCGTCATTTGTCTGCTCGGTCTCCTCTTTTTTCTTCTTACCACCGAGCATGATCAGATTTTGCATCACAATTTCCGTACGGCTGTGTTTGCCGCCGCTCTTGTCCTGCCAACTGCGATTGGTCAGGCGGCCGTCGATGTAGACCCTGTCGCCTTTCTTGAGGTACTTGTCCGATACATCAGCCAGCTTTCCCCAGGCCAGGATCTCATGAAACTCCGGTTTCTGCTGCACCGCCTTTGTTTTGGCATTCCTCATGGCCGTTGTCGTCGCGAGACGAAAGCGGACCACAGACTGCTCGGATGGCAGTTTTTTGGCGATCGGATCGCCGATTAGATTGCCGATTAGCTCGGCTTTGTTGAGGTTCATATGTTTGAACCCTTTCTCCAGCGAGAAGTTTGTTATTGAAGCGACGTACGCTGGCTTGCCACTCCGAGCGTCTTCAATAGCATAGAGGGCTGGAGTAGCGGAGACAGACCTGCCGTTACAATTGGCCAGAGGCCTGGTAGGCGGGCTGTTGAGCCAAGACGAACTAAGCTGTGGTCAGATTGTAGCTGTCCACAGACAGGGCGGCGCTGTCCGTCAAGGTGGAGACTTGTACTACCTTGGAAGGATACTGAATCTCTATGATACCCTGAAGTGACCTATGGCAAGGCGGAACGTGTTATGGCGAAGCGGAAACGGGTGGGGTTATATTTTCCTCAAACTTCAACACTGGAAAACCGCCATTACTAGCGGTTTTAGGTGTTGGGATTCATGTATCCCCTAACTCAATCCGGTAAGGATTCTACCGGAGACATCCTTGATGCGCTGAATCGAAGCGACTAGAGTTTCCTTGTCGCCTTTGTAGAGCTGAATGTAATCTGTAAAGGCAGTATTGGTATCCAGACCGACAGACTGGCAGACTACATAGGCGACTGCTTCTGCTTCGGTTTCTTTCTGCGTCTTGGAGAGCTTCTTGCCGGAGTGATGCAGAAACTCATGAGCCAGTTCGTGGACTTTCACACTGAAATCCTGAGCCGGGGACAAACCGGAGCGGATGACGATAGTTCCTTTCTTTGAGATTCCGTAAGCCTGCAAGGTGTCCGAATACTCGAGAGTAATACCGTTAGTGGAGATAAAATTACCAAGCTTCTCCTGATAACGGGTAGGATCGCCTTGCACGGAAGCGAACTCCGGAAGGTCGTCTCCGTCGGTTTGACTGATGTCAAAAACGTAAACGCCTTTGAATCCGTTAATCTCAGTGACATTGGAACGGTTATCATTTTCTTCAACCGTTTCTTTTTTGAAAACCAATGGAGCGATGATAACGATGCCGTTTGCGCCTTTTTTGACGAACCGGCCAAGTTTCTTCCAAGTGTGAAATCCGGCGACATGAGTCGCGTCCGGCTTCTGAAGCGCTATGAGCATAACGTTTCGTAAGCTATAGCGATGAAATCTGCTCATAGTCTGAAGATAGCGTTTCAGTTCGTCACTCTGACCAGCCTCAAGAGACTCGGCCAATGAAGTGAGAGCGTTTTCAATCACTTCTTTTGCTTTGTTGTTCTTCATAATGTTCTCCTTCGTTAAACGGGTTTTTGGTTCCTTCACCCACCGGCAAGAGGAATCCAAAAAGCCGTCGAAGGAGAACTTCCCTACGAGGACAACAAAGCTGATATGAAATTACGCTCGATTACTGAACGAGATTGGTCAGAACGGATATTGCAATGTGATGACACGCAAATAGCATATATGCTACATCACTATCTTTCGGTAAGCCTCATCAAGAAAACTGTCAATGTCTCGCATTTGGTTTTTGGATTTATATTTCAACAATAGCTTCAAGTCTACATCATCAAGAGGAATAATGAATCCCCTGTCATCTTGTGCGGTATCTCTGCATCTTTGATAGAACAAGTCCTTGTCCTCAAAAGTCCTACACACGAGAAAGCCGAATCGTCCGCGATTTGTAGAAAAACGACCCGCCAACTGATCCAATTCCGGATTCGCAGGATCGCCGGAATAGTTTTTACATTCTGCAAAAACATAGGCTGAGGGAACTTTCTTGATGTTGGGAAGACTCATAAAGAAACCTTCACGAGCTGCATTTTCATAGGCCAAGTCGATCCTTTTTCTACCCTCATGAATCTCTTGTTCTTTCTGAGGACTTATCAAATGGGGATAAAAAATGGCAGTCAAGACACCTTTAATATGATTATGATAATCAGTCGCTCCAGGGCTTCCAGTTGGAATGCTATCAAGCCTTTCACCTAATTCAACAAAATCTATATTTCGCTGTTTTCTGTTAGCTTCTTCCAGGCTTATGTCAGATACTTCTCGAACAGCGTATTGTTTGCTCTGTTTATATCGTTGCAAGACCTCTGGATGATCTCTGGAAAATTCATATAAGTATTGCTTTGACAATGGATACATTGCCATAAGCGATTTCTTCGATGGTTCCTTTCTTCTTCCGTCCTTCAACACTCTGACCAATGATGAATTGGCGGAGAGGTGTTCAGCCTGTAGAAAATTCAATACAAAGTGCCTATAGTATTCCTGATGATTAAATTCAATATCAAATCTTGCTATGGCTTTCGGGACTAATACTACGCTTCGGGAATGGCATACTGGTAGAAACACAAAATCAGATTCCCATTCTTCCTTGTCTTGATTCCAGATGTTTCCGCTGGGAACACTATTCATGGGAATATCAAAGAGATTGCATTGAAATTGAGTATACTCAATTAGCTTATGACGAATTATATTTATAGAAATGTCAGAAATTTTGTCTCTACTTATTCCTTCAATGAGAAGTTCGGCGTCCTCTAAGTCTCGCAAGAAGCCAGTTCTCACTGCGCTACTATCAACCAAAGCACTGTAGATCGCGTTGGCTTGATCTCCGCCAATTCCTCTACCTCGCGGTTCAGCGCCACGAGACAGACCAAACCTCGTTTCGTTTGGTTCGTGTAGACCGAGTAGCATTGTCTTGGCTTTGTTTTCATTACTGTCGCGAATAGCATTCACGACCTCTTGAAAAAATGCCACGATTAAGTTGTGACATTGTATTGACCATCGATCGCTCCTTTTAGATATCGCGTATGGATCGATGAACAATGGGACATCTCCGTCATTAACGAGGATATCGACGAAATCGAGTTCATGTTGGCCTTTGTTAAGGCCGAAATATTCGGCAAATGTTTGAAGGCTCATATACTCTTTCAATTATAGCCACTTCTAGCATCATTTACCGCATCGATATACGCGCAGTAGTCGCAGTCTGGTCCTGCTTCTGGTATAGACGCATTGTTCAAGCAATCATAGATCTTTTGGATTGTGGCTTCAATCCAATGGTCACTCCCCGTATAGGGAATGACAGTAACATCGAACTCCAGCTTTGCGTCAAAGGCCTCTCTGTCGGCTCGACCATTGCAATAGACGAAGTAGCCAGTATTAGAAACCTGATAGCCGTTTCTTCTCAATAGCCATTGATATACCTCCATCTGGCGTTTGTAACCCTCATGCCAGTCCTTATCAAGGGCTGTTATTGCCTCGGCTTTAGCCGTGGCTTTATAGTCAACGACTATGAACTCCTTCTGCGGATTCTGCCATAGGTCATCAATGGCACCGTAGATTAGTAAATTACTTGGTTCGTGTAGATACTGAATACCCGTGAAATTGTTGCGCCACTTGTCAAGATCATCGTGCGGAATCGGAATTGCGTCAATTCCGTACTTTTCAATCAAGGGGTGCTTCGTACCGTTTGCTCTGTGAACGTCAAACTCTTGCTTCAGCAGAGCGTCCACAGCTGAATTGAGTGTAAAAGGAAAACCGGGAGGCCTTCCGACGCCCAGCTTCCTGTCCAAATAAAAGCAGCGCGGGCACTCGACAAAGAGGTCGATCTTGGAACGGCTCAACTTGAATGGCTTAAATGCGCCAAGTTGGTATAAATTGCGAGTTCGCTTTGCGTTATAATAATCGGACATACATTTACTTAGTAGATGTGTCTTCTTTCTCAGCCTTGCGCTCTAGATTGATGATCATGGGGATATTAGACCTAACACCCTTTCCCGTGACAATTGCGTGGTACTGCTTAAGATTCGGCAATGTCTGGACAAGATCCCTTCCAATATAATTCCCAAGGAAATTAAAACTTGTTTCATCAAACGCTTGAAAACACACGATTGTGTTACATTGTGTCAAGACGGTCTTCGACACGTTGGCCGTCCTTTGGGCTATAACTAGCATTCCGACGCCATACTTCCTACCCTGCAAGGCCACCTGTCCCATCTTATTGACGAGCGCCTTATTACTGCCATAATCCCCCAAATCGCCAAGGAAAGTTGTCTCTGGAGTAATTGTGTGCGCTTCTTCCAATACAAGAGTAATCTTGGCGGGAGTCCCGGCTTCATAGCTCTTCTTTGCGTAGTCAAAAAGAATCTCAAATAGCTTCTCAGTAGTCTTGAGAACGTCAGAAGTATTGCTAATACTAGGCAGCTCAACAATGCCGACTTTCCGGTCTTTACCATCTAGAAATTCATTGATATTGTCCTTATTTAGCGTCACCTGTTCCATTTTGCATTCCTTGAGTTCTCTTACCCATTCACCAGTGAAGTCGACACAAATGACACGTGTGTCAGTTACAAGTTCCTTTATCAGTTCTCTTGCAATGAACGACTTGCCCGATCCGGTTACACCAAGTAGAGCCATGTGATGACTTACTGCGTCCTTGAGATTGAGAATAGAAGGCAGAGTCGTATTCGGAATCACACCGAGGCGATACTCAGGATATTTGTACTCTTGAATACTAATGTCGCTTGTGTCCGCTTTGAACAGCGGCGTATTTATATAAGGTACCCAGCCATATTTTTGAAACGATAATGTGCTTGCTTCCCACTCGCCAAGTTGTATAGCCTCACCCGTAATGAAACCTGTCTCATTTCTATGTTCCAATATCTCCTTGGCCGTCGTTCCGCTCACGACTTGATAGAACAAGCGGCGCTTTCCGATACGAAGCTCCAGCAAATCGCCTTCTTGTAAGTCATCTTCTTTTTGTGAATATTCGAACCGGATTTTGCCAATATGGGAACCTTCGATTACCACACCAACAAAGTTGTTTATGTTCAGCTCAGTTGCCATAGCCTTCTTTTCATCTTCGTCGGTGATCTTAAAGACGACGTTCTTATCAAGCTGTGAATTCTGCTCCTTTTGCATTCGCAATTGCAACACTTTGGACCACTTCTCTTGGTTCAGAAGATAAGTATCAAATACGATGCCCGTCACAACCCAATCATCAAAATCCTGCATGGAGTATCTGAACCTAACGATATTGAACTTCGCGATTCCTTTGCGATCCTCGAATAGTTTTACTAGGAATATCTTCTTTGCCTGGACACTAAATATCTCACCGATGGCATTCTCGTTGAAACGCTCCTTCTTCGTTGCGAATGTGCTCTTAATGCGTTTCGGATTGATTAAAAGGATGAAGGACCAGAGTACGAATAGGGTGACTGTGTAGTAATCCTGTATCGAATGGTAGGAAACTAGAAAGTAGATAAATACAGCGGAATAGAGTATCTTACCCTGCCCGATGAGCACTACAAAATTCTTTAGAGACTCGGATATCCGATTCAGTCGGTGATCTGAACTTCTATTCTTGTCCTCCAATGCAAGAGCAGCAACTGACAATACTAGCAGTAACCCAAGTAAGCCTGAGCCGACCCACCAAATCACTGGGTCTTGGAATTCACCGCGAATCGCTATTAGTACGAGCAAGAGGGGGACGCTATTGGTTATGACATTCTTTGGCGATGTGTAATAGGGTTCAATGAAAAGCAGGGAGAATAGGACCATCACTATGCCGGAGTAGAACCACAGGTTATCAGTTCCTACTACTGGCAACAACGTGCCTCGAAACGACAGGTTCAATACGATAAACAAGGCCACAAACAACGCGAACAGAACGAATCTGTTTTTCAGCCATTCATACGCCTCTCTAAGCAGACCTATCATGATTCTTCCCCCCAAACCTCGGCTATTTTGTTCTTGATCTTCTGTTCGTGGAGTTCGATCAGCTTCTTGGCGGATTCGACAGCTGTTTGTTCTCTTTCGATATCATCCACTATTTGCTTCTGAATATCAATTGGCGGAAGTGGAATCTCAAGATTTGAGAAATTGGTTTTAGATATCTCTTTGTAAGTGCCACCTGATCCCAATCGAATCATATCCGGTACCAGTCGCAAGACCATGAACGCAACAAACGTTTCATTTACCTCTGACCGGTCTTTAATTACTATGTTCTTAAAGCCTTGATTTGTAGCCAATGGAGTTCTGACAATGCCTACTCGCCCAATAGTTGCTCTTGAAGAGACAACAACTGTATTTTCAGGGAGCAATTTGGCAGACGACTTCTTCAGACCTTGCTGGGTGATCTTCTTTTGCGATGAAGTAATGTTCGTCACAAAATCCGATTGGGGCAAATCTACAAGAGTAATCCAATTTATGTCTCCGTCCCAGTATTCAGACTTCTTTGTGTCGGGTGTCCCACCTGATTCAATCGAAAAATACTTACCTTCCCCCAGCTTCACCATTGGCCACTTCGGGTCAATCTTGATAGTCGGTTTCCAGTTTGCGACTATCTGGCGGGCGCCGTCGATGACGCGCTGGTAGCCGTCCAGCTCCGCCACGATCTCCTTCTGCGCCTCAAGCGGGGGAAGAGGAATTCGAAAAGGTGATAATCCCTGACGAGTAATCTGGGGCTGTGCAGATCCTGATATCGTAGGTTGTAAATCAGCTTCTCTGAGTACATAATATAGATAGTCTTTAAGGACATTAGAAACCTTTGGAGTGACTACCATTGCATTGCCCGTGATCCATGATTTTGGAGTAGACATATTAACAGTGCCGCAAGTGGCTCCCCTGCAAGTGATCAATACTTCGGGATGTTCATGATTGAATTTGTCATATCGGCCAATTACACCATTTGCCCCGAAGACTACATATTGACCGTCTGCCTTCATATCATTTTGGGATATTGTCTTGGGCTGATATATCTCACAAATATCAGTCAGAGGTACTAAAGGCCAACTTGCTTCTCCACCTGATACAATTAGACGATAGCGATCACCAGTGAGATTATAATCTCCTGATTCGAGAATTACTTTTTTCTCAACCCAACTGGCAATCGGGATTTCGGTCTTATTGTCATTTTGCCAATTTTGAAGAATTGTATAAGCATCCGGTAGATCATTTGTATTGATGGCTCTCCTCTGGTCTCCCAGATCAAAACCGTCGTTGCTCACCTTTACGAATAGAATCTCGTCGTTCTGCTTGGCTCGCTCGCGGTCGAGAAATAGAATCGAAGTTTTAACTCCGCTATACGGCTTGAAAACACCCGCCGGTAACGAGACGACCGCCCAGAGGAAATTGTCTTCAATGAGCATCTTTCTGAGATTCTTATAAGCATTGCTCGATTGAAAAATAATCCCTTCGGGAACGATAACACCTGCACGTCCCTTCAGCGTCAGGTGCTCGGCGATATAGTCCACAAAGAGCAACTCCGACCGATTAGCTTGAATCTGAAAACGCTTATGCGGGCGAATTCCGCCTTTTGGACTCATGAACGGCGGATTCGCCAGGACAATATCAAACATATCTCCCCATCGGTCTTCGTAGGTCAGAGAGTCGTACTCGAATATCTGCGGGGTATTGAAACCGTGAAGATACATATTCACCAAAGAAAGCCGCACCATGTCCGGCGAGATATCATAGCCGATTATGTTCTGACCCAATTTCTTGCGATTGTCGGGGGTTAGCTTGTCTCCGGTATAGTCGCCGTTGCTCTGAATCTCAATCAAGGAAACATCTTTAACAGCTTTCTTTGAGAAACTGGGCAAGTATTCACTCTGTTTATAATTCGATGAATTCTGGTGCTTGATATGCTTGTATGCGGATATCAGAAACCCTGCCGTTCCGCAAGCTGGATCAAGAATGTTATCGGTTTTCTTGGGATCAACGACTTCCACAATAAAGTCGATTATATGTCTTGGTGTGCGGAATTGCCCAGCATCTCCCTGCGAACCAAGAATCGAAAGCAGATACTCGAAAGCGTTGCCCAATTCCTCGCTGTTGTCATAGGTAAAACCGTTAATTTCTTTAAGAAACAGATTGAGGGTTTCAGGGTCGCGATAAGGCAGGAATGTCCCCTTGAAAATTGTTCTGAACAGTTCGGGAATTTGCTCAGATTTGGAGAATTCTGTAAGTGCATCTATATATGAAAGCATTCTCTCTTGACCGGAGAGTTCTTTGCTTAGTAACCGGCCCCAGGAATACTGCTTGAGTTTGCCCGTAAGAAATTTCGCTTTTCCGCCCAGCTCTTCATTTTCCCGATCCATGTCATCCATGAATTTATAGATGAGCGCGGTGGTGATTTGCTCCACCTGCGCCTTGGGGTCGGGAATCTTGCCGACAAGTATCTGCCGGGCCGTGTCTATTCGTCTTTTTGTGTCTTGGTCTAGCATATCAAAACAAAGTCTTACTTATTTTAGCGACTCCATCAATCAGTTCCTCAATATCCTCTTGCTTGGGTTCTGCGGTCTTTTTGTGGTCGCACAGGTTTCTCAAATCAGCAAGTCGCTGGATGTTCCGCCATACCGGCGTATCAATGACATTGTTGTCCTTTAGTAATTGGGCCAAGTCATTTATTCCCGGATTCTTTTTTCTAACAGTTGCTTTGTGATTTGCGCACACCTGTAGCAAATGCCCTTCAAGTACGACTCCAGCTATTGCACCCGCACCCCTCACAAATCCCTTTTTGTTCAATTCTCTTGCCGAAGCCAATTCCGAATCAAACAAGTCGGCCTGAACCAGTTGCCGAATATCGAACAAGGAACTCTCGAAACGCTTTTGAATTGCCTTGACAATATTCAGTTGTTGTGCGAAGCGCGGTATGGCTGCATCCGCTCCGACTACCTTCTCTTTCTCATACCCTCTGGTCACATTCAACCCTTGCAAGGCATCCTCAATTACATAGTTTTCGAATGTTAAATCTTTGCGCCTGGTCTTTGACTTTTCGTACAAACTGATAAAGTCCGAGAGTCGATCAGGTAACAACTGTCGCACAAGTGCAAGGGCTTCTGAATACCAAGTCTGATAATCATTCGTAAAGCGAGGTAGCTTCTTGATAAAGTCCTTTACCTTCTTATCGTCCTTGAGAACTCGCTTAAGCTGACTGGTGAATTTTTCTGTTTGGAAAGTGCACTGGATCGCATAATAGAGCATGTCGCCTTCTTTAATAAGCTTGTCCAGATCGCTTTTGTATTTTTCCAGATTGGTTATCATTTTCTTAACTCATATATTGATTAACCGGCACATAGTCCTTCACGTATTCCGGGACTTTTTCTTTCCAGCTATTCAGCGCTTTGAACTCCGCCAATGAAAAGCCGGGGTAGAAGTTCAGTTGCGAGAAGTCCTTGTTGTTTATAATCGCCCGGAACTGCTCATCGCTGACATAAACCTTCAGGTAGTTTCTGATATAAGGGACATACTTGCTTTCCGGCTTGCAGACCGAGATAAACTTTTCGACTTCTTCCTCCAGCTTGTCGTCTTTAGTTTTGAACATGTCAATCAGACCGAAAATGCGTTCCAGGAATTCCCGCCAGCTCAAGCGACGGTCGAGGTTTTCCGATTTGCGAATCTTCTCAAGATTCAGATAAAGCTCCGGTTTGTCCTCGTAACGTTCTCGGATAATCTGAACAGCTTTATCCCATTGCTCGTTGTCGACCGCTTCCTTGATCTCATCATCTTGCTGGATTTCTTCTTTTGCCTTTTCGAACAATTTCCGGTCAACCTTCATGCCTTCCAAACCGACCGGCTTTTCGGTTAAGGTCTTGACCTTATCGGGATCGAAAACCTCAATTTCATCAATGTGGACACCGCCACCGCCGCCGTCATCGCCACCCGGACCGAGTGGTGGCAAGGTCAATACTTCATCGTAGTCGTATTTGTCTTCGAAGTACTCGCAGTTGGCGAAGAAATCAAAAAGCTTGTAGTGTTCTTTCTTCTGGGCATGATAGTCACCATATTCATCTGTATATTCAAAATCGAATTTGCGTGTTCCCCGGCCTTTGATCTGAATAAAATCTGTAGGTGAAAAAATCGGGCGCATGAGGCAAAGGTTAAGAATATCCTGACAATCGTATCCGGTCGTCATCATGCCGACCGTAACGCACACCCTGGTCTTGCTCGATTTATAACCCTCAAGAAACCGTGTGTGACCGTTTAACACGTTGTTGGCATAGCTGATCGTGAACTGCTGCGAGCCGGCTATGTTCGACGTCACTTGAACCGCGAAGTCTGATTTGTATTTTTCTGGCCAGAGCTGGTGAGCCATAACGTTGAGAGTTTGGGTAATTTTTGAGGCGTGCTTCTGACTGACGCAAAAGATAATGCTCTTTCCGATCTCCCCACTGATCGGATCCTTCAAGGCGTTCTCTAGAAACGTTTTGCAGAATACCTGATTGGTCTTTTCTGAAAAGAACTTTCGCTCGAAATCCCGCCCGAACATCGACTCCTCGGTCTCGACACCGTCCTCGTTTTCCACCATGACAGCATAACCTTTTTCGGAAAGCAATTCGGCGGTGATGTCGGTCCGGGCGTCGGCGACAATCGGATTTATGAGGTAGCCCTCTCGAACACCATCGAGCAGACTGTAGCGATATGTCGGCTCTCCGCTCTCGCAACCGAAGGTCTTGTAAGTATCGAGTAACTGGCGCTGCTCCCACGCTCTCGGGTCTTTGCCGGACAACTTATTCGGGTCGATATTTTTCAAGTAGTTCTTCGGGGTGGCGGTCAGCCCGAGTTTGTATCCCACGAAATACTCGAACACGGCACGTGAATTGCCGCCGATAGAGCGGTGGGCTTCATCAGATATGATCAAATCGAAATCGGTCGGCGAGAACAGCTTCTTGTACTTGTCCTGCGACGACAAGCTCTGAACCGTGGAAATGACTATCTCGGCGCTCTTCCAATTGTCTCGATTCTGCTTGTAAATAACCGAAGTGAAGTCGCTTTTCAGATACCTGACAAAGTTCTTATGCGCCTGATCTTCCAGTTCCAGGCGGTCCACCAGAAACAAAATGCGCTTGGCGTTTCCTGTCCTCAGGAAAAGTTTAATAATAGCGGCAGAGATCAGAGTCTTGCCGGTACCGGTTGCCATTTCGAACAAGAATCGGTCGTTTCCCTGCTCGGCGGATTTCTGTAAGGCGTGAATGGCTTTCAACTGATAAGGTCTAAGTACGCGCAGACCTTCATCGAAAATGTACTTTGCGCGAGTTTCTTCTGATTTATACTTAGGGTCGTCCTTGAACTTGGGGTTTTGAGTCAGCGCAATATAGTCTTCATCGACTTTCTCGTCAGCCAGGCGCTTGTTGTCAGGAGTAAATTCTTTTCGGTGATTGACAGATTCCTGCCTCGGAAACTCGGTTATGATCTCTGGATTACCGCGCTCCAAATCCCAGAAGTAGTGTAGATTGCCGTTCGACAGAATGACGAATCGAACGTTTTGGGATTTCGCGTAGCGGCGCGCCTGCTCTTTGCCGTCGAGTGGGTCTTTCTCTTCCTTCTTGGCTTCGAGTACTACCAGAGGAAAGCCTCTGTCATCAAGCAAAAGAAAGTCGATATAACCGTGCTTCGTTTTTTCAAAGTCATGCCCGAACGCGTCGATGTCCTTCTCGGTCAGCTTGACGTTCGGTTCGAGCTGTATATTCGCGGGGTCACTGTCATCATCAAAAAAGCGCCAACCGGCGTCTTCCAGTAGCTTATTGATCTTAATCCTTGCTTTTGCTTCTTTATTATTTGCCATAGTCAATTATGTGTTTGATTGGTGATTCCACTTAGTAACTCCTCCAGCTCTTCCAATACGGTATCAAAATCCGGTAAGTCGCTGAGCTGGTGCGCCAGTCCCCGCACCCAATACTGTCGGGCTTCTTCGGCGCGTTCCGGATTCATGAAGTCCGCTGTCACGGGTTCAGGAATACCTTTGAATTCACACTTTCTTTTCAGTATCCCCCAAATGCTGTCATTTGAAAAGTCGTTTTCATATTTCTTGAGAAGTACCCAAACATCGTAATAATCCCTGCTCTTGCCTCTTTGAAGAATGCTTCTCAACTTTTCGGAGATTATTTCTTCAAGCGAATAGAGTTTAAGCTCGGTTTCAATATCATCGGAGTAACCTGAGAGAAGTTTTCTGGTGACCGGCTCGGTCAGGACAATCTCCTCAAAAGCGATATCGACCCGGACATTATTCTTCTGACCGCTCGACTTCCGCAGCGGGCCGTCATAGCCCAGCTTGAGTTGGGCTGAGACAATGTCATTGCCCGATCGGGGATATTGGGAATATTCGACAATTCTCATGCTCAGGCCGAAGAGTCTGCCGACTTGATCAACGGCTTGCTTGAAAACAGACTGGATATCTTTTGGCTTCAGTTTGACTTGGGAAGTGAAATCCAGGTCTTCGGAAAATCGCCATTCAGGATAATAGAACTTTTTAAGAGCGGTACCGCCTTTGAACAGCAGGTGTTGGTTAAAGGAATCTATTCGTGCCAGAGCCTGCAGCACTTTGGACAAGGCGTAGTCTTTCTCAATAATCCCCGGGTGTATGCCTTTGTCGGCGGCGATGGCTCTAATGATATCTGCTTCTATCATAGTCTAATGTGTTTTCCATTCCGTTAGATTCTTCGGGTCAACATTGACGCGGAGGCGCCATTCCTTATTTACGCGACTATCGCTTGGCTTTCCACCCGGATCCAAACTAAGGTAGCCGTAACCGATGTGGCGTTTGAGCTTTTTCCTGAAAGCGGGTTTTTCGATTTCGAGCACGTCCATCAGATAGCCGAGCCGTTTCATGATCGCGCCGTTTTTCATGCGTAAAGCGTAATCCAAAACGGTTTCAAAATTGATATCCTCGCGTCCGTTCCATAAGCCCTTGGCGACTTCGACTATTTCACCGCAATAGCGGGGCTGATCCAGACAGTCCACAATCGCCTTTTCCTTGTCGGCGACCTTTACTTTCTGATTGCCGACCCATTGCTCGTCGAACCCGAAAAAGCGTTCCGGACGCAGTTTGACGAATTTGAATGTTGTTCCCTGGAGCTCTACCGGTCTTTTGAGCTTGGTGGAGGCGATAAAGACGGTACGGGACGGCTGTTCGGTCCAGCCGTAAAAGTCCAGCGCCGTCCAATAACTGACATAGTACGGTTCCACGAGGTACGAGGCGATGATGATGCCTTCTTCAGTGAAGCGGCCTGTTTTCCACGCCACCGGCGGAATCACGAGGTATTTGCCCCTCTGAATCCTCTGTAGTTTGCGTTTCTTGACGAGCTGATGCACCAGCTTATTTATCATCGGCTTGCCGTTATCAAAGAGTCTGGCGGCTTCGTCTACCGTGAATACCCTGATACCTTTTTCTCCCAGGGTGGCGATGAAATTTTCTTCTTTGGCGCTTATTCCGGCCATTTGCGATTCCGGTTAATGATAATGCTTGTTTTCAGTAATTATTGTATAACGGATTTATAGCGCAGTCAAGCACTTTTCAACGGAAAAGGTAAAATATGGGATTTCTTATTTTACTTTGATATTAAAAAGTATAATAAACTTAAAGACTTTTGGCATACACCTCTTTCTAACATTTTTCTAACAAAACGAGCAAAAAGACCAGATAATAAGAGAAAACACCAGACACTGTGTTTTCTGTAAGTTATTGCTATTATTACAGGTTAGTGCCTGGTGCTTTCTGTAGTCTGGACTGCTGAGCAAGCTCATAACCCGAAGGTCACAGGTTCAAATCCTGTCCCCGCTATTTTTATTTTTGGAGATTTGCTCTTCAATCCCAAATAATCCCTCAAAATTCACACTGCCATTCAAAGAAATGTATATCCCTTCGGCCTTTTTCACAGGCGTAACTTTAAACGGTCCAACGCATTGCGACAATGTCTCCTGAGCCTTGCAGTAAACCATTCTCCACAAGCTCATATTTATGGCAAAATAAAATTGTTTCTCGTGCTTCTTTTGAAAGGTAGCAAATTTAAAATACCTGCAACAATCCAACCCTCCAGTAAACTAATAATTGACTTCAGCTTATATAGAATTATATTGTTGACGGATTGCTAAGTGCACACCCGGGATATTGTTAACACATGCGATATTTTATTCTCAGTCTTGGTATTCTCATACTATTAGCAGGTTCCCAGGCATATTCGACTGAGGAGTTCAAAATTGAATATGACAGAAATCCAGCCTATCTTCCCTTGAAATTCGACACTATTACCAGAGTCATTTATCCCTCAAGAAAACAAATCCAATGCTATGCATATGTACTTGAAACCGGGCAGGGAGAATCTAACAAAGCCAAGCTTGTAACCTGCAGAAATGGCAAGATAGGAACAAACGATCCGGCGGTTATCGGTTTTCGAAGCTATCCGCCACTTGACGAGCTATATGATAATTCATTTAGGCTTGAACTGTGTTTTGTAATGCTCCACCGGGAAAAGAATGGCGACCCAGTGTTAATTGGTACCGGGTTTCGCGGTGATTCCGCATATATCGTGCGAATAAATACAGCAAAGGGAAACCGGGCGATTATTCCTATAAGCTCCCGATCATCACTGGATAATAGTGACAAATGGGAACCCAATGTTGGGATTTCAGCAATCGAGGATTATGACTTTGATGGACGAACGGAGGCCTTTATCATGGTTAAGTCCGATAAAAGTCCCGCAAACATACACAATGAATTAATCTGCATCGAGATTGATGATCTTCGCGTTGAATGGCGATTAGCGATGCCTGTATTTACCGATGTAATACAACCTTACAAGCGAAAATTCGGAATATGCAGTGATTCTCTTAATCCCCGGGTCATGTTTGTAACCTACGGCTCAAGAAAACGCAAGTATGATTCTAATTTTCACGATTACTACAAAAATCTATGTGTAGTCGATGATCAAGGCAAAATAGTATATAACCGATTGGTCTCGGCCCAGATTGATTTTCCCCAGTTACTTACTTTGCCATCCGGTAATAAATTTCTACTCGGCCACACACTTAATTTGCTCGATCCGAACTCTCTTGGTAATCTAAATGATTCAATGCTCATAAAGTCCCTGAAACGGGACTCCTACCATCTATCGATTATTGATAAGCAGGCTGAAATTCTAAAAACAACTACATTGGATGAAGAACCAATCAACATTTGGCTGTCAACTTTTAAAAAGAGAGACGATACCTGTATTTATATAAAATTTAAAAGCAATAATATCCGTGTCTATGACCTGAATCTGAATGAGATCGCCCGTTCCAGGATCACCCGAGGTTCTGGTTATGTGGACCATATCAAACTCCAGAGATACGGTGACTGCGCGGTTTTTGGTAATGGCATCTACTCAAAAGATTATAAAAAGCTAGCGCATTTTCCATCCACAATAATGCAAATCGAGCCATTGATGATTGATTCCAATGGGCTGGCGAATGAGATATTGATCAATACTTTAAAGGGATTCTATATTTGCAGGTTGAAAGAAACCAGCCTGTTTGAAATGATTTCCTATATATACATAAACAATCAAACTTATGTTCTGATGGCATTATCCGGGCTACTGCTTCTTCTGGTTGTCGTCAATTTTTACAGGCATAAAAATCGTGCCAACCTGATCCGGATTGCCCGACAGAAAAGGGAGCTGGAGGAAACTCACCAAGCGCTTCGCCGGGCCCAGCAGACAATTATCGAGCAGGAAAAATACAAACAGGCTCGTGATATAGCCGGAGGGTTCGCGCATGAAATCCGCAATGCCCTGTTCCCGGCCAAAAGCATGATTCGAAAGTTCTCCAAAGATCGCGACTCCAGGATCAAAGATGAAATCTGGTTGAATAGATTTATAGAATCCGCCAATCTCTCAATCGAAAGGGCAATTGAATTAACCCGGCTCATTTCACAATATACCAGTCTTGAATCCCTTCCCCCGCCGGTGCCCGTAAATATCATGGCTGTGATAAAGGACATGTTGTCGATCAACCAAACCAGAATTGAGGATCAGGCAGTTTCGATCAGGGTTGAATGTAACCCGAACCTTGAGATACCGGGAAACCATGAAAACCTGCTGCTTGTGTTCAATAATATTCTAAGCAATTCCTTAGATGCCTTGACGAAATCCGTTTCTCCGCATATATTTATTACTGCAAGGGATATCAATAATAGTATACTGATAGAATTTGAGGATAATGGTTCCGGGATAAGTCCCGAGGACCTTGGGAAAATCTTCGATTTCTTCTTTTCTACAAAGCCTGATAAAGGCACAGGCATTGGACTGACTATAACAAAAAAAATAGTTGAATTCTATGGCGGCACAATTGAAGCCAACAGCGATCCGGGTTCCGGTACGACTATAAAGCTTCTTTTTAATCAGAGTTAAGACCGTTTGATAATCAACATTACGATTGGGTGGACCTCATGGGCGATTCTAATGATTTCATAGTATTGATTGTTGATGACGACAAACCGGTCCTGGACGCATTGGTACATCTTTTCGAGGATAATTATGCCCTTCTGACAGCCTCCTCAGGTGAAGAGGCGATAGAGGCCTGCAAAAATGAAAACCTGATCGCGGTTATCATCATGGATATCAAAATGCCTCGTATGAACGGCATCGAGGCATGGCATGTAATCCGTAATATTCTGCCTGATACAAAGATAATATTCCACACCGGCTATCCAGGCGATTATGATGAAAATCAAATCGATTCAGAAGAAGAACCATTCGATTCTATTAACAAATTTGAGCCGCTGCTTCGTCTCGAACGATCGGTAAAAAATGCTTACAATGCCTTCAAGAGTGAATACCTGAATCAAACCGCCATATTTGCATCCGGCGCTGATTTTGGGATGATTGGCAACTCACCCCAAATGCAAAGAGTTTATAATCAGATCGCAAAGACTGCTCCCACCGATGCCTATGTTATGATATTGGGTGAAACGGGCACCGGAAAGGAACTGGTCGCTCATGCCATCCACAATTACAGCAACCGAAAAGACAGAAACATCGTGATTTTCAATTGTAATCACAGGGCAATCGAATTGGTTGAACCCGAGCTTTTCGGCTATAAAAAAGGGGCATTTACCGGTGCCTATGAGAATCGCATAGGAATTTTTGAGTATGGAAATGGCAGTACGGTGTTTTTGGATGAGATCGGGGATCTTGATATCACTACCCAGGAAAAAATACTTCGCATTGTTGAAACTGGAAAATTCTACCGCGTTGGTGAGCCGGGTGTTGTTCGTGATGTTGATGTCAGGATTATCTGCGCAACTCACCGTGATCTTGAGCAGGGTGTAAAAGAAGGCCGATTCAGGGAAGATCTTTTCTATCGTCTGAACAAAGTCATGATTCGCCTGCCTGCTTTGCGGGAAAGAAAGGAAGACATACCCGCTTTGGTCAATCATTTTACGGATCGGTTTACAGTCCAGGCCGGCCAGATGCCCAAGATATTCGATTCCTCGGCTATGGAAGTGCTGTCAAGGCATGACTGGCCCGGCAATGTACGTGAGCTGATGGGCCTGATGGAATCACTGATAATAATGACAGATTCCGGGATCATAACGGGCCATGATGTGGAGCTTCAGCTTGGTCTTGAGCCTCGCCAGCAAGCCACAGTCGGGAATCCTGGCCTGTCTGATAAAATCGAGAATTATCGCCGGGATTGTATTGTCGACGCTATCTCCCGGACAGATAAAAACATAAATGCCGCAGCCCGCCTTCTAAAAGTTGACCCCGCCAACCTCCGCAAATGGATCAAAAAATATAATATCGATGTCAAGCGATTATCCAGCCAAACATTCAGTGATACCCAAAAACAATAAATAGTCACTGATCCCTGTATATAATACTCGACCATTCGCCCAGTTCGTGTTTTTGAAACCTGCTTACACAGGCAGGTGCTTCAGCGCATTAGTGTAAATCATTGCCGCGCCGCATCTAACATTATCTCAAAATTTTGGCATGTATGTTGATTTATATATCCATGATGATCAGTCAATCTAAAATTCTCGCAACCGCAATCATGAATTGGAGAGGAGTTTAGAATGTAGGACAAGCACACCCGTCAGCTATTAACAAACAAATGCGAACCCAAAAAAAGGACAAAAAGGAGAGATACCTATGCAAACAACTAAAATAATAACTGCCTTGATGTTTTTGGCATTGATTCAATTTGCGGCCATTGCAACTGCAGATATTGATGAAGGCCTTATTGCACATTACAATTTTGATAATGGCACAGCTATTGATGTTAGCGGTGGTGGTCATGATGGCGTATTAATTGGAAATCCGGCATTCATTCCGGCGGAATGTGATGATGCCATATCGCCGGATGGTATTGATGATTATGTTAACATCACAGGCAATATCGAGGATTTGATGTTTAATAATCAATCATTAAGCATTTCTACCTGGGTACAGATAACTGACAATGTCAACGAAAAAAGGCTCTATGTCTATCTGGGCAGGGACCAGTCATATTCACCGAATGCCGAAATTCTGCTGGTAAAAGACCGTAGCGGTCATATGGATGGTCGAATTCATATGGTCGTAGCCCATCATGGCGCTCTCCAGACTACTGCCAGTTCAATCTTAACAGGTGAACAATTACCAAAAAACGAATGGCTTCATCTGGCCGGCATAGTGGATAAGGAAAGCGATTGTGTCAGGCTCTATATAAACGGTGAACTACAGGAGGAAACCTATGGCATAATCAATTTCGATTTGAGTACCGGCAGTAAGCCATTCAGGGCCACTATCGGCACCTATGAACTGAATAACTATCAGAATGGCCCTATGGATGAAGTTAGAATCTACAACCGCGCCCTGTCGGCGTCAGAAGTTCAAACACTCTATGAGCAATGCGCGCCAGGCGATGATCCATATTATTATGTAGCAGAAACATCTCCCGGCAGTGATATTTGGAGGATTTTTGAAAATGGATGCCCCAATCCATATATTATTCAAGGCGTTGTTAAAAATTCTCTCGAATGGAATGCGCTGGGTCATTGGGCTCCTGACGGAGGACACGAGTACTCAAGTTTAGATTTCGAGAATATTAAAAACGACTGGAATGCAAATACTGTTAGGATACCACTTAATCAGGTATTCTGGCTAAATCGGCCAGAATATAGAGACCTTATTGATAATGTAGTAAGTGATGCAAACTCTATTGGCCTTAATATTATTCTTGATTTACATTGGACCGCTGGTGGCACGCTTAGTGAAAATTTAATAGGCCAGTATAGAATGCCAGATAATCATTCTCTTGAGTTCTGGTTCGATCTTGCTACGAGATACAAAGATAGAGATTCAGTCTTTTTCGAAGTATTTAATGAGCCATACGACATTGATATAGAAACATGGCTTTGGGGGTCATCAGGTGATATAGGCCCGGGAGATTATATTGATAAAAATCGGGACATGGTGAACGATTCTGGATTATGGCATGCTGTCGGTATGCAGGAAATTATTGACATCATTCGTGTAAATGCTGAAGCAAAAAATCTGATTATAGTTCCAGGAAGAAATTGGGCCAAGGATCTTTCTCATATTGATGAATATGCGTTAAATGGTATAAATATTGCATACTCTGCCCATGCCTATCAAGAATATGCCTGGATAAACTTTCCCATTTTTAAGGTATTAAGAATACTGAAATGGAACTACTTATTTGGGGATGTTTCATCAAAATATCCAGTGGTCTTAACCGAGTATGGGCAGTATGATTGTTGCTCCAATACTATTATCGATCTGCTCAATTACATCATACCCAAGGATATTGGTTTTACAGCTTGGGCTTGGTATTGGCAAGATCCATCTTGTTCTATGGATAATTCCTTTAATCCATGTGAGCATCCTACAATTATCTCTGATTGGAATGGTACTCCATCTGCTATAGGAATGCCGACCTATGAAATAATGAAATATGGATATATGGATAATAATTACTTATGTGATTGCAAGGATTACACTGATACTGAATATGGAACAGAGCATTGTAATTTCTGTCCGATCATTATTGCAAAGCTATCGCCAATAGATATGACCATTATAGATTCTTATGGCAATATGATGAATAATGAGGTAAATCAGATTTCGGGTGGTTATTATTCCGAATATGAGATCGCAGATGGTGATACTGCTGCAATTGCATTTATTCAGCAACCATTTGATGAAATTTATCAGGTCATTATAACACCCAAATCTGACGCTTTGCCAAATGAGACATTCACCCTTTTTGCAATACAAAACGAGGATACTCTTTTTGCCCTTTGTGATGCTCCTATCAGCAGCATAGACACCGACGGCTATTTCATCTCTACCCTTGATACCGGCTCAATATCAGGAATCGTTGAAGCTGAGGCCAATGCCCTGACTGGCGTGCCGGTTGATTTGTATGATTCGCTTAATAATATAATAGCGTCAGCGTTAACAGATAGCGCCGGATATTATCAATTCCCTGCCCTTAATAATGGGGACTATTCTGTCTCGATCTCAACACCGCTTGGCTACCAGACCTCAGAGGAAACCAAGTCCATCAAAGTCAGCGGCCTTCCGCATGAGATTAATTTCGAATTGAATCAACTTGATATGACACCGTCTCAACGCTCCCGCGGCTACTGGGCGCATCAGTTACATCGTGCTTTGAAGGACAGACCGAAGCATTACACAACAGATGATTTTGCTGGCTTTGCAGGGTTGATAGATGTTCACTTCAATCAGAATGAGCTCAATCCAGTGAATTTCTACACTGTTACGCAACCGGCCAATCAAAACGACAGCTTGACTGTTTTAAAAAGGCTCCTGCACATGCGCAATACTGATGATGAATGGGAGCCAATGTTGAAGCGTCTTGCGAAGGCGCAACTTATGGCGCTGATGCTCAATGTGGTGTCGGGCAAAGTTCATCAGACATACGAAATCACCCAGGATGGTCGAACAATAAGCCAGCTAATCACATACTGCGATATGCTTGTTAATGATGAAATCGATCCATCTGATAATGATTCCTGGCCGGGTTACGGAAGTCCATGGTTCAGGTATATCTATGCCGGCTACATGCTTGTCAGGGCAAACCTGGGTCTGACAATCCCGTCAGGTATGATACCGGCAAATGTGATTAATATTACCTATAAACACAGTAATGAGATGCAGCTACCGGAAGGATTTGAACTCTCCCCGAACTATCCCAATCCGTTCAACCCGGAGACCGAGATCAGCTACAGTATACCCTCAGGCTGTCATGTTACTCTCGAGGTCTATAACATCACCGGGCAGAAAGTTGTAACTCTGATTGACGGTTATCAGGAGGCGGGCAGACACACGGCCAGATGGGACAGCAGAGATGAACAGGGCGACGGCGTGGCCTCGGGAATCTACTTATACCGTCTGACCGCGGGCGAATACACACAGACCAGGAAGATGACGTTGATGAAATAAAATAAAGGGGGCAGCGAGGGATCGCCTCTCTGACCCATAAGCCAGAGATATCCTTCTAAAAAGCCGTCCGGCACAAACCGGGCGGCTTTTGTAGTGATCATCATTACATTCTACAACCTGACTACAGTCTTAAAGCCCAATCACATTTCCTTAAAATATCTAAGTGCCGCCCCGCTGCTACATTTATAAATGTTTGCCAGTTGGTCAGTTAATTAATAAGTTAATAAGACTTTGATTGCTTCGGGCTTAATGTTTGATCTTTGCCTCAAACCAATCTACGGCTATATTCCATTGCTTAAGAATAGATTACTTGACAAAATCCGACTCCCTGATAATTTATAGATGCTTACACCTGCAATGGGACCGGAAAATTGATTCTTATATTGCTACTCATATTTTTCACCATGCCGCAGATGATATTGGCCGGCAAATTGGATATTGATCTTTCCGAGGATACAGTATACCTGCCCTATAAATATGTGCATGAATTCGGGGCAGTTCAGAAGAATTGGAAGCATATATCAAGACCAATACACTTATATAATTCTGAGCCGGATGATCAAGGAAATTATTCCTGTGTTATTGTTCGTAATCGCTCGACTGAACGTATCGACCCCGCTCTGTTTACCCTGCAGACTTACCCTGACCGAAGAATTATCGATGATGACCCGGTTTGGATGATCATTAACGATTGTATCCTGCATGATGACCCGGCATATGGTGAAAACGGACTGATCGGTGCGGGATATTTCAGGGATACCGCCTGGATTTTCAAGCTCTTTCCAATTAGCGATAATTTTGAAAAGAAACTTCTGACTGTGGGAGAAGATGGCAACGGAGATGGAGCATGGCACCCCAATCTGAGAATTCTCATGGTAGCGGATTATGATTATGACGGTGTTGATGAAGCGTTCGTTTTTTTATCCTCCGAAAGAGAATTTACCCCTCGACTGCTTTTCTGCCTAAATACAGCTGATCTTTCGATTGAATGGCAACTCGAGGTGTCATCCAATGTTTACAGCCTCTACAATTGCTATGATTCTACCAATCCTGGAATATTATTCAGCACCGGGAATCCAATGCAGGGCGCCGAGGATGAAAACTATAGTGATAGATTTAAATATATTTCCAGAATAGGCAGCAGGGGACAGATACTATTTAATAAAATAGTGTCTGTAACTACGGAGAGCGTAAGATTTATTGAAGCAGAGAAAAAAGGATCCTATTACATCGTGCACCCATTACCATTTACCGAACCATCTCATATTCTGAGCATTAATGATCCTGAAATCCTGAAAGCTCTTTTCAGAGAGACATATCAGCTTTCAAAAATCGATAGCGACTGCAATATCATCTGCTCAACTGAAATCCGTGAAATCTCCTTCCAGATGATGATGCACAGATTTGCCGAGGATGAGGACCCTGTTTTGATGATCCAGTACCTGGGCGGGATAATCCGGACTTATTCCCCCACACTGGAATTATTGGAGGAATCGAACTCTTTGCCCCAATTATGGCCCAAGCTCCTGACAATAGATATTAAGGACAATCCGGGCGCCCAGGTATTTGCAGATGGTATTTATACGCGCAGCCTGAAAAGGCTTGTTAGCTTCCCGAACCCCTACGAATGGGTAGTACCTATGGAGTACGATCAGGATTCTAATGTGGTCAGGGTGATTCTTAGTAATCAGGATCAATACTCTATAGGTAGAATTGAAAAGCGTAGCAGAATTGAGCTTCTGTCAATTTTCTATCATACAAATCAGGTCTACATACTTATGATTATGACGGGCCTGATTGCGGGGGTTTTGGTAGTAAATTTCTACCGCATCAGGAATAAAAGCAATCTCAAGCTTATAAGCAGGCAAAAAAAGGAACTGGAGGAAACTCATCAGAAGCTGAAGGAGGCCCAGGCCACAATACTGGCACAGGAAAAATATCGCCAGGCCCGCGATATTGCCGGGGGATTTGCCCACGAAATAAGAAACGCCCTTTCTCCGGCCCGTAATGCCTTAAGCAGGCTTATCGGGGATGATATCATGATAGCAAAAGACATCAGCCGTGTCCAGAAACTGACGAGGTTTACCGATTCCGCAATCGAACGGGCCATCCGAATGACCAAAGACATATCCCGGTACACAAAAATAGAGGAAATGCGCGAGCCGGAAGAGGTTGCCCTGGCAATGTTGATAGAGAAAGCGATTGAAATCAATTATCACAGAATCGAAGATCAGGGTATCAGGATAAATACAGCCATTGATCCTGAATGCAGGGTCCTCGGCAACAAAGAGCAGTTTCTGATTGTTTTCAACAACTTGCTTTTAAACTCACTGGATGCCTTGACCGGAATCTCCGAGCCGACTATATTAATCAAGTCACACGCAAATGACCGGCATGTAGTTATCGAGTTCAGGGATAATGGTTCCGGGATAGACAGGGACTCGCTTGACAGGATATTTGATGTGTTTTATTCCACCAAACCGGATCGTGGTACCGGAATCGGATTGACTATGGCAAAGAAGATAATCGAAATCTATGACGGTTCTATTACCGTCGATAGCGTCAAGGAAAAATACACATCTTTTGAGATCATGCTAAAAAGAATACAGAACCAGCAAAACTAACCGATCGGATAGAAGAAAAGCCATGGAATACAAAGTACTTCTGGTCGATGATGACATACATGTTTTGGAAGGGCTGGAAATGCTGATTGAAAACCTCTTTCCGGTGCTTCGCGCCTCAGGCGGACAGGAAGCCATAGATGTCATCAAACGGGATAATTCGATTGCTGTGGTTGTTATGGATATTAAGATGCCCGTGATGGATGGGATCACGGCTGCAAGGTTTATTCATGAATATAATCCCGATATCCCGATAATATTCCATACCGGCTTCCCGGGGCAATTCTCGGAAAGTGAAATCGATGCCAGCGAGAAACCGTATGAATATATCGAAAAAGGGGAGTCCAGCTTAAAACTTGAGCGCTCAATAAGAAATGCGTATGAAACATTCCTGGCCAAAAACGAGGTTGAAAGGCTTAGTCAGCAGGCTGAACAAGCTTACGGGATCATCGGAAAGTCCGAACCTATGCGCAAGGTCTTTCAGGCGATTAAAAAAGTTGCCCAAACGGACAACAAGGTCATGATTCTGGGCGAAACCGGAACCGGCAAAGAACTGGTGGCACGTGCAATTCATAAATGCAGCAAACGATGCAAGAATCACCTGGTAATATTTAATTGTAATCACAGGCCGCCCGATCTTGTAGAATCAGAATTGTTCGGGCATGGCAAAGGCGCCTTTACAGGTGCAGTTTCGGATAAGATTGGGCTGTTTGAATATGCCGATGGCGGGACTGTGTTTCTGGATGAGATCGGCGACCTGGATATAACCACGCAAGGTAAAATCCTGCGTGTTATTGAAACCGGCGAGTTTCAGACTGTCGGAACGACTCCCTGTCTTAAGCGGACCGATGTTCGTATCCTGTGTGCAACCAATAAAGATCTTGTCAAGATGGTGGAGCAGAAGCAATTCAGGGAGGATCTGTACTATCGTCTCAAAGGTGTGGTAATTGATCTGCCTCCCCTGCGCGATCGCAAAGAAGATATACCGCTTCTGGTTACCAGGTTTTGTGATCAAGTAACAGTTGAACAGGACCGCATGCCGGTCTATTTCGATCAGTCCGCAATCCGCGCTCTTCTGGATTACGACTGGCCGGGAAACGTGCGCCAGCTCAAGGATACGATAGAGTCGCTTATAACACTTCTGGAATCGGACATAATTTTCGGCTCCGATATCGAGACCTACCTCGGCAAAAAATCATCCGGCATTCAATCAGGATCTGATGGCGACAGTTTGACCGCCCGCACCAGGGAGTTCCGTCGCAATTGTATTATCGAGGCGCTCCACGAGACCAATAACAATGTCAATGCCGCCGCCAGGCTGCTCAAGGTTGATGCCTCGAATCTTCGCAAATGGATCGATGGATACGGTATAACCTTACCATAAATCTACCCTCCCAAAGGCAGCCTGAAACAGGTGCAATCAACCTGATTTGCCTTTGCCCCAATATGATCTCTGCGTATCGCATTGTGTTGCAAGGCGTTATTGGCTCTCGCGTGTTGCCTGAATTGGCATGCTTCTTGTAATATAAATATTACTGGTGAAGCAGCTTGGTTGACAGAGAGGTGTTAGCCGACAAATATCTGCAAAATAATTCCCAAGGGATACGCAATACAATAAAGGGATCAGAGAACTGCATAACTGGAAAACATTTTTGGTTCTAATCGCAATGGACCGGGAGGAAAGAAGATGAAATTTTCAAAGTTCGTACTATTCATGATATTTACTATTGTGGGCTGGATTGTTTTTGCGGAGGGAACATATGGGGATGCCCCCTTGACAGGTAATAACCTGCAACATCCCACCTTACAAAAGCGGGATCAAGGCCTGCCGGCGTTTACCAAGAATGAAGGGCAATGGCCGGACAGCATATTGTTCCGTGCTAACGCCGATGCGGCGGCCGTATGGTTTACCAGAAATGGTGCATACTATCAATTCATGAAGAGCCTTAAATCAGATGAAGGCCTGATTGAATTTGATAAATCCACTAATATTCACATGCAGCGCGCCTTTGAACCTGGAAATGATAGCATTGAGATCCTGATAATAAAAGCGGCTTTTATCGAATCCAATCCTGAAGCTACGATTGAACCACTGGGATTAATGGAATACAGGTCCAATTTCTTAATTGGTGATAACCCCGACAGCTGGAAGAGAGATGTGACCAACTATCGCAGTATCGTATTTCGCGAGATTTATCCCGGTATTGACCTCTTCTTTGAAGGGGGTACCGGGGGCAATCTGAGTTATCATTACTCTTTTTCATCAAACGCGGATCGAGCCATGGTAAACATAGAATATAATCCTTCCGAGAATTTGGCAATTACTTCGGAAGGCATGATGACAAGCCAAAATGGTTGGAGCGCCATATCCGGATTACTTTCTCCACCCGCAAATGATGAAACGCAATTGACTCCGCTGAGATTGGAAGATAATTCAGAATATGAATCGGCTTACTCCGGCAATCGCCAAACAGAGTCAGTTGATTTACTATACAGCACGTATATTGGAAGCAGCAGTTTTGAGGAAGCTTATGGTATCGCAGTTGATGATGCCGGGTGCGCATACATAACCGGCCAAACTTATTCATCGAGCTTCCCCACTTTGAATCCATATCAGGTTTATCAGGGCCAGGGAGATGCATTTGTTACAAAACTGTCCAGCGATGGCAGTAGCCTGATTTACATTACATATTTGGGTAGCAGCGGGGATGATGCCGGCACCGATATATCTGTAGATGGTTCAGGCAATATGTATGTGAGAGGGTATACGGCCGGTACAGATTTTCCTGCACAAAACCACTATCAGCTTGATCAAGGGGGCACGGATGTATTCGTTTCAAAACTGTCAAGCACAGGAAGCAGCCTGGTCTATAGCACATATCTTGGAGGTGATGACAATGAATGGGGCTCCGGAATGGCGATCGATCAGTACGGCAATGCTTACATTACCGGATATACAGAATCTTCAAATTTCCCCACAAACAACGCCTATCAAATCGATCAGGGTGGTGTGGATGCCTTTGTTACAAAATTAATGGCCGGCGGAAATTCACTTGGATACAGCACCTATCTTGGAGGATCCGGCGATGATCATGGAATCCGCATTGCTGTTGATGAACTTGGATGTGCCTATGTCTCAGGCAATACGGAATCAAGTAATTTCCCCATCTATAATGAATTTCAGAATGATATGTATCTGGAAGATGTATTTGTAACAAAATTCTCGAGTACCGGTAATAACGTGATGTACAGCACCTATCTTGGCGGTAGCGACCGGGATGAAGTACACGATATTGCACTCGATGCTGCCGGTAATGTCTATCTAACCGGATATACCCTTTCAGATGACTTTCCTTTGCTAAATCCTATTCAATCAAGCCAGCTTGGATGGTCAGATGCATTTATAACCAAACTATCGGCAAGTGGCAGCAGTCTATCCTACAGCACATATCTTGGAAGTAATGGGGAGGACTATGGGACTGGAATTGTGGTCAATAGCTCGGGAAATGTATGCATAACGGGGAGAACTTCCACAAATGATTTTCCAACTCAAAATCCATTAATGACATATCAAGGTGGAAATGATGCATATATAGCAAAATTATCAAATACAGGTGACTTACTGCTATACAGTACTTATTTTGGGGGTACTGGATATGACTGGCCCTTTGGTTTGGAAGTAGATGGCTATGATGATATCTACTTGACAGGAAGTACAACATCCTCAGATTTCCC
Source organism: uncultured Ignavibacteria bacterium (assembly GCA_964627935.1). Taxonomy (GTDB): domain Bacteria; phylum Zixibacteria; class MSB-5A5; order JAABVY01; family JAABVY01; genus JAABVY01. Next base: position 30,886 of record CAZVLB010000011.1, read on the forward strand.
ATTGCAGGGCGCGTATGATTCTACCCATAATGGCAGTTATGATGTTTTTGTTTCAAAATTTGGCTTCCAGGAGCTTCCTGAGGTGATTACCACCTCCGTAGATAGCACCACTCCGGTGACCGCATATATCTCCGGGGAGGTTGTGTCTGAAGGTGGCTCAACCGTTACCGCCAGAGGCGTATGCTGGAGCACAAATCCTGCACCTACAACGGCCGATAATTCCACCAGTAACGGTTCCGGGATAGGGCCCTTCGAAAGCCTGCTTATCTGCCTTGAGCAGAATACAACCTATTATGTGCGAGCATATGCCACAAACAGTGATGGGATTGGCTATGGTGATGAAATTTCGTTTGAGACAACCATGTTCGAAACCGATTCTGTAATGGATATCGATGGTAACTGGTATCAGACAATCAAGATAGGTGAGCAATGGTGGATGATGGAGAACCTGAAGGTTAAGAATTACCGGAATGGTGAACCGATTCAAAATGTGACCGACGACTCGGAATGGGGCGGGCTGAGCACAGGCGCATATTGCGACTACGACAATGATACCGCCAATGCCGTAATTTATGGACGATTATATAATTGGTATGCTGTTGCCGATACTAATGGTCTTGCACCGCAGGGATGGCATATTCCAACGGATGAGGAATGGATGGAGCTTGAGGATTTTCTCGGAATGAGCCTTGGCGATTTGATTGCAACAGGATTACGAGGTACAACTGAAGGGGGGGAACTCAAACAATACGGAACAGAGAATTGGTTATCACCTAACTACGGTGCCACCAATGAAAGCGGATTCTATGGATTTCCTGGAGGATATCGTAATCAAACGGGCACATTCAGCTACCTTTCAATTTATGGCAGCTTCTGGACCAACACGGAGTATGATGAAGATCTGGTATGGGACAGGCATTTGCATCATAACAATGCACAGATATCGCGAAATTACGCGGAAAAGAACTATGGATTCTCGATCCGCTGTGTAAAAAGCCCCGATTCGGATGGCGATGGCATAGCAGATGAAGATGACAATTGCCCCGACATAGCCAATACTGGTCAATCAGACTCTGACGGAGATACGGTCGGTGATTCCTGCGATATATGTCCCGGATATAATGATCTTGCGGATGCCGATGAAGATACTGTCCCGGATTCATGCGACAATTGCCCTTCCATTTACAATCCGGATCAGGAAGATGCAGATGTGGATGGTGTCGGTGACGCTTGCGAATTCGTAGGAACAGTATGGCATGTTGATATCAACGGTAATGATACCACTGGTGATGGAAGCGAAACTAATCCTTTTGCGACTATTCAACATGCCATAAATATGTCTCAAGATAGCGATATGGTGGTCGTGCATCCGGGAACCTATTATGAAAATATAAATCTCAATTCCCGTAAAATAATATTGGCATCTTTGTTTTACACCACATATGATACTTCTTTTATATCAAATACAATTATTGACGGCAGTTCCTCTGGATCAGTAGTCACATTCTCCAGTGGTGAAGATAGTACTACTATAATATGCGGGTTTACCATACAAAACGGATCAAACTTGCCAGTTGGCAAGGGAGGCGGGATTTCTTGTACCAATTCATCCACTCCCATGATACTCCACAATCATATTAGATGGAATAGTGCATATTTTGGAGGGGGCATTAGCTGCGACTGGACTTCGCCAACAATAATTGGGAATTTGATTGAAGAAAATTCTGGAGATGAGTATGGTGGCGGAATAGCATGCTATAAGGCCAATCCATTAATAAAAGATAATGTAATCAGGGCCAATACTGTTGCAGAATGGGGAGCCGGAATAGCATGCTATTACTCATCGGCAAGAATAATTAACAACCAAATTACTCGAAATACAGGTGCGATTAGAGGAGGTGGGCTATATTTTGCCGCAAATGAGGCATCAGGGTCATATATTCAAGATAATACGATTGCGCGTAACTCATCAATAAATGGCGGAGGAATGTACTTTTATGCTTGCGGTAGTCCCGACGTGATTAATTGTATTTGTTGGGATAATAACGCATCTAATGAAGGCAATGAAATATTTGTTAACAGTGCTGCTCCCGACTTACACTACTGTAATGTTAAAGATACGGTCTGGACAGGCAGCGGGAACATTTCGTTTGACCCGCTATTTAGAGATCCTAATTATGGTGACTATCGGATCATGTCCGTTTCATGTGGAGATAGCGCCAGTTCGCCTTGTATTGATGCCGGAGATCCATTGATAATTGAAGAGACTATTAGTTGCGATTCCGGGTTAGGAACAACAATAAGTGATATTGGCTCGTATGCATATGGCGGTATAGTTTATATTGATACGGATAACGATGGCGTATTGGATCATTTAGACAATTGTCCTTACACTTATAATCCTGACCAAGAAGATTCGGACGGTGATGGAATAGGAGATGAATGTGAATATTCCGGCCCTGTTTGGTATGTTGATTGCATTGGAAATGACTCAACCGGCGATGGTAGTATCAATAATCCATTTGCTTCCATTCAACACGGCATTGATATGTCATACGATGGTGATACTATTATAGTTAATCCGGGAACATACTATGAAAATATAAATTTTAATGCACATAATATAGTATTAACATCATTATTTCTAACAACCGGCGATACTTCGTTTCTCTCTTCAACCATAATTGATGGTAGTTCATCTGGAACAGCAGTTACGTTTGCTTATGGTGAAGATAGTACGGCTATAATATACGGATTCACGATTCAGAATGGATCTAAATTGGGTGGAAATGGAGGGGGAATACTCTGTGATAATTCTTCCACCCCTAGTATCCTATATAATCATATAAGATGGAATAGCGCTTATAGAGGAGGCGGTATCAGTTGTAACTGGACTTCGCCAACAATAATTGGAAATTTAATAGAAGAAAATTATGGCAATGAATATGGCGGTGGGATTGGCAGTTATAAGGCCAATCCAACGATAAAGGGAAATATAATAAGGAATAATACTGTTTCAAAATGGGGTGGCGGTATCGGTTGTTATTATTCTGCCGCTAAAATATCGTATAATCTGATATTAAACAACTCAAGTAATGCTAGGGGGGGCGGTATATATTTGGCAGCAAATGAGGCATCAAATGCTGTAGTATTTAATAACACAATTATCGGTAACAATTCAATAGATGGCGGCGGAATGTACTTCTATGCTTGCGGCAGTCCTGACATCTCAAATTGCATTTGTTGGGATAATTATGCATCCAATAATGGTAATGAAATATTTATAAATAGTGCGGGACCTTCAATTATATACAGCAATATTATGGATACAATTTGGGCTGGAGATGGAAATATAAACTGTAATCCGCTTTTCTGTAATCCTGATTCAGGTGATTACCATTTGGATGAGCTATCATGTTGCGTTGGTACCGGCGTAAACGGTGATACTATTGGCTGCTATGGCGTTGAATGTAGTATTTATATTGATACTGATGGAGATGGTGTTGTAGATATATATGATAATTGCTCAAGTATTAATAATCCTGGCCAGGAAGACTCTGATCTTGATGGTATTGGTGATAGCTGCGATAATTGTCCTACAATTCATAATGAAGATCAAAGTGACTTAGATTTAGACGGTCTCGGTGATCAATGTGACAACTGCCCAACCGATTCAAACACGGTTCAGACTAATTCGGATTCCGATTCGCATGGCGATGCCTGCGATAATTGCCCAACGATTGATAATGAAGATCAAGCCGATGTAGATTCAGATAATGCAGGTGATCTTTGCGACAATTGTCCCGACATAGCCAACACTGACCAGGCCGACTCTGACGGTGATACGGTCGGTGATTCCTGTGATATCTGTCCCGGTTATGATGATTTTGCGGATGCCGATGAAGATGCAGTGCCCGATTCATGCGACAACTGTCCATCTGTGGCTAACACTGATCAGGTCGACTCTGACGGAGATTCAGTAGGTGATTCCTGCGATATTTGTCCGGGCTATGATGATCTTGCGGATGTCGATGAAGATACATTACCCGATTCATGCGATAACTGTCCATCTGTGGCTAACACTGATCAAGCTGACTCTGACGGTGATACGGTCGGTGATTCCTGTGATATCTGTCCCGGTTATGATGATTTTGCGGATGCCGATGAAGATGCAGTGCCCGATTCATGCGACAACTGTCCATTTGTGGCCAACACTGACCAAACCGATTCTGATAGTGATGGTATTGGTAACATTTGCGACAATTGCCCTTCCATTTACAATCCGGATCAGGAAGATGCAGATGTAGATGGTGTCGGTGATTCCTGTGATGTCTGTCCATATCATGAATTCGATGACTGCTGCAATCCAATAGGCAGTAATAACCCACCGGCAATAATATCGCCCGAGGTTGACTCGGTGCAGCCATCATTCGATGAGTACATTTATGTAGCCGAATATGCCGATTCAGATTGTGATGGTGCCGAGCTGATTCTGGATATTCAGAACTATCCATCCTGGTGCACTATTTCTAACGATACTATCAGAGGTTTTGTAGAATGTGATTATGCCGACACCGGGTTCACATTAGTAGTTACTGATGGTGATCTTTCAGATACAATGCAGGTGGCCATAACTATAGACCATTCTAATCAGCCACCGTCTGTCGCAGATTCAAGCGGCCAGAGATGGGCAAAAGGCGGGCATAATTTCACATATTATCCAACCATTAACGACCAGGATGATACTGATCATAATATCAGTTATCCCGCACTTCCTGATTGGTGTTCAATCCAGAATGATTCTGCTGTTGGATTGGTACCTGATTCTGTATCGACACAGGTGCTGACGGTTATAGTAGAAGATTTCTGTAATTCGGATACATTGTCTTTTGACGTAGCAGCCTTCCTGTGTGGCGATGCCAATTATGACGGGCTTGTTAATGTTTCGGATGCCGTAACTCTGATCAATTATGTTTTCGTCGCCGGCAACCCGCCTGAGCCGCTCGAGTCCGGTGATACAAACTGTGATGGTTCTGTTAATGTGTCTGATGCTGTCTGGATAATAAATTATGTCTTTGTGGGTGGTTTTGATCCCTGTGATCATGATGGTGATGGGATTCCGGATTGCTGATCCGATTTCTTTAAGTGTTTCATTCCAAGCCCGTCTGTGCATTGTTAGACGGGCTTATTTATTTGCAAATTATGGATTTCATAGCCTGTTTACCGTTTCAAATCCTCAGCTCATTTCCATAAAAATGTCTAAATGTAGCGCTCGCTATTTGTGTTTTTGGTGATTTGCTTTCCAATCCCTAGCAGCCCTCAAAATTCACACTACCATTCAAAGCTATATACTTTTCCTCATTTTTGAACATCAACGTAAATTTAACCCACTTTTATGATTAGGTCATTTTGGGGCTATGTCTTCTATATCATTTTCTATTTTTGCCGCAGCTATTGGGCTTGACTCTGCTATCATTATCGTTTTATTTCTTAATATTATATCCAGTACAGTTAAAGGCGGCCTGCATGAAAACTCGCTATTATGCGCACAGCGAAAATGCCCGGGGAAAATGCAACCTTTTGGCAAAACACCTTTTAGGCGTATCCAAACTAGCCCGAAAGTTTGCTTTCGGTTTAGGCCTGGAAAAGGAATCGGAAATCGCCGGCCTGTTGCATGACCTCGGCAAATATGGCGATCTGTTTCAAAAACGACTTTTTGGCCAGGAAAGCGGAATCGACCACTGGTCCGCCGGCGCATGGGCGGCAATATCAATGTACAAACAGGCTGGAATCGCAATCGCTCTGGCAATTCAAGGGCATCATCTGGGACTTCAACAGGCCTCGGAGGATGCTATCAGGGAGTTGGACCTAAGATTGCTGATCAGGAAACATCCCCTGAATAAAAGACTTTCGGAATCTAATTTAGCCCTGCTGCTGGATAGATTAAAGGCCGATTCGATATATCCTCCCGCTGAATACAGCAGATCGATCTTTACTTATGGATCCAAAGAATCAGAACCGACATCCTCGATGATGGATATCCGCATGCTATTCTCCACATTAGTAGATGCCGACTTCATTGAGACGGCAGCCCACTTTGCCGACAATGAGCCCCATAACGACATTTATAGTGGCGCGGGGCCTGAGTTAAATCCACATAAAGCCCATGAAGTTTTGTTGTCATATATCAATAAGCTGGCCGGCAATTCCACATCGGCTGAACAGATAAATCAATCCCGGGCTCAGCTTTTAAAGGACTGTCTGTCTGCCGCTGACAACGATATCGGTACATTTACCCTGTCGGCCCCTACCGGTTCCGGCAAAACTCTCAGCATGATGGTTTTTGCGCTCAAACATGCAATTCGCAATAATCTCAAGCGTGTTATTATCGTAATTCCATATCTGAGCATAATTGAACAGACTGCCCGCGTCCTGAGGAGCATATTTGCCGATAAATTCGGTTCCGAGTATATCATCGAGGATCACAGCCTTGCCGATGTTAAGTCCGCCGATGTCGGAATCCATGGCGATGAGGGCATCGGTTATCGTGCAAAACTAATGGCCGAGAACTGGGATGCGCCTGTTATTATAACCACCAGCGTACAATTCCTCGAATCAATCTTCAGCAACCGTCCTTTCAAATGCCGCAAGCTGCACAGGATCGCAAACAGCATAGTACTATTTGATGAGGTGCAAACCCTGCCCACTCATGCCATTGTCCCCACCCTGGCCACCCTCTCACGAATCTGCGAAAGATACAATTCCAGCATTGTCTTCTCAACCGCCACCCAGCCGGCATTCAATCATCTGGATCAGCATGTTTCCAAATTCTGCAATATCGGATGGAAACCCTCCGAGGTTGTTTCCGATCACAAGGAGCTATTTAAAAATCTGGGACGAGTCAAAATCACCTGGCCCGAGGATGAGAAAAAAGTCGAATGGGCCGATCTGGCATGCCAGATTGCAAATCATCAACAGGTTCTCTGTATCGTAAATCTCAAAAGGCATGCACATACCCTGATTGATGAAATCTCTAAGATCGATAACGAGGGGCTCCTGCATCTTTCCACAAACATGTGCCCTGCTCACCGCTCAGAAGTCCTGCAAATGGCTACCGACAGGCTGAAAAACAGTCTTCCATGCTGCTTGATATCGACCCAGTGTATCGAGGCCGGCGTAGATATCGATTTCCCGATGGTCTATCGCGCTTTCGGGCCATTGGATTCAATCGCCCAGGCCGCCGGCCGGTGCAATCGCAATGGAAATCTGGAAATCGGCCATGTGCATCTATTCCGGCCCGATGATAAGAGAGCATTTCCTGATAACAGCTATCAACAGGCCGCGGCTGTTACAAACCTTCTATTAAATGAAAATGGCCCGGATAAAATGGATATCAACAATCCCGATCTTTTTGAAGAATACTTCCGGAAACTTTATTCATTCCGAAATGTCGGCGGGAAAGATGACACGCTAATAAAGGCTATCAAAAGGATCGATTTTGTCAATACCGCCAAGGAATATTATGTGATCCAAAATCAGGACACAATCAGGGTACTGGTACCTTATAATCGGCAGCGATATGATGAACTGAAAACCGCACTGGATGAAAACGGACTGTCCAAACAATGGATCCAGTCCGCCCAGCATCATGGTATAAATATGTTCAGGCCTAAGCCCGATGCACAGATCTGGAACTGGCTCATTCCTGCGCCTATCGGGCCGGTGACAAAGGGCCACCGTGAGCTATCTGAGAATTGGTATGTCTATATTGAGCCGGATCATTATGATGCGGTCAAGGGACTGGCTGTCCCGCAGGACACAGATTACATTATAGCTTGATATATTAAAACAACTTAATCACAGGAGGGAGCATGAAGCCAAAGGATCAGGCCCTTGAAGTATGGGGCGATTTTGCCTGCTTCACAAGGCCGGAAATGAAGGCGGAACGGTTTAGTTATCCGGTCATCACGCCATCCGCCGCACGAGGCATTTTCGATGCCATCTACTGCAAACCGGATCAATTCCGCTGGCAAATTACAAGCATTCAAATCCTTTCACCACCCAGCTACATCGCCCTCAGACGCAATGAGGTCAATAAGTACATTAACACCAATAATTTTGAAAAAAAATTACAATCTCAAAAAACCCCCGTTCCCATTGTTGTAGATTCCAACGTTCGAGCGCAACGCCAGACTATGGCCCTGAAGGATGTTAAGTATTGCCTGCATGCCGAAATCCGTCCCTGGCCCGAATTCGCTGACCGCATTCAGGACCTCGAGGCCCAGTTCAGGCGGCGGGCCTCGAAAGGCAAATGCTTCTATCAGCCCTATTTCGGGTGCCGCGAATTCCCGGCCTATTTCAGGCTGATGGATCCGCATGAGGATATTGAGGCAGCCGATGTATCCGAAATCGATGATATCGGCTGGATGGTATATGACGTCTTCGATTTGTCTTCAAAAGGCAGCAACACAAGTAAACCCTGTATCAGCCTTTTCCGCCCGCGAATTGCAAATGGCGAGATGGCTGTCCCACCCTATGAATCCGGCGAGGTATTGAAACCTGATCAGGGAGGTTACGATGCTTCATCTTCTTAAAGAATATGCTGACAAACACGGCATAGTGACCGAGCCGGGCTTTACCAGGCTGGACATCAAGTGGGCAATGGTCTGTGATCAATCAGGGAGTATCGAAGAGGTCATTGAACTGGGTGACACCGAGAAAAAACGAAATCCGGGTATTACATTTGAAAAAACGCCACATTTCTCTATGACCAGCAAAGGCAAAAATATGAGCCAGTCTCTCTGGGAAACCGCCAAAGTCATTGCTTATCTCGGAGAATCACTCGAGGACAAGCAAATCGGACCGAAACATGGGTATTTCATCGGTCAATTAAGAAATGCGTCTGTCGCTTTGCCACAACTAAACAATATCGCCGACCAGCTTGAAAATCCTGAAAAACTTGAATGGATGCGATCCAGGCTTGATGAACTGGGGGCTAAGCCAACGGATAAAATGACTTTTAAAGTTGAAGATGACTTTATCCTTGATCTGGAAAAGTGTCAGGATTGGTGGCGCAAATATAGAGAGACGCTAAACACAAAGAAGTCCAAACGCAAAATGCTATGCATGATAACGGGCAATCTTGTAACGCCTGAAAGGAAACATGACAAGATCAAACAATTGTCCGATGTCGGCGGGCAGCCCTCGGGTGCTGCCTTGATCAGCTTCAACCAAGAATCCTTTTGCTCATTCGGATTGGTTCAGTCCGAGAATTGCCCAGTTTCAACAGAAGCAATGAAAACTTATACTCAGGCTTTAAATATCCTGCTCAATGAATCCAGCCGCAGACTGGCTGATGCCAAGGTCGTGCACTGGTTTAAAAAACGGGTCAGGCCCGATGATGATCCATTGAGCTGGCTGATCGAAAGCGAAGAGATCGCCGAACTTAATGCCCAGCAGAGAGCGCGGGAAATGCTGGAAAGCATCCACTCAGGTAATAGGCCCGAACTTCGCGACAACTATTTCTATGCCCTGACCCTGTCGGGAGCTTCCGGGCGGGTCATGGTGCGCGACTGGATGGAAGGGCAGTTTACCGATTTGGTTAAAAACATAAATGACTGGTTCGATGACCTGGCAATTATAAAACGGGATGGTTCAGGCACCACTCCACCCCCCAAATTCATTTCCGTCCTGGGAGCTACTGTCAGGGTTCTAGATGATCTTCATGGCCCTTTCGTGGCCAAAATGTGGCGGTCCGGGGTAAAGAATGAACCGATCCCCTCCGCCGCATTGGCCGGAGCTGTCAGGCGGATGAAGATCGATATCATCGAGGACCAGCCAATCAACCATGCCCGGGTCGGACTACTCAAAGCCTATTTTGTCAGAAAAGAAAGATTTTTGGGAAAGGATATAACCATGCAACCTTATTTGAACGAGGAACATCCTCACCCCGCATACCATTGCGGAAGACTTATGGCCGTGCTGGCCGACCTTCAGCGCAGGGCGCTGGGCGATGTCGGCGCAGGGATAATCCAGCGCTACTACACCTCGGCCTCGGCCACTCCGGCCCTGGTGCTGGGCAAACTGACCAGTATCAGCCAGCATCATCTGAATAAGATTGAATCCGGCGGATTAAAACACTGGTATGAATCCAAAATCGCCGAAATCTGGAGCCGGATCAAGGATACTGTTCCGGGCACATTGACGCTCGAGGAACAGAGCCTTTTCGCTCTGGGATATTATCAGCAGATCGCCGATCTGCGCACGCGCAAAGTTGACACAAGTGAAAACAATGAAACCATCGAAGAATCAGGGGAGGTAGAAAATGTCTGAGGCAATTAAAAACCGCTATGAATTCATGTTTCTGTTCGATTGTGAAAACGGCAATCCCAACGGCGATCCGGATGCCGGCAATGCGCCGCGTATCGATCCGCAGGATATGCACGGCCTTGTATCCGATGTGGCCCTCAAGCGCCGGGTACGCAACTATGTCCAGATCGCGCGGAAAAATGAAATGCCCAACGCCATATTCATCGAGCATGCAACGAACCTGAATGCGCCTATCGCGAAAGCTCATGAAGAAGCCAATGACGGCTATAAGGACAATAAAGCAACAAAGGAACAGGTAAAAAATGCCAGAGGCTGGCTTTGTCAAAATTATTATGATATCCGTACATTCGGAGCGGTAATGAGCACCGGCCCCAATGCCGGGCAGGTGCGCGGTCCGGTGCAGTTTTCATTTGCACGCTCGGTTGACCCGGTCCTGCCGCTTGACTTGTCAATTACGCGTATGGCTGTGGCTGAAAATGTCAAAGGAGCCAAATCCAGCGAAGATTATGAAAAATGGGAAAATGAACAGCCCGAGGACAAGCTCCGCACTATGGGACGCAAGGAGCTTATACCCTACGGCCTGTATGTGGCCAAGGGCTTTATCAGCGCCAACCTGGCTGAAGGTACCGGGTTTTCCGAGAATGACCTGGAGCTTTTCTGGGAGGCGCTGATGAATATGTATGAGCACGACAGGTCGGCCAGCAAAGGGATGATGTCGGTCAGAAACCTGTTCATCTTCAAACATGTGGGCACCGACACCGATCAGGAACAGCGTGTTCGAGAGGCAATGCTGGGATGCGCCCCGGCTCATAAGCTGTTTGATCTGGTGCGGGTGCATAAGAAGGCCGATGTCACCGCGCCGAGAAAATACGATGACTATGAAATCATGGTGGATGAGGACAGTATTCCGGCCGGCATCGAACTGATAAGGAAGCAGTAGATGTATTCCGAGGACAATCTGCTTCCAATCTCGGCCCTGCAACATCTGGCATTCTGTCCGAGACAATGGGGTCTGATGTACCTCGAAGGAATCTGGGCTGAGAACCTTCTAACTGCAGAGGGTTCTCAGCTTCATGAAATCGCTGATGAAGCGGCGCGAAGATTGGAGGACGGAAAGATTATAGTCAACGGCCTCAGATTAAGATCGCTCAAATTCGGCCTTGTCGGAAGGGCAGACATAGTTGAGTTTCATTGTGATAATACTGATTATCTCATGAATCGCGACGGCCGGGAATTATTGCTTTCTGACCTGGTGTGCGATAATTTCAATTTAACACCCTATCCAGTTGAATATAAGCATGGCAAACCCAAGGTCGATTTGTGCGATGAAATACAGCTTTGTGCCCAGGCTCTCTGCCTTGAGGAGATGCTTGAAATTGAAGTTCCCGAAGGCGCGATCTTCTATGGCAAACCGCGACGAAGAACCGAGGTTGTATTTGAGGACAGCTTGAGAAACGAAACAATCGCAACCGCTCGAAAATTGCATGAATTGACTTCACTGGGCAAAACTCCCCTGGCAAAATATGAGAAAAAATGCCGCAGTTGTTCAATCATGCAATACTGTATGCCCAAATCTGCCGGACGTGGAAAAAGCGCACGCAGATACATGCATGACCAGCTAAATTCCGGAGAGGAGGATTGAGCAATGAAGAAGCTGTTAAATACGCTCTATGTCACTACTCCGGATGCCTATCTTTCCAGGGACGGTGAAAATGTTCTTATCAGCGTCGAACATGAAAAGAAAATGCGCATTCCGATTCATAATCTTGACGGCATTGTATGTTTCGGACCTGTCATGTGTACTCCCGGCCTGCTGGGGCTATGTGGCAAAAGAAATGTTTCGGTTTCTTTCCTGAATTTCTATGGCCGATTTATGGCCAGGGTACAGGGTCCTGTTTCCGGAAATGTTCTTCTTCGGCGGGAGCAGTTCCGACTGGCCGATAATCCCGATTTCTGCAAAGATATTTCAGAGGTTTTAACCTCGGCGAAAATCATTAATTGCAGAAATGTTTTGCTGAGGGCAATGCGCGATTATCCTGAGGAGGAATTTTCCGAAACTATCAGGAAAACTTGTGCCAACCTCAAGCGGATAATTCCCCGGCTTAATACGGCAGGTGACACTGAGGCGGTGAGGGGATGCGAGGGCCAGGCGGCTAACCTGTACTTTGCTGTTTTCGACAACTTAATCAGAAAGCAAAAGGAGGACTTTTATTTTAAAAACCGCAGTCGCAGGCCGCCGCTTGATAATGTTAATGCATTAATATCCTTTATCTATACTTTGCTGGTGCATGATATAGTATCAGCACTGGAATCGGTAGGTCTCGACCCGGCGGTAGGTTTTTTTCACAAAGATCGTCCCGGCAGGCCCAGCCTGGCACTTGATCTGATGGAGGAACTGCGTCCGGTCTTTGCCGACAGGCTCGCCTTGTCTTTAATAAATCGTTCTCAGCTTTCTGCAAAGGATTTCAGGAAGACCGAGTCCGGCGCGGTTATGATGACAGATAAGGGCCGCAAGACAATTCTGGTGGCTTATCAAAACAGGAAAAAAGACAAGATATCTCACACTTTTCTGGAGGAAAAAATCGAGATCGGCCTCCTGCCCTTTGCACAAGCTATGCTGCTGGCCCGATATATTCGCGGCGATATCGATGGATACCCTCCCTTTATTTGGAAATAGGAACCTGAGAATGCTTGTATTAATCACCTACGATGTCAATACTTCCAGTGGAAGCGGACAAAAGAGGCTGAGAAGGGTGGCCCGGATCTGTCAAAATTATGGGCAGAGAGTGCAAAACTCTGTTTTTGAATGTCTTGTTGATCCGGCCCAGTTTTCAAAAGTTCGGGCAAAATTGATCAAGGAGATCGATAAATCGAAAGATAGCCTTAGATTCTACTTTCTTGGTAAAAACTGGAAAAGGAGAGTGGAACATGTCGGAGCTAGGGAATCATATGATCCGGAGGGCCCTTTGATTGTCTGATTTGCATAATCGCGAACCATAAGCAAAAGAGACTTCGGTCACATTTCGCGCCATTATAACCGGTTGTCATTCTGATGCTTAATAATTATATGGTGCATAATAATAGCCAATTATTGCTATATTGCAGAGGTTCGCGCAAATTGATTTCTTTGTTATTGATTGCCAATGACTTATAATTGGTACAGTTGCCCCCCTCGCGGGGGCGTGGATTGAAACGTCGGAACCCGATGTTACAGAACGAGATATGGGGGGTTGCCCCCCTCGCGGGGGCGTGGATTGAAACCTCTATAATATCGGACATCTCCACGTTTTTGTTTATGTTGCCCCCCTCGCGGGGGCGTGGATTGAAACTGGTTGGGCCCCCTACCAAAAAAAGAGTGGAGAGGGTTGCCCCCCTCGCGGGGGCGTGGATTGAAACCGCGTGCTCCAAACTCCTCCGCTCAATGGCCTCAGGTTGCCCCCCTCGCGGGGGCGTGGATTGAAACCGCCAACTGGCCATCGTCCCACCATAAGCGATATGTTGCCCCCCTCGCGGGGGCGTGGATTGAAACACGAGAACGGTAAGATAGTTGAGGTGATTGTATGGTTGCCCCCCTCGCGGGGGCGTGGATTGAAACGGTTTATGTGGCACGATAACGGCCAGTTGTGGGAACGTTGCCCCCCTCGCGGGGGCGTGGATTGAAACGTGGGACGAAAATGGCCAGTTGTTGGCACATGGTTGTTGCCCCCCTCGCGGGGGCGTGGATTGAAACACATATTGCCGGGTAACCGAAGCCATGTCCGCTACCGTTGCCCCCCTCGCGGGGGCGTGGATTGAAACTTGCTCTAATTAGGTTAACATTGTGCTATATAATGAGGTTGCCCCCCTCGCGGGGGCGTGGATTGAAACGGTTGGTGGTAGGGGGTTCTGGTTGGGCCCCCTACGTTGCCCCCCTCGCGGGGGCGTGGATTGAAACCGTTGTGCATTAGTCAATTCCGGGGCAGTAATCAGGGTTGCCCCCCTCGCGGGGGCGTGGATTGAAACAAAAATGAATGTTTCCGGATTTTCGGGATCGGGCAAGTTGCCCCCCTCGCGGGGGCGTGGATTGAAACTTCATGTAGTCCAATATCTTAGCCGAGGTATAAGACTGTTGCCCCCCTCGCGGGGGCGTGGATTGAAACATCAGTGATGGCATATATGGGTTTGAATCCGGATTGTTGCCCCCCTCGCGGGGGCGTGGATTGAAACGGATCGAGATCGGGCAATAGTGCGGCGGTAATGAATGGTTGCCCCCCTCGCGGGGGCGTGGATTGAAACACAACAAGAGTGAATGCGAGATCACAACCGAGCAGTTGCCCCCCTCGCGGGGGCGTGGATTGAAACAGTTCAGTCATTTTTTTACTCTCCTGTTTGATTTGGTTGCCCCCCTCGCGGGGGCGTGGATTGAAACAGTCATGGATTTCAGATCCTTGTCGGAACCCGATGGTTGCCCCCCTCGCGGGGGCGTGGATTGAAACGTATCAGTTTCGGAAAAAAATCCCGGAAGCGTATGTGTTGCCCCCCTCGCGGGGGCGTGGATTGAAACTCGAGCATATGGCTGACTGTGATGTCGTTGTCTGTGAGTTGCCCCCCTCGCGGGGGCGTGGATTGAAACTCTGCAGGGCGCATGGTACTGGCCAAGCATTCTATGTTGCCCCCCTCGCGGGGGCGTGGATTGAAACGGTTTCCCAAACCGCCGGGCAGGCCAACTGGCCTGCGTTGCCCCCCTCGCGGGGGCGTGGATTGAAACTTGCTCTAATTAGGTTAACATTGTGCTATATAATGAGTTGCCCCCCTCGCGGGGGCGTGGATTGAAACGCGTTTGCGCCGCCTGAGTTCCAGGGCAATCGCCGCGTTGCCCCCCTCGCGGGGGCGTGGATTGAAACCGAAGTTGAACGCTGGCCAAACCTGTCAATGGTTGGTTGCCCCCCTCGCGGGGGCGTGGATTGAAACTGGGTGGGTGTAGTACCCGGCCCATTGATCGCAAGTTGCCCCCCTCGCGGGGGCGTGGATTGAAACTTGAGCTGGAAGCCACATCTGCCGGCTTACTTTTGTTGCCCCCCTCGCGGGGGCGTGGATTGAAACTGAGTGAGCTCAAAAGATTAACCAGGCTGATCGAGTTGCCCCCCTCGCGGGGGCGTGGATTGAAACTTGGATTTTCTACGGCTTTTCATATTTTTTTTACCGTTGCCCCCCTCGCGGGGGCGTGGATTGAAACTCGAGTATATGGCTGACTGTGATGTCGTTGTCTGCGTTGCCCCCCTCGCGGGGGCGTGGATTGAAACCTGTAGTGCTTCATGTTGTTCCCTTTGTATATGCGTTGCCCCCCTCGCGGGGGCGTGGATTGAAACATATCATCAGCCAGTCATGCTGATCGATGGTAACCTGTTGCCCCCCTCGCGGGGGCGTGGATTGAAACGCGCGATAGTAAGAGCAAGAGAAGAGAGAGAGAGAGTTGCCCCCCTCGCGGGGGCGTGGATTGAAACATGGCGAATATCGTTCGTGGTACGAGAACGGCCAGGTTGCCCCCCTCGCGGGGGCGTGGATTGAAACACATATTGCCGAGTGACCGAGGCCATGTCCGCGACCGTTGCCCCCCTCGCGGGGGCGTGGATTGAAACTGGACTACACGACGGGTGGCAACCGGGATCAAGAGGTTGCCCCCCTCGCGGGGGCGTGGATTGAAACCATAAGATTTGAATTGTGGATGCAATAATGAGGGAATATCAATCCATTCATTCGCATGGGGCCGGACTGCCGTCCAGGAAGACAAAATTTATGATCCAAACCGCGTCGGAGACATTGATCTCACCATCGCAGTTGACCTCACCCGCCTCGAGCGGATCGGGGGATGGTCCCCCGGCAAAGACGAAGTTTATGATCCAGACCGCATCGCTGACATTGACCTGCGAATCAGAATTGGCATCACCGCACATGACCGGATCGGGCAGAACAGCAAAACTGTAATATCCCTGCGGCGCGGCGCGCGGCAATGTTTCGAATCGGCCCGAGGAATCGGCCGCCTGAAGATAATATTCCAGTACTGTTCCGCCGCTGTGATCGGGTATAATCGCCTCAAATGAATCCACAGCGACGCTGCCCAAAAGCACCGAGTCCCATTCGGCATAATACTGCTTGCGCCACTTGACCTGCAACTGATCGGTAATCAATCCGGCGCCGTTGCGATCATCGATATTTGCGGCAACCGGGATTCCATCAATCGATTGAACCGCAGAGTCGATCGGCCTGTGAGTCATGCGCAACATATTGCGGTCAAAGATCGCCATCGTGCGGCAATGCAGGGCATCGTAATAATACCAGTTGGCATAATAGAATCCGATAACCTCGTATCCGGGCATGGCCCCACTATAGGTTTGCAGGGCATCGGTATCTGATGATATCCCGAATGTCGGCACCAGTACTTTCTTGTTCAATATCAGCGAATTTGTATAAGCGGCGGTGCTGTTTCCATTGTATGATCCGCAATAGATCCTGATGATTTTGTAGGGACGGCCATAGCAATTTGTCAGCCCCTCGAGCTCATTGACAAGCCGATCCATACGCCATTTCTCCGGATGCCAGGAGGGCAGTTCCTGCACCAGGATAGTTTCTTCATCGAGCATCTTGGCCGAGCAGTCTATATGCTGGATACCGTAATCCTCGGTATTACTGACAATGTTGTATGAGGTAATCCCGGCCTTTTCTTCAAGAAGATCGAAGAATTCAGAGGAGCTCATCAGAGGCGAGTTTTCATCAATCATCTGCCCGGTGGAAAACGCGGTACCGTGGCCATCAACCATAATATTCCCGCCGGTCAGATAAGCAGGCAGTTCAATCAACGGGCATCCGAATTCTGTTGCCAGCACGCCATTGACAGCATCATCCTCCTCATAACCCCGATAAGGCCCCTGCCTGATAATCTCGGCCTGCTTGCCCGGAACCCACGGGTAGCCATCGAACACCGGATCGAGAATGCACCATTGGCCGCTGCTGTCGAATACCGAATGCGGTCCCCAGTCGCGGGTCCAGTGCGAATAGGTTTCGGCCATGATGAATCGGCAATGCTCCATATTCACACCCCATGACTGGAAATTGCTGATGGCCTGATTCTGCTGGGACTGAGTTTCGACCAGGATATACAGGCTGTCATCCTCGGCCAGCTCGACTACAAGCTGGGAGGGTATTCCCATTGGCCAGCGGATCAATGTGCCCAGTGCCGGTTCCCATTCGGCGCACATACGCGGGCCATGAGATCGATTGGAATGATCTGCATTGGATTCGGCGAATGCAGTTGAACCTCCCAATAATGAAATAATTGCCAGGGCCGCGGTTAAGATTACCAGTTTTCTGAAATTATCAAGATATATGGCGTTGAAGCATGTAGGTAGGCGGTTATGATCTGCATTCATAAGTGAGTCCCGGTATGTATTTTCTGAGGCCTTATTTAGATTAATATAAATTCTTTGGCGGTTTTGTAAAGAAATATCGCGGGGGCCTGATTTGTTGACATTTAAACTCAGGAATAAAGAGCGAAATAAATACAATTCAATCCATATTTAAGGGAGCTTCCGGTTGTGCCGCAAATCTGAACCGTTATATTCTTCGGGACTGTTAACATACACCCGGGAAAAGGAGAACGTGGAATGAACATCAAAAGTGTCATGTTATCCGTGACTATTACAGCGGCTTTTTTCATTTTTTCATGCGGGGGCGGAGGGAAATCCAGCGATCCTGATAATCAGGCAGACTGGCAAATCGGCAGCCCGACAGAGTATACTGTAGTCGGAGGATCCGGTACAATTATTGAGGACAGCCTGACAGGCATTGACTTTGAATTTCCTGATGGCGGCAATGGAACTCTGGCAATCGCCGAAATAGAATCCGGCCCCGAACCGGAATTCGAGGGCTCGGGTTTCTCACTGGAATACAGCGGTAATGAGAGGATACTCGCCAGGGTGCCCAAAGATGGCGCCTATTGTGTGATGCTAATGGGCTATGGCACATCGGCGGGCAGTCGCGACAACCGCAATGAAGATGACTGGCGGGCGCTGGCCGAGATCGAATCGAATTCGAGCGAGGCAGTATTTGAACTGATTCCAGCCGCAACGGCAAATTCACGCGGCAACTTTGCCTCGATAATCGCGCATGAGGGCTTCAAATATCATTGGATTACAAGGATACCATCAGGGAGCAGTGATGCCGTAAAATTGCAGGCGATTAAAAGTCAGGCAATCGAATTTATCGGACATTGTCTCGATTCACTGCCAGCCTCGATAAAAACCGCGGCAACCAGTGAATATAATGGCCGTATGGCGCCAACCTTTTATGCCGACGACAATTACTATATCGGCTTCACGCGGCGGCGTGTAATCGGCAATTCAACTACGCCCATGATTGGAATTATGGCCCACAGCGGGGTCAATACTGTAGCGCATGAAGTCGGCCATTATATGCATCATGTGCTTGTCGGAGACGACAAATATCTTCAGCTCGAAAATTCAGCGCCCGACAATCATGGCATCGGCGACCTGCATTATGAACGACAGACCATAGTGGAAGACATAGCATATTTCGGGCAATATTTCCTGCTGGGGAATGTCAATTCCGCTGATGCCACCGAGCCGGCAATAATGATGCATGGCAAGGACCCGGAACTCAAGGATTATCCCAGCTACGAGGGATTCGCATGCTGTCTCCTGGCACGGCTCCATGCAACAAATCCCAAAATACGGGATATGGAATTCACATCCCAACAGCGTGATTTTCCGGTTGTCGGTGCGAGCTTTGCGGATTTGTTTGGAATTATTGCGAAAGGCGCCGTGAATGTTGACCAGCTCAGGGAGCATATCAGGGAATATCTGAAAAGCAAAGGTCAGGGGGACAAGTATCCGGTAATCCTGGAACGTCTGGGGTGGCGCTATATCGCCAAGGCGACGATTGTCAACGAAAATGGTGACCCTGTTAAACATGCCGATGTCAAATGTGTGGCCAAAGTCGGCTCGACCGAATACTTTACACGAACCGAAAATGGCTATACGGATGCAAACGGAGAAACATCATATATTGAAGTCTTTCCCGACAGCAGTTATCTCAGGGTGGAGTATAACAGCCAGAGTCATGATATACCGATATACATAGACCCCGACGGAGCCACAAATGTTCTGGTTGAACTCGGTACTGTGGAAATACAGGCGATTGATCTCAGCCGCTTCAACGGGTTTTACATAAACGGACTTGTTCGTGGCAAGCTCAAGACACATTCAACGTATCATCCGGATAGCGAACATTGGACAGATTTTGATTTCAACACGGATCATGGTTTACAGGGAAGCTTTTCCGGAAATACGTTCACAGCAGTGTGGGATACCGCCATGTATGCCAATCCGGTTAACTGCAGCGGCACCGTAAGTATCACTATAAATCCCAAAAACAAATCTCTGGTGAGCGCTCACACAGATTTCGTAGAACCTGCTTCGATCAACGCAAAAAAGCGCGAATACAGCCTCTCAATTGGCAGCATTCCTGTCGCAGAAAGGTGGGATGAAAACCTGATTCATTTCAAGCTCGAGGGAGAGCAGGCTTGCTGGTTTATTGAGCAACTGAATTATCGCACATATAACGATGAGGGCCTGGACTGGTATGAACTGATCGAATTTGAGTGTGATGAAAATTCGTTTATAATTGTGACCGTTAATGCATATTAAGGGCCTGTTGAAACAGAACTTTACAGATGGTTGATTGCCATTTTTGTCCCCCGGATATTTTCCGGGGGACTTTTTTAAGTAAAATGCCTTTATTTACAACGATTTACGATTTGATTTGAAATATAATTACCATTATATTCCTAAATAGGAACAATTCCACAATAAGAATGTTAGAGCACATATGAAAAACAACGGCGATCATGTCAGCAAAATGATGGACAGGTTCGAAAAGGTATGTCGATCCAGGGGATTACGGATAACTCATCAACGTACCCGGATTTTTCGCGCCATTATTCAGCATACCGATCATCCCACAACCGAAGATATTTTCAGGCAGGTTCGTGGAAATCTAAAGACGATTTCCCTGGATACTGTATATCGGACAATCGCGCTTTTTGAGGAGTATGGTCTGATCAAAAAAGTACCTCATATCGACAATAAAACCCGCTTTGATCACAACCTGTCGATTCATCATCATCTGGTCTGCACGCAATGCAATAAGATAGAAGATTTCTACTGGCCTGATTTTGATCAGATGAGTCCACCGAGTTCCATATCCGACTGGGGCAAAGTGGATGTCAAGCATGTTGTGATTAATGGATTGTGTTCAAGTTGTTGGAAGAAGAACAGTTAATGCATGAAAAAGAACATATAACATAACTCAATTTAAGGAGCATATATGACAGATAAGAAAGTAAATGCTGAAAGCAAATGCCCGGTAACGGGATCAGCAGGTAGAAAATCAACAGGACCTTCGAATCGTGACTGGTGGCCAAACCAGTTGAATTTAAGTATTCTTCATCAGCATTCTGCCAAATCAAATCCCATGGGTGATGATTTCAATTATGCTGAGGAGTTCAAGAAACTCGACTATCAGGCACTGAAAAAGGACCTCTACGCTCTTATGACTGACTCACAGGATTGGTGGCCTGCTGATTACGGTCACTATGGCGGACTTTTTATCAGGATGGCCTGGCACAGCGCCGGCACTTATCGCATGGGCGATGGCCGTGGAGGCGGAGGTACCGGAAATCAGCGTTTTGCGCCTATTAACAGCTGGCCCGATAATGTAAATCTGGACAAGGCGCGCCGGTTGCTCTGGCCGATTAAAAAGAAATATGGCAACAGGATTTCCTGGGCCGATTTAATGATACTGGCCGGCAACTGCGCTTTGGAGTCAATGGGATTTAAGACCTTTGGTTTCGCCGGAGGCCGTCCTGATATCTGGGAACCGGAAGAGGACACCTACTGGGGCGCCGAGGAAGAATGGCTGGCCACAAGTGACAAACCCAAGAGCCGTTACTCAGGCGAAAGGGAGCTTGAAAACCCGCTGGCGGCGGTGCAGATGGGCCTGATTTATGTCAATCCGGAGGGCCCGGACGGTAATCCCGATCCGGTCGCATCCGGCAAGGATGTGCGAGAGACATTCGCACGTATGGCTATGAATGACGAGGAAACAGTCGCACTGGTAGCAGGCGGGCACACATTTGGTAAGTGTCATGGCGCCGGTGATGCGGATCTTCTCGGTCCGGAACCTGAGGCGGCACCGATTGAAGAGCAGGGCCTGGGCTGGAAGAGCGGCTATGGCAACGGCAAAGGGGGCGACACGATCACCAGCGGCATCGAGGGCGCATGGAAACCCAATCCGACCAAGTGGGATATGGGCTACCTGAAAACACTATTCAAATATGAATGGGAACTGGTCAAAAGCCCGGCCGGCGCGAATCAATGGCTGGCCAAGGATGTGGATGAAGAGGACATGATTGTTGACGCTCACGATCCATCGAAGAAACATCGCCCCATGATGACGACCGCCGACCTGTCTATGCGCTATGATCCAGCCTATGAAAAGATCTCGCGACGATTTTTGGAGAATCCTGATGAATTCGCGGATGCCTTTGCAAGGGCATGGTTCAAGCTGACTCATCGCGATATGGGCCCTCGTTCACGTTACCTGGGTCCCGAGGTACCCGGCGAGGAACTGCCCTGGCAGGATCCTATTCCGGAAGTGGAACATGAATTGATCGATGAAAACGATATTGCCGCACTGAAAGATAAAGCGCTGGCGTCGGGACTGTCGATATCCGAACTTGTCTCCACAGCCTGGGCCTCGGCATCGACATTCCGCGGTTCCGATATGCGCGGTGGAGCCAACGGCGCACGAATTCGTTTCGAACCCCAGAAAGACTGGGAAGTAAACCGGCCGGATCAGCTGGCCGGGGTTCTGCAAACACTGGAAGGTATCCAGAAAGAATTCAATGATGCCCGATCCGGTGGAAAAAAGGTATCACTTGCCGATCTGATTGTCCTGGCCGGTTGCGCCGGAGTTGAGAAGGCCGCAAAGGATGCCGGCTATGACATAAAGGTACCGTTTACTCCCGGGCGTATGGATGCCTCGCTGGAGCAGACCGATGTGGAATCATTCTCCGTACTCGAGCCGGTTGCGGATGGTTTCCGTAACTATATGAAAAACAAATATACCGTGTCAGCAGAGGAATTGCTGCTCGATCGGGCACAGTTGCTGACACTTACGGCTCCCGAGATGACCGTTCTCATCGGTGGCTTGCGCGCCTTAAATGCAAATTATGATAGGTCTGCGCATGGTGTCTTTACAAAGCAGCCGGAAACTTTAACAAACGACTTTTTTGTCAATCTGCTCGACATGAACACGGAATGGAAGGCAGCCTCAGCGGATGATGATATCTTTGAGGGGCGTGATCGCGCCACGGGTGATGTCAAATGGACCGCAAGTCGGGTTGATCTGATTTTCGGTTCAAATTCACAGCTTAGAGCAATTGCCGAGGTTTATGCCAGTGACGACGCACAAGAGAAATTCGTGCATGACTTCGTGGCGGCCTGGAACAAGGTAATGAACCTTGACCGTTTCGATCTTGCATAAACTACTTTGAGATATTTGACTGGCAGGAGGTTGACTGTAGTTGACCTCCTGCTATTTTAGCCATAAGTTATATATCAGAGAATGTAAAAGGAGTCTCAATATGCACGAAAAAGGCCAGGAAATGCTGAACACAAGCTGAGGCGCTTTTATTTTTTTGGTGTTCGGATCAACATGCTGAATTAAGCCTATTCTTGCAAAAAGGGAATGTCATTAGAATATGATCAAAAAATATGGCCTCTACCCATAATTAAGGTAGAAGCCAGATAATTAAATGAGGTAATTAGCTTTTATTTTTGCCGGATTTGAAAAGAGGAGACCAGCTTCTCACACAATATATCATCTCCTGATTTCACAGGATGTTCGAGATATACATAGTAGTTCAAACCAGGTTCAAGCTTGCTGCCGGGCTTAAGCGTAAAAAGACCTGTATTCCTGTCCATTTCCAGATTGCATGAAACCTGATTGCCCCAGGCATCAACAAGATACAGATCCGATTCCTGTGGCAGCGGATACTCCAAAAATGAGTCAAAATTCAGGACAATTTCATTAATTTCAGAGCTGACCAGTGTCTCCGGTGCAGGGTTGATATCGAAAAATGGCTGCTTGCTCAGAATCATCATTTGCCATGTGTGCAGATTATTGCCGGGCCAGTTGCGTTCAAATACTATGGTTCCATCTGCCAATATGAAAAGATCCTGTATTATTTCATTCTCCCTGTTAAAAGGATTGTCATCTTTTAATTTCAAACTTGTTTTATATATCAGTTTCCAGCGGCCGCTATTTGCATCATAGGCATGTATCTCATTGCTATCGGCAAGGTAATAATTATTGTCCAGGCCTGTGATTAGCTGTTTATAAATCAGGCCTTGAGGTATTTCCACTGCAAGTTCTCTGGAATCGGTGGATGCTTTATGCCAGTTATATCCCTCTCTTTCGAGCCAGACAAGGCTATCCAGGTTAGGATTGAGTAAAATAGCATTTGCAGGTATTTCCCTGACTGGACTGGGCAATGGCTTGTCGATTTGACGTGTTACATTGGTCCATCGGAAAGGCCTTATTTTGCCATCCGTACAATAATAAAATGAGCCCTGATTGTCATAGAGTATTTCCCATGTCTGATTTTTGGTCTCATCCACGTCATAGGCCAGAACATCGTAGCCCGACAATTTCGGCGATATAACTATATGCATCCTGAAGCCGGGGTCAGGTGTAAAGATATGAATCAGCTCCTTTCCATCAGGTCCCTTGCCAAGATATACCATCTCATCATAACCAAACAGAACGGGCCTGTCGGTACCCTGATAAAATACACCGCCATCGGTAAGATCACGCCTATCCCATACAGCTTCTTTCTCATTGTTTGCCGGATTTAATCTGGTCAGAGGTACCCTTGACTTGCTGTTATTATCCCAGGGAATGTAATATACGCAGCTATCATCTGATCCCATTATGGCACCTGCCGCCAGCGGCTTTAGAAACCATGAATCGCAGTAGCCCGAGGATACCGTTGCAAAAAACAACAATATAGCAATTATTAATTTATGTTTTAGCATAACACCTCTCCAATTACTTGATTGAATGGATTTTCCATCCGGAGGCACCCTTATTTACAAAATAGAATGTGCCCGATCCGACGGCTTTTCCCAGCTCATATTTTTCGACTTTATATGTGGCACTTTGCCGGTCTTTTTCAATTGATTTGTCTTCAATCTTGATGAAATATCCACTCCATCTCTGTCTCAGTTCGCATGGGGATGACTGGCCCAAATCCTGTTCGCCACTTTCAAACAGGGTTACGAGAGTTTCCATATCACTTTTGTGCACTGCGGTTAAGAATGAGCACAGAGTTTGATTGGGCGTTGATTCCTTTGTGTAATCCGAGCCACAACCAAGATGGGAAAGCAGGTTCTTAAGGGACTCAAATTTGATTCTTTTCGAGGCTGGATCGAATTCAAGTTTGAAAACATCAGCAGACCCAGGATTGCATGTAACGGTGGCATCGAGTATAGTCCCGGTACAGAGATACCTGTTTTCCGAACCATTGCCTGATACCGCGTTATCATCGGCATCGGTTATCTTCAAGGGTAATATGTCCGCCGTTGCATTTCCATCAACATAGTAATTATGCTGACCCAATATTTCCGGGCATTCCGAAAGCAGTCCAATCATTTCCTGGATACCATAACCGCTGCCATCAATGAAGACGGCCATCATGGATGGGGCTTTCATTTTGATGCAGGATACCACCTTGGTCAGCACCTGCAGTTTTCCCATATTGCCATCAGACAGGAGATTTGGTGCCAGTATCGGGTCGCTGATTAGAATTCTGTCATCATGGGGATATGTGAAACTGAAATCCGACATCTGAAATTGCTGCGACTGGGCCTGAGCAATACCCGCCACGAGCAGGACCATCAGCGCAATTAAAGATAGTATTGTATTTGCTTTCATTTTAATCTCTGCCTCCCATTTATTTAGCCTGTAGGTTCCGACAGTTTAAAAGCCCGCAATCCTGGTTTAAGCGGATCTCTGCGGCCGATAATATAGGCGTATCCGTCCTTGTCAACATGGATAAGCCTGGGATTGTAGCGTTCGCCCTTCACGATTTCCTTCCTGGGGATTTTGCCCGATGGACAACGATGCAATCCGGATGTATGCTGGGCATAGAAACAGCCATTATCTCCCGGAATCAGGCTGCCGCCTATAAACGATCCCATTTCTACATCCTGTCCATTCAATCTTTCAAATATCTTACCGGACTTAACATAGTGAATACATAACTTGCCGTCTCTTTCAGATATGCGGCCGGTGAAGCCCGGCATGATATTCTCTTTGGCGCCTGTAGTAAGGTTGTACAACAGCAAACTGTTACCCAATTTCTTTGTTTGTCCATGAGCAACTATATAAAGCAGTGTATCCTCAATCGGTACAACCTGTGAAATGGATATCCCGGAAAGCAGAAAGGAGGATTCTCTGGTCAGTGGATTAACTTTGCTAAGACGATTGCCGTTTTGGTACTGATGCACATACAGACACCCGTCCCTGCCTGCTCCCACTAAATGGCCATCAATCGAGCCCAGATTTACGAGTTTTTTTGTTTCCGGATTGTAACAGGAAGCATAACTCTCCTTTGAAACAAAATAGATATAGTCGCAGGCCTTGAATCCGTATTCGCATGGTATTCCTTCATTTTCCAACACCTTATTGGCATTTTCTTTTGCTTCAAACATCACATACGGGTCCGCAACAGCGTGAGGAACGGAAGATCCGCCTGTGGTTGGAAAGTAGGTAATAATCAGAATCGTCTTTTTCGGATCATAATAGCGCACTCCGCCAGATTCCTTTGAAGGCCCTTCGGCTTTTACCAGAAAACCGTAGTTGCTTTCCGGATTTGATAACCAGCCATTCACAAGTTCTGCGAAATTGTGCGGGGCACGCCATTCCGTTGGTCCCACCAAAGGCAGCGAGTCAATTTGGGGCCTGGTGTGCCAGGTTACTGTGTGAGGGTTCCAGGGTGAAATGACCTTTTCAATAGAGTATGTGGTCATCATATCACCACCACCGCCCTTACCGGCCAGTTTGAGCGTTGCATTTTTAATATCTCCGTTGATTCCTGCTTCTGCCAGATCGAATTTAAGCAGAACCTGCTCATAACCGGCTTGAGGCGAGTATGATACACTAATTTGATTCTCTTTTGGAAAGCTCTTATTCGGATAAATGCTTCTGATGATAATACAGTATTTGGGATTGATCATGGCCTGAACTGAACCATCGGGCTGGTCAGTAACAAGGCAATACGTCTCGCGGGCGACATCATCTACATAGTAATCACTGTTGATAGTATTTCTCTCTTTTTCATATGCTTTTCTGTTTTCCTCCCTGACACGGGCCAATACCTCCTGACGCGCGGCGGCGACATCTATACCCTGACGAAGCAGCTGATATCTGGCCGCCTTGTTCAATCCTTCATGCTTATCGATCAGGGCCCGCTTTAGGGCCGCTATAATTTCATCAGATTGATCAGCATATTCGCCAAGAATTTTAGGTATCATCTGGCGATTTCGCATCTCCTGATCATCCATGCACTTTATCAACTCCGGAACCGCCTTCTTGCCAATCATGCCCAGCAGTTTGATTACCTGTTCAGTGTAATACCCCTTTGATTTATAACCTTCCAGTGAATTATAGACAGCTTCAGTATAGGAACATCCGCCGGCATCGATAAGCTTTTTGATCATGGCAATACGTTGCTCATATGTGCCGTTTAGTTGATCAATATCAAAGGCAAGCTCCTCGCATTCATTAAAAGGCGGCTGCTCATAATTTTCATAATCAAAGTCCTGGGCAAATGTGTTTGTTGCCATGCTTAGCACCAGGATGAAAGCAATTGACAGCATTTTTAATGTGTACGATTTCATGATTACCTCCCATGTATATTTTCCCGATCGATCAGGCTATGCTTCTGATGGGCTGAAGCTCTGATCTTATAACCAGATTGTCCTTAACCGGAATCGAATCTATTCCCTTATGCAGATTGGGTTTGCGCATGGTCATTACAGCCGGTGCGATTTCCATCATGATCTTTTCACCGAGCGGGGCCAGGACAATTGTTGCCGCAATCAGGAGCCCGCTGAACCAGACACAGATCCCAAGCGGTACTCCGATGATCATATAGAATGGCCTGATCATTCCTGTCAGGAAGGATGAGTTGTCCAGAGCTTTGAAATCAAAATCCTCGGCCGGCTCACCCTGAATATGATGTTTTATATAATAAAGGTTGTCGGTCCAGCGACCGTCTTCCCAGTTGGGCAGGGCCTTGCTGTTGCGCAGATGAAAGAGACAGTGGCGATTGAGGGCATCATCTATATCGCGCTGAATATTTTTGCCCTGCGATAATTTTTTGCGTTTCTTGAACTGCCACCAGGCCGGTTTTTCCAGATCCACCCTATCGGCCAAAACAATTTCCACGCTTTTGGAAAAGAAATACCAGTTTGATGCAAGGAAGATAAAGATCATTGAAAGCAGGCTGGTCTTCTTTGTGACACGGCAAAGCTCTTCGGTACCGCGATCCGGATCCGCAATCTGATAGCCGGTTTCATCGATAAAGTGCTGGCGAACATCCTTCAGGAATCTGCGCAATTTAAATCTTGCCATAAAGTTTAGAATCAGAACCAGGGGCGAGCAGCAAAGCACCACAATTCCCAGGATATTAAGCACCCCGTTGTTTTGTGACAGGCCGATAATCAGCATACCGGCAATCAGCAGAACCAAGGAATGAAACTTGCCGATTGTCATGAAGTTATGCAGGAAACCGGGTTCAAAATTCTGGCCAATGTGTTCATAGAACTGTTTCATGGCTTTTATTATGCCATGCTCGCCGGAAAAAATGTTGAACCTGAAGGAACGCGGCCCTATTTGTGTATGCTCACCGACATATGTGCCATCATGAAGTACTCTCTGCTGACCATCAGCCAGATATTGAATCCTTTCCAAAGCCGACTGAATTTGGGGATCCTCAGGGGCAGATTCGTGTGCTTTCTGATACATCTCATAGGCCCGATTGTAATCATCTTCCGCTTCATAAATATAGCCTATACGAAACAGTACCCTGGGATTATGAGGTTCAGATTCACGAGCCATCTCCAGATACTGCTTGCCTTTTTCAATTTCATAGCGCTGAAAACTAATCGAGGCCAGACCAATCAAAGCGTCGGCATCATCAGGATCCTGATCCAGGATATGCCTGAAACGATGCATAGCTGTGTCTATATCTCCCCTGAGCATGGCCTTGTTTCCATCTTCAATATTTTCCAATTTCTCTTTACTCATTTTATACCTTCCTTTTAAATCCTGTGATCAGAAGCTGAATCCACCTCTCTGGATCATCTTCCATTTGCCGTCAACAATCTTGAGAGGCACAATATCAGTGCTGTTTACCTCGCCCCCCAGCAGGATTTCAACCTTCACTTCTGCCTCATCGCCATTGACTATCTCATCGAGAATGCGATAATCAATATCAACAGCCTTAATCATGGTGGCCGTCTGATGCAACATCCCCGATGCTTTGAACTTTTCCAGCTGCTCTTCGCCGTCGACTATATACTTGCTGGCTTTCTCGAAATCGCCATCCAGCATGGCATCGAAACAGCTTCTGACTGTGGCGCTGGGTGAGGAGCCCCCTCCGCAATTCAAGATTGCAAAGATGATTAGAAATATCGGAACAGTCACTTTCAATAAATCAAACAGCCTGTTCCGGCGAGGGTGTTCTTTTTGAAAATTGAATGTTTTTTTAAGATAATATTTCATGATACCTCCCATGTACCTTTGTTTATTTTGTCAGCTCATTTATCTTCAGCTTGAGATCTTTGATGTCCGGTGGCTTGGACACTATGTGAATTATTCCCAATTGCTTTCCTCTCGCCGCATAACTCTTCTCCGGACTGGCCGAAATTATTATGACCGGTATATTGGCAATCGCCTTCAATGATGACTCGCGTCGCAAATACTCAACAAATGCCAGGCCCTCATATTCGGAATCATCACCGAAATGACAGTGCATATTCAGGTCCATCAGCAGGCAGTCGGGCCTGATTTTCAATATGAGTTGCATTGCGGTCCGTGTTTCATTGACCGTGTGCAGTTCAAGATCATCCCCCAGAAGCAGACTCAGATCATCCAAAAAACCCTGATCATCATCAACCGCGACTATTATCTGTTTTCTCTGTTTATTCATTTTATATTCCTGGCTTATTCTGCTCGACTATATTGCAAGCGCCTTGCCGGAAAACGAAAAAACCCCTATGTAATTGACTGGTAATAAGATAGAAGCGCGGGCCGGGCTAACGAGAAGGATCAGCGATGCTCAGACTTGATAACCAGAGTTTACACCTGTTTATGGCGCCGGGCAGCAAGTCGTTATTGTACAATACCCTGGCAGTGACAACCTGAGTTTTACGGGAGAAAATGGAGTTGATAGATTGAGTGGCTATTTATTGTCCAGATTGCAATTTTCCATGATCTTCATAAGACCCGGTCGCGAAACTTTCATCTGGCGGGCAGTTTCTGAAATATTGCCATTGTTCATTGCAAGCAAATTTGAAATGTACTCGCGTTGAAATTTTCTTAACACATGATTCTTGGCTTCATCATAGCTGTCGAACGACTGTTCCCGGGTGGGCCTGATAAGATGAAAATCTTCGGCCTGCAGTTTAGGGCCTTCGCAATGTACAATCGCGTTTTCAATACAGTTTGCCAGCTCACGTACATTGCCCGGCCAATCATAAGCCAATAATGGCTTAAGAGCGTTGGCCTCAATACCCTCTATACTCTTTTTCATTTCTGCCGATTTGATGTTTATGAAATGTTCAATCAGCAATTTAAGGTCTTCTTTTCGATCTTTTAATGGAGGAATGTTTATGGTAGTTACATTGAGACGGTAATAAAGGTCCTCGCGCAGTATACCATCAGAAATAGCTCTGTTCAAATCCCTGTTTGTCGAAGCCAGTATTCGACCTTTGAACTCTAAAGGACTATTACCACCGACTCTTTCGAATTCTTTTTCCTGCAATACACGTAAAAGTTTGGCCTGGAGGTCAATTGAGATTTCCGTAATTTCATCCAGAAATAAAGTTCCCGATCCGACAATTTCGAATTTGCCCATGCGCCTTTTGAGGGCACCGGTAAAAGCCCCTTTTTCATGCCCGAACAATTCGCTTTCGAATAATTCACCCGATAAAGCCGCACAGTTGACCGCCACGAAAGGCTCCATATTATGATCAGACAACTTGTGTATATTTCTTGCGACCAGTTCCTTGCCGGTACCGCTCTGGCCATAGATCAGCACATTGGATCTCACTCTGGCCAGCTTCAGGATTTCATTTTTAATTTTTCGCATGGCCGGGCTTTCGCCTACAAGCTCGCCAGTAAAACTCTGCAATTCGGATTCGAGCAGATCGAGGCGGATGTTTTTGCGGCTCTCGGAAATAGCACGTTGAATCGACAATTTCAATTTACCCATATTAGGGCTTTTACCGACATAATCTGAAGCCCCCAGTTGCATGGCCTTGACGATTGTGTCGATAGCATGATCCGCGGTAACCATGATAACCGGGAGATAGGGCCATTCCGAGCGTATTTTCTTTAAAAGCTGGAGACCATTGATATCCGCCCCCAGGTCAATATCCAGAAAGACAAGCTCAATATTACTGGTATCCAAAACTCGACAGGCTTCTTCAGGCGAGGAGGTAGAATTACAGATTGCCTTGGATGGTAACAGCAGCTTGAAATCCTCCACAAATTCCGGATCATCATCGACAATAAGAATCCTCGGGCTTGAATCATTCATCATCTACCACCTTTAAGGTCATGCTGACCATGGCGCCGGGAGCATGCTCTCTGTTTTGGATCTTGATCTGTGCGCCGAATTTACTTGCTGCCTGGCGAATATACCAGAGTCCATAACCACCATCCTTCGATTTCGTTGAATAGCCGCGCTCAAAAATCTTATCCGGATTTTCTACAGGGATTCCATGCCCGCTGTCTTTCAGCCTGAATATTACGCGATTATCGTGAAATTCCAGTTCCATTTTAAGTGATTTTGAATCGGCCTCTTTCATTGCAGAACATGCGTTATTTATCAGCTCCTCGATGACTGCTTCCAGATCTTCCTGTGCGAACAGGACTTTCTGACGTATATCACCGCATGTTCGAAAATCCTCCAGTTTGACTCCATGCTCCTGTAAGTTGCCCTTTGATGCATTTAATACTGCCAGCAATGCCTGCAGCACATCACATGCAAAATGTGCATGGATCTTGCGGCGAATTGATCGA
The DNA here is from genome assembly GCA_964627935.1 of uncultured Ignavibacteria bacterium. Taxonomy (GTDB): domain Bacteria; phylum Zixibacteria; class MSB-5A5; order JAABVY01; family JAABVY01; genus JAABVY01. The sequence goes on from CAZVLB010000011.1 coordinate 62,644, forward strand.
ATTCCAGTTTTTATTTTTTCAATACTTTCAGGAATTGCATGTCTAAATATTGATTCTGCCTTTTCCGGATCTACCATGCTGTCAAGTTGCTTTTTGGCAGCCTCAAGAGTCTCCAAATCTGTACGAAATTCACTAAATGGACGAGCATGAATAATCAAATTCTCCAGCTGTCCTTTGCTGTATGAATGATAGGATTCAGAAGCAGATTGCAGACGCGGCATTAGCTTTCGAGCCGATTCTTCATCATCAGGATAATTTCCGAAAAGCAGCGCTATCCTGTTCAGGTTCTTTCCGGCCATCTGACCATGGTCAAATGTGTTGATTACAGTGAGAAGTTTATCATACTCCAGGTGACCGGTATTTTTCTTCTTCGTTTTTGGCAGCCATTTGCCTGATTGAATAATCAGGATACCCAGGATGATTCCCAATCCGAACACACCTAAAACGACAGGCCAGCTGAATGACCTTACTACATCTGTAATATCGGGAACTGGAGGAGGAGTATTGCTGACCTCAAAAATATGGAGCTTATATACTCTCTCAGCACTTACATCGGTTTCCTTGCTTGTTAATACAGCGATACAGCTTTGATTAAATGGTGTAAAAAACGATTCGGTCCTGATAATCTTTCGTTTTTCACCAAGGGATTTTTTCATGATAACATTTAAGTCATGATCAAGTATTGCGAGAGTATCCTGGTAAAAGGCGATTATTTCAGGATAACCATCAGGAACAGGGCTTATGTCGGCCACAGTTTTAACGGAATAGTACCTAAGGCCGGCAGATTTCATTTTTCTCAGATTAGCGGCGTTCCAAACCGAGATTGAGTCGCAAACTATCAGTTCCTTGATACTATCGAGGTCAAGATCAGCAAGCATCAGTTGGTTAAAACTCTCCTCGGGATCAAATGTGCGGTGCATCAGGAGCTTGCCATCGGAGGCGCGATGTTTCTCCAGAATCCTGATATGATCCTCGAATTCGTCTTCATTGCCAAGAGTCTGAATACGGCTGTAATATAATTCTAATGATCCATTGCCGTCATAATCTCCCGCCAGAAGCTTACTGGCATGAACCTTAAAATTATCATTAAGATCATCACTCCAGATAACCGTGCCATCATGATCGATCAGCAGTACCGTTGAGGATCTGTCGCCAATACCGTTAATCTCATTGCATCCGTTACCGGTGACAAAAGACTTGCAGAAGATCTCATCCAGACCATCATTATCTATGTCAGTAATGTAGAAATTGCCCAGATTACCTCCGGAGAGAAACTTCCATTTCAGCTTTCCCGAAGGATAGTCATAGACAAATATTCCCCTGGGATAACAATCATATCCCACACTCGAGTGCACCAAAAGTTCGGTTTCAGGATCACCATCCAGCTCCAACGCAATACAGGTGTCTATACTGCCATCCCAGAGCGCCCCGGACCACTCGGCCGCCTTGAGATCACGTATATTCTCACCGGTAATCGCTTCTGTTTGGCACAATTTTGCCCCCGCAGCCCATGACCTGATCTCGACCCACATGCTGTCGCCATCGATATCGCGCAGTAAGACGGCGCATTCGATTGCCGGAATCGTATCTGCTTCTATCGGTATTATATTAAATACCCAGTTGCTATAACGGATATCCGCTATCATTCTCGAAAATATCGCATCATAGGTAAAATCGTAGATAGCTGAACCCATTTGGCCGGTGCCGACAGAAAGAAACTCAATATCCTCGTCCCCATCAAAATCCGCTATATGAAATTTACCGGGATGTCTGTCAAAAAAAGGCAGGCTGAATTCATGCAAATAAAGCTTGTTACCCTCTTCATCAATAGCATTCACCACGCCAGCAGGGAATCCAACTACTATGCTTAACGCTAATAATAATAAGGTCTTACATTTCATATGTGTGGTCGGTTTTAAGCTCAGTCCTTTTAAAATATGAAAAATAGGAATTTTGGCAACAGTTATCCATGATAAATTCTGTTCTTTTGAAGTTTAGTCAATTTAGAAAAGCGACTTAGAATACAATTCAGGCCATGTATTCCCGAACTTATTGATTTTTTAAAGAGTTTGTTTGGATACAAATAGCGGGGCGGCACTTAGATATTTTAAGGAAATGGGATTGGGCTTTTAGACTGTAGTCAGGTTGTAGAATGTAATGATGAACACTACAAAAGCCGCCCGGTTTGTGCCGGACGGCTTTTTAGAAGGATATCTCTGGCTTATGGGTCAGAGAGGCGATCCCTCGCTGCCCCCTTTATTTTATTTCATCAACGTCATCTTCCTGGTCTGTGTGTATTCGCCCGCGGTCAGACGGTATAAGTAGATTCCCGAGGCCACGCCGTCGCCCTGTTCATCTCTGCTGTCCCATCTGGCCGTGTGTCTGCCCGCCTCCTGATAACCGTCAATCAGAGTTACAACTTTCTGCCCGGTGATGTTATAGACCTCGAGAGTGACATGACTGCCCGATGGTATACTGTAGCTGATCTCGGTCTCCGGGTTGAACGGGTTGGGATAGTTCTGATCGAGGCTGAACTTATCCGGCACCGATTTATTCAGACTCATGCTGACATCATACTGCACACCGTCATCGCCGGTCAGAATAGCCTCTTCCAGATCCAGACGGCCATTGCCGTTAAAGGCTACGCTGATCAGGTTCTCGACATCAGGTCCCAGTACAGCCTGACCGTTCATATCGAGAAGACCGACCTTATAGAGGCCGTCGACATAGCCCTCGAACATCTGCAGACCGGGAGCATTGGCACTGAAGACCACATCCCTGACCTCGCCCACGGGCCTGAACTCAAACTGCACTCCCTGCACATTACCGGGAGCGGCCATATCGTACGAGACAGAGTTCCCATCCTTTGATATAAACAACTCAGCCTGAGGTTTGAATCCTTTCAGGAATGCTCCATCTTCATATTCTGTGCAGTAGTTGAGTGTATTATAGCAGTAAGGTCTCGGCTCAGGGCCATTATTGAATACATAGTTAATGATCCAAACAGCATCTGAGACATTAACATCACAGTCACCGTTAGCATCACCGGCATAACCATAATAAAACGGTTCCGTACCGCTAACGAACACATAGTTGATAATGTATACCGCATCCGATATATTGGTTGCGCATGAGCCATTGGCGTCGCCGGGAACGTATTTTTCAAATGACATCGTGTTGAAAACGATCTCCGGGAAGATGTCATAGCCAATTTCATCAGTGAGCACAGTGCAGAACTGAGCCTTGTCAGCTTCAACACAGGTTGTATCGAAGACAATCTCGGCTGTATCGAGAGCACATCCGGGTTCAAATACTATGAATGCAATTGCGCTGTCTGCCGAGAATTCATCCACAGGTGCGAGAGGTGCAGGTCCCGAACCTGAAACATCGGCAATCAGCTTGATCCTGATATACTCATCGACGACATTGATATCAAAGTCCTTATAATCAAAATAGCTGCTTCTGCATTCATCATAGATGATATCTACCGGATTAAGAGAGAAATCGCAACTAAGGATAATATCCAAAGCGCCAATCGAATCTGTGTTTTCCAGGTAAACAGGCACAATAGCCTGCCCATCCTGATTGAGAGAATTCAGGCAATCAAGAGTGCCGACCTGCAGTGTATTATTAGCTACGTAATTTATTTCGGTGATTGTATTTGAACTGAAATTTGATATATAGACGCAATGATTTTGTGGAGAAATTGAAACGTATGTGGGATAATCCCCTACAGGATATTTTTTTACTATACATCTATCTGCAATTGATATTTGTGATACACTATCTTCATCACGATTTGATACAAAGGCATATTGCCCGTCAGTCGTAATCTCAATATCGTAAGGCCTTAAGCCAGCGTATATACTATCGATTATTTGGTCATTAACAGCCGATACTATATAAACATATGGGCTCGTATAGCCTGTCGTCCAAATTTCCTCCCCATTGCTTGTTACTCTTAATCTATGACTGGATATTGGGATTGTAGTGACAATTTCATCAGTTGTTAAAGATACTTTATATATCAAAGTATCACCCGGATTTGGTCCGACATATCTTCCACCTACATAAGCGTATTGATCATCAGATGTTAGCTCAATTCCAAAACAACCTGTGCCTAGGCCTGGTATCCAACCAATTGTAGAGTCCCCATCAACTGAGACCTTTTGAATTGAAGAAGTCCAGAGACTAGTAATATATACAATACTTCCACTAGAATTGAAGGCTAAATTCGCCGGATCAGTTCCTCCAGGGATCTCAGTGATTATTGAATCTCCAGACACGTCAATTTTAGTAGTATAGTAACCATTAACAGTGTTTGTTACATATAGATAGTCTCCATCCGGTGTGAGTGCGATATCTATCGGACCCGAGAATCCAACATCTATTGTGTTGACCACTGAATAATCCTCTAGACTAATTTTGTTAACGATACCATTCCCTAATTCATCTTTCCCGCCAACATAAATATAACTACCATCGTTTGTGACGATATTTCCATGTGGAATATTACATCCTGCGTTGAACGTATATGTGTCAGCCTTTGTAGATGAAATAAAAGCGAATAGTATTAAAATAATACAAAGGTAGTTTTTAAGTAACATGAGTACCTCCTCTAAAGATTGTTATTGTGGTATTGTTAAGATCCTTTAGATACCGTTATTCATAAGAGGAATAGTTACTATTTTGTATATATGTAGAAATAATTAATAGAAAAGAAGGTTATTATTTTGTACTTAGAGAGTCGTAGAAGTATATTCCTGCTGCTTCATGATGGACAATTGAGTCACCATAATAGACAACAACTTCTCTTCTTAGAGAATCATTTAGGCGTTCAAAACTATCTATCGGTTTTTGACCCATTCTGTTTAGAAGACTATTCATATTTAAGCCTTCACCTTCGGTCTCAATCACACGAACCGGAATCAGATTACTATCCAGGAAATAGTAAAATGATGGACCATACTCCGACATCCTTTTTCCACTGATGCGTAACACATAAGCTTCCTTAACTCTTATTCTATATGATTTGGTTGATTTATTATATAATACCTCGGCTACAGAATTTCTGACATTTGAATGCTTGGATAAAGGTGATTCAGGCAAAGATATATAGGCTAATTGCTTACCTTTTTCCAAATCGGACAACAAAAATAGATCTTCATTATACGGAGGGCTAACCCCGCCGAGCTCCATATGATCCAGAAAATACACAGCAGCTGCGTTATATCTATTGTTTGTGCCGCATAAAACAATGTCATTATTGCCATCTTTGTTAAAGTCAGCAAATACATTTGGGCAATATTTTGATGCACCTGGAAATATATATGGACCTGAGACATGCCTGCCTAAAAAATCAAAAAGATTTAATTGGGCTCTTCCGGGAAACGATGCGAATATTATGGTAAATAAATATTTGTTATCATCATCCACAATAGGAACAACCGAAGTTCCACTATAGAAGTGATTTTTTTCAATGCTAGATACTTCTCTGTCTCCTGGATAAGAAGTTGGCACAAAAGGATCAATTGTATTTAGCAATTTGCCCTTTGCCGAGAAAATATAGATAATTCTTGAAATATCTTTATAAACAGGCACAAATAGCAATTCATCCCTATTATCATCATCTATATCAATAACAGAAATATATTTGCGCCGCGAGTCCGCATTATCATAATCGTTTGGATTTAAAACATCTCGAAAATCCTCATATTCCCAATTTGTATGGCCATCCGGATTTATTGCTTTTATTTTGCTTGGATAAATTTCTATGTGATCTATTCGCCAATCAAACCACGGCCATAGCCTTGGTTCGATCAAGACTGCCAGAAAAGTTATCAGGAGAATCAATAACGGCACCTGCAACCTGGCGGTGCGGCTGTAGCTGTAGGCTTTGCGGATTACGAATTCGCCGATACAGACCTTCTCCTCGCGCACTATATTGCGGTTTTCGATCAGTTCCGATAACCATCGGGCGCCGATTATCTTCAATTGACGGTGCGGGTATTTCGATTCCAGTTTCGCCAGGCATTCACGCGCCGTTTCGATATTGGCCTCCGGCACAACCATATACCTGGCCATCGAGAAAAACGCCCGCCTGATCTTGAGCTCCAGCGTACGGTCATTGACAGGTGTTATGACGCTCTCTTTATCGACACCGCCGGTGACCGCAACCTCGCCCGCCAGCATATGCCTCTGGCGCATGTTCTGATCCTTCTGAATCTGCGAATACGACAGCAATGCCACCGCCAGGCCGATCGAATCGCCGCTGTATGGCATGGCGCTGTCCTCGATGCGAAAATGGGCATGAATCCGTTTTGCGGAACCATTACGGCCCTTTTCGATATAGGCCCGCAAGGCTTCCAGCGAATCATAGGAACTGCCGATAAAGGGATCGTCCGGCGCCCTGATCTGCGCATCGAATGATATCTGATCCGATCCCGATTTACCCTTCTTGTATTCCGCATCCCCGACAAGTGTTTTCATCCTGCCACGCGCAGGGATACCATCACGGCCCTTCTCCACAAACAGGCAGTTGATCCGGTCATTATAAAGCCCCTCCCGCGCGCCCTCCCAGTCTGTTGCCAGCTCCTCCAGGCAATCATCCAGACGGGAATTACGTCCGCCGATTCGTTCCCTGATCCTCACAAAATGATCATATTCGTTTATCCCGGGGGGTATATCAGGCTCGCTGTTTTCGGTGATATCGATACCGGCGATTTCGGAACAGACTGCCAGCGCATGATTGGCCTCGCCCAGATAAAAATATATCCGCGCCAGGGCATGATTGATCTTGTCGATCTGTGACAGAATCACATCATTATCAGGCTGATTTTGCGATAAATCGCCCAGCATATTCTTGATCCGCACAAGCTCATCGGGATACAGTTCAGGCAGGCCGTCTTTTTGCAAAATCCCCGCAAGATCGGAGGTAAGTTCTTCGAGGTATGACCGGTACTGCTTTTTTTCCAGGCTGTCTTGATTATCATCACGGAATTCGGCGATCCTGATCAATTTCAGGTCGGGCGAAATTTTGTCATCGGCCAGAAAGGCCTTGAGCCTTTCGAACTCCTTTGCGAACTCTATCAGTGACTTAGCCATCAGATAAACAGCCTGATATTGATATTGGATGGTTTGCTGGCCAGGTCGAGCTGGAATGTCCCGCCGCTGTTGATCACAGTCTGCGCGCTTTCATCGTCGGCCCATACCACAATCCGGGCATCCTCGAAATCGGATTTGCCGCCGATTTTGAGCAGTTTCAGCGAGAGTTGATGACCCTCGCCGCGCTTCATGATCCGCACTTCGACATGATCATCATTGTCGGTCTTAAGATCGAAGCTTTCCTCGTTTTCGATCCGGTCGGCCTTGAATTCTATCGGCTCCAGCCTGAATACCGCATCCGGCATCCTGACCTGCCAATGAAGCTCTGCCGGTATTATCCCGGAATCGAGGTTCAACACCGCCCGGCCCTCGGCATCTGTCAGCGCCTCATAATCGATTTCCGGCGCAGTTACGAGCACATGCGCCACCAGCGCCTGATCATCGCCGATAAGCTGAAGATAGTCGCTTCCTTCACGGTTATCGCGCATCAGCCGCAAAATCAATTCCGGATCCTCGCAGGCAAATGAGCCCATGCTTACAAGCCCGGGATGATCCTGCTCATCTTCATGGCCATCTGCGGCCATATATAAATCCCGCCGTTTGGCCGGATCAGAAAGAGGTTCGAGATCATATTTTCTGCCCGTAAGAGCATTCAGCCTGAGCCGATCGAAAACATGATGGGCCTTGAGCGGTATTTCATTCTGCATAGCCTCGACACGGCTTTCAAGATACAGCTTATGATCGCGGCAGAATTCACTGCAGAATTCACACAGCCTGAGATGCTCCTTTATTTTCTGTTGCGCTGATTCCTCTAAACGTCCTTCCGTGTATAGCCTGAGGTCATTTTTTGATGGATGCATCCTGTTTACCCTTTATCTCTATCAGGTGAATAGCTGCCGGATTGCACATTTGTAAGGCCATCGCTCATAAAATCCCGAAAAAGCTCCTCGGCGGTATTTATAACCGTCTCAAAGACATATTTATAGCTGTCAAGATAGAGCTTGTGTTTTTCCTCCGGCATAAGCTCGTAAAAATAGTACGGTATCTTCTCACGGCTGCAGTCATCGATAATATCATGCAGAAACATATCCACACTTTTCAGAAAAAGCGATCCCTCACCAGGTTCAATAGCTCCCTTATCGATAAAATACTGAAGCTTGCCGGTTTTGAGCGATGCAAGGGTTCGTTCGCGGGCCTGATGAGCCTGTTTTTTCAGCATTTCATACCCCTGCGAGGGGAATTGCCATTCCGCCGATGATTCATATTCTATGAATTCGCTGTTGACCCTGACAACTGCGGCAATCAGTGATGACATCCTGATCCATGGACTGAATTCCGGCATCTTTTTCAGCCCTTGAAATATATTGGCGCACCATTTCACACGGCTCAGGCTCTGGTCAAATGTCCCGCGGGCCAGATCCAGAAGCGCCTGACCATCGATCATGGGACGGTTATCCGCCGGGTCAGGTGCTGAACCATAGGCTATAAAATTGTTTTTTGAGTTAAATGTATAATCGGGGCCCTGCAGAATTTTTTTAAAACGCTTTTTCAGATTGGCAATCTGCGGATTATTCTCATTCTTAAGCCGGGATAATTTCTGGCGGGTGGAGTTTTTTATGAAGCCGATAAACCTGTATTCAAGGTCATCAACGGATACTGTATCAGGATCGAATTTTTCGGCCCATTGAAATACCCTGCCATAGGGATCTTCACTGCCTTCTCCCAATGCCCTGACCAGAAGTGTGCATGTCAGATTATTTAAGGCATTATTCAAGTCGGCGTCTTCGAGCGGCAGGCCATAACCGGTCCTGCGCAGATAGATCAGGCAGGTTTTGATCTCACGAAAGCAAAGCTCGAAGAAAGCCTTCTGCCGGAAATATTCACGGGGATTACAAAGGAATTCCCTGATTACCTGAGCCGCACTTTTATCAGACATGTCCCGTTCCACTCAAACTGAAATAGCTGCAATTCCCCCTTTTGCTTGAGTTGTTATTAATGTATGGTCAGCAGACAATTTAATAGTGAATCAAACAAAAGTCAATAGAAGAGAAGCAATTAAAGCGCGATCCGGCAATCCGTTCTTAATTTTGATTTTAGGCTTTTTGAGATGAGGATATAACCAAAGCGTCGCGCCATCCGCATGAATCGAATGTGCCCGGACGATTGCCAATCTCGAATTGATTCAACATGAAGCAGCGTCTCATTAAATACTTGACAATCCCTGTAAATCTTCTATAATACCATTAAGTATGGTATTGTACTTTATAATGAGGTGACAATGGTTCGTAAGAATAAGCAGGCTAATCTTAAGTTCTATACCACCAACGAGATAGCCGAAATGCTCAAGATGAATGTGCAGGTTATCGCCCGTAAGTTACAGCATGGCGATATCATCGGTTATAAAATCGGCAAGGACTGGCGGGTGAAAGAGGTCGATCTGATGGCCTGGCTGGAAAAGCACTCCAATAAGAATGTTATGAGTGAATCGCAGAAGGTTATCGGACGATTCATGAAGGACGGCCGTTTCGATCAGCTTCCGGCCCAGCGCAAGAAACGCAAATATATTCTTGAACACATATTAAAAGAGTTCATGCCCGGCAAAGTTTATGATGAAAGCGATGTTGATGATATCATCCGCAGGTATCATGATGATTACTGCCGTGTCAGGCGAGATTTTATTGATGAGCGCATGATGTACCGCCACGAGGGTAAGTATCGCAGAAATTCCGGATATCATTTTATCGGGGAATCCTGATCCGACCGACTGCGGACATCCATCTATATATAAAGCAAAACGGCAGGTCACAATCGCCGATAAATCGGCAATCAAAACCTGCCGTAACAAATTCATTACTTAAAAACAGAATTCGGCTGTTATTCTTCCTCTGTCTCCGGTTCCGACTCCGGATGGAGCAAATGCGCCACACCGTAATCGCGCACAGATTTTGATGCCAGGCGGTTGGCTACTGTAAAGGCGGTTTCATCATCATGCTTCAATGACAGCATGGCCATAAACGCGCCCGCCAGCACACCGCCATAGCTTCCCGGATCAACCGGTTCGATATCCAACGGCTTCTCTTCTACCTGCAGATCGCCATCGATCCAAAGCTCGGATGAACCATCGGACTTTTTCAAAATCAGAACCTTGTCCTCGATATCGAAATCCTTGAACAACTCACGCTCCGATTCACTGGCGAAAATAATATCGCACTGGGGCAGGATTTTCATCAAAGCATCCTGCTGATCTTTCAAGTATGATCCGGAAATATCGACCGAAATCTCAGCATCGATATCTTTATTATCACGCAATGCGCTGACCCATGCCAGTTGCTGTTCCGGCGGGGCTGAGGCTATATGAATATGGCCGGCGCTGTAATATTCGGCCGGAAAATCATCATGGGAAATATCGGCTCCGCTACCCAGCGAAAACTCGATTGTCTTTTCAGGCCGGAACTGCCCCTGCGCGCCGTAGCGCACATTGAATTCCGGCGAACTGCCGTTGTCGACAGTTTTCACGCCATCCATGCGGCAGTTAATTTCTTTTGCGGCCTCGATCAGTTCATTATCATTTTTGCTGATACGTGTAACCAGCGCTACAGCATCGCAACATGCCGAGGCCCCCACACCGGCCTGATAAGCCGAGCCAGCCGGAAATCGTCCCTTGTTTTCATCGCCGACATGGATCACATCATGACCCATATGCCCTATGATAACCAGCGAGGGATCATGCTGCTTTTCACTGGAAACAGATTCAATATTTACAACCAGGTATTTCGATTTACTTCTGGGCAATTCGATTTCTGTAATTTCACCTTTTTTCTTGCCGATCAGGCCCTGGCCCAATGGGGATGTGAAGGTCATAATATTGGGATAAATCTCGAGATCATATTCAAGCGGCCCGGCCAAAGTATAGGCTGTGACCTTATTATTTTCCATGTCAAATAGTTTGATAGCTGTGCCGAATGATACTACATCGGTATTTATATCCCGGTCCTCGATTATACGCGCCTTGAGATAGGATTCAAGATAACTCAGCGTATGCAGAAGTTCTGCCTGCCTTTCCTTGGCGGCATCATATTCGGCATTTTCCGAAAGGTCGCCAAAATCGGCCGCCCTGGCAATATCTTTTGAGTTCTGTTTTATTTCACGATCGACCTCTTTGATCTTTTCCAGCAATCTATCATATGCTTCTTTCAGGATTACGGTTCTCATGGCAGATATCCCTGGTCCTTTCCCGGTTTTCCGGGCATTTGCTTTGGTTTGAAATTTATGCTTCCGCAAAACAGCAGGACATTCGTGCAGACTGTCCAGCATTGATTGCATCAGCCCGGTAAATTGGCCAGATAATATAATACATTATCCGATTTTGCGCATCCTTTCCTTGAAAACTTTCCACAATAAATATGTTCCCTGTCCATTCTGAGAATAAACTCTACTCGAGCACTTCAGACAATTCTCTGCGCGGAGTATGATCATCTTCCGGCTCAGCGTAACCCATACGAAAAGTATGCTGCGGAATCTTACCGGATTCGGGAATCAACCCGGCTACCTTTTTTCTTAATTCGGGCAGCTCCAGTATCTGGCTCATGGGATGAACCGCGATATCCATGCTCAAGGCGGCCAATGAAACCCGTTCGAATACCTGACCCACTTTCAAATGAGAAATGTGATCTTCACTATCCGAACATATAGCCGCCAAAAAAGAAGCGCTTTCGATCAGCCCAGAGTCTTTTTTAGCCTGGCTTTTGCCCAGGTTTACGAATTTCACAGCCATCTGGCCGATTTTCGACATCAGCCATGATGATCCGAATACCCCTTTGCCGATCCATTGAGCAAGTTCGTCGCGATACTCCGGGTCAGAAAACTGAATCGCATCGGCCCTGGCGATCAATTCCTCGACCCTGTGATGAATGTCGGCATTATCTGTCAGATACATATCAATCTCATCCTCGACACAAAGATCCATAAGCCTGCGCCTGACGTCAAAGGGTATTCGGCGATCCTCGAAACTGCCATGATTCGTATGCCGTTTGGTTATCTGATCGAATAGTGATTTGTCCCTGAATTCAGAGCGGCTGCCATTTGAATCAAATTTGATCGTGGCGGCCAGTTCATTATTGTTATCATCAGGAAAATAATTCAACTCATGCCCCAGGCCGAAATGTTCGGCGGCAATAAGCAGATTCTCCAGCGCACATCCGACACTGATATGAATCTCTCGCTGATCGGAATCAGCAACTTTCAGCCAGCGTGACATGTCTATAAAGACATCTATTGAATCATTTTTTATTCTGAACCTCCAGGGCTGAGAATTATGACTCGAGGGCGCCAGGATAGCATAGCGAGTTATGAAACGCAACTTATCCTGCATACTTCCATCAGCGGGAAAATCACTCTCGTCTATTTGCCAGGGAGTTTCCCGGGGATCATAATCATCTGCCATATCTAATTTTCCTTTCATCCGCCCCTTTACGCATATAATTAATCGTTGCTTCTTTATGGCTTCAATCAACGGTAGAATGCCTGGTCGATTTTCACTCTCAGGAATTCGCCTTCCTTTTCAAATCTATCACTACCAAAATGCCAGCCCACCCTTAATTCCGATGGTATAGTAAAATCCTCGAACCTGTCCTCCTCGTCAACAATGGCACCGAAATCATAGTAGCCGAATTCCTCCCCGGGCGGATTGCCCCAGCGCGACAACCTGACGCTCTTGAGGCCACCGGAGGAATTTATTTCATATTTCAGCTTTATCTTCTCGCCGGCGATATCAACCTCCGCACTGAATTCCTTATTCCCTTCGGATTGCCATGATATTGCATCGCTTTTCAGAACCGACGGCAGCCAGACAAGCTCAGCGGCCATCCTGCCAGCGGCAGACCGGCTCACATCCGGACCGGATTTATCGAGCACAGGAATAAGCCCCAGAAATTTCCAGCGCATGAGACCGTTACCATCAATCAACCGGTCGGAGCCCCTGATCGGTAAGCCCTGCATTTTGGCCTTCGCATGCCAGATCATCCCCCGGTCAAACCTGATCACCTCCTCGGCCTCAAACGGCATCCACTTATTGATCCTGATCCGGCCATGCATCTGCAAATTAACAGAATGAGCCATCAGGCCATCGGGCAATATCGAATGCTTCAAATATCGCCGTACAGGTTCAGGAAAATCATCCAGACGGCCGGGATCAAAACGCTCCTTACCGATTGGCGCCGAATTCCAGAAATCTCGCAATGTCAGTTGATCAGACATGATACTGAAGTGTAGGTTAACCGATCGATAATGTCAACACCTGATCAGATCATTTGTGCAAAATATGGAGATAAATATTGTCGCGATTTTAGTGCTTGACTAAATCCGGCTTATGACTATGTTATAATCATACACGCCTTATCCGTGATAAAATCTCAGGGATAACAGCTTTTTATCTGCTTGCCGGTCATCAATATCGGTCAAGTCATTAAGTCGTTTTCTATTGATAGATCAACTGGTAAAATTTATGGAGGTATGCCTGTGAAAAACCTGCTAAGTTCACCCAAGATTCGATTTGCATCCGCTTTATGTCTTTCGATATTACTATTATCCATTCCAATGATAAACCTGAATGCCGATGATTCAGAACCATTACCCAGATGGCGCGAGGGTGAAACGCCCTATGACCCTAACCAGAGCCTTGAGCCGTTTATGTTACAGCCTGCAATCGACAAAGATATGCCCAGCTCGGGAGTTATCTCGGCTCCACCCGAGTACGATTCTTCTCGCGGCGTAATCTTTCAGTACAGCACAAATGGCTGGCCGACAGTGGTCCGTGATCTTGTCGCCGGTCTGACCGGCGATCCGGCTCATGATGAGATCGCTTATGTGGTCGTGACCAATACCTCGCAGATGAACAATGCCATCTCATCGTTCCTGTCTGCCGGCGCTGATACAAGCAAAGTTGAATTTATAATCGAACCGACTGATGCGATCTGGATACGTGATTACGGTCCGCATTTTATCTGGCAGGACAGCGCACTGGCCATCGCCAACAGCCAGTACTATCCTACCCGTTCACTGGATAACTTCATTCCGGAGCTTCTCGGTTCGGATCATTTTCAGGTACCCACCTATGATATGGGCCTGTATTATTCCGGCGGAAATTTCCTGCCGGGACCATATCGCAGCGGCTATGTAACCGGCCTGGTCAATCTAGACAATCCTTCCAGTGCCGGATTCGATGCCAGTTTCATTGCCGAGCTGTACCAGGCATACCAGGGTATCGACACATTACATGTCATGCCCCAGTTGCCGTCATCGGTGGACCTGACCGGCCATATCGATATGTGGATGTATATCATCGATGATACCACTGTGATAATCTCAGAATTCCTGCCCGGTTCCAACAGCACGGCGATTTCGATCACAAATAATGCCGTGACATATATGGAGGATCGCGGCTTTACGGTTTATCGAACCCCGGCCTGGAATGCGCCGCATCCGGATTACGGATATAATACCCACTGGACCTATACCAATGCCCTGCGGGTCAATGACCGCATTTTCATTTCAACATTCGGAGAGACATATCTTCCTTACGCCGATGAGGATGCGCAGGCTTTGGCCGTGTGGCAGGCCGCAGCAGGACCTGATGTGGAGATTGTACAGATCAACTCGTATCCAATTATCTGGGCCGCCGGGGCGATTCACTGCATAACCATGCAGGTACCGCACTATGGCGGATCACAACCGGCCGTACACCTGATCTGGCCCAATGGCGGCGAGCTCTTTGCCGGCAATTCGACCGAACTGATTCAGTGGGGCGCGATCGATACCGACAATCAGGAAATTCCGGAAATTGTGCTATACTATTCAACCGACAACGGTTCCACCTATGAATTGATCGATACCGTTCCCAATACCGGCGAATATCTTTGGACCGTGCCGGATATCTATGCCGATCAGGCCCTGGTCAAGGTTGTCGCCATTGCCAGTGATGCCGATCAGTTCGAGGATGTCAGCGATGCCTCATTCGAAGTAGCTTCATGCGATCAATTCGTGTATGACTTTTCCAGTGGCGCCGGTGTCGATAAATTCTGCTATGGTTATCATACATTGAACTGGAGCTATATCGACGGTAACCGTACGCCGGTCATGAGCGAGATCAGCTCATCAAACTACGACCGCCTGGCAGCATCTGATGCCACCGGTACGGATTATGATCCCAATCGCTATATCACCCCAGACCCATCAAATTCATTCGAATCAACACATATATTCGAATTCACAATTCAGGAAGACATCTCTGAAATCGACGATATCGAAATCCTGTGGGAAGGCTATTCCGACAACTGCGCCATGATGGAAATGTATATCTGGGATTATACCGCCAATCAATGGTGCGACACTGACGGCCTGTTCAATCAGAACAGGTTTGTCGACAGCTGGGCAGGAAACCGTGACGGCATACTCGAAAAGCATATTCGCTCAGACTATGACCGCTTTATCGATGGCAATGGGCAGTTCACTGTCCTGCTGTATTCCGAGCGCGGACCTGACGGCTCCTATATCACATATAATCCGTCATTCCATGATTATATCGCCGTAACCGTTTCAGATATACTTCCTCAATATCTTTGCGGCGATGCCAATTCAACCGATGATATCAATGTTTCCGATGCCGTATATATCGTGAACTTCATCTTCGTGCAGGGTGCGCCGCCCGATCCGATGGAGGCGGCCGATGTCAATTGTGACGGCGATGTCAATGTCTCCGATGCTGTCTGGATCATCAATTCAATCTTTACAGGCGGAAATCTGCCCTGCGATATTGATGGTGACGGTCAGCCCGATTGCTAAAATATATGACTGCAATTATGCCCGTCCCGGATTGCCGGGGCGGGTTTTTTGTTTGGATCAACTCGGCATAATGAATATTGACAAATTTCCCAAAAACATCCAGATTGACACAAATTATATAATCCGCCGGAGGTAACGATGAAAACAATATTTGCGCTTACGATATTAATCTGCCTGTTCGCTATACCGACAAGTTCTGCCCAGGAAACTGAACCGGATTTTGCGGCCGACAAAGGCTCCTTTATGATTTCCGGTAGCGCCGGATTTTCGAGTTTTGGCGGTGACGCTTACGGCGGCGAGGATCGTGTAACCGTGATTCGCTTGCAGCCCGGCCTGAGCTATTTCATCATTCCCAACGTGGCAATCGGCGGACAGGTCGAGTATGAAAAGACCTCTTTCGGCGATGATGATGAAACCTTCTATGGCGCGGGACCGATTCTGGCCTATTATTTCGGCGAAAAAGACAGCCGCTTTCTGCCCTTCGCCAATCTCAGTTTCCTGTGGGGCAAACAGACCGACCGTTTCAGCCAGACTGTGGTCAGATTCGGCGCCGGTAGCGTCTACCTGCTGATTCCGCAGGTGGGTGTATCTGCCCAGATATTCTATCAGTTCGAAAATCTTTCCCCCGAAAATGCCGGCCAGTCGACCAGCGGTAATGCTTACGGCATATCTATGGGTGTGGCGGCATTCGTGTTTTAGGCCGGATTTATGCGCATCGAGGAAATTTACCAGGATGATTTTGGCCCCTTCGTGGATCTGATGGCCGATATCGAGATGGGCGATCATTATCATCCATCCAACAATGAACATCGCAGTTGGCTCAACAAAAAAATAGCCCGGCATTATTTTTGCGGAACGAGATTCTATGGCCTTTACGGGGATGACGATGATATCATCGGATTGTGCGGTTTGAGAATCGAAAAAAGCCCGCTGGGCCATTCAATCAGTGAGTTGACAGATATAGGAATCGTTAAGGAACATCGCCGCAAGGGCTATGGTGCCATTCTATTGGAACATGCCGAAAAACTATCGCGAGAAGCGGATGTCTATATGATGTATATGATTACCGATGCCCATGAGTGGTGGAATATCGCCTTTTACGGCAAGGCCGGATTTGCGCCGGTGGCTGTTCTTCCCGATATTCATGGCCCCGGCCTGGAGGGCCATATCTATATGCGCAAGATTCTAAAATAAATTTTCGAGAACCGCACCATCAAAACTTCTGAATATTTCTGTTTGCAAATCGGGGGAAAGCCTTATCTTGTAAGTGGCGGAGGTGTAGCCATGAAGACCTTCATATTGATGACCAAGCTTGCACCTCAAAACGCCAGCCTCATCGAACTGGGAGCCAAACACACCAACCGCGTACGAACCGGCCGGGATTGGGTCAAAATGATCAAGGAAAAATGTCCCGGCGTAGACTTCAAGGCCCATTACGCATTAATGGGCTACTGGGACTTCATGGACATCTATGAGGCCCCCGATGAAAAGACTGCCGCCAAGGTGTCGCTTTTGACACGGCAATACGGCATGTCTCAGGTAGAAAGCTGGCTGGCGATTCCGTACGAGGAGATCATGCAGTTGACCGAGGAGTTTGAGGAAGCCTGCAAAGAGGAGCAGACTTAGAAAAGCTTGGATCATCCCACAAACGGGCCCGGATCATTGGAATTCCCCGATGATCCGGGATTTTTTTTGAAGAAAGAATTGAATTATGCTCTCTTAAACGGCTGTCTCTTTTTGTAGGTCAATGATCTCCATAGCCATTCCAATGGCCCGAAACGGAAATGCTTCAGCCAGATCGGGCTGTAAATCAGCATCGCAATCCACCATGCCACCACAAAAATCATCAATGTAGCACGATCATACTGCGCAAACAGCCCGAAACCATAGCCATAGAAAATCGTGGTCATAACCAGCGATGTCATGATATAATTACTGAACGCCATTCGTCCTACATAAGACAACCGTTCGGTCAGCCATTTGAACAGGTTGGCCCGCAGGATCAACATCACCAGGCCGATATGCCCCAGCGCCACAGCAATACTTCCCAGGTAATTGTAGTAATATCCGCCCGTGAATTTAAACACAGTGTCAAATTCCACCGCAATCAATGATTCATTGCCCATCCAGACCAGCGGCAGCCCGATACCATAGCCCAGTAAAGCCATGAGCACATAAAAACGCCGCCTGCGCTGAAAAGAAAACACGCCCAGCTTCATAAATGCCATACCCAGGAGCATCACCGCGCCGGAACGCCAGATCCCGAATATCAATGTGCCGTTAAACAGCACCATTGTGGCTTCACCCAAACGGTGTTCGAATACCGATGGATAACCTGATCTGAATGCCTCTATCTCCTCCTCGATCTCTTCCTCGGTCGGATGGAATGATGAGCTGATATCCTCCCAGGCCTCTTTCATCTCGGCATCTATTTCTTCGGGCTCGAGGCCCTTTTCGATCGCGGCTTCCGCTTTTTCTGCGCTGTGGCTGGCAAAATTGAAGAATAGCCCGATTCCCAGCAGAATTATTAACCCGCATAAAAGCAAGACACCGCCACTGACCATCAACTTGCGCGGCTTTGCATCCCGAAACAGCAGGATAATAAAGCCGATCACGGCATACATAAAGAGAATATCACCCTGCCAGATCAAATAGGCATGAATCAGGCCGAAGAGCAGCAGCCAGCGCAATCTGCGGCTATATATCTTTTTGAAATCCGCGCCCGATTCAGCCGACCGCTGATACATGATAATCATGCCCGCCCCGAACAGCATCGAGAAGATTGTCATGAATTTCATGTTAAAAAACAGGTAAGTAATGCGCCAGACCAGCATATCGGCGAAATCGGTACCGCCGTATGCGAAGGGATTACTGTAGGCGGCAATGGGCAGGGCGAAATTGTAGATATTCATCGCCAGAATACCCATAATCGCCAGCCCGCGCAAAACATCCAGCGATTCTATTCTGGCGCTCTCTTGAACCGGCCCAAGGTCGGGAGTGGCGCCCTGCTCCAAGCTATGTTCCTGATTCATCTCCGGGTTCATTATGGTCTTTTATGATAATAATTCTATTTTTATTATGCGGCAAACGGTAAATTGAGTCTAATCTACTTTTAACATGAACCGGGAAACTCTAATTGCGTTTGATTAGCTATAATATCTATGCGAAGGAGATGCCATGACGGAGACAGAACGTAACGAGCATATTTCGAAGTTGGCCGATTTTCCGGAGAGACTTCAGAATTTAATTAACGGGCTGGATGACAATCAACTGAATACACAATATCGCCAGGGTGGATGGACAATCAGGCAGGTCGTTCATCACCTGGCCGATTCGCATTGCAACGGTTATATCCGTTTCCGCAATGCCTTGAGCCAGGATTATCCGCCGATCGGGCTCTATGATCCCGATTCATATTCGGCCCGTGGCGATTACACAGCATTGCCATTGGAGCCGTCTCTGAATATACTCAAGGGTCTGCATCAAAGACTGGTTCATCTCCTGCATAGCCTCAGCGATAATGACTGGCAACGCAGGGTAAATCATCCCGAACGCGGTGATCTGAATGTTGATGATCTGTTGCTGACCTATTCGGAGCATTGCGATATTCACTACGGCCATATCAACAGCCATTTGGAGGCGATGGGCTGGAAGTAGTTTATATGCGCGGAGGTTCGATACCCAGGATGCGCAGGTACTGGTTTATCTGGCTGCGATGATGAATATCATGCTCAAAGATATGGATGAATATATCATAACCTGATGATTCAAAACTCCTGCCGCTTCCCTCAAACCTGTAGACCTTTGTAAATGTCCTGGTGGGCTCCAGGAAGAACCGTTCCATACGGTCCCAGTGGACCTGCAGATGCTTGCGGATAACATCCTTTTCGGGGCAGGTTTTATCAAAAAAAGCCAGTTCGGTTGATGAATGTCCCATCATTACTTCTTCATACCACCAGTCCGATGTCTCCGATATATGCAAAAACAGCATCCCCAGCGGAATCATTCCGTTTTCCGGAGCCCAATCCAGCTTATCATCGGGAGTAAGCTCGAGCGCATTGTTAATGCTTTTTTTGATCTGACTGCGCCAGAGCTCGATCATAGTATCCATCAGCATACTTTTATCACTCATACAAATCACCTTTCAAAATCATTCTGAATTTGTCATGATTGCAATTTAGCAAATTTATGACCTCTTTCATATGTAAATTCTAATCAGCAAAAACAAAGATATTTGAACCCTATAAATGCACACCTGTTCTAAAATATACACCATAACTAAAGGAGGATTAAATGTTAACATGGGCAATAATATTTTTCCTGATTGCGCTGGTTGCGGCGGTATTCGGATTTACCGGTATTGCGGCGGCGGCGGCGGGAATCGCCAAGATTCTGTTTGTCATATTCCTGGCACTTTTCATATTGAGCCTGATTGTGGGAATCTTTAAACGACCATCCAAAACCAGGCAGGATCTTACATAAGGCATAAAAAAAGCCCCCGCTAATACCGGGGGCGCCTCCATACAGGCCGTGAAATAGCACAGGGATAATGTCTCGCTGACGATTTCCCGGCCCGTAAGCCCAACTCACCAGATTATGTGGCGGGATTATTTAAAATGACCTATCCTCAACCTCTCCCGCGCTGTATATCTATATGGCAAGCTATGTGCCAAATTTGACGACAACATCTGATCTCGCTATCATACATTGAGTTAGCTCTGAGTTTGTATAGATCAGGCACCACCATCCAGTGTACATCCATGGGCAGATCGTACCTGCGAATGTACCGATCGGTACATTTTTTGACTTTAATAATGTTGACTTAAGCTGTTCTTTGGCCTTCCTTTACATCTAAACTTTGCCCGGAGAAGATTTTGGACTGGTATGTATACCCGATTTTAATCGCCGCCGGATTCGGTTGCGGATTTATCAATATCCTGGCCGGCAGCGGGTCACTTATAACCCTGCCGGTACTGATCTTTATCGGCTTGCCGGTCAATGTCGCCAACGGCACCAATCGCGTGGCAATACTGTTTCAGAATATCGTGGGGGTCAGTCGCTTTCACAGAAGCGGCATGCTCGATTTCAGGCAGGGGCTGAAACTAGCTCTACCGGCCGTAATCGGCGGTATCCTGGGTGCACAGATCGCGGTCAATCTTGATCAGCGCACAATGGAAATCACAATCGGCATACTGATGATTGTGATGCTGATAAGCCTTCTGATAAAACCGAAACGATGGCTCGAGGGCCGTGGCGACGATATTCGTGGAAATAATCCGCTCCAGATGATAATCTTTTTCGGGATAGGCATTTACGGCGGTTTCATACAGGCCGGTGTAGGCATATTCCTGTTGGCCGGACTGGTCCTTTCGGCCGGATTTAACCTGAAAGACGCCAACCCGGTCAAAATCCTGATTATCCTCTGCTTCACCATTTTTGCCCTGATAGTATTTCTGATCAATGATCAGGTGCGCTGGGATGCCGGCCTGGTCCTGGCAATCGGCAATATGGCCGGTGCATTTGTGGCCACACGTATGGCAGTCAAAAAGGGCTCCGAGTTTATTCGAGTCATCTTGATTATCATCCTGATTGCAACCGCCGCCAAGATGTTCGGCCTGTTCGAGAAAATTTCGGCATTAATATAGGGGGAGGTTTCATGGCTCGCGGTTTCCTGATCATTGGCGGTATCGCCAATATCGCCATTGCAATCCTGCACATAATCATAATCTTCATTGGTCCAAACGGTTATGTCTATTTTGGCGCACCGGAACCGGGCCTCAGGGCAGCACAAGGCTCCCCTTTGCCGGCAATCGCGACAACGATCATGGCGCTACTGTTCCTGATCTTTGGATTGTACGCTTTTTCAGCCGCAGGTGTTATCCGAAGGCTCTGGATTGTGCAATATGTGAACATGGCCATCGGTCTGATTTACATCGTACGTGGATTGTTCTTAATCCCGATGCTTTTCAATCTGGGGCAATTCACATCCGAACCATTGCGCTACTATATCTTTTCGGCCGTTGCAATGATTATCGGAATCCTTTATCTGGCAGGGACTTTACTTAATACTGGAGCATAATAGCCATATTGGTGCTTGCGCTTTTTCAGATTAATTCCTATCCTGAAAAGTCAATGTGAAAGTCCTTAAAAAAATCATTGTAATAATTTTGACTGTATAATTTTCCGATAATATCAATAAGAGCGCAGTTATCCTGCGTTTCTCTGTTAGGGAATCGGCTCGGTTGGAACACTGCCCCCTCCACAAAGCAGCACCGTTTCAGATCGAGATACAAACAGGTTGGAGGCATTCATGTCTTCAGATGACAGCAAACTGGTCAGGTATACGATTAATTTGTCCGACCTGATCATAGAGGTTAGCGCCTCCTGGAACAGCTTCGCCCTGGAAAACCAGGGACATCATCTGGTCGAAAAAAATATAATCGGAAAATCAGTCTGGGAATATATCTCAGATGCCGAGACACGGCATATCTATAAGAACCTGGTCGAAAAAGTCCGCATGACCGGCGAATCGGTCAATTTCCCCTTCCGATGTGACAGCCCGGATAAAATCAGGTCGATGAATATGACAATTACCATGGGCTATGAGGACCTGATCGTCTTCCACAGCAGAATTATCCATGAAGAAGGCCGTGCCAATGTTGACCTTATCGACGAGACCCAGCCCCGCTCCGATGATGTTATCGAAATCTGCAGCTGGTGCAAGATGGTTCGGACGAATGGATCATGGCTCGATGCTGCGGATGCTGTCAGGGCGCTGAATCTGTTCGACCATCTACCGCTGCCCAGACTCACACACAGTATCTGCCCCATCTGCATGCACCGTTTCAATGACTGAGCTTCACTTTCTTCCGGTATGATGCTATGGTAATGGAAGATCCGGCCGTGGAATACAATATTGCCCGGAAGCAGCCTGATTCAGATCGGCTTCAAAGATGATATTGTTGTACTCCTCATCATAGGGCGGTTCATAGATCTTGATTGTATATGTCCCCGGTGAGATATTAACGAAACTGTGATCAATATCAAAGGCGCAAATACAATCACATCCGCCATTAAGTACCGAATCGAGCTGCCAGATAATTATCTCATCTTCCGTGATGGAATAGTCAGCAGCAATTACCGGGCAACAGTTGAGCACACAATTTGTATGCCTGATATCCAGATTACCGGAACCATCATAGACAAACACCGCACAGCTTTCGGAATCTGAAGCCTCGCGATTATCATAGTCATTATATCCCCCACAATCGCTATGGCCGCTGATAGAACCAGATGGTCCGGCGTCTTCTCCCCAGGGATAATAATTGCGAGGAACCTCAAAACTGCCGCTGGTTCCGGGCTCGAGGTTGACATCAAATTCAATCAATGGATCGCTCACATTACGATATGGTTCTTCAATCCTGAGCTTATATTCACCGGGAGAAATGCCCCTGATCTCATATTCGAAATCATACAGGCACAAACAGCGACATCCACCATCGACAAGATTCTCCCTTTCATAGATTATAATCAGCTGATTACTCAGGTCAACAGAGACATCGATCTCCGTACAGCAGTTAAAACCTCCATTGATCCGCTCTATTGACAGAACCTGATCCTGATAACTGAATTCCACAATGTCCTTCGCTGGATCATCGGCACCCCGTAAAATTATGGTACCGAAATTCTTGCAGTCGGACATCTTGAGAAATGATGCGCTGGCAGATGGATTGGATTTGCTGCATCCGGAAAAAGCAAATAAGATAGTCGTTGTAAGCAAGGCAAGAGCGAGAAGAAAAACAACTATCCCTGCGTATCCGGGATATTGATATTTCATCTTTTGCCTCCTCGGCAGGAATATTTCATGTAAATGCGGTTACAATATTATACTATTTGATCCACATTTCGTTTAAAAAATATTCCATTCTGATATTCAACATTTTTGCTTGAAACGGGATGTCAGTCTACAAGTCGTGATTTTGGCAATGTATCGGCCGTCACCGGCAGTCTAAACTGCTCCGGCCGATCCTCAATGACTTTCCTGAGCCATCCTTCGGGATAGCCCTGTTCCTCCGGACGGCCCTTTTCGTTTTTTACATAGCCGTCATTATACTTGGTAATCAGGTAATTACCAAGGTCGCGCCATTTCTCGACCACAATTTCGGCATTATTGACGCTGTAATCTGTCAGATACCTGGTCAAAAGATCCGGTTCAGTTTTGTGAATCTCAAGCGCGGTTTTCTCGATATAGGGTTGCATGGCAAGATAGGTGCCCTCGATATCCTCCTGGACCTTCTGAATATCCTCAATCATCCAGGAATATTTCAAATTGCAGAAGTTGGAAACAAAGTTAAAAACCCACCAGGCGGATTGATCGGAATATTTCTGCAATGAGCCGATTGTATATGATTCCGGCAGCCTGTCGATTCCGCAATAAAGCGGAGTGTAGCATGTAAACCAGGTATCATCCACGCCATACCAGTAAACACCGCCAATCGGATCGGGCAGCCATGAACGAGACTGTGATACAAATGAAAAGCCGGTCTGCTGGGTGGAGATGGGCCGTTCCCAGCAGTATTCGACCGAATCGACCTCCCATTTCATCGGACGCCAGCGATATGGGGTATTATATGGCCCGGCATCGACACCCTTTGTCATGTCGTAATCGGTGCCCTCATAATGATCACGCATGAGCATGAAAACGTCATCCAATGATATCTTTTCATCCGGCTTGATCCACAACGGATACGGTTCCGAGTCCTTGACCGCGCGATGATAATCCGGGGAGAGTTTCATCGAGGGCGCCGCCCTGCGGAATATGCTCCAGACCCGCGAATCGGCATAGCGCCGGTTATAGGGTGTAGGCGGGCAATATGTTTCCGCAAAATTGAAGGGCCTGCCGAAGGAATCATCATAGTAGCCCATTTCCTTTGCAAAGGCGATAACATTTTTGGAATACAGGCAGTTTTCCGGATCATCCAATGGAAACTCACCGATACGGGCCTTGTTGGCATGGGCGGAGATGTAACCATCAGGAACCTTCAATGCCACCCACACCGCCCCGGTTCGCCCCGGACCCATACCAATCATCTCCATTATCCAGCATTCACGAGTATCGGCAATCGAAAACGACTCACCGCTGGAACGATAACCATACTTTTCCACCAGGTCGGTCATAACAATAATAGCTTCACGCGCGGTCCTGGCGCGTTGCAACGCCAGTTGCATCAAATCCCAGTAATGTAAAAGCCCCAATGTATCACGCAACTCTTCTCTACCACCGAAAGTCGTTTCGCTGATTGCCAGCTGATGCTCATTCATAAGATCGACCACGGCATATGTATGCGGCACCTGATGAACTCGTCCGCGCAGGTTGCCATACCAGTCGGTAATATCGAGAGAGTCCTGCTCATGATCCGCGGCCGGGATATATTCCAGGTGCGGATGAAACTCGCCGTCACAGGTATAAGTAATCATCACCGAACCATCCTCAGACGCGCCCTGAGTAACCAGCAAATTGGTGCAGGCCGGCCCCGCCTGAGGAATGGATAATATTATAAAAGCTGTTATCAGGATTATACTTAGGTATTTCATGATTCCTCCTGTCAATGTTTCTGCCTGTTTGAATAATGTACGTGCGCACATTCTCTGGCGCAAGAATATTTAATCGAATAAAAGACGGCCGGCCGGATTAATGCTTGACAGATTATTAACAAGCAGGTATATTTAAATTGTTAAACTGCTACCGCACAAAAAACACAAATCATAAAGGATAGATACAAAAGCGCAACTGCTATCGTTTTAGACGTTAGTGTTTTCTAACATTTAAACCATTAATCATGGGAGGAGTAATGTCTAAACGACGCGCTTTAGGGGGTAAAGCCCAATCTACAATGTGGCTTTTGCTGCTTCTGATTCCGGCATTTATGATCATGCCGGCTCAGACCATTGCCCAGCCGACAGGGGATTTCGATGTTTACGTTGATTGCGACAATTTTCCGGCCCTGGGTGAAACTATCGATGTTCCGATTACCTTCAAAAACAGCTCAGATTTTACATCAGGCGGCTTTGAGCTGCTAATTAGATATGACAACAGCGGTCTTATTTTCAATGGTGTCACGGAGGGCCAGTACCTGGTCGATTGTAACTGGGATTCATTCTTTTACCAGGAAATCTCCCCGGGCTTTCTGAGCATTTATGCTATTGCCAATACTGATGGAATCGGGCTTGACTGTTACCTCGAAAATGGCGTCGGCGAACTGGCCCGAATAAGCTTTACTGTCATGGATGATTCCGCGCTGATATGTCAGTCTTTGCCGGTTGAGTTTTACTGGCAGGAATGCACGCATAATCTGTTCTCGGATGAAACCGGGCAAAATGTTCTCGGCTCCGATTCGGTCTGGGATCCTGATGACTTTGTCTATACAGGCGGTGAAACCCTGGGCACAACCCAGGGCGCGCCTGATGAATGTTTCCAGGGATCACCAAATCCGATCCAGAGGTTTATCGATTTCCACAGCGGTAATGTATCAATAGATTGCGGCCCGATTCCGCCGATGCCCGGTGATGTAAATGTAAACGAAATCCCATTCGAAATCGCCGATTATGTTATCTTCACAAACTGGTTCATATACGGGGACAGCATATTCTATGTCGATTTTGAACGCCAGGTGGCGCATACTGATTGCAACGGTGATGGTCTGGTGCTGACTGCCCGTGATTTGATTTATCTGCTATTGGTCATCGAGGGTGATACAATCCCGCCTTCGGGAAAATCATCAGACGATCCGATAAATATGGCCTACATCGTGCAGGATACACTCAACAAAACCATCAGGATAATCCACAGCGACAGCCTTTCGGCGGCATTTTTCATATTTAACGATCAGATAGTACCGGCGTATAACGGGCCGATGTATTTTGACTATGGCTACGATAACCAGGATACTCGCGCCCTTATTCATCCCAATTTATCAACTCAGACTTACAACTTCATGCCCGGCGAGGAATTGTCTTATACAGGGGATGGCCTGTTGACCTATGTCGACCTGGCCGATTACAATGGTTCATTTATCCCCTCAACTATACTGTATTCCGCGGGAGGATTGATTTGCGGCGACGTCAATGGGGATAATCAGGTCAATGTCTCAGATGCAGTCTACATGATCAGCTGGATATTTGTCGGGGGCCCTCCTCCGCAGCCGTTGATCGTTGCCGATGTCAACTGTGATAATCAAGCCAATATTTCAGACGCGGTATATATCATAAACTGGATCTTTAATAGTTCTGATGATCCCTGCACGAATTGTCCCCTGCAGTAGATTCAATCAGCCATGTTTTCAAAGGCCTGCCGGATTAAATTTCCGGCGGGCTTTTTTATTCGGGAAACCTCCAGAATTGATCGGAGCATAAGCAGAAAAGTTAACAATATTATTCTCAAGGCTAAAATTCAGCGGCAATCCATATCCGGCAAAATCAGATGTGACTCAAGAGGAATATCCACTGTCAAAGTGGCTCCATTCTATTAATAATCTATTTCCGCCGGCAGCCTGGTGTCAACAACTTATTTGGGCAGTATAGTCATAAGTAGCCCTTGCCTCCGAGATTATAAAGACTTAAATTATATATTTATATGCCAATCCTTCGCACAGATTTCCTCTGCTCCGATCTGCGATAATGAAAACTTCTCAGCCGGGGATTTCGGAACTATTTGGCGGTTTTGCATATTAATTTGACTGGAAGATGAATTTCATTGAAAGGAGAGATACAAATGAAGAAAGGTCTCATGACCATCATTCTCATTGCACTGATGTTTGCTATCCTGCCGGGTTCATTGCCGGCGGATACTGGCGAACCGATTGCCGCGGAATTTGCATTTCAGCCCTACGATACTATTCCGCTCGACCCCGATATCAAGCACGGCAAGCTTGACAACGGCATCACATATTATATCAAAACCAATCCCAAACCCGAGGGTCGTGCCGAACTCAGGCTGGTCGTCAATGCCGGTTCTGTGCTGGAAAATGACAAACAGCAGGGCCTGGCCCATTTCCTGGAACATATGGCTTTCAACGGCACCAAAAACTTTGAAAAGCAGGAACTGGTCGATTTCCTGGAATCGATCGGCATGCGTTTTGGACCGGATCTGAATGCTTATACCAGTTTCGATGAAACTGTCTATATGCTTCAGGTTCCCACCGACAGCCAGGAATTGGTCGAGACATCATTCCAGATCCTCGAAGACTGGGCCCATCAGCTCAGCCTCGAGGAAGAGGAAATCGACAAGGAACGGGGGGTGATTGTCGAGGAATGGCGCACCGGCCGTGGAGCACAGGCCAGGATGAGTGACGAACAGTATCCGATCCTGTTCAAGGGCTCCAGATATGCCGAGCGGCTTCCGATCGGCAAGATGGATGTGGTTGAGAACTTCGAATATGAAACCCTGCGCCAGTTTTACCGCGACTGGTATCGGCCCGACCTGATGGCTGTGGTTGCTGTTGGTGATTTCGATCCGCTCTGGATCGAACAGCTGATCAAAGACCATTTTGGAAAAATTGAAAGGCCGGCCAATCCACCTGAAAGGGAATTATTCGTCGTACCCGGCCATGAAGAAACCCTGTTTGCCATTGCCAGCGATCCGGAGGCCACAAATTCCAGCGTGACACTGGTTTACAAACAGCCCCGGAGCAAAACCGAAGTGGTGCTGGATTATCGCCAGGATCTTATTGAAGATCTTTACAACAGCATGTTCAACAAGAGGCTCTATGAGCTCAGCCAGCAGGCCGATCCGCCCTTTATCTATGCCAGTTCCGGGCAGGGCAGTTGGCTGCGCACAAAGGACGTTTACTATATTTCCGCCGGTGTCAATGAAGGCGAAATTGCGGATGGATTCGAAGCGATCCTGACCGAGGCGCAACGGGTCGACCGGTTCGGCTTTACGGAAAGCGAACTGGAACGCCAGAAAAAGGAAATGATGACCAATATCGAAAAAGCATATAATGAGCGCGATAAGACAGATTCACGACGCTATGCCTCGCAATTGGTATCTCATTATCTGCAGGATCGAAAGGTACCCGGCATCGAATACCGCTACAGCCTGTATAAAACCTATCTCGATGGCATCACTCTTGATGAAGTCAATAACCTCGCCGAACAATGGATCAGCGATGATAATCGGGTTGTGATGGTCAATTCTCCGGAAAAAGAGGACCTGCCCATACCATCCGAGGAAGATTTGCTGGCTGTATTCGACAGGGTCCAGGACAAGGATCTCGAACCATACGAGGACAAGGTTTCCGATGAACCGCTGGTGGAAAATATCCCCCAGGGTGCCGAGGTTGTTTCCGAAGAATATATGGATGATATCGATGTCTCCCATTGGACGCTTGCAAACGGCGTCGAGGTGATATTGAAACCGACCGATTTTAAAAATGACGAAATCCTCATGACAGCATTCAGCCCGGGCGGATCATCGCTGGTCGAACTCGAGGATCGCATCCCGGCAGCCACCGCGGCCGACCTGGTCAATAAAAGCGGTGTGGGCGATTTCGACAATATATCCCTGCAGAAAAGGCTGGCAGGACAGATTGTCAATGTCTCGCCATCGATTTCGGGCCTGACCGAAGGTATCAGCGGAAGCACAACCCCCAAAGATATGGAAACGATGTTCAAGCTGATCTATCTCTATTTCACCGATCCTCGTATAGACAGTTCAGCCTATCTGGCCTATATCAATGAACAGGAAAATATGCTCAGGAACAAGGATGCCAATCCGATGATGTCCCTGGTGGATACTATTCGCTGGGTGCTGTCAGATTATCATCCGCGTGCCAAACCGCGTACGATGGAGGACCTGGACGAGATGGACATGCGGCGGTCACTCGAAATTTATAAGGATCGCTTTTTCGATGCTTCCGACTTCACATTCATTTTCGTGGGCAATTTCGAACTGGATCAGATCAGGCCCCATGTGCAGACTTATCTTGGTGGCCTTCCCTCGATCGATCGTCAGGAAAGTTTCCGTGATCTCGGTGTAGACGCTCCGGAGGGGGTTGTGAAGAAAGAAGTTCGCAAGGGTATCGAACCGGTCAGCCATATGCAACTGGCATTTATCGGCGACATGGAATTCAATCGCACCAATAAGCATATGATTGAATCACTGGCCTCGGCCCTGCAGATCAGGTTGCGCGAGGTTGTGCGCGAGGACCTTGGCGGCACTTACGGCACCTACGCCTATGGCGCTCCCATAAATTACCCCGATGATGAATTCCGCTTCATTATCGGCCTGGGATTGAGCCCGGACAGGGTTGATGAACTGAGCAATGCCATCTTCACACAGCTTGACAGCATCAAAGCCACCGGCCTCGAAAAAAGTTATATAGACAAGGTCAAGGAAATGCAGAGGCGCGAATATGAAGAGAATCTCAAGCAGAACAGCTTCTGGAGAGATATGCTCTATGAATACTACTGGAATAAATTCGATCCGACATTGATCGACAACTACGATGACCTGATCGAACTGATCACTCCCGAGGCTATTCAGCAGGCCGCCAATCAGTATCTCGATCAAGACCGTTATGTCAGGATAGTGCTTTATCCTGAAAAGGATAAAACAGCTGAAGTTGAATAGATTATAAAGATGCCAATGCAAAAGCCGCTTCTCACAAACGAGAAGCGGCTTTAATTTTATTGGCTACGATTATTTCAGCACTCCACCCGTACAGGGATCACATGGTTCGGGGGCATCTGCAATGAACAAGTAGTTTATCAGCGTCACAATATCGCTGATATTGAATTCCTGATCGCAATTTGCATCAAATGACGGATACTGCGACCTGAGCTGCAACACTACCTTGACAGTTGTAGGCGAGCCGAGAGCATCGGGTGAATATATATTGATTTCACCTGTGTATGTTCCCACCTGAAATCCTGAGATATCCGGTTGTACATCAATGGTCACATCCGAAGAACCAAACGTTGTGGAAACATCAATCCAGTCAGGCTTATCGATAAACCAGCTGAATTCTGCCCCGTCGCTCATAATGGAAAACGATTGCGGATCGGGATTTTCCAGTCCGGCCAGAGTATAGAAGAACAGGCTGTCGGGAGATACATTCATGTTGGGAAACCCGCCTCCACCGGCAGAAACGACTTTGGGAATTCCCACTTCAGCCGGAACTGAAGGGCTTGGCTCACCAAAGCTATAATTTAAAAAAGTATTCTGGGGAAGAGTGGCTGTATCAACAGAAACCAACGTACCCTCAGCGTTATCATAGCTGAAATAGAGAGTTGCCAGGGCATGCAATCCCGGAGATATACCCCAGGTTAGCTCACCCTGCGCGAATGTCACCGTATTTCCATTAATATAATGGAAACTTTCCGGAAAGCTTGTGCTGGAAAAACCCGATAGCGAGATGGAATCAATCGTTACCCCCGCCCCCAGGCCATCGATTTCCAGGGGAACCAGTATATGACGGAAAATATTAAGGTTTTTGAATACTATTGATGAAGAGATCTGACCGCTTCCGGCCGGAATAACAAACGATGGCAAAAACAGAGTATCATCCGTCATCTGCGGTGTATATGGACCAAACGGCGGGCAATCCGGGGCGGGACCACCCATAAAAATATAGTCAATCAGATGACTCCAGTCGCCTGTATTGTAACCGGCACGAAAGTCAATATCCCCCTTGCCATCCGGAAGAGGTGGACCACCGAGATGAGAAACGAACATATCTGTCAGATCACTAAGATTTACATAACCATCTTCATTCACGTCGGCGCAGGTTAAATCCTGAGCCGGAGAGACTACAAACAGTCCCAATAGTGCAAAGATAAGGAATGCGGCAATTTTCCTCATAATTTACCTCCCTGCGAAAATTGTATCTTTTTCTGCTTCTAAAACTTGTGAGTTGTTATACCAGGTGTGTCACTAATAATTTAGCACCTGAGCCATAATATGTCAATAATTTAATTTGATCTCGGACGGAACATCATTACAATACATAATGTTCTTCAGCTAACTATTGATGGAACAATGATTATGAAATGCGGCAGATTGTTAAATATAATATTGATTCTGATCCTGGTTCTTCCGGCATGGCTCGGAAGCGACCTGTTTCATAATCATGATTATCTCGAGGGCTGCTCCTGCCATCACACGGCGATCAGTTCCATTGACACCTGCCCGGTTTTCTCATTTGCACTGAATTTCTCATCCGACCTGGACATCCCTAATTTCGGCCTGGAATATTTCAGGC
The DNA here is from genome assembly GCA_964627935.1 of uncultured Ignavibacteria bacterium. Classification (GTDB taxonomy): domain Bacteria; phylum Zixibacteria; class MSB-5A5; order JAABVY01; family JAABVY01; genus JAABVY01. The sequence continues at coordinate 94,845 of CAZVLB010000011.1, forward strand.
AGGAGTCATTCACTTTTATCCCCGCCAGGGTACTGCTTCCCTCCATTTGTTTTAAAAGCATCGAATCCCGTGCACCTCCGGCATCAGCCTGATTTTTCAAAACTATCCTAAACCGTTGTATTGTCGAATGTAATTTATTCGGCCATACATTAAGATTAAATCCAAATTCCGGAGGACTATTATGCGCAGTCTTATCAGACAGCACAGGAATATTGTGATGGCGCTCCTGCTCCTGATGGCGGCTTTATTTATAGGCTCATGCAGCGATGATCCGCTATCACCTCAGACAGAACATTTTGAAGCAATCGGTATGTATATATCATCATCCGGTATCAAGGTCGTCTCGATTTTGCGGGGCGAAACCAGCGATACATTTTATGTCCCCATAGGGCTTACCGAGGACCATTACGAGGCACAGTTTTATGATGAGGATGAAAATATCATCGATCCACCCGTTGATGAGGATTCCTATCTCTCATGGGCTATCGATGATGAATCGGTGGTCGAAGTCTGGCAGCATGAGGGCGAAGAAGGCGAATTCGAGTTCCATCTGCGCGGTCTCGAAGAGGGCCAGACAATGATCGAATTCTTCGTCATGCATGTCGACCATTCCGATTACCGATCGGGCAAAATACCGGTCGTGGTAAGTAACGAGGAATAGGATGCCATCAACCAAAATGCTTAACAAGCTAAGAATAAACGGCTGCCGCAGAATAATAGCGGCAGCCCTGCTTGGCATCTTATTGCTTGCAGTTACGCTTCAGGCAGATAATGATGCCATTTTTAAGGGCAGGGCGATAGACATAGAAACAAATCAGCCGGTCGCCAATGCTGTCATTGAAATCCCCGACCTGAATATATCGGTCGGAGCAGATAATAATGGCGACTTTGCTGTTTCAGGCCTAAAGGCCGGGGAGTATAAGCTCAGGGCCTCACGGATCGGATATCATGAGACACTGGTCAACATATCATTTGAGCCGAAATCTAACAGGGAATTCGCGATTTATATGTTTCCACGGGCATTGGATGCCTCACCTGTAATTGTAACCGGCGAACATACACATACCAAATTCGAAGAATTGAACGAAATCTCGAATACATTAAAGGGCCTTGAACTGCAAAAAGAGCTGGGCCTGACATTGGCCTCGACACTCAAAAATGAAACCGGAATGGCCATGAGGTCCATGGGTCCGGCACCGGCCCGTCCGGTTATCCGCGGCCTGGGCGGGGATCGGGTCCTGATCAGCGAAGACGGCAACAAAACAACAGATCTCTCCGCGACCTCACCCGATCATGCGGTGACGATTGAACCATTTACCTCCGATCGTATGGAGGTCATCCGCGGCCCCCGGGTGCTTCTACATACATCCACGACCATCGGCGGCGTGGTAAATGTCATCCGCCATGAAATCCCCCACGACCGCCATGACAATATCTTCGGTACATTGGGTGCCTATGGCGAATCGGCCAACCGCGGCGGCCTGGGATCGGCAGTTGTCAATGTCCCATTCGATAATATCTCCCTGCGCGGTGAATACAGCCGCAGAGTGGCCTCCGATGTCAATACCCCTGAAGGGGAGCTGGATAATTCAAACTCCGATGATTTTGATGCCGCAATCGGAGGAAGTCTTTTCCATAAACATGGTTTCATTGGTGGATCATACCGTCATTTCGAGCTGGACTATGGCGTCCCGGGCGGATTTGTGGGCGCGCATCCGCAGGGAGTCGATATTACCATGCTAAAACGCCAGCTCAACCTGAAATCGAGGCTGGAAATCGAATCTGACAGAATAGATTATATCGATGTCCAGGTCAGCCGCGCTTTCTACCGTCACAAGGAATTCGAATCCAACGGCTCAATCGGCGCCGAATTCAGGATCATCAATTACCTCGGACGGTTGAATATTGTCCACCGTAACCTGGGAATATTTGACAATGGTACAGCCGGCCTGTCTTTTGAGTATCGCGACTATGAAATCGGCGGTTTTGTCTTCAACCCGCCCACACAATCACTCAATCTGTCGGCCTATATGCATGAATCACTCGAATTTAACCGCTTCAGTATTGAACTTGCCGGAAGATACAACTACGATCGTATCGAGCCGGAATTTGAAGATCCTGACGCCGATATCGGGCACATTCGCGAGCGCAGTTTCAATACATGGTCGCTGTCATTTTCCGCGCTCTATGACCTGGGACAGGAGTTTTACGTCGGCGGCAATATCAGCAAATCATCGCGTGTACCGACTATCGAGGAACTGTTCAGTTCCGGTCCTCATCTGGCGGCCTATTCCTACGAAACCGGCAACCCCGATCTTTCCGATGAAAGCGGACTGGGAACTGAGCTTTTTGCATATTATACAGGCGAGCAATTCCATCTGAATGCCACAGCATTTTATAATGATTTAAACGATTATATCATTCCCCGCAACACCGGCGAGATCAATTATGCCACATTTCTGCCAATCTATGCCAGCGAGGGAGTTTCGGCGCTTATCTATGGTCTGGAGGCACAGATGATGATCGCTTTTGCCGGTAATTTCGAACTGAATCTGAACGCCTCCTACACGCGTGGCGAATTTGCGGAAGACAATTCGCCCCTGCCGCAGATCCCGCCCCTGAAGGGCCTGATCGAATTGAAATATGCAACATCCCGTCTCACTATCGGTACCTCGGCGGTGCTGGCCGATGATCAGGATCGTGTGGATGACTTCGAGCAACCAACTGCCGGTTACATTGTCTATAACGCATTCGCGCAGTACCTTATCAGTTCCGGCAATATGATTCATACCATATCGCTCAATTTCGACAATATTCTCGATACCGCTTACCGCAATCATCTCTCACGAATAAAGTCAATTCTGCCCGAGGCCGGACAAAGCCTGCGACTGACATACAAACTATTCTTCGACCTGTAAACGGAACGATTCGTAATCGGCCAATAAAATATATTTGGGGTTAATGCGATCCGGCCTATATTGTTGTTTTGAATCCTGAACTCGAGGTGCTGAAAATGAAAAAAATCAGAATGCTGTCATGGAATGTCAATGGCATCCGTGCGGTCGACCGCAAAGGCGCGCTGGAATGGTTCTACAACGAACAGCCGGATATTCTCTGCCTGCAGGAAACCAAGGCGCACATCGAACAGCTGAAGAAAAACCTGCAGAAAATCGACGGCTATCACACATACTACAGCAAACCGATTCGCAAAGGCTATAGCGGTGTGGGATTGTATTCAAAACCCGAGCCCATAGACGTCGGCCTTGGATTCGCCAATGGACGTTTTGATGATGAAGGACGGATTATCGCCGCAGATTACGGAAAGTTTATCCTGTTCAACGGCTATTTCCCCAATGGTAAGGCCTCGGCTGAACGGCTCCAGTATAAGCTGGATTTCTATGATGCCTTTCTGAAACATATAAACAAGCTTAAAAAGGCCGGCAGGAAGATAATCATCTGCGGTGATATCAACACGGCCCATCGCGAAATCGACCTGGCCCGTCCCAAAGAAAATGAGAAAACGTCGGGATTCCTGCCGATCGAGCGTAAATGGATCGATAAGCTGATCAAAAACGGTTATATCGACACCTTCCGCGAATTCAGCGACCAGCCCGGGCAATACAGCTGGTGGGATATGAAAACCCGTGCTCGTGAACGGAATGTAGGCTGGAGAATAGATTACTTTTTCATCAGCGACAATCTGCGCAAAAATCTCAAATCGGCCTTTATACTGCCGGAAATCATGGGCTCTGATCATTGCCCGGTTGGAATTGAAATTGAAATCTGAATATGATTAAAAAATCACAAATTCACATTTTTATTGTGGTCTGTATAGCAATTCTGTGTCAACCGGCCACACTATCTGCACAACAGCAATCATTCTATCATTCCAGATTTTCCGGCAGTTCAACCGATTTCATGTCGGAATATCTAAGCACAGAGAATTACGAAAGCACAACCGGGGACGATCACAACAGTATCAGGCATAATCTCTTCTCCGATATAGGCGAGGGCCTCAGCACGGTCTTTAACGATGCAGTACATATTTATTCATCGCCCGCACGCATAAATACGGAAAGCCTGCTGTGGTTGTCGGGGATAGTTGTTGTCGGCGGGGTATTATATATCTATGACCGGGAAATCTATGATGCTGTCAAACGCAGTGAGGAAGATGAACTGATCAAAAAGCTCAGCAATGTGGGAGAGTTTTTCGACCAGGTCGGACATGGCGGACGGATGGCCAAGTATTATATTGCCATCCTTGCTGCCGGTTATCTGATAGATTTCCGGCCTGCATTGGTCATTTCCGGTGAAATCCTTGAAACATATTATATCGCCGGGCTTCTGAAAAACCTGGCCAACCGCACCGTCGGGCGATTTCGTCCCAATGAAGGACATGGTCCAAGGTATTTCGAATTCAATGGCGGAACCTCGTTTCCATCAGGACATTCCGCCAATGTCACCCAGGTCATGACGATCCTGACCAGCCATTTCGATTATATGCCGCTCAAAATTGCCGGCTGGGGAATAATCACTTCGGTCAGCATCGAACGTCTGACATCCGATTCGCACTGGCCGTCCGATGTCTATTTTGGCGTGGTCTACAGCTATATCATCGCGCGTGAAATCTACCTGCGCCATCATCAGAACAGCATCAAGGTCGTTCCGGCAATCGATGATGATATGGCCGGGCTGGCGGTTTCGATCAGATTTTGAAGAACAAGATATAGCGCAGAAGCGTTAAACTTTGTATAAATACTAACGCCATGAATTATATAAAAACCATAACATTAGCATTTGCGCTGGTACTTCCATTGCTGGCCGCTCCGGTCAATGCCGAGGATCACGACTACAGATGGCTCAATCATTATGATTCGGCACATGCCCTGGCCAATCGAATCGATCTGCCCGATGGTTACCGCAGAATTGAGGTGGAGCCGGGCAGTTTCCATGAATGGCTCAGATATCTGCCCCTCAAAGAGGGCAAACCGCCGGTTTACAAATACAACGGCGAAAAAAAGGGCAAACCCAATGTCTACACTGCTGTGGTGGATATCGATATCGGCAATCGCAACCTGATGCAATGTGCCGACGCCTATATCCGCCTGCATGCCGAATATCTTTATGCCCACCGGCGATGGAACGATATAGTCTACAATTTCACATCCGGCGATACGATTCCCTATTCGGTCTGGATGGAGGGCATGCGTCCACGTGTATCGAATAATAACACTGTCACCTGGCATCGGGATTATGGCGTCGATTCCGGACGGGTCGAGTTCATGAAATACCTGGATATGATTTTCATGTACGCCGGCACCTATTCTCTTGCCGAGGAGATGCAGAAGATCGCGGTCGATTCAATGACTATCGGGGATGTGTTCAATCAGCCCGGTTTTCCCGGGCATCTGGTGATAGTTGTCGATATGGCCGAAAATATGGAAACGGGTGAAAAGATTTTCCTGCTGGCGCAGGGATTCACGCCGGCCCAGGATGTGCATGTCATAAACAATCCCATAGACAACAGCCTGTCCCCATGGTACAGGATAGATTTCGGTAAAGTATTAGCCACCCCCGAATGGCTGTTCAAAGCCAATCATCTCATGCGCCTCGGCAGGTGAGGTTGATCAGGCCTGCGAAGATTCATCCAAAATACCCAGCCCCTTTTCCATCTCGGCATTCAGAAGTACCTTGAGAACCCGGCCGTTTGACTCGCGCGGGACATCGATGACCCTGACCACATCTTTCAGATGCGCATAATCCGGCAAAAGCCTGGGTAATATATTAGTCGAATTGATCAGGAAATCCTCATTGAAGATGATCCCCGGATCATCGGGATAAAGGGGCAGGTACCTGATATTGGTTTCCACCAGGTCCTGGAAGAAATGAGTGCCGAATGACAGATCGGGCACATAATTGCCTTTCTGGCGCGCGACCTCGATCAGCACGGCAGTGTTATTGATATCGGAATAGGTAACATTGACACCCAGCTTGACATCACCACGGCTGCCCCATCGTCCCGGGCCGATCAGCACAAAACTGCGCTTGGGCAGTTCCTTGTTGAGCTTATTAATCGCCCGTCCGATTTCTTTCAGTTTCTCAAGGCTGGGAAGCTCGCTGAACTTTTCGGGCACGACATAGACGATATAGTTGATATCCGGCACATAACCGTTGGAGATATACCTGTCGGCCGAAAAGATGATATCATTACGGGGAATATCGGGCGGAATTACCGCGGTGGCATTCTCCTCGCTGTAACTCTGCGGACGGCACTGCAGCAGGTAAAAATTCTTGCCGTCATGCGCAAACTCGATATCGATCGGCATTTTCATGCTGTCCTCGAGCACATGCATGATTGTATCGACCTGCCTTATGAAATGGCCATCGGCAAAAAGGCCCTCGAATGTCACCACCGGTTCCTCTTTTTCGAAATCAATACCCAGTCCGAGCGGCTTGCGCAATTGACCATCACTGTAAAGCGACACTAATTTATTGATGATCGGATATTGATTGCCGCATTCGCGCAACAGCTCACGAATCTCCTTGGTTTCGAATTCACTGGTTTCCAGATTGATCACATCGATATACCTGGGAGCATAGCGTAACACCTCATCAACCGAGGCATTGACGCGCAAATTGGGCTGCCCATACGCTATCAAAACCGGGTAATCATCGGATAATCTATCCACCGCACGGGTCCCCAGTCCGGGCACAAGGCGCAGAAGACCATCCTCGCGTTTTATGCGCGGCGACCAGCGGAACTCATTGCGGCTGAATGCTACCCCGGCGAAAGCAGGCATGAAATAACGGCCCACTCTCTGGCCCACAACCTCCTGCAGCATTACGCCCATTTCCTCGTCAAAATCGATCAGTCCGCGTTCCTTGCGATACTCGATCGGATCGGGAGAAAAGGTTGAGGCATAGACCTCTGCGATCGCATCCAGAAGCGCCTCGATACGTTCCTTTTTGCTTCCGCGATTGGCCAGAAAGAGGCTCTTATATTTGCCCGAGAAGGCCATCCCCACGCCGTCTTCCAGCAGGCTGGAACTGCGCACGATAATCGGCCTGTCCTCGAAATCATCCAGGGCCACAGAAAGCCCGGCGATCATCTCGGGCGGGAAATGTGAATTCTTGAATGTATGTACTATATGCGGATATTCGAATCTAATCTGATTGATATCCTTGTACTTCTGCTCAACCACTTCGGCGAAATTATTGTAGTGCATAAAATGCAGAATCATATCGGAAGTTATGTGCCAGGTGCGTGGCAGTTTAATATCAGAAAGATACTTATTGGAATCCTGTGACTTCTTGAGAATCTGCGAGGCCAATGTCAGGCCGGCCGATTTTCCGCCCAGCTTGCCATGGCTGTCGGTGGAAAATACCATATGCTCAAGGAGCTCGTAGAAATCACCGATCTCGATAAAATCCTTGGCCACATTGATAAACTGAAGCTGATTGGACAAAAATCTGCGGATCAATGATACCTGCACTCCTCGGCGACTGGGCGAATGCAGTTCGACATCGGTCTCGATATGATGATAGCGACGGATAGCATCGGCCACCGCCGAAAGCGACAGGTTGCGGTTTACGACCTGGATCAGAAAAGTGAGCTTGTCTTCCTGAATCCAATGCTGGATCCGCTCTGAGATTTCTTCATCGGTGAGATGTTTCGAGGCCAGGTCGAATATCTGCTCACTTAACTCGCTGGAAATCTTGAAAGGACGGACACGATGCGGACGGTTGCTGTCCTTTTCGATCTGGTCCTCGTCGCTGCTTCTATCGGCTCCCGATGATTTGCGAAGCTCCTCGGCACGTTTGTATCCGCTCCAGCATAGAAAGTTGAGCATCTTGAGAGATATTGTAAAAAACAGGTTACGGTCAGTCTGTTTCAAAAGATCGAGCACAACCTGCCATTCATTACGACCATCTTCCTCGGGCTCCTCACTGGCATTTCTCCATTCATGAAAAACATGCTTCATCTTGTGGTACATAATATAGTGCCCCAGACGGTCGGCGATTGTCCGGATCAGCTTGACCTCTTCCTTCAGAAACGGCCCGATATCCTCATTCGGCATTTCCTCGGTATAATAGACGAACAGGGTACCCATAATCTTATCGTGGGCCTTGATATCGGAACGCAGGAACCAGTCGGTTTGCTTGAAATCGGGCGAGAAATACTCGTTGCCGTCCAGGACAACCTTAGCCTCGCAGATATCAGGATACTGCCATCCGGGCGGAATAACATCCACCATACCGCGGCAGATTTCCGGCAGGTCAAGTTCGGGACGGTTCATCAACTCCTCTATGCGATAGAGGCAGTTGAGCTCCTTGGCACGTTCCTTGAGATCCAGAAGAAGCCGTTCGGCATCGATATGTTCACCATCGAATCTGTCTAATCTCTCATCAGCCACTATATCTAATATCTCCGAAAATTCATCATCGACTTATTATACAATAAACTATCCCGCCTGATCACACCCAGCCCCGATCTCTGCAGGCCTGTGCCACACGTCCGACCCCAATAAGATACGCGGCATCACGCATATATATGTCCTTTTTTTCAGCCAGTTCGAGAACATCAAAGAAAGCATTTGTCATTTTTACATCCAATTTGCTGAGAACCTCATCCTTTTGCCAGAAATAGTTCAGGTTACCCTGTATCTGCTCGAAATAACTGCAGATTGCGCCGCCCGAATTCGCCAGCAGATCGGGCAAAAGCAGAATTTCACGTTGCCTGATGACCTCATCGGCTTCCAATGTGGTCGGGCCATCGGCGCCCTCGGCTATAATTTTGACACCGTCTTTTATTTTGCCCACATTTTCCGATGTTATCTGATTCTCCATCGCCGCCGGGATAAGTATATCCACTTCCTGCTCAAGCCATTCCGTTCCCTCGAGAACATCATATCCACGCTCTTCAGCCCTGCCCTTATCAATTTCTCCAAAGCGATTTGTAATTTTGCGCAGCTCTTTGAATTCAATACCGTCTTTTTTGCGATAAGCGTAACTTTTCTGCTCGTTTTGATCCCAGCAGGCCACACAGATAACCGTGCCGCCCATTTTTTCATACAGTTCAAAGGCATGCTGGCCAACATTACCAAATCCCTGAATCGAGGCACTTGTCTCCGAGGGTGATATATTCAGCTCATACATGGCTTCGCGCAGGGCATAGGCCAAACCGTAACCGGTCGATTCCTTCTGGCCCTTTGAACCGCTCAGGCGAACGGGCTTACCACTGCTCAAACCGCTCTTTTTCTCACCAAAAGTCATTTCATACTCATCCAGCATCCACAGCATATGCATCGGCGTGGCCATGATATCCGGCTGTACCGCATCACGGTACGGGCCCACATCATGAGTCAGGTTGCGAACCCATCCACGACAAATCTGCTCCTGCTCATCTCTGCTCAGGTCATGCGGATCGCAGATAATTCCGCCGTTGGCACCTCCCAGGGGCAGGTCGGCCACTGCCGCTTTCCATGTCGACCACATCGCCTGGGCCCGGGCTGTGTCTATGGATACCTCCGGATGAAAGCGGACTCCGCCCTTACACAGCCCACGGGCATCATTGTGCTGAACCCGGAATCCCTGGAAAATCCGCATATAGCCCTCATCCATGCGCACCCGGATTGAAAAGTTATACTCTCTCAGGGGCATGCTTAGCAGATCGCGGGTGGCCTGATCGAGTTCAAGCAATCCGGCCACTTTCTCGAGTTGATCCTGTGCCAGTTTATACGGGTTGAATGCCACCATTAATTTTCAGCCTCAGTGATAAACGCAGATTTTGTGATTAGAATAAGAAAGGGGCTCACCCCCCGCCTGACAGGTATCATTTTGCCGTGACCTTCTTAAACTTGGCCTGTTCATGGCGAAAATACCCGCTCTGCCGGATATTGTCAAGCATATAATCCATAACGGCTTTCATGGCCCTTGTGATGGTTTGTGAAAAACAGTGATGATATAAACAGGGCGCTTGGGGCGCCCTGCATTATAGGAACGTGAAAGTCACCATTTGCAGGCGCAAATGGCACTTTCATATTAAATCCCTAAGGTTAGCGCAATGTTTTCCAAATGTAAGAAGAATATAATACAATCCTAACAAAAGGACCGATAGTCTACTGAACTGCATAAAAAAAGGGATAATCCGTGTGGATTATCCCCATTATTTCATGTAGATTTATATCAGCAATCAGGCTGACCGTCATCATCCAGATCGGCCGGAGCATTGCCGCCCGTGAAGACAAAATTGACAATCCAGACAGCATCGCTGACATTCACCAGCCCGTCGCAATTGCAATCTCCCGCTTCAAACGGATCGGGTGCCGGACCGCCGGCAAATATATTATTGATAATATAGACCGCATCGCTGACATCCACATCACCATTGCCATTGGCATCACCGGGAACATACGGCAGATTAATGGTAACATCAAATGCGGGCGATGTATAGATCAATTCGTCCAGCCAATTAAGTTCGATTGTTAATGTAGTTTGCCCGGCCGAGATACCATCGATCTGCAAACTGTAATCTCCCAGATCGGTGACCGTGGCAACCTGATCATCGCCAATCGTCAGGCTGTAGTTGTAATACTGCGGATTGGGCTGCAATAAACCGCCCTCGGCATGGAACCAGATATCCAGCGCACCGGAATTCTGGCCCTCTTCATATTCAAGGAAACTGAGTACAGAATCTTCATGCAGAGCCATAGTAACGGTATCCATATAGACAACCACGCCGGTTATATTTTCCTGTTGTTCGCACAAGGCCTGTGTCACCCGGAAATTATCGATTCCGGCCTCGACCACACTCTGCGGATCGGCATCATTGGCAGTAAAGCGAATCTTCATATTACTCGATGGTGTCAATCCGGCAGCGATGACATCAAGTTCGGTGATCTGGTAACTGCGCCAGTCACGTCCGCCGTGAGTATCATGCACGGCAATCTGTGTCCAGCCGCTCAAACCATCATTGTCACTGATTTCGACCAGCAGCTTGTCGACACCGCCATCGGTATTGGTCAGATGCAGATAGTAGTCATAGCTGATCGTGCCGGGCAATGACATATCGAATGAAGGTGAGGTGAGCCTTACCGCCCCCGCATCTATATCGCTGTTGCCGTACACATTTTCGGTCAAATAGCATTGCCCGCTGCCATCGGCATCCGAAGCCGGAGCATAATCCCAGCCCGGATCATTAACCGGCACTCCCCTTTGCCAGAAACCGCTCGAGGCACCAATATTTTCCGTTGTCCAGCCCTGATCGGTCTGGAAATTATCAGCAATTTCATCATACATTTGCGTGGCCGACATGGCATTGTGTGGATTATCCAGATCGACATCGTAGAAAACGCCGTTTTCCACCTCTTCGGCGCTCAAATAGTAGCTGACCCTCTGTCCGCAAGCGAGGGCGGGAAGCTGTGCCTCGTAGACATTGCCCGAAATAATTGTCATGGCAATCTCTGTATAGGGCCCGTTATTAATCGAATAATGTAATGATCCTGATCCGGGTACAGGGGTACCTCCGTTGACGCTGGTAACCTCGACCTGGAACTCGGTAGTCTGATCGGGCACAAGCTGTTCCGGCAATGGATCGATATAGCTGAAGGCCACCTGCGGAAGAGCATAGCTCTGGCTGACATAATAGACTGTCGCCAGGCCGGCCTGGGTCATATCGGTCATATATTCAAAATTCATATAGGTTGTGCTGTCCTGATAGGAATGATACACGTTCGAGAAAACATATTCGTGCAGGAATGTCGCACGGTAGCCGTATTGTGTAAATGGATAATGATCCGAGCCGGCCAGGTTGCCCTGATAATGTGATGTGATACCCAGCAGCGAGTCGGCCAGATCGGCAAACAGGTCGGTATAGGTCAGGTCGGTACCATGATAAAGCTTGGCCTGATCGCTGTTCTCATAATGAGCGATCATATCCATATTGAACATATAGACAATGCTGTCTCCGGCATTGTTAGCATTTTCGGCATAGTGATAGGAGCCGTTCAAACCCTGCTCCTCCGAATCGAACAGTATGAAAACGAATGTCAGGTCGGTTCCATAGTCTTTTAATACACGGGCCATCTCCAATACTGCGGCCGTTCCGGAACCGTTGTCGTCAGCCGCCGGTGAGCCCGATACGCCGTCAAAATGAGCGCCGACTATCACATGATGATCCGGCAGCACGCTTCCCACCTTGAAAGCGACAACATTCTGGCAATCTTTATATGAACCGCTCACATAAGCCTGAAAACTGTCTATAACTATGGAATCATATCCGAATTCGGCGAATTTCGAACTGATCCAGTCCCGTGAGGCATAATTCGAATCGGTGCCCGCCAGCCTGTGAGTAAAGGCCTGCAAACGTTCCGTATATAATTGCAGTGAATCCTGTTCCACCAGGTTGATCAATGTCTGCAAATCCTCGATAGCTCGTTTCGATTTATCTGCAATTTGAAGCGGGGCCGTAAATTTTATATCAAGAGGCAAATTCTTCGGTCTGACAAGCTGTGCTCCAACCTGATCTTCATGAATACCCGGCTCTACTCGAAATACTCTTAACTGGTCTTCCTGAAAAAGCAGATTATACTTTTGCAGATTAAGCTCATCCTGGCGATTATCCAGAGCTATCTGTTCGCTGGATATGCCGGATGCAACAAGTTCATATTTCAGCCCGGACTGTTCTATAACCTGCAAGGCCCGGGGTGAGGTCAGCACCAGGTAGCCGTCATTCAGTTTTACCACAGCATCTGCGCCACTTTCGATCAAAAGAGAAGCATCAGAGTGGCTGTTAACAGCCACTTTGTAGAGGTCTCCGTAAAGAATTGTCTGATTTTCAGAAGATTGGGCTTGAGCGAAGCCACATAAAAAAGCAAGCAGTAGTACAACGATGGTAAAGTTTTTAAACATAAATCCTCCGGAATGAAAAAGGCAAGTATCACAACCGGCCTGTAATTTAACTAAATGGTTGGTCCCAACAGGCATATATAAAATACTATACGAGTAAAGATTGTCAACGTTTAAGCGAATATGTAAGAGTAATTCGTTACTTTATGCACTTTTCTAAAATGGAACCTTGACCCTATTTCCTCGGTTTTATGAAGAAAATCAGCCGGCAATCGGAAATGCGGCTTTGCAGAACCGAATATCACAATCTAAACGACAATCTCACATAGCGTTTTGATAAGATTCCCGAATCCGCTTACATCACCGATTAATCCGGCATTTATTCCAAACTCACATAAAGGATAAATATTATCCTGTCAAAGGGAGACCACTCATGGACCGCAGCGATATTAGAGACAGTTTTCTGGCAGTCAGGAATAAATCCGAGGAACTGTGTCGCCCTCTGGCAACCGAGGATTATGTTGTTCAGCCGATTGATGATGTCAGCCCACCCAAATGGCATATCGGGCACACATCATGGTTCTTCGAACGCGTAATCCTGCAGGAACATGTCCCCGATTTTGAGGTCCATCATCCGCAATATCCCTATATTTTCAACTCCTATTACGAATCACTCGGCGAACGGGTCATGCGCAACCTGCGCGGCACATTGTCGCGCCCCACAGTCGACGAAGTTATGACCTACCGCAAAAAAGTCACTGAGCAGATGCTCGACCTGATCGACAACAGCCCTGATACCAAATGGGATCAGCTAGAATATCTTATCCGGATCGGCATGAACCACGAACAACAGCATCAGGAACTGTTCCTGATGGACATAAAATATATTTACGCGGCCAATCCATTGAAGCCGTCATATTCAGGCAATAGCCATTCCAAAGCTCCCGATGCCCCTTCCATGAAATTTATCGAGTTTAAAGGCGGTATGAACCAGGTCGGGGCCGAAAACGGCAACGGTTTCGCATATGACAACGAATTCCCGCGCCATAAGGTATTCATCCGCGATTTCAAGCTGGCCGACAGGCTGGTGACCTGCGGCGAATACCTTGATTTTATGAATGACGGCGGTTATGAAAATCATATGCACTGGCTTTCCGACGGCTGGGCGGTGGTCGAGGCAGAGGGCTGGAAACATCCATTGCACTGGTTCAAAGAAGATGATGAATGGAAGGTCATGACACTCTCCGGTCCCAAGCAGCTCGATCCCAATGAACCGGTCAGCCATGTCAGTTTCTATGAGGCCGCGGCCTATGCGCGCTGGGCCCATAAGAGACTGCCCACCGAGGATGAATGGGAGATTGCTTCCGAAAAGCAAAACGGTCCGGAAACTCACGGCCGTTTCATGGATGACAACACATTTCATCCATTGCCTGATAAATATAACGGCAATGGTGACAAATTGCAGTCACTCATGGGCGATCTGTGGGAATGGACCAACAGCAGCTATCTTCCCTACCCCGGTTATCATCAAACCCGCGATGCGCTGGGTGAATATAACGGCAAGTTTATGAGCAATCAGATGGTCATGAGGGGCGGATGTTGTGCCACCCCCAAAAATCATATACGAAATACTTACAGGAATTTCTTCCAGCCCGATAAGCGCTGGCAGTTTTCCGGAATAAGGTTGGCGGAGGATGCCTGATATGGAAACAAAAGGGACGGTCAATAAACTCAGAATCCTGACATCCGAGGATTCGACCCGACGTTTCGGCGAACGGGAGGAGTTTGCGCTGGATATTCTGGTGGGGCTCTCTGATACCAATAAGAAAATCCCGTCAAAATATCTGTATGACGACGAGGGCAGCCGGCTCTTTTCCGAAATCATGAACCTGGATGAATACTATCCCAGTGAATGTGAACGGGAGAGCCTTGAGCTTAACAAAGATACTATCGGAAAAATCTTCGGCAGGGAGCCATTCAACCTGGTCGAATTCGGCTCCGGCGATGGACGCAAAACACGAGTACTTTTGGATCATTTCCTGAAGAACAATATCGATTTCCATTATGTGCCGATCGATATTTCCCAGTCGGCCATGATCGATCTAATGGAACGGATCGAAAATCATTTTCCGTCTTTGCAAATCGATGCTATCGTGGCAGAATATTTCGACGGCATCAAATGGCTCAATAACCGCAGCGACCGGCGCAATGTGGTCATGTTTTTGGGATCCAATATCGGAAATTTCAGTCATGCCGAAGCCCGTGTGTTCCTGCGTAATGTCTGGAGCTGCCTGAATGCCGGCGATTATCTCCTGACAGGCTTCGACCTGAAAAAAGATATCGACATGCTTTTATGCGCTTACAACGACTCAAAAGGTGTTACCGCAAAGTTCAACCTGAATATCCTCGAACGTATCAACCGCGAACTCGGCGGTGAATTCGATATATCCATGTTCCGTCATTTCGGCACCTATGATGTTTTCAGCGGGGCCATGGAAAGCTACCTGGTCAGCCTTGTCGATCAGGAGGTTTTCATCGAGGAAATCGGACGCTCGTTTCATTTCAGCGAATGGGAGCCGATCCATACCGAATATTCATACAAATACCTGATTTCGGATATAGATCAGCTTGCTTCCGAAACAGGTTTCGAGGTAATAGAGCATCTCTATGATTCACGTAAGTATTTCGTGGATTCAATCTGGAAAGTAAAAAAACGCGACTCAAACGGCAAATAGGATAATCAGAGCAGATGGGCAATTTCGACTATAAGGCAATCATAATCGGATCGGGGCAATCGGGTAAACCACTGGCGGTCGACCTCGCAAATCAGGGCTGGAAAACCGCAATAATTGAGAATCATTTGCTGGGGGGAAGCTGCATTAATTATGGATGCACTCCCACGAAGACAATGGTCTCGAGTGCACGTGTAGCCTATCTGGTAAAGTCATCTGAAAAATGGGGCGTGAATACCGGTAGTATCGAAGTCGATTTCAGGAAAGTGCGTGAACGAAAACGCGATGTCGTAAACAGTTTTCGCAAGGGAATAAAAAAGTCAATCGAGGATACGGATAATCTTGACCTGATCCGTGGAACCGCAAGCTTGGCCGGAAAGAACCAGATCAATATAGATTTGAAAGATGGCGGCAATAAATCGATTTCAGCCCAATATATTTTCATCAATACCGGTACCCGGGCAATGATTCCACCAATCGAAGGCATCAATGATATCGAGTATCATGATTCCGAGTCGATTATGGAAATCGATTCGCTCCCGGATCATCTGGTCATTATCGGCGGAGGTTATGTCGGCCTCGAATTCGGGCAGATGTTCAAACGGTTTGGCTCGGATGTAACCATTATTCAGCGTGATAAGCAACTCCTGCCTCGCGAAGATGAAGACATCGCCGGGGAAATTCTGAAAATTCTGCAGGATGAGGGTGTTGATATTTATCTCTCGAGCGAAGCTAAAAAAGTAGCAAAGAAAAACAGCAATTTGGTCCTCGACGTGGATACCCCCGAAGGCAATAAGACAATAACAGGCAGCCATCTGCTCCTGGCCGCCGGAAGAACTGTCAACAGTGATATGCTTAATCTCGATTCGGCCGGAATTGAATATGATAAACGCGGATATATTAAAACCGATGACCACCTGCGCACATCGGCTGAAAACATCTACGCCCTGGGAGATATCAAGGGCGGGCCTGCATTTACGCATATTTCCTACGATGATTACCGGGTCGTAAAGAATAATCTTTTGGAAAATGGCGACAAGTCAATCGCGCGAAGACTTATCCCCTACACAGTCTTCATCGATCCGCAACTTGGAAGAGTCGGCCTGAGCGAAAAAGAGGCAAATCAAAACGGTATCGACTACCGCCTGGCAAAGATGCCCATGAAATATGTCGCCCGGGCGATTGAAGTCGGCCAGACCCGCGGATTCATAAAGGCCCTGGTTGACAAACAAGACGGCCATATTCTCGGCTGTGCCGTACTGGGATTCGAGGGCGGCGAGATGATGAATATGCTCCAGATTGCCATGATGGGAGGGCTCAAATATACAGACCTGCGCGACACCGCATTTTCTCATCCCACACTGGGCGAATCTCTAAACAATTTATTTATGTCTCTGGATTAGTACATTTTGCTCTTTGTAATATCAGCCCCTGAGTATATCATATCATCCTGTAGATTTTAATTCAGGCGGATATGATATGCTTTTTCTTTCTCTGGCAATTGTAGCCAGCTCATCCATAGCGCTGCTTTTCAAATACAGCGAAACCAGCAACCTGAATCGCTACGCCGTAACCACCAGCAATTATGCCACCGCATTTATCATCGGTCTTATAATCATGCTGATTCGCGGCCATGCCGGGGTCTTTGATTTCGAGCTTGCAACCGCCTATGAGCATCTCATGCTGACACTTGAATCAGGCGGAACCGGTATGCATCCCGACAGCAGCCTGCTCTGGGCTGTGATTGTCGGCCTGGTATCCGGCAATATTTTCTTTCTGGCCTTTCTATTCTATCAGATCAGCGTGCGCAACTATGGCGCGGGCCTGGCGGGAGCATTCACCAAGCTGGGCATACTTCTGCCCATGACACTCTCATTGGTTTTCTGGAAAGAATATCCAACCACGATACAGTGGCTGGGGATTGCGCTGGCCGTAACAGCGATAATATCCGCCAACTGGCCCGGTAAAAGCAAAATTGCCCGCGCAATAAAACCGGCTCTTCTGCTCTTGTTCCTGTTTGGCGGGCTGTCTGAATTCGCCAACAAGGTCTTTCAGAAATACGCCCTGACCGATTTCAAAGAGGTCTTCCTCTTTGTCAATTTCCTGATCGCATTTATAGTCAGTTTCATGGTAACATTACGAGTCAAAAAAACGGTCAAATCCAAAGACCTGTTTATCGGCTTCCTGGTGGGTGTGCCCAATTTGTTTTCATCATTCTTTTTAATTATGGCCCTGGAAACGATGAAAGCGGCGGTGGTTTTTCCTGTCTATGGCGCGGGCACAATTCTGATTATTAATTTCGTGGGCATAACATTCTTCCATGAACGGCCCTCACTCAAAGAGCTCATTGCAATTCTTTTAATCATGATCTCTATTGTGCTGATAAATCTCTAATAAGTCATGGCTTGACATTTATATAGCATTTATCTATCATTTTGCATTCGACAAACAGGATCATTACAGTCTGCAAAATCCTGTTTTATAAAAATAACATAGCAAAAAGGAATTCAAATGCCTGCCAAAAAGAGAAGAAGAAAAAGCCCCCGTCCCAGTAAAAGACCTCGTAAACGATTCGTGGAAGCCGAGGATATCTGCCGCATAAAAAACCTCGGTAATATAGCCCTTTCCCCGGATGAAAAGAAAATAGCTTATACCTGCGAAACGGTTTCGGATGACAAAAAGAAGTACTACTCATGCATCTATGTCTATGATCTCGAAAGCGGCGAGAACCGCCAGTACACATTCGGCGAAATCAATGACCGTGGGCTGGCCTGGTCGCCCAACGGCAAGTACCTGGCTTTTGTATCCACGCGCGACAAGAAAACCGCCATCTATGTCATGCCCTCAACCGGCGGAGGCGAACGAAAAGTGCTGGAAAAGGACGGATCATTCAGCAACCTGGTCTGGACACCCGACAGCAAGGATATCGTCTATCAGTTCCGCTACAATGACTCCCATGAAGAAAAGGACGAGAAAAAGAAAAAAGAGGCGCCGGTATACCGTCATATTACAAGGCTTTATTACCGTGAGGATGGCACGGGATTTTTGCCCAAAGACAGATGGCATATCTGGAAAGTAAACGTTAAAAGCAGCAAGGATTATCAGCTCACCAAAGGCGACAAATATGATGATATGCAGCCGAATGTTTCGCCCAATGGCAAATCGATCGTCTTCGTCTCCAATCACAGCAAGGACCCCGACCTGGACTCTCTGCGGCTGGACCTTTTTATAATTCCCATCGACGGCGGCAAACAGAAAAAGGTGCCCACTCCTGCCGGTCCTGCGCTCTCACCATCATTCTCGCCCGACGGCAAAAAAATCGCCTATCTCGGGCATACCAACCCGGATGATGAATGGGGCGTGACCAATTTTCATGTCTGGACAGTCGGTACCGATGGCAAGCCCGCCGCCAAGGACCTGGTACATAAATTCGACCGTTCTGCCATGGATGTCACGATCGGCGATATGGGTGAGGGCTTCGCTATGCCCAGCCCGGAATGGACCCCGGATGGCAAAAGGCTGTATTTTATCGCTTCGGATATGGGCTGCACGCATCTGTTCTATGTTCCCACCAGGGGTGGTCTGCCCACGCGGGTAACCCGTCGCGAAATCCATCTCAAGGGCTTTGCCTTAAATGGCAAAAAGAAAAAAGTGGCCGCAATCGTATCCGATCTCAAATGTCCCTCGCGCCTGGAATATTTCCCGGCCGTATTCGATGGCGACAAGCGCAGCAAATCATATTTCGATCCCAATCAGACCCTATTCAACAAGATCACTTTCCCGACAGTCAATGAGGTCTGGTTCAAGGCTCATGATGGTTTCGAATTGCAGGGCTGGCTGGTCAAACCGCCCGATTTCAAAAAGAGCAGGAAATATCCGGCAATCCTCGAGATTCATGGCGGGCCGCGCGCCCAGTACGGATTTACATTTTATCACGAAATGCTCTACCTGGCCTCCAACGGCTATGTCGTCTTCTATACCAATCCGCGCGGCGGTTCCGGCCGTGGCGAAACCTTTGCCGATGGTATCGTGGCTGACTGGGGCTCGATCGATTATGAGGACTGCATGTCGGCCGCGGATTATATCGAGAAACTGCCCTATGTCAACAAGAAAAAGATCGGCGTCACCGGCGGATCATACGGAGGCTTTATGACCAACTGGATGGTCGGCCACACCAACCGCTTCAGGGCCGCGGTTACCCAGAGATCGGTGGTCGACCTGAACAGCTTCGTGGGATCATCCGATTTTGGCTATGACCTGGCCCGTGAATTCAAGGGTTATCCCTGGACCAATCCCGAAGCCTACGAACGCTGCTCACCATTGAACTATGTCGAAAATATCAAAACACCTCTGCTGATCATCCATTCCGAACAGGACCTGCGCTGTGCCATAGAGCAGGCCGAACAGTTGTTCGTGAAAATGAAACTGATGAAGAAGAAAGTCGAGTTCGTCAGGTTTCCGGAGGAGCCTCACGGCCTTTCCCGTCATGGCCGTCCAGACCGGCGAATCGCCCGTCTGGAATGGATTCTTAAATGGTTCAAGAGGTATATGAAATAATTGCAATAATCTCTGAATAAATAGTAAAACGTCGGCCTGCGTCTGAATGATGCAGGCCGGTTTTTTATTCTGTGCAATAACTGCTCAAACATTGATTACTGCATATACGACTTCTGCTGACAAAAATATGTATCAGAGGCTTCGGAAGTCCACAGGACAAATTATGAATCATTTGGAGTGCAGAAGGCGAAGGCAAATTCGGTCTGATCACCTGTCTTCATGAGATACAGTCAGGTTATGAGCTTTCCTGACCGCATTCCAATCCTCACGGTTGCGCACCGCCCGATCACCATCGATTTTGTGGATCACTTTCGGATAGCACCAATCATCTCTGTCTTCACATCTGACCACATAAACACTCTGTACCGACTGATGATCAAAATCGCGCCAGGTTTGCTGATCCTTCAAGAAAGTATAGCTGTGATTTTCGAGCTGGTCAATAATGCCCTCTACATCAAAACCACCGGCTCGTTCTACCGCGGCACGGTATTCATAGATAACGGCATATATCGCTGCGTCTATATCAGAAGGGTATGAATCATAAACACTCCTGAAATCCTCAACGAATTTAATCCCGCGCGGATAATTATGCCGATAGGCCGCATCCGGGCACCATGCAACTGTGCCAATCAGGCCAGACAGCACATCAGGTTCTATCGATTTCAGCAGTTGATTATGCAGAGAAGGTACAGCAAGCTGAATATTTAAATCCAGATCATTGATTTGATTCAATGCATTAATCAAGTCGCCATGATTGAGGTTCAGGATCAATACATCCGGCGCTTCACTTACTACAGCCTTAATTTCATCCGTGAAATCCTCTTCACCGGATGATACCAGTATGCCGCTATGATATTCGGGATCATTGCTCATGCTGAACCTGCGCAAAACAGACTCATTGGTCATGCCCTGGATATCGTCATTGGAGACATACATAAAGCGGCCCTCGGGATAAGTCTCATGCAGGTACGTTCCCAGTGAATAGGCCGCCATCCAGCTGTTAAGACATTCACGAAACGAATATTTGCCTGCTTCTGTACCGGTTAATGAATTGGAATGTGCGGATACTGCAAAAAACGGTACTGATTTTGAGTTGCAGATTTTGGCGGCTTCAAGCGCATGATTATCGGAGACCGCCCCGATAATCACATTGACTTGTTCTTTATCGATCATGTCAAAAACAATCTGCCGGGTGGGGCCCTGATTCGAGCCCGTCTCCCGGCAGATAAGTTCTATCTCATGCGCGAGTATCCCGCCCAGCGAATTGATCTCTTCCGTGGCCATCCGTGCCGATCCGGGTATATCCTGATCCTGATCACATATCAGGCCGATCCGAAGGTTACTATCCTGCGCCATTACAAGGCAGGTCAGAATCAGCAACAAGACCGGGACAGCCACTGCCCTCTGCAAAAAATCCCTCCTCCTGGATAAGGCAGATCCCGCGCTATACGTAATCTTAGAAATTGAGAATAAAAGCTGACTGGGCGCGGACCACTTTGGCACGGTCACCCTCAATATAATCGGTTCTCCAGTGCGAGACCTCGAATGCCAGCGTAACCGGAGCAACCGGTGAATAACTGACATTGCCGAAATAGGCCTGGTTATAGGACCTGTTTCCGGTCGAAAGCTCTTCATCATCCGGATTATCCACACCGGCGCCAAACGAGAACTTCACCTTGGGAACCGGCTTGAACCATAATGATCCCCAGCCGCCATAAGCCTTGAGGCCCTCAACACGGTTGGTATTGGTGATACCGCCCATATAGCTTCCCAGGTTGGAACCGCTGAATGCCTCGGCGGAAACACCGACACCGCTGGCCAGCGCAAACTGGAAGTGGCCAAAAACACCCCAGCTGTCGTACTGCTCCTTATTGCCCATATTGGTCTCGGCATTCAGACGTCCCCACAAACCGGCTACGCCGACACGCAGACTGCTGCCGGATTCGAATTTGTGGTTAACATCAACACCTGTCTGGAATGACGGAATACCGGCATCGGTACCATCATCGGTCTTATCATCCTCTTCGCCCAGCGCCAGGCTGAAGCTGAAGGCGGGATCATCATCACTGCCGATTGTGCGGAAAAATCCGCCGGCAACTGTGACCGAGGTGTTATCGCCGGTCTGGGCCTGGTATGACAGGCGCACCTGCGGACGGCGATACTGGGTGTTTCCGCATCCCCACAGCACGGGATAGTTGACTGTCGAGGGATTGAGCGGTGAAATCAGGTCCCAGGTCTGTCCGGCCAGAAGCTCGAAACCCTGCGATCTGACGGTGAAGAAGGCATGACGGAACAGCACACTGGCCTTGTTTTCGCCACCTGCCGAACCATACAGATCCAGCTCAACCTTACCGGAAACATTCACATCACCCAGATTTTTACCGACCGCGGCAAAACCGAAACGGCTCTGCTTGTGAGTCATGTTGAACTGGGCATCATCATCTTCCTGTCCGACCGGGTTGGCCCACATGGCAAAATTGCCGTGGCTGGTCGGATTCTGGTCATAGGCCGCATCCAGTTTGACATAACCATACCAGTTAACATCAAAACTGGGCTTTTCATCGGCCCACACGGGTGCTGACAGCACAAATGTCAGGGCTGTCAAAATAAGTAAGATCTTGCGCATCCTCTTCCCCTTTGCTTAAGGTACGCTTGTTATTTTATAGTTTACTTTTATCCAAAGATTAACTGCTGTTATTTTCGGACATTATCCCTCAGTCAGTTAGCCTATGTGCTGTATAAATATTGAGCAGATGGGAACTTATGAGATTCAGACAGGATTACCTTATAACCGCCGGATGAGTTTTTTCAAAATAAATGTATTTTTCATACACCATTTTCGCACTATATTAAGATGCTTAACCGTCAAAATCGTTCCTGCCTTCAAACTGGGGAATTTGATGCGATCTTGATATTAATTGCTTATCTTGGATTCACGGCCGGTTTTAAAACAAAATCCGCCGTATAACTCATCTTCTCAGGCAGATACGGCAGTTAATGAACAAAAAAGACCCGGAATTTCTAAAATCATTACTCGAAAAAGCCTGTAAAGGCGATGCTCAGGCATGGCATGATCTCATCGACCTGATCGCCCCGGTTATTTTCTCGATCTGCAGAAAAAGCCGGCTCTCCCGCGATGAAAGCTTCGATGTTTTTGGCCAGATTTGCTATGAACTCATCCGGGATATCAAGAAAATCAAATCCCCCCAGGCACTATTCTCATTTGTGGCCACCATTACAAGGCGCAAGATCTATGGCTATTTCCAGCGCATTAATCTCATGGAATATATCGACCCGCATGATTCACAGGCAGTTAGCGGGGATGCCGAGGATGTTCCGGAGCAGATTTATGAACAGGTCAGAAGACGGGAATTGATTCTGGATGCCATCGATGAATTGCCGGATCGTGACGGCAAACTGCTGAAAATGCTCTTTCTCGATCCGGATCGGCCATCATATGAGGAGATTTCCCGGAGCCTTGATATGCCACAGGCCTCGATCGGGCCCACACGTGGACGGGCTCTGGAGAAATTGTATCGAATACTGAAACGTCGCAAGTTTAAATTATAGGTATTTTTTTGTATCGAAACCGAGACTTGAAATATAGGTGATTAAATGGCTTTGAATGACAAAGATTTCGCTGAATTAAGCGCTTATCTGGGGGGCGAGATGAGTCCCGGTCAACGGAAGGATTTCGAAAAGCGGATGGCCCGTGACAGGGAACTGGCCCGGATGGCCGAGATGATCGAAAATCTGCGCCGTTCCGGAAGCGAATCAGAATGGGAGCAGATGTCCCGTCCGGCTCATGGCCTCCTGGACAATATCCTTAAAGATCTGGGCAAGAGGTCCAAAAAACAGGCGGTCAGGATATTCGATTCACGTAACCTGCCGCAACCCGAGGGCGTCCGTCCGGCTACAGTGGAAACCCGTCGGCTCAAATATCGCCTGGACGAAAACCTTTTGGAGATATCACTTTACCCGGTTTCTCCCAGTTCATTCGAACTGATCGGCCAGCTTGGCGGCGTTGACAAACAGCTTGATATCGAGATAAATTCGGGGCGCAAAAAGCAAAAGACCCAATCCAATCAATTCGGTCTGTTTCGCTTCGCCCGGCTGGAAAAAGGGGACTATCAGTTAAAGATTCACAGCGGAAAGGAAGTTATCGCTACGGTTGATATAGACTTATGATAACGCTTGCTGATCTGAAAAAAATAAATACGGCGGAGGCCCTTGATAACTTTCTGGAACGGCAGTTCGAATCCGATCCGGAGCGCTTTATAGTTGAGGTCAACCGCAGTCTGAATCACCTGCTGCAAAGCGATCTCAAACAGGCGCAGCAGCTTACAGATATGCTCGCGGATATTTTCAGGTACCTGCCGAAAAGATATAGTTCTCGCCTGAAAGCTATGACCGCCCGTGTAGATCACTGGAGCGGCAATTCAAAGCAGGCCCTGACATTGTATAAACAGGCCATAAAACAGATGATCTCCGGACATGAATATGAAACCGCCGCACGGACCCGTATGGGATTGATGGATGTCCTGATGTACCTGGGATACAATCAGGAGGCCCTCCAGCAGGGCCGTAAGGCGCTTAAGTATTTCCGGCGCAAGAACATGGATTCAATGGCCGGACGGGTCATGACCAACATGGGCAATATCTATCATCGCCTCGACAATAACCGGATGGCCCTGCGCTACTACGATAATGCTCGCGAAATCTTCAAAGCCAATGACGGCATACCGTTGGCAATCGTCGACTACAACCGCGCCAACATTTTCACCAATATGGGTCATTTGAAGCAGGCCGAGAAACTCTACCGGGCAACATCGAAGATATATACCGATAACGACATGCATATCGCCGCCTGCAAAGCCGATTATTCACTGGCCTACCTCTATTTTCTAAGTGATAAATTCAGCCGGGCCCTGAAGATATTTGAGGGCACCTACGAAAGATTCCGTAAACTGGGCGACAATAAATCGGCCGCGGTGGTACGGCTCGATCTGGCTGAAATCAACCTGTTTCTCAATCAGCCCGGGCTGGCTGTCATGCAGGCCGAGGAGCTGAAAAGCACATTCAAGAAGTTCAAACTCAATTATGAGCTTGGCAAAGCCGGATATTTCTCCGCCGAAGGGCTCTATCATCTGGGTGATAATCAAAATTCAGCCGGGCACTTAAATCAAGCCCTGAAGATCTTCGAAAAGGAGGACAACAAACTCTGGCAGGCAATGGCTAATCTCCTGCAGGGCAGGCTGGCCCTGGAACAGGGCAACTACCAAAAAGCCGCTGAATTAACCGGAAATTCGGGCGCGCTGTTCAAAAAAAGCGGGGATCATCGACGCTTAATTGATGCCAGTATCGTGGAAATTCAGGTTCTTCTCAGGGCCGGAGATTTAAAGCAGGCATCAAAATCGGCTGCAAATCTGCTAAAAAAGCATCCCTTGCGCTACCAGAGATATGAACTCTACAATATCCTGGGTCAGGTTGAAAAGCAACAGGGCAATTATAAAAAGGCGCTGGGATATTTCCGCAAGGCCGCCGGAACTTCCGAAGAGATGATTAAAAGCCTCTATCCCGATGAAATCCGCTATTTCTTCGCGCTGGGCAAGCAGGAGGTATATGACAGCGCGGTGGACTGTCTCCTGAAGCTCAATCAGGTCAAGGACTCATTCCTCGAAAATTCTCATGCGCTGGCATTAATCAATGGGCGCCAGTCGTTTGAGCAAAAGCTCAGCAGCACGGTCCCGGAAAAGTATATCAGGCAACGCGAGGGCCTGCGGGCCAGGCTGAAGGAACTCAATCTCGTATCAAAAGGCGGCCAAAGATCGGCACACTCGCCAGGATTGAACGAACTGGAGAACAAACTCTGGCACACCGAACAAAGAATCCGCGCCATACTCTATCCCGGCCGTTCACAAACTAGGATCGACCAGATTGATCTGCCTCAGATTCAATCCGCTCTCAAAGACAGGAAAAAGCTGGTTAATTTCCTCACTGCCGACAACAGAGTGGGTGCATTTATTATTGACAAAGATCACATCCGCTATGTCGATTGCGACCTGGAACTTAATGAACTGGAACAAATAATCAGGGAAATGAGCTTCCTGATGGAAAACTCGGTCTATAGCTCGCTCTCCTCGGGCAGAAGCCTGACAGCTATTAATCATTATCTCAGGACGTTGTATCAGAAACTGATCGCTCCCCTGGAACTGGAAGCTAATATCAGAGAGCTGGTTATTCTGGCCGATGGCCTGTTTGGCCAGATTCCATATAATGCATTGCTGGACAATACAATACCGCTTTGCGACAAGTGTCAAATCCGGCACACTGTAAGCCCGGCCGATCTTTTGGCCACAGGATCCAAATTCAGTACCAGCCTGACTTCCAGCATCTATGCGTCATCTGCCTCCGGTCTTCTCATGGTAGATCATGAAGCCGAATTGATTTCACAGGTATTCAGGAATGCCCGCCAATATATTGGCGCCGAGGCAAGTATAGAGAATTTCAAGGCCGGCCTGGAATCCTCGCAGGGATTTATCCACGTGGCCACCCATGCTTCCCGTTCAGCGGAAAATCCGCTTTTCTCGAGAATTTTACTAAACAATGGCCCCTTTTTCCCGTTCGATTTATTCGGGGCCCGAATTAAAGCTAAATTGATTACTTTATCCGGCTGCCAGACTGCCGCGCCCGGAATTTACTATGGCAACTCGTTCAGCCTGGCCAAGGCCTTCTATCAATCCGGGGCGGAAAATATTCTGGCTTCGCTCTGGCCCGTATCCGACAAAATAAGTATGATCTTCATGGTTGAGTTTTATAGGGAATTGGCGGACAGAAAAAACATTCAGGCCTCATATCATGAGGCTTTGCACAAAATCAGGCAGAAATGCGATAATCCGGCTTTCTGGAGCGCATTTATTCTGCTGGGATAAGATTATGATCAGACAATGCTATCAAACAAAACTGAATTCGGCTTGTTTTATATCGGAGCTTGCAAAATCAGGACTCGAAAATTATATTTTGAATATCGGAGTTAGCTTATGAATGGTACAAGCAGAAAACCCGGCATTTTGCTGCTATTGGTACTCATGTTGTCGTTTACCCATTTGACTGCCCAGAATGGGCCCATCGATACCTGCGGGTATTTGTCGACCGGCGCCGATTTCTGCCGTTTCTTCAATTTGCTGGATGGCCCCGAGCAGTATGTGCTGGAAAACTACGGCATCTTCTCTGATGGCGACACCGTACGAGTAAACGGCCTGATTGTCGAACTGGGTGACACAGTCTGTATGCAGGCCGAGGGTATTATAACCCAAAACAGCATTACCCCTTGTCCGCCTTCAGGAACGGTGCCATTTGACGGCTACGGATTTTTGCAGGAAAACGATGGCTGCATAGTTTTTGCTCTGAACGGAAGCAGCGATATCTTTCTGCTGGAAAATTACGGCGATTTTCAGATAAATGATACAGTAATCGTTTCCGGTTATCTGGATCTAGATTGCCAGAGCGAATGCAACGGAATCTCCGGCTGTATCCTGGACAACAGCATTATCGAGGGTGGCAGTATTCCGCCAGATTTCAACTACAGCGATTACGGCATTCTTGAGCAGTTTTCGGACTGCGTATTGTTTACGCCACATGGTAACAATGGCATAAAGCTTGAACTGGATAACTACGGCGGATTCACAGCCGGTGATACTGTCTATGTTATTGGTTCAATTATACCGGGATGTAATTCCGATTGTATCGAAGCCAATGGTTGTATCGCTGTGGATTCGATCACATCCGTAAGCATAGAAAGTGATCCGGTGCTGGGCAATGCCATTGTGCAGATTGCCAATGCGGAAATCGACAGTATTTTATTCGGCCTTAACGCCATCGCTTTGGACAGCATCGCCTCAAGAAACATATTTCTGGTATCTTTTGTCGATTCAATTCCGATTTATAATATAATTTCGGCCCTTGAAGGCAATCCCGGTGTCCTGTTTGCCGAACCCAATTTTTCCGTGGGATTGCCCGAAAATCTTCAGTTATCGATCTCATTTCCCGATGAATATGCTCCGCCTCTCGATGTCGATCTGGGCGAACCGCAGTCATTTTTCAATCAGGCCCTGACCACCAGGCTCAATCTCGATTCGGCTCATCAGTTAAGCGACGGGCAGGGTATCCGGGTAGCCGTTATCGACAACGGTATCGACCTTAATCATCCCTGGCTGGAAAACAGCTTCTACAATAATGGCTACGATTTCTTTGATAATGACCCGGATATAGCTCCCGATACCGGTCTTGCAGCGGGTCATGGCACGTTTGTGGCCGGCCTGATCAGGCTGGTTGCGCCCGGTATAGAGATCATACCATTAAGAGCCATGAATGAAAACGGTATTGGGCGCAGTTTCGCAATCGCCAAGGCCATCTATTATGCCATCGATTCCGGTGCACAGGTAATCAATATGAGCCTGGGTACATATGAATCCAGCGTTGTTTTGGAACAGGCAATCTCCGAGGCTCGCAATGCCGGTATAGCGATGGTTGCCGCGGCCGGCAACGATAGCACATTTATTCCGGTTTACCCGGCGGCTTATGACGGCGTAATCGCAGTCTCCGCTATTGACACTCTCGACTACCTGGCCGATTTCTCAAACTACGGGGGCTATACAGATATATGTGCCTACGGCATAGAAAATTACAGTTCACTGACCGGAGATTATGATTGGGGCGAATGGACCGGAACATCATTTTCAGCACCCCTGGCTGCCGGAGTATGTGCCCTGGTCAAAGCAATATCACCATCATTCAGTTCCGATGATATCGAGACACATTTGCGTTATTCCGCCTCACTGGAACTGGGTCCCGGTTTAATCACCGCACCTGACCTGTATTATGCCTACGGCAAGCTCGATGCGGCCGGTGCAGTCTGGCTGCTCAACAGCGATCCGCAGGGGGGATGTGGTGATGTCAACGATGACGGCTATGTCAACATCAGCGACGCAGTTTATATCATCAATTATGTATTCGTGCCGGGAAGCCCCGAACCGGTCGTGCCGGAGAATACCGATGTCAATGCCGATGGGGAAATCAATGTTACCGATGCTGTAGTTATTATCAACTATATCTATGTTGCCGGCAGCCCCGAACCCAATTGCACACAGTAATATTTTGATTAAGTATCATGCCCGCCGGAGTAATGCCGGCGGGTTTGAATTTTATCAGGCTTATATTTAAATCCGCTGTATTTATTAAGTACATTCAGAACACATATATAATAGAAAATCAAAAATAAAATTTACGGATTTAAAGTTATAATGGAGGATTTATGCGCAGACTTTTGGTCTTATCCACTGCATTCTTAATTATTTTCGGACTCTTTGCCGTACTTCAGGCCGGGGATGGTGGAAACAAGCATAACGGTTGGGGGCAAAATCCCCATGATGATATCTTCACCTGCGGTGTTCTGATGGAATCCGGCGAATGCATGTTGTTCTATCCCGCCGGTGAGGATCAGGGTTACCTGCTTTCGTATTACGGCGAGTTCGTACAATATGATACTGTGTTTGTATCAGGCGAGTTTGTCAATGACTGCGATCTTGCCGGATGCCCCGATGCGATTGGCTGTATCGACAATAATATCATCACATACTGTGGCTTTGGAGAAAACAATGAATTTTTCAATGGCTGCGGCGTGCTTATACAGGGCGCCGACTGTGTTGTTTTCGCAGATGCCAATAGTGATAATGTATATCAATTAACAAATCAGGGTGATTTTCAGGTTGGCGACAGCGTCTATGTTGTCGGGTTCCTTACCAATGGATGCCAGCCGGCATGTTCCGATGTTGATGGCTGTATCATGAATTTCCATATCCGGCCCTGCGTCAACATTCCTCCCCCTCCGCAGTTTCATGGCTGCGGCGAACTGGTTCAGGGCGATGAATGCATGCTGTTCGTACCATTCCTGCCAATAGATACGCTGGGCGGCAACCTTGGTTTTGTTCTTGAACATTATGGTAACTTCGTTGCCGGGGACACTGTCCTGGTAAACGGCCAGATTGTCAATGGCTGTGAATTCGACTGCGCCGAGGCAATAGCCTGCATAGTCGACAACACAATCGAATCCTGCCAATACGATCCACCCGGAATCTATATCGAAACCTGTGGCGATCTTGTGCAGGGAACCGATTGCGTCCTGTTCCAGCCCGATAATGTACTGGAATCATTCGAGTTGTCATTCTACGGCGGTTTCAATGTCGGCGAACGTGTTTTTGTTATCGGTGAGCTTCAGGTTGGCCAGAGCGACTGCCTTGAGGCTGATGGCTTAATTCAGGTCGATTCAATCCTGACCTGCCCCGGCGGTCCGGGTGTCGGCGACACGATCGATGTCTGCGGATTTCTGGTCGAGGAAGCGGGATGCCTGCTGTTTAAAATCTTGGAGATGAATGCGCCTCTCTTCGAGCTTGACTATTATGGCGATTATCAGGCTGGCGCCAAGGTTCGTGTACAGGGACTGCTGGATCCCAATTGCACTCCCGACTGCGCCAATGCCGATCTGTGTATAATCAACAATACTATCGACAGCTGCTGGAACAACTATTACCCTTATGATTTCGCGGATTGCGGCGTGCTGGTCGAATCCGGGGGATGTATTCTGTTCAAGCGCAACTGGGACCAGGCATTGTATCAACTGGCCGATTACGGCACATTCCAGATCGGTGATTCAGTCTTTGTCAAGGGCCTTTTCGGCAATAGCTGCGTGCCGGAATGCAATACCGCCGACTACTGCGTGATAATCAACCAGATCGAACCGTGCGGGAGCAATCTGCCCGACTTCTATACCGGTTGCGGGATTCTGCTCGAGGATCCAACCGGCTGCGTGTACTTCCATGCACTCAACCTGGATCTTGATTTCGTGATTTCGGATCAGGGCGGATTCACTGTCAGTGATACGATCTGGATCGAGGGCCATGTCTCCGAATGCGAAATCGCCTGTGGTGATGCGGTCGGCTGTATCGAGAACTATGCGGTCGAAAGCTGCATGGGTAATCCCCAGGTGCCCATTCATGCCTGTGGTGAATTGACCGACATCGACGGATGCCTGTATTTCAGCGTACCGGAGTTTGGAGACACACTGTTCATACTTGATGATTACGGCACCTATGGCGATGGCGACACTGTCGCTGTTGATGGCTACCAGCAATCATATAACGGCGATTGTCCCCTGGCCTTCATCTTTATCGATAACTACGCCATCGGGCCATGCGAAAATATTCCGCCCGACACGGTGGGTGTACCCTATGCCGGTGCCGGTATGCTGGTCCAGAACATCGACTGCCTGCTGTTTGAACCATTGGCAGGTTTTGCCGGAAGATATGAGCTCGAAAATTACGGCGCTTTCGGTGATGGCGATTCGGTTTATGTGGAAGGTGACCTGTTTATCGATTGCCAGTCGCAGTGCACAAACGCTATAGCATGCATTTTTGATAATACAATTATAAGCTTCAGCATACCGGACAGTTCGGTTACATCACCCACAAACTTGGCTGTCGATATACGCAATTATCCGAATCCGTTCAACCCGGCCACGATCATATCATTCGAACTGCCCCAGCCGAGCAGGGTAACGCTCGAGGTTTACAACATCCTCGGCCAGAAAGTGGAAACATTGATTGAAAACGAAACCCGTTCCGGTCAGCAGGAAATCGAATGGAACGGCGATAAGTATGCCAGTGGAATCTATTTCTACCGCTTGCAAACAGAAAATGAAGTGATAACAAAGAAAATGTCACTTAGCAAATAAAACTGCCAGGCCAATCTAAGCGGTTTAACGGGGAGGAATTAATTTGGATATTACCTCCTCTTTATATTATCCTCATTTTTCTTTCCTTAAATTATAGTGGACCAACTCATAGTGGACTTTCATGTCCCCGTAGGATTTTCTCAATCATATTAACTAAGCAACATTGTTCTTGCCAATTTTTGCGTATATCTATAAGTTATGATCTTCCGGATGAGACTGGCAGTTATTTGGGATGGCAGAAACAAATTCATTTTATTCAGTATTGAAAAGGCTCCTGATGAAGCGGATTAAGTTCCTGATCCCCTGCATTGCTATTTTGATTTT
Source organism: uncultured Ignavibacteria bacterium (assembly GCA_964627935.1). Taxonomy (GTDB): domain Bacteria; phylum Zixibacteria; class MSB-5A5; order JAABVY01; family JAABVY01; genus JAABVY01. The sequence continues at coordinate 127,092 of CAZVLB010000011.1, forward strand.
CCTCCTGGCTGTGGTATTGAACTCCCAGGACACGGAAGAATGTATGCTGTGCCATGAGGATCCCGATCTAACCGGCGAGGTGCGCGGCAAAGAAGTCTCTGTTCATGTCGAGCTGGGGGCTTTAGAAAATTCAATTCATGCCATGCTGGAATGTGTCGACTGCCATCAGGACTTAATGGACGCCGAGCTTCCCCATGATCCGGATCTGGAACTGCCCAATTGCTCATTCTGCCATGATGATGTATCGGATATTTACGCTGGCAGTCTGCATGGCCGCCTTGCGGATCAGGGCGAACGGCTGGCCCCGCAATGCTGGGACTGCCATGGCGATCATGATATCCTGGCAGTCGATAATGAGGATTCGCGCACATTCAAATTTAATATTCCCTTTATGTGCGGACGCTGCCACAAGGAAGGCACCGAGGTAACCAAGACATACGATATTCATGAAGACAGTATCGTTACCCATTACTCTCAGTCCATTCACGGTGTCGGGCTGTTTCAGCAGGGACTGATGGTTACAGCGGTATGCAGCGATTGCCACACGGCCCATAATGTTCTCAAGCCGGATAACCCGAATTCATCCATACATCGTTCCAATGTCGCCAATACCTGTCAGCAGTGCCATGGTCAGATCGAAAAGGTACATCGCAAGGTTATTCGCGGAGAACTGTGGGCCAGGGAACCGGATAAGGTACCGGTCTGCATAGATTGCCATCCTCCTCATCAGATCCGTCAGGTATTCTACGAGGAAGGCATCTCCAACAAGGAATGTATGGAATGTCATGACGATCCCTCGCTGGTTTCAATACGGGGCGATGATACGGTATCCATGTATATCGACACAACCGAGTTTTATCATTCGATCCACCGCCAGACCACCTGCGCCCAGTGCCATACCGGACTGACGCCCCAGCATGAGAGCCGTCCCTGCGCAACCGTGATAGCACAGGTCGACTGCTCGATCTGTCATGCTGATGTGGTCAATACTTTTAGCACAGGTACTCATGGCAATCTGGTCGAACGCGGTGATCCTGCCGCCCCCAAATGCGTCACTTGCCATGGTGTGCATGACATGAAAGCGCATCAAAATCAGGATTCGCGAACTTTCCCAACCAATGTACCCGACTTGTGCGGCGAATGTCATGCACAGGGCGGGGTTGCCGCCCAGCGTTATCAGGATGGTACCCGCGATGTTGTGGCTGAGTATTCGATGGGTATCCACGGCCGCGGGTTACTTGAAAGCGGGCTGGTGGTCACAGCCATGTGCACCGACTGTCATACCGCGCATCATGTCCTGCCCCAATCGGACACAGCCTCCAGCATAAACAGGGAGAACATACCGCAAACATGCGCCGAATGTCATAACGGCATCTACGAGGATTTCAAGGAAAGCATTCATTCATCAACCGTTTCCGACAGCGAGGAAAAGCTGCCGGTCTGCAACGATTGCCATAAATCCCATGCCATCATCCGTTCCGATCTGGATGATTTCAAGCTGGAAATCATGAATCAATGCGGCGACTGTCATGAGGATGTTACCGATACGTATTTCGATACGTTTCATGGCAAGGTATCCAAGCTGGGTTATACCGCCGCAGCCAAATGCTATGACTGCCATGGCGTGCATGATATTCTTCCACCGGATAATCCAAACTCACATCTTTCAAGACAGAATATTGTGGAAACATGCGGCAAGTGTCATCCCGGCTCACACAGGCAATTCGCCGGTTACCTGACCCATGCTACTCATCACGATAAAACTAAATACCCGATACTATTCTATACATTCTGGTTTATGACTACGCTTCTGGTAGTCACATTGACAGTGGCCGGAACGCATACTCTTATGTGGCTGCCGCGCTCATTCCAGCTCATGAAACAAAACAAACAGCTTCGTCAGGCTTATCGCGGAAGCCTGGAGTATAGACGATTCGACACATTGCATTCTGTATTGCACATCTTCACGATCATAAGCTTCCTGGGCCTGGCAGTTACCGGCATGACGCTTAAATTCTCGTATCTTGGATGGGCTCAGTTCCTTTCAAAGGCCATGGGGGGGTTCCAGTCCACCGGGTATATCCATCGCATCTGCGCCATCATCCTGATTGTAGCATTCTTAATTCATATTATCGATATTATCAAGCGCAAATCGAAAAGCGATAAATCATGGAGAGAAATGCTTTTCGGCCCGGATTCGCTTATGTTCAACCGCCGTGATGGCAGGGAATTTATCGCCACAATAAAATGGTTCATTGGCGCCGGGCCCCGTCCCAATTATGGACGCTGGACCTACTGGGAAAAATTCGATTATTTCGCGGTCTTCTGGGGAGTCTTCGTGATCGGTTCAACCGGCATGATGCTCTGGTTCCCGGAATTCTTTACGCTCCTCCTGCCGGGATGGATCATCAATGTGGCTACAATCGTCCACTCAGATGAAGCGCTTCTGGCAACGGCCTTTATATTTACTGTACATTTCTTCAACTCGCATTTCCGCCCCGACAAGTTTCCCATGGATACGGTCATTTTCACCGGACGGGTGCCGGTCGAGGAGCTGCGCCATGATCGTCCGCGTGAATACAAGGAACTGATGGAAACACGCAAGATCAAAAAGCACCTGGTCGAACCACTGCCCCCGCTGGTTATCCGCGGACTGAAAATCTTCGGCACAATAGCATTGATCATCGGATTATCTCTGATCCTTTTGATAATATATGCCGAAATCTTCGGTTATCGTTAAAACTTTTTTCCACTGCGCTTTTTTACTATATTTCAATTTTGTAAATATACTTGTTGCGTATATTAGTAAAACCTGATGGCAGGATTTTATCGATGGCGGAAATCTATTCTATCAAAAATACAAAGGGATAACCCAAAATGAAAAAGCACAACTCAAACATTCTCGTGATAGTTGTAGCAATACTTTTGACCATGCTCCTGATCGGCGCCAATAACCTGTTCGGCGCCCATCCAAACATTTTCCTCTACGATAAGGATTTTAATGAGATCAATCCGATCACAGGCGATAACGCCGATCAACCGTTTTCAGTTAAGGTGACCTGCGGGCTCTGTCACGATTATGAAGTGATAACTTCCGGCTATCATTTCCAGCATGGCTGGGATGAAATCTCGGATACATTCGGAATCGCCCGGGGCAAACCCTGGCTTTTATCAGATGGCATGATGGGTGGATGGTCACCCCCGTCATACAGGCTGCTCTCCAAAAAACATGTTAGCCACGCGGATGAAATCGATCTCACCTCCTATGATTTCGTGGGTTTCTCCGAGGTAGCCGACCAACCGCCATGCGGCGCATGTCATGCCGGTGGCGGCGGTATGGAATACGACCGCGAGGGCAACCGCTACGATGAATACCTGGCCGAGAACCCTGAGCTGGTCGATTCTCTGGACGGCGACTACTATAAGAGCAACTGGCATAAAAGCGGAGTGGTCGAGGCGGACTGCTTTATCTGCCACATGGAGGGCTACAACATGCCCGGCCGTGTCGAACAACTCGAAAACGGCAACTATCAGTGGGCGGTTGTGGCCGGGTCCAGGATCGGCATAGTTGATGGCGCGGTGAAATACGGCGATGAACCGACTGTTTCATATAATACCCGCCTGTTCAACAGCGATGGCTCAATTACCCTGGAAATGTCCTGGCCTCCTCCCGATGATAATTGCATGTTCTGCCATGGCTCCAAGGATATGCGCAAACGAGGCTTCTCCTGGAACGATATCTTCAATCCCGATATTCACAATCAGCAGGGCATCAGTTGCGCCGCCTGTCACCCTTCGGGACTGGATCATCAGTTCGCACGCGGCGAGGCTGATCTGGCCGGAGCCGAGGGACATGTGGCACACAGCATGACCGACTGTTATGAATGCCACAATGAAGGTTTTTTGGGCGCGCTAATCCCGACACATATGTCTGTGCGTTCATCGCATCTAAAACGAATAACCTGTGAAGCCTGCCATATTCCCGAACTCGGACGGGCCGCTGTTCGCGGCTTCGATGTCTCAACCGGCGAGCTGGTAAACTATACACGGCCGCCGGAAGCCGAGGAAATCGGCGACCGAATCAAATGGCTGCCCAATTATCATCGCCTCGAGGACAAGAATATCTATCCCATCAATGACATGCTGGGTGTGATGTGGGGCAATGTCGACAGTGATGGGCATATATATATACTCTATCTGAACGAATTGGAAAAAGCCTGGGATATCTATTCAGAAGAGGTCAGTGACGATAACGATGACGGCGAGGCCGAGGTCAATACCGAGGCGGAGATAATCGCAGGACTGAATGCTTTTAAGCAAAGCCTGGCCGATAATCAGCGCTTCAGCAAAATCGAACCTGTATATCTTAAAGGCAATCAAGTCTACAGCCTGGATACCGCCGGCAAATTAATCACAGGTAAATACGAATTTCAATCAAATTTCATGTACCATATTAACCACAATGTCGCCCCTGCCAGACTTGCGCTGGGTTACGGCGGTTGCGATGACTGCCATGCCGAGGATGCCCATTTCTTCAAGGGCAAGATGATGACCGATATGTTCACTCCGGACGGGGATGCGGCAATGGCATCGATTGGCCGGGGACTGGGATGTAATCCCATCATTTTTCACGTGAATACTTTTCATCAGCAGATATTGAGTCCGCTGGTCAGCTTCCTGATAATCTTCGTGGTCTTTATGGTCACCCTGCATTATCACCGCTACGGGCCCAAGAGAATACCGTTTATCTACGGTTCCGGGGAGGTCAAGCGTTTTAACTTCCTTGAAAGAGGCGTGCACCTGTTCCGCCTGATAACATTCATAATCCTGACTATCAGCGGGCTGATCATGGCTTTCAACTGGAGCGGATGGCAGAATCTGCTCTTTGCAAGCCCGGACCAGATGATGACAATTCATATCGTCTGTGGATTTATCTTCATCGTAACGACAATCATGGGTATCGTGATCTGGTTCAAAGATGCGCTCTATGCCTCCTATGATAAAGTCTGGGTCAAAATGATCGGCGGATATCTCGGACATAAGGGCGAGGTACCGTCTGGTAGATTCAATGCCGGCCAGAAAACATTCTACTGGTTCACGGCAATCTTCGGCATAATCATTTCAGTCAGCGGATTGATCCTGACATTCAAACCTGCATTTCAACTTTCCACAATCTGCCTCTTCTCCACGATCCATAACCTGGTGGCGTTTATCCTGATAGCCGGAGTTTTTGCGCATGCCTACCTGGGCACAATCGCAAATCCCGGCACATGGCGCGTTTTGATCGACGGATACGTAACCCGTACATGGGCCAAGCATCATCATCCCAACTGGTATCAGATGATCCTGGAAAAACGGCGCGAAGAAGGCAAGGGCGAACCTCGTGGCCACCTGGATGAAATCAAGGAAAAAAAGGATAGCGATAAAAAGGAAGAAAAGCCCCAAAAAGATGAGGGTGAAGGCAAAAACGAGAAATAATCTTAATTACAGATAAGCAATAAGGGCCGGATCTGTATCCGGCCCTTATTTATTCCATTCGTAAACACATAAAATACCACTATGACTATCCTCTTTTGCGCTCCTGATCTCTGTCGTCAAGCTACTGCCCGGCAACAGAATATGCTTATAAAATGGTACAAAAATCACTTGACTTTGTTAATTAATTCACTATCTTGCCGACCAAACAGACATGTAAGTAAATGATTACTAACTAAGATGATTGCCCGGACTGCTAACAGAAAAAACCTGATCCTTGAACAGGCCACGATATTGTTCAGCCGTGATGGTTTTGATAGCGTTACCACACGTCAGATTGCCGAGGCCTGCGGGATGTCGGAGGCGGCACTGTACCGTCATTTCCCCTCTAAAGAGGGCATATATCAGGCAGTGCTCGATTCCCTTCTGGAACGGATTCATTGTCCCGATCTTTTTGAACGGCTTTCCAAAGAAGATAATCTGGAAACGATATTGCGCGAAATCGCCGGCTTCCTGCTGACTTTCCTGCGTGAAAACGATGACCTCTACCGGCTTCTTCTCTTTGCGGTTTTACGTGGTGATGAGAAGGCGCGCGAAATCTACCTGCGTTTGCGCGGTGATTTCATGATGTTTTTAACCAGGCAACTTGAGCGTTTCGAGGAAAAGGGGATACTGTATGATATCCGGCCCAATATTACCGCCAGATGTTTTATCGGCATGGTAATGGATTGTGCATCGGGTTTTAATCTCTGGCAGGGTGTGGACAAAATCAAGGTCAATCCACAGGAATCACTGGCCAACAACATTCCAATCTATGCCCGGGGATTGATTAAAGATAAAAGTAGCGAAGACAAATAGATTTTTATAATATAAAAGCTAGCCATGCAAGCTCTTATACTTTATTGACTTAGTAGCATTTGCCCGGAGTTTCCGGCGCACTTATCACACGCTCGAGACATTTCTTATGTCCCGCAATGTGGACATTTATATACAACAGGGAAATTATTTAAAAGAAACAATAGCAAGGGAGGTCACTCGCTATGAGCAAATGCCTGAAAATTGCAGGCAGGGTGATCCTGGCAGGTTTCCTGATCGTTTTTGCTGCCATGATGTCGGCTCCTCAGCCCGGTTTTGCCCAGGATGAGAACGACGGCAAGCAGTATGTCGGATCGGATATGTGCCTGGATTGCCATGATGATATCGGTGAGGGCTTTCACAAGACAGCTCATGGGATTCTGCTGGGCAAATCGGACAGATATGCCGAACGGCTCTGCGAATCATGCCATGGCCCGGGTTCCAAACATATCGAAGAGATGGATGTCGCTTCGATAATCAATCCGGCCAAACTGCGCGGTACGGGAATCAAGGATCCCTGCCTCAGTTGTCATGGCGACAGCAGGTATGCCGACTGGCAGTTCTCCTCGCATGCCGGCGGAGATATGCATTGCGCCGACTGCCACCAGAGCCATGCAGAACTGGGCGGCAACCTGAAAAAACAGGAGCCGGAGCTGTGTTATGATTGCCATACCGATGTCCGTGCGGCATTTTTTATGCCCTCACATCACCCCGTCAGGGAAGGAATTGTAAGTTGCCTGGATTGTCATGATATCCATGGCGGCAACCTGGAATTCGCGGTGCAGGACGATGGCAGGCAGAGATGTCTCTCATGTCATCCGCAGGTCGAGGGACCGTTCGTGTTTGAACATGCGCCGGTTACCGAGGATTGCGGAATCTGCCATAAGCCGCATGGCTCCGTATCCCATAATCTTCTGGTGCAGTCCGAGCCGCAGCTTTGCCTGAACTGCCACCCGATGCATTTCCACGCCACAATCCCCGGCATCGAGGGTGACAGCCTGGAGGCACCTCAGCAGCCGGGCAGGTTTTTCAGTTCCACTCATGACGGTTTCAAGAAGGCCTTTTTAACCAAATGTACCCAGTGCCACACCGGCGTCCACGGCTCGGATCTTCCGGCCCAGTCGATTTCCGGTGAAGGCAAGGCATTGACAAGATAAGGAGGTGAGTATGCGCAGGATATTGCTATCGTTAATGCTGATATGTGTTGCCGTATACGCCTCCGCTGATATACTCAATGCCGAGGGCACAGAGTATAAATACAGCCTCTGGCTGGGAGGCCATTACGACACCTATGACAATTACGGCAAGAAGGTAGGCGAATATCGTCATTTATATGATAATGTTTATCCCGAGGCCAGGTTCAAGATGTGGGCCATCGGTGATGATTTCTATCTGAACTTCGATGGTCATTTCTATGACAATAAAAATATCTCCGGATATTTTCAGGGCAAACTGTCCAACAGGCTCAAAGCCAAAGTTGATTACCGGCTTTTCCGCAGACAGCTTCAGACCGATCTTCTGGATGTTATGAATGCCCGCGAGGAGCTGGAAAACGGCAATCCGGGTGGCAAGATGGTTACCCATGAAGATCTGGATCCCGGCTTCGATTTCAATTATGACCGCCACCAGATTGAATCAGAAGTCGAATTCCTGATCAACGAGGAACATGATGTCAAGTTCAAGGCCGCCCATAGATTCTGGGCCGATAACGGCAATGAGCAGAGGATATCATCGACACACTGCTTCAGTTGCCACCTGACATCCAAGGCGGTCGAGGTCGACCGTAAACTCAACCAGTTCAATATCGGCCTCGAGGGTCATCCGGGACCAGTCGGTTTAAGCTATAACTTTATCTACAGCAAGTTCCAGTCGGATGCCCCGATTCCAAGCATCTTCTATGACCCGGCCAAGCATCCGGTCAATGGCGGATCGGCCGAGGAATTCTCCTCCAGGGTGATCTATGAAAACGAGGAGACCATATTTGGAGTCTATCCGGAAACCGAAAAGTTCGGCAACCGTGTTCGTTTCTTTGCCGATATCGGCCGTCACAGGCTGACCGGGTCCGGTTTCTATTATCAGGCCAAGAATGTCAATATTCCCGACCCCGATTCAATTTTGGGCGGAACAACTGACTTGAAAACGACCACGGTTGGGGGTACGGTCAATTTCCTGGCCCTGATTAATCCCAGGGCCCAGCTTGTGGCAAAAACAGCCATCTCCAGAACCGATGCCGATGATATCTTTATCGATATGCCCAACTGGCGCGAGGATCGTGCCGGCGGAGGTCAGGATTTCGATTTCACCCGTTATTCATCGCTGGATCGCCTGGAAGGCAAAGGCAGCCTGGAACTGACATATCGGCTCAATCCGAAAATCACACTCGCGGCATTAGGTGGTTTTGAATATACACGCCGTGATGATTTCCCCCAGATGGATGCCGAGTATGCCACTAAGAAATATATCGGGCAGGCCAAACTGAATTACCGTAAGGGACTGTCATATAATGCCCGCTTTAAATACAGGTTGGAGATGACCGAGGATCCGTTCCAGTCGTTCCGTGGCCTGTTCGAAGAGGAAGGACGGACAACGATTGTTACCCTTCCCGGAAGTCCTCAGCCCTATTATTTCCAGCGTGAGGATTTGAAATACCAGGAAGTGACAACATTGCCGACCATGAGTCATCAGATCGAATTTGCCAATAATGTCAAGCTCAACAGCAACGCAAGCTGGAACAACAATATCAAGTTCAAATTCGAGAAAAATGATGATCTCGACAGCCTCGAGGTGGAAAACACATTTTTCGAGCCGGCCACGGGCATAACCTATATGCCCGACCCGCGCTGGGTCTTATCGGCCGGCGGGGCATACCAATACTTCAAATCGAAAGGGCCGGTGACCGTTGCAATGTTCGATGGCTGAGCGGGCCATCTGTTTACGGACTCAGTTGGAGTTCTACATTACGGTTCCCTGTTCACAACCAGTGAATATATCGGCGAGGTCCAGAGCCTGTATGGTTCGATCGGATTTCTGCCCACGAATAATATAGCCCTGACGGTAACCGGGCATGCCTCGAAGAACACCGCCGCGCTGGAGCCGGTGGATATGCCCGAGCCGGATGCGATCGAGCATCTCGATTATACTTTTGATGACATGCACAACTATTCCGATCTTAACTATCTTCTGATACAGGTCTCGGCCGGTGTTACCTATACCTTCGAAAACGGTATTCAGTGGATGGTAGAGGGAATTTACCATGATCTGGATGATCGTACCGGCTATGTGTTTGGTGATGAATCCGGGTCGATCCTGGTTATCAGGTCGGGCGTGCAGATAGACTTCTAATCTCAACTTGAAGGTTGATACATAATAGGATAGGCCGGAGTAAGCTCCGGCCTGTCGATTATTTTGCAAAATCCTTTGTTTACTTAGACCATTAAGCGTATAATAATAACGAGCAAAATGAAAGTTACAGGGCCGAATCATCGCTTCTCCCCGGAGGAATCCCGATGACGGCTGAGGATAGGAGGTCCCATGACTAAAAGAATGTTGATCATTCTGGTTTCTATCTGCTTCCTGTTTACCGTCTATACTATGGCGATTGCGCAGGAAAAAGAAGAAGCAAAGAAGGCAGAGAAACAGGAAAGCAAATATGATTATATAGGCGTCAAGCTTTGCAGCATGTGCCACAAGAAGGATGGCACCGCGCCTACCTGGGAAAAGACCCCGCATGCCAATGCCTGGGCCAATGTCGACACACTTAAATTGGCCGATGAGAAAAAAGAGGAATGCAAGAGCTGCCATGCCACCGGCGTAACCAAAAAAGGTGATTTCCTCCCCAACGTACAGTGCGAAGCATGTCATGGTCCCGGCAGCGAATACAAATCAAAGAAAGTCATGGAAGATCGTGAACTGGCGATCAAGAATGGCCTCTGGATTCCGGATGAAGAGACCTGTCTGATGTGTCATGACAAGAGTAAGGCCCCCAAGGAATTCCATGCCGATATGCCTGAAAAGTTCGATTATGAGAAAATGAAAGAAAACGGCATTCACGCACTTCCTGAAAAGAAGGAAGAAAAATAGAAATAAAAGTTTCGACTTGATCCAAAGCGTCTTCTGCAAAGAAGGCGCTTTTTTGTTTGAACGATACCCCTGTTTTGGTATTTTATATCTATAACTGCAGTAAATGAAACCGGACGATGGCAGGCCTGTTCAACTAAATGCAATCAATAAATCAATTTATTTAAGGCAATGTGCTAGTGATACACAAATTTAATTCCAGCCAGAAGCTATACTTAATATCACTGATCCTGACTCTGATTTTTATCTTCGCGGGGCAAACTACTCCCCTGAAGGCTCAGGCCGGTTATGAACTCCATCAGGTTTCATTCGAAGGTAATCAGACATTCTCTGGCGGCAAGCTGATGCAGCAATGCGCCATGTATACGATCAATTTTATCCAGGACAAATTCCTGGGCAAAGATCCGTTTCTGTATGACGAGGAGATACTCAACACTGATTTGCGCCGCATCGAGAGATTCTATCAGCGCCAGGGCTTTTTGTATGCTAAGGCCGAAAAGCAGGCTTTGGATATAAATGAAGATGATCAGTCGGTTGAGCTTACAATCAAAATCGACGAAGGCAAGGCCTTCGCTGTCGACAGCATCTACTATAATTTCAGGCAGGCGGACTCATCCGAGATTTCCAGAATCGAAGATGTTTATGAAAATTCCCGCGGCAATTTCGAGATGCGAGAAGGGATGCGTTTCCAGGATCAGCTGGTCAAATCCGACCAGAGCATGCTCCTGAAAAAATACAACAACAATGGCTTTCCATATGCCCGAATCGAAACGAACCTCGAACTGGATACTCAAAATTATCTGGTCGATATTACCTATCAAATCGAAAGTGGACAGCTTTCATACTTTGGCGATGTCGATATAAGCGGCACAGGTTTTACCGCCAAATGGGTCATCCGCAGACATCTGGCCTTCGAACGCGGGCAGATATTTGAGCAAAAGCTTCTCGATGAAACCCAGCGCAATCTTTTCAGCCTGGGCTCCTTTCAGATCGTAACCGTCTCCGCTGTGCTGGACAAGGAACCGAATGACAGTATCAAAGTAAACATAAAGGTCAAGGAGGCCCCGCGCTTTTCCAGCAAGGTCGGCGTCGGCTATGGGCGCGAAGACGATTTCCGGGCCTTTTCCGATTCCCGCCTGCTCGATTTTCTGGGTGCCGCCCGCCGGCTCAACCTGTACCTGAAACATTCCGGCCTGGAGCCATATCATATAAGCCTGAAATTGACCCAGCCGTCATTTCTGACCACAAGCACATTCTTTACATTCAATCCATTCATTCGACGGCAGAAAGAACCGGGCTACAAGGTTCGACGATTGGGCGGCGAGACCTCGGTCATCCATCATTTCAATTCCAAATTAAGCGGATCGGTAACATACAGCTTCGAACGGATAGACCTCAATACCGCCTCGGTAGCGGTAGATATCGACAGCCTGCAAACCAACGACGATCTCTATGATAAATCCGGATTTATATTAGCTTTCAATTTCGATAATGCGACACCGCGATTTAATCCCAACAGCGGATTTGCCAATGCATTGCGAATGCGTTTCAATGGTATCGGATTCAGCGATGATTTCAGCTACACCAAGGCACTTCTTGATCTCAGGCGTTACCAGAAATTCTGGGGCCTAATCCTCGCCCTGCGTTTTGAAATCGGGGGTATCGAACCGGTGCGCGGAAACAGCTTTATTCCCGTCGAGGATCGCTTTTATGCCGGTGGTGCATCATCTGTACGAGGATGGGCCCGTGCCGAACTCGGACCGTTGGATGAAAACGGGACGCCTCGAGGCGGCAACAGCATTATAGAGGGTAGCTCCGAAATCCGCTACCCCATCTATGGCCCGCTTTCCGGGGTCGTTTTCATGGATTTCGGCAATGTCTGGATCAGGTCATTCAGCTATGATATCAATGAACTGCGCTACGCCTCCGGGCTGGGCCTGAGATATTCAACACCAATCGGCCCGGTGCGCCTGGATCTGGCCCGGCCGGTATTCGATGATGAAGATAAAATCATTCTGCATATAAGCGTGGGACATGCATTTTAGATAACATGAAAAAGGCTGCCAAATACATATCGATCTTTTTTTCGGGCCTGATTATACTACTGCTCCTGATCCTGGCTTTCACACAGACAGGTATATTCAAGAACTGGCTGAAAGGTTATGCCCAGGACAAGATAAACGAAAGCCTTGATGCCACTGTCAAGATCGGGAGCCTGGGAGGCAGCCTGTTCAAGAGCCTGACCCTGTCAGAAATCACTATTATAAGAAATAATGATACCCTGGCTTTCATCCCCAAAATAACTGCAAGATATGATGCGCTCAAAGCACTTGTGGGACGAATCGAAATAGATTTGATCAGCATCGACTCGCCTTATGTCAACCTGAGGCAAACGACTGATGGCTCATGGAACCTGGCCCAAATGACAAAGCCCGCTCCAGAGCAAAAAGAGCAGGAAAAGAAAAAGGAGGACCAGGGTCAATTCGGCTATCTGGTCAATCTGGACAATTTCCTATTGAACAATGCCGATATCAGGATCCAAACCTCAGATTCGATTTTTCCCGGCCGGGTCAAAAACTTCAATATCGCCGCTTCTGCCAAATATCGTCACGATAAGATTGAATTCACTCTGGAAGAATTTAATTTTAAGGCAGTCAATCCCGACCTGACCCTGGAACGCATAGCCCTCTCCCTCACCAATAAAAACGGCACGGCGGATATAAATGATCTCATAATTAAAACCCTGCACAATCAAATCAACGGCAATATTACTATCCAGCATGCCGATAGCATATTAATTACGGGAGACATACAATCCGAACCATTGTATCTATCCGAATTCGATTTCATTGTGCCATCAGGCATCATGGCCGCTCATCCTGACCTGAATCTCGACTTTGAGTATCAATCCGATACATTGGTGGCCCAGATTACGCTCGAAGATGAATCCCAATCGCTTGTCACAAATCTGAATCTGGATAATCCTTCACAGCCCGAAAGCTATCTCATCCGTACTGAAATCAATCAGATCGATCTTAAACACTGGCTGGGTGATCCGGCTATGGATTTTGTGCTGAATGGCCAGCTCAATCTCGATGGCCAGGGATTCTCTCCCGCTGATGCCGATGTGAATTTCGACCTGAATCTGTACGAATCACTGATCCGGGATCGCAAAGTGGGTGAACTGAGGCTAAGCGGAAATTATGACCGCGGCGATGCGCAGATCGATCTGAATGGCTCCGGTCAATTCGGACATATTGCCGTAAATGGCAGTATCGATGATGTAACTGATGAGCAGATTTACAGCTTAAATATCGAACTGGACAGCCTCGATTTATCACGCGTGGTTCAGGACACAGGCCTGCAAAGCAATCTGAATATGATCATCGCCGCCGATGGCCGCGGGTTTGATTTCCAAAATCCGGATGCCAATCTGAACATGCAGATCGAGCCCTCCAGCTTCAATGATATCCGCATACGCGAATCATATGCTGATTTTCACGCCGATTCCAGCGGATTCGATTTCGACACACTGCATCTGGCCCTGGAACCGGTCATTCTGGACATGGGCGGTTTTGTCGGTCTCGATTCCAGCGTGGATGTTAATTATCGGGCCGAAATCGATGACGTGACATCGCTGGCAAACTACCTCGGATTGGAAAACTTTCTGGCCGAGGGTACGATCGAGGGCACACTCAGCGGACAGCCCGACTCGCTTGTAACAGACAGCCGCGTGAATCTGCAAAATCTGGTCCTGATGGACAATACCATAGCAAGCGTGGAGGGGGATGTCGAGGGTAATCTGGGCGCTGATCTTTTCAAAATTGATGCCGATATCCGTGCCGAGGGAATCAATGTCGCCGGATTCAATCTCGATTTTGCGGAAATACAATCCGAATACGCCGGCAATCAGGCCGATTTCGATATACTGCTCTCCTATCAGGACTCTATCAAGTTACAAATGGTCGGCGATCTCAGCATGGACACGGCGCAGACTATCGGCCTGGATTCAATAAATATAGAACTGGGCGATTATGTCTGGAGCGGTGGAAGCGACACCACAAGTGTAATTGTTGGCGATGCGATCTACAGCGTTCGCAATTTCAGGCTCAGTAATCAAGACACTGATACTATCCAGTATATACATATCGATGGCGATCTGGATTTTGACGGTCAGCAGAATCTGAATCTGGATATCACCGACCTGCAACTGGCCAGGCTGACGACTTTGCTTCAGCTTCAGGATGATATCAAAGGCAATCTAAACCTTACAGCCCGGCTGACCGGAGATGCCGAGGACCCGCTTCTCGATATCTCGTCCAATGTCAGTAATGGTTACGTAAATGATTTCAAGTTCAATTCATTCGACGCTGATATTGACTATCGCGAGAACCGCATGAATCTGGATATTATGCTTCTGCCGCGCGAGGAGGACAGTATATCGGTAAAAGGATTTATCCCAGCGCAACTTTCAATACCGCCTCAGGATGAGATAATTCTTGTTTCGGAACCAATGGAAATCGATATCCATTCCGAAAAACTGCCTCTATTTGTAATCGAAATAGTGGAACCACGCATGGAGGCGATTAAGGGGCAAATTATCACAGACCTCAAAATTACCGGCACGCTCAATAACCCGCTGATCAATGGTAATTTCAGCCTGCAGAATGGCGCATTCCGCGATCCTGTCTACGGCCTGGATTATTCCGGCATTTACGCCGGGGCAAAATTTGACGGCCAGGAATTTACTCTGGACAGCCTGGTTATGCGGCGGGAGGATGGCTTCCTGCGGGCCCGGGGCACTATGGTCTTTGCCAATGGTATCCTGAGCGGTGATATCGAAAGCAGCGATTTCAGCCTCAATGCCGACAATTTCTGGCTGGTCAGACATCAGCATTACGAGGTCAAGTTATCTGCCGATGCAAACATCGAGGGTAATTTGAGCGAGCCCAAATTCGGCGGCAATATAACCGTGCATCGCTCCAGCTTCTATGTTCCGGCATTAACCGATCAGCCGGCCCAGGCACCCTCGCAAAAGGACAAACCGATGCTGGCAAAAGCGCTTGAGGATCAGACTCCTGCTTCGGACACATTGCCATCCGGACGCCCTAAGAAACAAAAAGAGCAAAAGGAATCTCCAGATTTGGTTAAAAACCTCCAGGGCAGATTCAAAGTATCCCTTCCACGTAACACATGGCTTAGAAGTCCCGATATGCGACTCGAAATTGCAGGCGAACTCGACCTGGTCAAGGAAACCGAAAACTTCGAAATTTTCGGTACAATTCGAGTAGTTCGCGGCCATTACGATCTCTACGGCAAACGTTTCCAGATCGAAGAGGGTATGCTTACATTCCAGGGCGGAAGCGAGATCAATCCAATGGTTGACCTGACAGCAGTTTATGTTTTCCGCACGGCAGACCGTAAGAAACGAAACCTGAAACTTCATGCCTCAGGGCAGGCCACACAGCCTGAGTTGAATTTTACTCTTGACGGCAACGATATCACCGAGGGCGACGCGGTGGCATATATCCTCTTCGGACGCAGTCTGGATCAGCTGACATATGGCGAACGGGCCGGGATTACAGGCGACGGCGAAGAACAGGGCACTGGCGCAATGGCCGGCGGTATACTGGCAAATATGCTGGCCGGACAGCTCTCGCAGGCTCTGGGAAGCGAATTGAACCTCGACCTGATCGAAATCAAAGCCGGCTCGGACTGGAAAAACGCATCGTTCCTGGTCGGCAAATATATCACCACCGACCTTTTTGTCAGCTATCAGCGAGGCCTGGGACGAGGCAGCGATGACGAGGAATCTGTACGCGATATTGTCACACTCGAATATGAACTCTTCCGTAACCTGTTCCTGCAGTTGACCGAAGGCGATGCCAAGGCCTCCGGATTCGACTTGATCTATAAATTCGATATAGGCAATTTCTAAAAATCAAAAAAATCCCGCGATTCGCTTGACATAAGCCGTATAATTACCGATAATAGTAATGTGCATATGCACAAAATAAATTGAGGACGGATTTTATATGCCCAGACCCAGATGCCAACGTCAATGCCGGCAGTACAATGCCGACCGTGTTTTCAAACCACGCGGCATCCCGGTCATGCGGACCGAGCAGATGGAAATCGAGCTGGATGAGTTCGAGGCCATGCGTCTCTGCGACCATGAGGGCCTCGATCAGACCGCCGCGGGCAGGAAAATGGGAATCTCACGCGGCACAATTCAACGGCTTTTATACAGCGGCAGAAAGAAACTGCTCGAAGCTATATTGAAAAATCATACTCTTTCTATAAATCTTAAAGTAAACGAGGTCAAAAATGCTCACATGCATTCCAACCAAAGACAATGCCGGTCCCGAGGCAGAGATCAATGATCATTTCGGGTCCGCTGAATACTATACCCTTTATGATACCGAGAGCGGGGAAATCAAAAGTGTCCCCAACAATCACCTGGAGCACAAGCATGGGCATTGTAATCCGCTCAAGGCGATAATCGAAAATGATATCGATTGCGTGGTCTGCCCCAGCCTGGGACGGCGCGCATTCGAAATCTTACAGAAACGCGGGATAAAGCTCTATACCTGCGATCCCGGTCAGGTCAAGGATGTTGTCGGCAATATCAAGTCCGGTAATCTGACCGAGATGGATATCAACAGCGCCTGCCGTGGTCATGGGCACGGCGAGGGTCATGGCCAGGGTTTCGTGAATATCGAAGAAAACCAGCGTGGGCAGGGCGCGCAATATGGCCAGTTCCAGGGCCGCGGATGCAAGGGCCATGGCGGCGGCGGAAAATGCGGTAATCAATAAGAGAAAAATATCAGTTGGCTGTGGTTGTGTCTTTCAATTCCAGGAAGACATCATGAACCAGTTCGCCATCGATACTGAGATAGACCATGGTGCTGTATGGTTCATAGGCTGAATGGCTGACATGTAATTCATGGCTTCCGGAGGGCAGGCCGCTGATCTCATAGCGGCCGCTCTTCATAGTCATATCGCTTTGGTTGGCAATCGTAACTGTCACACCCCAGATCGGCTTGAGGCTTCCGGCCAGATAAATATGCCCGCTGATAGCCGCGCTGGAGCCCCGACTGCTGAACGACTGCACCCGTTCATCACACCCGGAACTCAACAGAGCCATGCAAAAAACCAGTATGACAACCCGCACTATCTTCATCAATAAATTCTCCGTATCAATTATAAATTAACTCCACCCCGCATATTGTCAACAGATTTCGCCTAATGAAAATTGGATGTAAGTCGCGGTTCCGAATGAGCGAATCGCAATGAGAAACCCGCCATTCCGGGCAGATGTGGGCATCTGCCCGGCACAGCTGTAAGTGTCAGGTCACACTTCCGGCAAAGCCGGAAGCAAGACCATGACACAACCACTGAATTAAATTCGAGTCATTGCGAATCCGGCAACTGCCGGATGTGGCAATCTAACACAAATATGAGAAGCCTGTTGCGGCGGTTCTTGAACGAAGCGGTGAACTGCCGCTTATAAAAACTGCCACCAGCCACACGCCGTCAGGAATCCGCCCCATAAGAATAAAGATGTCGATACAAAATGAACGCCTCTTACTGGCCTTCTGTGCCATTTACCCCTTGACTAAAAGATGTCTTTTATACCATGATGAAAGAAGAAGCAAAAATAGCTATTCTATGGCGTATACGGGCAACAATCACCTCCTTGACCAGCCCATGAGCCCGGATGACAGTCTCCCGGCGGAGAGCCACTGGCAAAAACAAAATTAATTATCCAGACAGCATCGGACACATTAACCCCCTGGTTTGGACTCGCATCACCGCAGGCCAATCTTGGTTGAGGAGGTGAAGAATTTGGAACAAAAACATAATTAATCAACCAAACTGCATCCGAAATGCTAACATCTCCATCATTATTTGCATCGCCGCAAATTCCTTGGCAAAGTGGATCAGGTATGCACTTTATTGCCTCAAAAGCATCCACCTTGCCATTTATGCTAGTTGATTGAAGGCAATTTAAGATTTCGCTAAAGCTGAGGTCGGGATTCTTCTGTAGCATAAGAGCGACCAAGCCTGTAATATGAGGTGCAGCCATGCTGGTGCCATGCTTCAGATAATGAGTTGAATCATAAAGTAGAAGCTTGTTATCAAAATTCAAATCAGAATAGAAACTTGATGGAATTGATGAGCCGATCAATGCACCCGGAGCCAAGATCTCAGGCTTATCCCTGCCATCCCTGGTTGGACCCCTAGATGAAAAATATGAAGTGTCGCCAAGTTCCCAGCTATTAATGCACGGGCTTTGCCACATATTCCCGTTCACATCAGTCCAAATTCTTTTGGAATTTAATGCGCCAACAGTTATAATATCATAAGCATTACCTGGTTCTGTTATCTTTCCAATATTATCATGTCCCCAGGAAGCAATTCCAGTATTATTACTGTCTCTGGTTGAGTTTAGATATAAATCCCATTCGCCTAAATCACCTGATAAAGTAACCATCCAGTCTCCAGATCGAACATGATGCCAAGCAGAATCAACAAATATATCCAATATATCAATAATAATCTGTTTGTCTGGAGTATAGGGATGTGGATTCGTTTGAGATGGGCCCCAATGATCATTATGGATACACACCAAACCATCTGAACTGTCAACTGGCAAAAGATACATTCCATAACCTGGAGGACCAGTACCCGAATCGGGTTCAAAGGGCCCATAAATGTGACCTGATGGAGCCATAACAGAGACACGAAAACAATCCATCTCATCGTACCAGATCTCCAATGATAACTGATCCAGAGTATCTGAGAGTGATGCGCTTAATTCAATAACCACTGCGCTGGAATCTTGCTGATGGGCATGGTTTCGATAAAAACTTTTTTTGCATTGCGCATAGTTTTCATTTCCGGCTGCGACCACAATTATGCCCCCTTTTCCCAGATCCTGATTGGCAATGTAGCTAATATCCTGCTCGAACAGACTTGTACCATCACGTGGGCCTCTAAAAGCTCCCATGCTTAAATTAGCCACCCAGGGCTTTCCTATAGAATCTGCCTTCAAGCCAATATATTCCAACGCATCTATCACATTATTACCATATCCTGTTGTATTTATAAAGATAATGTCAGCGTTGGGCGCGACACCAGAAAAGGTACCGAGCGGAATGCCTCTAGCTGTCTGTCTGCCATTGCCGGAGGCTATACCAGCCACATGAGAACCATGAAAAATGCCTCCAATGTTGCCGCACAATCCCGAATCGATTTTGCTTTTTGTCCATTCTGTGCCATAGTTATAGCATGGGGGATTTCCAGTATTGTCAAATTGATCCCATAGGAATAATAACCGTGTCTGATTATTGTTATCTAGAAAATCTTTGTTTTGGAGATCAATTTCTTGATCGACTATCCCAACAATTATACCTGAACCATCAAAATTAAAAGAGTCTCTTACTTCATCTACCCCCATTGTTTCAATGCTTGAATCCAGCAAAGGCCAGAGTTTTGAAGCCAATTCAATCTGAAGTATGTTCGGATTTTTTTCAAGGCAAGCCAATTGGTCCAAGTTAAGCGTTGCGGTTACAAGATCATTGATTTTTGAATTTATACTGATTCCACAATTCTCAAAGTCAATGTAATCTCCCTTTGTTGCGATTATAACAGGAACCAGAATTTCAGAGTCCTCAATTATTAGATCATACTTCTGCTCGTAATATATAAGCGGTACTGGTGCGAATCCAATGTTGGCATTCTTGCTATCCCTATCTAAAATTAATATCCCATGTTTTTCATACTTTGCCGAATTGACTATGCCTCTGATGGTCGGATGCTGATTGCCTGCTATAAGCAACTTAGAACAGGTCAATAACATGAGTATTAATATCAACACTCTGAAAATATTATCTGATTTTTTTATCATTTTTGACCCCTTGTTTGGATTTTATTTCACCGCGCCATATTCTTTGAAATCCTATGTCATCCCATGCTCTTATCATGGGCAAAGATAAAATGGAAATACTGTCAGCCGCGACTCTCACATAATCCAAAGGAACCATCCCACATCCACCTATATGGAGATAATTTGGATTGATAGCTGGTACTTCGTTGGGCGCATAGCAATATAACTGGTAATATCCTGTTTCAATATTTTGAAAAACAAAGTGACCAGCAGAATCCGTTTTTACTGAATCAATTTTCTGATCCTCATATACCTGCATGGGCCAGGCTGTATAGGGAGATTCGGACGTGCCATCAGCTTCCAGATAGCTCATCAGGATCGAATCGGGCATATCGTTAAGATAAACCGTAGCATCAATTATTGGATCCCCCTGACAATCAACGGCAGTTCCAATTATATCCCCGGTGTTTGTCTCCTCGTAGTTTATGGAGTCGCTTGCTCCAGCATAACAGGATGTAATTATCTGCATTGCAACCACAAGGCTAGCAATAATTACCTTTAAATTCATAAATCCTCCCGTTTGTTTTTATAGTTTGTGAAAATCATAGGTTATAGCTTTAGAATGAATATATGCTCAATTCATCAGCCATTTTCCCCTGCCAACTATACAGATTGTTTAAGAAAATATTCCAGGTGCTTTTGCAATAATGGTGTGTATCTGCTATTTATAATATCTGTTTATTAAAGTCAATGGAAATTATATTTATCTATCGAGGTAGGTGGCGGTTCTAAGCGAAGCGAAAAAACCGATATAATCCTGCCATGGCAGAACATCCTGAGATTAATAAGTTGCGGCAGTTCTTGAACGCAGTGGTGAACTGCCGCTTGCAAAGCCACTTATCGACCACGCGCCGTCAGGAATCCTTTCCTGACGAAATCCTGTCCCAAAAGTGTCAGGTCACACCTCCGTCAGTAGCCGGAGCCAAGACCAGACACACCCACGGAAGCTATTTTCGGGTCATTGCGAATCCCGCGAAGGGGGATGTGGCAATCTAACGCAAATCTCTAAAGCCTGTTGCGGCGGTTCTTGAGCGAAGCGGTGAACTGCCGCCATCACGCGCCGTCAGGAATCCCTTCCTGACGGAATCCTGCCCAAAAGTGTCAGGCCACATCCCCCCAAAGAATCTTCTACCCCGTCTCCCGCTTGCGTTTCATTTTGCGGGCCGCTTCTTTGTCCTCAACCACTTCCGGATCAACCAGGCTGATCACTGTCATGCCCGGCTTGATATTATTTTCTTCGTCGGTCGAACGAACCATCAATCTCCCCGCTTCGGTGATAACGAACAACGGCAACGCGGCATAACCATACATCGAATCAAATGACTCGGTATCGAATTCCTCGGTGATCGGCGTTTTCTTGACCAGGGCTCCCTCGCTGAATCGATTTACAAGATAATCATATGTGGCCTTCTCATCGAAAAGATACCGTCCCCGCAGATGTTTGGGGATATCGCTGGTCCGTTTGGCCGAACTGCGCGATGAGGGCGTCAGCTGATAAACCTCCCGCTTATCGAATATCTCCTCGAAATGCAATGTCGCCAGCGAATTGACCTCATCATTGGGAGTCATCGCCAGAAGCTTACCGATACCATCCAGATCGAGCTCATTCATAACCCGCTCAGATACGATATTGGCGTAAT
Organism: uncultured Ignavibacteria bacterium; assembly: GCA_964627935.1. Lineage (GTDB taxonomy): Bacteria > Zixibacteria > MSB-5A5 > JAABVY01 > JAABVY01 > JAABVY01. The sequence goes on from CAZVLB010000011.1 coordinate 149,091, forward strand.
GTGCCTTTAATCCACGGGCCCGGGCTTCCATCACGTGAGTCCAGTTGGAATCCACCAGGAGAATATTGAATCCCTCATTCTGCAAAACCAGCGCAATATCCTGAACCCATTTCTGCGCGCCGGCAAACAGTACCCCCTGCGGGCTTTTGCTGGTCACACCCAGCAGGCGTGCCACAAGCGGCCCGGTCAGGCCATAGACCGCCACAGTTGCAATGATCGCCTGGAATGTTAACGGCACCAGAACATCAAAACCGGCATAACCCAGCTCCGATAAACGAATCGCAAATACCGATACTACCGCCGCGGCCACGATCCCACGTGGCGCGAGCCATGACAGAAACAGCTTCTCGCGAATATTCAGGTTGGTTCCCAGGGTCGACACGAATACCATAAAGGGACGAATCACAAGAATCAAAAGCGCTAAGAAAATCCAGCTACCGGGATCGGAGGGGGTAATCGATTCGAGCGGGATTCGTGCCGCCAGTATTATAAACAAGCTGGAGATCAGGATTACGCGCAGATCCTCCTTGAAATCATAAATCTGCTTGATACCCACATAACTCTGGTTGGCCAGCGCGATTCCCATCACAGTCACCGCCAGAAGCCCCGATTCCGGCTGTATATAATTCGAGAACAGGTATACCATAACAACCACCATCAGCGCCACCGAGTTATGCAGAAAATCGGGCACGAAATATCTTTTCAACAGGATCACGATGATTGCAGCGCCGGCCACGCCGATCAGCCCGCCGAAGATCAATGCTTTGGCGGCCCCGAAGATTATCAATGTCGAGACGCCTTCCTCAAGGCCTCCCGAGGCAATCACCTCGAAAATCAGAACGGCCATTATCGCCCCGATCGGGTCATTGATAATCCCTTCCCATTTGGCTATCGAGCCGACATTGCCGCGCGGTCGAATCTGTCGCAATAATGGCACGATCACGGTCGGGCCGGATACTACCAGCACGGCCCCCAGGAGAATCGATGGTTGCCAGTTAAAGCCGACTATATAATGAAGACCCAGTGCCGACAACCCGCCGGTGATCAGAACACCGATAGTGGTAAGGTTGCGGATAACATGTCCGCCCTTTTTGAGCTCCGACAGCCTGAGCGACAAGCCTCCCTCGAATAGTATGATTGCGACTGAAATCGATACCAGTGGAAACAGCAGTTCACCGAAAACATGATCCGGGTTCAAAAGTCCGCTGATCGGTCCGGCCGCAAACCCGCATACCAGAAGCAAAAGGATTGCCGGCAAATGAAAGCGCCACGCCAGCCATTGCGCCAGTATCCCCAGAATTATGATAGCCCCAAGGCCGAAAAGAATTTCCTCGGTCACCTGTTCTCCTCGCGATATATTTCGCCAGAATTATTAGATTTGCAGAGTCATTGCAAATATACTCTAAAAAAGATATTCAGCAAAATCGTTCACACAAATTAAAAATTTCCGGGAATAAGACATGTTTCGACAACTCCCGGCAGAAATTTCCACTGTTTACCCAGGTCAATTCCACGTCATTACGATAAGCAAAGCGACGTGGCAATCTCACCTGTAACCGTTGCGGCAGTTCTTTAGGCTCGATTTATCGGGACGGTGAACTGACGCCATTATCTGCCGAGGTTAACTCCATGTCAATGCGAGGAGCGAAGCGACGTGGCAATCTCACCTGTAAAACTCCCACCCCGCCCATCTTGTGGACTTTCGGTATAATCCCAAAAAAACAAAACATCCGAACCCAATCCACGTAAAACTGTTCATGGCTTAAAGAGGAGTAATACAGTATGGCATCCAATCATGCAATCAATCATGCCTCCCGTCAGCTCGAACTGGTCGAGGTGCGCGCATGGGCCGATCTTTACAAAGCGGTCCCCGATCAGGTCGCGCAGGAAAATGGCATCGGCCTGGTATCCACACCCTCGACATGTTTGTCCTATGCCTCCCGTATCGATGTGCTGGCATTCAATCGCGTTATCGGCGCAGGTATCGACCGAGCTATCGACGCCGATCTTCAGGACAGCTATATCGCACGATACCGCAGCCATAATATCCCCCGTTTCTTTGTCCAGCTTCATCCCGAGGCAGTCGGACCGGAAATTGATGCGCTCATGCGTGACCGGGGTTATTCTCATTACAACAACTGGATCAAGCTGGAGCGCGGGGTTGAGCTGATTCATGATGTCGATTGCGAACTTGATGTGCGACAAATCGACCGCAACCATGCCGAATCATTCGCGCATATTCTGGTGGAATCATTCGAATGGCCCGCTAATCTCAAGCCCTGGATAGCGGCCACTGTGGGGCGAAAGTACTGGCATCATTATATGGCTTTCGATGATGACACGCCTGTGGCCACGGGTGCTTTTTATTTTCGTGATGGTTATGCCTGGATCGACATGGCCGCGACTTTGCCGGAATATCGCGGACGGGGTGCGCAGGGCGCGTTGGTGGCCCGGCGTATTCGTGATTTATCGCAGATGGGATGTCATGGGGTGGTGGTGGAAACCGCCGAACAGACCAAGGATAAAGAGGCCCCCTCCTACCGCAACATGATCCGCTACGGCTTCAAACAATCCTACACCCGCCCCAATTACATTTTCGAGTTTTAACCCTGTTTATATAGCAACCCGTCCCAAAATGTGATCGGCAGATGCCCACATCTGCCGCATTCAATCACGCTTCCTCAAATATTAAATCTATATCAATTTAGCTGATCCATAAAGATGAATTCACATACAAAAGTTGTTAGGTCAGTTCTTTAGTCTCGATTTATCGCACCGGTGAACTGACCATATAGATATTTCAAAAATATTATGAAATCCCACGAATGCTTGGGAAAAAATAACCCCTCAAAATTGTATAATTATTGAATACAATAATTCAAGGGGATACGATATGAAAAAAACCGCTCTGCTTACATCATTGGCAGTGTTAATACTCACCTGTCAGTTATCCGGACAAAATAAAATGGACCCGGATGAAAGTCCGTCCGGCAGAATAATCCTGAATGGCCGGTTGCTTGAACCTCCGTATGAAATTACATCTATTGACAGCACTATAAGAATCAATGGCAAAGCCCTTTTCTCAATAGGGAAAGAAAAGCCAATAGTCATCGATTCAACTACCCCTTTGAAATCCAGGCTGGTACATGAGGCGATTGATTCATTCGCTAATGCATACAAACAAGTAGGTAAAGATTCGGCTTTGCAGCTGATACTTGATTTTTTTAGCGGATATGATATTGTTGACTCGGCCTATATTGACAAAAGCGGAAACTTTTCAGTTAAGTACAGCGATCTAAATGGACCAATTTGGATCTGGCTGCAACCCCCAACATCCGATAAGCAACCGCCTACTAGGAAACACGCAGACCAGCTGCTTGATGAGCAAGCCAGACTAATCAGGAGCAGCATTGCAAACGGCAACCTTGTACTAATTCATAATGGAAGTGTGCGAGCATTTTTAAAAGATGCCAGGCAGAAAATAAAGAATATTGAAGAAATATACTTGAGTGATAATTTGGATAATAATGCAAAACTCCAGATGGTATTTGGAATTGTAAAGGACATTGATTGCGCCAAAGATATTATTGAAAATTGGAAGCAATAGCACTATTTAATAAATAAATCATAACTTATCACTTTAGGGGGATACAAGTGTGCAAAAATAATAGCATTATCACTTTATTCTGGTTCCGTACCACGATTTTTGCATTATTGATAATGGGCTTTTTTATATGTTTGTCATACTCTCAAAATGAGACTGTCGGCAATAATATCGGTAAAGATAATACCGCATTTGTATTTGCACCTTTTATGTATCAAGCAAATAGAGGAGAGTTCTTGTCAATAGTTGTGTAAATTTATTTTTCAAGCAGCGTCCTTTCGT